>NZ_VEXQ01000041.1 GCF_006376615.1 Buttiauxella sp. B2
TGTGTTGAATTTTGGCAGAAGTTAGGTAGAAAACCGTGCCTTATATCCCCGCCCTGAAGGACGAGGCTTTACGGCACACCTGGTAAAGCCTTGCGCGAAACACGCGTTTAAGCATCAGTACGGTGGTGATGGCGTGTTGTGGGCGCCCCCGTGAGAACGGCGTGGTGTCATACCAGGCCTGAATAGTCGACTCGTCAAGCCAGAATGTGAGCGAACCGCGGTTGATAAGTGCCTTGTTGTAGGCTGTCCAGTTGGTGATTTTGAACTTTTGCTTTGCTACGGGATGCTTGGATATCGTCAGAAATGTCGTGATCTGATCCTGATAACGGCAAAAAGTTCGATTTATTCAACAAAGCCCCGTTATGCATAACAGAACTACTGCCCCTGCATACTTAAAATGGTACGAATATTGCGCGAACTGGTGGCGATAATATCAATGACCCCAGTGCGAATTGCGCCCATAATGGCGAGCGCTTTACTGTTCTCTGACGCAATGGCCACCACACAAGGAATATGGCGAAGCTCTTCAATGCTGAGACCGATGACCCGGTCATCCATAACAGTATTAACATGTTCGCCTTGTACATTAAAGAAATCATAACCAGCAATATCACCTACCACGCCTTGATTCAGGCTGGCGTAATTAATCTCTCTTGGTGTAAACCAACCGAGTTTCACCATGTAGCAGTCTTCATTCATATCACCGATACCGACCAGTGCAATATCTGCTTTACGCGCGCGATCCAGCGTTTCTTTTATGGTGCCATTTTGCATTAATGCCGCTTTTAGTTCCGCGTTTTCGACGTAAGCAGGGGAATAGAGCGACTCGCTGGATCCACCGAATTTCCGCGCCAGCAAGCGGCTAATATGGTCGGCATTAATGACATCACCCGGGCGATGTGAGCCACCAATACCGCAAATAAAACGACAGTTTCTGGATTGGGTCACCGTGGCATGTTCGGCAACAGAGGCGACATTTCGCCCTTGACCAACGGCTACCAGCATATTGTCCTTCAGAGTGGTATTGAGCCACGACGAGACCTGTGCGGCGACCAGATTACGTTGTTCATCTTCATCGTGATGGTCGAGGGCAATGAGTACTCTTTTTACCGGAAATTTTGCCAGCACCTGCTGTTCTAATTGCGCGCTATAAACCGGGTGGTAGCGCACATTAATTTCGACGATACCTTCTTCACGTGCACGTTTTAGCATGCGGCCAACTTTAATCCGTGAAAACCCAAATTTATTGGCAATCTCTTCCTGAGTGGCTTCATCACAGTAATATGCGGTGGCGATTTCCGTTAGCAACTCGAAATCTTGGGAAGGATTGGATTTATCCATGTGTGGCGTCGTCTCTGGTTTATAAGGGTCGAAAGAAAAAAATTATATCAGATTACGATGTTAGTAGTTCTGCCGCTTCGTCAAGAATGGATTGGAATGCCGTAGGCTGGTGAGCAAATCGCCCGAGAAACAGACCGTCAACATCTGGCCAGAGTTGGGTGAGTAACCCTGGGCCAGCACTGCCGCCATAGATCACTTTACTCTCAGGAGACATCTCGTTTAGCGCCTCCTTCAGACCGCGGCAAACTGTGCGGATGTACGCAACTGACGCCGGTTGTGCCGCGCCAATGGCCCATTTTGGCTCCCACGCAAAAACCAGTGCCTTGTGTCTCAATCCTTCTGGTAAAGCGTCAATAATGGCTTTTGCCTCGGTTATAGCAATATTCATCGCCTGCGCTGGGGTAACTTGATCATCTTCACCAATACAAATAACTGGCGTCAGCCCGTTATTCAGCGATATGTGAATTTTTCGGTTAATGAGGTCTTGGCTTTCATGGAAATGACGACGTCGTTCGGCATGGCCCAGTTCAACGACTTGGCAACCCATTTCCGCCAGCATCGCGGCCGATGTTTCACCGGTCCACGCTCCTGGTTCACAGGAGGACATATCCTGCGCGCCAATTTTCATTGAGGTGCCTTGAAAGCAGGCTTGAACACCGGCGATGGCGGGCGTTGACGGAAAAAGGAAAAAGCCCGCATCTTTCGAGCTTGCAAGGGGATGTTCACGCAGAACAGAGGCGATGCGCTGACTCCATTCCAGAGTCTGCTGGTAACCAAAATACATCTTCAGGCTGATGCCCAATATAAGTTTTTCCGGCATGGATCAGTCTCTCATCGTAGGTTAATTTACGTTCTTCATATGAACATATGTTCTTTGTTTGTTCTTATGAGGACACTTTTTATCACATGTATTGCACGATTATTTCACAGATAATAAGCAGCAAGTCGCTTTTCTGGCTGTTGAAATAAACTAATTATGTGATGATTCTCAAATAAACATTACAAAAACTGCTGTTTTAATGCTGAACATATGAATACGTATTGAACTTATACTCAGTTGGATCTAAGTTTTCACTGAGTGTTCATATGATTGAATGATGGTCATATGAACGTTAAATCATAATTGAGGTGATCACATGACGACTATTGCCATTGGTGCCGATGACGCCGCCACTGAATTGAAGAACATTGTTACTGCCCACCTGGCTAAACAGGGGATCGAGGTTGTCGATTTCAGCAACGGGGAAGGGGAAGAACTGATATATCCGGACATTGCCTGGAACCTTGCCAGTGCGGTCGGTAATGGCAGCTATGATCGCGGAATTCTGCTTTGTGGGACCGGGATTGGCATGGCGATTGTGGCAAATAAGGTGCCAGGTATTCGAGCTGCACAGTGTCACGATACCTATTCTGCACAGCGCGCGCGTAAGAGTAATGACGCACAAATCATTACCCTTGGTGCGCGGGTGATTGGTCCTGAGCTTGCGAAAAATATTGTTGATGCTTGGATGACATCTGAATTCGAAGCTGGAGGCTCAGCACCCAAGGTTGACCGCATCAGCTTCTATGAACAAAAAGGCGCTTAATTTCGCGAGGTGTTCGTCATGAATCAGTTAGATGCACTTAAACGCGTTACCACTGTTGTGGCCGACAGCGGTGATATTGACGCCATCGGCCAGTTTGAGGCTGAAGATGCCACCACAAATCCTTCTTTGATTCTGAAAGCGGCTATGTTGCCGCGTTATCAGACGCTTATCGACGACGCTATCGTATGGGCGACAGCTCAAGGCGGCTTGCCGGAAACACAGTTGATGAATGCCAGCGACAAGTTGGCGGTCAACATTGGTGTGGAACTGGCAAAATCAGTGCCAGGGCGTGTATCTACCGAAGTGGATGCACGGCTGTCCTATGACCGCGGACTGTGTATCGCTAAGGCGCGTAAATTGGTTCGCTTGTATCAGCAGCAGGGGATCGATAAGTCGAAGATCCTTATTAAGCTGGCAGCCACATGGCAGGGTATTAAAGCGGCGGAAGAACTAGAGCGAGAAGGGATTAATTGTAACCTGACGCTATTATTCTCTTTTGCGCAGGCGAGAGCCTGTGCAGAAGCTGGGGTCTGGTTAATTTCACCGTTTGTCGGTCGGATTTACGATTGGTATCAAGCGAACCAGCCGGTACAAAACTACGACCCAGAAAGCGATCCTGGCGTGATGTCAGTACGTAACATCTATCAGTATTACAAGAAACATAGTTATCATACGGTGATTATGGGGGCCAGTTTCCGTCGTATCGAGCAGGTACTGGCGCTGGCGGGTTGCGATCGCTTAACTATTTCACCTCCTCTACTCGCCGAGTTGATCCAGTGCGAGGGCGATGTGCCACGGCGCCTGACATCTGCTATGGACGCGGAACATCGCCCATCTCCACTAAGCGAAGCGGAATTTCTCTGGTTGCATCATCAAGATGCCATGGCGGTTGATAAACTGGCTGAAGGAATTCGCCTATTTGCTGCCGATCAGCAGAAGCTGGAGCAACTGGTACAAGCTCGTCTAAGCGATAAGCCACGACAAAGTGCAGTGGCATAAAGACAAGAGGCACCGACCTCCTGACGTCTTTCGTTGTTTATGAGAGCAAGGATATGGCGGTACGTTCGTCGGTGATCAAACCGTGAAGCATACCGCTATTGAGCACGGCACGGATCGCCACAACCTTATCTTCTCCTCCAGCGAGAGCAATCAGATGGTCGCGATGGTCGAAAGCCAGCGGTACAGCCAGTGTACGGTCAGTGAGTGGGGTAGATAACACCTCACCGTGCGAGTTAACGAAGTGGCCGAGGATTTCCCCTACGCCACCATTATGTGCAATTGCCTGCATATCCTTCTCATCAATCATGCCCACTTCCACCAATTGAGTATCCGGTGTCACGGTTCCAATACCCACAAGCTTCGTTGTTGACTCCCGAGCCATGCGGAAAACCTCATCAACGCCACGCTGGGCTAAAAGCACACGTCGATCTTCTGCGTTATTGGCGAAAAAGGGGACTGGCATCATATAGGCTTTCGCCCCGGTTTTTTCAGTAATGCGATGCATCACATCGTGGGGATTGAGTGCATAATTACGCGTTAGGCATCCGAGCAGGGAGACAAAGCATATCTCAGGGGCGGCAAGGCGTGGCAAGTAATGGATCATGGCGGAAAGTGTGCGCCCGTGGCCAATCCCAATAGTCCCGGATTTACCCTGCGATAGAACGGATATCAGATAATCAGCCCCAGCCTGACCTAGGGCGCGTAAAGGAAGTCCGGTTTCACTGAGATCCGGGGCGATACGGCACTCCATCAAACCAAAGCGCTGGCAGAGTTGTTCTTCCAGCTCAAGGCAGGCAACGATATCACCATCAATGGACACCTTCACTGCACCCTCAGCCACCATGCGAGCGATCAGGCGATGAGTCTTTACGGAAGGTAGGCCCAGCTTTTTGGCCACATCTGATTGTGTCATGCCGCCCACAAAGTGAAGCCAGGCGGCACGTAAGGCAATATTGTCCCCGGTGTCGTGAGCTGTATTAGTGTATTTCATCCCGATCCTCTTGATACAAAACTCTTTTTTATAGATGCAAATCACTGATACCACTATCAACATAAGGCGCCCAAAAGGCGACGCTTTCAGCAATATCAGCCACCACCTGACCATCGGTCGGTTCTCGTTCCTTAAAGCTCAGCTCCAGACAAATTTCATTATCTCGGGCACCACCTTGTTCGAGCGCTTCCAGCAGCGGTTGTGGCTGAATGCGCCCTTTTTGGTTAAATGGAGCAGTGAATGGCCGATGGCCACTCTTATCTATCATGCTCTGCTTAATGTGAATAATGGGTGAATAAGGAGGTACGGCGCGCGCCCAAGCGTAGGGGTCATAGTCGTCAGGATTGGCAGAGGTGACATCTCCATGATCGATATCGGCCATCATCCATAAAGGGATTGCCATCGGGCTTGCGCTCAATCGTTTCTGAAGCGCCAGACAACCTGAAATAGTTTCGCCGAACTCACGCCCAACACTCATTGGTTCCCAGAACAGGTAGCGTAACCCGGAGGACTTCGCATGATCCGCGACTTCTGCCCAGCAGTCGATAGCAATATCGATAAGTTGTTCCCTGCGCTGCAGGTCATTAAAATCGTGCCAACTGAAAATGGCGAACTGCGAACCTACTGACTCACCTCCGAGCTCAGCGATAATATCGGCAAATGTTTTAAACCAATTAATGTAATAACGGCGCACCTCCGGATCAGGATGCCCGAAGTGGTTTAACCGACCATAAGGGCCGGTCATTCCAGAGGTGATGCGAACGCCCGTACGCGTCATTTGTGCTGACATCTGGCGCGTTAAGCGGCGAAGGGTCGCGGCAGGCCATGACGGGTTAATAAATTCATGTGTTAATTGCACATCGCGGATGCGAATGTCATGCGCGATGCAATTTATCAGCAATTCAGGGTCGGTAATCCGATTAACTAAAGGGTTGGTGTTCAGGGACAAAGTTAATGGCATAGCATTTCCTTTATTAGCTGGCAGCAGACATTGGGGCTTGTATTACCGCCAGGTTGCTAGTGAACCATGTTTCGAAACTGGCGATTTGTGCCGGACTCAGGTGCAATTTATGCTTAGTTCGCCGCCAGAGAATATCTTCGGCTTGTTGAGCCCACTCATATGTCACCAGATAGCGGACTTCTGCTTCAAACAGATTAGCGCCGAAATGTTGCCCTAGATCGTCCAGCGAGCGGGCCTCTCCCAATAGCGTGGAAAGACGTGCGCCGTAAAGACGTGAATAGTGTTTGCGAAGCGGGGCTGGTAACCACGGATACTGTTCTTTGGCCGACTGCTGGAAACTTTCAAAATCAGCATTGGCTATCTCACCGCCTGGCAAGACGGCATTGCGCGTCCAGTCGGCACCCATTTTCGGAAAATAAGGTGCCAGTTTCTGCAAGGCGTGTTCGGCAAGTTTACGGAACGTGGTGATTTTACCGCCGAAAATGTGGAGCAACGGTGCATTTTGTTGATCGTCTAGCTCAAAAACGTAGTCGCGGGTCACCGCCGAAGGGTTGCCTTTGCCATCGTCAAACAAGGGACGCACACCGGAAAAATGGGTGATGACATCATCACGGCGCAGTTTGACTTTGAAATAACGATTGACCACATCCATCAGATACTTAATTTCCTGTTCATCGGCCATGACAGATTCGGCTTTGCCGTCATAAGGAATATCTGTGGTGCCAATCAGTGCTTTATTGCTTTCATAGGGATTGATAAAAATGACGCGTTTGTCGTGGTTTTGGACTAGGTAGGCTTGCTGTCCCTCCCAGAATTTATCGACAATAATATGTGAGCCTTTTACCAGACGGACACTGCGGCTGGTGTGAGCGTTAGCCACATTTTTGATAATATCTAGCACCCAAGGACCAGCGGCGTTAACCAACGCGCGAGCATGCACAACCTGCTGTTTACCGGTATTTTCATCCAGCAGTGTGATTTCCCATTTTGACTGCTGACGGACGGCTGATAGGCATCGCGTGCGGGGCAATATGCTGGCACCGCGCTCGGCGGCATCAAGCGCATTCAGGGCGACCAGTCTTGCATCATCGACCCAGCAATCAGAGTATTCGAAACCGGATTTATAGGTGTCCAGAATCGGGGCACCTTCTGGATCGCGTTTCAGATCAAGCGATCGCGTTCCTGGTAATTTTTTACGCCCGCCAAGGTGGTCATAAAGGAACAGTCCGAGGCGAACCAGCCATGCGGGGCGATCTGTCGGATTATGTGGCAGCACAAAGCGCATCGGCCAGATAATATGGCAGGCGGAGTTCAGTAGAACTTCACGCTCGATCAACGCTTCTCTGACAAGACGAAACTCGTAGTATTCCAGATAGCGTAGTCCGCCGTGAACCAGCTTTCCCGAACGCGAGGATGTACCTTGCGCGAGGTCATCCTTTTCACACATCATGACCGACAGACCGCGGCCAGCCGCATCACGTGCGATGCCGGCACCGTTAATCCCTCCGCCAATGACAAACAGATCCAATATAGACTCTTTCATTTAAGGCTCCTTTCGGCTGCGATATTTGTCCCATCACTCACAGGAGGGGTCAGTTGTTGGGGTAACAAATGTTGCAGATCTCGCCAAACCGGTGGAAGCAGGTCGCGGGACTGCTGATAGCTCACATCAAGTGCGTTATACCGCTCGATGAGCATCGCATCGGGGTATTCGCGCTCACCAAGTAATGGTGTAACCCAGGTGTCGACACACTGAGAAATAGAGGGATAAACACCAATTGCAACGGCTGCCATCATTGCGGCGCCAGCAGCACCGGCTTCTTCCCGTGTGCTGTTGCGCACAGGCGCACCGATGCAGGCTCCCAGAATCTGACGTAGTTGAGGTGATCGAATGGCACCGCCTGACAGACGGAGTTCTTCAGGTGCTGCACTGCCCATTGCTCGATAGCAATCACGCGCGGCCATCCCCATGCCTTCGATAATTGCTCGAACCATGTCGGCGAAGCCGTGACTGTAGCCGAGTCCAATAAAACTTGCCCTCGCATCGGGGTTGACGAAAGGGCCACGTTCCCCAGCAAGTGAGATATAGGGATGATACATCAGCGAACCAGGACGCGATTCACTCAGCCAACGATCGATATGCTGCAGCAAGGTGGCGTGATCGACCTGACCGCCAAACTGGCAGATCAGTGACTGGACTATGTTCAGCAACCAGTCGAGGTTCAGTGTCGAGGCCATATTGGTTTGTACCTGAGTCACCATGCCTGGTGAGGGCAGAGCAATGACATACCCGGTTCGAGCTTCATTCAGATACACGTCATCGTTACTGACTGCGCGCATATGGACGCCCGTGGAGCCAATCACTGAGCAGGCTGTATTTGCATCACCGGTAAACACACCGGCGCCAAGCGCGGTCATCACCATATCGACATAGCCAAGGCAAACCGGAGTGCCCGCTAGCAGTCCGGTGACTCGCGCGGCTTCTTCAGTGAGCGGATGAGTGACTTCGGTGCCTTCAATGATCTCCGGGAACAGCGTGCGACGATGGGTTAAGCCGAGTGCTTCAATCACGGTTTCGTCGTAGCGCCGGGTGCGGAAATTGCCAAATGTGAAACTGGCTTCGGACGGGTCTGTTGCACGAACGCCAGTCAAATTTAGGTACAGCCAGTCCTTGCAATGCATCACGGCATCAGAGCTATCGAGTAATTCAGGATACTGGCTCTCAATAAAGGCCAACTGAGCGCCTTGCTGACAGGTATTTAGCCCAGTGCCTGTTGCCTGAAATCGCGCCAGAGCCAGTTCATGTTGTTCTAGATTTTTCACCGTGCCTGCTGCCCGGGCATCCAACCAGAGCCAAGCCTGACCGCGAGGCCGGTTATGCGTATCCACAAACCAGCTGCCATCGCCTTGAGCGGTGACGGAAACGGCGGCAACACGACGTGGAAGATCTTCGATCTGCTCACCGAGCTTGCGAATAGCGAGAGCGCAATCCTGCCAGGTTTTATCCATACACTGCAAAGCAGAACCATCTATATGGCGGTAGTAGGTGTTGCGTACGGAGGCGCAGCCGAGTTGCTGCCCCTCGAGATCAAAAGCTACCGCTTTGACAACGGAAGTCCCGGAGTCGATACCGAGAATAATTGCGCGATGATCCATTTTTTCTCCCCTGCCAGCATCGGAAACCGGTGGTTAATTTTATGTAAACAAAATGATATGTAATGGATACATCAAATATCACTAAGTTAACACTACGGGTGCATTATTTTTCGTTTTGAAAATAATATTTCACATAAAATAGCGAGTAAGATCACATTTTATTTGTGTGTCCTGCGGTGATAGCTCTCAAGATAGCGTCAGGGGTGATAATGACGTTTGTATCATTTGTTCAGTGTGTTTTTTTATTTTTAATTTTTTAAATTATTGTTTTATAATAATATTTTTTAAATTTAACATTGTGTTTTTCATTTTTAAGTATGAAGAAATATATTTTTACGGTTATTTCCCTTCTCGGTTTTGTTCAAAAATAGCACGTCGACACCCAGAACTAGATCCAGATCCCCTTCCAGAGAAAAGGTTAGAATTGCAATTGACACAGACACATGTTTCTAACATTTTTATCACATAACATATCGCATATATAACATTTCAAATGTTAACACTGCACGATAACCAGAGCGGAAAGAGGAGGAGGTGGGATATGAGTACTCAGGCTGCACTGCCAGCATTGGCAAAAAGGGGACCATCAAGGCGCATAGCTACATCCTGTCTTGCCGTTGCACTGGTGATTTGCGGGATTGCTCTGGATACCAAAGTCGTGGCTATCGGTTCGTTTTCCGATACCCAGGAGCAGGGTTTTTCAATGGAAGCCTATGGCCCTAAGGTTTTCCCTTCCATTCAGAAGAACGTTGAGAGTCGTGCGGTGCCCGCCAGTGAACTGGCAATGCGACTCAAAGAAGATCGCCAGCAGGCGATAGACAAATATGGCGTTGGTTCGCCACTGCCAGTGTTCCCGATTTCGTTCACCGGTACTGTGGGCAGCGGCAAGAAAGGGCTCTACACCATCATGGTGGCAGACGTTCCGCCTTCGCTACATCTTCGTTTGCAAACCGGCCCGGTCATTACGGGTACCGATTTGCGTGATGCGACAGGAAAAATTATGTTTGGTGATTTCACCAATCAAATCGAGTACCAGAACGCCGGAACTTCGATTAATCAGGCGATGAAATCGATAGTGCTGGCACCGCTTGATACCTCTTTACTCAGTGGTAAACAGGTGAAAGTTGTTGGGATCTTTAGATTACTTAGTCCGGATAACTGGCTGGTCACACCTGTGAGGATTGAGATCCAATGATTAATGCCACTTTAAATGCGGCGCTGGTACAGCACGATGTGGTACTGGCCGCGAATAATATCAGCAAGATTTATGGATCTAACCATGCCCTGAAAGGCGTCAACTTTGAGATTCGCTGCGGCCAAGTGACAACGTTGTTTGGAGAAAATGGCGCGGGTAAATCGACGCTGATGAAAATCCTTTCAGGCGTCGTCACGCCAACGTCCGGTGAGATCATTCTTGACGGCAAACCTTGCATCTTTTCCTCAGCCACGCAAGCCCGCGAATGCGGCATCTCAATTATTCATCAGGAGTTGAATCTCGCACCCAATCTCAATGTGCGCGACAACATCTTTATTGGTCGTGAAATATCCCATGCTTCCGGCGTTGATTTTGCTGAAGAGGAGCGAATAACTCGTGAACTGATGCTTGAACTCGAAGAGGACATTGACCCTCTGATACCCGCTGAGGTGTTGCGTCTTGGGCAGCAGCAAATTGTCGAGATTGCCCGGGCTCTTTCAGTCAATGCACGCATTTTGATTATGGATGAGCCGACTTCTGCATTGAGTGCGGCAGAAGTGAAAGTACTGTTCAAAATAATCCGCGATTTGACCAGACGCGGCGTGGCGATTGTTTATATCTCTCATCACCTGGAGGAGGCGTTGGAAATTACCGATCAAGCCGTGGTGCTGCGTGATGGGGTGATGACAGCAAAAGCTAACCGCAGCGACATCGATCTGGAGTGGATCGTGCGCAATATGGTAGGTGATCATTTTGACCTCGGTTGCCCACCGTCGGGATACGAATTCGGGGAGACGGCGTTGAACATCAATAAGTTGTGTGTACAGGGAAAAGGTGAATATTTAGCGGTAGATAACCTGTCACTCAACGTCAAAGCCGGTGAAATCGTCTGCATCTATGGGTTGATGGGGGCGGGGCGTACCGAGCTGATGGAGTGCATCGCCGGGCGGCTTCCTACGGCTAGCGGAACGGTGTCCCTTGCAGAACAAAACATTTCCACACTGAGCATCGCCAGCCGGATTAAGCGTGGCTTGGCGCTGGTTCCAGAAGATCGTCAGCGTGATGGCCTTGTACAAACCATGTCCGTCGGAGAAAACCTGTCACTCGCCAGTATCAGTGACATTGTCAAAAAAATGGTGCTGTCCTTCAAGCAAGAGAAGGCATTAATCAATGATTCTATTCGTAATGTGACGGTTAAAACCGCTGGAGGCGAAGCCGATATCGGTTCACTTTCCGGTGGCAATCAGCAAAAAGTTGTGATCGGCAAAGTATTGGCGACACGCCCGAAAGTCATTCTGCTTGATGAGCCTAGTCGTGGAATTGATATCGGTGCCAAGGCCGAAGTCTTCCGCCTGTTAGCGGAAAATGCGCGTAAAGGACTGGCGGTCATTTACTCCACTTCTGAAGTGGGGGAATGCCTGAGCGTGGCGCACCGTATTGTCGTGATGAGCAAAGGGCGAATTAGCGCCATCTTTGACGCATCGGTATCCAAAGAATGCATCATGGCCGCCTCCGGCGAGTCCGTAAGCGTCTGAATCTGAATGGAGCTTCAATTATGAACGAGAAAATCCGCGCGTTGCCCGTGATCAACACTATCGCTCCGGCCAGTGGGCAAGGGGCTATAGTCACCTTTGCCGCACAATGGCTACTAAAAGGTCGCGCCTTCTTCGCCTTGTTGGCGATTATTGCCGTTTTTTCGTCACTATCGCCGAACTATTTTTCCAGTTCTAACTTCTTAACGATGGCGTCACATGTGGTGATTTTTGGCCTACCTGCCATTGGTATGTTGTTGGTTATTTTAAACGGCGGTATCGATTTGTCCGTGGGATCAACGCTCGGTCTGGCCGGGGTTTTTGCCGGATTTTTGATGCAGGGCGTAAACCTAGAGTCTCTGGGCGTGGTGCTATATTTCCCCGTCTGGGCGGTGGTGTTGCTGACCCTGACTTTAGGGGCTTTGGTGGGGCTTATCAACGGCGTATTAATTGCCATTTTTCGTGTCCCTGCTTTTGTCGCCACGCTCGGTTCACTGTATGTCGCACGCGGTGCCGCGCTGCTGATGACCAACGGGCTGACCTATAACAAACTTTCCGGCAGCGAAGCGTTGGGTAATACCGGTTTTGAGTGGCTGGGCTTTAATCGCATGTTTGGTATTCCGGTTGGCGTGTTGGAGCTGGCGGCAGTAGCACTAGCCTGCGGTTTTTTATTATCACGTACGGCTTTTGGCCGCTGGCTTTATGCATCTGGCGGCAACGAGCGTGCGGCTGATCTTTCCGGCGTACCGGTGAAGCGCGTCAAAATCACCGTGTATGTTATTTCTGGCATTTGCGCGGCGCTGGCTGGGCTGGTGCTTTCTTCACAACTAACCTCAGCTGGGCCAACGGCGGGTACCACTTATGAATTAACCGCCATCGCGGCGGTTGTCATTGGCGGTGCTGCGCTGACCGGTGGGCGAGGCAATGTGCGCGGTACATTGCTCGGCGCTTTTGTCATCGGTTTTTTGTCCGATGGTCTAGTGATTATCGGTGTCTCGGCATACTGGCAAACGGTATTTACGGGCGCAGTGATCGTGCTGGCGGTATTGCTTAATACCCTTCAGTACGGACGGCGCAGTAAATAACATCATAAGCACCGTTTAACGGTGCAAATAAAATCCTTACCCTGCAAAATGGAGCACTCACTATGTTGAACAGCAAGCGTTTTTTACTGATAGCAGCCACAGCGGTACTGACCACCTTATCCAGCCCTGTATGGGCGAATCAAGGGCTGATGACAATAATAGTCAACGATCCTTCTAACCCGTACTGGTATACCGAAGGGCAGGTTGCCAAATCAGCCGCAGAAAAACTGGGCTATCAGGCTTTAGTCAGTGCCCATAAAGGGGACACCAATACCGAAAGTCAGTTGATTGATACGGCCATTACTAATAAATCAAAAGCGATTATTCTTGACCCTGCGAACGCCGACGGGTCGGTTGGCTCAGTGAAAAAGGCGATTGCTGCGGGCATTCCTGTTTTCGTCATTAATGCGGAATTGAACCAGAGCGGTTTAGCAAAATCACAGTTGGTTTCTAATAATGCTCAGGGAGCGGCACTGGGGGCGATGGAGTGGGTGAAGGCCACCGGTGACTCAGGAAAATATGTTGAACTGCTTGGCTCGCCTTCCGATAATAATGCGGCTACCCGCGCCAATGGTTACGCGACGGTACTTTCTCAGTATCCAGATTTAGATAAAGTAGGCAAAGAAGTGGCGAATTGGGATCGCACCCAAGGGTACAACAAAATGCAATCAATGTTGCAGGCCCACCCGGATATTAAAGGGGTGATCAGCGGTAACGATGAAATGGCGCTGGGGGCTATTGCGGCACTGAAAGAAGCGGGCAAGCTGAAGCAAGTTACCGTGGGCGCCTTTGATGGTTCGCCTGATGCGGTGGATGCAGTTAAAGCGGGTGAGCTGACGTATACTGTGTTGCAGCCAGTGGCAGTGTTTTCTGCTAAAGCGGTTGAACAGGCAGACCATTTCCTCAAGACCGGTAAGACGGGTGCTTCGAGTGAGAAGCAGCTTTTTGACTGTGTACTGATAACTAAAGACAACGCAGCTAAGTACACGTCACCTTTTGTACTCTCGAAATAATTAACACGAGCACACCGCCGATGGGTCGGACTCCATTGGCGGTGCTGCAATTCACTTATGTTTTTGCTAACGGATTGAATGATGGCTAATTCCTCTCAGGATAATTCAGTGGACACTTTCATGGCAGAGCCATTGCCCGGCGATAGCCGTCAGGCGCGTCAACGTGCTCGTCGGCAGTTAATTGTCGAAGCTGTGATGCAAGAAGGTGCGATCCGCATTGAGGATATTACTGAGCGTTTCGATATCAGCCTAATGACCGCACACCGAGATATTGACGAGCTGGCGGATAAAGGGTTATTGCATAAAACGCGTGGTGTCGTGTCGGCCACGCCAACGAGCCTCGTCGAGTCTAGTGGCCTGTATCGTGCCAGTCGGCAGCAGGAGGAAAAATGGGCCATTGCCGAGGTTGCGGCCAGCTTTATCGAACCTGGACAAGCATTATTTTTAGATGACTCAACCACCGTGCTGCAATTGGCGCGTTTCCTGCCGACTAAAACGCCGCTCACCGTTATCACCAACTCACTGACGTTGATGACTGAACTGAAAGATGCTCGTGATATCACGCTAATGGGATTGGGAGGGCAGTATTACAATTGGTGTAATGCCTTCATGGGGCGGATGACGCGTAATGAAATTCAAAATCTGCGCGCTGATATGTTTTTTGTCAGCATGTCGGCAATTGTCGACGACGGTGTATTTCACCAGTCAGCAGAAACCGTAGAGACTAAACGCGCAATGTTCGATGCGGCAAATAAACGTATTTTGCTGGCAGATCACACCAAATTTGAGCGTCGTGCACTGAACAGTTTCGCGCGCCTGACGGAGTTTGACGCGGTGATTGTTAATCAGGGGACACCGGGGACGGTATTACATCGTCTGCAGGAACTGGGCGTAAACTTCATCGTCGCGCCAATGAGACGCCAAGATTAAGGTTGTGTCACGTTAACGGCGACAGGTCAGCAACAGCGGCGTTGACGATTATTCAGGCAGCCAGTAAATAAAATTGTTCCGCGGGTGACAATCCATCACTTTGCGAATGTTGATATTGCCCTTTGCGTATCATGTGAATCAATTCGATGCCCGCCAGAACCGTCTGCGACCGTAGATATGACTTAAATCCCTGCATCAGATGTATTCGCCGTTTGATATTCCGGTGATCCTGCTCAACAAGGTTATTCAGGTACTTACTCTGCCTGACATGATGGTTTCTTCATCAGGTTTCCCGGCATTGAGTGCGTCTAACGCTGCCGTATTGGAGCCACTTTTATCAATGCTCACGACTTCTCGGATAGCCTTGTGGAAGAAACGCAGAGCTGCCGCCGCATCCCGCTTTGCCGTCAGCAGAAAATCGACAGTCTGACCGCAGGTATCAACTGCCCGGTACAGGTATTTCCACTGACCTTTAACTTTTATATAGGTTTCATCCATTCGCCACCGACGGCCCACACTGCATTTATGACGACGAAACGCGGCACCATGCGAATAACCCAACGATGTAGTGTGGAATGGTCAACGGAGATACCGCGTTCCGTCATCATCTCTTCCAAATCACGAAGGCACTGGGCAATAACATCAATGAGATAATGCAGACGTTTGAAGGTGTTTCGGATCAGAGATATGAGCAGATAATATTACAATAAAAAAAAACAGTATGTTACCAGGTATCACCTTAATGCGACAGAACCCTAAAAGTTAATGGCTCGATTTGCCGTGACACTTACCTGGTGTGCCGTAAAGCCTCGACCTTCAGGGCGGGGATATAAGGCACGGTTTTCTACCTAACTTCTGCCAAAATTCAACACATGAAACGATTGCAGGCCTTTAAATTCC
>NZ_VEXQ01000042.1 GCF_006376615.1 Buttiauxella sp. B2
GCATGAACTTTGCCATGATAACCACCATTGTGGGCGGTACCGTGGGCGGTTACATCTCGTATGCCGGGGCGCATCGCCTGTTAGATAAAGGCATGACTGGCGTCGAAAATATTGCAGCGGTTTCCTCTGCGGCAACTAAAGGTATCCTGGTCGTAGGATTAATGCGTTACGTACTGTTCCTGGCCGTGCTGGGTGTGGTGGCAAGTGGGGTAACACTGGATATTTCCAGTCAGGTTGCAAACCCAGCCTCACAGGCATTTCAACATGCCGTTGGCAGCATTGGCGTCAGGATCTTCGGCTTTATCTTCTGGGCCGCAGCACTGACCAGCGTCATTGGCGCAGCCTACACATCAGTCAGCTTCATGACAGTGTTTAATCAGAAAATGACGGAACGCCAACGGAACATCGCGACCATTATATTTATCGCCGTTTCATTGGTGGTTTATCTGCTGTTGGGCACAGCACCTGCGGCACTGCTGGTCTTTGCCGGCGGCTTCAACGGCCTGATTTTACCTATTGGCCTGACTATTTTTGTTTACGTGGGCTGGAAACGAGCCGACTTGATGTCGGGTTATAAATATCCACGCTGGCTGCTTTGGTCGGGGCTAGTTACCTGTGCGCTGACCTGGTACATGGGCGCGCTCTCCGTTGGCGCTATTTTCAATTTCCTGAAAGTTGTCTGAGGAAAAGCACATGTTAAGAACGATTGATCTCAATAGCGATTTGGGCGAAAGCTTCGGGCAGTGGAGCATGGGCGACGATGCCGCAATTCTGAAACTGGTTAGCAGCGCGAACGTGGCCTGCGGTTTTCACGCCGGTTCCCCGGCAGGCATTTTTGAAACGTTGAAAGCGGCAAAAGCGCAGAGTGTGACGGTAGGTGCGCATGTCGCCTACCCCGACCTGGTGGGATTTGGCCGCCGCAATATGGACATCGCAAGCGACGAGCTAACCGCTGATGTCATTTACCAGATTGGCGCGCTGCAAGGGCTGGCTCGCGCCGCAGGCACTAAAGTACGTTACGTCAAACCTCACGGTGCCCTCTACAACACCATTGCTTATAACGAACGCCAGGCACTGGCTGTAATCGACGGTATTCTGGCGGTTGACCCGCAGTTGCCGCTGGTTGGGCTGGCGGGTTCACCGGTGCTGCAATTGGCACAGCAAAAGGGATTGAGCACGATTGCTGAAGCCTTTGCCGACCGCGCCTATCACGCAGATGGCACGCTGGTTTCCCGTCGTGAAGCAGGGTCTGTGTTGCACGATGCTCAACAAGTGGCAGAACGTATGTTGCAATTAATAACCGAAGGTGGCGTGCAGTCCATCGAAGGCAAATTCACGCCGATTCAGGCCGAGTCCATTTGTGTGCACGGCGACAGCCCTGGTGCGATAGCCATGGCAAGCCAGATCCGTGTGTTGCTTGAGGCTCAGGGCATCGCAATTCGCTCATTCATCCCTCAGGCATAAGGAACGGCTATGACAACATTAATGAAAGCCAGCCAGCAGGCGATTACTGCCGCGCGCGAAGCACGCCTTGCTATTCGTAACGGTTTTGATAAACCCACTGCCGGAATGGCGCCTGGCATGACTCAGGCGAACATGATTTGTCTGCCGCGAGACTGGGCTTTTGATTTTCTGCTCTATGCCCAACGCAACCCGCAAAGCTGCCCGGTGCTGGATGTTATAGAAGCTGGCGGCCATCAGACGGTGCTGGCGGAAGAGGCTGATTTACGCACAGATATCCCGCGCTACCGCGTCTGGGAGCACGGCAAACTGGTGGATGAAATCACCGATGCCCGCGCAGTCTGGGAAATGCACCCCGATTTAGTCACCTTTTTGATCGGTTGCAGCTTTACCTTTGAAACGCCGCTGCGGGAAGCGGGTATCGACGTGCGCCATATTACCGATGCCTGCAACGTGCCCATGTATAAAACCAATCGTCTTTGCCGCCCGGCGGGCCGCTTGCAAGGTGAGTTAGTCGTTTCCATGCGCCCTATCCCGGCTGATCGAGTGGCTGATGCGGTGATGATCAGTGGCCGCTTCCCGGCGGTACACGGAGCACCGGTTCATATTGGCGAGCCGCATCTGCTGGGTATCAGTGATATTTCTCGCCCTGACTTTGGCGACCCGGTACGTATTGAGCCCGGTGAAATCCCGGTGTTCTGGGCATGTGGCGTTACGCCGCAGGCAGCAGTCATGAAATCTGCTGTGCCTTTTGCCCTTAGCCACGCACCAGGCCACATGTTTATTACCGATGTTCCCGATGCCGCCTGGCAGGGAGCGTGAAGTGAGATTTTTAGCCGTAAACCTCAGCAGCTTCCTGGTAGAACTCGCCTCACTTGACGACACGCTGGCACTTTTTGATGCGCTCAGTGCATTTCCAGAAAAAGGAATAGAAGAAATTATCCCGGCAGCACGCACGCTCCTGATTCGCTATCACCCCCTGCAAACCAGCATGGCGCAGCTCGCAGAAAAAATATCGCAGCGGCGTTTGACGCAACACGGCAGCCGCAGTGGCCCATTGGTGACTATCCCCGTGAACTATAACGGCGAAGATCTTCCCGCTGTTGCTGAACTGATGGGCGTCGACATTCAGGAAGTTATCCGTCGCCACCAGGAATCAGTCTGGAACGTTGCGTTCACCGGCTTTGCTCCTGGTTTTGCCTATATGGTTTCAGACACAGGCGGCTGGCAAATTCCGCGTCGCAGTACACCGCGCACGCGTATCCCCGCAGGTTCTGTGGCACTTGCTGGAGAGTTCAGCGGGATTTATCCGCAAGCCAGCCCTGGCGGTTGGCAACTCATCGGCCAGACTGAATTACACATGTGGGATTTGGCTCGCGAGCAGCCCGCACTGCTGTTGCCTGGCAGCCAGGTTCAGTTTGTTGATAGTGATGCAAAATCGACAATGATTTCACTGCCTACCAAGACCCGCCAGCACCAGCCAGTTGCAAGTGAAAGCGCAACCATGACGGTGCTTGCTACCGGGCTGCAAACAACGTGGCAAGATGACGGACGCGCCGGGAAAGCCTCTCTCGGCCTGTCGGAATCAGGCTCAATGGATAAAAATGCGCAGCACACCGCAAATCGCATTGTCGGTAACCCGAACCATTCACCCTGCCTTGAGATAACCCAGGGTGGTTTTCGAGCGAGGGCAAACGGCGATGTCGTCATCAGTATTACCGGTGCACCCTGCCCGTTAACCCTGAAAACTGCCGAAGGTGAGCGTTTCTTTGTTGAGAGCTATCGTCCACTGAATTTAGCCGCCGGAGATGAAATCCACGTTGGAACACCCACTCGCGGTTTGCGTAGCTATCTGGCGGTTCGCAGCGGGTTTGTTGTCGAGCAAATACTGGGAAGCGCTGCGCGTGACAGTCTGGCGCAGTTAGGCCCGGAGCCGATTTGTGTTGGCGATATTTTACAGACCGGTGCACATCCGCATTGCAACGCCGTTCTGCTTGATGAACTTCCCCCATCTGGGCTTCCAGCCGTGGGCGAAACAGTGACGTTAGATATTATTTCTGGGCCGCGCACCGACTGGTTTACGACTCAAGCACTTGAAAAGCTGACCGCCCAAGGCTGGCTGGTCACGCCGCAGTCTAACCGCATTGGCCTGCGTCTTGCCGGAGAACAGCGCCTGGAACGCCGCCTGCATCAGGAACTACCCAGTGAAGGCACTTGCAGCGGGTCGATTCAAGTTCCCGCCAATGGCCAGCCCGTGCTGTTTTTGCATGACCATCCGTTAACGGGCGGTTATCCGGTGATTGCCGCAGTCGCGCAATATCATCTCGATTTGGCCGGACAAATCCCTCCGGGTGCCGTCATCCGGTTTAACATCATCCAACCCTTTACTGAATTAACAGGGAGTGAAGCCAGTGACCATCGCGCCGCATAAAGTTCTGATCGCCAACCGTGGCGAAATTGCCGTTCGTATTATTCGTGCCTGCCGGGACTACGGTGCACAGTCCGTGGCGGTTTATGCTGACCCTGATGCCGACGCGATGCATGTTCAAATGGCCGATGAAGCCTGGGCGCTGCCCGGCACAAGCTCTGCGGACACCTATTTAAACATTGATGCACTGGTGGATATTGCCCTGCGCTGCGGTGCCACAATGGTACATCCTGGTTACGGTTTTCTGTCTGAACGAGCTGAGTTTGCTCGCGCCGTACAGGCCGCTGGGCTTATCTGGATTGGTCCGCAACCAGACACCATTGAAAAACTCGGCGACAAAGTACAGGCGCGAAAGATTGCGATGGAAGTGGGTGCGCCGTTGGTAAAAGGCACGTCAGACCCCGTCAATAGTGCTGCTGAAGTGCTCGATTTTGCCATCACACACGGCTTGCCGGTGGCGATTAAAGCCGCTTTTGGCGGTGGTGGGCGCGGTTTGAAAGTGGCCTGGAAACTTGAAGAAGTCGAAGAGCTTTACCTCTCCGCCACACGCGAAGCACTGAGCGCATTTGGTCGCGCCGAGTGTTATGTGGAACAGTATCTTGACCGCCCACGCCATATTGAAGCGCAGGTGATTGCCGACAAATATGGAAATGTTGTGGTACTCGGCACCCGTGATTGCTCGCTCCAGCGTCGTAACCAGAAACTGGTGGAAGAAGCCCCAGCTCCCTTTATTACCCAAAGCCTGCGTGAACAAATCCATGCAGCAGCACACGATATTTGTGCTCATGCGGGCTACAGTGGCGCAGGAACAGTCGAGTTTTTGTTAAGCCGTGATGGAACACTTTCGTTCCTCGAAGTGAACACTCGCCTCCAGGTGGAGCACCCTGTCACCGAAGAGACGACGGGGCTCGATATTGTGGTGGAACAGTTACGTATCGCCGAAGGTCTGCCACTTAGCATTCAGGCAACGCCTGCACCGCGCGGCCACTCATTTGAGTTTCGCATTAATGCAGAAGATGCCGGAAAAGGATACTTACCCACGCCTGGCAAAGTCACCGTATTCCGTGCTCCAGGCGGGCCAGGGATTCGTGTCGACAGTGGTGTTGACGCCGGTTCAAGCGTGCCCGGCAGTTATGACTCGCTAATGGCAAAACTGATTGTGACTGGCAGCACCCGCGAACAGGCGATTGCGCGCGCTCGTCGCGCTCTACGTGAGTTTGAAATTGATGGCGTCGCATCAGTGCTACCGTTCCATCGCGCGGTGATGGACGATGCCGATTTCACAAAAGAATTCGCCGTTCACACCCGCTGGATTGAAACCGATTTTGCAGGCCGCATTGAGTTTGCTCCGCGCCAAACACCTAAAACGGATGAAACCTTAACCCGCACCTGGATTGAACTTGATGGCCGTCGTGTGCAACTTGGTTTGCCCGCAAACTTGCTGCGTGGAGCAGCCTTGTCGGAGCCTGGTCACGTAGTACAAACAACCCACGAACTCGTCAATGAAACAGCGGTTGAAGCACCTATTTCTGGCCTGCTTCACAGTTGGTTGGCAGAAGAAGGCAAAGCCGTGCGGGAAGGCGAGGTTATTGCGGTAATGGAGGCCATGAAAATGGAGGTTCAGGTTGTGGCGCATCGCAGCGGAACCTTGAAACAGCACGCTGTAACCGGTCATTCAATTGAGGCTGGAAGTGCGCTGGGAGAAATTACTTAATATTATTTAAGACCCTGAGCATATCGTTGTAACAATAAAACGATATGTTCAGGTGTTTATTAGTTCAGTATTATTCCATCACACGTAATCTTTTAATTTTCGCATCTTCGTTATTATCAATGGCCGGTACCAGTGTGAAGTCAAAATTCACTTCAGTGTGTGGCTGATGGATATTACGGCTCTCGGCAATGTTGGCATCATTAATTTTAACTGGGTCGGCAATCAATTCTTCACGGGTGGCAAAAGCAAAGTCATCCCATAAGTAGGCATCACCGTTGAGGTTAATCTGCGTAGTTAGATGTTTGAAACCAGGTGCCGAGATAAAGAAATGAATATGTGCCGGGCGATTACCATGGCGGCCCAGTTCGGTTAACAATTTTTGGGTTGGGCCATCAGGCGGGCAACCATAGCCGCAAGGCACAATACTGCGCACAGCATAGCTACCATCAGCACCCGTCTGGATACGGCGGCGCAGGTTATATTGGCTTTGTGATTGATCAAAGAACGAATATCCCCCCAGCGTGTTTGCATGCCAGATATCGACAATCGCCCCAGCTACTGGCTTACCGTTCGCATCTGTCACTTTCCCGTGCAACCACATAATTTCCGATTGCTCAGTACCATCATCCATGCGGGCGTAATTCTGGCTCAGAGGTGCATTGGCGACATACAGCGGCCCTTCGATGGTCCGTGGCGTGCCCACTTCATTCCCGGCGGCGGCTTCTTTTTCATCAGCGCGCATATCAAGATAATGTTCCAACCCTAACCCCGCCGCCAATAATGCGGCCTCTTTGCGCTCGCCTAATTCATTCAGATAATTCACTGCCAGCCAAAATTCTTCATCGGTAATATCGAACTTCTTAATCGAATGACAAATATCACCGAGCAACTGATGCATAATTGATTTAAAACGCTCGTTGCCTTGAAGGGAAACTAAGCCACTGCTAACGGCAAGTAATTTTTCTAACTCAGATGTTTTTACCGGATTAACTGACATTGTTTATTCCTCACTGTAGGGTAATTATTATTTTCTGGTGTAAAACTTCAGTTTATCTTCGTCGATTTCGATGCCCAATCCGGGGCCCTGCGGTAATGTGACTTGCCCGTGGCTGTATTCCAGCGGGCGTACCACAATGTCATCCTTGAGCAACAATGGACCGAACATCTCTGTCCCCCACTGCATTTTTACTGTCGACCAGGCGTGCAATGAAGCGACTGTACCTAATGTGCCTTCCAGCATCGTGCCGCCATACAGCCCAATGCCTGCCGCCTGCGCCACGTGTGCGAGTTTAAGCGCCTGCACCGGACCGCCTGCTTTGGCAATTTTAAGCGCCCAGGCTCCAGTGAATCCGCCACTCGCCAGTGCATAACCATCGTGGCTGGTCGCCACGGCTTCATCCGCGAGAATTGGAATGGAAAAACGCTGGCTCAGATTAATTAAACCTTGCCTGTCCCACAGCCCAGTTGGCTGCTCCACCAGGTCGATTCCACCTTCCTGCAACTGCGCCAACCCTTTGATAGCCGTGCTGAGATCCCATGCCTGGTTCACATCAACACGAATGCTGACATCACTGCCAAGAGCGTTTTTAATCGCCAGCGTATGACGAATATCCACATCAAGCCCGCGCGCACCAATCTTGAGTTTGAAGGTATTGTGTCGCCCTTCTGCCAGTAGGCGCTTTCCTTCTTCAATGTCCTTCTCTGTATCGCCACTGGCCAGCGTCCAGAGCACAGGAAGACGCTGAGTGAGTGCCCCGCCCAGCAGGTCACTGACCGGCAATCCCAGCGCTTTGCCTTGTGCATCAAGAAATGCAGTTTCCAGCGCTGATTTTGCAAAGGTATTTCCCTTCACGCTGGCGTTCATGGTTTCCGCAAGCGTTGCTACACCGTTAAACGTCTTTCCGCACAGCAATGGTGCCAGATAGGCCTCAATGGCAGATTTAATGGCTTCCGGGCTTTCTGAGCCATAGCTCAAACCACCGATAGTGGTCGCCTCGCCCCATCCGACAACCCCCTGCGCACACGTCATTTTGATGATGGTCAACGTCTGGCATCCCATGGTTGCCATCGACAGTTTATGCGGACGAATGGTGGGGATATCCACAAGGCTGCAAGAAATTGACTCAATCGTGAGACTCATTGACGACTCCTGGAGTTAAACGAGGCATGACAGATTGGCTTGCAGACGAGTCTTGTGATGGCAAACTCCACAGCGCAATCCAGGCCACTAGCGCATAGCCAATCAGCAATAATGAAACAGGCCAGTAAGCATCAAATTCAATCAGCAACGCTACCGCCAGCATCGGCCCCAGCCCGCCAGAAAAAATAGATCCCACTTCATGCCCCAGTGCCAGCCCTGAATAGCGCACTCGCACCGGGAAGAGATCACTCATGATGCATGGCTGTGTGCCAATCATCGCGCCATGGCAAACCGGTAACCCCAGCAGCATCGCCACCATAATCCAGCCATAATCGCCGGTAGAAAGTAGCCAGAAGAAAGGGAAAGCCATCACCAACAGGCCAATCACACCAATGTAGTAAACAGGCTTCAGGCCGATGCGGTCAGACAGCATCCCCCAGAACAGAATCGAGAAAAACTCCACCAGCATGGCGAGCGTCACCGCACTGATAATGATGCCGGTACTGATGCCAATGTGTTTGGCATACACCACCGAGAAGGTGAAAAAGATATAGGACGCGCCATTTTCGGGTAAACGCAGCGCAATGGCCTGTAGCAATGCCTTGCGGTGATCGCGAATCAGGACAACCAGGGGGATTTTTTCGTGTTTTTCTTGTGGCTTTGCCTGCTGGAATGTCTGACTTTCACGGATGTTTTTACGAATATAAACACCCACCAGAAAAATCAGCAGACTCAATAAAAACGGTACGCGCCAACCCCAGCTCATAAAAGAGGATTCCGGCAGTTTCTGCACCAGATAAAAGGCAAACGCAGATAAGACAAAACCGCCCGACACGCCCATCTGACTCCATGCTGTGTAGAAACCGCGTCGTGTCGGTGGTGCGTTTTCACTTAACATTAATACGCCGCCGCCCCACTCCCCGCCCGATGCCACACCCTGTAAAAAACGCAGGCTGATTAACGATATCGGGGCCCAAATTCCAACCTGGGCATAAACCGGAAGCAGACCAATGACGAAGGTAGTCGCCCCCATTAGCGTCAGAGTCATGATAAGCGTCATCTTACGGCTGTAGCGATCGCCCAGATGCCCGAAGACAATCCCACCCAACGGGCGGGCCAGAAAGCCCACCGCAAACCCTGAAAACGCCAGCAATGTTCCCTGTAGTGGGTCGCCCCCAACCGGGAAGAATAAAGGGCCAAACACCAGTGCCGCAGCTGTCCCGTACAGAAAGAAGTCATACCATTCCAGCGCATTGCCAAACACAGATGCGATGATAAGTTTGCGCATTTGTTTTGCATCGTGCGGAGCAGCCGTAGAGGCCTGCGCATTTTTTTCCGCGATATCACTCATGAAGCGTTACCTCGTTGGTTGAATTTCCGCTTACGCTTTAACATCGTCGCCGATGGTGTGGTAACGACGGTTAAAATAGACCAACCCGCGTGGCTGCTCGCTGATACGAACCGCCTGCACCTGGCAGTAAAAGACCGTATGGCTGCCCACTTCATGGCAGGTATCAATGATGCAATCGAAGCTTGCGACCGATGAGCTTAAAACCGGTGCACCGCTGGCCAGCACCTGCCAGTTGTCATACCCAAAGCGTTGTTCTGAACGCAAACTGGCATTGGCGAAAACCCCTGATAAATCCTGATGTTCACCGGAAAGCACGTTGACGCATAACGTGCCGTTTTGTTTGAAATGGTCATTCGCGAAGGAGTGGCGATTCATACAAACCAACAACGTTGGGGGCTGGTCTGTCACGCTGCATACGGCTGAAGCCGTAAAGCCGAACTTACCCGCCGGGCCATCTGTTGTGATAACAGATACCGCACTCCCAAGTTGTGCCATCGCATTTCGAAACTCTGTTTGCAGTGTCATGAGATATTCCTTACAAATCGATAATCAAACGGGCGCTTTTCGCACGGGAACAACACAGCAGGATTTGGTCGCCATCGGCTTTTTCGTCATCCGTCAGGTAGCTATCGCGATGATCCGGCTCCCCTTCCAGCACGTTAGTCAGGCAACTGCCACAAATCCCCTGCTTGCAGGAAACACACACTTTCAGCCCTGCGAGTGCCAGAGCCTCGACGATGCTTTGGTTTTCAGCCACCTGAACGGTTATCCCGCTGGTTGCCGCCACCACTTCAAAAGCCGCGCCTTGAATTTGTACGTCTGCGCTAAAACACTCCTGATGAACATGATCAGGTTGGTATCCCAGGCTATTCGCCTGTTCATTCACCGCATCCATCAACCGTGTTGGTCCGCAAACATAAACATGAGTATTCGCCGGAACATCACACAGCACCGAGTGCAGGTTTAAACGCTGCTCATCGCTAAAATGCAGATGTACATTGTCCGCGTATGGCGCATTTTGCAGTTGAGCGATAAACGCGGCTTGCGCACGCGTTCGCGCCGAGTAATGCAGGGAAAATGAACGCCCAGCGGCATGCAGTTCTGCGGCCATCGCGAGCATCGGCGTCACACCAATCCCACCGCCAATCAGCAAGCTGTGTGTTCCGCGTGAGTCCAAAGCAAACAAATTGCGTGGCACACTGACCTGAACCTCGTCGCCTTCACGCAAGGTATGCGCCGCCAGTGAACCGCCCTGGGATTTGCTGTCTTTCAGGATGCCCAACTGGTAGTGATGGCGATCTTTCGGGCTACTGCACAGCGAATAGGGGCGCACCAAATCTTGCGTCAGATGCAGGTCGATATGCGCACCGGCACTAAATTGCGGCAGCTCAATACCATCTGCATGGGCCAGCGTCAGCAGCACTACGTCACCTTGCAACTCGCGTCTGATAATTTGTAATGTCAGCAGCATGTTGGCTCCTTAACGCATAAACAGGCCACCGTTGATGTCCCAGGTTGCCCCGGTGACAAACGATGCCTGTGGTGAAGCCAGCAATGCCACAACGTGCGCGACAAACTCAGCCTCGCCCAATTTACCGACCGGGATCATTTGTAATAACCCAGCCATTTTATCTTCCGGAACCAGCGCATGAACCGAGGGTAAATCCAATGGTCCTGGCGCAATCGCGTTGACCGTGACACCGGATTTACTGAGCTCGCGGGCGAATATTTTGGTCAGCGTCAAAATGCCGCCTTTGGAAGCGGCGTAATGCGCACCCGAGGCAGTGCCGCCGTTTTGTCCGGCCAGTGACGCAAGGTTGATAATGCGGCCATAACCTTGTTTGGCGAAGTAGCGCCCCATCGTCTGGCAGCCGACAAACGTGCCGCGCAAATTGGTCGAAATAACGCGATCAAACTCCTCAACGTCAATATCCATAACGGGGGTTGCCAGCGTCAGCGCGGCGTTGTTCACCAGCACGTCGAGCCTGCCAAAATGGTCGATGGTTACCGCCAGCGCTCGCTCAAAATCTTGCGGCTGGCGAATATCCAGACCTACGGCCAGCACCTTCCCCTGGCCGTTATCCAGACTGTCTGCCGCCTGCTGCGCCCGTTCGATGTTCACATCCGACAACACAACCTGGAACCCTTGCTCCAGAAGATTTGCGGCGATGACATTTCCCAGTCCGGCGGCCGCGCCAGTGACTAATACGGTTTGTGTCATAAGAGGTTCCTCAGAGGATGTAACCAATGCTGTGCAGGACATCATCGCTATTGATCAAACGGATCACTTTTTGTTTGATAAGCAACGTGTCGCCCTGCGGTTGCAGGTGCCAGGTGATGTCTGCTGCGTAGTGGCGGCTGTTGCCTTTTCGATGTTCCCAAAGTGACTGAGCACCCCGCACCACAATCAATTCATCCTGTGATTCGAGCAGACGAAAACGCGACAGTGTTCTGAGCGTTCTGGCTCGCGGAGTGGTCGAAATCGATTCGCCGCTATACAGGCGTTTGACGCGTCTGGCGCGCATTTCGTGATCGTCACAGGCATAGTTCAGCGTATTTTTGAAATCCGTTTCCTGTGGATCAATCGGCACCACGTAAAGACCATCGCGCTGCCATAACTCAAGCCAGGCATTAAACTCACCTTGATCAAGCAGATCGCCTTCCAGGTTAATCAGCGACATAGCCGCAAACAGTACAGAGTCTGGCGTCGTCATTTATTCCGCCTCCGTCATCAGTTTTTTCCACATCTGGTAGGCTGCACGCATACCAGTTTCGGCGCTCACGTCGCTGCGCAAGCCATCATCGGTACGGTATTCCCCCGCCAAACCGCGATTGAGCATGATCCACAGATCATTGCCTGACGTTGCACCGCGCTGCACGCGCTCCCAGGCCTCGGAGTCGTCCGGCGTTCCAAAGCCCATCGGCCCCTGGAAATGTTCATGCAGACGCAACCTTGCCTGGTTGGCAATTTCTGGGCCACCATCCATCATGATCACCGCATGATGAATTTCGGTTTCATGTACTGAAATCGGTTGTAAGGCGCGGAAAAAGGCCATCGAACAGGCGATGTTAGGGAAAAGATTGAGGTTAAAGCCGGATCCACCAACGGCACGGACAATGCGTCGCACCTGCTGTTCGTCATGCTCAAGACGCAGGGCATCGGCCAGTTCGGTAAAGCGTTCAGGGATCGGCGCATCGAGGTTAGCGTCCAGATCCACAAGTTCTGGGATCATCACCATCACACTGTGGCCATTACCCAAATCTTCGACATAGCCACTGCCGTCAACAAAGTTGAGCATCTGTTCGGTCTGCTTATCGACAGAACTCAGGAAGGAACGATGCACAACCGGGAAGTGATAACCGTCAGTGGTATTTTCCAGTTGGATTTTCCAGTTGCCTGGGAAGCGGAAGCGGTGTGCAGGCCCGGTCTTAATAGGAAAACCTGCGCCCTGCTTCATAAACAGGTCCATCCATTTTTTTGCCGGACCGAGGAAATCGACCAGCGGTTCAATGTGCTCATTGAAGGTCGCAAAAATCATGCCTGCATATTGTTCAGTACGCAGTGACACCAGCCCCAGCTCGCCTTTTTCCAGCTGATCGGCATAGCTTTCTGGATGCGGAATGCCACGCAAACTGCCATCCAGCGCGTAGCCCCAACCGTGGTACGGGCACACAAAGCTGTTGGTTTTACCGGTGCGATGTTCGCAAACGGTGGCAGCACGGTGGCGACAGCGGTTTAGTAGCGTGTGGACAGTCCCTTTACGGTCACGCACCACGATAACCGGCTGCGTACCAATTTCTGTGGTTTTAAAACTCCCGGTTTCAGGGATTTCGCTACTGTGCGCCACCCAAACCCAGGTTTTACTAAAAATACGATCCAGTTCAAGCTTGAACAGCTCGTCTGAGTTATAGAGCGAAGTGTGAACCCGGTCGTGCTGAACCAGGGCCGCAATTTCCGCGCAATCAGGAACCGTTGCCGCCGTGGTATCAATATTCTTGATGTTGATGATGTTGTCGCAATGCATGTCCAATCTCCTGCACGTATTCGGCTGTCTATTTTTGGTCAGGTACCGGCAATTCATCCGCAGCATGCCAATGGTCTACGGGCCGGCTGAACAGGTTGCGCGTGGTAAAATGTTGGATACTCATACCGCTTTCTTCGCGGCGGAATTTCACGATAATTTCTGCGGCGTTCAGATGGGCACCTCCGGCGCTAAAGGCTGAGGTTTGCAGCATCAGCCAGCGGCCACGCAGTTCACCGTCTGCCAACTGGCTGATGGCTTCAGAACACAGAAAATGGGCGTTCATCGCAAAATGCGCAGGGGTTCGTACATAGCCGGCCATCATGTCTACAATGGCCTTTCGCCCCTGATGTCTCCCCAGTCGTGTTGCGTAAGGTTCGCCCACACCTTCCCAGCAAGCATCAGCGGTAAACAGCGCCCCGATTGCCTGTACCGTTTCGGCACTCTCAAGGTTGTCGCACAACCGCATGTAGTTGCTGATACAAACCCTTGCTGCCTGCTGGTCTTCGAGCTGCCGTAAACGCAGCACATCCTGTGAAGTCATCATTGCCCCCGTTAGCCCTGAATAATCAGTTCACGCCCAACGCGCGCTTCAATCTTGCAGTACTTCCATAACTTGCTGCTGTCGCCGACAGGCGTGGTACGGAACAGGTTGCAAACCGCGGCAACGTTTTCCAGTGCATCGGCATCGGCCAGGATATAGGTCGTCCATGGTGCGGTTGTTGACGGGCCAACCATTAGTTGGTCGTCATCCATATTGCCAATAACGCGAATTCCAGGCGTTTCCTCGACCCCTTTCATCATTACGCCAAAGGCGCCCCACACTTGTTTCGCCTCAACTGGGCTTGCATCAAAAAAGTTCTGATTCACGCCGATGCAAAACAGCACACGCAATTTATTTGTCTGGCTCATCTGTTGCTCCTTAAGGAAAAATCACAAGTAACCCGGCAGCGGTTTACCGCCGAAAAAGACCGTACCGGCATTGATATAAGAGAGGTCGCCCATAAAGGCGTGTTGCGTAATCACCATGGTGTCGCGCACATAGCGCTGAAGTGGGCTCGTCATCGTGACGCCTCCCATACCATTGAGTGCCAACGCCTGGCGGGCCACGTCTGCCGCTACGCGAGTGACGTGAGTTGACGACAGGCGTAAGGCATTGATCTGTTCCTGATTTGCTTCATCCCCCGCCAATAAACGCTGCCAGACATCCTCTATCGCTTCATAGAACCAGGAACGCGCTGAACGCAGTTCTGCTTCGCAGCGGGCAATTTGCATTTGCGCCTGAGGTCTGTCGGCGAGGCGTGGTGCCCCGGTAACGGATTGCTGACGATGGGCGATAACATAGATTTCATTGAGTGCCGCCCGAGCGATGCCGAGCGCAACCACCGACAAAACCTGGGTTGCGAGAGAAAGCACCGGATAGCGATAAAGCGGCCCTTCCAGATTCAGTGCGCCGCCGCGAATAAAGGTCCATTCCTGCGGGACAAACGTGTCGTTGACCAGCAAGTCGTGGCTACCCGTTCCGGCCAGCCCCACGGTATTCCAGACCGGATCGATATGAATACTTTCGCGTGGCAGCACTGCCATACGAGGCAAGGACTGCTCGCCGTCCGGTTGGATACCCACGCCAAACACCGATGCGCCCATACTGCCGCTGGCAAAACTCCAGCGCCCACTGACGCGATAACCGCCATCGGCCTGCTGCGCTTTATGTGTCGGATAAATGCCTCCTGCGAACACCACATCTGGCCCATCGCGGTACAACTCTTTCAACGTATCCGGTGGCAAGGCTCCGAGATAAAACGGGCTCATGCCAAAACTGGCAACCCAACCTGCCGAACCATCAGCCGTGGCTATCTGCTCAATCAGTTCGCAAAACTGAGCCGGGGAACACTCATCACCACCGTAAATTTTCGGCACCAGCGCGCGATAAACACCCACCTGTTGAAAACGGGCGATAATGTCTTCGGAAATATGACGCTGATGCTCAAAATCAGCGCTACGAGTAGTCACTTCACTCAGTAGCGAAACAAGCTCTTCACGAACGTTTACGACAGACATAGCTCACTCCCAAATAGGATTTTCAACTTGAAAAAAAGCTGCACGAAGCCGCAATGAGACGAACTCATTGAGTTTTCAGTTAACGGTAATGACGGACGAAAAAGGTGGCGGTTAGTTGTGTCGTCGCCGTTCGAACCACTCTGCAGCCTGGATTAACAAGCCCTCGCACCCTTTGGCTGCCACCAGTTGCAATGCCACCGGGCGACCATGAAGTTCACCAATGGGTAGAGTCAGAGCTGGGTGACCACTGAGATTAAAAGGCCGTACCAGGCGAGTCAGGTTAACCACACTGAGCGGGTCTTCTGCTTCTTGCAGC
>NZ_VEXQ01000043.1 GCF_006376615.1 Buttiauxella sp. B2
CTTATTCCGGCTGACGTATGCGCTGGAAACCGCGAAAACGGCTCGCTGGATTTACAGGGTTCTGAGCGACCAGGAGTGGTCCGGACGCCATGAGATCAGTCTGAACGGCGGTGTGAACGGGGTTTATCTTTCCCGTTCATCACTCGATGTGGCTGGCAGTTACAGGGGTCTGAAGCCCAACCGTACGAAAACGTACGATAAGTACGTTTTTTGAGCAGGGTTGACTGTGAAACCATCGCGACCTATAGCGACTTGCGTTTGAAATTGCATGGGTATTAATGTCATGCAACATGCTGATTATAAAATAATTCCCAACCCTTCCTCCTCGCAACCAGCCAATGTGTTAGCTCAATTTGGCTGAGAAACACCTCATCGTGTGACACCACTATCAAGGTTCCCTGATACTGATTGAGAAAAGATTCCAGCGTATGCAGGGACGGAATATCCAGATGATTGCTCGGTTCATCGAGCAGCAAAAAGCTGGCGGGAGCGTCGGCATAAATTATCGTTGCCAGCGCGGCCTTAAGTTGTTCCCCGCCGCTGAGTTTGCCACAGGGTAATGACACCCTAGTTGCATCCAGCCCAAGCTGGGCAAGTTGCATACGCAGTTGGGATTCCCCCATCTGAGAGTTCACCGCCAGAAGTTGCTCAAGAACCGTTTTTTGTCGGTCCAGAATGGAAAGCTGCTGGTCAAGATAAGCTGTTTTAGCCCAGACCTCACGGTGACCGGACGCTAGCGGCAACAGACCCGCTAACGCTTTTAACAACGTCGATTTTCCACACCCGTTTGAACCGACAACACCGATCCGTTGGCCGCTGTTAATGGTCAGCGTTATCTGGCAGAAAGGCGCAGGAACAAAGGGTAAAACGGCATCGGTAAGTTTGGCCACGTTCTGCGGTAATGCCCTGAATGAGGAGGTTAAGTGCATAACGATAGGTGTTGAGGCCTCAATTTGCTTAGCTGCCTGCTGCACCTGCTGGTTGAGCTGCATCCGCGTTTGGGCCTGTTGTTTTACCTGCTTGCCCGTTGAGGCCTCGCTACGGTTTTTTTGACGGCCCAACAAAATCTTTGCCTGATTTGCCTCTTTGCTCTGACGATTACCACGAGACTGACGCTTTTCGAGCCGTTCACGCTGGTCTCGCAAAGCGTGCTCTTCTCGCTTGCACTCGGTTTTGAGGCGCTCAAGGTTTTCCGCAACGGCGGCCGTCTCCTGCGCTTTCATCTGCTGATAAAAACCATAGTTGCCGCCGTAGCTGCGTAAACCGAGCGACGATAATTCGACAGTCCGTTCCATCTGCTGCAATAGCCTTCGGTCATGGCTGATGACCAACAGGCCACGGGACCATTGTTGCAGTTGCTGCATCAACGCTAATCGGCTGGCAGCATCCAGATGGTTGGTCGGTTCATCAAGAATAAGAAAATCTGCATCCGATAACGTCGCGCCGGTCAGTGCCACTCGCATCACTTCCCCGCCGCTCAGTCGGTTGACCGCTGATTCTGGCGAAAGGTAGCCCAATCCTGCAAACTCAAGCTGTGTTTGCAGGCGTTGGCGAATGTCCCAACCCTCACCGACAAGATCAAAATCAATCGGGTCGACGCTTCCTGCTTCAATGCGCTTTAGCGCAGCTAGCTGGGTGTCGACTCCTGCCAGCATCGCAACATTATAGTAGTGCTGGGGTAAGAGATGCTGTGCCAGATACCTGACGCGGCCAGAGCAACGGCACTGGCCGGAAGTCGGTGTAACCAGACCAGCCATCATCTCAGCCAACAGGCTCTTGCCCACACCATTTCTCCCCACGAGTCCAGTGTGGCGATGGTCAAATTGTTCAGTGAGTTCTGAGAAAAGCGGCTTGCCGTCAGGCAATACAAAAGAAACGCGTTCCAGCGTAAGAATAGAATTCGTCATGCGATAACCCTGAAATTAATGCACCAGAACAACTTCCGAAAGAAGCTGCATGAAAGCCGTCAAGGGTGACGGTGGGCATTAATTGCGCATTGGACGAATACCTTTAATGAGATGCGAGAGCCGGCTGATTATAAAATTGCAGGATTTTGATTGTCAAATAACATCTTGCCGTTGCGGCGTTAACGGGAAGATATCTGATTAACAGGTCGGCTGAGGCACCTTCATTAAGTGACTATGAAATTTTGGTTAAGATACTCTTTGATTGTCAATTTTGACTATACCCTAACCTGACGTCAGGTCAGATAATGAAAAACTGTCAGAATAAAGTCACTCCGCCTATTTATTGACACAAGTAATTAAAGGTCATAGATTCTTTCCTGACACATTCAGTACTGGAGGCGTATGAAAGGTCAACGTATTGGCTATATCAGGGTAAGTAGCTTTGACCAGAACCCAGAGCGTCAACTGGATCAGACTCAGGTGGATAAAGTCTTTGTCGATAAAGCATCGGGTAAAGATACCCAGCGGCCAGAGCTGGATTCACTGTTGTCATTCGTGCGTGATGGAGACATCGTGGTGGTTCATAGTATGGACCGGCTTGCTCGTAACCTGGATGATTTGCGCCGTCTGGTACAAAAGCTTACTCATAAGGGTGTGCGTATCGAATTTGTTAAAGAATGTCTGACATTCACTGGCGAAGATTCACCAATGGCAAACCTGATGCTCTCAGTAATGGGGGCTTTTGCCGAGTTCGAGCGTTCTTTAATCCATGAACGTCAGCGTGAAGGCATAGCTTTAGCCAGGCTGCGTGGTGCATACCGTGGACGGAAAAAATCACTGTCACCAGAACAACAAATTGAAGTACGACTGCGGGCAAAAAATGGTGAGCAAAAAGCCCAGCTTGCTCGTGAGTTCGGTATTAGCCGTGAAACGCTGTATCAATATCTAAAACAGTCTGATTAACATCTCATTTTTATGTGATTTGTAGCCAGGGAGGCACTTTTGCCAGCAGATTTTTTAAATATGGAACAACGTACCAGTTATGGTCAGTTCGCTGGTGAGCCTAACGACATTCAGCTTGCTCGTTTCTTTCTGCTGGACGAAGTGGATATGGATTTCATTAACAACCGGCGCGGAAGGGCAAACCGTCTGGCGGTGGCATTGCTGATTGGCAGCGTTCGATTTCTTGGCACATGGCCTCATGACCTGTCAGCGATCCCGGTCAACGTACTGTGGTTTGTTGCCCGACAACTGGGAATATCCGATACGAGTGTTCTGTCCGACTACTGCTGGCTGAAGCCTGTAATATTGGTATGGAACCCTTTATTCGACCCAATATTCCGGCGCTGACCCGTTATCGTCTCAGCTGGACCAAACAAAATTATCTCAGGGCAGAAACGCTGGTAAAAGCAAACGCCAGACTGGTTGATTATCAGTCTACCCTGCCTCTGGCTCAGAAATGGGGCGGTGGTGAGGTGGCCTCTGCGGACGGTATGCGATTTATAGCCCCGGTACGAACGGTCCATGCAGGTCCCAACCGAAAATATTTTGGTTCCTGCCGTGGGATCACCTGGTACAACTTCATTTCAGATCAATACTCAGGATTTCATGGCGTTGTCGTTCCTGGCACGTTGCGGGATTCCATATTTGTACTGGAAGGCCTGCTGGAGCAGCAAACCGGACTCAACCCGACAGAGATAATGACAGATACAGCGGGTTCCAGTGACCTGATCTTCGGTCTTTTCTGGTTGCTGGGCTATCAGTTCTCTCCCCGCCTGGCTGATGCCGGAGCCTCTGTGTTCTGGCGAGTGGATAAAGATGCAGACTATGGTGTATTGAATGACATCGCCCGCAATGCTGCCAATGCCCGGAAGATAGAGCAACACTGGGATGACATGATGCGTATGGCCGGTTCTCTGACGCTGGGGACAATCCGGGCATCAGTTTTGATCCGTTCGTTGCTGAGCAGCGATCGCCCTTCAGGGTTAACACAGGCAATTATCGAAGCTGGAAAAATAAATAAGACACTGTATCTGCTGAATTATATTGATGATGAAGATTACCGACGTCGCATTCTGACCCAGCTTAACCGGGGAGAAAGCAGACATGCTGTCGCCAGAGCCATTTGTCACGGGCAGAAAGGCGAGATCAGAAAACGCTATCAGGACGGGCAGGAGGAGCAACTGGGCGCTCTGGGGCTAGTGACCAATGCCGTCGTGCTCTGGAATACCATTTATATGCAGGCCGCACTGGCACATTTGCGTGATGAGGGCGAAGTCATTAATGAAGAAGATGAAGTCCGGCTTTCGCCACTGCGGCATGCGCATATCAATATGCTGGGTCACTACACATTCACTCTGGCAGAGCAGGTAACAAAAGGACAGCTAAGACCACTTAAGCAAGCGGAAGAGAGCGATGAATGGCCTCTATAATTGTCTATTGTCATGGCAACGAAAATACCAAATTGGTTAAAAAATATACTTAGCGTACGTTTTCGTACGGTTGGGCTTCAGACCCCTATACCTACATTCGGAACAACCAGATGATGATCCCGAACTATGGGGAAATGTGTCGATACGATGAGCCTGTTTCGACAGCCTTTGTTGAATCGACAATCAATGAAGTGATCGCCAGTCGGATGGCCAAAAAACAGCAGATGCAATGGAGCAGAGAAGGCGACCATTATTTGTTGCAGGCCCGGGCCGCAGTCCTGAATAACGATCTACAGGATAAATTTTCGCAGTGGTACCCGGGTTTCAAAACCAACGATTTAGACGAAGACCGAATGTCAGCTATTGCTGCGAAAAAATATGATTGCCCCACACTTTTTTATGCTCTCCAGGTTGCGCAAACTGAGTGTGTACGCCAGATACCAACGAACGCATTGGGCGATGATATCAACAGGATAGTTCAGACGTCTGAAGGCGTTTCGGATCAGAGACATGGTCAGGTAACATCGTAAAAAAAAACAGCATATTACCCGACGATGGCTTAATGCGACAGAACCGAAATTACTAGTGCATTATTGGACTGGTGCGGTGGTGAATAATCTGGATAATTAGCCACACATACAAAGCGCGGTGAGCTTAACGTTTCTTTAATTGTATTAATTGTATTAATTGTATTAATTGTATTAATTGTATTAATTGTATTAATTGTATATTTAGATTTAAAATAATAGGGATTTAAAATGAAAATTGCAAAAATTGCACTGGTAATTACTATGGGTCTGGCGGGTATTTCTACGGCAAACGCTGCAAATCAAGGCCAAGGTACAGGTACTGTTACTTTCCACGGTTCTATCATTGATGCACCTTGCTCCATTTCCGCTGATACCACAGATCAGACTGTTGAGCTGGGCGCGGTTGGTAGCGCTACGCTGGAAAATGCAGGTACTTCTATTCCAGTTCCATTCTCAATCGATCTGCAGAACTGTGAAGCTGATGCTGGTACTGTACAGGTTACCTTTAACGGTGTTGCTGATGCGACCAACCCTGAATTGCTGGGCCTGAACGGTACTGCTGCCGGTGCTGGCATCGCAATCACCGACGGTTCGGGTGCGGCTCTGAAACTGGGTACACCTTCTTCTGCACAGACTCTGACCCAGGGTGACAACACCCTGCAGTTCGCCGCATACCTGCAAGGTGCATCTGGTTCTACCACCACTATCACCCCAGGTGAATTCAACTCTATAGCTAACTTCTCTCTGACTTACGCATAAGTCAGAGAGCAGTCACTCGGCTACCAGTCGCGAAACAAAGAGTAGTCGGGGGCTTGGTCTCACAGATGCAAGTCCACTTTTTAGTAGGCCTGTATCTGTGAATATCATCTATTGATTTTTGAAAAAATAAAATGCTTTTCAAGCCAGTCGACAAGGATTTGAGCGTAGATGGTATGTTCGATTTTTCGGTTTCCTTTATTCCTGTTTGCTTGGTTTTATTAAGTTGTCAGGCTAATGCAACAGATTTTGGACATGGTCGTGTTTCAATGGCCGGCGAAATTGTCGATTCAGCATGTAGCGTGAATACAGGTAGTCCGGATCAAACTATTGATATGCTTTCTCAACCAGTCAGTGAAATTGTTAGTGAGAATAGCGGACTCAGCAGGCCTTTCAGCATAAAGCTAGAAAATTGTTCTCTTGAACGATATAGCTCGAAAGATCAACCAATAGATAACTATCAATACTTCCAGATAACCTTTGATGGTCAGCGTGACGATGATGCTTTCGGTATAGATGGTGAAGCTCAAGGTGTAGCGCTACAAATTCGAGATGCCAATGGTAATGCTGCAATTCCTGGCCAACCCTTACCCGCAGATAATATTCAGCAGGGATCAATGGTACTGAATTATACCATGCGGCTTATTGGGGATGGGGACGAGCTTCAACCTGGTGCCTATCACTCAACTATTCGCTATAAACTTGATTATTACTGACTGCTGAGAGTACCCAGCTGCATGAATTTAATAAATAAGACAAGGCTGTATCCAAAACCTTCTATTCTAAGTGTGTTAATTTTTGCGATGCTGTCTGTCAGTTACACAGTGCGAGCCGATGATATTCAGTTCAACACTGATGTTCTTGATGTCGATGATCGCAACAATATCAGCCTGACGCAGTTTTCTCATGCGGGCTATTTAATGCCCGGAGAATATACCTTTGCTGTTCGCGTTAATAATCAATCACTGAGTGGTGATTACGCGATTATTTATTACCAGGATGAGAACGATAAAAATAACTCACTGGTTTGTGTGCCGAAAGACGTTACTCAGAAGCTAGGATTAAAGGAAAAATATTTCAAGCAGCTTACCTGGTGGCACAACGACGAATGTTTAGATCTCAAAAGTCTGGATGGTCTTACAGCAGAAGGTAATCTGTCGACAACATCATTAGATATCAGTATTCCTCAGGCCTATATGGAATACACCTCGGAAAACTGGGATCCGCCATCTCGCTGGGATACTGGTGTCGCAGGGATTATCCTAGATTACAACGTTAATGCCATTGCGGGTCATAATCGCGGTGGATACTCCGATGGTCGTTATTATAATGTTTCCGGAAATGGTACGGCGGGTCTCAATCTCGGACCATGGCGTTTGCGTGCCGACTGGCAGGGCTCTCTGAATCATGAGACAGGCAAAGATAAAGGGACTGACACAGTCCTGGATGTGACACAGGTCTATGCCTATCGCCCGATACCTTCGATTAAATCGAAGCTGACGGTGGGGGAAAGCTATTATAACTCAGATGTTTTTGACAGTTTCCGTTTTGTCGGCGCAGGTCTGGAATCAGACGACAATATGCTGCCGCCAAACTTGCGTGGTTATGCTCCTGAGGTAACTGGTGTCGCAAAAACCAATGCTAAGGTAACTATTTCGCAAAAAGGTCGCGTGCTGTATCAGACTCAGGTCGCGCCAGGACCCTTTCGTATTCAGAACTTGAATGACTCGGTCACTGGCCAGTTGGATGTCAAAGTTGAAGAGCAAGGTGGGGAGGTTAAGAGTTATTCCATTAATACCTCTGATATCCCTTATCTGACTCGTCCAGGTACGTTGCGTTACAAAACTGCAGTAGGGCAACCTGAAGGCTATGTTTACAAGCGCGATGAAGGCGAAACATATGGTGATTATGCAAATAATACCTACACGGATATGCACCATACATACGGTGCGCCGATCTTTGGTGCCGGTGAGTTTTCCTGGGGTATAAACAGTGGCTGGTCACTATATGGTGGTGTGATTGGCAGCGAGGATTACAGTGCGCTGTCTCTTGGGATTGGTCGTGACCTGTTGCAATACGGAGCACTCGCCTTTGATACCAGCGTTTCTCGTGCCGATGTTCCCAACGAGCCTGATACCAAAAAGGGCACTTCGTCTCGTCTGAGCTATTCGAAAGACTTTGATGCTTACGACAGCCAGGTGACGTTTGCAGGTTATCGCTTCTCCACGCGTGACTTTATGACGATGGATGAATATCTGGATTCACGTGTTGATGAAAACACCACAGATAATGACAAACAGATGTACACCATCACTTTTAATAAACAGTTTCGTGAAAAAGGGTTAAGTGTTTATTTAAACTATTCTCACGAAACGTATTGGGATAGCCCAAAAAAAAATAATTTTAGCCTTTCTGCATCACAAACATTTGATGCGTTCAATTTGCGCAATCTCAGTGTGTCATTAACGTTATACAAAAATCAATATGACCAGACAGATGATTATGGTGGTTATTTATCTCTGTCTGTACCAGTAGGTGATAACAGCACGATTAGCTTTAACTCTACGGTGAGTAATAGCACAACTTCCAGTGAGGTAAGCTATTTCAAAACACTTGATGCCAACAACAGCTACCAACTTGCAACCGGGGGGGCCGACGGCGATGCGACGGCGCGTGCTTATTACAACCACCTTGGCGACAGGGCAGAAATTGATGTGAATACTAACTACCAGGCGGGGACATCTTCGTCTGTAGGCCTCACATTGCGCGGCGGACTGACGGCGACAAGGGAAGGCGCAGCTCTTCATCGAGTGAACGATATGGGGGGGACACGTATGTTGGTGGATACCAGTGGTGTTACCGATGTCCCTGTAGAAGGGTTTGGCGGCATATCGTATTCCAATATGTTCGGTAAAGCAGTAATTGCCGACGTGAACAGTTACTACCGCAGCTCGGCCCGAATTGATTTAGATAAATTAGATGACAACGCAGATGTCTCCAACTCAGTCGTAGAAGGATCTTTGACCGAAGGGGCGATTGGTTACCGTAAATTTGCCGTGATTAGCGGTGAGAAAGCGATGGCTACCCTGCGCCTTGAAGATGGATCCAGCCCACCATTTGGTGCAACGGTATTTAATACCGATGGGCTTCAGACCGGGATTGTCAACGACGATGGTAGCGCCTATCTCAGTGGTATTAATTCTGCGGGGAAAATGGTCGTAAAATGGGATGGCAAAGTTTGTGATATTGCATTACCAACCACTTTACCTGCGGCACCTGCTGTTCTGTTGTTGCCATGTCAGGAATTGCGGGACGATAAAGCAGCAGAGCAACAAACGGCAACAGATAAAGCTACCTCAGAATGATCTTTTATTTTGAATTCAGGCAAATGAAATAGATATGAATATGAAAAATTTGACAATAGTCTCTACTCTGGTCCTTGGCTCGCTTGCAGTTCAGTCGGCATCGGCGGCAATTGCTCTGGACCGTACCCGTGTGGTGTATAACGGTTCGGATAAATCTTTAACACTGAGCATTGAAAATAAAAATAACGTATTGCCTTATTTAGCACAGGCATGGCTGGAAGATATCAGTGGTAATAAGGTTTCCAGTCCGGTGATAGCTTTGCCTCCTATACAGCGCGTAGAACCCGGTACTAAAAGCCAGATCAAGCTACAGGGAATTACTTCCGCGTTAAACGCTTTGCCACAGGATCGCGAATCTGTGTATTACTTTAACCTTCGTGAAATCCCACCGAGGACCAATAAAGCGAATACTTTACAGCTCGCTTTGCAAACTCGTATTAAATTATTCTACCGTCCAACGGCACTAGCTGTAAGCAATACAGATAAACCATTCCAGGAAAAAGTGACGCTTACTCGCTCTGGTAATGTTTATACCGTAAATAACCCAACGCCTTATTATGTCACCATTATCAATGCGGCAAACAATACAAAAGCCTTGCCGGGAAATTCGTTCAAACCATTTATGGTCCCACCTAAAGGGCAGGCACCTATTGGCGTGAATGCTGATGCGATCGGCAGTTCTCCCGTGCTGACTTACATTAACGATTTCGGCGGTCGTCCTAAGCTCATCTTTAAATGTAATGGCGCTACCTGCTCGGTTGCCAGTTCAACCAAAGGATAAAACATTAATGTCCATGATCCGTTGCTCTTTCTGCACGAATGCCTTGTGCCGTTCAGGTTTTTACATAGCTCTGTTTTCGCTGTCATGCCTGTCACGGGTCACTTGGGCACAAGCTGATAACTGGGATGTGGGCGGAGAGCACGGTGAGTTGCAAGTCACAGGACAACTGACTGAGGGGGCGTGTCGATTGGATATGGCGTCTGCCTATCAACAGATCAATCTGGGTAACATTACGACCGGCGAGTTGGTTAACGTTGGGGATCAGGGGAAGCCCGTGGCTTTCCAGATTCGACTTCGTGACTGTGTGCGAACGGAAAGCACGAAGGTAAATAATCGCACGGGAAATCTCATATGGAATGCAAACCAGCCTGTTGTCGCCATGGCGTTTCTGGCACCAACAGATTCTGATACACCGTCTTTGATCCGCGTCGATGGCCCCTCCATTTCAGGTATTGGTATTCATCTGATGGATGCTCAGCACCGGTCGGTACGTCTTGGTAGCTGGAACCGGCCACAGTTTATCGACCCTGGACAGGATGAATTGACGTTTTATGTCGTGACCGAACGAACGAAGTCACAGATGGTAGCGGGTGATTTCCGGACAACGATCAACTTTCATCTGAACTACGAATAAGAGGTAAAGATGAAAACCTTTCTGTCTGGTGCAATCTTGATAGCTTTACTTTGCGTGGCGGAGGGAACTCGGGCAGCAACTGTCACTGTTCAGGGGAACGTCACCATCGCATCTTGTACTTTAAATGATGGCCAGGATATTGAAGTGCCTTTTGGCAATGACGTCGTCACGACGAAAATTGATGGTAAAAGCTACAAAAAAATGCTCCTGAAATATACCTTTCAATGTGATACAGGCATTGGTACTGGGGCAGTATTAACACTTTCTATCTCGGGTACGCAAGCCTCCTTTGGCAGCGGGCTGCTGCTTACCAATATGAATGGATTAGGCGTGCAGTTTTTAAATGAATCTACTGCACTGCCTGTTAATACCGGTAAGGCCACATTTAATTATAACAGTGACCAACCACCCAATATTTATGCTGTGCTTGCCAGAGATTCATCCATATCGCTTAACGGTGGCGCCTTTTCAGCGACGGCCACTATGTCTTTAGACTACCAGTGAATTAAGGCGGTTTGATGCGTTATATTACTACGATGTCCGTAATGCTAATTGCTATGTTGCCACTGGTATCAAAGGCCGCAAGTACGGCAAAAATAAATATATACGGAACATTAATTGAGCCAGCATCCTGTACCGTGAATGGTGGCCAGGATATTGATGTACCTTTTGGTGATGATGTTATTACGACAAAAATTAATGGTGTCAGTTATAAAAAAATGCCACTTAATTATACCGTTGAGTGTAATGGTGATATGAGCGGAGCCTCGCTAGTACAAATTTCTATTAATGGTGCGGTGGCCAATTTTGGTACTGGATTATTACAAACCAATGTAACGGGGCTGGGCGTGCAATTCCTTAATGGCACAAACGGTCTTGCTTTAAATACAGACACTGCTAACTATGATTACACGACTGGTCAGCCACCTGAACTTTTCGCAGTGCTTGCAAAAGATCCGGTTGCAACGCTTGTAGCAGGTGCCTTTACAGCCACTGCGACGATGTCTGTGGCTTATCAGTAAGTCGGGGAGACAGCATGCTTAATTTAAAATCAGCAATGATAATGCTCTTTAGCTTAGTGTCGTTTTTTGCTTTTTCTGCTGATAATACTTCAGACATTAGTTTACACGGTACACTGATTGAACCCCCTCCGTGTTATATCAATGGTGGGGAAGCAATTGCTGTTAGGTTTGGTGATCATGTCGGTATTAATAAAGTGGATGGGTTGAATTACAAACAGACCATTGATTATGGCGTTGTTTGTGACGATGACTTTGCCGACCCATCATGGGTCTTAGGTTTAACAGTAAAAGGCACATCAACCTCCTTTGATGAGGCTGCGGTGCAAATGCAGATTGATGGATCAACCCAACAAGATCTTGGCGCTAAAATCCTGTTGGGGGGGAAAGATTTCCCCTTAAACAAGCGGGTAGAAATAAACCAGGGATCACTACCAGTCATGGAATCTGTTCCTGTTAAGGCCCCCGGAGCTACGTTGCCTGACGGGTATTTTCATGCCACAGCGACGCTGATGGCCGATTACGAATAAGTGATGCTGAATTAATGATAAAACACTTTCAGGGTTTGATGGTTTTTTTATTCGGCATATTGTTTTTGGTCGTGCAGGATGTCGCAGCGGCAACTGCAACGCCAGATACGGAAATGCAATTCTCTGGCACGCTTGTTTCCGAGCCCTGCACGATAGCACCTGACGATACAGAGATTACTTTAGATTTCGCCGAAATTATTGATAAATATCTCTATATTAACACCCGAACGCACAGTCTACCTTTTATTATTCATTTGCAGGACTGTGATGTGACAGGTGCGGAAACAGTAATTACGCATTTCGAAGGTGCGCAAAGTACAGAACTGCCAGGTTATCTGACAATGGGCAATGCAACTATTGGTGCCGCGATAGGTATTGAAGAGAAAGATGGTTCATTCCTTGGACTGAATAAAGACAGTAAGCCAGTGCAATTGGTAGATGGCAGTACAGCGTTAACTTTTCAGGCGTTTGTAGAAGGTGAACCTACTGCGTTAAAAAATCAGACCATTACATTGGGTGAATTTAGTTCCACAGCAACGTTCTTCCTGGAATATCCATAAGTATAGTGTCGTGCTTTCAACTTCATCGTAGGTTCGTGATAGTGATGTGTTTGCAGAGTACGGTGAAATAGAACTGATGAATCTGAACGGCCATTATAGGATGGCGAACAGCAGTAATGTAAAGCGCCATGTGAAAAATTATTCTTAAAGATGAAAAGTTGATAATGGAAAATATTAAAAATAAACATATAATCGGAATTATTAAGTTATGTTTTTTTAGCTGTTATTTTTTATATAGTCCATTAGCTTCAGAAAATACCATGGTTAACCCTGGTAATGGACGTGCTTTCTACGGCAGTTGTGATGCCAGTACACATGCCGTTAATGATTCAGGCCTAATTATGTGTATTGTTATTGGGTCAAATGTACGATAGGCGATATTATTATTGATCATGGTACTCTTTCTCCTGGGGGATATAATGGAAATATTTCGGAAAAAGCAGGAGCGTTAACATGTGTCGGTGGGGATGCTACAGCCCATCTGAGTTTTACACCTTCAACTATTGCATTATCGAATGGCACTGACTCAATTCTGATTTTCGATGAAAGTCGGAATGAAACGTTAGTTATATCGTTAATCGATAATATGCCGAAATCATTTACGGTTGTCAGTACCTTATCAGGTACACCTGCGGAAACAGGGCAATTCCAAGGCAGTTCGACAATAGTATTGTCCATTGATTAGATAATATCAAAATTATGCATATTGTTAGGGTAACTAACGATATTTTTTATTGTGTGTGATTCCAGAATGACTCTCGCTAGTGATGTCTGAAGTCACAGGGGAGTTAATTTGTGGAAATTATAAATAAATATCGTTCGTGTATCTGGCCTGTGGGGATTGCGCAGCAGCTACTGTTGGGGGGGATAACGCTCTACTGGTTAATATTTTTACATATTGCCTGGAATAACAGGGGGGGATGGGGAACTGACCTTCCTTATAATCTGCTAGGATTTGGCGTTATTTTTTCTCTTTGTACTGTCTTTTGGTTGTTCTCTTCGAACAAGACCTTCCAGTTTGGTACTACCGGGAAATTATTGTTTTTGGGTGCCGTCTTGATGACGCTCCCCCTCCTTTGGTCTCCGTCATTTGCGACGGTGATTTATGCCATTCCTCGCATGACAGGTATGTGGGGCGGGCTGTTGTTTTGGCTGACGTTGCGGCAGTGTCACTTGTCGTCACCTCTTCGTTTGTGGGGGCTTTATTGCCTTGCGGGTGCAGGTATAATCGAAACAGTGATTGTCCTGATAGAAATGTATGTACAGCCAGAATGGCTGCCTGTTATCTGGCAGCAGTTAATGACCCAATATGGCCGTTCCGGTGTAGGGGTGTTCCAGCAGGTTAATGTGACCGCCAGCTTTTTAGCGATGGCGCTGGCAGCCGTACTCACTCTCATCATCATCCGGAGCGCGATACTGAATAATTTATACCTTGAGCGTATTCGTCAGGCGTTGCTGATGACCGGCAGCGTTGCAATAAGCGCAGTTTTGACGCTGGTGTATTCCAGAACTGGTTGGCTCGCGGGGTTAGTCGTTGTGGTAAGCCTGTATTGTCTCTTTGCCTGTAGCCGCTATCAAAATGAAGGCAAACGCCAGTATCTGCTGCTTGCTTTACCACTATTAGGGATGGTGATTGGTCTGCTCCTAATGCCCCTCAACTTCAATCAGGCGCTGGAAGCACATGGTGACTCAAATTATCAGCGGCTAATTACTCTTTTCTACACTTTCATGTATGCGACTCACCATCCTTTATTGGGTTATGGTGCAGGAACATATGAAGGAGCTTATCAACACTACCTGATTGGGTTACCGGGTGGGAATCCTGCTCATGAGGTGATGACGCATCCTCATAATGAGCTTTTATATCAATATGCAGAAGGTGGGTTTGTTGCTTTAGTCGGTGCACTTATTTGGTGTGTAATGGTTATGAGGCTGTGGATACGGTCAGCATCGGCGCAGTCCTACAGTATCCTGATTTGCATGCTACCCGTTATGATGCATAGCCAACTGGAATACCCGTTGTACTATTCGGTTCCACATTATCTGGCTTTGCTGATGCTGTTATGTCTCGCCGAACCGGTTACGGGATCATCAGAAAAGCAACAGTCTGCAAAATGGAACTATGTTAAACGACTTATCCGTTTTCTGATGCTACTCCTCAGCCTTTATGGTGCAAAAGCCTCATTTCAGTCTTATTATGTCTGGCAGGTTCTGGGAAAATTTGAAGCCTCTGCACTAGTGAATCCTGAGGTTATTACGGATCTTGATGTGCCCTGGGTTATGCGACTACGGTATGAACAGGACAAAACATTGTTACGCTTGTTCCGTTTCAGTCATAAACCGGATATTACTTCTCTGCGAGATTTTACGCGTGAAAATGCGACCTGGATATCTGTCCACGCTTGGCCCATATTATACAGTAACCAAGTCTCTGTACTGAAGTATTTGCACGATCAGAAAGAAACAGCATTCTGGCAAGACCAAGCGTATCGGACTTTTCCCTGGAAGAAAAATTTCAAATTCATGAGCAAAAAAACAAGTGAAAGAGCATCAACAGATGAATAAATATTATTGATTTAAATTCAAGGGTGAGCCCCACTTTATTTATCTGTTGTTTATTGATGGGGGACCTGGAAATTAAGGTTCTGTCGCATTAAGCCATCGTCGGGCAACATGCTGTTTTTTTTTACGATGTTACCTGATGATGTCTCTGCTCCGAAACGCCTTCAGACGTCTGCACTATCCTGTTGATATCATCGCCCAATGCGTTCGTTGGTATCTGGCGTACACGCTCAGTTTGCGCAACCCCGAAGAGATGATGGCTGAGCGTGGCATCATTGTTGACCATTCCACACTTCATCGCTGGGTTATTCGCAGGGTGCCATTTCATTGACATCCTCCCCGCCCTAAAGAGCGAGGATTCCTACAGCGTTCAGACCGGAGTCTGACTCGCCTCGGTGGGTTCCTGCTTC
>NZ_VEXQ01000044.1 GCF_006376615.1 Buttiauxella sp. B2
TTATACACATCTCGCTTTTGTCCGTTCACCGCACGATTGATTATCTCTGTAACCAGAGTAAGCGGAGAACGTGTCAGGGGGATTCCATCTCCCTGACAACCCCAGCGCCCGGAAAATAACGTGTGAAAGCGGTAAACACTGGCCGCTCTTGTGCTTTTTTTACGTCGTTTTGCGACCCGCCTCTCCGTTCACGGTGCAATTCTGCTCAATTGCGTGATCTTCATATATAAATCATAAATTCATTTTTGAATTGATTTCCATTGTCAATTACATTCCCGATACACAAATTAAACATTTCATTCACCATGAGAGTGAAAGTAAGGAAGTCACATATCGTGCAATACCAGGGTTCTCACATAACAACATTCATCCATTAAAAAGGAAGAAGGCTATGCAACACACACACACACCGGGGCTGAATAAAGCCATAGCGGCATCCGTTATCGGTACCGTTATAGAGTGGTTCGACTATGCGCTGTACGGCGCGGCAGCTGGATTGATTATTAATAAGATCTTTTTTCCTGAACTGTCGGCTTTTTTAGGCACTTTGGCGGCATTTGCTACTTTCGCAGTCGGCTTTATTGTCCGCCCTTTAGGGGGAGTGATTATTTCGCATATTGGTGACCGTTTTGGCCGTAAGCCCGCGTTGATTTTTACCATTGCGTTGATGGGATTTGGTACCGTGGCGATTGGCTTGCTACCTGATTATCACCAAATCGGCATTATGGCCCCGTTACTGCTGGTGTTGATGCGTATGGCGCAAGGGTTTGGTGCTGGTGCGGAATATGCCGGGGCATTAACGCTTCTCTATGAATATGCCCCAAAGCGTTTACGTGGCTTTTATACCGCGTTACTCCAGTCTGCAACTGTGGTGGGTATTATCATGGCCAGCATTGCATTTTGGGGTGTTTCTCTGCTTCCTGAACAGATGATGACCAGTTGGGGATGGCGTATTCCGTTCCTGTCTTCGGCCGTATTGTTTGCGGTTGCTATCTATATTCGCCGTCATCTTGACGAAACACCTGAATATGTCGAGGCTATGAAGCAGGCTGAGCAGGAGAAAAAGGAGAATAAAATCCCACTGAAAGTTGTACTGACACGCTATCCGAAACAGCTGTTCTGGGGTTTTCTGGTAATGAGCGGCCATAATGCAAATGTGTATATTCTGAGTGCCTTCAGCATCAGCTATATGACCAACACACTCCACTTGCCCAAATCAACCGCATTAAGCGCGGTCTTTATTTCCGCCTGGTTTGGTGTATTTAGTACGCCAGTGATGGGATGGTTGGCGGATAAATTTGGCCCCGCTCGCATTTATATCTCTGCGGCGTTATTTACCGCTGTTTTTGCCTGGCCGCTGTTTATGTTTATCAATACCGGAAACGTGTTTTTGATTACGCTCGGTATGGCTATAGGTTTTACGTTCAGCTATGCCGGCATGGCCGGGCCACAGGGCGTATTGCTGGCTAACCTGTATCCAACCCGTTATCGTTTTTCTGGAATCAGTGTGTCTCGGGAATTAAATGGGATGTTGATTGGTGGCCCCACTCCGCTGATCGCGGTATTACTGGTCAAATTGGCTGGCGGTCAATCGTATTATGTCTCTACCTATCTGACTATTTGTTGCCTGTTGACTGCACTTGCTGTGGTGAAGCTTTACAACATTGCGTTCCAGCCAGTTAACATCGTTCCTGAAGGTGAGCAAAGCCATTAACTGCTTGCGAAGGTCTAAGAAATTGAAAGCCTGCTTAGTTTCCTAAGCAGGCTTTCAACTTCTCGCTGTATGTAACTCCTGTATATTCGATCACATCGCTGTTGGTCTTCTTTGCTAAAGAGAAGGTTTATAAACCGCTTTAACTTAATTGACCGGATGGGGAGGGAATCCAGGCGAATATCGCAAAAATACACTTCTCTTTTCCATGTTGCTGATCAATGTCACAAGCCGGGTATTCGATGGTGCGCGGTGATTTTTCCTTTCCCCATCAGGTGATAAATTCAATGCTGGCTGAAACAAACGGGTAACAAAATGCACTTCGATATTACTGATCTGAAATTGTTCCTTGCCATCAGTGAACAGCAGAATTTGACCCGGGGTGCGCAAAAAGCATATATGTCAGCCGCCTCTGCTAGCGTGCGCATGAAAAACCTGGAGGAGCGGATTAATCTGCGGCTTTTCTACCGCAGTAGCCAGGGAGTGAGACTGACACCTGCCGGTGAAACTTTTTGTCATCATGTCCGGCTTATCCTAAATCAACATGAGCGGCTGCACAGTGATATGCAGGAACATGTCAAAGGTATTAAGGGTCATGTGCGCATTTTTGCCAGTATTACCGCCATTGCCGAGTATTTGCCGCCACTGCTCAGTCAGTATCTGACGCAGTACAATGATGTGGATATTGATCTACGTGAGTACCCCAGCCCTGAGATTGTCCGCTCTGTGATTGACGGGACAACGGACCTGGGTATTGTGGCCGGTAATATCACGGCTGACTGCCTGGAGTTATTGCCGTTTCGCACTGATAAACTGGTACTTATCACCGCCAACGATCACCCTCTGGCTACTGTGAAAAAAGTTAGCTTTGCGGTACTGACCCACTACGAACAAATCACGCTGCCGGAGGGAACCGGCATGTATGAGTTCATCAAAAAGCAGGCTGAGGAGATTAACCGAAAACTGAAAATCCGCATTCAGGTGGGAAATTTCGAAACTTTTTGCCGCATGGTGGCTGCCAAAGTGGGGATTGGCGTAATGCCTTTTTCCGCCGCTTCGCGTCTGCAGCATCTCCACGATTTTACCATTATTGATCTGGATGATATTTGGGCGTTCAGAAAGTTGCATCTTTGTGCCCGCCGCTTTGACCAGTTGCCAGGTTTTGCTCAGCAGCTTGTCTCACTGCTGGTGCCGCAACCCACCTGAGCCACGTTACATCCCGTTGTAGTTCGGCCCGCCACCTCCTTCTGGCGCCACCCAATTAATGTTCTGGCACGGATCTTTAATATCGCAAGTTTTACAATGCAGGCAATTTTGCGCATTGATCTGTAAGCGTGGCGGTTGCCCGGTGCTGTCCTGCAGATATTCATACACTCCCGCCGGGCAGTAACGCGCCTCAGGCCCAGCATAGAAAGCATAATTCACCGTCAGTGGGATGGTCTGATCTTTAAGCTTAAGGTGTACCGGTTGCGCCTCCTCATGCCAGGTATTGCTGAGGTAGACAGAAGAGGGAATGTCGAAGGTCAGTATACCGTCAGGTTTCTCATACTGTTTTTTATGACACTGGCTGGCGGGTAGCAGCATGGTGTTATCAGGTTGGCGGTGCTTCAGTTGCCAGGGAGCTTTGCGGATGCCCAGTCGCGGTAGCAACCAGTGCTCAATAGCGGTCATCAGCAAACCGATAAGGCGACCCTTTTTGAACCACGGTTTGAAGTTGCTGGCTCGGGTCAGCTCCTGCCATAGCCAGCTATTCTTCAGATGTTGCTGATATTCTATCAGCACGTCATGACGCCTACCTGCGCTGAGGGCGGCAAAAATAGCTTCCGCGGCGATAATCCCACTTTTAATCGCGGTATGGCTGCCTTTAATACGGCTGGCATTGAGCGTCCCGCTATTGCAGCCAATCAGCAAACCACCAGCAAAGTGCGGAGTGGGCATAGAAGGCACACCACCATTATTGATGGTTCGCGCTCCATAACTGAGGCGTTTTCCCCCGGCAAGATACTGGCGGATAGCCGGGTGTGTTTTGAGGCGCTGCATTTCCTCAAACGGACTTAACCATGGGTTAGGGTAGTCAAGCCCGACCACCAGCCCGATGGCGACTTTATGGTTATCCAGATGGTAGAGGAACCCCCCACCAAAGGTTTCCGCGTCCATTGGCCATCCAGTTGTATGCATGACCAGACCTGGTTGGGACAAGTGTTCCGGGACTTCCCAAAGCTCTTTAATCCCAAGGCTGAAACTGGGGGGGGCTTTGCCTACATCTAACTGAAAGTGCTCAATTAATATTTTGCCAAGCTGGCCCCTGGCCCCTTCAGCAAACACGGTATAGCTGGCATGTATCTCAATGCCTGGCTGGAAATCTGTTTTGGGGTGACCTTCCCGGTCACGCCCCATATCCCCAGTGATGACTCCAATAACCGCACCATCGTCGTTATACAACACTTCGCTAGCCGGGAAGCCAGCAAAGATATCGACACCGAGTTTTTCCGCATAGTCTGAAAGCCACTTCACCAGATTGCCAAGGTTAATGATGTAATTTCCTTGATTGTGAAGGTTGTCCGGCACGAGCCAGTCAGGCAGTCGCCAGGCTTTGCGCTTTGATAGTAATAAAACGTCCTCGCTGGTGACTGCCTGTTTCAGCGGCGCCCCTTGTTGCTGCCAGTCTGGAATCAGCTCATTGAGTGCGCGGGGATCCATCACGGCACCACTTAAGATATGGGCACCAGCTTCAGAACCCTTATCTATAACGATGACCGAGAGTGGTTGACTGGCGGCAATAGCCAGTGTTTTTAGCCTGATAGCGGTCGCCAGACCAGCTGGACCCGCCCCCACAATCAGCACATCACAGCCCATGGTTTCGCGTTCTGAAGGGCTTGCGGAAGAAACATCTGTCATTTTTTGACTCCTGTAGTCTGCAGCAGGGTAATCAGAGCTGGGTGTCTGAAATCAGGGGGGCTTTTTTATTACGCAGGGCGGTCATCTCTTCAATCCTGCCATCGCCATCCAGCCAGCCGTGCTTCTTCAGATCGGGCAGCATCCAGGCAGCAACAAAGGAGAGGAAAGTCATGACTGCCACATAAATATAGAAATGACTCTCAGCACCGATAGATCGGGTATATAACGCGACATATTCTGCGGTCCCACCACAAATGGCGTTGCCGATAGCATAAGGAAGCGAAACACCCAACACCCGGATGTTTGCCGGATATAAATCCGCTTTCATCACTCCCGTCACCGGGGTATAGAAGCTGGCGATCAGCAACCCGGCCACGACCAGGGCCATGGCGGTCCAGATGTCATGTGCACCCTGTAGGGTTTGCATCAGTGGGATAACAAAGAAGGTGGCGAGTAGACCGAACAGCATCATGCTGTTTCTTGAGCCAATACGATCGGCAAGCGCGCCAAATACCGGCTGCATAATCATAAATAGCGCCAGTGCAATCGTCATGATGAAGCCGGCGGTTTCAGGGGACAGGCCAACAGAGAGGACGAGGAACTTCTGCATGTAACTGGTGAAGGTATAGAAGTAAAGCGAGCAGCCCATGGTGAGGAATAGTGTGACAACGATGGCTTTTTTATATTTCATCAGCTCCTTCAGGGTGCCAGCCTGTGCATTTTTGGCTTTCTTGTTAGCGATGGTCTCTACCATATGACGGCGCAGATAAACCACGATTATTGAACTCACCGCGCCAATCAGGAAAGGAATGCGCCAGCCCCAGGCCCGCATATCTTCGGGGCTAAGCAAAAATTGCAACACCGAGACCGTTAACAGCGCCAACAATTGCCCGGCGATGATGGTCATGTACTGAAAAGAGCCAAAGAAACAGCGCGTACCTTTGCGAGATATTTCACTAATATACGTCGCACCAGTACCGTATTCCGCACCAACCGACAAACCTTGCATTAAGCGTGCAACCAACAACAATAAAGGAGCACTGATACCGATAGTCTCGTAGGTTGGCAGGAAAGCAATCAGCAACGATCCGCCACACATCAGGAAGATGGAGATGATCATGGCAATTTTTCTGCCTTTATTATCGGCAATATAACCAAATATCCAGCCACCGATCGGACGCATAAAAAAACCAACCGCAAATATGCCAGCGGTGGCCATTAATTGTGTGGTTTGATTTCCATGTGGGAAAAATAGTGCGGCAAAATAGATCGATGTATAGGCATAAATAAAAAAGTCATACCACTCAACCATATTACCCGAGCACGCACTAAGTATTGATTTGACTCTCAATTTATTACTTATGTCATGCGTGCGCCCCTCGGCGATGTCAGTCGTTGTATTCATAAGGTGTGCTCCACAATAAAGAGAATATGAGGTAGATGTTTATATAATTAAGTGTCAGATGATGTTATTTGTACTCATCTCATTAATATGTTGCTGGCTGTAATTTAACTCTTTGAGGATTTTTCTCGTGTGTTCACCCAGCGCAGGTACCGCCATCATTTGCGTATCACTAATATCCCGGATACCCGGCGGTAACAGGGCAGGGACTTTCCCTACAGGCGTGGTTATATCAACCCAACGTTTACGGGCAGTCAGTTGCGGATGAGTCCATAGATCGCTGATATCACTCATTCTGGCATTGGCTATCTGGCTTGCTTCCAGCCGATTAATGAGTTCAGTGGCACTGAAGTCCCGGAACACCGAGACGATGATCTCGCGGAGCAGCGCGCGGTTTTTCACTCGTGAAGAGTTCTGCGCAAAACGGTCATCTCTTGCCAGCTCCGGGCGTTCGATTACCGTCTGGCAAAAGCGCTGCCATTCACGATCATTCTGAATGCCCATCAGAACAGATTCATCGCCCTGAGCCGGAAATGGGCCATAAGGGTAAATAGTGGCATGTGCTGCACCGGTACGGACGGGGGCTACCGCACCGTCAAAAGTGTAGTAGAGGGGGTACCCCATCCATTCCGCCATGCTTTCCAGCATCGAGATATCGATTCTGCGGCCTTTACCGCTCTGGTTACGTTGGATAAGGGCTGCGAGGATATTGGTCAACCCGTACATTCCCGCCGAGATATCGGCAATAGAATTGCCTGCTTTCGACGGTGCTTCCGGTGTGCCGGTGACAGACAAAAAACCTGACTCTCCCTGAATCAACAGATCGTAAGCCCGTTTGTCGCGATAAGGGCCGGGTTGCTGTGGGTCATCACCGTAACCGGAAATGTCGCAGACAATCAGACCTGGGTGTGCTGCCGATAGGGTGTCCCAGTCAAGCCCCATACGGGCTGCCGCGCCGGGTGCCAGGTTTTGCACAAACACATCTGCTTTGGCGATCAGTTGTTTGAGGATCGCGAGCCCTGTGGAGGTTTTTAGATCCACCGCGATGCTCTCTTTTGAACGGTTAGTCCACACAAAATGCGATGAAATACCTTTCACTCGTTCATCGTAACCACGGGCAAAATCACCAGTACCTGTACGTTCTACTTTGATGACACGCGCACCGTAATCTGCGAGTTGCCTGGTACAATATGGGGCGGCGATCGCATGTTCAATGGATACCACGGTGATCCCCGTCAAGGGTAACTGCTTCATATAAGGCCTCCGGCGTCAGCCAGAAAAATGGAAGTCGGGGCGTTAAAACGAGCGCGGCAACTCCAGCACATGCTCGGCGATATAGCTGAGAATTAGATTTGTCGAGATAGGAGCCACCTGGTAAAGCCGGGTCTCCCGGAACTTACGCTCGATATCATATTCATTAGCAAAACCGTACCCGCCGTGGAACTGCAGGCAGGCGTTGGCCGCTTCCCAGCTGGCTTTAGCGGCGAGATACTTGGCCATATTGGCCTGCGCGCCACAGGCGAGGTGCTGATCGAAGAGTTCGCAGGCTTTGAAACGCATCAGATTCGCTGCTTCCACTTCAATAAAGGCTTCGGCAATCGGGAATTGCACCCCCTGGTTCTGCCCAATAGGGCGGCCAAACACCTCGCGCTCGCTGACATACTTAGTGACGCGATCCAGGAACCAGTAGCCGTCACCAATACACTCAGCGGCAATCAACGTGCGTTCGGCATTGAGCCCATCGAGGATGTAACGGAAACCCATCCCCTCTTCGCCGATCAGGTTTTGCTCAGGGATTTCGAGGTTTTCAAAAAACAGTTCATTGGTTTCGTGATTTACCATGTTGGCGATGGGACGTACCGTCATGCCGCTTTGCATGGCTTCTTTGATATTGACCATAAAAATCGACATGCCTTCAGATTTGCGGCGTACCTCGGCCAGGGGCGTGGTGCGCGCCAGCAGGATCATCCAGTCCGAATGCTGTACCCGAGAAATCCAGACCTTTTGACCATTGATGACATAGCGGCCATCTTTTTTAATGGCAGTGGTTTTAATTTTGGTGGTGTCAGTGCCGGTGGTGGGTTCTGTGACCCCCATCGATTGTAGCCGCCATTCACCGCTGGCAATTCGAGGCAACCAGAACGCTTTCTGTTGCTCTGAGCCGTGACGCAGCAGGGTATTCATGTTGTACATCTGGCCGTGACAGGCACCAGAATTGCCGCCAGAACGGTTTATCTCTTCCATAATGATCGACGCTTCCGTCAACCCCAGTCCGGAGCCGCCATACTCTTCGGGGATCAAGGCGGCAAGCCATCCTGCCTGCGTCAGTGCATCTACAAAGGTCTCCGGATAGCCTTTATCTTCATCCACCTGGCGATGATACTCGTCACTAAAGTCGGCACACAGCGCACGTACCGCCTCACGAATCTCCTGATAGTTGTCCTGCTCAATGCTTTTCATTAAATTGCCCTCAGTTAAGTAATGCTGTTGCTTTCATGGAAAGTAAATTGTGCGGACCACAGGCCCACAGGGTGGCTTCATCACCATCAATACGGCCAGACAGTGTTATCGGGTCGGGGCTGAACAGCGGGGTGAGAGCCTTAAATTGCAGGCTACGGATCCTGATGCCCGGGAAGGTTTCCCGCAGCAGATTGACTAACAATGTGGCAGTTAGTGGCCCATGAACGACCAGCCCGGGATAGCCTTCGGCGTGCTTGACGTAATCGAGGTCGTAATGGATACGGTGGGTATTGAATGTCAGGGCGGAATAACGGAATAGCAGCCGGGGATCGGCAGTGATCTGCTGTGAGAACTGCGCTTGTGGCAGTACTTCGTTGCTGACGTGTCGCTGCACTGTAGCGCAAGATGAAGGTGATTCCCGGTAGACAATAGTGTGGACTTCGGTTAATACCTCCCGTTCCCCCGCGGTATAGCGGTGTTCCACGTCAACGAAAACCAGTTTTCCGCTGCGGCCATTTTTTTCGCTGAGCTGCTTTATGCGGGAGGTTTTATCGATCTGCTCACCCAATTTGAAAGGGGAGTGCCAGAGTAAACGGCTGGCAGCCCACATTCTTCTTGGTAAGGATACCGGCGGCAGGAAATGGCCTTTTTCAGGATGTCCGTCGGTTGCCAACGCTGAATGACGATCTGCGGGTAAAAAATAGAGCCAGTGCCACAGTTCGGGGAGCGCATCGCCTTCTACAAGGGGCAAAATCGTGCTGTCGAACATGGCGGCAAGACGGTTAGCTGGCCCCGTCGCAAGGTAATCAGTATCGTGCAGTTGCTCTGGATGCCATGAGGCTGTTGTTGACATAGATTTCCCCTGTAATTAGTGGCGTGATGGCAATTTTTCAATCAATTCAGGGACGGCAGCAAAGAGGTCGGCAACCAGCCCGTAGTCCGCTGCGGCGAAGATGGGGGCGTCAGGATCTTTATTTATCGCCACTACTACCGCTGACTCTTTCATCCCAGCGATATGCTGGATAGCACCGGAGATCCCCAGAGCGATGTAGAGTTGGGGGGCGACAATTTTTCCGGTCTGTCCAATCTGATAATCATTGGGTGCATAGCCTGCATCTACAGCCGCTCTGCTGGCCCCCACGGCGGCACCGAGCGTATCGGCAAGCTTTTCCACCACCTCCGCAAAGGCACTGGCGCTGCCTAATGCCCTGCCGCCGGAGACAATGATTTTCGCGGCCTGCAGATCCGGGCGGCTGTTTTGCGTGACCTGCTGGCTAATGAACTCTGCCTGTTTGGTCCCTGAAATGGCTTCGATGTGTTCAACGCGGGCGTTGCCCCCGTCGACGGCAGGCTCGAAGGCAGTGGGGCGTACTGTAATCACCTTGATCTTGTCTTCGCTACGGACGGTAGCCACAGCATTACCGGCATAGATTGGGCGTTCGAAAGTTTGTGGATCGATAACGGCAGTGATATCGCTGATCTGGAAAACATCCAGCTTCGCTGCTAAACGGGGGGCGCAATTTTTGCCAAAGGTGCTGGCCGGAAAGAGAATGGCCTGATAGGTGGTCTCTTGTTGCTGCAAAAACGTGCTGATCTGCTGCTCAACGTTTTCTGCCAGCAAATGCCCAAGAATGGGGGCGTCAACCATAAACACCGCCGCGACCCCACTGATTTGGCAGGCCAGGTGGGCGAGTGTTGCGATGCCATCTCCCATTACCAACAGGTGGATATCATCATCAATGTATTTCGCCGCTGTAACGGTGGCGCGGGTTGACGGTAACAGCGTACAGCCATTGTGTTCAGCAATAATTAAAGAGGGCATGGTGGTCTCCTTAGACAACTTTTGCTTCGTTTCTGAGCTTGTGGATAAGGGCATCAACATCTGCGACAAGAATGCCGGGCGCTCTTTGGGAGGGTTCGCTTATTTTCAGGGTGATGAGCCTTGAGGTGGGATCGATGCCAAGCTGCTGCAAAGCAATTTCTGTCAGGGGTTTCTTCTTAGCCTTCATAATATTGGGCAGACTGATATTGCGCGGGGTGTTCAGCCGTAGGTCGGTGGTTACCACTGCTGGCAGACGCAGACGCAGCGTCTCCATTCCACCGTCCACTTCCCGCGTCACCTGCAGCGCATCACCACTGAGCGTGAGGGCACTGGCATTGGTAGCCTGCGGCCATGCCAGCAGGGCGGCAAGCATCTGTCCCGTCTGGTTACAGTCATCATCAATCGCTTGCTTACCAGCCAGGATGAATGCGGGTCGCTCGGTACCTGCGATAGTGGCCAGTGCTTTTGCTATTGTTAACGGGGCGAGCAGGCTGTCGGTTGACACATGAATACCACGATCGGCACCTAGGGCCAGTGCCGTGCGCAGCACATCTGTCACCCTTGCGCCTCCTATGGAAACAACAATGATTTCGTCAATCAGGCCTTGCTCTTTCAGGCGAACAGCCTCCTCAACGGCAATCTCATCAAAGGGATTGATACTGAGCTTACTGTCGGCTATATCAACGCCGGACTGATCGGGCTTAACGCGAATTTTGACCTTATGGTCAACCACTTGCTTGATGCAGACTAAAACTTTCATCGTGAACTCCCGCTGTCAGAGGTTATGGCAAAAGATGATGCGCCAGAATTTTCTTCGCTTTTTCCAGCACCGGTTTGTCTACCATTAACCCGTTGTGGTTGAGCGCACCAAAGGCGGATTCGCTGAGGTGGACTATGTCTTGCGCCCAGCGGATCTCCTCAGCGGAGTAGCTGAAAATTTCATTCACCAGGGCAATTTGCGAAGGATGGATACACAGCTTGCCGCCAAATCCCATCTCGCTGGCATGGCGGGCGCTGGAGGCGGTTAAAGTGTTTTGGCGAAACTCGGTGGTTACACCGTCTACTGGGGGGAGAAGCTCAGCCACTCTGGAGACCAGCGCCAGCTCGGTACGGACAGCAATTAGTGTTTTTTCATCATCAGCCATACCTGTATCCAGGCTGAAATCGAGCGTACCGAAGACCAGCCGCTGCACGCCGTTAAGCGCGGCTATAGCCCTGACATTCAGAACACCTCTGGCCGTCTCAATGATTGGTAGCACAGGTTTTCCCAGCGTAGTCAGAGGATGGATTTTGCTGGTATCTTCTGCTTTCGGGAGTAGCACGCCCAGACACCCGGCATGCCTGATAACATTGAGGTCTTCACTGTACCACGGGGTATCCACAGCATTTATCCGCACCCATGCCTGCTGCTGGCTGGCGAAAAAGGCCAGCGCATTCTGGCGAGCGAGCTGTTTGTTGCCTACGGTGACGGCATCTTCCAGATCAATAATCACCGCATCGGCCCCACTGTTGAGGGCTTTCGTAAAACGCTCAGGTCGGTCGCCGGGTACAAAAAGAAAGGAACGCTGCACAGCTGCCATGGCTGTCTCCTGGTTAAACAATCCAAATCGGATGCTTAACAGGAATAGGGAAATTACCGGTTTTACAGAATTAGTTTTTACCTAATCCCCATTTAGGCAGGGCTAAAAATACACGGTTGGCCAACCATGGCGGCTTGAGCATTATCGGTGGCATAGGGTTGATGATATGAAGGCAATAGACTGAAAAATATTGGTTTTCTATTGTTTTGTTTCAGCGAGGAAATACAAAAAAACGGTGTTTGTAAAATAATTTTTAATGTAGTGTTTGTGTTGCGTGTCGCAGTTGTTATTTTTCTGTGTTTTGCCATCAGCTGTCAGATGTAGTTTTCGCCAGATACGTCGTCGCTCTATGCCGTGCTTTTTGACTTTCCCCCATCTTCACCGAAGACTTTCAGTCCCGCGTAAACAATAAAGCCCTGAGCAGTCGCGGGATTTTGTATCAGTAAGCAACATTCGGATGCACAGGAAAGCACAAAAACAAAAAAGCCTGCTTAGGAAACTAAGCAGGCTTTCGAATTTGGCTCCTCTGACTGGACTCGAACCAGTGACATACGGATTAACA
>NZ_VEXQ01000045.1 GCF_006376615.1 Buttiauxella sp. B2
GCAGCAGACTGATTTCAGGGGCGAGTAAATATTTCGGCAGACCTGCGCCGAGGTGTGCGGCGTAATCGCGCATTGTCCGGGCAGCATTGAGGGACAGCGAACCGCCAGCGGGAACGACGGCACCACTGTGTAAATTCTGCAACATCGCCGGGGGTAAGTGACTCAATTTTTAACGCTCCGCATCCTCAAAAAAATCACTGACGCCGCCGGGCAGTCAGCCCGGTGTTGTCCAGCCGTGGGCCCACCGGGGAAAAATTTCCCGGCAGTTTCCCGGCTTCGTTAAACGCCGTGATCTGATCTGTGATTCTATTGTAGTGGTTAATCTGGTCAGGTCAGCGCCGCCGCTTGTCTACACGTGTAGACAAAACCGGAACGCGCCGGGTAACGGCCAGCACCCTGAAAAGCCTGGTCCGGGGATGACCACATTCCCCGGACACCGCGCCGCCGTTAATTATGACGTAACGGGGCAGACAGGCCGAGTGCATTAAATCCGATCACCAAAATTAAAATTGGACATTTTTTCCGATACTGTCGTTTTGCCTGGTACAAAAAACGGCTTTCCGGTCGCAATGGGGCTGGGCGGGGTGCGAGCTGACGGCGTGACACACAACATAGGGTAGCCGTCACCGTTGACGGGACACGACATGTTGATTATCCACAGATTCTGTGAGTAAAAATGGGAAAGAGTTGTATAACTGGACAGAATCACCTGAATGTCTAACTGGCGGGGGAATTAATACCAGTTAGTTGAGATCTGCCCGGCGTGATGTCGCCAGTGTCCCGGATGCAGCCCGGAAACGCGGGAAAAAAGGCGCACTTCCTTTACAATCAAACGCTAATTAGCCGTTTAAAGAGAAGATTCTGTATATCCTGCCTGTGGGAGAGTATTGCGTGCGCCGTTATTACATCATCCTCCACTGAGTACAATACTCTGTAGCCGTCAGGGGTGTTGCACTCACGATATTTAGCACAGCCTATCTTGAGTAACTCCGGGCAGACCTGACACCCAAGCGGAAAATCACTGACCTGTTTTTCGAAGTGCTCAACGATACCGCTGATAACTTCCTTTGGTTCTGCCTCGATACGGCGTAAGTGGCTGGCAATATCATCAATGCAGGTTTTGACGGTTCTGGTGTATTGAATGACAACCGCCATTATAGATCCGCCAGCAGTTGTTCTTTACTGAAGATGTTGCCGTCTGCCTTGTCTTGCTCTGAAAGCGTCAGCAACTTCAGCAGTGCAATCGCGTTCTGGCGCTCCTGTTGCGCGTCGTATGACTCAATGACATACGCCGGAACCCCATTCTGAGTAACCAGAATCGGTTCTTCCAGATCGAGTGATGCGGCATTTTTCTTCACGTAGCTGATGGTTTCAACTTTCATAACAACCTCACATAAATAAGAGGTTTAAATGTAGTCCGAATTTAGTCTTTTGACAACGGTTAAGTGGACAGAATTACCCGCATCTCCAGTGTCCAGGATGATTACTCGTTTCAGTCATTAAGGTGATACTGTTGTCGGTTGTGAGATCATAACCATGATTTACCAGGTGTGCCGTAAAGCCTCGTCCTTCAGGGCAGGGATATAAGGCACGGTTTTCTACCTAACTTCTGCCAAAATTCAACACATGAAACGATTGCAAGCCTTTAAATTCCAGTTAAGACCTGACGGTCAGCAGGAGCGCGATATGCGGCGCTTCGCCGGAGCATGTCGTTTTGTATTCAACAAATCACTGGCGTTGCAGAACGAAAACCATGAGGTGGGGAACAAATATATTTCCTACGCAAAAATCTCGCGCAGCGTCCTCGATATTACGTCAATTTCAGGGCTTGCACTTGGCTGAGTAGTTATTAGTATGGGTGTTAATACAGGAAGTTAGCGCTGACTGGCGAGTAGCATACGTAAAAAAACCCGACTGGTGAGATCGGGTTTAATTACATTCTCCTGTACAGAGTTGGTGCTCTGGCAGGAGGGAGTCACTCTTCAACTAACGTCTCTAATTATATGCTTCATGCTTTACCTGTCAATACTCAGTCAATACGCAAGACAGTGATGGCAGTTTTTGCATGTCCCGTTATATAATCAGGAGGTTAGCTCTGTTTTGTAGATCTCCTGCCCTTAAACCCGGCTTTAGCGGGTAGAAACGATTTGTAAGTCCTGGCTGAAAAACAGGTGGTGCTGTTTCAGTGCTCTGGCAGGAGGGAGTCACTCTTCAACTAACATTGAGAGAACCACAACAACAGGCAGTGTATGAGCACGTTGCGGTGATTTCCCTCCAGATAATCTGGAGAAACGCATGGGCGCTTATTTCGATAAAGCAATCATGGTTCTGGAAGCTGTTGTTACGCTTCTGAAATTGATCCGCTCTTTCCTCTGAAAGTAGTGGCTACGTAAGTAAGGCCGTGGGGTTAACCGCCCACGGCCTTTAATAAATATTGAACCTCAGTCTTTTATTTTATTATTGCTGTTGGGATTTCCTTCCAGTTAGTTGTATAAGCTGGCGACAACATATCTCGTTTCATTTTCCAGTCTTTGCCTATTCCTTGCCCGGCAAACCAGATTTTATTACCCGTGTGATTCAGTTTATCGACAACCTGCATCAGTGCGGCACTGTTCGCCCGTGGCGGTGTATCGTCGAAAAGGTCTATCTGACCGGCTTTCTCAGTGAAATCATTCAGCATTATCCCGGCTTTCTGATACCGGAAACCATCACGCCAGATCTGATCCAGCGCCCGGACGGCTGCGGCCACAATATCGCGAGTGTCCTGGGTGGCCAGCATCAGTTTCTGGCTGGCGCTGTTGCTGTAAGACGGCTCATTTGAAAACGGGCTGGTTCTCAGAAATACAGAAACATGGCGGCAATACCGGCGCTCTCCGCGCAGTTTTTCAGATGCCCATTCGGCATACTGACAAACCGCTTCGTGCATAGCCTGGTGGGTGGTGACTTTCTGGCCAAAACTGCGGCTACATATGATTTGCTCTTTGGCCGGGAGTTCCTCAACGGAAATACAAGAAATCCCGTTCAGTTCTCGGACGGTGCGCTCGACAGTCACGCCAAAGTTTTTACGGATAAATGGAAGGTGCGCGTCAGCCAGCTCCAGCGCAGTCTTTATCCCCATAGCATTAAGGCGGGTCGTCAGTTTGCGGCCAATGCCCCACACTTCATCAACCGGCAACAGGTTCAGCAATTTTCTTTGCCGGTGACGTTCGGTCAGCACTATCACGCCTTTTGTTGCTGGCCATGTCTTCGCTGCATGGTTAGCAAGTTTTGCCAGTGTCCGGGTTTGCGCAATTCCTATCCCACAGCCCAGTCCGGTATGCTGATAAACCGTGTTTTTCACTCGATGGCCAAAGTCTTCAAATGACTCGCTCGCATCGATGCCGGTCACGGTCAAAAAGGCTTCATCAATACTGTAAATGGTCAGTTCCGGGGCAAGGTTTTCCAGCACTGTGCACACTCTCGCGCTCATGTCGCCGTACAGCGCATAGTTCGAGCTGAAAACGGCGACGTTGTGGCGACCCCTGAACCAGCTGGACGCGCGGGAAAGTATTGCTGTCATGGCCCGTAAGGCGATGGATGAGGCGATTGAGCAACAAACCCTCATCCCGCTGGATAAAGAGAAAGGGATGTTCACCTCCGCCATTCACCTGCTCGATGAACTCAGCCTGCAGCAACTGGCCGGGCAGATGAAAGACAGCGTCACGGTGCCGGTACTGAATTCCGCCCCGGCCAGGGGGCGTCCGGTGATGCAGCAGATTGCCGCGCAGCGTCCCGCACTGGTCATCATTACGCAGCCCGGCGGCGCGGCTGCCCTGCGAGAAAACGTGGTCGGGGCCGTGGAGATGGCGCAGACGCAGGGGCGCTCCGCTATCGTTCTTGCCACCGACAAGGCTTCCGGGCGCTGGCTGGACAGCCAGGAGGGGCTTGCCGGGAAGGTCATTCGCCTGTCTGACCTGGCGCAAACCCCACTGGCCCCCGGCAGCACGCTGGTCGTGGCCGGCGCTGAGAAGCTTGCTGTACGCGATGCACTGAGCGTGATGGATGCGTCATTACGCGGCGGTGTTCAGGTGATGATGCTGGACAGCGGCGGACGGGGTGGTACCGGCAATGCCCTGCAGACGCTGGAAGCGGCGGGTATTCCGCGCCACCCCTCAGCTCCCGACCGGCGCGTGGATGTCAGTATTCGCAGCGTGCCGGACAAACGTGAGCGTTATGCGGCCCTTGCGCAGGATTATGCCCGGCTACGTGAGCACGGTGAGGTGGTGGTGGCCCAGGTCAGTGGTGAGCGGGAGATAAACGCGCTCACCACCGATATTCGCAGCGCACTGCGCGAGCACGGTCAGCTGGCGGAAAAATCGGTCACCGTCAGCACACTGGTGCCGCAGTGGCTGGACAGTAAAAATCGCCGGCAACTGGATACCTACCAGGAAGGTATGGTGATGGAGCAGCGTACGGAGAATTCTAGCGTCCCCGCGCGTTACACCGTGGACCGGGTCAGTCCGGCCACGCGCACGCTGACCCTGCGGGATGGGCAGGGCGGGATGCAGAGCCTTAAGCTCAGCGCGCTGGACAGCTGCTGGAGTCTGTATCGTCCGGAGACGGTGGAGGTGGCGGCCGGGGAACAACTGACGTGGCTTGCCCGGCAGGGTAAATATCGGGCAGGTGACACTGTCACGGTAACAAAGGTCCATCAGCGTGCCATCGAGGCAGAAATTAACGGTCGCACGCAGATGATACACACCGACGAACCGCTGAAAGCCGGCTATGGCTATGTCACCACCCCGGGTGCCCGGATGAGCGAGCGTGGAGTCGTGCTGGCGGCCGTGTCGGGCAGCAACACCCGTGCTCCGGTGCTGAACACCCTGGCGCGCAGCGGTGAGCAGGTGAACATGTATACGCCGCTGTCACAGGATGAGGCTACCCGCAAACTGGCGCGTTCACCGCTTTATCGTACCGCACTGGAGCAGGTCAACCCGCAGGGGCAGGCGCTGGATACTGCGCTGAACAGCGCCCGTGACAACCTGATGAGTACGGGAGAGAAAGCCGTGCGACAGGCGGTGACCCTGGCGCAGGGCAGTGAGGTGATATTCAGCCGCCCGGACGTGATGGCCAGGGCACTGCCTTTGCACCCGCAGATAACAAAAGCCCATGTCGATGCGGCGTTATCCGCGCAAATTAAAGCCGGTGAGCTTATCGCGGTCCCGGGTGTAAAAGGGGCGGCGCAGCAGTTGTTTATCACCGCCGCCTCGTATGACGCCGAAAAGCGCCTGATACAGCTGGTTGCGCAGGGGCTGGACACGCAGGCACCGCTGCTGCGCAATGCGGACCCTGCGTTGTTCACCGGGCTGACCGCCGGGCAGCAGGCGGCGGCTATGCTGATGCTGGAAAGCTCTGACCGCTTTATCGGTATTCAGGGGTATGCCGGGGTGGGGAAAACCACGCAGCTGAAAAGTGTCATTGCCGCCCTGGATACCCTGCCGGCCGACCAGAAACCTGAGGTGGTGGGACTGGCACCGACACACCGTGCGGTCGGGGAAATGAATGAGGTCGGCGTGAAATCGCAGACGCTGGCCCGTTTCCTGATGGACACCGAACGGCGCATGCAGGGCGGTGAAAGGCCGGACTTCAGTAAAACGCTGTTTCTGGTTGATGAAAGCTCAATGGTGGGCAACCTGGATTTTGCTGATGCGATGAGCCGGATTGCCGCCGGTGGCGGGCGGGCGGTGCTCAGCGGCGACCGTGACCAGTTGTTGTCGGTGAGCAGTGGGGCGCCGTTCTCCCTGATGCAGTCCCGTAGTGCGCTGGACACCGCCATCATGAAAGACATTGTGCGCCAGACACCGGCGCTGAAGCCGGCCGTCTACGCCCTGATTGAGCGTCAGGTGCCGGCAGCCCTTGAAACGGTGCGCGCTCAGACCCCGGATATCGTCCCCCGGACGGAGGGGCGGTGGTCACCGGTAGCGTCCGTTATGGAAATAAAACAGACCCGTGAACAGCGTGAGCAGGAGGGTGACCGGGTTATTCAGGCCATTGTGACGGATTTCACCGGGCGCACCCCTGACGCCCGGGCACAGACGCTGATTGTCACCCAGACCAATGACGATAAAAACGCCATCAATCGGGGTGTCCATGATGCGCTCAGCGCGCGGGGAGAGCTGGGGCGCAGCACCACGGTTTCCATTCTGGACCGGGTCAAAACGCAGCCTGACAGGCTGAAGTCTGTGGCAGGAATGGCGGAGCAGGCGGGCAATATTGCCCTGATTAACGACCGGTATTACACCATTCGTGCCGGACAGGACAGCCAGAAAAATGGCTATGTCGAACTGGTTGATGACCGGGGGCAGGCGCAGGTATTGTCGGCCTTTGAGAGCAGTCTGCGCGACGTGGCGGTGTTCTCACCCCGGAATATCACCGTCTCGGTTGGTGAGAAAATCAGTTTCTCCCGCGCGGATAAAGAGCGTGGGCGGGAGGCGAACAGTCACTGGACGGTGTCAGCCCTGACCCGTGATGGTGACGTCCATCTCAGCCGGGGCGATGATACGCGCGTGCTGAATCCGGGTGACGAGATGGCTGACCGGCATATTGATTATGGCTACGCCGGGACGGCGCACAAAGCACAGGGGGCGAGCGAGAAATTTGTGGTCATGCTGGCCGGAGTGAGCAGCGGACGTCAGGCGCTGGCGACCCTGCGTGACGCCTATGTGGCCTTGTCCCGCGCGAAAGAGCATGTGCAGATTTACAGCGATGACCTGAGCAAATGGGAGAGCAACCTCTCCCGCTCAGAAGACCGGAAGACGGCTCACGACATCCTGCATGTCGACGCAGACCGCCAGGCGGCAGCCGCACAGGGATTATGGGATAACGCGAAAGTGCCCGAAGACACGGCGCTGGGGCGTGCCCTGGTCCGTGAGTTCGGGAATACCGGCGAGGCCCGGTTTGTGAATGGCACGCACAAATACCCCGCCCCGCATCTGGCCTGGCCGGTCTTTAACGATGCCGGCAAGCTGCAGGCACTGCTCCTGAGCGAGGTCTGGCTGGGGAGTGAAGGGACACTGGATGGCATCAGCCCGTCAACCCGGCGCTTTGGCAGTGAAACCGGCACGAACATCGTGGTGAGGCGCAGTGAGAATGGTGTCACACAGATGGTCACCACGCTTCAGGAAGGTCGTGAGCTGGCGGCATCGATGCCAGAAATGGGTGTGGTGGTGGTCAGTGGTGAGAGGCCTGCGGACCGTATCTTACGCAGCCTGACCGGCGGGATACCATTGCCGGTCGCAGAGGCTACAGCGCCTGCCGGCAACCCGACGACCACGGACATTCCCGACCCGCTCAGCCAGAAAACCCCTGAAGAGCAGGCGGTCGATAAAGCCATTCGCGATGAAGCGCGGGAGAGGGCGAATAAAGACGAGGGTATCCGGATACCGGAGCCGTCACGGGATGCGACAGAAAAAGAAAGCGCCCGTGAAATCGTCCGCGAAACGGAGCGGGAGCAACGTCTGCAGGAGAAAGACATCCACGACGCCACAGCCCTGCAGAAACAGCACAACCAGCAGGAACAACTGCGCCAGCTGGAGCGTGAAATAGTGAAAGAAAAAATCCCCGGGGAGTGACCAGTGTCATTCGTCCGACCTGACTGTGCCGGTGCGTTCTGCTGACCGGCCCACCGCCCCTGACGGGGAAATACGCCTGAAGGAAAACACAATGAAAAATCACTATCCGGTCACCGGGTGGCTGGCAACCGCGCTCGTCGCGGGTCTGACCGGTGGCCTGTTGTCGGGCCATTCCGTGCCGGGGTTCGGGCTTGTGTCTCAGGGCAAAATAAACCTGACGGAAGAGGCGTTCTGGTCGGCCCTTCAGCCGCAGGACGATAACCATGCTACTGATTAATCGCGTGTCTGTCCGCCGTTGGGGGGTGCCAGGGCTGCTTTGTCTGGCACTGTCTGCGCCCGTACCGGGCGTTTGTGCAGCGTCTGTTGAGACCGGTTTTTCTCCGGAAGGGACTGCGCTGCAGCTGGTACTTAAGACCATAGTGTCCGCGCGGAAGGAAATTCGACTGATGGGCTATTCGTTCACCTCCCCGGAGGTGGTGACGGCGCTGATGGCTGCGCACCGTCGCGGAGTCGATGTGAAAGTTGTGCTCGACGAAAGGGGCAACCACGGCAAAAGCAGTGTGGCGGCCATCAATCTGCTGCTCAATGCGGGCATCCCGGTCAGGCTGAACGGACACTACAAGATCCAGCACGATAAGATCGTGGTAACCGACAGGGACAATGTGGAAACCGGCTCGTTTAATTTCAGCCGGGCGGCTGCGCGATCAAATTCAGAAAACGTCCTGGTCCTGCGAGATATGCCGGAGGTGGCCAGTCAGTACCTGGCGCACTGGCAAAGGCGCTGGGAGGAGGGGCGCCCCGCGACCAAATCGTATTAATTGGTTTTTCCTTCAGCCATACGAGGTTCACGCGCCAACGTGAATCATCTTTCGACACAAAGTGAGTCGCTGACAGAGGAAAACTGTTGTATTCTCAGCTCAATGATCCTTTTTTGATCCTTGGGGGACGAGATGTCACAGGCTGTTCATGCAGAGACTTCCTCATTGAAAGCGAAGCGTCCATACCGTAAGGGTAACCCTATGACTGATTCTGAAAAGCAATTAGCCTCGGTTGCCAGAAAGCGTTTAACTCACAAAGAACTAAAAGTTTTTGTGCGTAACACCCTCAAAGACCAGATGGTCGAAGTTTGCGAAGAGAAAGGTATAACACAAGCTCAGTTTATTGAGAGCTTATTGGAGCAGGAGCTTTCTCTCTGTAAAAAGTAAGGTAATGCCTTTACTTTCTTGCCTGCGCGAGTTTCGGGTGCTAGATTACTGACAGTTCAGAGAATTTTCTGGTGGGTCACGCCGTAAGGTGGCAGGGAAAGGCGAAGGTATGACGTTTAACCGGAGCCGGAAAAACAAAAACCCCGATAATCTTTTCTTAGTTTGGCGACGGAGAAAGATTAGCGGGGCCCTTTAAAACTGCATAGAAGCTGTTGCTCTATGCAGGGAGTATAGAATTATGCCCAGAAAAATTCAAGACCTTCTGTGTTTACTCCTTCCGTGCAACATAAGCGCAGGAAGGGGTGACTGATCCTGCATTCGATCAGGCAGTGCCTGAACACCCTTTAGCCCGGTCTTCCCGGCGTGGTCAGTCCAATGCCCTGCGGCGTGGTCAATCCAAAATTCACCGGCGTTATACGCCTCAGTTGTGTTGCTCCGTGCCCCGTGGCATAGCGGCTCGCGTCGTTGCGCGCCTTAAGAGCCATGACTGGCATCGCAATCATGATCTGATTGCGCTGCGCCGTAACGGGTATGTCCCGTACGGCAAACGTAATCACCCGGACTATCAGCCCAAACCTATGCGTGTTTCAGCCCGCTCTGAAAGCTGTGAAGCCCTGACCGGGCTGTCGCTGGCGCTGGCGGCTAACTGCGATTACAACCCGGACAGTGACTACCCGTTCGAAATTATGGCCCCGTTTGAACAGATTGCCGCCGCGATGGGTATGCTGCATGTCTACGAAAACGGGCGTAAAGCGTATGACAGTCCACTCCACGCGTTGTCCGTACAGGAGCAACTCGGCTATGTTATTGCGATGCACGGGCGTGATACTGACACCGGACAGAACAAGCCACTGCGACTGTGGCTGTCAGAAAAATTCTTCACCTCACGCGGTATCGCGGTGGAAGAAATCCGTCAGTGGCTCGGACAGTTCCGCACCTGGGCCATCCGTAACGGCCTGACCGAATCCCTGCGTAAAAGATATGAACGCCATCTGCTGCGCGTTGAGCGCATCGGTATTGACCTGAAAGATAAACACTCCCTGCGCAACCGTCTGAAGCAAATCAAACGCTGGGTGGTCAGCCCGGAGCTGGCCGGGAAAAAACAGGCCAAAGTCTCGATGCTGGAGCAGGGGCTGGACACCCTTGCTCAACAGGACAGTGAACGGCTGGACACGCTACTGGATGGCTCTGCCAGCAATCTGCGCTCACTGGCGCGCGCTAAATCACGTCGTCAGAACCCGTACTACCAGGCCTGGGTGGCGTGGTCGAACAAGACCATGCGTCACGAGGTTGTGGCGCTGGAGTCAGCCCTGCGTCAGGAACACCCCGGTCTGCTGCACGCCAGTCCGGAAACGTATTACCGGCTGCTGCTTGAGCGGGCCGGCATCATACTACCGTAATCTTTCCCGTTTTCTTCTTACCGTGCCCAGGCACGGTTTTCGTACTGGCTTCGTTCAGTAAATCACGGTTTTCCTGCACATCCCGAGACCGGAGAATACCCTGTAAATGTGCTCAGATGGCTATTGGGTGCTCAGATGACCAGCGGTGATTCAGTTTTTAACCCATTAACTTCGGCATTATAAAGTTAGTTTCGGAAAGTAATATTAGTTTCGGAGAACAAACAGAGAATAAGGTTAATTCCGAACGTTGTTTCTGAACAAAATAAGCCCTTTAAAAAGGGAGTCTCTTTCGTGCCGCAAAAGCAGCACGTAAAAGTAGCTCCCTCCACTGCGTTACGGGCAAAAACCTTTGCAGCCCTCGTGTCTGTCAGGCACAAAATGAAGGTAGCTCCCGCCGCTACGCGACAGGCCCCGCGAGTCCACCTGTTTAGTTACAACACTCAGTATTCCTTCGGCAGAAATTCACCGTGCACACCTGCCGCTATCTCACCTCGCCCCACCACTGAAAAGCGAGACCGCCCCGGCCCAAAGGGCCGGAACAGCGTCGCTTTTCATAATGGATGTTGTAACTAGCTTTTGAGTGGCTGTCAGAGGTGTTGCGGTAAGAAACGTGTACACGCCCGTAAGCGCCCTGACAGGGCGCCAACGCGGAGATACGCCACAGCTTCGCTGTGACCACTCCGACAGCGTACAGACAGTTCTTCGTGGCTGTCAGCGGGTCTGGCTTATCAGCGTAGGGGGGCCGATAGATGAAACCTTTTGTTCCCGGGCGGCTGCGCCGCGCTTTCGTCGCCGGCAGCCTGTCGTGCAACATATCCGTCAGGCTGGCGACTTTATGCGCGTTGCGCATCAGGACAAAAAACATTACCCTGCCAGAATACGTATCGGGAAATCACTGATAAACATCAGGTTAACTATATACAGAGACATCAGACAGGGAGCGTCATTCTGGATACCGCCGCACTGACAGAGAAAAGTGGCCACCTGGCCTGGTGTGCCCTGATGGCCCTGCATCTGGCCCGCCAGGACGGAAATGTGATATCAGCCTCGCAGGAAAGCCTGTTCATCACCCGCTGGCTGGCCACGGCGTTAAAGCAAAGACGTTTTGCC
>NZ_VEXQ01000046.1 GCF_006376615.1 Buttiauxella sp. B2
TTCGGTATTGGCATAGATACTGATAACAATACCTGCGCCGCCGTCCACGAATCCACCCAGGGTCGGAGTCAGGTCATCAGTAAGTCCTTCATTGCCGATAACACCGGTCTTCTGCCCGACATCATCCTTAACAGTGTCAATATTGACCAGGCCGGGCGCTGCCGGTGACGGGATGAACTGGTTATCTGTGGCGGTCAGGGAGGCCAGCAGGCTGGCAGATAAAGGGTTACGATTACTACTGTTTTGACTCATGTGTTTACCTTTTTTTAGTTTTCAATCAGTATTTCGTTAGTTAAATCTGACATCAGAGGCTGGAGGCTCGGTAAAAGAAAATAATGATACATTGCGATGACAATATAATTTATATTGAAGGAGTGTTGTTATTCTAAAATTAAAAAATACATTTCTGATATTTATTTTTATATAAGTTATCGATGAAAGGTCGCCCATGCATTCTTAAAGTGTTAACTGTTATATTTCCTGCGAAAACTCTTGCGTCGATATATTAAAAATGCTGTTTCAAATTAATGGTGTTCAGTGACTTTTCACATCATGCTTACCGGTGAAACGCTTGCACAGGTAATATGATCAGCACTGTTGCAAACAGCAACACGGGACAAACCTCCCGTTAGTTAAATGGACTCAGAGGCTGAAAACGTAATTAACCAGACGCACTTCTCCCTGTGGATGGCCATAGTACCAGGGTGTAGCCTGATCTGTGCGTAGCGCCCGCATCACCTCAATACCTTTAATTGTCGCGTAAGCAGTCTTCATCGATTTGAAACCTAATGCCGGATTGATGATCCGCTTCAGTTTTCCGTGATCGCACTCAATAACATTATTGAGATATTTCACCTGCCGATGCTCCACACCCTGCGGGCATTTCCCTTCGCGATTGAGCAGCGCAAGCGCTTTGCCACAGTTGGGCGCTTTATCAGTAATAATGCGCCGGGGTTGCTCCCAGTCTCTGAGTCCTCCCAATAATTTCTTCAGAAAACGATAAGCCGCTTTGGTGTTACGCCGGGGCGAAAGATAAAAATCGATAGTCTGGCCACTGCTATCAACTGCCCGATACAGATAAGCTCATTTCCCGCCGATTTTTACGTAAGTTTCATCCAGATGCCCGGAACGCAAATCGGCAGGATGGCGCCAGTACCAGCGCAGACGTTTTTCCATTTCAGGTGCATAACGCTGCACCCAACGATAAATGGTCGTGTGATCGACATTGGCACCCCGTTCGGCAAGCATTTCCTGAAGCTCGCGATAGCTGATGCCGTATTTACAGTACCCGCGAACGGCCCAAAGGATAATCTCACCATTCTTTTGCTCTGCCTCCCCTTCCTTTTAGGCAGGGGAGGCAGAGCAAAGCCCGTGTCCGTACCATCCACGCCAAGAAAAGAACCGCCGCAAAGATGCCCTGCATAAATACAGTACGGCACTGGTGAACAACCACGCGGCGATATTCGTAGGCGACGTTAGCAGTAAGAAGCTGGTCAAAACCAAAATGGCGAAAAGCGTTTTGGATGCGGGCTGGTTCATGCTCAAGACACAACTGGAATATAAAGCGATTGCGCGATCAGTGGTGTTTGAAGCCGTTAACGAGGCGTATTCCACTCAGGTTTGTTCGTGCTGCGGGTGTATTCCTGCAAGCAGTCCGAAAGGTAGGGCAGACCTTGAAATAAGAGAATGGATTTGTTGTGAGTGCGGAACCGCTCATGATCGCGACGTAAACGCCGCAAAAAACATTCTCGCGGCGGGGCATCGCCGTCTGGCTGTAGGAATCCCCGTCCTTTAGGGCGGGGAGGATGTCAAGTCGGATCTGGCTGGCTAACGCCCATTATACAGGGTAAAGGTCTATTTGCCTGCTTTCGCTTCCGAGTCCAGCAGCTCATTCGCTTTGATCGCATAAATATTGGTATACGTCGCATCAAGATTAACGGGTTTAGTTATCTTACCCACTGCTTGTTCGATCTTCAGCACTGTTTCTGGTCCACCTTCTGGCATCATGCCATCAGGCAAAAATTGTCCCTTATCCTGCGTCAGTGCATCAATATATTCCTGTCGGGTGGACAGGGGGTTGCTCACGAAATCGGAAGGCAGGTGATCGGCAATTTCTGCTGCGCTATGTGTATCGATCCAGCGCATAGTAGCCACCATCGCATTAACGACAGCCTGTGTTTCCGCCGGATGAACTTTCACCCAATCAGCCCGAGCCAGCACACTGGCTGATGGCAAGTAGCCACCCAGCCATTTTTTCACACCTTCACCAGTTGCCAGGTCGATAGCGGAATACCCCAGATGCATCTTCTCAACGGCATTAACGGTCGGCTGAGTCGTCATGCCACAGGTAATACGGTCGTGTTTTAACGCACCAATCAACGTTGGTCCAGCCCCGACACCTACGCGGGTAAAATCTTTTGACGTCAGATTGTGACGGCTGGCCAGATAAAGCGTTAAATCGTCGGTACCGGAACCGACATCGGTGACACCAACAACGTGACCTTTCCAGTCAGCAGGCGTTTTGACTCCAGAATTTGTCGTACACATCTCACGCTCTCCTGGTGCTCCACTTAACTGCACGATATCGATAACGTCTTTACCCAGTTGCTGAAACTCGATGGTGTGTTCATACCATGCACCAGACATCTCGACCTGACCAGACAGCATGGCCTCTTCAGCCCCGACACCACCATTATGTTCAGTGCTGAGTTGCATATCGACGCCGTATTTTTTGAAAAAACCCAGATTTTGCGCCAACTGGTAGGGAAGATAAATTTGTTTGTCGATACCCCCAACCATCATCGTGACCTGAGGCAGTGTTGCAGCGATACCCTGCGCACTGAAAAGTACTGCCGCACAGGTTAAACGGGTCAGTAGCGTTGATACATAGCTGTTCTTTTTCATTTTGTTCACTTCTCCTGAAGATCAATGAGTTCACTGAAATAACACGAAAAAAATGATGACCCAAAAGGATGTATTGGGGTTATATACCCGGCATATTGCTTTCCGATGCTGAGGGGGGTTGCCAGGACAGTAATTTTTTCTCGATGACTGACATCAACACTTCTGCGCTCAATGCAATAACACCGATGATCAACATGGCCCCGAATACTCCATTAGCATCGAAGGTGTTTTGTGCTGTGGCAATGACCAGCCCTAAGCCTTTCTGTGCACCGAGAAATTCTCCGACAATAGCCCCGATGATCGAGAAGCCCAGAGCCACATGCAGGCTGGCAATAATCCACGTCATAGCTGACGGGAATACCACATGCCAGATCACATCGAACCGCGAGGCACCTAAAATTCGCGCGTTGGAAACCAAATTACGATCAACACTGCGCACTCCCTGGAAAGCATTGAAGAACACCACAAAAAACACCAGTACGGCGGCCAGCACCACTTTTGATGACATGCCAAGTCCCAGCCACATCACGAAAATTGATCCCAACACGATACGCGGTAACGCATTGACCATTTTGATATAAGGGCCAATAACATCAGCCAGATAAGGAATTTCACCCAGTAATACACCGAAAACAATGCCACTGGTGACACCCACTGCAAAGCCCAGTAAAGATTCTTCGAGGGTGATGCCAATCTGCAACCAGATAGAACCATAGGCGGTACCATGTTGGATCCAGTCCCATAAACGCAGTGCAATACCGAGTGGCGAGCCGAAGAAAAATGGATCCACAAGTCCATATACGGTGGCCAATTGCCAGCCACCAATGGTCAACACAAATAAACCGATACGACCCAACAGCACGAGCATTTTGCGTCGGCGTGCTCTTTGCGCCAGATTCAGCCCCGCAGGTTCGGTGCCGGCAGCCTGGCTATCCAGAGAAATGTTACTCATGTTGATGCTCCCGTCGTCGTTGACGTTGTACGTGAGTAGGCCTGTTCGACTTCCTCACGAAGAGAAGCCCAAATTTGTTGGTAGAGTTCCAAAAAACGCGGGGAGAAACGAATAGCCTGAACTTCACCCCGGGGCCGGGGCAGGTCAATGTCAAATATGGCCTTTACGGTTGCGGGGCCTGCGGTCATGACGACGACCCGATCAGCCAGTGCTATCGCTTCCTCCAGATCATGGGTCACAAACAGCACTGAAGGACGTGTGTTTTCCCATAACGTCAGTAATTCATTAGACATAATGGCGCGGGTTTGCACGTCAAGTGCCGAAAAGGGTTCGTCCATCAGCAACATCGATGGTTTGTTGATCAATGCAGCGGCAAGGCTGACGCGTTTACGCATGCCACCAGAAAGCTGATAAGGGTAATAATTTTCGAAACCTGCAAGACCGACAATTTGCAGCCATTCACGGGCATGTTCCTGAGCTTCTTTCTTTGAGATCCCCCGAAACTCAGGCCCTAAAGCCACATTTTTCAACACGGACTTCCAGGGCAGCAATGCATCGTTCTGAAAGACAAAACCCGCCCCTCGAGTGATCCCATCGACGATTTCCCCTGAGACACGAACCACCCCGGCACTGGGCCGATATAACCCGGCAGCTAAGGTCAGGGTAGTTGATTTACCGCAGCCCGTAGGCCCCACCACGGCACAAAACATGCCGGGTTCAACCACCAGATTGACATCGTGTAAAACGGTTTTCGCTACCCCATTCTGGGCAGGAAAGCGTTTCGTCACGGCAGAGAACTGAATACCACCCTGTTTTTCTGAAACCTGAGGCATAACACTCCTGACGAGCTTAGACTTGTCGAAAATGAACCCTTTATTTCAATACACAACAGCGTAAATATTTCCAGGGTCGTCAAGTTGTATTGGGCAAATAACTCTGCTCAATATTGTGATAATGGAATAAATAACAGCGCGATATGCGAATCGCTCTCATGGAGATCCTGTGATGATGATTAACGGTTTATCGAAGATTAATGAAACCCTCTCCTCTTTGGTGTTACACACAATAGACTAAATTGTTAATCAAATGTTGTGATGATGCTCAATATATGCAAATGACACTGAATAGTTTTAATGGTTTTAATTCGCAGCTTTAGTTATTTTAATTATTTAAATTCGTTATTTTAATGGCTTTAATTCAACGAGGGGTAAGAGCATTTTTTATTATTGATGGTGATATTCGTCGGCAGCCAGCGCTGAGGGTACTAAAGCGGTTCATTCAGCCTGTTACTCGTCAGACTGCTCGTACTAAAGGAGGGTTGAGGCTCATCATCAGGCTGAGTTCTTTTTGTTACTGCTTGACCTACATCACACTGTATTATCAAAAAATGATGAATATCTCCGCAATAGCGCAGATGTTAAAGATGCTTATGTGGAGGTAAATCCCTGGGAGTACAGAAATTGCTGATGTTAACAAGGGCGAACATTAGATATTTTTTCTATGTTGCTGTGTGCTTTATTTATATTTCCTATGTAGCCAAACACTCAACGTGTTGATTATGTTATAGAATCATTCTTTTTACAGAATGAATCTGATGAGTAAAGCTAAACTTCAGCGCTATAGGTGCCAGGTATGCTGCAGAGGCAATGCGAAGGCGGGTATGCCAGAAAACGTACGTATTACCTGAGAGTAAAGCTGTTACAGGAATACTGACTCTAAATCTGATTTATTCAAAAAAGCTATTACCAATCAGTGGGGCGGTGATTTTTCTGTTATCAAAGATGTCGATATCCTTTTCCTTAATAAATGCCCCGACATGAATCCAATGGCGAAAACCAACAGGAAGTTTAACCGCCTCCTCCGAGTTAAATTCAGCTTTGATGACTTGTTCAGTCATCTTTTATTGTAGTGTTTTCTGCCAGTACTTAAGGAACTTTGAAAAATATCGGCAAGAAGATAATTAGTTAATATGAATATTTAATTTATCATTTTGTTCCCTGCTGTTTTATTAAATAACTTGTGAAACCAAATAGAATCCACATATAACGCTTACGGTGCCAAGTAAGCGCAGTAATTTGTCGCCAGCGGGATTTTTCAAAAGATAATATGCACCGACAGCGCCAATAACATGCAGCATTGCGGTAGTACCCAGAAAGCCCAGTGTATAGGCAACTTTATTGCTCATCAGCGGCATTTCATATCCATGAGCATAGCCATGAAAGACACCAAACAATGCCGTTGCAGTAGCGGCGATTGCCACAGGCAGTTTCTGTTTTAGCGCGATGGCGGTACCTAACAAAACGACCGACAGAGAAACAGCAATTTCAGTTCCTGGTAATTCGATATTCTCAAATCCTGCCAGCCCCCCCAGCAACATGAAACAGACAAAAGCAGAAGGCACGATCCAGATGGCGCGCCCGCCTATCTGGCTACTCCAGGCGCCAACGGCAATCATTGCCAACAGATGATCTAACCCTGACAGAGGATGCAACCACCCAGCCTCGCCATTGACGTGTGCGTATGCCGGAGCAGTTGATAGCAAGATTAAAAACAATAACGAGCCTGACAAACGAAATTTCATCCGAATTATTTTCCTTTAAGCATGACGGTCAAAGAAGCCCAGAGACTGTGCCAGTCAGCATCCGGATCGCTTGAGGGCTCCATGTCAACCGCGCTAAACAACCATTCGCCTTTTTCCTGAAGTGCGAAACTGGCTTTACCTTCGACGTTTGTTATCGCTTTTATTATGGTGGGCGGCGACGTATTAAGTTCTGCCTTCACCTGAATCCCTTGCAAGGGGTTTCCATGAGCAAGTAATTTCAGTTCAAGCGGTTCTCCGGGCTGATATTTCAGAGGGTCTGTTAATAAAACCAACTCGCGTTCCAGCCCTACGACACGGTCATATCCTTCGCTCTTATCACCAACCTGAATGAGTGTTTTTGCAAAGCGCGAGAAGATCTCCACCCCTGGTTGTCCTGACTCCTGATTTTCGCGACGTTTCAGGATAACTTTATTCAGGCCTTCTTCTTTCAGGTAGTCCTCAAATTCATCAGCAGCCAAAGTGATTTGCGCACCGTTAGTCGTCAGTCCAACCGTTGTGGTACCCGGTACTCTGTTTTTCAAATGACCGATGACCAGTGCCCCTTCATGACCTTCAACAAGACGCTTTCCCTGGATATCCCAGGCATTAAAGGTAGAAATGAGACCGGGGATACGGGCGGTTCGTGTGCCCGGCCAGCCTGGACCGATACGCAATTCAAAAATGACCTTGTCGCCAACCGCTCCAGTAGGGTCATGTGGAAGGATCCAGAAATCATGCGCACTAACTGATGTGCTGAGCATAGCTACACAGATTAAAATCGCTCTTTTTACGAGCCAAAGAATATTATTGATTTGTGAATGCACAACCTTTCTCCCCCCAATACAGGATGGCCGCTCAGTTTAGCGGCCATCACTAGAACGGGATCAGTTTAATGAAGCCGGAATGACATAAGGAAAGGTCTGGCTATAAACTTTCTGATCAGTGATCACTTGACTGGTTGGCTGACCTATAAGCAATGTCAGCATTTCACTCATTGCGTCATCACTCATTTTACGGCCATTGATATTCGTTGCCGAAAATTTTGCCGTTGTGCCAACGTTATAGGTAATCACGTCCGGAATAAGCATGTTGGCAACTTTATCCCCATAGGCGACAGGATCTTTTTGCGAATGCGCTAATAAGCTGGCACGAGTGATGCGGGCTGAAACGATATCTTTCATATCTAAGTTCTTACCCGGACGACTCTGGTCATGCTCTTGTTTCAGGACTGAGTTTTCGAACATCATGCTATGTGAAAGAAGCGGAATGGCTGAATACTGTACCTGTTGCCAGTTATTGTTTTCTTCCAGATCGGTGGTCATGAATACTGCAATTTTTTTGCCCAATTGCTTATTTGGAATATCAACAACGATGGCGGCGCATTTACGACCGGTAAAAATGTTTTTCCCTTGACTGCTTCTCCATACGTTTGGATCGTATTTTCCTTCAGCAAGCTGTTTACGAAAAATGTGGAGACCGGGTGAATTGCCAAAGAAAGGATCTTTGGCTACGCCAGCCCATATTTGTGTACCATCGGCAAGTGTTAATGTTTTATCTACTGATCCCTCACCTATTTTATTACCTTTTTTTCCGGCCGCAGCATTGGGCTCATCAAGTTTATAAGCCGTATAATTTCCCTTGCTATCAAATTTAAAGCTGTAGGTATAACCTTTCAGATATTTATCATCTTCTGCGATATGAATATTATACAGCGCACTGGTATTGTAGACACCATTATCACCTGATTTTGGTGAATGATTGAATGTCATGACCACTGCAGTTGCATCCGGACGAGAAGACTGAAACACGAAGCTATCCAACTGATTCAGCGAAGGATTTTTTATTACCTGAGCTGATTCGAAATGATGACTGGCAAATACTGAAGTGGAACCCACAATCAATGAAGAGCTAATAAAGAGTATGCTTTGGGATATTTTCATTTGCAAGTTTTCCTGAGTTCATTGAAAATGTATGTGAGCAAAAAAGAAACAACTAAATATTTATTTATAAATTTCAACAGCAGTCCTGACATTGTTCCCCATGCCATCCATGCCTATTGAGGTCACGCAATAATATTTAGACATCATAAAAATCTCTGCAAGATAAATAAGGAAATTAACAAGTGTGGTTTTATGCTGTAAAATTAGATAATCATAAAACTTTCAGTGTTTCAATCGTAAAGCCAATGAAATTTAAGAAATTAATAATTTAAAAAATTAAAAACAAATAACATTGAACATCATTAAATTGAAAAATCACAAAATGATAACCCTGGCTATTATTGTCTTTATGTTTTCTCTTGAAGAAAAGGGTTGGCGGCTATCGATAATAAATAGATAGGATCCATGATTTGGGGTGAAGTTCAGAAAGATGAGGCTTTACAGCGCATTGGAGTAAACAAGTTGTTGCCTTATGTGGCTTCCCCGATAGACAAGTACCACTTGTGGCGATTTCCGCACACCTGGACATAGAGGTGGTTCTGTCCACTCAATCATTGAAATTTAATAATAAACAACACTGCCCTTGTCATTATAAATAGCAACATTAATACTGCACTATCAATAATTGTAAGGGTCGATACAGTCAACAATCAGCCCGGAATTATATAGAGGTGAACAATGAAACAAACTTTTTTGGCTTTGGCTTTGGCTTTCGCTACTACAACTCTCCCTGCTATTGCCAGTTATCATCCGGTTGCACGCACGGCCGTTGTCGCCAATGCAGATCATCCTGTTGCGATGGCGGCGGCTACCGGGGGTAATGGCAACCATCCGGTTGGTCGTGCAGCCGTTGTCGCCAATTCAGACCACCCTGTCGCGATGGCTACGGCGACCGGAGGTAACGGCTACCATCCAGTTGCCCGCACGGCCGTTGTTGCCAACTCTGACCACCCGCTTGAAGCGGCGGCAGTTACGGGACACTATTGATATCCTCTCCCGACGCGATGCCGGTGATTACGGCAAGCTTCAACCAGTGTGATTTTATGGGGTCAGTTCAGATTGGGCGAGGGTTTACGGGCAATTGGCAAATGGGTTCAACTCTTCAAGTCCTGAACGACTCAAACACGCTTCATCAGGCCGCACCAGCGGCCTTTTTCTACTCCTCAATTATTTCCCCGCCACATTGGACGTTCCAGTTATTCTGTCTAATCGGAATCGCACGACTTTTGACATACCCCAGCGAAGCGTCTCATATTACGCTCTTGCTGACCATTTGGTCTTTGTTACCAAATATCGACTCAGAGTATTTGATCAGGATGCTATAGAGAAGCTACGCAGCTATTTTGCCAGCATGTGCGCTGATTTTGACGTTGAACTGGTTGATATAGAGGGGGAAAGCGATCACGTTCATGTGCTGGTCAATTGCCCACAAAAATTAGCGGTATCCAGTTTGGTTAACAGCCTTAAAGGTGTGCCCAGTCGATTACTTAGGCGTGATCGTCCAGACATTGCTGCGCAGTATTACTATAAAGGCGTTTGTGGGTACCAAGCTACTTTGCCAGTAGTTGCGGCGGTGCGCCAACACCCATAAAGGACTTCCCCCCCTGAATCCCGTTTGCACTGGACGTTTCCGATTCAGTCCAGTTAGGCTGGTAGTGCAGGATCTAGCCAAGTATTATTGATTAGAATTCACACAGACAGGAAATTCAAATGCTTGGTACGTGGCTTTATCGTTGTGGTCTTGTACTCATCACTGCCTCTGGTGTTATCAACGCTGTAATATCATTCTCTTTCTTTCTGCTACTGGTCACACACCTGGTCATGTTTGGCTACAGTTCGATAGTGCCAATGCTAGGTGTTTTCACTATTATTTTTGCTGCCGCCTCATATTGGCAAATCCAAGATGTACATCGTTTTCGTAAGGCTGCTTGCATTGGATTATAAGTTGGTTGCTATTTCTTGCCTGCTCTACATTATTGCGATCTGGATGTTGTTACATGGCATCAGGGGTTATCAGACTGGCGTGATTGCAGAAGGAAGAAAAGGTTACCCGGTGAAAGACTACTATTACCGGGGAGATATTGGCTTTAATGTCGTTTTTTTTACATCGCTGCCGGAACATTTACCAGGTGTGCCGTAAAGCTTCGTCCTTCAGGGCGGGGATATAAGGCACGGTTTTCTACCTAACTTCTGCCAAAATTCAACACATGAAACGATTGCAGGCCTTTAAA
>NZ_VEXQ01000047.1 GCF_006376615.1 Buttiauxella sp. B2
CCCGGCACCACCGCCACCTGCGCCGATGCTGATACCCACGCCACCGCCACTGCTGCTGTTCTTACCGCTGGATTGCTGGGTGTTGGCCGCACCACTCAGAATGACGTCATTCTCAGCACTCAGCAGCGTGTCGCCGCCGGCTTTCAGCTGGCTTCCGGCGATAACGATATTGCCACTGTTATCGCCTTTGTTTTTCCCGGTCGCGATAACCGACAGATTGTTTCCGGCATTAAGCGTGCTGCCGGAGACCGCATCACTCCGGGCATGTTGCTGCGATTTTGATTTCTGGGTGGTGAGAGAGAGGCTTACACCCATCGCGTTCGGGTCACCTGTGGCGACAGCGACGGCTGCAGCCTGACCCGCCTGTACGCCGGAGAGGGCGGTTTTGGTGGCCTGCAACGTTTTAAGACGGCTATCGCTGGTCTCTTTCGTCTCCTGCGCATTAGTGACAGCGTTATTGATGGCGCTGCCGACCGTGCCGGAGAGCGCCAGTGTCAGGCCACTCTTTGTTTGCTCAAATGTCTCATCGCTACGGCGTTTGTCATGGCCGGGGTCGATAAGCACGCTGTCGCCGATAACCGCCAGGTCTTTCCCGGCGATAAGGTCTGCGCCACCGATATGCGCCTGATTACCGGCAGAAATCACCACGCTACCGCCCGTCGAGCCGACAGTACTGAAGCTCTGACTTTGGGTGGTTCCGGCTTCACGCAGGTCGTGTGTGGTCTTGCTGCTGCCGATGGTGACGCCGATACCGCCGGTTCCCATCAGGCCGCTTTTCTTCTCTTCCTTAAAACGCCAGCTCGAATCGGTGTTAGTGGCGGCAATAATATCAACATTGTTGCCTGCACTCAGGTTCACCGCATCATCGGCCACCACGGAAGAACCTTTCACCAGCAGATTATTACCGGCACTGACCTGCACGTTGTCTCCGCTCAGCAGCGTACCCGCCTCACGAGTCGCTCTGTCCTCTTCGATAGTGTGGGTAGTCTTCTTGCTGAGGAAACCGCTTTTGGTTTTCGTCTCTTCGTTGTAGTGATAATCACTTTCCGTGGCGGTGCTCAGATTCACATCACGGCCAGCGGCAATCCCGATATCGCCCTGGGTGGTCACCTGGGCGGCTTCACTGTTTACGTCGCGCCCGGCAATGATGGTGGTGTTACCCCCGCTGGATATGTCGGTTCCCTGCTTGCGCACGGATTCGTCGATGACGGTTTTCTTACTGCTGTGGCTGCTGCTACCGTCGGTGGTGGCTTTCGCCGCCAGGTTCACATCGCGCCCGGCCTGAATGCCGACATTCCCTTCCGCTGCAATGCCTGCTGCCTGGCTGTTAATATCGCGACCTGCAACCAGCGTCACATTATCGCCTGCGGCAATGGTTGAGCTGTCCGCGCTGCTGTGATGCGTTTCGCTGCTGCCTTTACGCTGGGTATCGCTGTTACCTGCGGCATTCAGATTCAGGTCGTTACCTGCCACCAGTTGCGCGGTTTTGCCAGCATCAACGGCACTGGCCGTCACATTCAGGTCGTTCCCGGCCTGCATAATGGCGTTACCACCTGCGACAATGTTGCTGCCTGCATTAGATGTGGACGACGAGGTGGTGTCTTTTTTGCCCCAAAAACCTGACTGGCTGCCGCTGTCATTAATCTGCCTGGCGGCAATGTTGATATTGTTGCCCGCGCCCATTGCCAGGTCACCACCGGCGGCAACCTTCGCACCCGTGATGTTGATATCGTTTGCCGCCCCCATGAACAGACCATCAGTTGCTGTGATGGACGCAGTCTGACCGATATCGGTTCCGCTGATATGGATATTGCCACGACGGCTGTCACCACCTGCGCTCCACTGCGCTGTGCGGGTGATGTTGTTGATGTTGCCGCCCGTGCTTTCCAGTTGTACGGTTTTGCCGCTTATCGATGAGCCGATATTGTTGATATCACCGAATGCACTGAGGTCCAGACCACCGCCTGCGCTGATAAGCCCGGCGTTAAGGTTGCTGATGCTGTTGCTGCTGTCGATGGACAGCCCGTTTTGTGCCAGCAGCGAGCTGCCGTCATTGGTGACGTTGCCACCCGCCAGCTGGACATTGTTGCCGCTAATCACGCTGCCGTTTTGTACCGTCACGTCTTTTGGCGACAGATACACTTTCGGCACCATTACCGTCTGGCCGTTGAGGGTCGCGGTTTCGTACCACAGAATACTGTGGTCAAGAGCCGCCACCTGGGCTGCGGTCAGCGCCACGCCAAACTGCAGACCCAGTGATTGTTGTGCGTCAGCTGCACTGTCCATCAGGTAGCGCATCTGGTCTAAATCAGAACCGAGTCCGTTGATGTAACGTGTCCCGGTCTGGTTCAGGACAATGTTGCTCACATAGCGGGTATCAAACGCCGCATCGCCCAGGAAACGGTAATCGTTATCCGGGTCGAGGTGCAGTCTGTCCATCATGTACGACGAGCCCAGGAACTGATTAATATCGGTGTACTGGCTGTTAGTTTCTTTCGGCGCATCCCCCGGGTTCATACCCAGCAGCTTATACAGGTCACCAAACAGCGACGGGTCGACCTGGCCCAGGCCATCCAGTTTCGGGTTCACCGTTATCAGATACGGGCTGTCCGGATCGGTTGAGGTAACAAAATAACCATTTTTACCGGAAGGGAGAGGGTAGTTGTCGTCAATGCCACCCGGCGTCAGCCCGGTTCCACCGTCAATATTCTTCCCGGCGTCGCCCGAGGTATCTTTCCAGTCGGGTGTGGTAATAACCAGCGTACCGGCGTCATCCAGCGACTGCGCATCTGCGCCTCCGTCAACCGATTGTGCTGATGGCGTATTGAGGCTGGGGGCAACAATGGTGTTGCTGATTTTGCCCGCGTTCGCGGTGGTACTGGTGTTGCTGATGTCGCTGGTGAAATTGGCACTGACGTTGCCGCCTGCCTGAATAACGGAGCGGTAAGCCTCTCCCTGCTCCGTGCTGGAATCGTGTCCGCTCAGCGTGAAGGCGATAGTCGAGTCTTCCGGCATGACATCGTCATAATTATTGCCGTCTGTCGGATAGGCGTTACCGGGCGCTACGCCATACCCATTGCGACCCGGCTCATACTGATAAACATACCAGTCGGTGACCGTGCCCGATTGCCAGCTCTGGTTGTTGAGCACATTACCTGTGAGAGAAACATCTCCGTTGGCCAGAATATTGCTGGCAAGATTATCCAGCGTACCGGCATTTATTGTGAGGTCGTTGCCGGAAGCAATGCGTGAAGCTTCTCTTTTGCTGATGACATCGGTGCGCGTCTGGCTGTTAATAAACTTCTGCTCTGCCGTATCGGCAAACATGGCGTAATAGAACTGATTTTTGTGCCTATGATTACAGGCACTGTGGGTACCGCAGGGGCCCTCATCCCACGAAATCAGCCTACTGTTCATCCCGTAGCTGCCATCTGCCAGCTGGTCGATGTTCACAAAAATATTTGCCTCACCGATACCCGGGATGGCTTGCGCACCACTGGTACTGGTGGTCGTCACGACCAGTCCATCCCGCTGATTGAGCAAATGCCCGGTCTTGATGGTGATATCACCGTTCGTGGTTTCGATATTCCCGGAGGTGTTGATGACCTCAGCGTTCGCCGCGCCTGACGCATCCTTTTGCATCACCAGGTTATTACCCGCCAGGATATCGCCGCGCAGATTCTGAATACTGTTCGCAAACAGCGACAGGTTATTCCCTGCGTAGAGTAATGCTGTGTTGATGATGGCGTCTGCCGCTGTCAGCGCCAGATTGCCTGCGGTACCGGTAAAGCCATCAAGCGTGATATTACCCTGGCTGTTCAGGGTGACATCGCCGCCCGCCTGCAGTGAACCGCTGGCGTTCATCGCAATCTGACTACCGCTGAGAGCCGTAATACCTGAGCCTGCGGTCAGTTGTCCGTTATTCGTCAGCGTGCCGGAAGCGGCGAGCGTGATGCCATTGCCCTGTAAGGTCCCTGCGTTGGTGATATCGCTCTGGCTTGTCACCGACAGCTGTTTGTTCGACGCAATCACCCCCTGCGCACTGAAACTGTTCGCGAGCTTCAGCGTCAGGTTGCCCAGGGCGACCAGTTGGCCTGCACCACTCAACGCGGTGACATCGGTCAGCATATCTCCGCCGCTGAACATCTTGCCACCGGCGTTGTTCAGCGTGTTGCCTTTCAGCGTCAGGCTCTGATTGCCGAGCAGAGTGCCGCTGTTGCTCATCGCCTGATAATATACATCCAGCATCGCCGCCTGGAACGTGCCGCCGTTGGTCAGGCTGTTGCCGGTAAGCCGTACCTGGTTCGCCGCAATCACCGTACCGCTGTTGGTGAGTGTCGCGACATTCAGTACCAGGTTTGTGGCCTGGAGCCAGCCAGCGCCGCTGTAATCCTGCGTGGATAACGTCAGGTCGCCGCCGGAGAGAATTTTGCCGCCGTTGCGGGTTTGCGTGGTTGCGCTGAGGGTGGTTTTGCCGTTGCCCTGAATCGTGCCGTCACTGGTCAGTACCGGTGCGGTGATATTGAGCGTGCTCTGGCTGAGGATAACGCCGCCAGACTGATTAGTCAGCGCATTCAGCAAGGTGAGCGTCAGACTATTATCGCCCTGAAGGCGACCACTGTTGGTCAGGTTGCTGGCGTTGATGTACGTGTCCCCACCCTGAATCTGCCCGCTGTTGGCGATATCCTGTGTCTGTAACGTCAATGCGCCCCCGGTCAGCAGTTTACCCTGCTGTTGCAGGTTGCCATTGAGTGTCAGCCCGAGACTGTTCACACCGCTGATTTCACCGCTGTTGCTCAGTGAGTCGCCTTTGATGTTCAGCGTTCTGGCGCTGACCAGCCCCTGGTTGCTGAGTGCTTTACCGGTAATCTTTGCGTCACCGAGTGCGGTGATTTTACTGTCGGTGGCAGTAACGATGTCACCACTGAGCGTCAGAGCTAAATCCAGTGCGCTTTGAATGACCCCGCTGTTATTCAGGCTGCTGCCGTCCAGCGTGATGTTCTGCCCCTGGAGTCGCCCGCTGTTGGTCACGTCCCCTGCCATAGCGGTGAGTGCCCCCTGAGTCAGCAAGTCACCACTGTTGTTCAGTGCACCGGTGCTGTGCAGCGTCAGGCCTGCCAGGCCAATTGCTGAGCCCTGATTATCGATGCTGTCCTGCGTAAGACTCAGGATATGGCCCTGCAAAGCACCACTGCTGCTGAACTGTTGGCCACTCAGCGACATATCGCCAGTGGCAAGCAGGTTGCCGTGGTTGGTCAGAACAGGCGCGCTGAACGTCAGGTCGCCCTGACTCATCAGGTCGCCATTGTTCAGCAACGAATGTGCCAGCGAGGCATTCAGATTACCCGTTGCCAGCACGGATCCGCTGTGATTCCAGCCCTGCGCGTTGACGCTGAGGTTACTGCCCTGTGTGGTCCCTGCGGTGGTCAGTGTGGTGCCATCAAGTGTTAACTCACCCGCCGTCAGCCAGCGACCTGCTGCTCCCTGTGAAAGCGTATCGCCGGAAAGAGTGAGCGCCTTTGCCCCCTGAAGCAGTCCATCGCCAGTTAGCGTGGCAGCCTTCAGGTTCAGCGTGTCTGCAAGAATTTTGCCGGAACTGATCAAGGTAGTGGTGGTGAGCGCAAGAGCGCTGTCGCTGGTGATAAGCCCGCTGTTGCTGATATCAGGTATATCCAGCGTCAGGTTGGCGGCGCTGTACAGCGTGCCGTCCTGCTGGTTGTTCAGCGTTTGAGTGTCGATATTCAGGGCGCTGTCGGCCTGCATCAGACCACTGTTGGCAAGCGTCCGGGATTGCGTGGTGAGAGTGTCCGCCGCCAGTACGCCGCTGTTAGTCATCTGCGGGGCGTTCAGCGCAAGCGTGCCTGCGCTGCTTTTCCCGCTGTGGCTGAGCTTTTCACGGGCATTCGCCGTCATTGACTGCGCGGCATGCGTCCCCGAGAGTGTAACCTCCCGCCCGCTGATACTGAGAGTATTGCCGCTTTGCACCTGAGCCGCAGTGGCCGTGCTTAGCCGGTCTGCGGCCATCTGCATATCACCGCCCGCGCTGACTTCTCCGTCCAGTGTTGTTGTCGTGGCATTCAGCGCCATTGCCCCGTCACTGTGGGTGACAGACGATGCCCCGGAGGTGAAGCTGTTTGCGCTGACGTTCAGTCCTTTCGCACCAGACAACATCCCGTTCTGCGTGATACTCCCGGCTTTCAGCGTCAACGCATCGTCGCTCACCAGTGAACCGGTGTTGGCGAGTGCTCTACTGGCCGTGATATCAGCGTTGCCTTTTGCTCCGGCTTTGCCGCTCTGGGTAAAGTCCTGGGTGTTGATATTCAGCGTACTGCCACTCAGCAGCGAACCGCCGTTATTTAAAGACGTGCTGTTAACCGCAAGCGAACTGCCCTGTACCTCGCCACTGTTGTTGAGCGAGGCCGCGTTCAGCTTTGCGTTGCCACCGGCCAGCAGCTTACCGCTCTGCGTCAGCGTGCTGGTGCTTACCGTCAGGTTTTGCCCCGCCGTTATCTGCCCCTGGTTGCTGAATGCGTCACGGGCGTTAGCACTGACATGTCGCGCCGCATTGACCTGGCTGGAAGCATCCTGGCGAATAGTGTTTGCGTTAAGTGAGGCATCACGTCCGGCGATGAGTTTTTCATTGCCGTGCGAAAGCGTGCCGCTGGCATTCAGCACCAGGTCGTTATCGCTGTTGAGTGAACCGTTGCTGAGGGTAAGGTCGCCCTGGCTGTTGAGGTTGATAGTACCGCTGGCTTTGTGGTCACCGGTAAGGGCAATACTCTGCCCTTTCGCGGTGATAGCGCCGCTGGCAAGGCTGTTGTGAACGGTCAGCTTGCCACTGGCATCAAGGGTGATATCCCCCTGACGGGTATTCAGGTCGCCGAGGTTGACCCCGACGCCTTTCTCACTGGACACCAGATGAATACGGTTGGCGTACATCCCGCCTAATGCCCCGGTATCGACCGCGACGGTAGGGGCGGCACCTTCACCCTGTTGCGCCTGCACACTGCCATCTGCGCCAACACGGTTAGCCCCGGCGATAACCTTCAGATCTTTAGCGTGAATGGCGGCGTTCACTTCAGTGGCGCGGGAGATGATGGACAGCGCGTCGCTGTTGCTGGCGTCTATCCCCTGGCCTTCAATGGTAATACTGCCTTTTTTAACGTCCAGCGCCTGCAGGTTGCCGTTCGCGTCAAAAACCGGCTTGCCGGTGGTCAGCGTGGCCTGTGGGGTGTTGATAAAGCCACAGCCGTTACAGGTGATGCCATAGGGGTTAGCGACCATCACATTCGCCGCTTTCCCCGCCACTTCGGTATAGCCCTGTAACTGTGAGCGGTTGCCCCCGGTCACTTCGTTAATGATGCCTCTGGCTTCCTTGCCTGCTTTAAGATTGGCGTTGCCGTTAATCAGTCCGCCCAGCTGCGTCTGGTTCAGTTTCCCCGTGGCGTTGTTGAGGATGAGACCCTCTTTGCCGACGTTGTAATCCTTAAACTGGTTATGCGAAATCCCTGTCCCGTTCGGAGTGTTGATGTTCACTACCGGCACACCGTTCGCCGCTTTGTCGGTCGTCGCTTTCCCTTGTGGCGTCAGCGTTGCCGCCATGGCAGGCAGCAACGGTTGTCCTGCCAGAAGGGCGCTTATCAGATAACTGAGCAGGCGGTACGTTAAGCGAACGGGGGGCTGATTATTCATTATTTTAGTCCTTTAAAACGCCACGGCGACACGGTAATAAACGCTGAAATGATCCGGGCCAAGCCAGTCCGGATAAACAAGGGGAAGCCCCACGGTGAACGACGTGGACATCCGGCGGTTGGCGGTTGTCAGCCCGGTTGCAGCCCCCCAGAGAGTGCCGCCCGCATATGGGTCAAGACGGTCTGAATGCAGCCAGCCACCGTCAACGGCGGCAAGTGCACTGACCTGGCCGATAACGGGTAAAGTAAACAGGGTGTAATTGAGTTCGTTCCGCCAGTAAGCGCCGTTATCGCCGGAGATGCTCTGTTCTTTGAATCCGCGCACGGAGCTTTCTCCGCCTATGGTCATCCGTTCGCTGCCGAACAGGCGGTCGGGCGTCCACTGCCCGTAAGCACTGGCAAGCCACCAGAGGTTGTCCGCCACCGGGCGCTGGAAGCTGGCATTCAGGCTCCATTTACGGAACTCGGCTTTCGGTAAATCGCCGTTCTGATTGCCATCACTTTCAGCCCCGAACCACGGCATACCGCGACTGAAGGTCGGGTTAAATGTCGCCACACCGCCGAACATTTTCTGGGTATGGTTCAGCCCAAATAACAGGCTGGTGAGCTTGCGACTGCTGCTCTGGAGCAGAACATCATCGAGGTAATTACGGTTGATGCGATGGTTTAAGCCGACAGAAATGCCGGTCTTGATATCGCCGTTACGGAACAGTACATGAGAGAAGTTAACGCGGTGGGTTTCAGTATCACCGCTTGAACGCCACTGATAGCCATTGTTATCAATGGTGTTGAGATAATTATTCCAGCTGTAGCTGTAGTCGAACAGGCTGTAGCCATAAGGGATGCTGACCCCGGCGGCAACATTTTGAGCGTCTTTAGAGTTTGAGATAGCACTGCTGCGCCCGCCGCTGACAAACCAGCTGTCCGCCAGACCGAGCAAATTATTTCCCGTCATCCCGGCATTAATTTGCCCGACGCCGGTACTTTTTTGTCCGCTATTATCAAAACTCACCGAGCCACTTAACGGAAACTCAGGCGTGGCAGTGAGATGAACAACCGACCAGCCCTGTTTATCGCCGGGCAATATTTCAATTTGTACAGGCGTGATACGGGTGCGGTTAATCTGCTCCATGCCTTGTTCAATATCACGCAGATTAAGTATGCCTCCTTCCAGCCCCGGAAACGCCATTTTCAGCATGCGTTCGGGTGCATCATCCATGCGGATTTTTTCCAGACGACCTTCGAGGATCGCCAAATGCAGTTCACCGGTGCGTAAATCCTGCTGCGTCAGAAAAGCCCGACTGGTGATATATCCCTGGCTGATATACCAGTCAGAAACGGCATTTGTCAGCTGATTAATGCGGGCCATATCGAGGCACTGCCCGTGCCAGGGCGCGAGCAGTTTCTGTTGTACTCGCTCATCTGGCAGGGTGGCACCGTCAAGAAAAATATGGTTGATGGTAAAACAGGGGCCGTTTAGCGTCCCTCGAGCGGCAGTGTCAGGCGCCCGGGGAAGAGGCACAGTACGCTCCAGCGATTCGCGCTGTTGCTGGTTTTGACGCAGTAATTGCTGTTGCTGTTGTTCAATGCTGTCGCGATCTGCGGGTGACAGTGGGGCTGCCAGTACTGACGGGCTCAGCGCCAGCCAGAACAAGACAGAATATTGTGATTTCATCCCTATCCCAGTTCTTTTTATTTTGTTATGTAGAACTATTTTCTTTACGTTTCTTTAAATTAGACCACAGAACCACATGGAACGAAAATAATGTTTTCCATCATTCTTATTTCTTGGATGTTTATCATCACGCGTCACACGATAGAAATAATTAAAATTAAATTATTTAAATATTAAAATAAAAAAACCTGACAGCGTGTGCATGTGAGAATATAAACTCAGCACATGTCATCCTGGTTTTTATTTTGGGTACGCCGGTTTTTCGTTATATTCACACGCACTCACCATGCTCATGCATCCTTCTGAACACCACCTGTCCGGGCCTGTCTGATATGTACCCACTCCGCTGGCGAGGTGGTTACGGACGGCTATTCTGAAGCCCACATCAACGCAACGGGTGAAGATGTCCATCATTTCTTCGTGCTGCTCTCACGACACGTTAACCTCATTCTGGCGCGCCCCACAGACTGACTGCTGCGGTCCGAAAACAGCCTGCACAGTTCAACCAGCGGTAACGTCTGGTTTTCTTTCAGAAGTGGCAGTTCCGCCGCTTGCCAGGGTAGGCTGACTCTGACTCAGTATACAATCTGAATACCTGATGATTGCAAACTCAGTTTCAGCGCAGTATAAGCAAGGGAGTTAACAACACGAAAAGGAATATGAGATGGGATATTACGTTATTAAGAAATCTGAAAAGACAACAGCGCAGCCGTATTACTTTCTGCTGAAAGCGGGTAATCATGAGACCATCGCCACCAGTGAAATGTACTCCAGCAAAGATGCGGCAAAAAAGGGTATTGCATCCATTCAGAAAAATGGCAGCACTGAAGATATTCGGGACGAAACGCTGTAATTAAACGAATGTTCTGGTGTTGTCAGTTGCGGGGACAAGTTTGTTCCCACATGTCAGATAAGTTTAATTGTCACGGTCGGTTATTATTTTCTTTTCCTTAAGGCGGATAATTCAACAACATTATCCATCGGCCTGTGGTATTCAGACAGCGTATTCAGTATGTCGCACTGGCAATGCTTCCAATTAGTTGAGTTGTCATGAGTAATACGCTTTTTTGAGGTACTTCTGTGGCAACCATCGCCGTTCATTGTCCCCGTTGTCAGTCAGCTCTGGTTTACCAGGTGTGCCGTAAAGCCTCGTCCTTCAGGGCGGGGATATAAGGCACGGTTTTCTACCTAACTTCTGCCAAAATTCAACACA
>NZ_VEXQ01000048.1 GCF_006376615.1 Buttiauxella sp. B2
CCCGGATAGCTCAGTCGGTAGAGCAGGGGATTGAAAATCCCCGTGTCCTTGGTTCGATTCCGAGTCCGGGCACCACTATTTAAAGAACCCGCCTATGGCGGGTTTTTGCTTTTGGAGATTTAGACTCTCCATCGAACTTCGTCTGGCCATCTGGGATTTCAGTGCGCCAGAGCTCCCCAATCACACGTTAAAAAATCCCTTCATCGTTATTAAGTAAGTGTTCCAGCCCACCTAATCCCTGACGTGCTTGTGCGCGATTCATCAGCTTGGTCTGCGCCATCGCGGGTAGATCGGTAATGGTGATCACCCCTTTTTGAATCAGCAAAAATACCAGGTCATCGAGTACACGAACCATTTCCAGGTCGCTTTTTTGCAGCATTTTGAGGTGCTGTAAATTTTCATCCACCACGCTGTGCGCGTTTTCCCATGCGGTAATCTCAGCACTTGCCGTGATTATTTCTTCCGTCATACCGCTAAACGGTGCGCATTCGACACGAGTTAGCTGGCCTTGTTCGTCTCGCTGAACGTAATACATATGAATACCTATTAAGTAAAACCCTGCACTCATCGAGTGCAGGGTTGGCTGATTAGTGGGAGTAGTGCTCAGGTTTATGGAGTAAGTGATCGAGCGAATAGACCGGTGTGGAATGCGCATCGTGGCTTGCCGGCGCATCAATGGTTTGTGCAGGCGTCACGGTACTGGCGGTATGCGCAGCACGGCCGCTGTCCGCATGGTCCTGGCTCTCATCGCCAAACTTAATATGCTTAGAAAGATCGTTGTCGTCATGCAGTTCGCGAGCCAGAGCTTTGAGATCCATGTTGTCATGACTCTCGGTACTCTTACCGGTAAAGGTCTCATGGTTAACTTCCCCACGATGATCTTTGATAACGTTCTGGCTAAGAGATACCTTTCCATGATGATTTCCAAAGGAAAGCGATTCATCATCGTCAGCAAAAAGCTTGCTCAGCTCATGCTTTCCATCAAGGTGAGATTTATCAGCCTGTTGGCTTTCGCCAGGCTGCGCGTGCTTAATGCTATCAGCGACTATTTCATGCAGTTCATAGGTCGAACCTTTGAGCGCCACGCTGTCATGGCGACCGTCATTCTTCGCGTTTAAGTCGTCGTGATGCCCCTTGGTACCTTCAGCAGCCGCGGTTGTATTCTCGCGGTGCTTTTCAAAAGACGGCGAGTCGGCGAAAAGATTGCTCAACTTATGTTTAGGATCGTGCAGGGAGTTGTCGGGCGCATCGACCATTACATTTATGGCTGACTGATGTGGGGTGACATTGCCATGCTCATCGCAAGCGGTGACCAGCACATTGACCTTGTTGTCGCCGACATGAAGATTTGAGTTGTTAACTGCAACGTCATAACCCAGTTTTGCATCAAGAACTGTAGTGTATTTAATGCCGTGGACTTCAACTTCAACGCTATCTCCAGGAATAACGTCACCGCTGACCGTGCCCGTGATATGGGTAAAACCGTCATGTGCTTGAGCAGCGCTCAAATGGTTATGGCCGGGAAGTTTGTCAATAAGGACATGGGCATCGGCGTGGGTGTCGACCTGAATCGGGTGCAGCTGCGACTCCACGATTTTAATATTTCCCACCTGATCCGAAACCTTAACGCTCGCGCTCAAATCGTTGCTGCCTTCATGCAGATACGTTTTTGCAACCGAAGCTTCATAACCCAGGCGACCATTAAAGTCCTTCACGTGGGTCGTAATATCATGACCGTTAACGTGAATAGTGACCAGGTCGTGGAGTTTTGCATCTCCTTCAACCAGGCCTGTCACCACGAGATGATCGGCTTCTTTCGCATTAACGACATCGTCTTGCGCTACGGGATCAATACCTATCGTGGCATCAACCCTGGTATCCACTTGAACAACCTGATCGTGATAGGCCGTCGTCTTATTACCCGCCTCGTCCGACACTTCCACGCTGACTTTTATCGTGTTTTCGCCTTCATGTAGATCTTGTCGGCCCAAAGCTATCGAATAGCCCAGATGGTTACCAACGGGAATTACTGTCGTGGTAATGGTATGCCCGTTAATGTGAAGCGTAACGATATCGTTAAGTTTCGCATCGTCTCCCACCACACCTGTCACCACAATATTCTGGGCCTCTTGCGCACTAATGACGTTATCTGTTGCGACGGGATCAATGTTGATTGAACCCACAATTTTGGTGTCCAGCGTAATTGTGTGGTTGTCCGTTGCAGCTTCAGAAATATTGCCTGCGGCATCCTGCCCGACGACACTCACATTCAGAACGTTAGCCCCTTCATGTAACGCATTATTTTCAACATGGACTTTATAACTCAGGTGGCCATTATCATTTTCCACCGTCCCGTGGAACGTTTTACCGTTCACGGTCAGCGTCACGTCGGCCCCGGGGCGAACATCATCCCCGACGGTACCAGTAACCACCGTATATTGATGCTGAGATTCCCGAAGATTCACGGTGTCATCACCAGACACATTGGCGTCGATGTGAATGCTGGCCTTAGCTTCCTGGTCAATATGAATGGTGTTTTGCTCGGTAATCGTTTTGACGTTGCCCGCCGCATCAGTGCCCGTGACTTTATAGGTAATCGCCTGGTCATTGAGTAACTCAGAAGTGCTCACGGTTACCGAGAAACCCAGAACGCCAGTGATAGCATCTTTGTGAATAGTGGCGGGAATATTATTACCGTTGACTGTGATCGTTACCTTTTCACCGTCGTTGACATCCCCCTCAACCGTGCCAGTTATCTTGGTGGTGGCACTTTTAACTTCTTCGGCATTCAGTACGTTATCATCCGCTACCGCGTTAAAATGCAGAGTGACATCGGCGTGATCGTCAATATGAACCACTCTTGGCGTTTCTTTAAAGGCTAGATTTTCATGCGCATCTTTGCCCGTCACTGACGCAGTAATTGTGACTTCGGTCTGCTGATCGGAGGTGCGCATGTACTCGTTCGGCACCGAAGCGTGGTAACCCAATACACCGTTCAAATTCGGTAGTTCTTCAACATGGGTAGTGACTTTATAGCCATTAACCATGATGACCACTTCGTCACCTTTGTGTACATCACCAGAGACCCGACCGCTTACCTGCGTAAAATCTGACTGCAGTTCATCACCATTAAGAATATCGTCACCACCTACTACGTTGATCGTGATATTCGCGCTGGCCTGGGTATCAATCGAATATTGATGAAGGTCTGAAACAGGGGCCAAATTACCCGCGGCATCATGCCCGGTGACTGAGGCGACGATAGTATGGCTAACATCAGCCTTTAGATCGGCAGTTTTCACATCGGTGTGAAAATTCAGTGAGTCATCGATTTGCGCTTGATAAGTGGCACCATTGACCTTGAGTGTGACAAATTCCCCTGAATGCAAATCACCCTGCACATGCCCGGTTATCTCAGTGAAGGTATCTTGCGTTTCAGCAAGATTGAGCACGTTGTCTGCGGTGATGCTGTCAATCTTCACTTCCGCCGTCGCTTCGGTATCAACGGTTATATTTTGTGTCGCCGGGTCGGAAGTCATGGTGTTGCCATGCACGTCCTCACCCTCGACGGTTGCCGTAATGTGGGGATCGTGGCGCAGATCGTCGATGCTGACGTCTTTGCTGAATCTCAGCTCGCCGCTAGCCAGATCCCTAAATACTTGTGTGGTCAGGTGCTGGCCATTTACCGTTAACGTTACGGTGCTGCCTTCATGGACATCTTCACCCGTGACTATTCCCGTGACGGGCGTCTTCCCTGACTTCGCTTCCTCACCGTTGATCACGTTGTCCTGCGCGATATTGTCGAGCGAAATGCTGGCATCAATGTGGGTATCGACCGTTACCTGCCCGGATGCGAAATAACCGTTGCCATTGTGAATGACGGTTACCGTAAAATCAGGGTGATTAGCGAAAGCTGAGGTCTCGACGTTTACAGCAAAACCATACTCCCCCGGTAAATTAGGCAACTCCTCAATCGTGCCGGTGTATTCATAACTTCCGATATGAACCACGAGGGTGTCGCCTGGAACCGCATCTCCCTTCACCGTGCCACGGATCACCGTCTCTGGTGACCCGGACTCCCGCTGGTTGATGACATTATCTCCCGCCACCGGGTGCAGGGTGACAATGACATTCGGGGTGTGGTCATGTGGCGTTGTCGGTTCGCCGTTAGGGTTACTGCTGTTATGCCCATCAATATTCACATGGATTTGATCGGTTTGCGTTGCGATGTTGCCATGCGGATCGGTGGCAGATATTTTCACCGTGATATCTGAATTGTTCTTGAATACCCAGGCATCAATGGAACAGGTGTAACCGAGTTGACCGTCAGGCAAAACGGTAACTTCACCGTCGAAATGCTTGCCGCCCACGGTGACATCAACCTTGTTCGAGATGTTCGCATCGTCGCCGTGAATATGGCCGGTCACGATATAGTAATCCGGGCCAATGGGCCTATCCTGCGTAACAGTACCGTGCTCCAGGTGAATATCGGCACGCGTATCCACTTTGACGACATGTTCAGCTGTGCCCAGTTGAACATTTCCCGCATCGTCCCTTCCCGTGACAAAAGCATGGATAACAGGTTCCCCGGTTGAAATCAGATCGGTGGTACTGACATCAATGCTGTAGCCTAAACCGTCACCTCGTGGGCTGACCTGGCCGAAGTAATGCACCCCGTTAACCTCAAGCTCAACGCTATCGCCGGGATGAACATTACCGTTCACCGTCCCAGTAATGGTGGTGGTTTCCTGGTGGGCTTCTTTATTGTTAATCAGATTGTCAGGGGTTACTTTATCAACCGTAATCTCGGCCTTAGCACCATTATCTGTATGAAGATAATGTATCGCGCTATCGTGGGCTTCATTGCCTGCCACATCGTGCGCCGAGACTGTTGCCGATATTTTCGGTGAGGCCACCAGATCCGACGTTTTGACCTCGAGTGAATAGCCCAGCGCACCGTTGAGATAAGGTTGAGGCTTAACAGTGGCCTCGTGAACCTCACCATTCACCGTTACGTAAACGGTATTGCCTTCTTTAACGTCGCCACCGACATAACCGTTGATGGTGGTATACGTCGAATTTTGCTCGTTGGCATTAAGCACGTCATCACCGGAAACGACGTTGATGGTCAACGTGGCATCGGCATGATCGTCAATATTCACATGGTGATCGGTTCCCACATCCCGGTGGTTACCCGCATCATCGGTGACGCTAACATTGACGTGAAAGTCAGGATCGGCCTTAAGGTCGCTGGTTTTAACATCCGCGTGATAGACCCTCTCGCCATTTTCCAACGTTTTTACGGTGCCGTGATACATGTGATGATTCACAGTAAGTACCACATCGGCACCATCGGGCACCTCCCCCGTCACTTTGCCACTGACCCGGGTTTTACCCTCTCCAAGCTCAGTCGCATTCAGCGTGTTATCGCTTGTAACGTCATTGACGCTAATCGTGCCTTCGACTTGGGTATCAATTATCACTGTTTGCGACTTTTCGTCCGAAGCCGGATTATTCGCATTATCGGTTGTAGATACTGTGACCTTTATTTCTGGATTATCAATCAGATCGGCGGTACTGACTTTGAAGCTATAAGTGAGTTCCGGAGTAACGCGAGTCGTCAGATCGTGGCCGTTAATATGCAGATGCACCACGTCACCTTTATGCACATCATCGCCCACTTTACCCGTAATCATGGTGAAGTCCTGATTCGCTTCATCACCATTAATCATTTTATCGCCGGTGACGAGATCGATTGAAATTGAGGCTTTTGCCTCCAGATCGACAATCACGTCCTTCGACGTTTCAGAACGGTACTGGTTGCCGTCACCATCATGTCCGTAAAGGAACACGGTCACTTCAGACTTACCCGTTGCCTCGTCCACACTGGCCAAAATATCGCTGGTTTTGACATCAGCCGTATAACCTAACGCACCGTTCAGAGAGGCCAATGGACCAATTTTCGCCGAATATTCATGTCCATTGATCCACACCTGAACCTGGCTTGTCGTATTGATATCTCCGTGAAACGCCCCGCCTATCGCACCACTAATAGTGGTGAACTCTTTCCCTGAATCGACCTTATTGATGATGTCATCACCGGAAACAGTGCCAATGGTCGCGGTTGCTTCAGCATGGTTATCGATATGAACCTTACGGTCAGTATGTTGCAAGGTCTCGTTACCAGCCTTATCGTGCGAGGTGACAGTCGCCCTGATATAGACGTCAGCATCCAGGTTCACGTCGTTATCGCCAAAGACCGAAGAATCAACCGATATCCGATAGCCCAGATGATTGTGCCCATCTAAATCCACTACTTTTCCAGGGAAGTCGTGCCCGTTAATAGTAATGGTCACGCCATCGTTAAGCTTCGCATCTCCGCCTACCGTCCCGGTAATCAGTTGTTTGTGCAAGAGCAAGTCTGTGTGGTTCAGACGATTGCCATCGCTGATGTCACCAATAGTAATGGTGGCATGTGCTTCAGTGTCCAACACGATGGTTCTGTTATCGGTGGCAATCGCTTCGTTACCCGCGCCGTCATGGCTGATAACGGTTATCTGAACGCTGTTTTCTCCTTCATGCAACGGCTGCTCCTTTCCTGAAGGCAAGAACACTTCATAGCGCAGATGCCCGTCGTCACCCATAACCACTTTGCCGGGCACACTGAGCTGAACATCTTTACCGTCAATCGATACGGTGACCACATCGCCTTCTTTCGCATCCACGCCTGTGACATCACCGCTAATCAGCGTTGGCATCCGGGATTCAATCCTGTTAACCACGTCGTCATCCGCTACGGTGTGAATGTTGACGTGATTCTCGGCATGGTTGTCGATATGGACGGTGTTATTACCCATTCCGATTGCGTAGTTGAGTGCGCGGTCTTGAGATATCACGCCCGCACTCACGGTAACCTCACCGTCAATATTGTGGCTGTTCGCACCGAACTCAAAAGAAGGGACTGCAATTTTATAGCCTAAGTGCCCGCCGCCTAAATCAATAACATATCCCGGATATGTGGTGCTGTGACCGTTAATATTGATGTAGATTTGATCGCCAACGCTCGCATCTCCACCGACGGTTCCGGTTACCCATTGTACGTCCGAAGACAGCGCGGTGCTGTTCAATGTGCTGAGGTTATCAACCGTGATGGTGGCTTCGGCGTGGTTATCGATATCGACATTGTGTGAGAATGGTTGAGTGACCACGTTCCCAAACTCGTCATGCGACGTGACGGTGCCAGTGACGATTACCTTGGTGTCTGCAGGGTTTTTATTGTCGTTAAAATCTGATGATTTCACATCAATGCTGTAACCCAGTTTTCCGCCGCCGATATCCTTCACCCAGGTGGAATACGGGTGCCCGTTAACATC
>NZ_VEXQ01000049.1 GCF_006376615.1 Buttiauxella sp. B2
CTTATTCCGGCTGACGTATGCGCTGGAAACCGCGAAAACGGCTCGCTGGATTTACAGGGTTCTGAGCGACCAGGAGTGGTCCGGACGTTATGCGATCAGTCTGAACGACGGCGTGAACGGGGTTTATCTCTCCCGTTCATCACTCGATGTGGCGTTTAATGATGACGGACAGCAGACCCGCCCCCTTCTGGCACGACTGACCGGCAGTGTGCCCGGGTTTGAACAATTACTGCTGCGCTGTGGCTGGCAGTTACAGACAGCCACGGACATTGCATTACCCTTTGTCTACCGCCTGATAGTCTCCCCGGTTTCACCGGAAACGTCGTGAGGTGAACATAAGTCAACATCGACACATTCTGTCTCTGAATGGTGTTAAAAACCAAACTAAGTGGGGGTGATTTGGGAAACGGAAGTTTTGTACATTAAGAGCATTATTTAATCAATGCTGAATGGCACGCACATCGCTGATGGGACAATCGGTACATATCCTTAGCCCACTAGTTGCCTACACCTATCTGGTGGTGAGCATGTTAAAGAAAAATTATTATAAAATCAGTTAGTTACATTCAAAATGTCGCTACTGAGCAGTATTATTATGTTAGTTCTATCGCTGTTACTGGGCATAATCCCGCTATCATCTTCTTAGAGAATTTTATGCACTGGTTGGTTGAACATCTGGATTTTACCCTTCCTTTATTGCAGATAGTGGCGATCGATCTGCTGCTGGGGGGGGATAATGCAATCGTTATCGCAATGGCCTGCCGCATGCTCCCTGCAGAACACCAGAAAAAAGCAATCTTGCTGGGTACTGTCGGGGCCGTGCTGGCCCGCATCATTCTTCTGGTAATCTCAGTGCAACTGCTTGCGCTCCCTTGGCTCAAGGCCGTGGGAGCCATTTTGCTGTTATGGATAGGCTGTAAACTGGTGGCAAATGACGAAGAGGAGGAAGAGATCTCTGCAGACAGTCGGCTATGGAAAACCGTATTAACTATCATGATCGCCGATGTACTGATGTCTCTGGACAACGTTCTGGCTGTTGCTGCTGCGGGTAAGGGGAATCTCTGGCTGGTGTCACTTGGGGTTGCCATCAGTATTCCAATAATCGTTTTGGGTAGCAAAGTCGTGCTGAGGTTACTGGCGTGTTTTCCGGTGATGATTAAGCTGGGTGGTGCGCTCATCGGCTGGATTGCTGGAAGTATGCTGGTAACAGACAATGCGCTGTTGCGCTTCACCGGAGAAATTCAGCATCTGCCGCTAATCTCAGGGATGGCTGGGGTTTTGTTAGTGCTTCTGTCTGGCTGTATACTGGATCGCTCATAAAGTATGAGCGTAGTAGTGTAATTCCAGGTCTAAAACTAATGTAGGTAATCCCAAATTTTTTCCGCTATTGATGAAGCGGCGTTGGCTGATGAGTCCCTGCCCGCTGCCGGGTTAGATACTTTCGTTAAAAAAGCCCTTACCGGCCAGTCATCCCTTCCGCCAGCTTTATAACGTGGTGCTGATGCCCCATATTGGTGAGTCTACACCAGAGGCCCTAGACACCCTCGCACGATCTGCTGCTCAACCATCGAAGCTTTTCGCCAGTTGCCGGTCCCGAATATCGGCGACAGCATGGGGCGTAGCGTGGGCTTCAGCCTTATCATGCAGACCGACAGCTTGTGTTGTGTGGTCCGGCACTGACGGTCAAAGTCAGACCTGGCGATAATCTGATGATCCACAAAGCCATTGAAATGGCTCTGCCAGGCGATGTGATTGTGGTTGACGGTGCGGGAGATCTGACGCAGGCACTGATTGGTGGTCTGATGCGTACCTCAGCGATAACGAAGAAAATTGCCGGATTTGTCATTGATGGCGCTATCCGCGATCTGAACGAATGGGCCGAAGGTGGCATCGCCGTTTATGCCCGTGGCACTACGCTGTGTGGTCCAAGCAAGGATGGTCTGGGTGAGATGAAGTTACCGTTAGCTGTGGCGGAATGGCCGTCTCACCGGGTGATTTGATAGTAGGTTATACGGATGATGTGATTGCCATTCCTTGCGCAGATCTTGATACATTGCTACCGAAAGTCCATCAACATGTTAAACGGGAAGCACCGATCCTGAGCGTTTCAACAGGCTGCTTCGGAGCAAAGGTTGTCTACTTTAATAGGTCAAGTATTGGGTCCGCTTGGAAAACGGATAATATCCTCCGCTAGGCCAGATCTCTCACTACCAGAACGACTGGACAGAATTACGCTTTTGTCCAAGTGGCGTTGAATTTGCGAAAAGTGGCTTGGTCGTTCGGGCTATGCTGAATATCCAAGCCTGGCGGGGTTATGCTTTATTTGTAACAGGGGTTTTTCCTAAAGTTTAAAAATAATCAGGAACAACGCTTCGCCAGCGATTACTTTGAAAAACCTTATCCCTATTCCAGAAAAATTTCCCGCCCATTTTATATTATGCAGACCATATAGGTGTGAATATTCATTTGTATTTTTGTATCTTTAAGTTCATTGCACCTATCATTAACGGTTATATATAAGCCTGCATCATCATTCTTACGGATATATTTGTACGTATTTGTTTATTTTTAAATAAAATTCAACTTGGTTACCCTCCCTATCGTGATGTTCATCACAAATAATCAGAGTGATAGTGGTAACGTGCATATTCGTCAGAAAATCCATAATGTACAGAGGAGTCGTTATGTCTGGATATATTTATGTTCCACCAACAGCAAATAATTACCCAGGGCTTGATCGTGGATTTAATCAACGTTATACACTCGAAAATGATCTGACTGAAACAAATGGCGAAGGTGTTTATTTAGCATCGAGTACTGATGATGTTTTAAACGCCCTTATTGACATTAATAATAATCACACTCCCTTATCCGGTGAAATTAGAGTGATCTCCGGAGGTCATTGCTATGAGGATTTCACTTTTAATCGACGAGATACATCCTCAACAAGCAACAAAACTCGCTTTGTCATTGATTTGAGTAATATGCGAAATATCGACGAGGTGACTATAAATGGCACGGATTACATTACCGTTGAGCCCGGAGCTTCTAACTGGTTAATTCAGCAAACATTACACTCTAAATATGGTGCTGCGCTTCCGGGAGGATCCTGCTATTCCGTCTGCGCGGGCGGACATATATCTGGTGGTGGTTATGGCTTGCTCTCTCGCCTGCATGGCCTGACGGTTGATTATCTTGCAGGTGTCGAAATGGTTATCCCGGATAGAACTGCAGGTTTCGCCCTCAGAACATTTGATGAATCTGATTCAGACAGTCTGAACTGGGCAAGCCGTGGTGGTGGCGCGGGTCACTTTGGCGTAATTACGAAATATTATTTCCGTAAAGACAAAGTCCCTGCCGCACCAGAAAGGGCGCTGTTCGTTGCTTTACCCGTTCCATGGAGTCAGTTCGCTGATAACACCAATGGAGCAGGAGCGGATAATTTTACCCGGTTTATGCAAGCTTACTATACCGCAACAAGCAAACTCCCTGGCCAGGCTTTTACGTTAGGTAAGTTTACTTTTATGACGGCCACAACGGATGTGATGTCCATCGTCATGCAGGTGGTCTACGGTGATAACTCCGGTCATAGCCACACAATAGGTGGTGTTGATATTGATCCGATTACCACTCAGGCAGGGGCACAAGAAGTGATCAGAAGCTTCTGGTCTGAACTCGATGAATGGATAGTTGAACCTGAAACCTCTCAATGGCATAAGCAGCGTTTCAACCTGATCGGGCATCCTGTTTCTGCACAGGTAGCCCTTGATACGGTCTATGACTTACCGTGGATTGATATGACGCAATTGCTTAATGGTTCTGGCGAAAATCAGAAAGGGAAATATAAAAGCAGTTATATGATCACTAATTTTACCGGCAATGAAGCAGCTTCCATTTATGAGTTTCTGACAGATACTCAGACTGATAATGTCGCTCCTGTATCAGCGGACACATCACAAACTCTAATACAGATTGACAGCTATGGATTGCAAATCAATAAAATGGATTCTGGGCATGACGGTAATACTGCAGTTGCAGCCAGAAACTCCTTGCTTAAAACTCAATATCAAACGTACTGGAAAACATTGGAAGGTACTACGCCTGCGCAAGCCCTGCAAATTGAAACGGATATTGTGACCTGGTTCAATCTTGGTTATAATAATATCCACCTCAGCGCCACTGATGGCGCTTCTTCATTCCCGGTATGGGGAAATAAATATCAGGGCTGCTACTTTAACTATCCGGATCGACAGCTAGGCGTGAACGATGGCTATGCTGCAGACCCAGGCGCTTCCTACGGTAATTTTCTGGGGATATATTTTGGTGGGTCAGTTGCTTATCAGCTAAATGAAATTAAAGCAAAAGTAGATCCCGGTAATGTTTTTTCGCATTCACAATCTGTATTGAATGTATCATCCTCTTAAAGAGGCTAACTTATAATGCAGCCAACCTCGTAAAGGTTGGTTGTATTTATTTTCCAGTTTCGTGCCGATGCTGCTACAACCAATTTCCCTCTGTCATCTTCTAACGGTAGAGTAAGCCACTCATTTTTGTCCACGTGATTATTCGATAAACTGTTGGCCGCGAGACTGAAAATAATTCAGCAAGATCACGGGCCATGCTGTTGCCATCCCCATGCCCTTCAGGCATAAAATCCAGAAGTTAGCGCTTCCAATGCTTTATCCTAAAACCAATTAAATTCAGATGGTTACTTCATGAGTCATGGTATAAAACCAAACTATACAGTTATTTTAAGGTTATGACTTAATATGAAAAATGATAAACCAGATCCTTTGCGCAGATTATTGATCAAAGCTCCCATGCTCGCCCCTTTACTGACGACATTACCGGCATCTGCGAAAGAAAAAATGCTGTCGCAAATGACGGAGACCAAAATAGTTTCCAGTATTCCTGCATCGGGACATACCTTGTTGCTCAAAAATGCCGATGTCGTCGTCACTATGGATGAACAGCGCCGGGAAATAAAACGGGGATGTATCTACATCAAAGGGAACGTCATTGTGGCTGTCGGTACCGAGGCTGATGTCCCGCAGACGGCTGATCGGATCATCGACCTAAAAGGGCACATTGTTATTCCGGGACTTATCAATACTCATCATCACATGTATCAGACTCTGACCCGCGTGGTACCCGATGCACAAAATGGTGAATTGTTTAAGTGGCTCTCTGCGCTATACCCCATCTGGGAACGTCTGACTCCGGAAATGATGAAAGTGGCCACTAAAACGGCGATGACAGAACTCATGCTGTCAGGGTGCACAACTTCCAGCGATCACCAGTATGTTTACCCAAATGGCATCAAACTCGATCACAGTATTGAGGCGGCGCAAGAAATGGGAATGCGTTTTCATGCCTGCCGCGGCAGCATGAGTGTCGGGCGTAAACAGGGAGGGCTGCCGCCAGACTCAATCGTTGAGGATGAAAAAACAATACTCGCAGACACCCAGCGGGTTATTGAGACCTATCACGATGCCAGCGATGGCTCAATGCTGCGTATTGTGGTTGCTCCCTGCTCCCCCTTCTCGGTCAGTGAACAGCTGATGCGGGACTCAGCCAAACTGGCACGTGAGTATGGCGTATCCTTGCATACGCATCTGGCAGAAAATATTAGTGATATTGAATACAGCAAAAAAAAGTTTAACAAAACGCCTGCCCAGTACGTTGAGGATCTGGAATGGGTAGGGCATGACGTCTGGCACGCGCACTGCGTCAAACTGGATGATTACGGGATGAAGCTCTTTGCCCGCACAGGAACCGGTGTTGCACACTGCCCGTGTTCTAACATGCGTCTTGGGTCCGGGATTGCTCCGGTGCGTCATATGCTGGATGCGGGAATGCATGTCGGATTAGGTGTGGATGGTTCAGCGTCCAATGACAGCTCTGACATGATAGGTGAGGTGCGTCAGGCGCTATTGTTGCAACGTGTTGGTTTTGGACCGGATGCGCTGACGGCTCGTGAAGCGCTGGAAATTGCCACTCTCGGAGGGGCGAAAAATCTTAACCGTAATGATATCGGTGCGCTGGCTCCAGGGATGATGGCTGACCTTGCTGTTTTCCGGCTCGACAAAATTAGTCTGGCGGGTGCAAACCATGACCCGGTGGCCGCTCTGGTATTCTGTAATCCAGGAGAGGTTGCTTACAATATCATAAATGGGCGCGTTGTGGTGGAGAACGGTAAAGTCACCACTGTAGACGTACCGGTAATTATTGAGCAACAGAACAGATTCGCTCATCAATTGATTATGGGCTGATCGAGCAACATAAGGGTTTTGAGGACCATCTGGGCGAAAACCTACATTAAGAGAATAACAGTCTGAAATATAAAAATATTTCAGACTGTTATCTTTGTCCTAAAATGAGGTTCCAAATATCGTTTTTCAGTCATTTTGATACTCGGTGATATCAATATCGATTTTTAAAACCATTGGCCCTCAAACCCCTATACGCTGACGCTCAGGCAGGGAGTGTCAGGACAGGTTGGCATCCTCCCCGCCCTTTTCGGGGCATTTCAAAAGGGCAAGGATCCCAACAGCGTTCAGACCGAAGTCTGACTCGCCTCGGTGGGTTCCTGCTTCATCGAGGGGTCTGAAGCTGTCATCTCTCCTCAGGTTAACGCGACATGCCTGCTGCTAAAATATTACGTGCACTGTTGATGTCGGCGTTTTCGGTATATCCACATTCCAGACACACAAACTGGCTTTGTGACTGACGATTCTCTTTCGCTATATAACCACAACACGGACATTTCTGGTTCGTCCAGGTGGGGTTTATCGCCAGCACCTGACCAACACACCAGAGTTGCTTGTACTCCAGCTGACTGGTGAAGCTCGTACAACCCTGATCTAATATTGTACCGGCAGAAGTCACCCTGGCTGGCCTGTATGATGGAGCACATGTTCAGCATGCTACAGTGGTTCTGAATGGCAACGGACAGCAGACGTTGTCTCTGACTGCTGAGGATATTCTCAGTCATGCGCAGACCAATCTGTTTATCCACGATGGCATGCAGCAGCTGGCTATTAATGGTGATAAAGGGGATGTGGTTGAGCTGAAAGTATCTGACCTGGCGGCGAATGGCCAGTGGCACGATGCCGGGCAG
>NZ_VEXQ01000005.1 GCF_006376615.1 Buttiauxella sp. B2
ACGGACGCGGGGTGGAGCAGCCTGGTAGCTCGTCGGGCTCATAACCCGAAGGTCGTCAGTTCAAATCTGGCCCCCGCAACCAACATTATAAACACCTTAACGGGTGTTTTTTTGTATCTGAAATCCGCTGTAGACCCTAAATAATTCGAATTGTGGTTATATAAAAGAGTGGATGTCGCTTTCGCTCACCCCCTCTATAAAGTCTACCCGCGTCGTGCCAGGCGTGAACTATCCGCAAAATACGCTTTAATCCCCGCCAGGATAGACTCTGCCACTTCTTGCTGAAACTTGGCCGTACGTAGCTTACGCTCTTCTTCAACGTTACTCAGAAATGCAGTCTCCACCAGAATGGATGGAATATCCGGCGCTTTCAGTACTGCAAACCCTGCCTGATCGACACTATTTTTATGCAGCTTATTCACTCGCCCTAATCGGTTCAGCACTTCTTTGCCGAATTTCAGGCTGTCGTTGATGGTCAACGACTGCACCATATCGAACATCGTATGGTCGAGGTATTTATCGCCACTCTTACTCACCCCACCGATTAAGTCGGCGGCGTTCTGCGTTTGTGCGAGGAATTTTGCCGCGGTACTGGTCGCGCCTTTGGTTGAGAGCGCAAAGACTGATGAGCCGCGTGCAGCGCCGGACGTAAACGCATCCGCATGAATAGAAACAAAAAGATCAGCGCGTTGCTTCTGCGCTTTCGCCACCCTGACTTTTAACGGAATAAACACATCCTCGTTACGGGTCATGTAGGCTTTCATATTCGCTTCTTTATCAATAAGCGCTTTCAGGCGGCGGGCAATTTTAAGCACGATGTCTTTTTCGCGCGTCTTGTTTGGCCCGATAGCACCGGGATCTTCCCCGCCATGGCCAGGATCAAGCATGATAACAATTGGCCGGTCACGCCCAGCTTTTCCTGGCTGTGGCCCTTGTTCCGGGGACGGCGGTGTATTCTTATCGAGCTTGCCGTTGTTGTAATCTTCGAGCAATGCCAATAGCGGATCTTGCTCGCTATTCATATTGGCCGGATACAAGTCCATAACCAGGCGCTCTTTAAATTCAGCGACCGGTGCCAGCGCAAATAAGTGCGGTGTCACGTTTTGTTTAAGTTCGAAAACCATGCGTACAGTTTGAGGATCAAACTGGCCTACGCGCGCAGATTTAATGAAAGGATCGTCGCCACGAATCTGACCACCGATTCCCTTCAATACTGAATTTAAATTCACACCTTCAATATCTACTACCACTCTATCGGGGTTACTTAACGCAAACTGCCGATATTTGAGCTGCTTGTTCGATTCCAGCGTGACACGAGTGTACGACGATGCGGGCCAGACTCGCACGGCAACGACCAAGCTTGAGGCAGCAAAGCCAACCTGGCTAACACTCAATAGCCACATAGCACCTGCACCCTGCAATAAACGGCGCCGACTTATTAATGGATTGGAATCTGGCATAGCTCTCCTGAGCGGTGTATTCCTGTGAATCGAATAATCAATTTTATTTTTTGAGCCGAAAACTTTAACGAAACACGCTCGGGCTGTCACCCATTAAAGGGTAAACATTCGCGATCAAGCACTTGGTAGCCCAAATGCAGAAAAATCCGCTTTGCGTTAATTGCTGCTTGCACCAGAAGCAATAAAAGAATAAAAATACAGAAATTACGAATAATCATGCAATGAGGTCTAGCCGTGGTGAAGGAACGTAGAACCGAACTGGTACAGGGATTCCGCCATTCTGTTCCCTATATAAATGCCCATCGGGGAAAAACGTTTGTCATTATGCTTGGCGGCGAAGCCATTGAACACGAGAACTTTTCCAGTATCGTCAACGATATTGGGCTGTTGCACAGCCTGGGGATTCGTCTGGTGGTGGTGTATGGCGCTCGCCCGCAGATTGATGCCAACCTGGCTTCGCATAATCATGAACCTATTTACCATAAACATACGCGCGTGACGGATGCCAAAACGCTGGAGCTGGTAAAGCAGGCTGCCGGTTTATTGCAGTTGGATATTACAGCACGTTTGTCCATGAGCCTTGGCAACACACCGTTGCAAGGCGCACATATCAATGTGGTCAGCGGTAACTTTATTATCGCTCAACCGTTAGGTGTGGATGATGGTGTGGACTATTGCCACAGCGGGCGCGTGCGTCGTATCGACGAAGAAGCGATTCACCGTCAGCTTGATAACGGCGCGATTGTCCTGATGGGCCCGGTGGCCGTTTCAGTTACGGGCGAAAGCTTCAACCTCACTTCAGAAGAGATTGCCACACAGTTGGCGGTCAAACTGAAAGCCGAAAAAATGATTGGCTTTTGCTCTTCTCAGGGGGTTATTGACGACAACGGCAATATCGTTTCTGAACTGTTCCCTAACGATGCACAAAAACGCATTGAAGAACTGGAGGAAGTCGATGACTACCATTCCGGTACCGTGCGTTTCTTACGCGGTGCGGTTAAAGCCTGCCGTAGCGGCGTGCGTCGCAGCCATTTAATCAGCTATCAGGAAGATGGTGCGCTATTGCAGGAGCTTTTCTCACGCGATGGCATCGGTACACAAATTGTGATGGAAAGTGCGGAGCAAATTCGCCGCGCCACCATTAATGATATAGGCGGCATACTGGAACTCATTCGCCCGCTGGAACAGCAAGGGATACTGGTACGTCGTTCGCGCGAGCAACTGGAAATGGAGATCGACAAATTCACCATTATTCAGCGCGATAATCTGACTATCGCTTGTGCAGCACTCTATCCATTCCAGGAAGAAGGAATTGGCGAAATGGCCTGCGTGGCGGTTCATCCGGACTATCGCAGTTCATCTCGCGGTGAGGTCCTGCTGCAACGCATTGCCTCGCAAGCGCGGCAAATGGGTCTGAGCAAACTGTTCGTTCTGACAACCCGCAGCATTCACTGGTTCCAGGAACGCGGTTTTATGCCGGTCGATGTTGAGCTGCTGCCGGAGAGTAAAAAAGAAATGTACAACTATCAGCGCCGTTCAAAAGTGCTGATGGCTGATTTAGCCTGACGAACTCGCTAGCCCTATACAGGGCTAGCTAAAACTTTCCATCAATCCACTGCGCCGTTCAGTCTTTGTCACAATTGCCTTTTCTAACACCCGATCATCGGCATACAAAGATAATCTCTTACGCGCACGGGTTATGGCGGTATAGACCAGTTCGCGTGTTACCACGGCCGTGTATTGGTTTGGTAACACCAGCGCCGCATGGTCGAATTCCGATCCCTGCGATTTATGCACAGTCATAGCATAGGCCGTGTCGTGTCCTGGCAAGCGGCTCGGCTGCACGGATTTTATCGTGCCGTCCGGCATCGGGAACCAGATGCGCAGCCCCTCGCCTCTGTCCAGCGCAATTCCAATATCCCCGTTGAACAAACCCAGAGAGCTGTCATTTCGGGAAATCATAATTGGCCGGCCGTTGTACCAACGTGATGCCGCCTGATTTGGTCGCTCAATCAGACGTTTTTGAATCAACGCCAATTCGATGCGGTTATTCAGGCCACTCACGCCAAACGGACCATCCCGCAGCGCGCATAACAATTGATAACGCCCGAAGGCTTCGAGAATATCGGCAGGTTCGGCGCGATTGTGCATTAATTCCAGATACGGCCGATAACCTTCCACCGCATCGGCAATCATTACGGCATAGTCTTCTGTTTCACGCAGCGGCTGCTTTGTTATATCGGTAAAACCTTTGGCAAATGCCGCCCTGGCTTGCTTCACATCGCTGGTGTTAATGGCAAACGCCAATTGCCCGATGCCTGACTGGCTATCAAAACGGTAGCTCTTTTGCAGCAAACAAAGCCCATCGCGTAGCGCATTCGCCTGAGCACTCTCACCTGCTGGAAGCGCATAGCCAGTCAACCGGCTTAGCTCGGCCGCCCTGTCAGGCGAATATCCGTATGTGACATAGTGGCAAATATCGCCAAGCACCGCCCCCGCCTCTACCGATGCCAGTTGATCGCGGTCGCCAAGGAAAATAACCCGCGCGTGCGCAGGAATTGCATTAATAAGCTTTGCCATCATCGGCAAATCCACCATCGAGGCTTCATCAACGACCAGAACGTCGAGATGTAACGGGTTCCCCGCGTGATAGCGCAGGCGCTGGCTATTTGGCTGTGCACCCAACAAGCGATGCAGAGTACAAGCATCGTTAGGCAATGCCGCTTTTTGTGCATCATCCAGCGGCAAACGACTTAATGCCGAGCCCAGTGATTCGGTTAAACGCGCAGCCGCTTTACCTGTTGGTGCAGCCAGTTGAATACGTAAAGTTTGAGTGCCAGATAGCTGAACTAAGGCCGCGAGCAATTTCGCAACAGTCGTTGTTTTACCGGTTCCTGGTCCGCCAGAAATTACCGAAATACGACGAGTCAATGCCACCGCAGCCGCAACCTTTTGCCAATCGATATCAGGCATGGGCGCAAACAGTTGATTGAGTACGCTGACAACCAGTCCTTCATCAAGAGGAATCGCACGATTTTCAGCACCGAAGAAGCGGGCGACCGCCTGTTCGTTTTGCCACATCCGGTTGAGATACAAACGCTCGCCAATCAATTTCAGCGGCGTGGTACCTTCATGTTCACTCACAGCAGGAGATGCAAGCAGCGTTTCGCGCCAGTTGGTTTTAATTGCCGCTTGCGCAAAGAGTTGTTCAGCAAAATCCGGTTGCCGCCCGGCAAAACAAAATTCCGGCGTTAAACGCGAAAGAGGAATGCATACATGCCCTTCCCCCGCGTCATGGCTGACCAGTGCCGCAGCCAGCATCACAGCGGGGTGCTCATCACTGGCGATCACTATGGCAAACTGGGCATCCAGAGCACGCAATAACTTTTGCTCCACCGCCAGCTGTAACAACGCTGTCATTCTCATGGCGTGACCTCGTCCGTTTGCGCTGCGAACAGTGCGTCCATTTTGGCAATTAACTCTGCATCCGGACGCGTTGAAAATATTCCCTGAGACGAACCGTCACCCTCAACGCCGCGTAAGAAAAGATAGATAACACCGCCAAAATGGCTTTGGTAGTCATAATCAGGAATGCGGTGGCGTAAGTAACGGTGCAACGCCAGCGTATACAACTGATACTGCAAATCGTAACGGTGAGATTGCATGGCACCGGCCATAGCCTCCCGGGTATAAGCGCTACTGTCTTCGCCTAGCCAGTTAGATTTGTAATCCAGCAGGTAATAACGCCCCTGCCAACGGAACACCAGGTCAATAAATCCTTTCAGCATACCGCGCACTTGTTTGAAGTTTAACGGTGGGCAGCCTGACGATAACGGGTCAAATTCACGTACCAGTTGATCCAGTTGCACCGCATGCAAATCACGATCAATAGGCAAATAGAACTCCAGTTCAACCTGCTTTTCTTGCGGAGTTAACTGGCATAGTGACACGCCTGTATCGTTTAACTGTGCCTGCAAAATCGTTTGCAGCCACTGTGTTAATATCGGCCGCCACTCTTCGCCAAAACCTTGTGCAGATAACTGTTCAGCAATCCATGTATCGTTAAGTGGCTGAGTAAAATCAATTCCTTCGAACAAGCTATGTAAAAATGTGCCAGGACCAGCCCCACGAGGGAAGGTATGCGGAGTAAGTAAAGGTTCACTCTGTACTGGCGCAACCCCGGCTGCATCAACATCCAGACGAGGTAACAAATCCAGCGCCTGCCCACTGCCATGCTGCTGCAATCCGGAATAACTGGTTACACGCCAGTTATCGGCCACTTGTCTTCTCATGGTTCTGGCACTCAATTCCGGAAGTTCAGCACTCACTGGCTGCCAGGGCGTGTAATCCTCAGATTTTGGCTCTTCGACCCGAATCGACTCACTCACCAGTGCCATCAAGTCCGCCTGTAACCCCACGGCATCTTTTGCTTCTCCTTTTTGCAGGAGATACCCCAACGCACCAAGATGCAAATCACTGGAACCTTTTTTGGCACGATTTCCTTTAAACAGTGGCGCAACACCAAGACTGCAGTGCCAGATAGACCGTGTTAAGGCGACATACAACAAACGTAAATCCTCTGCCAGTCGTTCTTCTTCTGCCAGACTCAGGCTTTCCGCATCATCGCTTAAATCCAACAACGGCGAGAAGGTTGAGCGATCGTGATACAAACCGCTGCTTTGCGCCCGATAATTGGCGATGAACGGTAGCCAAACCAACGGGTACTCAAGCCCTTTCGATTTATGAATGGTGACAACCTGAACCAAATGCCTGTCACTTTCGAGGCGAAGTTGTTGGCTGAATGCGTTGCTATCAGGTTCTGCAACCTGCTGCGCCAGCCAACGAACCAATGCATGCTCGCTATCGGTCTGCGCAGCCTCTTCTTGCAGCAGTTCGCTGATGTGCAAAATATCGGTCAGTCGCCTCTCGCCACCCGGAGTTGCTAGCAAGTTTTCAGCCACCTGCCGACGAGCGATTAGAGCTCGTAGCATTGGCATTACGCCCCGGCGCAACCAAATTTTCTGATAGTCCGAAAACTCTTCAACCAGTTGATCCCAGGCATTTTCATCGTCGTTCAGAGCTTCAATCATTCGGGCATCAAGACCCAACATGCTGGTCGCGACCGCACTGCGCAATGCAGTTTCAATTTCTGGTGCCAGCACCGCTTGCAAAATCCACAGAACTTCTCTGGCCTCTGGTGTGGCAAACACCGAATCGCGGTTTGAAAGGTAAACTGATGGAATATTCAGGCTTGCCAGTGCTTCACGCACAATGGAAGCTTCACCGCGGCTGCGCACCAAAATAGTGATGTCAGAAGATTGAACCGGACGTGATTCCTCACCCTTCCACAACAACGCCTCGCCGCGCTGCCCGGCTGTCAGCCAGTCTCGAATCTGCTGCGCGCACTGCATAGCCATGGTTTGTTGGTATTCACTTACACCACAGCCATCTCCCGGCTGTGTCCAGAACGACATTGCCGCCTGACTTTTCCCTTTAATGGTGAAACGCAGTCCGTTATTTTTCTCAGCCGCTTTCACCGCTAAGAACGGAATTTGCTGGAATAAGAAGGGATTATCCAGTTGTTGGAATAGAGTATTTACGCTGCTTATCATCAAAGGTGATGAACGCCAATTAGTGTCCAGCGTGTAGTGGGCACTTACCTCATGGCGGGCTTTCATGTAGGTAAAAATATCCGCACCACGGAAGGCGTAAATAGCCTGCTTTGGATCACCAATAAGCAACAACGCAGTATCAGGCTGATTGATATATAGGCGTCTGAAAATACGATATTGCTGCGGGTCGGTATCCTGGAATTCATCGATCATTGCAGCTGGGAAACGCCCCCTGATTGCAGCCGCCAGCGCATCGCCGCCCGGTTTGTGCAGCGCTTCATCCAGACGAGCCAGCATATCGTCAAAGCCTAGTTCTCCACGACGACTTTTTTCTTGCTGCACGCTATAACGAATTTCAGCCATTGCACGGGCGATAACTAAATCACGTAATGTTAGCGGTTCACCCAGCAGATCGTTAATCGCTCTAAAAACAGGATGCTGTGGCGGTTGGCCTTCTTTAGTTTTCTCATCCAGCATCGATTGAGAGAAGCGCTCGAGTTCCTTCGGCAGTTTGTAGGTCGTTGTTTCGGTTTGTGCCCAGGTGCCAACAATGTTCAACCAGCTAGGTAAGTTTTTGCTGCTGTAACTTCGGCGGTCTATCTTCGCAACACTGAGGATCTGCGCAATTTCGTCGGCGCAGGCACACCACTGTGCTTTCACATCCTCAATGGTGTTAATAATCTTTTGGTGACGCGCGAGCAGCGTTTCATCGTCGGCGGGGGGCTGTTTCAGAACCGGTTGTTCACCTTGTAGCCAACTATTTATATCTCGGAGAAGTTCGTCAGGACCGGCCCATTCTTCCGCCATAACCTGCGCAACAGGTTTAGGTAACGGATAACAATGTCGACGCCAGAAATCGGCGCAAGCATGGCGACGTAACAGAGATTCATCTTCAATGAGTTGTTGTTCAAACAACATGCCCGATTCAAAAGCATTCAGACTGAGCATGCGCTGGCAAAATCCATGGATGGTAAATATTGCAGCTTCGTCCATTTGCTGTTCTGCGAGACGCAATACCTGGGCGGCCTGCTGAAGGTCGGGAATTTCCGCCAGCAGTTTTTGGAACAAAGGATTATCGGTGCGATTACGAACGCAAGCGATACGTAACTCATGGATATTGGCGCGAATACGGCCACGGAGTTCTTCAGTCGCTGCCTGTGTAAAGGTTACGACCAATAGTTCTTCAACGGAAAGCGGTCTTGGGTGAGCATTTTGCCCACCCAGACCAAGCAACAAACGCAGGTAAAGTGCTGCTATGGTGAAGGTTTTTCCGGTACCTGCAGAGGCTTCAATCAGCCGCTCCCCCGTTAGGGGTAAACTAAGGGGATCAAGAGGCTGCGTGGTTCCGGTCATTATTCCTCACTTATTCTCGTCGCACTTCAGGTTACAGGGTTGGCTGTAACCCAAGTTACTTAGTGTCGACGAGCGGTAATGATTGTTGCAGACCGCTGACCTCCTTCCAGGTTTTCCACCCATTCGGAGCGGCATAGTCTGCCTTACCATTGTGACTACCAGAAACTTGCGACAGTACAGCCATGCCTTGCGGTTCAATCACTGCCTGATGGAAGAAATCAGCCAGTTTTTGCGGGGTCAGTTTTTTAATTTCGGTGACTACTTTATCACGCGAATCAAAGTCCATGTTTCCGCGATCGAAATCTTTGCTCAGTTGCGAGGCTTCCTGAGACAAGGTTTGCGGTGCCTGCATCATTTCACTGATCATTCCCTGCTGCATTTGGGCAAAATCTTCAGCGCTCATGCTACGCAGTTTTTTCTCAGCTGTTGGGTAAAATGCTTTAAAGCGTTGATACAAATAGTCTGGTTGCTTGTCGTTGCTTTGCAATAAGAAACCGATCCCCCACTGGCGCCCTACCGACATCGGGAATGCAAATACCGCATAGCCCAACTGTTCCTGAGTGCGTAACTGGTTGTAGAACCATGGTTGAATGATTTGCCCCAACATTGAGCTGTAAGCGGTACTCACGGTTTCGTCGTAACCTGTCGGTACGTAAACCGCAGCCAGTGCTGAATCTGTGCTGCTCCCTGCTTTTTCAAACATCGCTAAATGTTGTTTATCAACCAACACATCTTTATTACGGCACCACTCGTTACCTTTGGAGGCCAGCTGGCTTTGTACCCGATGAGCCAGGTCTTTCGCCTGATCGGAAGACATGTTGCCCAACACCAAAAACTCAGGTTTAGCATTGTTTTTTAAGGTTTCACGGTAATCAAGAACATCTTTGAGCGTCAGTTCAGGCAATAATGCCCGGCGAGCATCGCGCTGGAAATACGGTACCTGGGACACCATTTGCACCGGCATAATTGCCTGGTCGTAAGCTTTGCCCTTTTCTGCCGAATCCATCATTTGGGCATACCATGACTTCGCCTGGTCCAATTGTTCCTGAGTCGGAGTATAGGAGAAGTAGCCCTTTAACAGTGCTTCAAAAAGCTGTGGCAAACGTTGGGTATAACCGTTGGCATTAACCATTAAGCCGCTATTGGCATTGGTCGAAAAACCAATACCACCGATAGACGCCTGGTTACTTAACTCATCCAGTGCAATTCCCGCTAAATAGTCATTCAGGGCAAACAACACTTGGTTTTTGGCGCTGTCCATCGCTTGTGGATTGCGCAGCACCATGGTGACATCAGCTTTAGGCTCATTGGCAAAATAGTGGCTCGGCATATACAACACGCGAAGACCCGCTTCTTTAACCAACAGCTCAGGATGAGCATAGGTTTTATCCTGTTTAACCAGGGTAAAATCGTCGGGAATGTACGGGTTCAGTTGTGGCAATGTCAGCTTTATAGCCGCTGCTTTTTGCTGCCAGCTATCAAAGAGTTGTGGCGTGATTTTGTCGACCTGATAAGGCGCATCAACAAAATAAGCCGTTTTGTTATGTGGCTCTTTCGGGCTGATATACCAGACGCGGGCATTTTGCGGCGTCATCATATCCAGCCGTGATTTAATGGCAGCAGGGTCGTATTTATCCGCAATATTAACAGCATCAAGCGTGTGCTCGACAGGTACGCGCAGCATGGTGTCTGCTAACCATTCTACATAATCCATATCCCGGGTAATTGATGGGTAACGGAAGTCGAGATCCAGCACATGGGCAAGCTCATCAAAATAGCTTTTATCAACGCCATGCTCACGAAGGTTATTTAAGTAGCTAAAAATAGCGGCCACAACTTCATCACGCTGAGCCAGGCCTTTATCAGTTAACGATACAGAGATGGCGAATACGCCACTGTTGCCGTTAACTAAAGGATCAGAATCGGCACGAATACTATCTGCAAGCCCTTGCTTTTGCAGCCAATCAGAAAGGGTATTGTTACTACGATTGCCAATCAAGTAACCAATTAATTCATCGGTTTTGCTACGGAATTTATCGCTATTGTTGTCGATTCTAAATTCAATACGCACTACTTTTCGCGGCAATGCAGGCACGTAGTGAATAATGATGCCTTTTTGCGCATCAGTGACAACCGGTACGTTAATAACAGGCCGTTCGATATTTTTATTCGACACTCGACCGTAAGTTTCTACTGCAATTTTTGCTAGTTCAGGTAACGGTTTATTACTGTAGATGACCGCTTTCATCAGGTTAGCGGAATAGTATTTATCGCGAAATGCCACCAGCGCATCAAGAAGCTTGCTGCCAGGTTTATCGCGTAGAGTTTCCAGGTTACCACCAGAGAAGCGCGAGCCAGGGTGCGCTGGGTTGATAGTTTCTGCACTAACTTGCGCCATACGCATACCGTCACGGGCACGGGCTAAAGTCAGCTCTGCATTAACCGCATTACGTTCACGTTCAGCGTATTCAGGAGCGAGGTTTGGTTCAGCAATGGCATCCGATAAACGGTCTACCGCCCCTTCCAGCGCGTTGTTTTCTACTTCAAGGTAAAACGCTGTGCGGTAAGTCGCAGTACTGGCGTTATGGCTACCACCATGCTTTTTGAGGAACTCTGACAGGCTATCCGGTTCAGGATATTTTTTAGAACCCATCAGTGTCATATGTTCAAGGTAGTGAGCAAGGCCAAGATGGTCGTCGGGATCTTCTAAAGATCCAACAGGAACCACCAACGCAGACAATGACTTAACGGCTTGCGGATCCGAAACCAGCAACACCGTCATACCATTATCAAGGCGTACAGCTTGATATTGGCGATTGTCTTTCTCACTTTTATGGATAGTTTCCTGAATGGGTTGCCAACCCGTGTCTGCCTGACTTAATGGTGCCCAAAGAGCGACTAACAAGAAAAGCGGTTTTAACCAGGTGCTGCATTTAGGCATTAACGAACCTCATAATCACGAAACTTCTATACCCCACGACTCAAGCTATCTTGGGTATAACTCACTCATCATTAACAACTTTTAAACGGTCCGTTATTATAGTTGCTTCTTTTTTCGCCAACCCTGAGCAAGGTGCGCATAATAGATGAACCTGCCGGATTGTGCAATTTTTATACAAAAATTTAAGCTTTATTGAAGCGATACAGCGGCAGCAAGTAGCGCTCAGCCTCATTGATTATCGCTTCGTAGTAGTCTGGCTCCAGCGTTCGATACAAGCGTTGTAGCCATTTATCTGCCCCTTCACCTTCGACTCTTTGATTCCCTTCCCAGGCAGTCAACAGCTTACTTTTAGCTTTCTGTTGCGTTTGCTCATCCCATAAAATGGCATCATTTGCGGGTTCATAACAGGCTTTTATCCATGCGCCGCCACTCATTGGAAGCAACAGCAACGGCTGTACTAATCCTTTACGATAACCATCAATGAGTTGCTGGAGGTAGCTTTTTGCCTGCTCAACTTCAAGTGAAGGGAATTTCCACTCCGTGGAATCTCGCCCATATAGACGGCTTTCGCCGCTTCCCCCCATCGCACACCAGACAACATGTTCAATCCACAGTTGCAGGCCATGTGCCGGGTTAAGGATGGAGGGCCGCCAGCGCAACAGTCCATCAGCCTGCACATCCGACAACCAACCTTCCAGACTTGTTCCGCCTAAAAGCAGTGAGACTTCCTGGCTGTTGCCATTTTGTCGCTCGGCTCTCACTTTTTGGGCCAGTTCTTCCATTTCTGTTAACTGGGTTTCCCATAAAATTTCACCGAAAGCACCGTATGGTAATGCGCCTGCTGCTCTATAACGGCTGAATAACTGCTGTGTGTCCCCCTCCTGAACCAGCGCATTCAGCAACTCCTGATTCATTTGGAAACGTTCGAGGCTATCTAATGTGAAAGGTTCTGCATCCGGAAGTTCGGTTTCTTCAAGCCAGAAATTGATCCCCAAACGCATCTGGAAAAAGGCGCGCACAGGATGTCGCCAGAAACGTTGTAATTGATCCAACGTGATGACGTTCTGAGTTTGTTCCTGCAATGGCTGAATAAACGGAGCCTGAGCTTGCCCCCGCCCACTTGCCGCAGGCAACCATTCGTTGGCATAGCTCTGTGCTGAAGTCCCTGGTAAGAAATTACCCGCTTCAAAAGGAGTGCGCTTATGCTGTTGAACTAAATGTTTTTTCACGCGTTCACTGCTCTCGTCGCAGGTTTTTTCCGTGTCCTGTGGCAGGCAATGGCTTTGCGCAATGTAATCTAATAGTTCATCAACCAATACCGAAGGATAACGCTGGCTGTTGTCCTGAATAGAACGTCCGATATAACTGATGTAGAAGCGCATTTGCGCAGAGTTAAGTGCCTCCAGGAACAAGTAGCGATCGTCATCTCGGCGGCTACGGTCGCCTCGTTGCGGTTTCTGGCTCATTAAATCAAACCCCAGAGGAGCAAGCGTGCGTGGATAAACACCGTCATTCATGCCAAGCAAGCAAACAACTTTGAACGGGATAGAACGCATTGGCATCAGTGTGCAAAAGTTGATTGGACCGGCCAGGAAACGTTGGCTAATACGTTCTTGATCCAATCGTTGTGCGAGTTCATCACGCAATAGCGTCAGTGAGACGTTTTCCTGATAATGGCTTTCAAGGCCATATTTAATGATTTCTTGCCATTGCTGCTCAATTAACGCTAATGCCGCTTCGGTTTCCGTATCAGGCAGGAAGAAACTGGCCAGCATGCCACGGCATACCGTCGTCCATTCAACTAAAGGCCGCGCTACAGTTAACTCACGACGCCAGATATTCAGTTGCATTAACAATTCAGCCAACTGCCCGACAAGCTCAGCAATTAAACCACTCGATTCATCGTAAGGGAGGATTGACTGCCATTCACCTGCCTGACTATCCATCGCATAGCCCAACAACATGCGAGTCAAACCAAAGCGCCAGGTATGCTGCCCTGTTGCCGGGAGATTCAGCTCACGAACGTTATCGTCGTCAATTCCCCAACGAATCCCCGATTCATGCACCCACAAGCGTAAGTAACGCAGCCCTTCTTCGTTAATTGAGAACCGAGCCGCCAGTGCGGGAACTTCCAGCAGAGCAAGGACATCCTGCGCTGCAAATCGGCTGTCAGGTAGTGAGAGTAGTGAGATAAAAGCTTGCAGAGCCGGATGTGCCTGGCGGGCTCTGCGGTCGGAAATTGCAAAAGGTAGCCTGCGTTCTGCCACCGCATTACCAAATACTGCCTGGATAAACGGACTGTAACTGTCGATATCCGCCACCATCACAATGATATCGCGAGGTGTTAGCGTAGTGTCGGTCTCAAGCATCGCCAAAAGCTGATCGTGCAGTACTTCAACCTCACGTTGAGGACTGTGACATTCATGGAAAGTGACTGAGCGGTCATCAAGGGACAGAACCCGTTTCTTATGGCTGTGCTCAAACTCTTCTTCGGTCAGACCGGTGACCGCATTGCTTTGTAACTCGAGCAAATCGTACTTCAGATTGTGCAGGAGGTTACCAGGGTCTATATCGACAAATACGTCAATTTCTTCAAAGCGTTGTAGCTCAGCCAACAAGAAAGTGTAATCACGCCCTAATTTGCCCCATGAGGCCAGCAGTGGGTTGCCAATATCTTGTTCACCTGCGTCGTTGAACAATGCAGAAGCCGTATCGCTGTCTTTAAATAGTGGAAGCGTTAAGTCTTCCTTAGCGTGGCTACGGCGGCGGCGGCTGATTAATCTTGCAAGATAAGCAGGATCTTTAATATCCCCCCAGTAATAGCGGCATGGGTTGGTAAACAGCAAATGGACATCAATGTGCTTACCCAGCGCTTGTAGCGCCTGAAGATAAACAGGTGGCAATGCTGAAATACCACAAATAAAGACACGAGCAGGCAAACCAGGCGGGCATTCGCTGCTTGATTCCAGAGTATTAATAAAACGTTGATAGAGATTCGCACGGTGCCATTCAGGTTGCCCAAGCTCTTGCGTATGGTGTACCAGCGCCGCCCATAGTGGAGCCTGCCACAATTGAGCTTCGCCCACATTGTCGATAAGTTCACCTTTTTCCCACTGACTTAACCAACCCGGCCTATAGACTAGATATTGGTCGTAAAGGTCAGCAATTCTTGACGCTAATTGAGAGAGTTTGCGACCATTTTCATCTTCTTCAAGATACTGTTTTAGCAGTGCAAACTCAGGTTGTTCCAGCATCGTGGGAATGAGCGTCATCAGTTTCCAGCTCATGCTTTGCTTATTGAACGCACTTTGCTCCGGGATATTCGGCAGTACTCGCACAAACATATCCCAGATAAAGCTGGCAGGAAGTGGGAAGCTGATGTTTGCTGCGATACCAAACTTTTGTGCCAGCGTCATTTGTAGCCATTGCGCCATACCGGTACTTTGCACCAATACAACCTCAGGCTGGAATGGGTCCGGCAGCGGCTGCCTTTCCACAATAAATTCCATAATTGCTTCCAGCACATCCAGCCGGTTGGAATGGTAAACACGCAACATAGAATCGCTACTCCTGACTTTTCTCTTTTTGCGGGCAATGTAACCGTGACAGTTGCCCGGTTCGCCCACCAGGACTGGTAATCGTAATGGCGATGCTGACACATCCAGCCTCCGATGTCTGCTGCCGACTAACTTTCCATTCATCTGTAGGTAATGGTGATTCAGGCTCGCTCATTTCCACGGCTAATCGCCATAACTGGCGGAATTGCCACTGAGACTGAAAACCTTGCTGTAACGCCCGGTGATAACCCAGTAGAGCCAGCATCACGACCGAAAACAATGCCATAGCGCAGAGTACTTCCACCAGACTAAATCCGCGCTGCAATGATTTCACTGTGGCAACTGGCATCGGGATACCTCCGTAAAGGGGCAAAAATCTAACCAGCCATGTGGAGTTGAAAGCCAATGAAAGTTATCAAGCGTCCCCCATTGCCACAACGTCAGTGGCGTTTGTTGATTTTCAGTAATCCCATGTACTGCCATAACTGCTTCATTTTCTCCTACCATCAACACACAAGCTTTCCAGCCGTTTTCTGGTTGTTGCTGGCAGTCCCACGCCAGCTTAGGTAACCAGGATAGTTGGCTTCCCCAGGCTTGCGCTGAAATAGCCCCCGCATACTGTTTCAGGAAAGCGACTTCACTTGCGACCAGATGGCGTTGGTGACTAAGTTGTTGTTGTAATCCAGCAAGCATTAATATCCCCAACGCTAATAACAGCAGTACAAACCCAAGGGTGATATTACCCCGCTCATATTGCCCACTCACAGATTATGACCCACAACGATGTGGCGCAAAGAAATCGGACTTTGGTCTTTGCTGGAGGCTGCTGCGAGCTCAATAATCAGCAATGAGGGCAGAGAGCGCCGCGCCAAACGGGTCACCGAGAATTTACGTATTACCATCGTTGCAGGATCTGAAACTTTCTCCCAGCCGTTACCTTCGCATGTGGCCGCACCGCGCAAAGCTTCCAGGTTGCTACTGTTCAGACGAAAACCCATCTGTTCAGGTTCCGAATGACTAGAGGGTTCCCAGCGCCCATTACTGTTGCTATCCCATTGCAGCAGCACACACCCCCCTTCCTTTCGCAGAACTAGCCCTTCCCCTTGGCAACTTCCGTGGCAATAACCCGCACGTTGTAGCTGTTTCCCCAAACTGAATGCCAGTTGCCAGAGCGATTCTTGCAAGGTTTCTTTCTGATATTGTTGCAAAACAGCCCGTTGCAGAACCGGAAACAAACGGCCAGCCCCTAACAGAACAATGCTGCTTAGCGCCATGGCAATGAGCGTTTCAAGTAAGGTGAACCCCTGCTGATTTAGCTGCATTTACTACTCCCGATAATTTCGCAGACACGAATACGCCCCTGAGCGGAGATAATAACTCGCCATTTTCCCGTACCGTTTTGCAAGTCAATATGGCCTGGCCATGCTGTATTCCTTTGTCCATAGAACCCAAGGTTTGGTGTTGTCTCGGTAATATCGACATCTACAAACGGTTGAAGTAATCGCCAACGTCCTTCTGAATGACATAGGTTTGCCTCAAGCTGTTTGCTCGCCAGACACCATGTATTCCCGGTACGGTTCACCATCAGAAGATGATCACGATTATGCCAATTTGCATCGTTGCGAAGCTGTTCGAGCAAATTGCGAATCTGCTGGGTCGTTATCCACAATCGTTGTCGCTGCTGCCACTGTTGCCAACCCTGCACACTGCCAGTGCTGAGCATCGCCACAATAGACATAACCACCAACATTTCTATCAGGCTAAAACCATGTTGTTTTATTTTCATGGCAGCAGTGTGCCAGCCGCGGGATTCTTCGCTACTGGCAACAGTTTGATTTTCGGCAAAGATCGAAGGAAAGTTGTGCAGTTGCTGCGGGTTGCATGGGTGTTGGAAAGAGGCTCGCAAAGTTGTCAAACGGGCAAAAAAAACCGGTGCACAAATGGCACCGGTTATGACAGTCTGTCAGCCGTTAGATAGCGACAGGGGCTTTGATCGCGGGATGAGGATCGTAACCTTCAATTTCGAAATCTTCAAAATGGTAGTCAAACAGCGACTCAGGTTTACGTTTGATAACCAGCTTTGGCAAAGCTCGCGGCTCACGTGTTAATTGCAGATGCGTTTGCTCAAGATGGTTGCTGTACAGGTGGGTATCACCACCGGTCCACACAAAATCCCCCACTTCCAGGTCACATTGCTGCGCCATCATATGAACCAGTAAAGCGTAGCTGGCGATATTAAATGGCAGCCCAAGGAAGATGTCGCATGAACGCTGGTAAAGCTGGCAGGAAAGCTTGCCGTCAGCCACATAGAACTGGAAGAACGCATGGCATGGTGCCAGCGCCATTTTATCCAGTTCGCCAACGTTCCACGCCGAAACGATAATACGGCGCGAATCCGGATCGTTTTTAAGCTGGTTAATCACGGTGGTCAGCTGGTCAATATGGCGACCATCAGGCGTAGCCCAAGAGCGCCACTGCTTGCCATATACCGGCCCAAGATCGCCGTTTTCATCTGCCCATTCGTCCCAGATAGAGACATTGTTTTCATGCAGATAGGCAACGTTAGTGTCACCTTTCAGGAACCACAGCAGTTCATGAATAATGGAACGCAAATGGCAGCGTTTAGTGGTAACCATTGGGAAACCATCTCGCAGATTGAAGCGCATCTGATGACCAAAAATCGATAGTGTACCGGTGCCGGTACGGTCATTTTTTGGTGTGCCGTTTTCCAGCACATGTTTCATCAAATCAAGATATTGTTGCATGGTTTCCTCACGAAAGCTGTTGCTGTGGGCGGCGACGATACGCCCAAATCATCATAATTACACCCGCGACAATCATCGGAATCGATAGGATTTGCCCCATACTGATGTATTGCACCCACGCCCCGGTAAATTGCTGATCCGGCTGGCGGAAGAATTCGACGATGATACGGAATGCTCCATAGCCAATCAGGAACAGACCGGAAACGGCGCCCATCGGGCGCGGCTTACGAATATACAGGTTAAGAATGATGAACAGCACGATACCTTCCAGAACCATCTCGTAAAGCTGGGAAGGATGGCGTGGCAAGACACCGTAGGTGTTAAACAAAGACTGCCATTCAGGGTGAGTTGCCAGCAGGCCAATGTCTTCACTACGCGAACCAGGGAACAACATGGCCCACTGGAAGTTTGGATCAACACGCCCCCACAATTCGCCATTGATAAAGTTACCAAGGCGACCAGCACCCAGGCCAAATGGAATCAGTGGTGCAATGAAATCAGCTACCTGGAAGAAGGAGCGATGAGTACGACGCGCAAACCAAATCATCACGCAGATAACACCGACCAGCCCGCCATGGAAGGACATGCCACCATCCCAGACTTTAAATAGGTACAGGGGATCGGCAAGGAAAACAGGCAGGTTGTAGAAGAAAACATACCCAAGGCGCCCACCAAGGAATACACCCAAGAAGCCCGCATAAAGCAAGTTTTCAACTTCGTCTTTCGTCCAACCGCTACCGGGTTTATTGGCACGACGGCCCGCAAGCCACATGGCAAACACGAAGCCGACCAGGTACATCACGCCATACCAGTGCAAAGAGACTGGCCCGACGGAAAAAATCACCGGGTCAAATTCAGGGAAATGCAGATAGCCACTATTCATCTGTCACCACAAACCGTTGTTACCCCATCGAAATTCTACAATGGGTTGCAAGTACGCATCTGTGCTGATGCGCTCCGAAAGCAGCGGATCATAGCACAAAGGGCATCAGGGTTGAGTCGGCGAAGTTGTAAAAGATATGTAATACCAGTTGCGGGGGGAGTAAACAACGAGCGCCTTAGCGCCCGCCGCGAATCAAACCGCCCATGCCACGACGTTCCATAAAAGATGCTACTTGATGGCGTACTTCCGTCGCTAGCTGAGCCTCAAGGCTGCGCTGAGCCAGCAGTTGCACTTCTTCAAGGCTAATATGGCGCAGCAGGTACTTAACACGTGCAACTGAACGGCCGTTCATCGACAAATGGCGATAGCCCATGCCAACTAGCAGTGCGACACACATGGGGTCACCCGCCATTTCACCGCACAAGCACAAATCGATATTGTGGCGTTGAGCTTCTGTCGCAATATAGTTTAACGCCCGCAGCATGGCTGGATGCAGGCTGTCGTAAAGGCTAGCGACACGGGTATTATTGCGATCGACTGCCAGCAAATATTGCGTCAGATCGTTAGTACCTACCGAGATAAAATCAACCCGGCTGGCAAGATGCCCCATCATAAAGACCATCGAAGGGACTTCAACCATCACGCCAATACGTGGTTTTGGTAACTCGTAACCGAGCACTTCTTCCACTTCACGTCCGGCGCGGTCTATCAGACGACGCGCTTCGTCTATTTCGTCGATGCTGGTGATCATCGGCAGAAGAATGCTCAGGTTGCCCGTTGCCGCGTTAGCTCGTAGCATGGCTCGCACTTGCACCAAGAAAATCTCTGGTTGGTCAAGCGTGATACGGATCCCACGCCAGCCCAGACATGGGTTTTCTTCGCTGATTGGCATATACGGCAGTTGTTTATCCGCGCCAACATCAAGCGTTCGCAGCGTGACAGGCTTTTCGTTAAACATTTGCAACATGCCCTGGTATTGGGCGACCTGCTCTTCTTCCGATGGGAAACCACTTTGCAGCATGAATGGGATTTCGGTGCGGTATAGCCCGATACCGTCAATACGGCTGCCAAGCTGTTGTTCATGCTCAGGGCTAAGGCCCGCGTTTAACATGACCTGCACGCGCTCACCGCTTTTTAGCGCTGCGGGACTATTTACATCATCTTCAACTAGTTGGGTAAGTTCATTCTCTTCGGTGATGAGCCGTTGGTATTCCTGCAACAGCACAGCTTCCGGATCAACCAGGAGTTCACCACGATAACCATCCACTACCAATGTACGGCGATGCAGCACCGAGGGTTGAATGTCTGCTCCCATAACTGTTGGGATACCTAACGCCCGCACCATGATAGCCGCATGAGAGTTCGCGGCACCATCGCGCACCACCACACCCACAAGCCGGTTTTGTGGCAATTCAGCAAGCGTGGTTGCAGATAACTCGTCGGCGACTAAAACAAAGCGTTCAGGCCAAGTGTTGGGGCTCTGAATGTTGTCATCGAGATGGAATAACAGACGTTGGCCAAGCGTACGTAGATCACCTGCTCGCTCTTTTAAATAGCCATCGGTCAGGCTTGCGAATTGCTCCGCAAATTTTTCGATAACTTTTTTAACCGCCCATTCAGCAACTGAGCCTTTATCCACTTCTTCAAATAATTCACGACGAAGACGAGCATCAGTCAACAGGTGCGAATAGAGATCAAATATGGCAGCCGTTTCCTTCTGAGCACCCGCAGCAAAGCGTTTGCTGTAGCGGCGAAACTCGTTGGAGGCTTCTTCAAGGGCTGCGGTTAGGCGTTCTCTTTCAAGCGTTGTATCAAGTGTTGAGGCTTCAGACACTTGTTCCATTAGCGGAAGAGTGGAGTCCATCCAACCTTCAGCAATGGCAACACCAGGGGATGCAGGCAGCGCGCGAATACGTGTCTGGCGATATTGACCAAATAAGGCGTTCAACTGTGATTGAGAGAGAATGCCTGCCATCTGTGTGGCGAGTGTGACGAGGAAAGACTCCTCGCTTTCATCATATTGCCGGTGCTCACGTTGCTGCACCACCAGCACACCCAGCAACTGGCGTCGCTGGATGATAGGAACCCCTAAAAAGGCTCGAAAACGTTCTTCCTTTACTGCGGGAACATATTTAAAGCTGGGGTGTTTTTGCGCATCCGCAAGGTTTATCGGTTCTGCAAGACGTCCGACTAGCCCGACAATGCCTTCATCAAATGCGAGTGTAATAGTGCGCCCGCGCGGCTTTTTAAGGCCGCGCGTCGCCATCAGGTAAAAACAACGCCGGTCATGATCTGCGAGATAAACCGAGCATACCTCGGTGTCCATCGCAAGGCAGATGTCTGTAACCAGAATATCCAGCGCCTCATTGAGGCGCGGAGCACTGGCAACCTTCTCGACTATTTCTCGTAGACGGGTGAGCATTTTTCGCGTGACTTAACCTCTTTTACGTCGCCATGCAGGCGCGTTATTACGTGGTGGCGTAACTTCCTGCAGCGGCATTACAACGCTTGCAAACTCTTTCATCACCCGACGATAAACATCGCGTTTAAAGGAGACAACCTGACGGACTGGATACCAATAGCTAACCCAGCGCCAGCCATCAAACTCTGGGGTACTGCTGGTTTGCATATTGATATCGTTGTCACTACTGATCAACTGCAAGAGAAACCATTTTTGCTTCTGGCCGATACAAACCGGCTTTGTGTCCCAACGCACCAAACGTTTCGGTAACTTGTAACGTAACCAGTTTCGGGTCGAGGCGAGTATTCGGACATCTTTTCGCTGTAGACCCACTTCCTCGAAAAGTTCCCGGTACATTGCCTGTTCCGGGGATTCGCCAGGATTGATGCCACCTTGCGGAAACTGCCAGGAATGTTGACCAAAACGCCTGGCCCACATCACTTGACCCTGCCGATTACAGATTACGATACCAACATTCGGGCGGTAGCCATCATCATCGATCACCGGACTACCTCAAAACAAACTTAGATTAGGCCGATTGTTTCATACAAGCGCTAGACGGTAAACCACTGTGTAACGGTTGTCAGAAGGAATAACATTTGAATAACTCACAAAATATGACCGAGTTATAAACATGAAGGGGTACAAGGTCTGTAGTTTATTCACTTTTTCTGTGGATATAACTGTGAAGAACTACCTTATACACTCGGGACAACTTAGGATAACTCCAATTCCACTCATTCAAACAAAAATAAAATACATAATAATTTCAATTGAATAGTTAGGTAAAAATCAACTCACAGCTTAGTAGTGTGATGATCGTCACATGACAGAACATCGCATTGATGAAAGATCGACCAATGACGTTTTTATCCACAGATTGTGCCAACAAGTTAGTCACAAACTGTCGAAAAAATGGGTTTTACCCCCAGTCAAGGCTGTAAATCGAACCAGTAGTGATCATTTTTATCAGTTATCCCATTTTTCTGTGGATAACTCAGTGTAAGATCCTGTTCATTGCCAGTGACCAGATTGGGAAAAGGTTTTTGTAGAATCCGTAAATAATCATTTTTAGCGATAAAAATGATTCAAAATCAGTGCATTGTCATTCATATCCCAGGCACGCTAAACTATTTCCACACGGTGGGCAAATCACGCCTATTTTTTAACCAACTATCAGCCAGGCACAATGCAAGCACTCCGTCCTTTACTCACACCGCCAGAAAACGAACAGGTTTTGCTGGCGCAAGCCCAGAAACTGGCAGGCTACACACTGGGCGAACTGGCGGCGCTCGCCAATTTACCGATCCCGAAGGATCTTAAACGCGACAAAGGCTGGATCGGTGTTTTGCTTGAACTGTGGTTAGGTGCCAGCGCTGGGAGTAAACCCGAGCAAGATTTCGCAGCGCTGGGTATTGAGCTAAAAACAATCCCTGTTGATAGATTAGGTCGCCCTCTGGAAACCACATTTGTCTGCGTCGCGCCACTCACTGGCAATACCGGTGTTGTGTGGGAAACGAGCCATGTGCGTCACAAACTAAAACGAGTCTTGTGGATTCCGGTTGAAGGCGAGCGGCAAATCCCCCTTGCCGAACGGCATATCGGCACACCGTTGTTGTGGACACCAACAGAAGAAGAAGAACGTCAGCTACGTCTGGACTGGGAAGAATTAATGGATTTGATTGTGCTCGGCCAAGTCGAGCGCATCACAGCACGCCATGGTGAAGTGCTGCAACTGAGGCCAAAAGCCGCAAACAGCAAAGCGTTGACCGATGCAATTGGAGCCGATGGCTCACCGATTCTTACTCTGCCTCGTGGTTTTTATCTGAAAAAGAATTTCACCGCAGCCCTGCTCGCTCGTCATTTCTCGTTGTAAACCCTAAAGAATTCGAGTTTTTGGTAGGCGGCAAGAGAGCTTATCCCCAGGAGCTTACTTTAGTAAGTGACTGGGGTAAGTGAATGCAGCCAACACCCCTACAACTTGAAGTATGACGGGTATAGATTCATTTAACTTGCGCCCAGCTCCTGGCTGGCGTTTATAATTGGCGTTTTATAAATATCTGGCAGGATTTTTTAATGTTGTTTGCATGGATTACCGATCCGAACGCGTGGATGGCACTGGGCACTCTGACGATTCTGGAAATCGTACTTGGAATCGACAATATCATCTTCCTTTCGCTGGTCGTTGCGAAGCTGCCTAAAGCGCAACAGGCTAAAGCACGCCGTCTGGGGCTGGGTGCTGCGATGATTATGCGTCTGGTGTTGCTGGCCTCTATCGCATGGATGACACATCTAATTCACCCGCTGTTTACAGTGATGGGCAATGAATTCTCAGCACGTGATCTCATTTTGCTGTTGGGTGGTTTGTTCCTGTTGTGGAAAGCGAGCAAAGAGATCCATGAGTCCATCGAGGGCGAAGAAGAAGGGCTAAAAACTAACGTTCACTCCTTCTTTGGCGCAATCGTACAAATCATGCTGCTGGATATCATTTTCAGCCTTGATTCTGTTATTACCGCCGTTGGCTTGTCCGATCATCTTTTTATCATGATGGCCGCCGTGGTTATTGCTGTGATGGTGATGATGTTTGCCGCGAAACCGATTGGCGATTTTGTTGAACGCCACCCGTCGGTGAAAATGCTGGCACTGTCATTCCTGTTGCTGGTCGGCTTTACCCTGATTCTTGAAGGCTTCGATATTCATGTGCCGAAAGGTTACATCTATTTTGCGATGTTCTTCTCAATCGCTGTGGAAACCTTGAATCTGATCCGCAACAAAAAAAACCCGCTGTAACCCACGCAGGGGAAGCTTTTCCGCTTCCCCTCTGTTTCTTTTAAGAATTTACTGCTTACGTTCACCACCTGCTCGAGTTATTACTAGAATATATATGTCATTCCATACCACACGAGGCGAATAATGATGAAAAAATGGGCTGTTCTAATTTCCGCTGTCGGTCTGGCATTTGCGGTTTCGGGTTGTAGCAGCGATTACGTGATGGCAACCAAAGATGGTCGAATGATCCTGACTGACGGAAAACCACAAGTCGATGAGGACACGGGCCTGGTGAAATATCGTGATCAGCAAGGCAACGAGATGCAAATCAATCGTGATGATGTTTCACAAATCATTGAACGTTAAGATGTAAAGGTCAGTACTTTGCTGGCCTGTCACACTTTTCTTCTTTTCCCCTCTTCCGCTTTTGCTTCCCCTCTGCCATGTTTATAGTCCATTTTTTTGTTGGGCACATGCCTGACCGATAAGACCGATGAATAAGGAAGGCGGCTATGCACTATCACCGTATCCCCCACAGCTCTCTTGAAATAAGTACGCTAGGGCTGGGAACCATGACGTTTGGTGAGCAAAATAGCGAAGCCGACGCGCATGCACAGCTTGATTATGCAGTCCACGAAGGGGTAAACCTGATTGATGTGGCAGAAATGTACCCGGTGCCACCTCGACCGGAAACTCAAGGTCTAACAGAAACTTACGTCGGCAACTGGTTAAAGCAACGCGGTAATCGCGAAAAACTGGTTATCGCCACAAAAGTCAGTGGTCCAAGCCGCAATAACGACGCCGGCATTCGCCCAAACCAGATACTGGATCGCAGAAATATCCGTGATGCACTGGATGCCAGCCTGAAGCGTTTGCAAACCGACTATATCGATCTCTATCAGGTTCACTGGCCACAGCGCGCCACCAACTGTTTTGGCAAGCTGGGTTATACATGGACTGATAACGCAGTGCCAGTCACTCTGCTTGAAACACTTGAGGCAGTGACTGAGTTTCAGCGAGCGGGGAAAATCCGTTATATCGGCGTGTCTAATGAAACACCATGGGGTGTAATGCGTTATCTGCAACTGGCTGAAAAGCATGATTTGCCGCGCATTGTCACCATCCAGAATCCATACAGCCTTGTGAACCGTAGCTTTGAAGTGGGATTGGCAGAAATTACTCAGCGCGAAGGGGTCGAGTTGTTGGCCTATTCCTGTCTGGGATTTGGTACGTTGACAGGTAAATACCTGAACGGAGCAAAACCTGCAGGCGCACGTAATACGCTGTTTAGCCGTTTCACCCGTTACAGCGGTGAACAAACTCAGCTGGCGGTTGCGGCATATGTCGATATCGCTAAACGACACAATCTCGATCCGGCTCAAATGGCACTGGCTTTTGTTCGCCGCCAACCTTTTGTTGCCAGCACGCTGTTAGGTGCAACCACGCTTGAGCAATTAAAAACTAACCTTGAGAGCTTACATGTAGACTTGAGTGAAGATGTACTTGAAGAGTTGGAAGCGGTGAACCGCGTTTATACCTACCCTGCACCTTGATGTGAAAACCCCTCTCCAAATGGAGAGGGGAAACTCTATTTCTGGCGAATCTGCCAAACCCACAAACCGCCGATAGCCAGCGCAAACACTGCACCAAAACCAATGCCGATACCGACAATCGATGCACCTGTTTTTACCGCCAGTGAGAACAGACCAAGCATCAGTAACATCGCGGTATTTTCACCGAGATTCTGCACAGCAATCGCATTTCCCGCCCCCACTGAATGTTTGCCACGATCCTGAAGAAGAGCGTTTAGCGGGACCACGAAGAATCCGCCAAGAATACCAATCAGCACTAATAGCAAGTAAGACGGTAGCAATGCATTTTGGATAGCGAAGAACAGCACGCCAATACCAATCAAAATACCGGCAGGCATACAACGTGCCACGGTTTCAAGCGTCACCAGTTTAGCCGCAGCTCCGGCACCAACAACAATCCCTACAGCGACCATTGCATTGAGGTAGGTTGGCGTCGCGTTATCAGTAATACCCAACGCTATCGGAACCCACAACACCAGCAAGAAGCGTAACGTCACCCCCGCGCCCCAGAACAAACTGGTGCCGACTAACGAGAAGCGAGTTTCGCCGTTATGCCATAGCGTACGACAAGCATTGAAGAAGCTGCGTGTCATCGGGGTAAAGCGCCATGACTGACCACTCCGCGCGGGTGCAAGTTTCGGTATAAATATATTGGCGACCACAGCGCCCGCATATATCGCCACACACATGCTTAATGCAGCCAGAATGTGCCAGTCAGCCAGCACACCGCCCGCCATAGAACCAAGCAGAATTGCGGCAATGGTCGATGATTCCATCAGACCATTGGCTTTCACCAGGCGATCGCCCGTGGTTAACTCCCCCAAAATCCCATACTTAGCCGGTGAATACGTTGCAGCACCAATACCCACCAGCAAATATCCAACAAACGGATTCAGACCAAAACAGATAACCGCCGCACCAATCAATTTGAGGCTATTGGCCAGCATCATCACTCGCCCTTTGGCAAAGCTGTCCGCTATCTGACCGACAAACGGGGCAAATAGGATGTAAGCGCCAACAAACACCATCTGCAAAACAGGTTGGCTCCAGTCGGGGTAGAACTGTTGTTTTAATACCGCAAGCGTTGCAAACAGCAGCGCGTTGTCACCAAACGCCGATAGAAATTGCGCGCAGGTCACAGCCATCATACCTCTGGACCAAATTGAGGTATCGTTTACGGTATTATCATGCATTCTCTGTCTCCGGCTCGTTGACCAGCGCTTTCAGACTGACGAAATCAGGTTTACCGCTGCCCAGCACAGGTAACTGTTTCAGGAAGCGAATATCTCGCGGTACAGTCAGCTCAGGAATGCCATTTGCGCGGGCATATTGCAGCAGTTTTTCGCGATTAAGCTCGCTATCCGTAGTGAACATCACCAGTGCTTCACCTTTCGCCGCATCGCTTTTAATAACGGTAGCATGCATTCTCTCCGGAGATACGCCGAGTGCCATCTGCTCTACCATTTCCAGTGAAACCATTTCACCGGCAATTTTAGCAAAGCGTTTAGCTCGCCCTTGAATGATACAAAAACCATGCTCATCAAAGCGGACAATATCACCCGTGTCATACCAACCTGATTCCACTTCACCCTGCGCATTTTCAGCACTTGGTTCTTCCAGCACACCAGGGTTTTCCACACGAAGATAGCCTTTCATGATGTTCGGCCCCTTCAATTGCAGTCGTCCACCGTCTTCAATTCCTGGCACTGCCATCAACCGGGCATCCATTGCCGGAAGAATGCGCCCCACGGTCCCAACTTGTGCCGCCATTGGGACGTTGATGGACACCACAGGCGCGCATTCTGTAACGCCATAACCTTCCAAAATTCGCAGACCAAATTTATCCTGCCAAAGCTGTTTGGTGCTTTCCTGGAGTTTTTCCGCTCCCGCCACTACATAACGCAGGCGGTAGAAGTCATAAGGATTGGCGAAACGCGCGTAGTTACCAAGGAACGTCGATGTGCCAAATAACACAGTACAATTTCGGTCGTAAACCAGTTCCGGCACAATGCGATAATGCAGCGGGCTTGGATAGAGGAACACTTCCGCGCCCGTTAGCAGAGGCGTAAACAAGCCGACAGTCAGACCGAAAGAGTGGAACAACGGTAAGGCCGACATAAAGCGATCGTTGGCAGTGAAATCGGCAATAGTGCGAATTTGCTCAACGTTAGCCAGCAAACTTTTGTGGCTATGTACCACGCCTTTTGGATTCCCTTCAGAACCCGAAGTAAATAACACCATCGCAGCATCTTCTGGTTGCTGCTTGACCTGCGCCAAATGTGGCACCAGCAAATGGCCAAATATCCACAGTTTGTCGGCAAGCGTAACATCGGCTTTCAGATCTTCCAGGAATACCCAGCGCACTTGTGTGAGTTGTTCAGGCAAATGCCATAACTTGCCTTTATCGAGAAACTGACGCGAAGTGAATATCGTTTTGATCTGCGCGGCAGTGATAGCACTGGTCAACCCTTTGACGCCCGCGGTGTAGTTCATCATCGCAGGAATTCGCCCACGCGATGATGCACCAAAAATGACTGCCGCGCTGATCGCCGCATTCGGCAGCATCAGGCCAATAATTTCACCCGCCGCACTGTATTTATTTAGAATGCGCCCGACAAATAGGGTCTTGGTTAGCAAACTACGATAGGTATCTGGCTTGAAGTTAATGTCTTCAATACAGTTTTTGCGATCGCCATAACGATATTGTGCTGCGAGCAACGCTTCGTACAACGTTTCACGTGGTCGCACTGCCATACGCGCTTCCATCATTAGCTGATGCAGCATTTCACCTGCCATTTTACGGCGTTCGCGCGCGCGCGGCGCTTCCGGCATCGGGACAGAAGTAGGTGGCAGAATATGCAGGCTGATGCGCGGGAATAAGCGGCGTTTAACCAGGCCTTTCAGGCGGCTGAAAAACGTCAGTTCCGCACCATCAATTCGAATCGGGATAACGGCCGCATTTGATTTCGCGGCAACAAACCCGGCACCTTCATAAATTTTCATCAATGATCCGGTAACCGAGATGCGCCCTTCCGGGAAGATAACCACCGGACGGCCCTGCTCAACCAGACGAACCAGGTGCTTAATCGACATCGGTTTTGTTGGGTCAAGCGGCACAAAATCGATTAGCGATTTAAGCCAACGCATATACCACTGTTGGCTAATTGAGGAATACACGGCAAATACCGGACGCCCGGGTAAAAATAGTGCCAGCAAAATACCATCAATAAAGGAAACGTGGTTGGGAACAATCAGGACTCGCGATTGGGAGAGAACTTGTTGATCGCCATAAAGTCGCACCCTGAACAAGATACGAAATAGCGTACGGAAAAAACCAAAAAGCATAGCAACTCCCTTTGTCGTTAATAAGCCGCAGATTCTTAAGTGTAGTAACAGCAGATTACATGAGTAACTTTAAAGGAGCGATAGCCTGAAGGGATGCAATGTCTGAAAAAAAGGCAAAAAAAACCTGCGCATCTGCGCAGGTTGGTGCAAAAGAATTGTACTTAACAACGTAACTAGAATTCTCACCAATCAATACCTCTGGGACACTAAATGTAGCAGTGGCTGGTCACTTTTCGCCATGGCGAAATAGCAACAGCGCGCTGCAAACTGTAAGCAAAGATTTAGTCTGAAATCATTAAAAATCCAGAGCATGCCCGTTACTGCCGCTGCGCTTGGATTTCCCGGTGGCGGATGTGTAACGATTACACTAAAACTGGCCTGATTTTGGATGAGTTTGCGACAGCTACTACAGTTGCACCCTTGAAGTAGCGCGGCTTTTCCGTAACACTTAAAACTGTGTAAACGCTTACCCACTCAGGAATACTATCGATGGCGACAATTAAGGATGTAGCAAAACTAGCAGGCGTTTCTGTCGCCACGGTGTCCCGTGTCATTAATAACTCCCCAAAAGCCAGCAATGCGTCTCGCCAGGCTGTGAGCTGCGCGATGGAAGAACTGAATTACCATCCCAACGCCAACGCCCGAGCGCTAGCCCAGCAAACAACCGAAACAATTGGCCTGGTGGTGGGTGATGTTTCCGACCCCTTCTTTGGCGCGATGGTAAAATCCGTCGAGCAAGTCGCCTACCGCACTGGCAACTTTCTGTTAATTGGCAATGGTTATCACAATGAACAAAAAGAACGGCAAGCAATTGAACAGCTCATTCGCCATCGCTGTGCCGCACTGGTCGTCCATGCGAAAAAAATCCCTGACGACGAATTGATCTCACTGATGAAGCAAATGCCCGGCATGGTGGTTATAAACCGTATTCTGCCTGGTTTTGAGCAACGTTGTGTGGCGCTAGATGACCGCTATGGTGCGTGGCTTGCCACCCGTCATCTGATTCAGCAAGGCCATACGAAAATTGGTTACCTCTGTTCCAACCACCAAATTTCTGATGCCGAAGATCGCTTGCAGGGTTATTACGACGCTCTTACAGAACATGGGTTGCCGGTCAACGATCGTTTAGTCACTTACGGTGAGCCGGATGAAAGCGGCGGTGAGCAGGCAATGACTGAGCTATTAGGTCGTGGAAAACATTTCAGTGCGGTAGCCTGTTACAACGATTCAATGGCGGCAGGTGCAATGGGCGTGCTCAATGACAACGGAATTGATGTCCCTAAAGAGATTTCACTGATTGGCTTTGATGATGTGCTTATCTCGCGCTACGTGCGCCCACGTCTGACTACGGTTCGTTATCCGATAATCACCATGGCGACACAAGCAGCAGAACTCGCGCTGGCGCTGGCTGAAAAGCGTGAGCTACCAGATATCACACATATGTTTAGCCCAACACTTGTGCGACGCCACTCGGTTATCACATATTCTGGCGAGTAATGTTTACCTCTGGGTTGAGAGAGTGAATTGATATAAATGGACGGGCTTATTGGGATAATCCAACCCGTCGCCGATATATTGCCAACCAAAACGTTCGTAGTAATCTTTGCATGCTGAATAGAGATAAAGCTGCGGGTAACCCAATCCGCGAGCTTGCTCAATAACGTGTTGTTGCAGTTTAGCTCCCAGCCCCCGTCCACGCTGGTTTTCATCTATGTATAACGCGGCAAGCCAGGGATAAAGATCCTGACGGCTAATCAAATCACAGCGCCATAACCCCACCGTACCGACCAATTTATTGCCCTCAACGGCCACAAACGTTAATGGCATTTCCCCTTCTCGCTGGCTGGTTGCCACTATAGAGGCGAAAAAGTCACGGCTTTCAGATGTGCCAAACGCCTGCCACAACCAATCAGTCACTTGCTCTGTATACTGTGGTGCAGTGTAGAGCGGTTGGATATTCACATCAGCTTTCCCGTTAAAGAATCAAATCTCTCAAAGTTTATTCCCTTTCACGGCTGATAATGAAGCAAAACAGCGAGATTAATTTATACGCTGGCCATGGTTACGGATGCCCAAAACTATGCATTAGGAGAATGAAAGGGTTCGTAATCATTGAAAAGCGTGATCCGGTACGACAAATGGCATAGCGAAGCCGCAAGCCAGATGTTTCATTACCACAGCGTGATAAACTAGCGAAACTATATGACCACGCGGCAAGCGTCTTAATCAGGAATGAATTGATGGTAACAATGCTGGATGTCGCGCTACGCGCAGGCGTTTCCAAAGCAACGGTATCACGCGTGCTCAACGGAATTGGACAAGTCAAAGAGAGCACTCGCAAACAGGTTTTTAACGCCATGGAAGAGTTGGGTTATCGCCCTAATTTTCTGGCGAGATCCCTTGCAAACCGCAGCAGTAATAGCGTGGGTCTGGTAGTTTCTACCTTTGATGGGTTTTACTTTGGCCGTCTGTTACAACAAGCCTCGCGCCAGACCGAGGCCTGGGGCAAACAGCTTATTGTCACTGACGGGCACGACACGCCGCAAAAAGAGCTAGAAGCCGTGCAAATGCTGGTAGACCGGCATTGCGACGCCATTGTGTTGTACACCCGCTTTATGAATGAGCGCACACTACTTTCGCTGATGAACAGCATCAAAGTTCCGTTGGTGGTGATTAACCGTGACGTGAGCCAGGCTCGCGACCGCTGTGTGTTCTTTGAACAACAAGATGCGGCGTTTAAAGCGACAGATTATTTGATTCAACAAGGGCATCGAGATATCGCTTGTATCACCGTGCCAATCTCCACGCCTACCGGGCAAGCACGCCTGATGGGCTATCGAAAAGCGCTGCAAAAACATGGCATTGCCTTTAGCGAAGACAGAGTCAAATATGGCGATTCGAGCATGACTCTCGGCCATAAGCTTTGCCAGGAATTGCTCGAAAGCCACGTGCCTTTTACCGCACTGTTTGCCTGTAATGATGATATGGCACTGGGTGCGTCGAAAGCGTTGCATCAGGCTGGTCGGCATATTCCGCAGGATATTTCGCTGTTTGGTTTTGATGATGCGCCGAGCGCGCAGTGGCTGGAACCTGCATTATCCAGTGTCTATTTGCCTATTGATAGCATGATTACCACGGCAATCGATCAGGTAATCAAGCTAGCCAACGGCGAATCACTCGAGGCGATTCCACCCTTTGTTGGCAAGCTGGTATTACGTGATTCAGTGATGCCCGGCCCGTTTTACGAGCCAGGTTTACAACTTTAGAATATTTCCAGAGCCAGCAACTCCTGAACGGTCTGACGTCGACGAATCAGACGCGCCTGACCGTTATCAAACATCACTTCAGGTAACAACGGGCGACTATTGTAGTTGGACGACATCGACGCGCCATATGCGCCCGTATCATGCAGCACCAGATAATCGCCCACTTGCACAGGTGGCAGCGCACGCGTTTCCACTTTGCCACCTTCCTGCTGGGTAAACACATCACCTGATTCACACAATGGCCCGGCAACCACCGTCTCGACTAATGGCAGTGCAGCAAGTTCACGTCCATCACCTGCCAGAGCTGAAATATGGTGGTAACTGCCATACATTGAAGGACGCATGAGATCGTTAAACCCTGCATCAATCAGCACAAAATGGCGCGAGCCCATGTTCTTGACCGAACGCACCTGAGCCACCAACACACCTGATTCTGCAACCAGGAAGCGGCCAGGCTCAATTTCCAGTTTCACCGGGTGCCCAAGGTGCTGAGCAATTTTTTCACGCGCCGCATTCCACAGACCGTAATAGTGATTGGTATCAATGGTCTCTTCACCTTCACGGTAAGGAATAGACAACCCGCCACCTGCGGAAATCGCCTCAAGATCCTGACCAAAATCAATTACCTGCTGCACCATAGCTACACAAACGCGTTCAAGATGACCGTAATCCACACCAGAACCGATGTGCATGTGGATGCCAACCAGATGCAGCTTATAGCGTTCGATAACTTCCAGCGCTTGTGGCAAATCAGCATGCCAAATACCGTGCTTACTGTTTTCACCACCGGTATTGGTTTTCTGACTGTGACCATGACCAAAACCTGGGTTCACTCGCAGCCAGACGCGATGGCCTGGTGAAACTTCGCCAAGTTGTTGCAACATGTCTACAGAACCTGCGTTGACAGGAATTTGCTGCTCAGCCACCAGCGCCAACGTCGGCTGGTCAATCATATCAGCGGTGAAAACGATGTCGTCTTTGTTTTCCAGTGGCTGGTAGCCTGCCGCCAACGCACGTTCAATTTCGCCCTGTGAAACGGAATCGACTTTAACGCCCTGCTCGCGCATCAAGCGCAAAATATGAATGTTGGAACACGCTTTTTGCGCGAAACGAATCACATCAAACTGTCGCAGTTGAGCAATCTGCTGGCGAATAATATCCGCGTCGTAAACCCAGACCGGGCAGCCAAATTCAGCAGGTAGCGCCAGCAGGTTTTGTGCATTCAATGCGGTGTCGGTGTTATTGAGTGGGCGTGGCATGGTTGGCTCCGGAAACAAATCATTTTTTGTATTACGCCACAGAGTGTGGTGAAGAAAAAATATCGTTTTCTGCCTAGTCTATGCAAATATGATATGGAATATCCCTTCCCCCCAAGCCCTCTCTTACAGGAGAAGGAGAAAAGAGGTTTAGCCCGTGCCTTCAATAACCTTGCGCCATATCGAAATTTTTCACGCAGTAATGACTGCCGGCAACCTCACCGAAGCCGCAGGGTTATTGCACACCTCGCAGCCCACCGTCAGCCGTGAACTGGCGAGGTTTGAAAAACTGATCGGCCTGCAATTGTTCGAACGAAGCCGTGGGCGACTGCATCCCACGGTTCAGGGTTTGCGGTTATTTGAAGAGGTACAGCGTTCCTGGTATGGACTGGATCGAATTCTAAGTGCCGCCGAGAGTCTGCGTGAATTCCGTCAGGGCGAGCTGTCCATCGCCTGCCTGCCTGTGTTTTCACAGTCATTCTTACCGATGATGGTGCAACCTTTTCTGGCGCGATATCCGGAACTGAGCCTGAATATCGTGCCACAAGAATCTCCGTTGCTTGAGGAGTGGCTATCCGCTCAGCGCCACGATTTAGGGTTCACTGAAAATACTACGACTCCCGCCGGAACTGAGCGCCAAACGTTGCTGACCTTGAACGAAGTTTGCGTTTTGCCCGCCGGACACCGGTTGGCGCACAAAGACATTCTCACGCCGCAGGATTTCGCCGGTGAAAATTACGTCAGCCTGTCTCGCACCGACAGCTATCGGCAGCTACTGGATTCACTGTTTCAGGAGCACGATGTCAAGCGCCGCATGGTGATGGAAACACACAGCGCGGCCTCGGTTTGTGCAATGGTACGGGCGGGAGTTGGCGTGTCAGTGGTCAATCCGTTGACCGCACTGGATTACGCGTCAAGTGGTGTCGTTGCGCGGCGTTTTAGCGTGGCGGTACCGTTTACCGTGAGCCTGATTCGCCCACTGCACCGCCCTGCTTCCGCGCTTGTCAGCGCTTTTAGCGAACACCTACAAAACAGCATGCAGATATATATTGAGCCACTAAATACTCTGCTTGATACCTGATTTACTGCTCTGTGACCGGTTGTTGGTGCCCGGTGCCATTGCTGAAGTTAATCAGACAGATGATCAGCCCAATAGCGGCCAGCCCTGCAGCTGCAACCGGAACAGCAGTCAGACCATATCCATGGGCAATAACAGTGCCTCCCACCCAAGCCCCTAACGCGTTTCCGACATTAAAAGCGGCAATGTTCAGGGTAGAAACCAGGTTTGGCGCGTCTTTTCCATGCAGCACAACGTTGATTTGCAGCGCAGGTACAGTCGCAAAGGCCGCCATCGCCCACAGAAATAACGTGATTTCTGCAAGCCACATTCCGTGACTGGTCCAGCGGAATAGCAACGAAAAGATAGCAATCAGACTGAAGCTAAGGATCAAACTAAAAGAAACGCGCCAGTCTGCGAGGCGCCCGCCAAGGATATTCCCGACAGTTAAGCCTGCGCCAATCAGGAAAAGCGTCCAGCTTACCCCCTGATGAGTCACACCCGTCACCTGCAACAACATTGGGGCAATGTAGCTAAACAAAGTGAACATGGCGGCGGCAAAAAATACGGTCATCGCCAGAGAAAGCCAAAGTTTGCCATTAGCCAATGCACTGATTTCGCGTTTGAGGTCAGTCGGTGACTCCTCTTTTTGCGAAGGTAAGCTAACGATCAACGCAACAAACGCCACAACACCAATGACTGCCACGCCCCAGAAGGTTGAACGCCAGCCGTATAGTTGCCCAAACCAGGTGCCAATCGGTACACCCAGTACATTGGCTAACGTCAAACCAGTAAACATCAATGCTACTGCCGATGCTTTACGGTTTGGCGCAACCAGGCTTGCAGCAACTACCGCACCAATACCGAAAAATGCTCCGTGGCACAAAGCAGTGATAATGCGCGCCAGCATCAGAAAATGGTAATTAAGTGCAAGCGCACACAGAATATTGCCGACAATGAAAATCACCATCAGTAATACCAACGAAAGCTTACGCGGCAACCGTGCGGTTAATAACGCCATGATCGGTGCACCAATCGCCACCCCAAGTGCATAGCCGCTAATCAACCAGCCCGCTGTGGGAATAGAAATCGAAAGATCTCCAGCCACATCGGGCAGTAGGCCCATGATAACGAACTCCGTCGTGCCGATGGCAAACGCACTCATCGCCAGCGCGAGTAAGGAAATAGGCATGGAAAACTCCCGGTTCTGAAATAACAAAAGGCGGAGGAGCACAGCTCGGCCGCCAGATTATGGGGATGTCAGAGGTGCAGCTTTTTAAAATACCGTGCGCTGCTTAACAAATTAATAACACAAAACTACTCTGCGAGCATAAATTTCACTGCATCTGCGGCATGAATGGCAGCGGTATCAAACACCGGGAGTGGGCAGTCCTGCTGATTCAGTAACAACCCGATTTCGGTGCAGCCAAAAATCACCCCCTGCGCCCCCTGCCCCTGTAGTCGTTCAATCACTTGCTGATAATACTGCTTTGATTCTGCTGTAATTTTACCCAGACAAAGCTCTTCGAAAATTATCTGATTAATACGCAAACGCTGGGGTTCGTCAGGGATTAGCGATTCAATGCCAAATTCGGCATTCAGGCGGCCACTATAAAAATCCTGCTCCATGGTGTAACGCGTCCCCAGCAATGCAACACGTTGTACATTTTGCTCAGTAATCGCGCGGCCCGTCGCATCTGCAATGTGTAAAAACGGTAACTCACAACGCGATTCAGTATGATGTGCCACTTTGTGCATTGTATTGGTGCATAGCACGATCCCTTCAGCGCCCGCTTTTTGTAAACCGAGAGCAGCTTGCGCCAACATATCTCCCGCCAGATCCCATTCCCCTTTTGACTGGCAGGCTTCAATCTCATGAAAATCAACGCTGTGCAGCAGGATCTTTGCTGAATGCAATCCGCCTAAACGATCCTTAATCCCTTCATTGATCAAACGATAATAAGGAATTGTTGATTCCCAACTCATTCCGCCCAGCAACCCGATTGTTTTCATGACTATTCACCTGTTAGCTTTTTATTACTCTGGTTATATCAGAGGCACAGCGCGGCAGGAAAGCGTGATCGCTCTTACAATTATCGGCTGCGGGCTACCACCAAATCATTTTTCAAGATACGATTCATTAAATGAAACAACGTTTCACATAGGAAAGGATCGCTAATGTTCACTTTTATTAAAGATACTCAACTGGAAGATTTAGGTGCTGGTGTGAGCCGCCGTATTCTGGCGCACGAAGGTAAAATGATGGCGGTGCAAGTTAACTTTGAAACGGGAGCAATCGGCCCGATGCATAACCACCCGCATGAGCAGTTAACTTATGTGCTGTCAGGTGAATTTGAATTTACCATCGGTGAAGAAACTCACCGAGTCACCGCTGGCGACACGCTGTATAAAGAGCCTCATATCATGCACGGCTGCGTCTGCCTGGCCGCTGGCACACTTCTGGATACCTTCACTCCGATACGTGAAGATTTCCTGAAGTAAACAATAAACAAAAACGGCTCCTGAGTTCCCTGAATAAGGGCGGAGCCGCTGTGAGCACTACCAGGAAAAATTAGATTTATTTAATATCCATACGAGATGCCATAGCACCACGAACTAGCACTGAGCCTGCAGCCACAAGCAAACCTACCAACGCAGCCAAGACAATAATAAGCACCTTACCCGCACCGTCTTTTTTCAAGGGAAACGAGGGTTGCATCTGATATTGATAGGGTTTGAAATCGATACTGCCAGGATTTATGGCTTGAAGCGCGCTCAGTACATACTCACGGTTCTGTACAGATGCATTCATCTGAGCGACATCTTTAATAGACTGCTCAATCTTCAACTTTTCAGCAAGACCCTTAGCCCCAAGAGAAACAGAATAATCAGGATCGTCTTTTACTGCCTGCCCATTACTGTATACCGGGTCTTTCAGACCTGCCGCATTCGCTACTTGCAATGAATAACCCAAACGTTCCAAATTCACATTGTGTTGGTTCTTAAGATTAATACGATCAAGTGCTAACCTATCTTTTTCAAATGCTACTTTTAAATCGATGGCATTTCTCATCCGCTCGATAACGTTTTTATTAACCTCAGCGGTGACAAAGCTAACGTAGTTTTGCAGCACTTGTTGGGCATCTTTCGCATCGGGCGCCGTAAAGCTCAGAGTCCAGGAGGCATAAGGTGCATTTTCGATTTTTTTGGCTGCGTTGTTGTCTACTGCGATGAATTTTTGCGAAACATTCACAATAGCGCGGTACAACTCATCCTTGTTCACTTGTGCATTCTTCACCAGTGTTTGTACATAAGGTGATTTAGCCAGGAATTCCTGGCGAAGTTCTTCTGAGTTAAATCTCTCCAAAAATAGATTGTAGAGGTTAGTTGCATCAAGATTTGTTTCTACACCAAGTACCGTCATATTGACCAATGCATGGCGCAGTTTAATAACATCTTTGTTTTCAGGTGGCGTAACAATCGTCTGACTTGTCCATTTTTGTGGAAGTAATAAACTGGCCGCCATTCCGCACAAGGCAAACAACAAGGTAATAAGGATTATCTGTTTTTTTGCCACGTAGAGCGTAGACAATAAGCTCAGTAAATCTATTTCCTCATTTTGAGACGGTATAATCGGATAATGAGACGTACTTTCTAAATGACTGGTTTTTAACTCTATAGAAGACATAACTGGCCAGCTTTTAATTTATTGAGAAAATGACCTGCTTTAGCCCATGTATTAAGGAGGTTAAAGCAATGTTTAAACCAAGGAATAAAAAGACGGATACGGTTAGAATAAAGGCAATTTAATTTTCCAATTATTTATTTTTACCTATTTATGGAAAACACCTCTTATATTTCTTAACACATCAACAACAAAGCCAAGGCATTGTTGTAAAAACATGCGTGTATAAAGCTCTATTATTATCCGTGTGATCCATCTCAAAAACAACTCCTAACTCTTGCATTTCAAAAATCCAGAAAATTCTTGTTCACTTTTCTGCATCTGCTCAAAATCTTACTCATTTCACATAATCGAAACATCGTTTCGACTTTGATCACATTTCCAACATGAATTGAATGACGTCGTTACAAATCGTAATAAGATTATTTAAAACACTGTTTTACAAATCAGAAACCACAGTTCGTATGTTTATGAAACCTGTAAATAGATACAGACAAGAAACAGGCGTGGTGGTGCTTTACATTTTAATTATCAATCAACTATCAGGGAATGAATATGATAAACCCACCGACTGCCTTTCGACCCATTCGTTATGTTTCACGAACGAGGCAATGAGTTTCAAGAACGATTTTGTGAAAATTTTTTAAACCATTGATCGCCAGGTAGGTATTTATGAATGAAAACAAAATGCTGGGATTGGCATGGATATCGCCCTACATAATCGGGTTGATAGTCTTTACTGCCTTCCCATTTGTTTCATCTTTCTTCCTCAGTTTTACTGAGTACGATTTGATGACCCCACCGGTATTCACCGGTATCGAGAACTATCGCTACATGTTGACCGAAGATTCACTCTTCTGGAAATCCATGGGTGTGACTTTTGCGTACGTGTTTTTAACCATCCCATTGAAACTCGCTTTCGCATTGGGCATCGCATTTGTTCTGAACTTTAAACTGCGCGGAATCGGCTTCTTCCGTACTGCGTATTACATTCCGTCAATTTTGGGTAGCTCCGTTGCCATCGCCGTTCTGTGGCGTGCGCTGTTTGCTATCGATGGTTTGCTTAACAGCTTTATCGGTGTGTTCGGTCTTGATCCGGTGAACTGGCTAGGTGAACCTTCACTTGCGCTGATGTCGGTTACGCTGTTGCGCGTTTGGCAGTTCGGTTCTGCGATGGTTATCTTCCTTGCGGCCCTGCAAAACGTTCCGCAATCACAGTATGAAGCAGCAATGATCGATGGTGCGTCTAAATGGCAGATGTTCATGAAAGTGACCGTGCCTTTGATAACGCCAGTCATTTTCTTCAACTTCATCATGCAGACCACGCAGGCGTTCCAGGAGTTTACCGCGCCATACATCATTACTGGTGGCGGTCCAACTCACTACACCTACTTGTTCTCACTGTATATCTACGATACCGCGTTCAAATACTTCGATATGGGTTATGGCGCAGCGCTGGCGTGGGTTCTGTTCCTGGTCGTGGCGGTCTTTGCCTCCATCGCCTTTAAGTCATCGAAATACTGGGTGTTCTACTCCGCAGACAAGGGAGGCAAAAATGGCTGATATCCAACCAAGCCAGTTAGCGGCTAAAAATCCGATGGACCAGGCAGAAGAAGAAATCGCCCGCACTTTGCGTCGCGAAAAGATCAGCCGCAGCATCCGTTATGTCGTCTTGCTGATTGTCGGTTTGTTAATGCTTTACCCATTAGTGTGGATGTTCTGCGCAGCGTTCAAACCGAACCACGAGATTTTCACCACTTTGGGTCTGTGGCCGTCTAACCCGACCAGCGACGGTTTCGTCAACGGTTGGAAAACGGGTACTGAATACACCTTCGGTCACTACATGCTGAACACCATGCAGTATGTGATTCCGAAAGTTCTGTTGACCATCATCTCTTCAACGATCGTTGCTTATGGCTTCGCCCGTTTTGAGATTCCGTTTAAGAAGTTTTGGTTCGCAACGCTGATTACCACCATGTTGCTCCCAAGCACTGTGCTGTTAATCCCGCAATACCTGATGTTCCGTGAAATGGGCATGTTGAATAGCTATCTGCCGCTGTGGCTGCCAATGGCGTTCGCAACCCAAGGGTTCTTTGTCTTCATGTTGATCCAGTTCCTGCGTGGCGTGCCACGCGATATGGAAGAAGCAGCGCAGATTGATGGCTGTAACTCCTTCCAGGTGCTCTGGTATGTGGTAGTGCCGATTCTGAAACCGGCCATTATCTCTGTCGCCCTGTTCCAGTTCATGTGGTCAATGAACGACTTTATCGGGCCGCTGATTTATGTGTACAGCGTAGACAAGTACCCAATTGCACTGGCGCTCAAAATGTCTATCGACGTGACTGAAGGCGCCCCATGGAACGAAATTCTGGCAATGGCGAGTATCTCGATCATGCCATCAATCATCATCTTCTTCCTGGCTCAACGCTACTTCGTACAAGGCGTGACCAGCAGCGGAATTAAAGGTTAAGTGAGGGAATATCATGGCTGAAGTTACTTTCAATAAATTGCAAAAAGTTTACTCCAACGGCTTCCAGGCGGTTCATGGTATCGACCTGAAGATTGAGGATGGTGAATTCATGGTTATCGTCGGCCCGTCTGGCTGCGCGAAATCAACCACCCTGCGTATGCTGGCTGGCCTCGAAACCATCAGCGGCGGCGAAGTCAGAATTGGCGAGCGCGTGGTTAACAACCTTGCCCCTAAATCTCGCGGTATCGCAATGGTGTTCCAGAACTATGCGTTGTATCCGCACATGACCGTGCGTGAAAACCTGGCCTTTGGCCTGAAGCTGAGCAAACTGCCAAAAGAACAAATCGAAACTCAGGTTAATGAAGCAGCAAAAATCCTCGAATTGGATGAGCTGATGGACAGGCTGCCGCGCCAGTTGTCTGGCGGCCAGGCCCAACGAGTGGCCGTTGGTCGTGCGATTGTGAAAAAACCAGATGTGTTTTTGTTCGATGAACCGCTGTCGAACCTTGATGCCAAACTGCGCGCGTCAATGCGTATTCGCATCTCTGACCTCCACAAGCAGCTCAAGAAAAGCGGTAAACCTGCGACCACCGTTTATGTCACCCACGATCAGACCGAAGCAATGACTATGGGCGACCGTATCTGTGTGATGAAACTGGGTCACATCATGCAAGTCGATACGCCAGACAACCTCTACCACTACCCGAAAAACATGTTCGTAGCAGGCTTTATCGGCGCGCCAGAAATGAACATCCGCCCGAGCAAGTTGATTGAGAAAGATGGCCGCCTGCATATTAGCGTCGGTAACGACACGCTGGCATTGAACGAGCGCCAGCAGACGCGCTGCGCGGAGTACAAAAATCAGGATATCTTCTTCGGGATCCGTCCTGAGTTTATTTCACTCTCTGATGAACCGTTTGCCCAAAGCCATTCCAGCGGCGAAATGGTGCGTGTGGAGAACATGGGTCACGAATTCTTTATCTACTTGAAAGTAGCTGATTTCGAAATGACCTGCCGAATCCCTTCCGATGAAGCTAAGCCAATGATTGAAAAAGGCCTTCACCGTAAGGTGTATTTCAAGTTTGACATGGAAAAATGTCATATTTTCGACGCTAAAACAGAACAGAACATCTCTCTTTGACAGGAGTCTATGATAATGAAAAAAGTGCTATTAAGTACCCTGATTACCTCTACCTTAGCAATGGCTGCCGGCTCTGCATTCGCGGCGGATCAAGTCGATTTACGTATGTCCTGGTGGGGCGGCAACGGTCGCCATCAGGTCACACTGAAAGCGGTGGAAGAATTCCAGAAACAACATCCGAACATTAAAGTGAGTTCTGAGTACACCGGTTGGGACGGTCACTTGTCGCGTCTGACCACGCAAATTGCGGGCGGTACTGAGCCCGATGTCATGCAGACAAACTGGAACTGGTTGCCAATTTTCTCGAAAACCGGCACCGGCTTCTACGACTTGAATACCGTGAAAGGCGATTTAGATCTGACCCAGTTTGACCCGAAAGAACTGCAATCAACCACCGTTGACGGCAAGCTGAACGGCATTCCCATTTCCGTCACCGCACGTGTGTTCTATTTCAACGACGAAACCTGGAAAAAAGCGGGCGTTGAATACCCGAAAACCTGGGATGAGTTGATGGCTGCGGGTAAAACCTTCGAAACCAAACTGGGCAAACAGTTCTACCCGGTGGTGTTAGAACACCAGGATACGCTGTCTCTGCTGCGCTCTTATATGGTGCAGAAATACAATATTCCTGAAATCGACGCGGCGAAAAAACAATTCGGTTACACCAAAGAACAGTGGGTTGAGTTCTTCGGCATGTATAAGAAGCTCATCGACAGCCACGTAATGCCTGATACCAAATACTATGCCTCATTTGGCAAGAGCAACATGTATGAGATGAAGCCGTGGATTGAAGGCGAGTGGGCGGGTACTTACATGTGGAACTCCACCATCAATAAATACTCTGACAACCTCAAGCCACCAGCCAAACTTGAACTGGGTTCTTACCCAATGCTGCCAGGTGCAACTGACGCAGGTCTGTTCTTCAAACCAGCGCAAATGTTCTCTATCAGTAAAACCACGAAGTATCCGAAAGAATCAGCGATGCTGATTAACTTCTTGCTGAATGAAAAAGCCGGTGTGGAAGCGCTGGGTCTGGAGCGTGGTGTACCGTTAAGCAAAGCGGCTGTTACACAGCTCACGGCTGATGGTGTAATTAAAGACAGCGATCCAGCAGTGGCGGGCCTGAAACTGGCGCAATCACTGCCAAACAAACTGCCGACGTCTCCGTACTTTGACGATCCGCAAATTGTTTCCCTCTTCGGGACTTCATTGCAGTACATCGACTATGGCCAGAAAACCGTAGAAGAAACTGCTGCTGATTTCGAGCGCCAGGGTAATCGTATTCTGAAACGCGCAATGCGCTAATTAGTCAGCATAGTTTTTTGCTCTATACCCAAAGTTGCAAGAAGGCCTCGACACAGGGAATCACCAGGAGCTTCCTTGAATAAGTGACTGGGTGAACGAGGAAAGCCAACGCACATGCAACTTGAAGTATGACGGATATATATCCTGCCCCGCTTGCGGTGCAGGGTATTTTTTTAACTCAATGGGAATTTCGTTATGGCTAAAGGTAGAAAGCCCAACCTTCCTTCCGTGCCCGACGCGACAAGGAAACAGGTACAGAAGTATTACGTTTGCCCCCCACCACATGTTGTTTGTCACCGTAATTACTTCTATCAATAATGTTTTAGCAACGATGGGCAGTGGCGATAATACTTTTGGCAAATTTTTATCCGCAGACGACAAGTCACTGTGGTATGTGAAAAACACTCGCGAATTACGCCGCGCTGACCTGGAATCTCTTGAAGAATACGTCTTTTACGAAGTCGAAGATGATTGGGTAGCTTACGGCACCTGGGTGGCTAATTCAGATTGCAGCCAACGAGTCGGTATTGAAATTAAAAAGAACGACTGGTCGCCGCTGACTGACTGGCAAAAATTCCGCGATTTCTATTTTACGAATCCTGAATGTCGCCTGATTCGTATCGAGTTGCACACAAAGGCACGCAAAAAGCAGTTTGCCGCCACAATACGTCCTGGAAAGTGTTGGATAGCGACCGCCAGATAACGCATCCACATCCTTCCTTTAGCCCGGATAACCAATGGGTGCTTTACACGTCTGACGAAGAAGGAATGCCCGCGCTATATCTGGCTCAAGCTTAATAAAAAACCCCTTGTCCGTTGGACAAGGGGTTATCAGTTATTTCACCATTTGAGCCTGCGGTTTTGACACCACTTTCGGCCCAGCACTCCGTTTGAGTAAATACCCCACCAGTAGTATCACTGCGGCGCAGGTACCAAACAATAAACGCCCCCACAGTGGATTAGGTAGCAACACCATCAGCAGTAAGCCTCCACCCATCATCAATGTGATTTGACCAAGCTTCTGACGCTGCAGCCTATCGAATTCATCTTGTTCGCTATCTGCAATCACTGGGGTTTCAATGTTGTGGAAGAACTCATCAATGCTTTTTTGTTCGCTCTTCGTAAATTGATCTTCACGCCAGAACAAAGTACTCAGGCAGAAGAAACCGCCAGTCAGGAACAGATGAGCCGCTACCGTCATGGTCGTTGTTAGCTCAGACAGTTCGCGCCCGGTGAGTTGCAGGTCAAACAACCCAGCGAACCACTGTGCGGTAAAGACATTCATGATGAGCCACGAGATGCACATCCCGAAACAAACGCTGCCCCACGCTGCCCATTTCGGTGTTTTACGAATAAACATACCGAAGAACAGCGGCACCAAAATCGGAGATTGCAGCAAAGTCGCCACGCGCATCATCAATTCAAACAGGCTCAGCCCTTTGAGTTGAGCAAATAGCTGCGCGATAAGAATGACCATGATGCCATTGATAATGGTCACAATCTGGCTGGTGCGAAGCAGGCTTTTTTCTGACAGCGGCTTATTACGGCACACTACTGGAGCCCAGAAGCTGCGGACAAAAATCCCGGCATTACGGCACAAAGCAGAATCCATTGATGACATGGTTGCGGCGAATAACCCCGCGACAAGCAGACCAATCGTCCCTACTGGCATCAGTTTCTCAGCAAACACCAGATACACAGCGTCGCTTGCTTTGTTACCCAGTTCCGCATGAGACGCTGCGGCATCTGGCAGTAAAACAGCACTTGCCCACGGTGGAATAAACCAAATGAAGGTGCCTACCAGCATCAGTATCATCGCAAAGAAAGCGGCCTTGCGGGCGTTGTTACTGTCTTTCGCATTCAGGAAACGGTAAGAATCCTGCATATTGTTGATACTTTGGATTTGTTTGACCAGGAAGAAGATAAACGAACCGACCAGCAACAGGCCGTAATTCATGTCCGGGCCCATAATGAAGTTACCAGGGAATTTCGCGACCATTTCAGTCGGACCGCCCACTGCGATCAGTGCCACCACTGCGCAGGCAACAGAAATCACCGCCACAACCAGTGTTTGTACGAAGTCACTCGCCACCACACCCCATGCGCCACTCAACAGCGAAATCAGTAGAACTGAAATCCCGGTGACCCAGATGGTGGTCGACATGTCGTAGCCAAATACCGCGCCGACAAAGATTGCCAGACCGTTCAGCCAAACCCCGCCGTTGAGCACGCTGAGCGGGATAATCGCCCAGGTAAAGAATTGCTCATTTGTTTTGCCATAACGCGCACGCACACCCTCGGTTGGCGTATCAACGCGCATCTGACGAAAACGCTGGCTGAACCACCACCATGAAACGATGTATCCAAGAATATTACCGAGGAACACGAAGGTAACCGAGAAGCCATCCGTAAAAGCTTTCCCTGCTGCCCCCGTAAAAGTCCAGGCAGAAAACTGTGTCATGAATGCCGTCGCACCCACCATCCACCACAACATGCGGCCACCACCTCGAAAGTAATCACTGGTGGATTTGCTGGCCATTTTTTTGAAGGCCAGACTGATGACAACCATCAGCACAAAATAACCGGCGATCACCCACATATCGATATTCATGTCGTTCCCCTATCCTTAGACTCATCATGCTGTCGCCGTCAGCGGCATAATATTTTTTCTCAGGCTTAATAATAGAAACATCGTTTCGTTTTTTATGTGACGTATTTTTATTTTTTTAAAAAAAGCCGGAAGTTGCCTCTATTTCTGTGAATAAGGCTGAAAAATTGATTAGAAAGGAACGCTAAATTTGGAGCGAAGCAGGAAACCACGCCGATACAGTCGAAAAAATGTGATTCCCATCACTTTTAGAACCGGGCAGCAAGACAGTTAAAAAGCAAAAACCCTCAGTCCGGGGACTGAGGGTTCATGAAACGGTAAAGCTGAGCGGTAATTAACGCGCTAACCAGCCGCCATCAACTGCTACGGTGTAACCGTTGATGTAGTCAGAAGCAGGAGAGGCCAGGAATACGATTGGACCTTTCAGATCTTCTGGCAGGCCCCAACGGCCAGCAGGGATACGCTCAAGAATCGCAGCACTACGCTCTTCGTCAGCACGCAGTTGCTGGGTATTGTTAGTTGCCATGTATCCCGGAGCAATAGCATTCACGTTGATACCGTGCTGTGCCCACTCGTTCGCCAGCAGACGGGTCACGCCCATCACGGCACTCTTAGAAGCGGTGTAAGACGGTACGCGGATGCCACCCTGGTAAGAAAGCATGGAAGCGATGTTAATGATTTTTCCGCCTTTGCCCTGAGCAATGAATTGGCGAGCAACAGCCTGAGACATAAAGAATACGCTCTTAATGTTCAGGTTCATTACGTCGTCCCAGTCTTTTTCGCTGAAGTTGATCGCATCTTCACGACGAATCAGGCCGGCGTTGTTAACCAGAATGTCGATTTGACCAAATTCAGCAACCGCACGCTCCAGCAAAGATGGAATACCGTCAATTTGACGCAGATCAGCGGTCAGGCTCAAGAAACGGCGACCCATAGCGGTTACGCGCTCAATGGTTTCGGTTGGTTCAACGATGTTGATACCAACGATGTCACACCCCGCTTCCGCAAGACCAATAGCCATACCCTGGCCCAGACCTGTATCACAACCAGTAACAACAGCAACTTTACCTTCCAGGGAGAACGAATCCAGAATCATGTAGGTTTCCTTTTTTATATGGGCCTGCAGTTAACGCAAGCGTCTTGGGGGAAATTTTGTCGCGCTCACTGCGCAATACATAAATTACTTACGGTGATATATACCCATTAGCATTCGAGTTGCAGCCAACCCCCTGCAGCTTGAAGGATGATGGGTATAGCACTGTTCCGTAATCTTTGATGAGTAATAGTAATCCTGTTGAAACTGCTTTTCAATTATAAATGAAACATTGTTTCAACTTTAGAGTGATACTTGTAAAATTTGATATAGGGATCACGATAACCCGCAATTTACCCCGTAACGCCTCCCTCTTTGGGGGATGTAATGTTACTGATATTGCTGTTTAGTGAATGCAATCACACATATTGAAACAATGTTTTGATAAATTAACGTCAATTATTCAAACACCAATTTTCGACAGATGCGAGTTGTCATTCAAAGGAGAGCATTATGGCTAAAGGTATGCGGGTTAAACTGGTTTATGAAGTGAGTCAGGATCCAGACACAGGTGTCGAAGTCACCCGCCTAACGCCACCAGAGGTAACGTGCCATCGCAATTACTTCTATCAAAAATGCTTCACCAATGACGGCAGCAAATTACTGTTTGCCGGGGAATTTGATGGTAACTGGAACTACTATTTGCTGGATATTGCCGCTTGCGAAGCGGTGCAATTAACAGAAGGAACTGGCGACAATACCTTTGGCGGCTTCCTCTCTCCGGATGACAAATCCCTCTATTATGTGAAGAACGAACGCACTCTGCTGGAAGTCGATCTTGAGACCCAGGTTGAGCGTGAAGTTTATCGCGTCCCTGCTGACTGGGTGGGATACGGCACCTGGGTTGCCAACAGCGATTGCACGAAGTTAGTTGGTATCGAAATTTCTAAAGACGACTGGGTTCCGCTAAACGACTGGAAAATCTTCCACGACTTCTTCCATAAAGGGCCAAACTGCCGACTGTTGCGTGTTGATTTGCAAACGGGCGAAAGCGCGGTTATCCACCAGGAGAAAAACTGGCTCGGCCACCCAATTTATCGCCCGTTCGATGACAACACTGTTGCGTTCTGCCATGAAGGCCCGCATGACCTGGTTGATGCACGTATGTGGATGGTCAACGAAGATGGCAGCAACGTACGTAAAGTTAAAGAGCATGCCCAAGACGAAAGCTGCACACATGAATTCTGGGTACCAAACGGCTCCTCTCTGATGTACGTTTCTTATCTCAAAGGCCAACAAGGACGCACTATTTATAGCTACAACCCGGTGACTGGCATAAATACTGAAGTCATGCAGATGCCAGCGTGTTCCCATCTGATGAGTAACTTTGATGGCACACTTTTAGTCGGTGACGGTTCAGGTACACCAGTTGATGTTAAAGACACCAGCGGTTATACCATCGACAACGATCCGTATTTATATGCCTTCGATGTCGCGAAGAAAGCCTATTTCCGCGTCGCTCGCCACGATACTTCCTGGGCCACTTTTGCTAATAGCCGCCAGGTTACGCACCCACATCCTTCATTTACTCCAGATGATAGTGCCATTCTTTTCAGTTCCGATAAAGACGGTAAACCAGCACTGTATATTGCAAAAATTCCAACCAACCCTGAATTAATATCCACCGAATAAAAGATATGCCCTGTGTATGCCCTTGCTCTCTCTAATCGGGAGAGCTTTTTTATTTCTGTTTACTGCTAAGAATTCATCTATTTTCTAATAATGGAAAGTCTGAAATAAAAAAGCCTCCGCAATGACACGGAGGCTTAAATGAGGGTTAGATACAAAGCAGAGGTTTACGTTTAATTAGAAGGAATATGCAACACCAACACGGTAACGGGTCTGGCGCTCATCTGTGGATTTACTGCCGCTGACGTTGCCCACCTCGCCGTACGGAGCCCAGTTTTTATCCCACTTATAAGCCACTTTCACATTGTATTCTTCAGAGTCTTTTTTGTTATCTGAACGAATCTGATGATCGCTTTTCGCGTAGACATAATTCAGCTCAGTACGCCAGTCACCCAAAGCGTAGCCAGCCCATAAATCGCCACGGTTAACTTTATCGTCTTCTTTATTTGAATCATTAGGGTTACGTGTGTACTCGAAACGATAGCGGGCGGCCAGATAGAAACCGCTGTCAAAGCTGTATTGTGCCTGAAGGTTAGGTTTCCAGATGGTACGACTGTCGTTACTTTCAACCGTTAATGCTGGAGTCATCGAAAAGTTATTGTTTGCTTTCCAGCGCCAACTAATCTGATCTTCGTGGCCATTACCAACCAAATCAGAGAATGCCTGATCTTTATTTGTACCGCCTGATTTCCATTTGGCTTCCACGCTGAAACCTAATCCATTATCAAAACGATGCGAAACGGATACGCGGTCAGCGTTAATGCCTGAATCTATATATTCATGGCGTAAATCAATAGTCACTGCTTGTGCAGCAATGCTAGTACCGCAGAGAACAGCCACAGCCAGAGCTTTCTTAAACATAATCACAATCCCTTTATCGAAGTATTTTTTCGCTGAATGATAATTCATTGAAATATCGTTTCGTTTTTATGAAACTGCATTTTATTTATAAATAAACATTATTTTAGTGATCAGGATCGTAATTATTTATGTCAAAATTTACACGTGGCAATATTCGTGATGAGTATCAACAAAACAAAGTGTGAAACCTAAAATAAAGCGACACCCATCACGACAACATAGCCAGGGCCAGTGTTGAAATAATATTTCAATCATGTTTTAAATAATTTACATACAAATAGTTTCCTACCTTAAATAAAATCAAACAATGCATCCCTATTTATGGGGAAAGAAATAATACCGTGTGAAACAGGGTGATATGGTTTGTTAAAAACAGGCTGTAATGGCGAATATGCAGGAGGAAAACTTAACAATTAAGAAAGAAGCAATGAAGGAATTATGTGACGGAGTTAAATAGAATCGGGAAAAAGTGTGGTGCAGTTAAAAGAAAAAACATCTCCAGAAGAAGATGTTTTTAGATTTTGATAACTATTGCTTATATATAGACGACAGCGATTAGTCGCGCTCGATAGCCAGCGCAACCCCCTGTCCGCCACCAATGCATAACGTCGCCAGCCCTTTTTTGGCATCACGCTTGATCATTTCATGCACCAAAGAAACCAATATACGGCAACCCGATGCGCCGATAGGATGCCCAAGCGCCAACGCACCGCCGTTGACATTCACTTTGCGCTCATCCCATTCCAACATTTTGCCCACCGATAGTGCCTGCGCCGCAAAGGCCTCATTTGCTTCGATAAGATCCAATTCATCAAGCGTCCAGCCCGCACGCTCAAGGCAGCGCTGCGTTGCTGTCACTGGCGCAATCCCCATATAAGCGGGATCGACACCTACGCTTGCAAAAGCCCGGATCCGCGCCAGAACCGGCAAATTCAACTCCTCGGCTTTACTGGCACTCATCATTAATACGGCGGCAGCTCCATCATTAATAGAAGAAGCATTTCCTGCGGTCACACTACCCTGGCTATCAAACGTTGGCTGCAACTGAGCCAATGCTTCCGCGCTGGTATCGGTATGTGGCTGTTCGTCTGTATCGACGATAACCGACTTCCCGGCTGCTGATTCCACTGTCACCGGTACGATTTCATCCTTAAAGCGCCCGGAATCAATCGCCACCCGTGCTTTGTGTTGAGAAGCCAGTGCGTATGCATCCTGGCTTTCACGGCTGATACCATATTCACGCGCCAGGTTTTCTGCCGTCACGCCCATGTGGTAGTCATTGAATGCGTCCCACAAACCATCGTGAACCAGGCTGTCAATTAACTGAGTATTTCCAAGCCCCGCACCGTTACGGCTATCGGCCAGTACGTGCGGTGCGCGGCTCATATTTTCCTGGCCACCCGCAATCACCACATCGGCTTCACCACACTGAATCGCCTGGGTAGCAAGATGCAGTGCTTTTAGACCGGAACCGCAAACGTCGTTAATGGTGATGGCTGAAACCGACCAAGGCAAACCACTGTTCAGGGCAGTTTGTCGCGCCGGGTTTTGCCCTGCCCCCGCAGTCAAAACCTGGCCGAGTATCACTTCGTCAACTTCTTGCTCGCTTACACCACAGCGTTCGAGCAGTGCTTTCACTACCGCACTCCCCAACTCTGAGGCGCTGCGTGGGGAAAGTGCCCCCTGAAAACAGCCAATGGGGGTACGAGCAGCCCCAACGATCACGACATCTTTCATTGTTTTCTCCGCAATGTTTTGACTGCTTTCAGGAAAAGTTAAACGTCACAGCAAACAGCATCAAGCCTGACTGCTGTCATCAAGAACCGCATTTCTACGGCGTTCCTTTTCGATATACATCGCCATATCTGCCTCGCGCAAAGCAATATCATGGTCGGTAAAGGCGGGATTGACGGCAACGGCACCCACGCTGGGCCCGGCATAGTTAATCACACTGGAATGAAGCTGATACTCACCGGTAAGTAAACTCGTTAGCCTGGTTTTGAAAGCCTGTGCGGCACTTAGCGCCTCGTTTAATTCCCCAGGCCCAATACCTGCCACAATAAATTCATCACCACCAACTCGGCCTATCACCTCAGGTGTTCGCACACCACTTTTCAGCCGTTCCCCAACAATACGCAGGAAATCGTCACCGGATTCATGGCCATAAATATCGTTAATTTCTTTGAAATCATCCAGATCAGCAAAAGCGATCAGCACATAACTGGTGTTATTACGCGCCTGGGCAAAGAGTTTTGGTAATAGCTCAAACACCGCCCGGCGATTTGGTAATCCGGTCAGCTCATCAGTATAGCTGGCCGCCGTCAGAGCGATATTCGCGCGCTGTAATTGCTTCAAAAGCTGCTCATTCTGAATTTGTTGAGCAATCAACTGCGCGAAGAGTTGCAGCACTTGTTCGCTACGCTCGGTTAATTCCCGGTGCGCTGAACTTGCGGCACAGAGCGTGCCATACAAAGAGCCATCTGCGAGAGTGACGGGTGTGCTGACGTAGGTAGTAATACCAAGCGCTTTTGCGGCTTGCGAATCACCCCAGACATTTGCCACATCACAGGTGTAACGCTTGCCTTCGTCTAGGGCTCGCTTGCAAAGCGTATCACCCCACGGTACCGAAAGCCCCTCGGGGATCTGCATGCTTCTGGTATTTCGAGCAAACTGGATATGCTGCAAGCTGCCATCAGGTTCGATGCGAGTAAGGTAGGTAGACTCCATATTCGTTACTAACTCAAGCATTTCCAGTAACTGTCGGACAAGTCCTTCAAGGGTATTTTCAGATTCTAACGCCGTTGAAATGCGCTCGATAAGATTGTCAGACATAAAATCAGGTATACCTTTTAAAAAACACGCGGGCGAAAGCTGCAAAAGATGAACATGTTTTTAACATATTGTGAACATAAGTTCCCCTCCCAAATATCGCAATTGAGAGGCAGAGGGCTGCTGATTATCACGCCCAGCTTAATAGTGGGCTCATGCCCTCATCCTTGACCAGAGCTCGTAGCGCAGGTAACTGGCAACATTGCAGCATAAGTAGCGGTAACGGGAAAATTTCGCTTTGGCGCAGTTCGACATTCTCCAGCTCGCCCCAAAAATACCACCCTTGCGTCACCAGGCTTGCTGGAACGAACAAATGCAGATGCATGCCGCGCTGCGGTTCGTCGGGCAGACCTAGCCATTGGCTAAGTCGAAGACTTCCAGAGGGCGCATATTCGGCCAACACACATTGCTGCACCTGCGTTGCCGGAATATAGAGATGCAGATCCCCAAGCGTGATTCTTACCGCCGCAAGACTAAGAGTGTGATTCATAGCCGCTGGTTTCCAGATAACGCTCAAAGACCAAGTTCATATCCAATAGCGCAAAGTATTCCTGCCCAACAGGAACAATACCGACCACAATTTTTTGCATCGCGGGAGATAAATTATCAGCAGACGGATGAATCTGGCTTTCTGCTACCTCCAGCACATCAATTAATTTATCGACCTGGATCCCGCTTTGCATTTTCGTGCCACGACCAATGAGAATGGTGCGTTTGCCAGGCACATCTTGCGAAGGCGCATCAATCAGCTGATTAATGTTAATAACCGACTCAACGCGCCCGCGGTGATTAATCACCCCTTCAAGGGATGGTGGGCAACCAGGCACCCAGGAAACAGGGCGCTCAGCCATAATTTCTTTGATTTGCGAACCGTAAAAAGCAAAGTTGTTGCCTGCCTGCTTGAATAAAACCAGGCTGCATTGCGGTTCATCAACGTTGGCGATTTCGCGATTTTCGCCTTGATAGTGGCTTAATATTTGATCTAATTGCTCGCTCATGCGACATCCTTACCTTCGGCGAGGCAATAACGATTACGGCCATGCTGCTTTGCCGAATACAATGCCTGGTCAGCACGCTCGCGAATCATTTCTATTTTGTCACCTTGTTGCCACGAGGCAATACCGGCGCTGAAGGTATTGCTAAAGCGGGTCTGATTCACCGAGAAATGAATTTTTTCAAATCCCTGACGCAACCGTTCAACGACTAATGCCGCCTGTTCTTTGGATGTGCCAGGCATAATTATCGCGAATTCTTCACCGCCATAACGCCCGACAATATCGGTGCTGCGCATTCGGTGGGAAAATAGCTGCGAGATGCCCAAAATGACCTGGTCGCCCGCGACGTGACCATATGTATCATTAATGTTTTTAAAGTGGTCCAAATCGACCATCACCAGACTGAAAGGAATACCGCTGTAATTGGATTCAGTAATGGCACTTTCCAGATAATGCGTCGTCGTCGAGTGGTTATACAGGCCCGTCAAACTATCCTGAGACATGCGAGCGCGCAGCGTGCGCATTCTTTCAGCACGAATCGAAACCGCATTAATCAGCTCCTGCGGGTCCGCCTGCTTGATAATAAAATCTTCAGCACCGGTACTCATCGCTCCAAACTGGGTTGTTTTATTGGTTTCGCTCGACAGATAAGCGATAGGTAAACCGATATGCTGCGGGATCTGGCGGATCAGTTTTGTCAGCTCTTCGCCGCTGTAATCCGGCATGTGGAAATCCATCAGCACAATATCGATGGGATGCGTATTGAGCACATTCAATAAATGTGGGATCTGCGAAAGTACATGCACTTCCATCCCCGCTGCGCGCAGCATCTCAGCATTGTATTGAGCGACTTCCGGTTCATCATCAATCAGCAAAACCTGATACGGTTTTTTAAGCGAAGGCTGCGTTAACCGATGCAGTTCCTGGACTAAATCCGTGGTGGATGCCGGTTTCACATAGTAGCCATCGCAGCCAGCTTTAATCGCGTTGATACGAGCGTGGAAGTGGCTGTGACAAGAAAGATAAAGCACCGGGAAAGGCGTGCCGACTTTCTTTTTCAGATCCGACATAGCCAGCGGCCCGCCGTAGGCGTGCTCTGGAAAACTAACATCCATAATCACGACTGATGGAGGCTGGGATATAACCGCTTTGGTGAAATCTGCTGTGTTGGTAAACACATAACAAATGAAGCCAAAACAACGAAGCTGCGTTGCCAACAGTTCGGCCTGGTCGCTTTCATCATCACACAGGTAAACAGGTTTGATGGTTCGATTAATCGCGACTTCTTCCTGGCTGGAAGCGGCTATCGGGAATTTAACTAATGAATCCCCTCCTCGACGTGCGCTTTCCGCCTGCTCTTCGGTCAGTGTGTACAGCTGTTTAACGACCAGCTCAAGCTTTTGGTAAAGCGTGTCTGTGAGCGTATCACTCACTAACAGATGCTCACCTTCAGCGGCCTGACTGGCGATTTTGGTAAAACCAAATGAGGCGCTGGTTCCGTGGATACTGTGCAATAGAAGATGCAGTTGCTTGCTGTCCGCTTCATTAGGTTCGGTAGCTAATTTGACCAGCAGCCCATCAGCCTGATTCAGCATAGTGGGAATGCGTTGTAAGAAGCGCTGGCGTAAGCGAGCGATTTTATCTTGAGCTGTGCTCATCGTAGTTTGCGTCAATTCTTGATTCATCATAATTGTGTCATTTAATTAGCCAGCTTCGCTGGGCTTTAGTATTTCATTCACCACAGCCACCAGTCTTTCCCCCATGTTCTCGTCTTTCTTCACCCAGCAATCAGGAATAACGGTGATGTCTGTCATCTCACTGGCACTGAGTAAAATAAAAGGTTTGTTCCAGGCATTGGCACGCAACACTTCTAATAGATTAAGCCCGGTGATTTCCGGCATATGGAAATCGCTAATCACCAGGCTGATATCATTGTCTGAATCAAGATGGACTAAAGCGGTCATCGCGCTTTCGGCAATAATCACTTCATAACCGCTCATTTCCAGAAATACCGAAGCCAATTCAGCCGCGAACAAATCATCATCTACTAATAAAACACGCATCTTTTTTCTCACTTAATCAGCCATCAGCACAAAAGCATTTTTAATGTTTCTATGAGGCTATCCTGTTCAAAATCACCCTTCGCGATATAAGCATCTGCACCGACCTGAATACCCCGGCGGCGATCTTCTTCTTTGGCTCGCGAAGTCACGATAATAATTGGAATATGTTGGTAATTTTCTTCCGCACGTAGCGCTTTAGTAAGTGAGAATCCGTCCATCACCGGCATTTCGACATCCGTCAAAACGGCGTCAAATTGCGTTAAACGCGCTTTCTGTAATCCCGAGAAACCATCTTCGGCAAGCGTGACCTGATAACCGTGAGCCTCGAGCACGTTTTTCTCAATTTCACGAGTATTCAATGAGTCATCGACTATCAAGACATGCCATGAATTCTGCTGCATTTGTGGCTTAGGAGTCGTCGTCTTCGGCTGCCCTTGTTTTTGCGCCATCGCCATAAGCACCGGCACCTGTAAAATACTCACCAGTTGGTTATCCGCACTCAGCACCATGCCTGAGACTAAAGTCTGCTGCTGCATATGCTTCGGCAGCGGTTTAATCATCATGTTGCGTTCGTCGAGTAAGCTATCCACCAGCATCGCCATCTTGCCAAACTGGTTCTGAATAATGATAAGCAGCAAGCTGCTCGCAACCGCCGTGGGGGAGCTTAGGCTCCCTTGCCGGTCGTTAATACGCAGTAACTCAGCGGCTGAAATTACAGGGATAAATTCATTGTGCAGAATAATTGCCGGTCGCCCGGCTATGTCGCGTATTTCATCACGGGAATATTTAACCACTTCAACAACATATTGCGCCGCAAGACCGAAAAGATGGTTCTGCTGCTCAAACTGCAAGATACGCATCATGGCCAAAGAAATAGGTAATCTGATAATAAATGTTGTGCCCAGGCCCTGGCGGCTGTGTACCTGCAACGTGCCTTGCAGATCCGCAACAATGGTTTTACGAACGATATCCAGGCCCACACCACGACCGGATAATTCAGTCACAATCTTGCTGGTTGAAAACCCTGGATGGAAAATCAGCTCGTTGCATTCCAGATCTGAAAGCTTTTCAACCGCATTGGTGTTGACCAATCCTCGTGCCACCGCTTTGGCGCGAATAGCCGGATAATCTAAGCCACGTCCATCGTCTTCGACGCGCAGTAAAATGCCACGCCCATCCTGTTGAGTGGTCAGTGTAATAGTGCCACGGGCAGATTTTCCGGACGCCAAACGTTCGGCGGGTTCATCAAGGCCGTGATCGACGGCGTTACGCAGCAGGTGAGTTAAAGGCTCGGATAGACGATCAATTAATTGCCTGTCGATCTCGACCTCACCGCCCAAAATTCGGCAATCCACCTGCTTATTCAGAGAGGCAGCCAGCTCCCGCACCTGCATAGAAACAGGTTCAAACAGCATCGACATCGGAAGCAGGCGAATTGTGGTCGCAACGTCATACAGCTCATACATCTGGAGATGCTGAACCTGAAAATCTTCTTTTAGACTGCGGCTGAATTGCTGGATTTGCAGGCGAAGCTGCTCCGCATCCATTTGTACCAGACGCGGCCCAAGACTAGACAGCGCCTGCACTTGCTGTTCAAGGCGGTCATGGCTGGCGACAACTTCACCCAAAATGTTAATCAGGTCGTCGAGCTTTTCGAGTTTTATCCGCACCGAACTCGCTTGTTTGATGCTGCTTTCCGCTGTATCCAGCGTTACCGGTTTTTCTACCGGAGCCGTGGCTACTTTTGCCGGTTCTGTCTGCATTTCACCACGGCTGGCGCGAGAAAGCCTTTCACACAACGCTTCATCGGCGGGAGGTAACTGATTATTGCCTTCACTTGCCGACAGTTGTGCCAGTTGATTAGACAGGTAATCGGTAGCCTGCAAAATCAAAGTGCCAAGGTTTTGGTCAGGCGCGAGCTTTTTATCGCGCAGCTCACTGAGGATTTCTTCAAGCTGATGAGTAACATCGGCGATGCTTTGCAGCTTTAGCATGCGCGCCCCCCCTTTCAGGGTATGTGCGGCACGAAACATCTCACCAATTTGCGCGTCAGTATTTTGGCCCGATGAAAGCAGAAATACTCCTTCATTCACGGTATGCAAATGGCCGTTTGCTTCATCAATAAAGCGCAGCACGAATTTTTTAAGATCGATTGCCATACGGTTCTCTATTGCCCATCCTGACTGGTGAACTGCGCCAACTGATGTTCACAAAGAAAACGAAACGAGTTAGTCGGAAATGACAACGGCAGCCGCAGTGCACAGGCGTTGCCCATCGTATTGTTCGTTTCCGCGTTGAGAAGTTGCAGCGTGATGCGATAGGTGCGCTGCGCCGGGCGATACAGCTCGCTTTGGCGATACATTTCCGCCAGATAATAATGTGCAGGCCAGTAGCCAGGTTGCTGATAGACCACCTGTTTAAACCAGGCAATCGCCTGTTGCGTGTGCTGCTGCCACATCATGGCAAGCCCGAGCAACATTTTGGCTTCCGCAGACCATTCATCCTGTTCCAGCACCTGTTTCGCACTCAGAGCCGTTTGCTCGAACTCGCATTTTTCCAGCGCAATTGCGCCTTTGATGACCAACGCTTCCTGGTGATGAATATCAATCGTTAGCACCTGGCTTATCCAGTCTTCCGCCTCGGCAAAGCGTTTATCCGCCACGCAGAGCAACGCACTTTTAATCCAGTTATCGCACTGCTGTGAGGATGAAACTCTTGAAGGCGTTTTAGCGGGAATGACCGGGGTAATCATGCGCGGAGAAACGCTTGCAGCCAGTGCTGGAACACGTGAGGTTTTAGGCTGGCAGAAGTAAAAATGCCCGTGCTCTTGCTTGAGTTTCAGGATGCCAAAGTTATTGGCCAGCGTTTCGGCATTGCCAAAGAACAACGCCCCATCATATTCGAGCATGGTTAACAAATTAAAATGCAGCAGGCGCCGTGTTTCGACATCAAAATAAATTGAGACGTTGCGTAGCAAAATAATGTCGAATTTCGGTTGGAGTTGTTCTTTGACAATGTTTGAACGGTGGAATTGCACCTTATTACGAATCACATCGTGCAGCTGGAACTGGTTACCGTTGCATGTGAAATAGGTTTGCTGCAATAGCGAATCAACACCCCGAAAAGAGTAGCTGGAATAATTTGCCATTCGGGCTTTATCCAGAATCTTGGTATCAATATCACAACCATGAATTTCCACGCATTGCGCAAACGCCTCGCGGTATTTCTGATGGAGTTTGATTGCCAGAGAATACGCTTCTTCACCCGATGAACAGCCTGCACTTAAAATACGCACCGGCCCGCTACGTTGCCCAAGAATGCGGGGCACCAGCAAATCGCAGACGATATCCAGCACTTCCGGCTCACGGAAAAAGTAGGTTTCGTTGATAGTCAGCAGGCTTAAAAGCTTGTCGAACTCAATCGTCGAGACGCAAAGTTTCTCATAGTATTCTTCACTGCTCTCTTTGCCCCACTCGGACATGCGCTGATGCAAAGCCGCATTGAGCAACCCTTCCATACCGTTAAAAAAATGCAGACCGACTCTGTCTTTAATCAGTGTCTTAAAGGCCGCTATATTGGGGATCATGGCAGTTTTTCCTCAGTTTGACCGAGATGCGCCATCGCCAGCAAAGCTCCTGCCAGTTTTTCCAGCGGAAGAATTTTATGGATAACGTTTTTATCAATGGCGAATTTATTCATGCCAAACACCACCGAGGTGGCTTCATCCTGAGCCAGCGTTTTGCCACCTTTTTGAAAGATGGTTTCCATTCCACGACAGCCATCGCTGCCCATGCCGGTCAAGATAAGCCCGACCGCTTTTTCACGATAAACATCAGCGACTGACTCCAGCAACAAATTACAGCTCGGGTGGTAAACGTCATTAGCTTGACGAGGAATGGAGGCTAAACGGTGGTGCTTTTTGACCACCAGATGGTGTTCCGGGGGCAAGATATACACGCGGCCCGCTTTTAAAACGTCATTCTCTTGCGCGAGTTGCACCTGAAGTTCACTGACGCTATCCAGCCATTGCACCATGCTTTTTGCGAAACCATCGGCAATATGCTGCGCGATAAGAATGGGGCATGGGAAAACCGCTGGCAGAGCCTGCAATAATTTACTCAGTGCCTGCGGCCCGCCGGTTGAGCAGGCAATGGCCAGAACATAAGGCCATTCGCGATGAACGGCCTCGATAACATCGGATGTCGAGCCGCACTTTGGCGAGGCCTCTGCATGGTGGCGCAATCCCTGGATATGGCGAATAACTTTAACACCCACCAGCATTTCGACCTGGCGGTGTAAGTCCTGGGTCGCCTGTAGTGACTCGCCCTGATTGTTGACCACTGCCAGCGCGCCATGGGTGATGTATTCCGCATCCCATTGAGCATCAGAGTAGTAACGCATCACCATGATGGGGATAGCACAGGTCGCCATAATCGTTTCAACGGTTTCCACGTTTTCACGATCCGGCGCGCCTAATGTCAGAACCAGAATATCGGGAACCATTTTTTGAACCAGGCTCGCCGCTTGTTCGCGATGCACAGCCTGGCCAACCACGGCAATATTCTTATTAATCTCAAGCTGTCGTATCAAATCATTGCGCGGTTTGCTGCCATGATCGACGATCAGCACACGGATCTTAGGCCTTATCATCAGGATTATCCGTCAATTTGAAGGACCCTGCGGCTTGGTTCAATTCTTCAGACAACTGCGTCATATCCTGGCTAATGGATAGAATGTCTTTAATTGACTGAGAGGTATAATTACTGGCTACCACGATTTCACGAAGTGCCATAACAACTTGATTACTTGCAGTTTTTTGCTGCTGAGTTGACAGGGAAATTTGCATCGCAGCCGTTGAGGTTTGTTCCGCCGTAGCAACAATGTCATGCAAGCGTTCAGAGCTGACTTTACAGGCTTTAGTCCCTGCTTTTATGCTGTTACTGCCTTTTTCGGCGTTGAGAACCAGTCGATTAATCGAATTCTGAATTTCACTGATTTTGTTTTCAATCTCAAAGGTCGATTCCGTGACCGAATCCGCCAGGCGACGGATTTCTGCGGCAACCACAGAGAAACGTTTACCGGACTCACCTGCACTTGCCGCTTCCAGTGCTGCATTAAAGGCGATGAGCTTAGTTTGATCCGCAACGTTGTTGATGATCACCATCACGCGGCTAATTTCTTTTGATTTGTTCCCCAGCATCATGATTTCTCGCATGCTTTGCTGGTTGTCACTGTCGATATCAGCCATGCGAGTGAGCAACTCGCCCATCGAATCAGAGCCTTTATTACAGTCATCGAGGGTGACATTGGCGATATCCACCACCGCGCGAGAATGTTCTGCAATTTGTGTTGAGGAGGCCGACAGCTCTTCCATCGTCGAGGTAATTTCTGCCACCGAAGAAGAGGTTTCCACGCTAGTGGAGGCTTGCCCATCCACCGCTTCAGTGATGTTTAACGCCGCTTCATGCACATGCTGAGCATGGGAAACAACCCCGCCCACCAGTGCGTGCAAAGACGCTCTCATCATTTCATTGGCGCTGAGTAACTCACCAATTTCATCATTGTGATCAACATGCACATCAACGGTGAGATCGCCCAGGGCAATAGATTGCGAAATTTTCAGCACGTTATTTAAACGTCTTGAAATCAAGATGCGGCTAGTGATGGTAATCAGCAACAGAATCACCGGCATCAACAACAAACTGAAAAGCAGCAGGCTATTGCGTACCAGATTGCTGCTTCGGGCAACGTCATCGACATAACTGGTGGTAGCGACTATCCAGTTGATACCCTCAATATGTTCAAAGACAGCTACTCTCTGACGCGGAGCAGCACCGTAACCACTGACGGTTTCGTAATAAATGGTGCCGTTTTTCTTCGCAAGAATGTCGGAGAAGCGTTTGTAGCCGTGGGCATCGGTAAGATTTTCAACATGCTGATTGGCAAGCGTTGGGTGCGAAACCATCGCACCAGGGCTAAATCCAGCATCCATCACATAAGCGTAACCCCCTTCGCCGATATGAACCGCTAACAGTTCTTTAATCACCGGCTGCAAAGCAAGCTTCACATCAAAACCAATCGCTACGGCACCCACAACCTGGCCATATTTATCGGCAATCGGTTCATAGTGGCTAATGAACTGCTTTCCGTATAACACCACCACCCCAGTGTAAGGTTTGTTTTTGATAAGCCCTGCCAATGCTGGGTTGTCATTGCTGAGCACAGTGGAGGTGGCAATTCTGCCTTCTTTGCCCTGAAGTGAAGTGGAAACGCGAACAAACTGCTCGCCTTCCCGCACGAAGGTAGAAGCGAATACGCTGGTTAATTCGGTGAAGTGAGCATTAATTTTGGTATCGCTTAATAAGGCTTTTAACGCCTCTCCATCCAAAGAATGCAATGGTGCCGGGGACATGTTCTGATAATTGTTAATATAAACGTTGCTGTAACGTCCAGCGTCCCTCGTTATCCTTTTGTATTCCGTCAAAATATTGTTATGGAAGATCCTGGTGTTGGAGCGCAGAACTTCCAACGCATTATTTTGCAGTTGCGTCGCTAAATAAGACGAGAGCAAAAACGAAGCGCCAATCAGTAGGACTGCAATGCACGAGACCAGCATTAGCCCCAGTTTCATGGCGACGCCCACGTGCAACTTATGCAGCCATGATGTGAAAAAATTTTCTTTGCCTGATGCCTGTTTCACTTCTGAACGGCTCTGCATTGTTAGAAATCTGTGCATGGGTTTCCAGTTATCTAAAGAGTTTGAATAGATGTTTCTCGCGCACAACGTGGATATCGCTTCCGCTAATTCACCCTGCAACGGCTAAATATTTGCTGTTCATACCAGCGAAAGTAACGGTACAGGCTTACCAATGTGATAACCCTGTAGCCAATCCACATTCATTCTTTCCAGACAGCGTTGGATTTTTTCGTTTTCAACATACTCGGCGACTACCTGCATATTTTTCATTTTTGCCACATGGCAAAATGATTCAACAATGTAGTGGCTGACTTCACTCTCAGTAATTTCACGAATAAAAGAGCCGTCTATTTTGAGAATATCCGCGCTGACATCCCTTAAGCGGGCATGGCTTGAAAAGCCGGTACCAAAGTCATCAATGGCGACCCGGCATCCCAGACTTTTGAGCGAACGAACCGTGTTCTGCGACTGTTCGGTATCAGACAGTGCATCAGCTTCCGTGATTTCAAAGATAATGCGCTGTGGGTTGACCCCAAATTCCGTAAGCAGTAACTGAACGTGATGCACAAAACTTCCACGGCAGACGGTCACAGGAGCCAGGTTGATTGAAAAACTGCGCTCAGGGTGCTGCTGCATCGTTTTTAAGGTGTTTCTAATCACCCACAAATCAATATCCGGGGCAAGGCCGGCTTCAGTTGCCACCGGAAGAAACCTGTCAGGTGGAATAAACCGCCCTTCCTCATCCAACATGCGCAGCAGTATCTCGTGATACCGTTCTTCCCCGCGAGTGCTGACAATGGGCTGCGCCATTAAAACGAATGCATCGTTATCCAGCGTTTTCTGCAACACCGTGCGAATATCAGTGCGCCCAACGATATAACTTTCGATGATGCGACTGGACTGCGCCTCGAGGTTTTCAGGTTTACCGTTCACCAGCGATAACCCGGAAACGATACCCAGCTTGCCGGTCAGGCTATAAACGTCATTACAAAACTGGGTCGCCCGGCAGTATCCAAGACCGCTTCGAAATCCAAGCTGCTGATTGTTATGTGAATAGCGAAACGTATTGGCTGCACCGTACAGAATGCTGAGCCGCCCCCAACTCGGTTGTTCCAGTTTAAGCAACAAGCCAAATCCCGCATGGTAGTAAACTTTTTCATCGGCATTCAGCGTGGCGCCCAAGTGTTCTGCCAATTTTTTTTGGTATCTGGCACGGAAGTGCAAACCATAACGGCGGGAGAATAATTCCATTTCCGGAACCTGAATCAGGCAAACAGTAGAGTTCGGAGAGGCTTTGATGTCTGCCTTTAATGCCCGCAGATTTGGCATGTTTGTCATCGGATCTGTCAGACCCATATGCAGCAACTGTTCGAAACGTAACGTGTTGAATCTGGCCAACACACCCATGATGACTAGAGTCAGAGTGAAAATAAAAATGACCGTTGAAACCAGCACCTGATGCAGCATGAAGTCGTCGTTTAGCGCGATATAGTTTTCGTTATTCTTCGCCAGCACGATCATCATTACTGTCCAGACGGGACTGGTAAAAACATAACCAATGCGCACTGCGCTCCATAGCATGAGCGGGAAAATGAGTATCAGGCTATAAAAAGTGAACAGGATATTGCTCTGGTATGAGATGTTCAGACAGACCATCAGGCCAATGACTAACGCTGACCACACGGTAAACTGTAAAAGACTCACATTTGCTGAAAACTGGGCTTTCATCGCCCTTGCGCAAGTAAACCAATACTTTGGGCGATCGATTATCCGCAGCACCGTATAAAACAAGGGAATACCGGTTGCACAACCATTCATAATCCCTTGTAATCTAACCAAAGTCTCAGCGCTGAAAAGATCGGAATACCTTATTGTTGAAGGGGTTCTGTGGTACATAAGCCAGCAAACTACTTCACAAAAAATAATGCTCAATACAGCATTGCAACCGCACAGCCAGACAATTCTTTTGCTTGTTAGCTGAATGCGGCCAAAACTTGCAGAACTACGCCAACCGGCACTTAAGCGGTAGAGGTAAGTACTGATGAGTGAAGCCGCCAAATAGCACAATAATTCATTCACTTCAGCTTGTGGGCGCAAGAGCAGTGTGTAAGCCGCAAGAAGAATGAATCCAGGAAAGACTCTGTAACCAAACAGCACCAACAGCGCGGTTAATGCCGCTAATTTCAGGTCATAGACCACCAAAATATGGCCTTCAAAAACCCGCTGGCTGCTGAGAAGCTGTGCTAGTAAGTAAAGCAGGCACGGGAGGATCAGCGGTAAACCCCACCTTTTATTGGTACGCGCTGCGCTGTTGCTCGTTGTAGAGTCCAAGTTTTTAACCCGTTATGTATACCCATCGTCTTTCAAGCAGCAGATGCGTTGGATATAGGCTTTAGTTACTATTCATGCAGTTTGGTACGTGCATTGTTAAATTGTTAAACATCCACGGCAGATATATTTAAATAAAGAATGCCGCAATTAATTAACATTTACACATGAGGGAAAAAGAACATGCCTGTTTTTCAAGTTAGCTTAAAAGCAAACAAGAAATTAACAACCGGCCATGAACATTTTTAATAATTTTGGTGACAAATGAAGGGAAAATCCATAACCACTCTCAAGTCATTTTTAATTGTATTCATTTTTCGAACAAAAAAGAACTGCCATATATAGGCAGAAATGGACATTTTTAAACACAAAAAAAGCATCATCCCAGCAAATAGCAGAAACCATAACAAGCTGAAAATATTGAATTATTTTATAGAAACGAAAAAGGAGTTGAGTTTTATATTGTTTATTGAAAGACAATGCCATGCGGTATCTGCCCGCTTTATTTAATAGCAGTACTAAAGAGAATCACTCAAGATCCTCGTTAGCGTTTAATATACATTCTTTATGATTGACTTGACCACAAGTGTTATCTATAGTCCCGGCGCGTCTTTTATATACCTATATTTATTAGCTCATCAATAATGTTACACAACCGTTCATTATTGTTGATACAACGCCTGACACACTTCATAAAAACTCACATATAAGCAACAGCCAGAAAATATATAACAATGAGTTAATATCAAATCTTTAATTCATGAGTCTTTCGCATTTATCAGGAAACCAACAATCTGTGGCTAAAAGTTTTTTCTCGCTTAAAAGCGTAAAAGGTTGGCACCATTCTATTGCAGGGAAAATCACCCAGTTTTTGCTGGCGGGTATTCTTATTGCGTTTGGTGCGGGTGCATGTGCCGGTTGGGGCCTGATCGACAGTTTTTCGTACCAGCAATGGGTACATCAAGCTGAAGCGAACGCTCAGATAATGACTTACATCGTGCGAAATGTTTACACCAATGTCGCGGTGGGCACCAGCCCAACGGGGCAAATTACGCGCATCGTCTCTGAGCACAAATTGGGTGACCCGGATTCCGTGATTCAAACTGGCTACAACCCTGTCGATGTGTTGGCGCTGGCCTCAGTGCAAACGCGTAACCCGACATGGCTTTTCCTTTATACGCCAGAGAAAGGTTTCCAGGGCATCAGCAATAGCTCAGAGTCACCGGAAGCAAAAATCAAGTTCAAACACGAAAGAGCCACCGAAGCCCTGGCGAACTATTACATTGGCTTTGCCTCCATCAATGGAAAGGAATGTTTTATTAGCGCAGTCCCTATTCTTGCACCGTCAGGCGAACTTCTTGGCAGCTTAATCAGCAGTATTGGCAACAAAAGCCAGCTGTACGCGGCATACGACGCCATGCTAAAGAAAACGCTGGTGATTCTGGCGCTGATTTTGCTGGGGACCCTCGCGCTGGTAACAGTGTTCATGCGCCGCATGTTCCGCCCGGTTCCATTGCTGATTAACTCTTTAACCCGCATTGCGCACGAACAAACCGATCTCATTACCCCTTATTTAGATCAGGATGACGAAATCGGTAGGTTAGCAGCAGCGATAGAAAAACTCCGCGTAGCGATGGTGGAACGCGATTACCTGCAACGTATGCAGGACATGTCGCAAAAAATGGAATACATGGCCCACCATGATTCGCTCACCGGGTTCCCGAACCGTGCTTCCTTCAGCCAGGCACTGGATAAATGCATCCGTGAAATGAATCAGAATGGACAATCATTCAACCTGCTGCTGATAGACCTCGATAACTTTAAACCGGTTAATGACACCTTCGGCCACTCCGCCGGGGATGAAGTGCTCATTGGAGTGGCACAGCGTTTGTCATTACTGTTAGGGCCGATGGACTTTGCCGCCCGCTTAGGCGGAGATGAATTTGCCATTCTTCAATGCGTGAAGTCGGACAATTGCCAGGAAGCCGCGGCGCTGTCGAAGAAAATTGTGCGCGCACTGAGCATTCCATTTACTTACGGCAGCAACTCTTTTGCTATTAGTTGCAGCGTAGGCATTGTCACAGCACCTTATCAGGGCAATAGCGCAACAACCTTAATGATTAATGCCGACCTGGCATTGTATGCCTCAAAACATAGCGGGCGCGGCTGCTACCACTTCTTTGAAGATGGCATGATGATGAAGCACACCAATAGCGTGTTCGTTAATCAGGAAATTATTAACGGCATTGATAACAATGAGTTTGTGCTGCATTACCAGCCAATTATCGACCTGGAAGATGAAAGCGTTTGTGGTTACGAATCACTTATCCGCTGGAATCATCCAACCAAGGGGCTGATATATCCAGACTACTTTATTAATATTGCCGAAGAATCCGGTCTTATTATCCGTCTGGGTGAGTGGATTATTCGCCAGTCTTGCATGGCTGCCGCCAGGTGGCCGGATACAACAAAAGTTGCGGTAAATATTTCGGCCTATCAATTACATGGCCCAGGTTTTATTGATGTGATTGTTGATGCACTAAAGACCAGCGGTCTGGCCGCTAATCGCCTGGAAATAGAAGTAACGGAATCTGAAAAACTGGATCAGTCTATCGCGCTGCCGGTATTCAAAAAAATTCGTGAGATGGGCATTTCCATTGCGATGGATGACCTTGGAACAGGATACGCGGCGCTGGATTACCTGCTTATTTATCCCTTCACGCGCATTAAAATTGCCCGCACGCTGATTATGAAACTGGAGCAAGAAAGTGCTAGCCAGTATCTGGTAGTAATGCTGATTCAGTTTGCCCAGAAATATGGCATGAGCGTGACGGCAGAAGGGGTTGAAACTGAGCAGCAGCGAACCATTTTGCGACGTATTTCCTGCCAAAATGTTCAGGGTTACTACTACAGCCGACCACTACCTGAGAAAGACTTACCGTCAACTTTTGGTGATAAAGTGCTCGATGGGGAAGTTTGCAATGTTTAATAAATCATCTTTGTCTAAAGCATCAACTATTGCGGCTTCGTTATTACTATTGGCAAGCCAAATATGTCAGGCGCACCCCATCCACAGTAATAACACGCTGGAGAAAATAGCAAAAACAAAGTCAATATCACTGGGTTATCAAGATGATGCGTTCCCATTCTCCTATCTTGATGCTCAGCGCCCTGCGGGTTACTCCATTGATATTTGTAATAAAATAGTTGATGCCGTCAAAACAAAACTAAAAATTAAAGACCTTAAAGTCCACTGGATTAAAAGCAGCACCGCGTCACAGTTCGTGTTAATCAAGAATCATGTGACGGATGTTATGTGCATCCCGGCTTTTTATTCAGAATTACGTCATCAGCAAGCTGAGTTTTCCCTGCCCTACTTTTTCTCGCGTACTCGTTTCGTTACCCGAAAAAACAACCACACTGACACAATTGAGGATTTAGCCGGGCATAGCATACTGGTTAAAAGCGGCACCATTTATGTTGAGCAGATTCATAACATCAATAGAGTTAACGATCTCAATTTAAATATCGAACTTGATAACAATAATAACGTCGCATTCAATGATATTGAAAGTGGTGAACTACCTGCATTAGTTTCAAGTACTGTTTTCCTGAAAGGAATGATTGCACTTTCTGCCAAAGCGGAAGAGCTTGAAATATCAGATGAGGCATTAAGCCCACCGATCCCTGCTGGATTATTGCTGCCATTGAATGACAGTGAGTTCAAAAACTTCCTGGACAGTACTATGCAATCACTTTTTTCCAGCAAAGATTTTACCGCCATTTATCAGCGATGGTTTCAGTCCCCAATCCCACCGAAAGCAATAAATCTAAATATTCCGATGTCGACGGATCTAAAAGCACTCATCACATCAACGTCACCTTATGTGTACTAATATGAAAAAAATATTTTCCTGTAAACTAAAACTTTTGTTCCGAACGACAATGTTGCTCGCGTTGGCTATCGTCTCCCGAAACATGTGGGCAGCCCCGGTTTCCCCCACGCTTGAGCATATTAAGCAAAGCAACACTTTAAACATTGGTTACCGTCAACTCGCGCCGTTCTCTTTCCGGGATAATGATGGAAAAGTCACCGGTTACACTATTACGTTGTGCAATTTAATTGCTGATGAATTACGCCATTCGCTGGGTCTGAAAAAGCTCGCTATTAACTACATTCCTATTTTATTTACCGATCGCGTCTCATCACTCAATAGTAGCAAGATAGATATGGATTGTAGCGTCAATACTGATGCACCCGAAAGAAAGAGCAGTGTCTCTTTTTCCAACGATTATTATGTTGCTAATATGCGGATCGTTTCCTTGGGCAAGAATAACATTAGATCGCTCAATGATTTGAAAGGCCGTACCGTGAGTGTGCCGCGTGGTTCTAAAGATCTGTTAGAGCTGAATAGAGTTAATCGTGAGAAACATCTCAGCCTCTCAATCATTACGTCAGATACGATGGAAGATGCTTTTAATATGATGGCCCAGCATAGCACCGCCGCCGTCATACTGGATGATATATTGGCTTACCCATTTATCAACCAAAGCGAACACCCTGAAGATTTCACCGTTTCGCATGAAACGGTGGGTGATAAAATGAAGTATGCGATCATGATGAAGAAACAAGACCCCATGTTTGTCGCATTTGTCGATAAAACGCTTGAGCGCATTTTAGAGTCCCCACAAAACATGCAGCTGGTGAACAAGTTGTTAGTGCAAAAAGTGGTCATAAAAAATAAGCATAGCGACTAAATACGGGCGTTTTAATTGAACTCAGTCAGGTGGTATTCCAGGTATTCTGCATCTCTCATATTTGTGGGTGTGCTGTGGTTGTTATTTGCAGGCAGCTCATTACATGCTGCCTGGGATTTCACCACCATTCAACAGCGGGCCGACAAACTGTATGGCCCGGCGAGCCAAAATGCTGAACAAAGAATTAATGGCTGGCAGCAGTTACTTATTCAGCAACGTAACGAAAGTGAGCTTGCACAGCTCAATGCGGTGAATCGATTTTTTAACCAACAACTTCACTACCGTGAAGATATCGATATCTGGCATGTAATTGATTACTGGGCAACACCAATAGAATCATTACGCAAAGGAGAGGCTGATTGCGAAGATTATGCAATAGCCAAATATTTCACACTACGTCATTTGGGTGTTTCAGGAGAAAAGCTACGTATTACCTACGTTAAAGCTATCCGCCTTAACAGGGCGCACATGGTATTAACCTGGTATGCCACACCCGATGCTATTCCAATCGTGCTTGATAGTTTGACGGATAATATTTTACCCGCCACGCAGCGCCCAGATTTATTACCGGTTTATTCCTTTAATGATAGTGGGTTGTGGTTGCCAGGTAGTCAGAATAATAAACGTGTCGGAGATAGTAAGCGCCTTTCTCGCTGGCAGGATGTATTGAAAAAAATGCGGGAAGAAGGATTCCCGATTGATGAATAGGAAAAGCCTGTGTCTCTTTTTAAACAGCTTCTTATAGCTATCTTTATGTTTATGCTGATTATTTTCAGCGGTAGTTTTATTGTTAATCTCGAAAGCTCACGGGAACAATACAATAATCAGCTTCTATCTCATGCGCAGGACGCCGCAACCGCATTGGGTTTATCGCTTACACCGCACGTTGACGATCCGGCGATGATCGAGCTGATGGTCAGTTCTATTTTTGATAGCGGTTATTACGATGCTATCCGCATTATCGATCAGGATAACGACAAAACTATTCTTGAACGTACCACGTCGTCGTCGATACCTGAGGTTCCGCACTGGTTTGTCGGCCTGGTCAATGTCGCCCCCCAAGCCGGTGAAGCCACTATTATGCGCGGCTGGCAGCAGGCAGCCCGCGTGGAAGTGGTGAGTAACCCCGAATTTGCGATAAAGCGCTTGTGGGAAAGTACGCTTGCCAATCTGTTGTGGATGCTGGCCTGTAGCGTAGTTTGCATTCTGGCTGGCGCTGCGTTACTCCGTCGCCAGTTACGCCCGCTTAACTATATGGTGAAGCAATCTCAAGCCATTACGCGCCGCGAATATCTCACTCAGCTCGATTTGCCAAATACGCCTGAGCTGCGCCGCGTGGTTGAAGCCATGAACTTGATGGTTACCAAGCTCAAATCGCTGTTTGAAGATCAAGCCGAGCATAGTGAGCGTTTACACAATGAAGCGTATCTCGACAGCCAGACAGGGGTCGCTAACCGCCGCGCTTTCGACATGCAAATGCAAACGCGTTTAAGCGATGAAGAAACGGCGTCGGGATATTTGCTGTTGCTGCGTATTCAGGATCTCGGCGGTTTGAACCAGCGTTTTGGCGGCCCGCATACCGATAACCTGCTCAAGCATGTTGCCGATATGATGAATGTGGTGAAAAACCAACATGCTAACGCAGACAGTATTCTTGCCCGTATCCGCGGGGGTGAATTCGCCCTGCTCTGCCCTGGTGTTTCCCACAACGAAATGCTGAATCTGCAACATTCGCTTAATCAGCAGCTTTCTGCTTTCTACGCTACCGGTATGTCGGACATTAATCCTGTCGCACACACCGGAATGGTGCCGTTCAGTTACGGAGATTCTCCGCAGTCGTTGTTTGTTCAGGCAGACCGTGCGTTGATGGAAGCAGAAACACACACGGCTCACGAGACGAACATAGTCCCTGAGGTTAACGCCGCCACTGAAGACCAGCATTTGTGGTTTACCCGTCTTGAGAAAGCGCTGGATAAAGAGCAATTCCAGTTATTCTTCCAGCCGGTCGTGGACTGTAAAAATCCGCAGAAAATTCTTCATTACAAAGTACTTTCGCGCATCGTTGATGAAGAAGGTAACAGCATTACCGCAGGCCGTTTCTTGCCCTGGATTCATCGTTTTGGCTGGAGCCAACGGCTTGATCAGGTGATGTTAAGTCTGACGCTGAAACAGTTGAAAAGTTATCCGGGATATCTGGCACTCAGCCTGTCGGGGAATTCCCTGGCAAATGAACAGACCATCAAAAAACTGCTCAGCCCACTGAAGCTGAAACCACAGCTTGCCAGCCGGTTAATTCTCGAACTGGACGAAAACCAACTGCCAGAACCCGAACAGATGGAAGTCTTTATTAAATCACTGAATCAATATGGTTGTGGCCTCGGACTGCAGCACTTCGGTAGCCGCTTCGATATGATTGGTCATCTGTCGCAATGGGGCCTGGCGTATCTAAAAATCGATTCCAGCTATATCCGCCATATTGATATTGAAAGCGATAAGCGCCTGTTTATTGATGTGTTACACAGTGCGACCAACAATATTGATTTGCCATTGATTGCCGAGCGCGTTGAAACGCAAGGCGAGTTACGAGTGCTGCAAGAAGTGGGGATTTATGGTGCGATGGGCCAGTTACTTGGTGAACCTGCGCCGTTTTGATCAGTCTTTGTAAAAGGCGGATATCGCTTGTGAGAATCCCTCGTACAAAACCGATATTCGTAGGGTGAGATCTGTGGCTACACAGGTTTCCCGTTCACCGGTTCGGTAGTTACATAAAACACATATCGCCTGGATGTGGCCCAAGGGCCGCATCTGTGGGTGTTGCTAAAGGGGTAATTTCAGCTTCGAGTAGACCATTTAAATCTGGTTGAGCTGCCCAACGGATGTTTGAGACTGGGCATCACAAGCCAATGTGTTTTTTTGGCCATCCGTAAAATTCAGTGTGATGCGGTTTGGTTACTGGAGCCGCGAATATTGGTATGGATTATATGGCGCCCCGAACCCTTTATTGAATCTCATCGTTATTTTTAGTTGCCCGTCATACTTCACGCAGCAGAAGTGTTGGCTGCAATTCAAATTATATTGGGTATAACACCGCAATAAATTAAATAATTAACAATATTATCTTTTCATTCACAATGCATAGCTAAAAATATAAAAGCCCATTAATGGACAGTTTCTTATTCTGAGCATTTAATAAATGTAGAAAAAAACACAGTTATTAAAATGCTATTATCCGGAGCTTGACTGAGCGTTAAATATAATCAAAAATGAGCCAAAGTGAAACATGATGTGACAAAACACTCACTACTATTTCGAATGAAAGCCTCATTCCATTCTAATTAATATAATTAGGATATTATTCCTGTGTTTGTTAGTAAGCATGATGCTTCTTGTTAAAAATTAAAATGGATATAAAGCGTGATATAGGGATATCGTTAACGCGCGTAATAAGGTTTCAGTGAAATGCAGAAGTTTTTCGTTTTTTTACTCACCTGTTTTTCAATACAGTCAGTAAACGCAGAAAGCTTACAGAACACCGTAAAGCAGGCCTTATCCAGTCATCCGGAAGTTAATGCATCGGTAAACAGCCGTTATTCTGCTGAACAAGATTTGCGTGCGGCACGCGGTGGTTATCTCCCTTCTTTGAACGTAAATGCCGAAGCAGGCCAGAAAAATATTAACGATGCGACTACGCGCGCAGGCGGCAGTAGCAATGGGATGAATCTTTCCCCGAACAATGCCACGCTCAGTCTCGATCAGAATTTATTCGACGGTTTTGCAACGACCAGCGAAGTTGGCCGTCAGAAAGCCACCGTCGACTCTCGCGCTTTCAATGTGTTGAATGTTAGCGAAACCACCGCGTATAACGTGGTTCAGGCCTATGTTGATGTGTTGCAACGTCAGGAATTTGTTCGCCTGGCACAGGATGATCTGGCAAACCATGAGCGCATCTACGACCAAATTCGTTTGCGTACCGATCAAGGCGTTGGCCGTTCTGGCGACCTGATGCAAGCAGAAGCCCGTCTGGCACAGGCTCGCAACAATTTGCTGACTGAACAGACCAACCTTGAGGATGCAAATACCTCGTTTGAAAGTGTGACGGGTGAAGCTCCTGAAAATTTAAGCCAGCCTGAAAATGTAAACACCATGCTGCCAACTTCATTGACGGATGCTAAGCGCATCATGGAATCCAACAATCCGTTGTTGAAATCAGCAAATGCGGATATTGAAGCAACCCGCCAGCAATATGAAGCTTCAAAATCAACGTTTTATCCACGTGTAGATGTTGAGCTTTCACGCAGCATCAGTAATGACACCGACACCACCCGCGCCCATACCGAAGAATGGCAAGCGATGGTGAAAATGCATTACAACCTTTACCAGGGCGGTAGCGATAAAGCAGCAATGGAATCCCGCGCATACCTGGAGAAGCAGGCTCAGGATGTGCGTAATAACACGTTGCGCCAGATGAACCAGGAAATCGGTCTGGCATGGTCGGCTTTAAATAGCGCCCGTGACCAACTGCCTGCGGCAGAAGAATATGCCGACCGTAGCGTGAAAGTTCGTATCGCATACCAGGATCAATTCAGCTTGGGTGAACGCACACTGCTTGATTTACTGGACAGTGAAAATGAAGTCTTTTCCTCAAAACGTCATTTGGTTGAATTACGTTACCTGGAAATATCAACCGGGTACCGAATTTTTGCGCGCATCGGTGAATTATTAAAAGTATTAAAAATCACGCCAACCACAGCAGGTCAACCCATCGATTCTGCCGATAAGAATGCACTGCCTGAACTTAAATAGTTCTTATTAAATGGTAATGATTATTAGCCGGATTATTTTTATTAGCCTGCCATTAATTTTTATAGCACCACTGCGTCGGGAATATTCTTACTAATGAATTCGCAAGTAGAACACATGAATACAATGTCAGAGGCACCTCCTGTTGAGGCGTCTCATTATCATGACCCGCGCAGCCGCAATGATGATCCATTACTTGATTGCCTGCTGGTTCTTTGTTCTTTGCATGGTAAATCGGCAAGCCGCTCAACATTAAGTAGCGGATTACCGCTGGAAAACGATCGACTAACGTTGCCTATTTTACCTCGAGCAGCAGCTCGAGTCGGGTTTAAAGCGCGTGTCGTAAAACGTGCGTTGGATAAAATCCCTGCGATGTCCCTGCCCGCCATCATTGAGCTCATTGATGGCGGTGCGGCAGTGTTACTAGCCTGGAACGCAGACGGCTCGGCACGCATAATGCCAAGTGAAAGCGAAGGCGGCGAAATCAACATTGGTTGTGCTGAGCTCGAGCAACTCTACGCAGGCCAGGTTATCTTTGCCCATCCTCGCCATGAATTTGATTTACAGTCTGAATCCTTCCTGCCGCGCACCAAATCCTGGTTCAAAGATACGCTGATGTTGTCGCGGTATCTCTACATGGATGCGGTGTTAGCAAGCCTGCTGATTAACCTGATTGCTCTGGGAACACCGTTGTTCACCATGAACGTTTATGATCGGGTCGTTCCCAATCATGCGACGGTGACCTTGTGGGTTTTAGCTTTAGGTATCTGCCTGGCATTTATTTTTGATTTGATATTAAAAATGCTGCGCGGTATCTGCCTGGATATCGCAGGGAAAAAGAGCGACCTGGTTATCTCTGCCACTTTGTTTGAACGCATCACAGGTATGGAGATGAAAGCACGCCCTGCCCGTGTCGGCAGCTTTGCGCAGAACATTCATGAGTTTCAGTCACTGCGTGACTTCCTCTCATCACTCACATTGACCACGCTTATCGATTTGCCATTTACGCTGTTGCTATTGCTGGTTATTGGCATCATCGGTGGCTCGCTCGCCTGGATCCCACTGCTGACTTTCCCGATAGCGTTACTGATCAGTTGGGCTTTGCAAAAACCGGTTAATGCCGCCGTTGCTAAAACGATGAGTCTGGCCAGTGAACGCCAGTCGCTGCTTATAGAAACCCTTAGCAGCCTGGATGCCATCAAAGTTAACAATGCCCAAAGCGAACGTCAGTATCAGTGGGAACAAACTCTGGGCAGTTTAAGCCGCCTTGAATTACGCGTAAAAACCCTATCAAGCCTCGCCAATAATCTGACCGGCTGGTTCCAGCAGATCTCTGGCGTCATCATGATTATCGTCGGCGTTTATATGATTATTGGCGGTAAGTTGAGCATGGGTGGGCTGATTGCCTGCTACATGCTTAATGGCCGCGCGCTGATGCCAATGGGCCAGCTCACCGGGCTTATCGCACGTTATCAGCAAGCGCGTCTGACCATTAAAAATACTGAACACATGATGTCGTTGCCGCAAGAGCGCCGTGCGGATGAACATCCGCTTAAACGCGAAAATCTCCGCGGCAGCATTGAGTTCAGAGACGTTGAATTCAGTTATCCCGAGCAGAAAAATCCGTCCTTACAGAAGATCAACCTGACCATCCAACCGGGTGAAAAGGTCGGAATTATCGGGCGTAGTGGCTCGGGCAAAAGTTCTCTGAGCAAATTGATTATTAATCTCTACCAGCCTACCGCCGGGAATATTTTGATTGACGATGTGGATGCGCGCCAGTTGGACGTTAACGATTTACGCCACAGCATTGGCTTCGTCCCGCAGGACATTCAGCTATTCAATGGAACGCTGCGCGATAACCTGGTTTCCGGTGCGCGCTATGTTGATGATGAAACAATGCTGCGCGCCGCAGAACTTGCGGGCGTGAACGAATTCGCCCGTATTCATCCTGACGGTTACAACCTGCAAGTGGGTGAACGCGGCATGCAATTGTCCGGTGGGCAACGTCAGGCAGTTTCGCTGGCACGTGCCCTGTTGCTGGAGCCGCCGGTTCTGCTGCTGGATGAACCGACCAGTTCGATGGACAACACCAGTGAAGACAAGATCAAACAAGCGTTGGTACCGTTTATTGCAAACAAAACGTTATTACTGGTCACCCACCGTGCGTCAATGCTGTCTCTGGTTGATCGTCTGATTATTGTTGATAAAGGACGCATTATCGCCGATGGCCCGAAAGCCATTGTTATGGATGCGCTGAAGAAGGGTCAAATCAATGCGTCTCGCTGAGTTATTTGGACGTTACCGAGAACAGCTTCGCCACTATTTTAACGGTCGCGATGAGAATCAAGTCGATAATATTAATGAAGTCAGTCATGCGCTTATTGATGATGCGCCACGCGTTATCCGTCTGACGCTGTGGACTATTCTTGCGTTAGTTTTGTTGGCGATATTATGGGCAGGATTTGCCAGGCTCGATGAAGTCACTCGTGGTGAAGGCAAAGCGATTCCTTCTTCACGCCTGCAAAAAATCCAGAACCTGGAAGGCGGAATTGTTACTGAACTCTTTGTTCATGAAGGACAAATTGTTAATGCTGGCACGCCGCTGTTGCATCTGGATGATACGCGGTTTGCCTCAAATGTTGGTGAAACTGAGGCCGATAAACTCGGTTTACGAGCGAAAATCGATCGTCTGACAGCAGAAGCTGAAGACAAAGACTTTGTGATATCTGATGACATCGTGAAGCTTGCACCTGATGTTGCACACGGTGAACTTGATTTATTCAACAGCCGTCGCAGGCAGTTCCAGAATGAAATTTCGGGTCTTAACGAACAGCTCGTGCAGAAGAAGCAGGAATTGCGCGACTTCCAGTCCAAGCAGGATCAATACAAGCACAGCCTGAGTTTGCTGCAACAAGAAATTAAAATGTCTGAGCCGCTGTTGGCTTCTGGCGCAATTTCTAAAGTAGAAATTCTGCGTTTGCGTAGAACAGAAGTGGAAACTAAAGGCCTACTGGATTCAATTACTTTATCCATTCCAAAAGCCGATTCCGAAGCCAAAGAAATTGACAACAAAATTGGTGAAAGCCGCAACCGCTTCCAAAGCGATGCGCTGTCTCAGCTTAATGAAGCTCGTACCAATCTGAGCAAAGCAGAATCTACAGGTAAAGCGTTGAAAGACCGGGTCGACCGTACGATGGTGGTATCCCCGGTTCGTGGCATCGTACAACAGGTGATGGTCAATACTATTGGCGGCGTTATTCAGCCAGGCAGTGATTTGGTTGAAATCGTTCCACTGGATGACAAATTGCTTATTGAGGTCAAAATCCAACCGCGTGACATTGCTTTCCTGCATCCAGGCCAGCATGCCATGGTGAAATTTACCGCTTACGATTACACCACTTACGGTGGCTTGAATGGCGAACTGGTGCAGATAAGCCCGGATACTGTGACCGATAAAGAAGGGCACAGTTATTATATTGCGCGCTTGAGAACGGATAAAAACTACCTTGGCACGAAGGAGCATCCGATGCTTATCATTCCTGGTATGGTTGCCACGGTGGATATTCTGACAGGCAAGAAATCTATTCTTAGTTATTTGCTCAAACCGATTATTCGAGCCAAAGCTGAAGCATTACGCGAACGATAAAAAAGAAGCCGCAACGGTCTACGTTGCGGCTTCTTTTTAGGCTTTTGGGCCTGCTAATATTTTATAGAGCGCCACACGTAGACAGTTTCCCGCGGTTCAGGGTTATCTTGCCTTCGTTAACAAGCTCCTGTAATACCTTATGGATAGCACTACGAGAAATGTGGTTCCGGCTAAGAATAAACGTGTAAACCGATGTTTTATCGCGAATTTCTGGGGCCAGGGACCAGATGTGCTTCACATGCTCCGTCACTATTTCGCGAATTGTTTTATGAGATCGTAGATTTTCACGCTGGAAATAGCGATGGAGATGGTGGGTTAAAATATCAAACGCATGCATCCACAAATTTTTCTTCGTAAGCAATTCATTGATATTATTGGCACCCATAACCCACACTTCGCAGTCTGTATCACAACGCATATAGTGAGATGACACATCACTACGCATCTGTGCCAGGCCCAGTATCGCAGGTGCTGTAATACTTATCGTGACAAGATCGTTTTCAACTCTGTACACAGAAATAGAGCCTTTTTCCAGAAAGAATATGTTGCCATCTTTTTTAAGCTCAATGCGTTGACGTTTTTTTCTCAGTGCGAAATATGCATTCTCTGATTTTTTTATCTCGTCACCAATGAGCATTACAGATTCATCTAAATTGATCCGGGGCATCAGTTTCTCTTATTCGGTTATGGGATTGAGATTATCGTTGAAAGCAACAATTTCCATTTTTTGTCCCTAAAAGAAATATGCCTTAAATAATTCAAGTTGTGGATAGGCGGCAAGGTAGCTTATCCACAAGCGTTTATTTTAGTAAGCGACAGGGATAAGTGAGTGAATCCAACACTCCTACAACTTTAAGTATGACGGGTATAATAACTATGGAAACATTTATGCTCTCGCAGTATTGTGCAAATAAGTATATTTACCTGTTGGTAAAAATGTAATATTTTTACTCTTTGTATCAAGCCGTTTCTCTTTGTGATTACAAAACAACCACAAAAAACATATAATTAATTGATTTTTATATATTTATTTTGTTTAAATTGGGTGTTAGTTTTGTTATGTACTTTGCGCTTGTACCAGGCAAAAAGTGGACTAATGGGCACGTGTCTATACCCTAAATAATTCGAGCGGCCGCCAGGGGATGACAAATTTGCAGGTAGCAGAATTGAACCCAGTTGCAGCAGCCCCAAAGTGTGAGGCCAAATAATCTCCAGGAGCATACTTTAGTCAATGAACAGACTTTGTGAGTGCAGCCAACACCCGTGCAATTTGAAGTATGGCGGGTATAAAACTCTGGGTTATTCCTGGGTTTATTATGTCTATAATGGGCTGGTTAAATCCTGCCTGAGTCAACGAGAGTACTGGCAACATGTCCGAAGCAGATAATTTATGCTATCTCATTGAAAATAAAATAACATTTTCACCAGAAAAACAAACTCTGGTGCATGCTGACAGCCATGAACAGATAAAACTCAAACCGACAGCTTCATTATGTTTACTGTTATTGCTCAGAAATCACGGTGAAATTGTCACACAGAATGAGTTGCTCGCTTTTGCATGGGGAGAAAGCCACCGGCAGGTTAGCTTTAACGCTTTTTATCAAAGCATTCTCTCTTTGCGAAAGTCCTTTTTACAAATGAATGTGGAGAAACAAATAATCACCACAATCCCGCGTAAGGGTCTGCTCATACAACAAGAAATAACCATAGAAAAAAAATACGAACCTGTTTTTGACGTAGAACCTGAGATAGAACCAGAAATATTACCCATAGAAATAATAAGTGATACTGCGACTTATAACGCTCCAAAGGTAAAGCGACCTCTATTGAACCTGACAGAAGCAGTTATTATTATCCTCACCGTGATAATAGCGGGCGTGATGATTTACCCTTTGATGTTTACCGGACAATACTTTTCAAGTTACGTCCCCTCTTTGAAGTATGATGGCCAATGCCACTATTTTGTTAACAACGATGCCAGCAATCGCAACCGCCACGAAGGTTTTATCAAGGAGCACCCTGAAATCTGCCGAGATGATAAATTCCTTTACCTAACGGCTTACCCCGAGACGAAAAACATTTCTATCATTCTTTGTACAACTCGTATGGAGTTGTCACATGATAATTCTTGTCAGTCCGTCTATTATCCTCGGTACGATAGTCAATGAAGATACTCTCATCGATTGCCTCTTTTAGAATGCAGACACGCATCATTTTTTTAGTATGCCTGGTGGTTCTTGCAAGCCTGGCATTGAATCTTTACCTGAACGCTGACGAGAAACAAAACAACCTCGTATGTAGAGCCACTTTGCAAATTGTCAGAGATAACGCTTCATTTCGTGGGATTGTCGATTTTAAATCCGGTGACGATAAAGGCATCGCGCACATTAACGGCATCATCAATGTTACCCCACAAGAAGAGTACACCGTCCAGCGCACCATTCTTTTTACTCACACAGATTACGGCCTCAGCCCAGTCTGGATATCTCGCCAGATTGTCATTTCCAATCGTGAGACGGCTCCTTCTGAAGTGCTCCAGCAATTCCTTCCTGACTTTTACCTGAAAAATTCCGGTGTCACCGATATCGATATTTTTGCGCTGAATAAAGATGCAAACCTCATAACCCGAGAAGGCATTCCTTACCTGTACTGCCAGAAATATAAACTTCAAGATAACCAGTAGCCCTCGTCCAGAAGGAACATCAATCTGGTTGTCTTAATTTTTGCAAAAAATCTCTTGAAGATAATAAATATATGTTTATTATCCAACAGGATATTTCTGGTTATAATAAATGCGCACACCTTTCAAGCGTAAATTTTAAGTTAAATATGTTATTTCATTATGATATTTCATTAGCATTACTCACTCTAATTATTTCGCACCTTGCTTTTTATGTCTCTTTTTGGCTGTGTAAGGCTGATTCTCGTAAAAAACGTATCCTAAATACTCATTCTTAAGCAATGGATGCTTGTGAATTCTTCTATCACTATGGAATTAGTGAATAAAAGCAGACATTGATAATGAAAGTTTCTTCGCTGTATAACAAATATAAAGATAAATGGTGGGCACTGCCCCTTGTGCTGCCATTTCTTCTCTATCCAATCACTGAACATATGAGTGCCTATGGGATGGTTGACGGGTTCGAAATACCTATCTTTTATCTCAATATGGCTCTTACCACAGCTCTCACCCTTATTTATGGCTTTAAATCCCTACCAGGGATCATTTTGTGTCTGTTCATCCGGGTCGCACCGGACCGTGGCATTGAACCTGCTTTAATGTCGTTACTGCACTATTTCACATCAGTTGCCATCAGCTGCGCCGGATATTACTGCTTCACCGGGAAAAGAGGCCGAGCCAGCTTTGGGCATTATAGCCTTACCTGGCAGCGCATGCTTTGGCTGATATTCATTAATGCCACTTTATTCCTCAATTATTTCCATGCCGAGCTTTATCTTGGACTGTATGGTGTGCATCAGACAATGATGTATGTTAGCCCGTTAACAACCGGAACATTAATTAACTTCCAGGGTATGCTAGTTGGAAATATGGTGGGATTACCAATGTGTTACCTGGTCATTCGTTCTATCAGAACACCGCTATATTTCATCAAATACATTAAAAAAATTCGGACTCAAGTTTCGGAAGACTTACGCCCATTAGAAGTCGTTTTTTTATTCAGTGCTATTATCCTGCTGACGACATTAATGATTTCCCCAAGAAGCCATACGTTAACATTGATGAACTCAATTTATACGCTGACATTATTGTTACCTGTAATGATATGGGGAACATTGCGTCTGGGTCATGCGGCTATTTCGGTAGTATGGTGGGTTGTATTGATCGTGTTGTGTAATCATTATCACAGATACATCCCTAATGATGCTAATTACAAATTGCACCTTGCAGTAGCAACCTCTTGTTTTTCGGCATTCTCAATAACAATTACTCTGATGGCAATAAACATCACCCGCCAACGTGCTTTGAATATAAAAACTAAGCGTTTGATGTATATAGATCCAGTGGTACATTTACCAAACTTACTGGCACTGGATACAGATTTGAAGAAAAAAACCATCTCTGTTTTGTGCCAATTATATATGCCAGATCTTGAGTTACTAGGCCGCCATTATGGTTTGCTGATGCAAGTACAATATAAACAAGCACTGGCACATTTCTTAAAACCCGTATTGAATAAAGACGAACTGATCTATGTTAGCTCCGGGCATGATCTCATTGTGCGCATCAATCCGTTAAATGCCGAAAAACGCATCACAGCGCTGTACGGCAAAGCCAAAGAATTTCGTTTTATTCGCGATGGTGCAAAGATTTATCCACAAATTGGTTTTAGCTACTGCACGATAAACTACCCAGTAAATCATCTTTACTTATTAATCGGTGAGCTACGTGCGCTAGCTGAGATCTCACTCGCCACAAATTTACCGGTAGACCTCAGAAAGCAAAGCAGCCGTCAGGTGCAGAATCAGGTTAAAACCAAAGTCGATATGATGAACCTGTTGCAACGGGCGCTGGAGTTGGACCGCTTTGTCTTAATGGCACAACCCATTGAAAACAAGGACGGTGATTGTTATCACGAAGTCCTGCTGAGGATGCGAGATGATAACGATGAAATTATTTTCCCAAATACCTTCCTACCAATGGCTGACGAATTTGGTATGTCATCCAGTATCGATTTGTGGGTTTTAAACAACACCATGAAATATATGGATGAAACACGCTACTCACGGCCAAACCAGCGGTTTGCCATTAACCTGACTACGGCGTCGATTTGCCGTACTGACATGGCTGGCCATATTGAGAAATTGTTGGTGAGATATGGTATTTCACCTGCTCAGATTGTTTTAGAGGTTACCGAAGCTCATGAACTTACCAACAATTTACAGGCTGAAAAAACATTAGATGCCTTGCAACGTTTAGGCTGCAAAATCGCTATTGATGATTTTGGTGCTGGTTACGCCAGCTATGCACGCTTGAAAACGATGCGTGCTGATACCCTTAAAATTGATGGCAGCTTTGTTCACAATATTATTTCCAGCGAAATAGACTACAAAATAGTCGAGTCGATTTGCGAACTCGCAAGAATGAAGAACATGACCCTGGTGGCTGAATTTGTCGAAACAGAAGATATTCGCCACATGCTATTCCTGATGGGAATCGATTATGTGCAAGGCTATTTAATTGGCAAGCCTGCACCAATTGAGACACTACAAGCGACAGTTTAGAGATATTGCGCTGACAGCAGAAAGCTCGATATTTTGGCTTTCTGCTGGTTTCGGTTAACTTCTCCTACTTAACTGGTTTGCTGTATAATAAGAACGATTTTTCCCAACACCTTCCCGCCCAAATATAGATAATATCATCGCGCTACACCCGATTAGATTCTGTAATAGCGAACTGGCGTTAAAGATCGTTGCACTCGTAATCTCAGTGAGCTGTTCGAATACGTCAGCATTATTGGTTACCCCGGCTTATGGTATGTCTTCTGATAAATATAATAAATGCGCAAGCATATGCTATTACAGTGACAGAAAACATAAATATACTTTGTGATAAATACACAGACCCGGACTGCATCAGCGGTGCACTCAATGCCTGGCCTAAAAAATATGACATGACAAAGCCACTCAATAACTGTGGGCGATAATGTACTGGGCTTCTCTCAATGACGATGCCAGTCAAGGTAGGAAGTAATATTCCGAACCCCATGCCAGCACATATGATGCTTATAACAGGTGAAATAACGCCAGGTAAAAACACGTAAGGTATTAATGCAGTCCCAAGACAAACAAAACAGAAAGCAAGAAGCCAGGCTTCACCGATATATATTTTCAATCTGTGATTGAATAAAGCGGCAAATGCAGAAATAAGGCCCATGATTGCCATTATTAATCCTATGTTTTGTGCACTTAATGAGTAGTTATTGCTCAATACAAAGGGCATATGTATTAATGTAATATAATAAATCAACATCCCGACCCCACCTAATACATAGGCTGGCAACATTGGTTTAATGGCTCGTCTGGTTATTTTATCTTCGTGCTGCATCTGTGGCGTATCGCTTATTGAAATGTACGCGAGAGCCAGTACGGGTAATGAGAATAAATATAATGAAAAAGGAACTCGCCAGTTAAGCTCTGCCAACACGCCGCTTAATAGTATGAACACTATTCCCCCAATATTCACAGCCATTGATTGCTGCGAAACCAGACGAGATCTCTCATGCCCATGAAAATGATATCCAATCAAGTGATTGATAACCGTCATACAGATACTGATAGAAGCACCGAGCAGCAGTCGACCAAACAAAAGCAGATAAAGAGAATTGCACCAGAGCCCACTACTCCCGGTCAGAGCATATAAAAAAAGCCCCATAAGCAGAGCCTTTCTTTCCCCATAACGGTTTATCAATGGCCCAACAAATGGCGAGAATATGACTACTGCTATAGCAGGGAAACTCATTAAAAGTGAAACACCAAAAACGGTATTGAATGCCTTACTGATACTCACCAGGGAAGGAATAATGGCCGCGTTCGCCATAACCAGCAGACTACTCCCAAGGAGTAAGCTTATACGTAAGAAGACGCTTTTTTTTATTTGAAATGTACTTTCTCTCGCATCTGAGAGACAAATGTTTTTTTTCATAATTTAGCTCAGGGGCAATAAATCTGGCGGTCACTATCCTTCATACTGGATTGTGCTGATAGAGGCATTTCTGGAACGCTGCGTTGCTTAACTTGAGCTATGCTTCAGATGCAAGATGCCATAAAATCGCGATCAATGAATTCTCTGCTCCCCGGATTATTCCTGCGTATTAATAATTAACTTACAGTGCAGAGTATGCAATATGGACTGGAACCTAAATGATCTACCGGTATTTGTAGCAGTTGTTGAGTATCAGGGTATAACTATCGCCGCCCACAGATTAGGGATTCAAAAATCGAGTGTCAGTCGTGCCCTCACCAGACTGGAAGCAGAGCTAGGATTCCTTTTGCTGGAAAGAAATAGTCGACATATACGGCCAACTGTTGAGGGGAAAAAACTCTATGAGCAGCTCAAGCCTACTTTAGGGAAATTAGAGGATATAGCCCACTCTTTGAATCATCGCGAATTAGATGGTGAATTTAATTTGGCTTTAACCCTGGCTTTTTCTCGTGAAATATTCTCACCATCTGTAGCAACATTTTCTGAACGTCACCCCAAAATAATTTTAAATGTCCGCACCATTGCACAAGAGCTTAGTATTTTTAACGATGATCTTGATTTAACCATTCAATTGGGGTCATTAATTCCATCAGGCTTTTATGCTCGTCACCTTTGTAAGGTTAAATTACAATGGATGACATCCCCTGGCTATCTCAATAAAAACCCTGATCTTTCTCATTCAAATATTGCTGATTTAGCCAGCCATGTACGATTTTTCCATAGTCAAAATAATTACCCAGAAAAATTCTATGTGAAACATAATACTGATGAGATTACCGAAATACGTTTCCCATTAGCAAATGTATTAGAAGATGTTCTTATGGTTCGTGAGGCTGTAGAGCATGGGGCTGGCGTAACGTTACTTCCTGATATCTATTGTCAGCGTTCCATAGCCGAGAAAAAACTTGTCATAATATCTCCACTGGTTGAAGTGACTCCTGATGTGAGCATTTATGCCGTTTATCCAGGCCGTAGTAATATGTCGCCAAGGTTGAATATTGTGCTTAACTTCCTTGAAGAAATAACATCAAATTATATAAAAAAGAACAACTGCAATCCTGATTGCTCAAGGTACAACAATACTGTTTGATCTTACCTATTTATACTTATACGCAGGGTTTTTCCTGGTATTTTTCAAGTGCGAATATTCTTGATAAGGATAAAAAAATATCTGAAAATGTAACCTGGTAGATAACCTTGAATATAAAAAAATAATGACAATCGAAAAGTGAACAAACATTTTGGAACTGTAATTTTTCTGCGCAGACCTCATCTTTAGATACTCAGATAAAGAGCCGCTATCAATCCGCAAGGACATCTTCAGGATACGGTTACTGCACGCGCAGGGCGTTTTCGATCACTTGATGTATGAATCCAGTACTTTCAGTACCACTTCAAGATCTTCCTCGCGCCTCACCTCGTCGTTCTCATGAACAATATGTTCAGTAAGATGACCTTTGATCACTTCTCGCATTAAACCGTTTACAGCACCACGTATCGCCGCAATCTGTTGCAACACTGCAGCACATTCATGCGGCTCGTCGAGCATCTTTTTCAGTGCAACCACCTGGCCCTGAATCTTATTGGTGCGTGCTTTAAGTTTTTGTTTATCCCGGATGGTATGCGACATACAGCAGCCTTAATGAGTGAAATACATGTCAGATTATAGCATTGCAATTCTACTGGGGGGTAGTATTGTCTACTGGGGGGGAGTAGAATCGCCGCTGTCGCTTAATTACTAAGAATTATTCTCATGACTGATTTTTCAACTTTGATTCAGCAAGGTAATGCCTGGTTTTTCATTCCTAGCGCTATTTTACTAGGTGCCTTACATGGGCTTGAGCCGGGTCATTCAAAAACCATGATGGCCTCCTTCATCATCGCGATTAAAGGAAGTATCAGACAAGCTGTGATGCTGGGCGTAGCTGCAACGATTTCACATACTGCGATTGTATGGTTGATTGCATTTGGCGGGATGTATTTAAGCAAACAATTTACCGCTGAATCAGTGGAACCGTGGTTACAGTTAATCTCAGCAATTATTATTCTGGGTACTGCTATCTGGATGTTCTGGCGTACCTGGAAAGGTGAGCAACTCTGGAAATTAGATCAAGAAATGGAATACCACTCGCATGATGAAACCAAAATCATCAATACGGGTCATGGTAGCGTTGAACTCTCTATTTTTGAGGAAAACCAGGCCCCACACTGGCGCTTGCGCACTCTTTCTGGCAACACATCGAAAGCGAATGAAGTTTCTCTGGTGACAAATCGCGGTGCAGGCACATTTTCGCAGATGTTCGATTTTATTGATAACGAAGGTTTCTTAGAATCGAAACAGTCCATTCCAGAACCCCATAACTTTAATGTTCGGTTGTCTTTAGGTCATCGAGGTCATGTGCATGACTACGATGTCGAGTTCCACGAGCACGGACACGATCACGACCATTCAATACTTGAAAGTTTGGATGTGAATTCTAAAGAGTACCAGGACGCACATGAACTGGCTCATGCAAACGATATCAAACGCCGCTTCACAAACCAGGAAGTGACAAACTGGCAGATCCTATTTTTTGGGCTCACTGGTGGCTTAATACCCTGCCCCGCAGCGATTACCGTGTTGCTGATTTGTATCCAGTTAAAAGCGTTTACTTTGGGTGCCGCGATGGTGGTTTGTTTCAGTATTGGCCTTGCACTTACGCTGGTTACTGTCGGAGTTGCTGCATCTGTGAGTGTGCAGCAGGCAACGAAACGCTGGAGTGGTTTTAGCTCCATAGCCAGAAAAGCACCTTATTTTTCAGGCGCATTAATAGCATTAGTTGGCCTGTATATGGGCATTCATGGTTTTATCGGGATCACGAATTAAGCGTGTTAGAAAGAGTAAATAGCACTGACAGGATTTACGTTATTTTTATAAGTTATTCAAAAAGATAGGTACTAAAAGAATGGTCATGGAGCGGGTGAAGGGAATCGAACCCTCGTATGCAGCTTGGGAAGCTGCCGTTCTACCATTGAACTACACCCGCTTTGAAGTGCGTAGGCATTATAGACGTTCAGTTTATTCAGGCAAGCGCCTTTTCATCTTATGTGGTGGATTATTAAGCAATTGTTTTTATTATAAGCTCCATTCATACCAGCATAGTGGATTGACTCCGGTCTGCTGCGCGGATTCTTACGTCTGACAGAAGGGGAAACCTTCCGGCTTCTGGTTATTAACAAGATGGTTTGCTGCCAGCCGGCGGTAGGTACCGCAGTGGATCGATTGCGGTCGCACGATAGCGAATCTGGAAATGTAGATTCACAGAGTCTGAACCGCTGCTGCCCATTGTGGCAATTTTCTGCCCTGCGGTGACTTTCTGGCTGGTATTGACCAACGTTGTTTCGTTGTGAGCATAGGCTGTGATGTAGTCTTCGTTATGTTTTATCATCACTAAGTTGCCGTAGCCACGAAGCTGGTTACCAACATAGACCACCGTTCCGGCGGCTGAAGCGTAAATGGGTTGCCCGCGTTTGCCCGCAATATCGATACCTTTGTTTCCACCGTCGCTTGTAGAGAATGGCTCAATAACTTTACCGGTAGTTGGCCACAGCCAGCATTTTGACCCGACAGGAGGCGCTGCGACTTTAGCAACAGTGCTGCCAGAAGATGAACGCGGTTTAGCGTTTTTTGCCACTACTGCTTTTTTCGACGAGGAAGAAGAACTTGAGCTGCTGACCCGTAGTTTTTGACCCACTTCCAGCGTGTAAGGAGCAGAAATTCCGTTGAGACGGGCTAGTTCGCTAACGCTTGAACCGGTCATACGTGAGATACGGTAAAGTGTGTCACCACGTTTGACGGTATAAACTGAGCCGTTATAGCTTCCTGCGGGTGCTTTAGAGGTGCTCGCTTTGTTGGATGAGCAAGCGACGAGTAACAAGCCCATGAGCAGGACGACTGCATTCAGTGTCCACTTTGTGACTATGCTTTCCTTGCGCAAACTATCCCTCTTTAAATAAAAGCAAAGCAGTGCTGGCAGAGTGACATGTTTTTCCCCTCATCCCAGCCCTCTCCCCGAAGGGGCGAGGGAGACGACCCAGGCTCGATCGTCTCCCGTTAACAACTTACTTAACCGGGCGCAGAGCCGGGAACAGGATAACGTCACGGATGGTGTGGCTGTTGGTGAACAGCATAACCATACGGTCGATACCAATACCCAGACCCGCCGTTGGCGGCAAGCCGTGCTCCAGTGCAGTCACGTAGTCTTCATCGAAGAACATCGCTTCGTCGTCGCCTGCATCTTTTGCAGAAACCTGGTCAGCAAAGCGCTGTGCCTGGTCTTCTGCATCGTTGAGCTCAGAGAAACCATTACCGATTTCACGACCACCGATAAAGAACTCGAAACGATCAGTAATTTCTGGGTTTTCGTCGTTACGACGCGCCAGCGGGGAAACCTCTGCCGGGTATTCAGTGATGAAGGTTGGCTGAATCAGATGGCTTTCTGCCACTTCTTCAAAGATCTCAGTCACTACGCGACCCAGACCCCAGCTCTTCTCAACTTTAATGCCGATAGACGCTGCGATTTCCAGTGCTTTCGCCATATCATCCAGATCCGCAATATCCGTTTCCGGGCGATATTTTTTGATAGCTTCACGCATAGTCAGTTTTGCGAACGGCTGATCGAAGTCAAAAATCTCTTCGCCATACTTCACCTGCGCGGTACCCAACACGTCATGTGCCAGTGTACGGAACAAAGACTCAGTCAGCTCAATCAGGTCTTTGTAATCCGCGTACGCCATGTAGAGTTCCATCATAGTGAACTCTGGATTATGACGCGGAGAAATACCTTCGTTACGGAAGTTACGGTTGATTTCGAATACGCGATCGAAGCCACCCACAACCAGACGCTTCAGATACAGTTCTGGTGCAATACGCAGGTACATGTCGATGTCCAGCGCATTGTGGTGAGTGATAAACGGACGAGCAGACGCGCCACCAGGGATAACCTGCATCATTGGCGTTTCAACTTCCATAAAGCCACGGTTAACCATGAAGTTACGAACACCAGCCATGATCTGTGAACGAATTTTAAAGGTTTTGCGGGATTCGTCGTTAGAGATCAGGTCCAAATAACGCTGACGGTAACGCGCTTCTTGATCCTGCAGGCCGTGGAATTTATCCGGCAGAGGGCGTAGTGCTTTAGTCAGCAGGCGCAGTTCAGTACAGTGAATAGAAAGCTCACCTGTTTTAGTTTTGAACAGCTTCCCACGCGCACCCAGGATGTCACCGAGGTCCCATTTTTTGAACTGCTCGTTGTAGATGCCTTCTGGCAAGTCATCGCGCGCAACGTAAAGCTGAATGCGGCCACCAACATCTTGCAGGGTAACGAATGATGCTTTACCCATGATACGACGAGTCATCATACGACCCGCGACGGCAACTTCGATGCCCAATTCTTCCAGTTCTTCGTTCTCTTTCGCGTCGAAATCAGCGTGCAATTGGTCAGAGGTATGATCGCGACGGAAGTCATTTGGGAAAGCGATACCCTGCTCGCGCAGGCCAGCCAGCTTCTCGCGGCGAGCTTTCAGTTCATTATTTAGATCGACCGCTTCGGTGCCCTGTGCTTGTTGTTCAGACATGTTGGTTCCTCATAACCCTGCTTTCAAACTTGCTTCGATAAATTTGTCCAGATCGCCATCCAGTACCGCTTGCGTGTTACGGGTTTCAACCCCTGTACGCAAGTCTTTGATACGGGAGTCGTCCAGTACGTAAGAACGAATCTGGCTGCCCCAACCAATATCCGATTTGTTGTCTTCCAGTGACTGCTTCTCAGCATTTTTCTTCTGCATTTCCAGCTCGTACAACTTCGCTTTCATCTGCTTCATTGCCTGATCTTTGTTCTTATGCTGCGAACGGTCGTTCTGGCACTGAGTCACTGTGTTAGTTGGAAGGTGGGTAATACGCACCGCAGATTCTGTACGGTTAACGTGCTGGCCACCCGCACCCGACGCACGATACACGTCGATGCGCAAATCCGCCGGGTTGATTTCGATATCAATATCGTCATCAACTTCTGGGTAAACGAAGGCGGAACTAAAGGAAGTATGGCGACGGCCACCGGAGTCAAACGGGCTCTTACGCACCAGGCGATGCACGCCAGTTTCAGTACGTAACCAGCCAAAGGCATATTCGCCCTGAATGCGGATAGTCACGGATTTAATACCAGCAACGTCGCCATCAGACTCTTCAATAATTTCGGTTTTGAAGCCACGCGATTCTGCCCAACGCAGATACATACGCATCAACATGCTGGCCCAGTCTTGCGCTTCGGTGCCGCCAGAACCGGCCTGAATGTCGATATAGCAGTCGGCGCTATCGTACTCGCCTGAGAACATACGACGGAATTCAAGCTGGGCCAGTTTGGCTTCCAGCTGATCTAACTCGACAATCGTTTCGTTGAAGGTGTCTTCGTCGTCGGCTTCAATAGCCAGCTCAAGCAAACCGGAAACATCTTCCAGCCCCTGAGTCATTTGATCGAATGTATCGACAATCGCTTCCAGTGAAGAACGCTCTTTGCCCAACGCTTGTGCGCGTTCAGGTTCGTTCCACACATCAGGCTGTTCCAGCTCTGCGTTTACTTCTTCCAGGCGCTCTTTCTTGGCATCATAGTCAAAGATACCCCCTAAGAACGTCGCTGCGCTCTGTCAGGTCCTGGATGCGGTTTTTTACCGGGTTAATTTCAAACATGGTCTGTATTATCTTATGTTGATGACAGAAGACGAAAATGCGGTCGTAGACCGGAAAGTTTACCGGATTTACGCCGCTTTTTATAGCGTTGGTTGCCCCTATATAGCCAAGTAATGGGGCTATATAGGCCAGATATGGTCGATTAATAACTGCACACTGCGATTACCACGGAACTCGTTTACATCGAGCTTGAAGGCCAGCTCAACTTCACGCACGCCGTTGTCTGGCCAGCATGTGGTATCCACATTGAAGGCGATGCCGTCAATTAGCGGCCCACCGCCAAGTGGTTCAACCATCACTTTAAGATGACGTTCGCCCACCAACCGTTGCTGTAACAAGCGGAATTTACCGTCAAACAAAGGCTCCGGGAACATCTGCCCCCATGGCCCGGCATCCCGCAGCATTTCGGCAGTTTCCAGTGTCATTTCCTGGGCTGTGATTGCCCCGTCTGACCAAATAACGCCTTGCAGTAAAGCAGGATCGAGCCATTCACCAACCAGGTCGCCAAAGCGCTGTCGGAAATCGTCAAATTTGGCTTCTTCCAGCGACAAACCCGCTGCCATCGCATGACCGCCAAACTTCAGCATCATACCGGGATACAAGGTATCGAGACGCTCAAGGGCATCACGCATATGCAAGCCCTGCACAGAGCGACCTGAACCTTTAAGCGTACCGTCGCCTGCTGGTGCAAAGGCGATAACCGGGCGGTTAAAACGCTCTTTAATGCGTGAAGCCAGAATCCCGACAACGCCCTGATGCCAGTCGGGATGGTACATCGCAAGACCATACGGCAGTTCATCGTGGCTATGTTCGAGCTGTTGGCACAGCGTCAGTGCTTCAACCTGCATGCCCTGCTCAATTTCTTTCCGCGTCTGGTTGAGCGCGTCCAACTCATTGGCAAGCATGCGCGCTTCACCGATGTTTTCACTGAGCAATAACGCAACACCCACGGACATATCGTCCAGGCGCCCAGCAGCATTCAGACGTGGCCCCAAAGCAAAACCCAGGTCGCTTGCTGCCAGCTTATGAGGCTCGCGGTTAGCGACTTCAAGCAGTGCCTTAATCCCCGGGCGGCATTTGCCTGCACGAATACGGCTCAAGCCTTGCCAGGTCAAAATACGGTTGTTGGTATCAAGCGGCACAACGTCAGCTACGGTACCCAGCGCCACCAGATCCAGCAGTTCTGCCAAATTTGGAATAGCTAGACCTTGTTGTTCAAACCAGCCGCAATCACGTAAATGCGCACGCAGCGCCAGCATCAGATAAAAGGCAACACCGACACCCGCGAGTGATTTTGACGGAAATTCGCAGTCGGCCAGGTTCGGGTTGATGATTGCTTCTGCCGCAGGCAGTTCTGGCCCTGGCAAGTGATGGTCAGTGACCACCACCGGAATGCCAAGCTGATGGGCACGCTCAACGCCGCTATGAGAAGAGATGCCGTTATCGACGGTTAAGATCATTTGCGCACCGCGCGCATGAGCTTGATCCACCACTTCCGGGCTTAAACCGTAACCATCTTCAAAACGGTTGGGAACAAGATAGCTGATGTTTTGGCAACCCAGGCTGCGCAAACCCAGCACACTTAACGCGGTACTTGTCGCGCCATCGGCATCAAAATCACCCACAACGATGATTCGCAGGCCTTCGCGAAAAGCGTTATGCAGCAGCTCAACGGCCTTATCCATGCCATTCAATTGCTGCCATGGCAGCATCCCTTTGACACTGCGTTCCAGGTCTTGCTCGCCACGCACGCCTCTACTTGCATAAAGACGCTTTAAAAGTGGATGCAGTTCCTGGGGTAACACCACTGATTCATCAACCGTACGGCGACGAAGTTGCGTTTGTTGTTTCACCCGTTAACTACCCGCCCACATTCGTGAGTTGCTGATGCGCATCCAACATTTGTTTCATCTCTTTCGGCCCCTGATAACCTGGGATAACTGTGCCATTGCTCAGCACAATTGCCGGAGTCCCCTGCACGCCAAATTGCACGCCGAGGTTGTAATGGTTCGCGATATTGGTGTCACACGTTGCAGCGGTGACTGCATCACCTTTCATGGCTGCATCGAAGGCTTTGTTGCGGTCTTTCGCGCACCAAATAGATTTCATATCGTTTTCAGCCGGGCTTTGCAGACCCTGGCGTGGGAAGGCCAGGTAACGCACGGTAATGCCCAGCGCGTTATAGTCTTTTATTTCTTCATGAAGCTTGTGGCAGTAACCGCAGGTGATGTCGGTAAATACCGTGATGACATGTTTCTCTTGCGGCGCTTTGTAGATAATCATCTCTTTTTCGAGCGCGTTAAGCTTACCCACCAGCAATTTGTTGGTGACATTAACCGGCTGAGCGCCGCTTACATCATACAACGGCCCCTGAATAACGTGTTTGCCGTCTTCAGTCACATACAGAACACCGCTATCGGTTAATACCGTTTTCATACCCGCTACAGGTGCTGCCTGAATGTCGGCATTTTGCACGCCTAACTTAGCAAGAGACTGCTTGATTGCTGCGTCGTCAGCATGAACAAAACTGGACACAGAAGCCGCTAATAATGGGAGCAGCCACAAACGCTTTTTCATGATGATTCCTTTATCTTCTACCACTCACGCTCGTGGGTGGTGTTGTTGATGTAGCTGACGTAAACGTTCTGTCGCTACATGCGTATAAATTTGTGTGGTGGACAAATCGCTATGTCCAAGCAACATCTGTACGACTCGTAAATCCGCACCATGGTTCAGTAAATGCGTGGCAAAAGCGTGCCTCAGAACATGGGGTGATAGCTTTTCGCTGTCGATACCGGCCTGAACTGCGTAATGTTTGATGCGATGCCAGAATGTCTGGCGCGTCATCTGTTGTGCGCGATTACTTGGGAAAACCACATCAATCGACACGCCATTAAGCAGCCAGGGTCGGCCATGCTCAAGGTAGTTTTCAACCCAATAAACCGCTTCTTCGCCCATCGGCACGAGCCGTTCTTTATTGCCTTTACCGATAACCCGCACCACGCCCTGACGTAAACTAATGTCGCTCATGGTCAGGCCGACTAGCTCCGATACGCGTAACCCCGTAGCATACAATAATTCGAGCATCGCTTTGTCACGCAACTCGATAGGCTGATCGATACAGGGAGCCTGGAGCAGACGCTCTACCTGAGCTTCGCTTAAATCTTTAGGCAAACGCTGCGGTAATTTTGGCGATGAGAGCATCACGCTCGGGTCGTCATCGCGCAATTTTTCGCGGTAGAGATACTGAAACAACCGACGAATAGCGCTCAGCATTCGTGCCGAGCTTGTTGCTTTATAGCCGCCTTCAAGGCGCTCTGCAAACAGCGACTGCAAGTCACCGGTTTGCACATTCAGCAAGTTCAGCTCATGGCGTTCAAGCCACTCCGCCACCATTTTCAGATCCCGGCGATAGGAGTCCAGCGTGTTTTGTGCCAAATTCCGCTCAAGCCAAAGCGCATCCAGGAATTGTTCGATTCGGGCCTGATCCTGTTCCACAACTGCCTCACTTTTGGTGAATTGTGTCCATTATGCATGATGCACAATGGGATCTGATACACTTGCAACCCTGCACGTTTTTAAAAGAGTTGTTAACGCGATGAACATTGGCCTTTTTTATGGCTCCAGCACTTGTTACACCGAAATGGCTGCTGAAAAAATTCGTGACATCATTGGCCCCGAACTGGTGACACTGCACAATCTGAAAGATGATTCACCCGCCATGATGGAACAGTACGATGTGCTGATTCTCGGTATTCCTACCTGGGATTTCGGGGAATTACAGGAAGACTGGGAAGCCATCTGGGATCAACTGGATAATCTGAATCTTGCTGGCAAACCGGTTGCGCTTTATGGCATGGGTGATCAGCTCGGTTATGGCGAATGGTTCCTTGATGCACTCGGTATGCTACATGAGAAACTTGCCCCGCGAGGCGCGCAGTTTATTGGTTATTGGCCAACCGAAGGGTACGAGTTTACCAGCCCGAAACCGGTTATTGCCGATGGGCAACTGTTCGTTGGCCTGGCGCTTGATGAAACCAATCAGTACGATTTAAGCGACGAGCGAATCGAAAACTGGTGTGAGCAAATTCTCGCAGAAATGGCCGAGAAATTTGCCTGACAGAGATTCAAACTTCTCCGCTTCCACTCGCCTGTTGTTGCAGCATCAGGCGACGTAAATCTCGCCACTCACCTATATCCATGCTGTCGGCAGATAACCATAAATGCTGACTGCGTTTACGCCCAACACGGCGTAAGCGCAGCATCATACCGCTGCGTAATACCCATGGTGAACCGACAATTTCCCACTCCTGATTCTGCCACCGCAGGTGGTAATCAGTCAGGAGTTTCATTTCACCCTGGCAAGCATGAATACGTCGCTGGCTGCGTACACTGTCGAATACCACCAGCGAAAGCAGAAGCATCCAGATTAACGTATAGCTCATCGGCCACGGCATCAGCAGCACAAACAGTGCAACCAGACCGTGAGCCAGAAGAGATAGCCATTGTGCACGCCAGGAGACGCGAAGATCAGATTGCCACAGGACCACGTTCTTTATTCCGCGTCTGAATCATTGTCACCATCCGTTGCAGCTCTGTATCTGCCGGTTTGCCATGATTCATTAACCAATTGAACAGGTCAGGATCATCACTTTCCAACAAACGGACAAACAACTGCTTATCCTCAGCGCTTAACGAGTCATATTCATATTCGAAGAATGGCATAATCGAAATATCCAACTCGCGCATTCCCCGGCGGCACGCCCAATGAATTCGGGCTTTGTTATTGATATCCATGTGCTCTTTCCTGGTAATCTGATATAGAAGGTACAAATCTTAGTGTAACGTGTTTTCATGATACGCATTAAATGAATGTTACTGTTTGCGCATTCTATCGTGAGAAATATCTGCAAGGCATTATCGTTACATTAACCTTGCGAGAAATCCCGTAAGCGCACGCTCCACAGTATCAAACTGCTTGCATTGCCGAATGGCTCTTTTACCATTGAGCTTATTCATCCGCTGGATAACCTGGGACATAATTATGGCTTTCACTCCATTTCCTCCACGTCAGCCTACCGCTGCAGCGCGCCTGCCGCTAACACTCATGACTCTTGATGATTGGGCATTGGCAAACGTGACGGGCAAAGATGCAGAACCGTATCTGCAAGGCCAGGTCACTGCTGACATTGCACAACTGACTCCAAACCAGCATACCCTTTGCGCGCATTGTGACGCGAAAGGAAAAATGTGGAGCAACCTACGTCTGTTCCACCGTGGCGAAGGTTTTGCACTGATTGAGCGCCGCAATCTGCGTGACGCACAGTTGGTCGAATTAAAAAAATATGCGGTATTTTCCAAAGTTAGCATCGAACCTGATGATGAAAGTGTACTTCTGGGCGTCGCTGGTTTTCAGGCTCGTGCAGCACTTGCCAATGTGTTTGGAACATTACCCGATGCTGAGAATCCAGTCGTACAAGTAGGCGCAACAACGCTGCTCTGGTTTGAGCTGCCTGCCGAGCGTTTCATGCTGGTGACCGATGAAGCTACAGCGCAGATGCTGGCTGATAAATTACACGGCGAAGCGCAGCGTAACGATAGCCAGCAATGGCTGGCTCTGGAAATTGAAGCAGGCATTCCAGTCATTGATAGTGTCAACAGCGCACAGTTTATTCCGCAGGCAACCAACATTCAGGCGTTGGGTGGCATCAGCTTCAAAAAAGGCTGCTACACCGGCCAGGAAATGGTGGCGCGCGCGAAGTTCCGTGGCGCTAACAAGCGTGCGCTGTGGTATCTCGCAGGCAATGCCAGCCGGTTACCTGAAGCAGGCGAAGACCTGGAATTGAAAATGGGCGACAACTGGCGTCGTACCGGCACCGTATTGGCAGCAAGTCAGCTTGATGATGGCCGCGTTCTGGTACAAGTGGTGATGAACAACGATCTGGAAGCCGATAGCGTACTACGTGTTCGCGATGATAGCGGCAGCCAACTGGTTATTGAGCGACTGCCTTATTCATTAGAAGACGAGTAGTAGTGATTAACCGTCGCTCCCGATTACGGGGGCGACAGATCTAGTGGATATACAGGTAAATGGCGAGGAAGTGGCAAACACTGCCGCCCAGTACAAAGCCATGCCAGATAGCATGATTGTAGGGAATGCGTTTACAGACGTAGAAAATAACGCCTAAAGAGTAAATCACGCCACCAACCGCCAGTAGCGTTACGCTGCCTGGAGCGAGTTTGATAACCATCTGGTAAATCACCACCAGCGATAACCATCCCATCAGCAGATAAGTAACGAGCGACAATACCTTAAAGCGATGCGCGATAGTTAGCTTGAAGAGTATCCCAGCCAGCGCCAGTCCCCAGATAACAATCATCAGCCCACGTGCCAGAGGTGAATCCAGCCCGACGAGTAAAAATGGTGTGTAAGTCCCGGCGATCAGTAAATAAATCGCGCAGTGGTCAAATTTCTTCAACCAGACTTTGGCGCGTTGATGCGGGATAGCGTGATACAGCGTTGAAGCGAGAAACAGCAAAATCATGCTGCCACCGTACAGGCTGTAACTGGTTATCGCCGTCACACTCGCCTTGGCATCCACCGCCTGTACTAGTAACAAAACCAACCCAACAATCCCAAACACCAGCCCAATACCGTGGCTAATACTATTGGCGACTTCCTCCGCCAGTGAATACCCTTTCTTAATTAATGGTTTATCAACCATATGGCTACTCCCGGTGAGACAAAAGAGGGAAAATACATCGCAGTTAGCATAACTGAGAATGATTCCAGCGAACACATGTACGCTAAAATAAATCTGCCAGATGTCATAACTGCCCCTATACAATCTTGCCACTAATGCTTAACGAATGGAGTACAAGGATGACGCAAATGGCCTTTGGTGCAATGAGTGAAGTGATTAACTTTCTGATGGAAATCGACAAGCTCAAACTTGTTGAGCGCCGTACTAAGATTATCGGCCATGGTCGCCAGGAAAACTCCGCAGAACACAGTTGGCATTTCGCCGTTGCCGCGATGAGTCTTGCCCCTTTCGCACCAGAAGATGTCGATATTTCCCGCGTCGTCCAGATGGCATTACTGCATGATATTGTCGAGATAGATGTTGGAGATGTCCTGGTTTACGATCTTGCCGCACGAGCAGCTATTGCCGAGAAAGAAGCCATCGCCGCTAAACGACTTTTTGGCCTGCTTCCTGAACCACAAAGCACACAATTTTTGCAACTCTGGCTAGAATATGAAGCCGGTGTAAGTGCAGACGCCCGGTTTGCTGGCGCACTGGATAGAATTTTGCCTATTCTGCAAAACTTGCATAATAAAGGGCAAAGCTGGCGCGAGAATGGAATTTCCCTTGAACAAGTATTGACGCGCAATGCGCTGGTGGGCGAAAGCTGGCCCGAATTATGGCAACATGTCGTCAGTCATTTATATTCAGCGCAAGAAAAGGGCTGGTTACGCTAAACCCTTTCTTCTTTGTAACATTCAGGAAGACGTACCATGTTTACTCATGCGGCAATTGCTAATCTCAACGGACTAGAAATGTTGGTCTACAACTTTGTCATCAAAAACCGTGACAAAGTGATGTACATGACTATCCGCGAGTTAGCCGATGCGGTAGGTGTTTCTACGACTACCGTACTGCGTTTTTGCCGCAAGCTAAAGTGCGAAGGTTATTCTGAATTTCGCGTGCGTTTTAAATTATACCTGGAACAAAACGAAGAGCAGTTAGTTAATTTTGGTCCCAGCGAAATCATCAGCTTTTTTAAAAGTACCAATAATGAAGAGTTTGATAATTTAATTGACCGCGCCGTTGATATTATTTTTTCTTCCGAACGCATTATATTTGTTGGCGCAGGAACATCCGGCGCACTAGCAAAATATGGTGCACGTTTCTTTTCTAACGTCGGGAAATTTAGTAATCATATTGATGATCCTTATTTTCCCGTCACCAATGATATGGCAAAGAATGCACTGGCGATTGTACTTTCTGTTTCCGGCGAAACCGAAGAGATCCTGCGTTTCGCCAGCCAATTCAGCCTGCACAACTGCAAGGTGTTCTCTATAACCAGCCACGAAAACTCGTCGTTGGCAAAGCTCGCCGATTTTAATATCTCCTGGCATATTCCATTGACCCGCGTCGGTGGGGTTTATGACATCACGACACAAATCCCTGTCATTTATATTCTGGAAACCATTGGCCGCAAATTGGCTAAGAAAATGGCATAAAAAAACAGTCTGTTTTTTCTATGTAACAAATCACAATAACCGTGATTTGTTATATCGTGACAATCAAATCTCATTTGTTAGACTCCAGAACAGAGCTTAATAACTTAACGCCAGAATGTGATGTATCCCACATTATTCTTCGCGCTAACCGTGAGATGAACAAATATGAAAAAACTGACCTTACAAAAAGACTTTTTATGGGGCGGGGCTGTTGCTGCACACCAGGTTGAAGGTGGCTGGAACAAAGAAGGTAAAGGCCCAAGTATTTGTGATGTGTTAACCGGTGGCGCACACGGTGTACCACGTGAAATCACTCAAGAAGTTATTCCTGGCAAATATTATCCAAACCACGAAGCCATCGATTTCCATGGGCGCTACAAAGAAGACATCGCTCTGTTTGCCGAAATGGGTTTCAAATGCTTCCGTACCTCAATTGCCTGGACGCGTATTTTCCCTAAAGGCGACGAGCTGCAACCCAATGAAGAAGGGCTGAAGTTCTACGACGACATGTTCGATGAATTACTGAAATACAACATCGAGCCAGTTATCACCCTCTCCCACTTTGAAATGCCACATTATCTGGTTACCGAATACGGTGGCTGGACTAACCGTAAAGTGGTTGATTTCTTTGTTCGCTTCGCCGAAGTGGTGTTTGAACGCTACAAGAGCAAAGTGAAATACTGGATGACCTTTAACGAGATCAATAACCAACGCAACTGGCGCGCACCGCTGTTCGGTTATTGCTGCTCCGGTGTGGTTTATACCGAACACGATAATCCAGAAGAAGTGATGTACCAGGTTCTTCATCACCAGTTCGTCGCAAGCGCAATGGCGGTGAAGATTGGTCACCGCATCAATCCAGAGATGAAGATCGGTTGCATGCTGGCAATGGTGCCGCTATATCCGTACTCCTGCAAACCAGAAGACCAGATGTACGCTCAGGAATCCATGCGAGAACGTTATGTCTTCACCGACGTACAACTGCGCGGCTACTACCCATCTTATGTACTCAATGAGTGGGAGCGCCGCGAGTTCAACATCAAAATGGAAGCAGGCGATGAGCAAATCCTGCGTGAGGGTGTGTGCGATTACCTCGGCTTCAGCTATTACATGACAAACGCCGTGAAAGCAGAAGGTGGCAGCGGCGATGCATTATCTGGCTTCCAGGGCAGCGTGCCGAACCCACACGTTAAAGCATCCGACTGGGGCTGGCAAATTGACCCCGTTGGCCTGCGTTATGCGTTGTGCGAGCTGTACGAACGCTACCAAAAACCGCTGTTTATCGTCGAAAACGGGTTTGGTGCCTATGACAAAGTGGAAGAAGACGGCTCAATCAACGACGACTACCGTATCGACTACCTGAAAGCGCACGTTGCCGAAATGATGAAAGCAGTAACCTACGATGGCGTTGACCTGATGGGTTATACCCCGTGGGGCTGTATCGACTGTGTGTCTTTCACTACCGGTCAGTACAGCAAGCGCTATGGCTTTATTTATGTGAATAAGCATGATGACGGCACTGGCGACATGTCCCGCTCACGTAAGAAGAGCTTTAACTGGTACAAAGAAGTGATTGCAAGCAACGGCGAAAATATCTGATTAATTTGATATGCCAAAAGCCCCGGGTGCACGAGCAAGCGGGGCTTTTCTTTTTAGATAGGTAAACCAAAGCGGAAACAGGCACCGGTTTCAGGTCTTTCCACCAGCGCAATATCGCTACCATGCAGCTGCAACATCTGGCGCACAATCATCAGCCCTAACCCGCCGACTCTGATGTGCGACTGATTAACAATCGAAGGCCGCACAAATAAACCCTCTTTGAGTTCCTGTGGAATACCCGGCCCGCTATCGCTAATTTGCACCATCACTTTTTCACCCTCTTTCCACAGGCGCACTGCGACGGTCCCCTTTTCCGGCGTATGACGAATCGCATTATCCAGCAAGTTGGTGAGCACCCGTTCAATCATCCCCAAATCAGCATCAATCAATGGCAAACCAGGCTGTATATCAGCCACTAATTGTAGTTGCCGTGTTTGGGTCATCAGTTCAAATTTCTGGAACACATCCTGCAATAATTCACCGAGGCAGAAATGTTCTTTTTGCGGCTTCACGACACCGTATTCAAGACGAGCCAATTCAAACAAAGACTGCGCGAGCATCCGCACTTTTTGGCTTTGCGCTAACGCAATTTCCAGATAGCGCTTTTTCTCGGCTTCAGAAAGTGTCGTTGACATTACGGATAAACTTTCCAGATAGCCGTGAAGAGACGTCAGTGGCGTGCGTAAGTCATGGGAAATATTGGCAATAAACTCGCGGCGGAGTTGGTCTTGCTGCGACAGGCGATGCCATTGCTCCGAAATTCGCCGCGCCATCATGGTAACCCCCTGGCGCAACAGTCTTATTTCGTCATTGCTCTGCTCTTTATCAAGCGGCAGCTCGGCCATCGCCTGCATTTCAGCCATACCACCGGTTTCCAGCGCGTTAACCTGACGCGAGAGCGAACGAAGTGGCCGGGTTATCCAACGAAACGCCAGTCCCCCAACAAGCAGCCCTAAAAGGACGACCAGACCGATAGAAAGCAAAACCACCCTGGAAATGGCATTAAATTGCGCGTCGCTTGCCAGCGCATTGTAATTTTCACCGAGCAAAATGACGTACAGATAACCTTTAATTTGTCCGTTTTGCCGCATCGGGGCGACACTAAAAACTTTCTTTCCATCCACACTGCGCGGGTCGTCACCGTAGATAGGATACTGACGTTCATTTAACGCCGACTGAATTGGTTCCAAATCGACGCGATGGCGTTTGATATGGTCGGGAGGTGCTGCATCACCAATGATATTGCCCTTCTCGTCTAACAGATAAACTTCCACACTTGGGTTTACCGTCATCAAATGATCAAACAGTGTACGCACGGATTCATTATTCAGGCCATCTTGCCCAAGCAATGGGTAGCTTTGGTTGATGTGTTCGGCAAGCGAACCCGAAAGTTGTTGGACAACCGCCTGGCTGTACTGCGTGCTGCTGCGAATTTGCAACCACCCCAGCAATGAGCAAGAGGTGATTAGCAGCAACGCAAACACCAGAGTCAGGCGTTGTGAAAGAGTGAGTTTTCTCATGGTTTACTCGTGTCGCGGCGCAATAAATTTATACCCTTTTCCCCACACCGTAAGAATGAACTCGGGCTCTGCGGGGTTATCTTCAATCTTGATGCGTAACCGGTTGATGTGGGTGTTAACCGTGTGTTCGTAACCTTCGTGTTGATAGCCCCAAACCTGGTTGAGCAGATTGAGGCGTGAAAAAACTTTTCCCGGATGTTTGGCAAAGAACCACAGCAGGTCAAACTCGCGCGGCGTAAGCTCAACAGGTTGCTCTCTAAGGCGAACATCACGGGCTAACGGATCGATGGTGAGCCGTTCGAATGTCAGCGTTCCTGCATCCTGCATCAAGTTCTGGCTCATGGCTTCCTGGCGGCGGAATAACGCTTTGACTCGCGCCACGAGTTCCAGCATCGAGAAAGGTTTTGCCAGATAGTCATCGGCTCCAAGCTCCAGACCCAAAACCCGGTGCGTTTCACTTGAACGGGCGCTGATCATTACGATCGGCGTGTAACGCGTCATGGTGCGCGCATGGCGACATATCTCCAGGCCATCGACGCCCGGTAACATGAGATCAAGAATCAGCGCATCCCAACCGCCCTGTTTAAGTAATTCCAGCCCCAGTGAACCATCTGCCGCATGGACAATTTCAAAACCTTCTTCTCGCAAATGCAGCTGCAAAAGTTCAGCAATATTTTCGTCGTCCTCAACAATTAATAATTTTTTGGGCTTCATCACTTCGCCTTTTATCCACCAGTTACAGGAAGTCTATACAACAAATGAGCGTCGAGTTATCACATTTAATTTAACTTTTCGTGAGACTTTGGCGAACAGATTTAGGCCACACTCATTACAACGCAATAACGGGAAATAAAACTATGGATACGCCAACGTTTCAGGTTAAACCCGCCATAGTTCATCCACGGTGGCTAAGGGTTTGCCACTGGTTGAACGCGCTCGCCATACTCATTATGGTCACCAGCGGATGGCGCATTTATAACGCCTCGCCGTTGTTTAATTTCAGTTTTCCGAATGAGTTAACACTCGGTGGCTGGTTAGGAGGCGCGTTGCAGTGGCATTTTGCAGGGATGTGGTTATTCGGCATTAATGGTGTGATTTACCTGCTGATTAATATTTTCAGTGGTCGCCTGAAACGCAAATTTTGGCCTTTATCACCACGCGAATTAATAAACGATTTTTTAGCTGCGCTGCGTGGAAAGCTGGCTCATGAGGATCTCAGCCACTACAACACGGTACAAAAATTGGCGTATCTGTTTGTGATGATCGACGGGATCATTCTGGTTTGCTCCGGCTTGGTCGTGTGGAAATCGGTGCAGTTTCCGCTGTTAAGGGAATTACTCGGCGGTTATGACACTGCGCGCATTATTCATTTCTTTGCTATGTCCGGAATGGTCGCATTTGTTGTCATTCATCTAATTATGGTGGCATTGGTTCCCAAAACTTTACTCGCCATGCTGCGTGGGCGATAAGGGAAAAAAATGAACAATAAAAATAAGATTTTTTCTGATTCCGACAAAGCTGCCATTATTCAGGATGCGACACAGCAAATTAATAAGCAGTTATCGTCTGAAGGCCGTCGCCGATTTTTAAAACAAGGTTTAACGCTCGGCGGTTTAATGATGCTGACCGGTTGCGATATTAGTGATAACAAATCAGTCGAAACCACTTTAAGCGGTATTTCACGCTTTAACGATCGCATCCAGGCGATGTTATTTAATGCCAACGATCTGGCTCCGGTTTATCCTGAAAGCATGATGACGCGCCCGTTTCCTTTCAATGCTTTTTATAGTGAGGACGAAGCTCCCGTTATAAATGGTGACGATTATCGTCTGGAGGTTGCAGGCCTGGTGGCTGATAAGCGCCCATGGACGCTAGCACAATTACACCAGATGGCGCAGGTCAGCCAAGTAACGCGCCATATCTGCGTTGAAGGATGGAGCGCTATTGGCAAATGGGGAGGTGTGCCGTTCTCTTTATTTCTTAAGGGTATTGGTGCCGATCTGAACGCCCGTTACGTTAGCTTCAAATGTGCTGATGATTATTACACCAGCATTGATATGGCAACCGCACTTCACCCACAGACCATTATTGCACTCACTTACGATGGCCAAATATTGCCACGTAAATATGGTTTTCCAATGAAATTAAGAATGCCTACCAAGCTTGGCTATAAAAACCCAAAACATATTTTGGTTATGGAAGTCACTAATCGCTACCCAGGAGGTTACTGGGAGGACCAGGGCTATAACTGGTTTGGCGGCAGCTAACAACATATCCGTCATCCTTCAAGTTGCAGAGTTATTGGCTGCAACTCAAATGCTAAAGGTTATATGTAGTTACCATCTGTAGTTAATAACACGACGAGGAAATAAAAAATGAAAAAACTCTACGCTGCTCTGATGTGCTCAGCATTATTCTTTGGTATTGCTGGCGCTAATGCGGCCGATAGTATGGCGAAAGATAGTATGGCGAAAGATAACATGGAGAAAATGTCCCATGACTGTTCTAAAGACAGTATGAAAAAAGACTGTATGTCGAAAGAGCATATGTCTAAGAATGGCATGACTAAAGATCATATGTCCAAAGACAAGATGACCAAAGATAATATGTCTAAAGACGATATGAGTAAAAAACAATAACCCGAATAATGGCAGTCACTTGAGTATTCAGGTGATTGCCATTTATTTTATTTACCGCCAGCCAAATCGAGGAAACTGCCCGTCACGTAAGAGGCTTTGTCGCTAAGCAGCCAGGCAATTGCCTGCGCGACTTCTTCCGGTTGCCCACCACGCTTCATAGGTAAGAGATCTTTTACGCGGTCGACTCGGCCTGCTTCCCCACCAGACGCGTGCATGTCGGTGTAAATAAACCCGGGGCGCACACCATTAACGCGAATACCCTGCGACGCCACTTCTAAAGAAAGCCCGGTCGTTAGCGTATCTACCGCGCCTTTTGACGCAGCATAGTCAACATATTCGCCTGGAGCGCCTAAGCGCGAAGCCGCCGATGAAACGTTAACAATCGCACCACCTTCCCCGCCATGACGGAAAGCCATACGTTTTACCGCTTCGCGGCAACAGAGAAAATAGCCCGTTACGTTGGTTGCAAGAACACGGTTAATACGTTCGGCCGTGAGCTCTTCAATGGTGGATTGCTGGAACAGAATTCCGGCGTTGTTGACCAATGCGCTAACCGGCCCGAATGCGTTGTCAATTTCCACGAACATCGCCATAACTTGCAGCTCATCGGAAATATCCGCTTTGATGGCGATGGCTTCACCGCCAGCTTCGCGAATAGTGTTAATCACCTCATCCGCCGCCTGTTTATTACGTTGATAATTTACGACGACTTTGTAACCAGATTGCGCCAACAGCAGCGATGTAGATTTACCAATACCACGGCTGCCGCCAGTTACCAGTACCACTCCCATTTCAACCTCCTGATTTACAGATAAAACAAAGGGCACCGAAGTGCCCTTAAGATACTTCATGCAACTGTTATTACTGGTATTCGCTCATTGGAACACAAGAGCAGAACAGATTACGGTCACCAAACACATCATCCAGACGTTTCACAGTCGGCCAGTATTTGTTGCCGTGGCCCGTCGGGAATACCGCCAACTCGCGGGTGTATGGATGCGTCCAGTCAGCTACGATTTCGTCCTGCGTGTGCGGGGCGTTAACCAGCGGGTTATCTTCCAATGGCCATTCACCACGCGCAACACGATCGATTTCAGTGCGGATAGTCAGCATCGCATCAATAAAGCGATCCAGTTCCAGTTTGCCTTCTGATTCGGTGGGCTCAACCATTAGCGTGCCCGCAACCGGGAACGACATCGTTGGCGCATGGAAACCGAAGTCAATTAAACGCTTAGCAATATCCAGTTCGCTAATGCCGGTCTCTTCTTTCAGTGGGCGAATGTCGAGAATGCATTCATGCGCCACGTGACCATTGCGCCCGGTGTACAGCACAGGGAAAGCAGACTTCAGACGAGTCGCAATATAGTTAGCATTCAGAATTGCCACCTGGCTTGCTTTTTTCAGCCCTTGCGCACCCATCATGCGGATATACATCCAACTGATTGGCAGAATCGATGCGCTGCCAAACGGTGCCGCAGAAACAGCACCCTGTTGGGTTAGCATCTCTTCAATTTGCACTACGCTATGGCCTGGCACGAACGGAGCCAGGTGCGCTTTCACACCGATTGGACCCATGCCTGGGCCGCCGCCGCCGTGTGGAATGCAGAAGGTTTTATGCAAGTTAAGGTGCGAAACGTCTGCGCCGATATAACCTGGTGAAGTAATCCCCACCTGCGCGTTCATGTTCGCGCCATCAAGGTAAACCTGGCCGCCGAACTGATGAACAATCTGACACACTTCGCGGATCGTTTCTTCGTACACACCGTGAGTAGACGGATAGGTCACCATGATGCAGGAAAGCGCATCTCCAGCTTGCTCAGCTTTAAGGCGCAGATCGTGAAGATCAATATTGCCTTGCTTATCACACGCAACAACGACCACTTCCATGCCAGCCATTTGTGCTGATGCCGGGTTAGTACCGTGTGCTGAGCTTGGGATCAGGCAAAGATTACGGCTGCCTTCATTGCGGCTTTCGTGGTAGCGGCGGATAGCCAACAGGCCCGCGTATTCACCCTGTGCGCCGGAGTTTGGCTGCATGCAAAGCGCGTCGTAACCCGTTAGTTTTACCAGCCAATCAGAAAGCTGGGAGATCATCTGATGATACCCTTCTGCCTGATTTGCCGGGCAGAACGGGTGCAGTTCAGCAAATTCAGGCCAGGTAATTGGAATCATCTCAGCTGCAGCATTCAACTTCATGGTGCAAGAGCCAAGCGGGATCATGGCCTGATTCAGTGCCAGATCTTTACGCTCAAGCGAGTGCATATAACGCATCATTTCGGTTTCGCTGTGGTAGCGATTAAATACCGGATGAGTCAGGATCGCGTCTTCACGCAGCATTCCTGCTGAGATCGACAGGCTATCACCCGCAACGTTTTGATCTAACTTGTCGATATCCAGGCCGTGGTTTTCACCCAATAACACACCGAACAAAGCCTGCACATCTTCACGTGTAGTGGCTTCATCAAGTGTGATGCCAACGGCATTGAGAATGTCGCTACGCAGGTTTATTTCATTGGCTTCGGCACGTGCCAGAACAGCGGCTTTATCAGCAACTTCAACACACAGTGTGTCGAACCAATGCTTGTGACGCAGTACCAGGCCTTTTTGTTGCAGGCCAGCCGCCAGAATATCAGCCAGGCGGTGAATTCGCCCTGCAATACGTTTCAGGCCAGCCGGGCCGTGGAATACCGCATACAGACTTGCAATATTCGCCAGTAAAACCTGAGAAGTACAAATATTGGAGTTCGCTTTTTCGCGGCGGATATGTTGCTCGCGAGTTTGCATCGCCATGCGCAGCGCAGTACGGCCCGCGGCATCGCGGGATACGCCGATAATACGGCCTGGCATGGAGCGTTTGAATTCGTCGCGGGCAGCAAAGAACGCGGCATGTGGGCCGCCGTAACCCATCGGTACACCAAAACGCTGTGCGGAACCAAACACAATGTCTGCACCTTGCTTGCCTGGCGCCGTCAGCAGAACCAGCGTCATGAAGTCAGCGGCAACACTCACGATGACTTTGCGTTGTTTCAGTTCGGTAATCAGGGCGCTGTAATCATGGACTTCGCCCGTAGTGCCCACTTGTTGCAGCAGCACACCGAACACATCCTGATGATCCAGCACTTTTGCCGCATCATCGACAATCACGTCAAAGCCGAAGGTTTCAGCACGCGTACGCACAACATCCAGCGTTTGCGGATGTACGTCAGCGGCAACAAAGAAACGGTTAGCATTTTTCAGTTTGCTAACACGCTTGGCCATAGCCATTGCTTCTGCGGCAGCGGTCGCTTCGTCCAGTAAAGAAGCTGAGGCAATGTCCAGCCCGGTCAAATCCAGCGTCACTTGCTGGAAGTTGAGCAGAGCCTCAAGACGGCCTTGAGAAACTTCAGGTTGATACGGCGTGTACGCGGTATACCAGCCTGGATTTTCCAGCATGTTGCGCAGGATAACCGGCGGAGTTTGCACCGCGGTGTAACCCATGCCGATGTATGTTTTGAAACGCTTGTTACGGCTGGCAATGGTCTTTAATTCAGCCAGGGCCGCGAATTCTGTAGCAGCCTCACCCACCTGTGGTGGCTCGGCAAGCTGGATATCAGCCGGAACGATCGACGCGATCAGCTCGTTTAACGAACGAGCGCCCACCGTCTCCAGCATTTCATGTTGCTGCTGTGCGTTCGGTCCAATGTGACGGTCGATAAACGCTTCGTGATTTTCAAGCTGACGTAAAGACTGGGTCATGAGCGGTGATTCCTGAAACATGCATTGAGGCGAAACGGTATGCCCCCTCTCGTGAGGAGAGGGGGCAATAAAAGACTTACTCGTCTTCTAACAGGGCTTCATACGCGGTGGCATCCAACAAACCGTCCAGTTCGGACTCATCGCTGGCTTTGATCTTGAAGATCCAACCCGCGGTGTATGGTTCGCTATTGATAAGCTCTGGGGTGTCGCTGAGTTCGTTGTTCACGGCGATGATTTCACCGCTGATTGGCGCATAAATATCGGATGCGGCTTTTACAGATTCAGCAACGGCACAATCATCGCCAGTGCTTACTGTTGCGCCAACGTCAGGCAGGTCAACAAACACCATGTCGCCCAACAGCTCTTGCGCATGCTCGGTGATACCTACGGTGTAAGTCCCATCAGCTTCTTTACGCAGCCACTCGTGCTCTTTGCTGTATTTCAATTCGTTCGGCACATTGCTCATTGTTCTTCTCCTGATTTCAAAATTCACTGCGCGACAGCTTTACCGCCGCGAACAAAAATAGGTTTAGTCACTTTTACAGGCATTTCTCGGTTGCGGATTTGAACAATTGCCGTTTCGCCAATACCTGCCGGTACACGCGCCAGAGCGATGCTGTAACCCAACGTCGGCGAGAAGGTTCCGCTAGTGATAACGCCTTCATGGATGTTGCCTGATTCATCAGTAAAACGAACAGGCAGCTCATTACGTAATACGCCTTTTTCCGTCATGATCAAGCCAACGAGCTGGTCAGATCCCTTCTCGCGCTGTTGTTCCAGCGCTTCACGGCCGATGAAGTCGCGGTCTTCAGGCTGCCAGGCGATAGTCCAACCCATATTCGCCGCCAGTGGAGAGATGCTCTCGTCCATTTCCTGGCTGTACAGGTTCATGCCGGATTCCAGACGCAGCGTATCACGTGCACCCAATCCGCAAGGTTTCACGCCAATTTCGACCAACTGCGCCCAAAACTCAGCAGCTTTTTCGTTTGGCATGGCAATTTCGTAACCCGCTTCACCGGTATAACCGGTAGTCGCAATAAACAGGTCGCCCGCCTGAACGCCAAAGAATGGCTTCATACCAGCAACGGCATTACGTTGTTCTTCAGTGAAAAGTTGCGCGGCTTTGGCTTGAGCGTTTGGCCCTTGAACGGCAATCAGCGATAGGTCATCACGCACGGTGACAGAAACAGAGAACGGTTCGGCATGTTGATTAATCCAGGCCAGATCTTTTTCGCGAGTAGCGGAGTTCACTACAAGGCGGAAATAGTCTTCAGTCTGGAAATAGATAATCAGGTCATCGATAACACCGCCGGAGGCATTCAGCATTGCGGTGTAGAGGGCTTTACCCGGCTGGGTCAGTTTGGCGACGTCGTTTGCCACTAAGTAACGCAGGAATTCGCGGGTACGGCTACCTTTCAGGTCGACGATGGTCATGTGGGAGACATCAAACATCCCGGCATCGTTGCGCACTGCGTGGTGCTCATCAATCTGCGACCCGTAGTGCAATGGCATCATCCAGCCATGGAAATCCACCATACGCGCACCGCAGAGATTGTGCTGTTCAAACAAAGGGGTCTTTTGAGTCATTTTTTCCTCTTTAACCATCTGGTTGAAAAGCGCTGTTCGCTTTTCATTTCGTCAGACGAAACCCGGCACCGCCACCGATCCCGATAGCGACGCAAACGTTACCTTTTGCCTGAACTTACCACTGAATCGGGGAGTAAACCATAAGGGGGAAATGGTCATTGCATTAGCTTATGACCAAAACCAGAGGTGTGACATGCAGAGTATTCAACTGCAAAAATGCGAAGCACTACGCATAAACTAGAAGTGTTTTAGTTAGAATTTAGCGTTAGCTAACATTTACGACCATTTCAGAAACAAATTCACTACATCACAAAAATCATGACATTAAAAAAAGTAATCCGAAATAATGCGTGAGATTAGAATTTTTCAAATGAGGTAATGTGATCTCACCCACATTCAATGCTCTAAATAATTCGAGTGGCAGGTAGGCGGCAAGGGAGATGATCCCCAGAAGCTTACTTGAGTAAGTGACTGGGGGTCAGTGAGTGCAGCCAACACCCCTGCAACTTGAAGTATGACGAGTATTTTAACGAAGCCAGGAAGGCAGATCGTGCAACCCCATCGCCTGGCGAACTAATTGCGGTTTCACACCCGGAAGTGTGTCTGCCAACTTCAGTCCGATATCACGCAGCAGTTTCTTGGCTGGATTACTTCCGGCAAATAAATCGCGGAAGCCTTGCATGCTTGCAAGCATCATCGCTGCACTGTGTTTACGGCTACGTTCATAGCGGCGCAGATACAAATATTGCCCGATATCCTTGCCCTGACGATGCAAACGACGCACTTCATCAATCAATTCTGCAGCATCCATAAAGCCCAGGTTCACACCTTGCCCTGCCAGCGGATGAATGGTATGCGCCGCGTCGCCAACCAGCGCCAGGCGATGTGCGGCAAAATTGCGTGCATAGCGGCCCGTCAGCGGGAAAACCTGGCGTTCGCTTTCAACGCTGCACAACCCCATACGCATATCGAAAGCAACGGACAGTGCCTGATTAAATTCGTTAGCACTTACCTGCTGCATGCGTTCTGCTTCAAGCGGTGACAGCGACCAGACTATTGAGCATAAATGCGGATCGCTTAATGGCAGGAAAGCCAGAATACCATCGCCGTGAAACACCTGGCGGGCAACTGCTTCGTGCGGTTCAGCCGTGCGAATTGTGGCAACTAATGCATGGTGGCGATAATCCCAAAAAGTCAGCGGGATATCAGCCTGGTTACGCAGCCAGGAATTTGCTCCATCTGCCCCAACGACCAGGCGCGCGGTCAGCATTGCGCCATCTTTCAGAGTAATAAATGCTTCGTTTTCACCCCAGGCGACTTGCTGCAACTCGACAGGAGCCATCAGAGTCACGTCGCTACACTGTTCGGCACGTTGCCACAAAGCATTATGGATAACCGCGTTCTCGATGATGTGGCCGAGATGGCTGAAACCAAAGGATTTATCATCAAAAGCAATATGCCCGAAGCTGTCCTGATCCCAGACTTCCATGCCATGATAGCAACTGGCACGCTGGGCTATAATCTTCGGCCACGCGCCAAGATGGGTCAGCAGTTTTTCGCTGGCAGCATTGATAGCCGAGACACGTAATGCCGGTGCAGATTCAGGTGCTAGCGGCTGCGGGAGATGGTTCTCGAGCACCGCAACACGCAAGCCACTGCCTTGCAGGCCACAGGCAACCGCCAGTCCAACCATGCCACCACCAACAATCGCCACATCAACGCTTTGCAAATTGACTCTCCTGTAAACCTGGTCACCAGGCGTATATGTTGCAGCCTGTTTGTTCCGAAATGCGCGGAAAAACCGGAGCGTACTAAAGTACGTGAGGATTTTGAGCACATTCCGGAGACAAAATGGCAAATAAATAAGGCTGGAGGCAGATTTTAACGCGCAACCCAACCGAGGGTACGCTGTGCCAACACATCACGTGCTGGGGTAAAATATTCCATCGCCATCAGCCCAAGATTGCGCCCCACAACCAGCGGAGCCCAACGGTTCGCAAACAACTGAACTAAGCCATCTGTCACGCCAATGGTGGCATTTTTATCTTCACTACGGCGTTGCTGGTAGCCGGCCAAAATGGCATAACTGCCAATATCCTGAGATGCCGCGTGTGCTGCTGCCAAATTTTCAGCAAGCGACATGACATCTCGCAAGCCAAGGTTGAAGCCCTGCCCGGCAATAGGATGAAGGGTTTGTGCCGCATTCCCTACCAATGCAACGCGATGTGATACCGACTGTGAAGCCGTAGTCAACGACAGAGGATATTGTGCTCGAGCGCCTGTATGCGTGATCCTCCCAAGCCGCCAGCCAAATGCACGCTGCAATTCATTGCAGAAACGTTCATCGTCCCACTGAGAAATATCAACCTGAGCTTCCTGCGGATGGCACCACACCAATGAACAGCGCCCATCAGACATTGGCAACATTGCTAACGGACCATGTTCGGTAAAACGTTCAAACGCCCGCCCGTTGTGAGGTTCTGAGGTAGTGACGTTGGCAATAATGGCAACCTGGCGGTAATCCTGTTGCTGCCAGGTCATGCCACACTGCGCGGCAAGCGGCGAACGCGAACCATCAGCTGCCACCAGCAACTTGCCTTCAATGAGCTCACCGTTATCAAGCTGGACGCTGACTTTATCCGTTTCACGCGTAAACGAGGAGACGCGCTGTGGGCAATGTACAGCCACACCCGGGGTTTTACGTAGCAAGGCAAATAGTCGCATTCCGACATCATGCAGTTCTACCACCTGACCTAACGCAGGAATCTGGTAATCCTGCGCGTCCAGCGTGACAAAACCCGCATGCCCGCGATCGCTGGCATGAACAGTAGTGATGGCAGTCGCGCAGTCTTTAATAGCCGGCCATACGCCAATACGCGTTAATTGCTGGCAAGTTCCTTGAGCAATGGCTATAGCGCGGGCATCAAAACCAGGATGTGCCGCAGATTCAGGGGACGCCGCCTCAATCAAATGAACCGGCAGTTTTCCATTGGTTAAATGTGATATCGCCAGCGCAAGTGTTGCTCCGGCCATGCCACCACCGACAATAATCACGCTCATAGCTGACGAGCCGCCGCCATTAATGCTTCGATATGGTCCGCGGACTTCACCACGCTTGCAGTCAGGTTTTCGTTACCGTCGGCAGTGATCAGAATATCGTCCTCAATACGAATACCGATCCCGCGATACTCGGCAGGCACATCCGCATCTGGGGCAATATACAAACCTGGCTCAACGGTGATAACCATTCCAGGTTCAAGCACGCGTGAACGATCCGGGCCGTACGCGCCTACGTCATGCACATCCAACCCCAGCCAGTGGCTCAGGCCATGCATAAAGAACGGGCGATGAGCGTTTTCGGCAATAAGTTTGTCAACGTCACCGTGGAGAATACCGAGCTTAACCAGACCAGTAACCATAATGCGTACCACTTGCGCGGTAACTTCCTGCATTGAGGTGCCAGGGCGGTAGAGTTGGAGCGAGTTTTCGAGTGATTCGAGTACGATGTCGTAAATCGCACGCTGTGGCACCGTGAATTTACCGTTTACCGGGAAGGTGCGGGTGATGTCACCGGCATAGCCTTTGTATTCACAACCCGCGTCGATTAACACCAAATCACCATCACGCATTTGGCTTTCGTTTTCGGTGTAATGCAAAATACAGCCGTTTTCGCCACTGCCTACAATGGTATTGTAAGATGGGAAACGCGCCCCATGACGGTTAAATTCGTGAAGAATTTCGCCTTCCAGTTGGTATTCAAACATGCCCGGGCGGCACTTTTCCATCGCACGTGTATGCGCAAGTGCGGTGATTTCCCCGGCGCGACGCAAAGCGATGATTTCTTCTTCGGACTTAAATAAACGCAGCTCGTGAACCCATGGACGCCAGTCAGTCAGCGTCGCAGGTGCCTTAAGATTCTGGCGTGATCCACGGCGAAGTTTATCAAGAGCGGCAAAAACGATGCTGTCTGCATAAACGTATTCGCCTTGCGCGTGATACACAACATCAAGACCATTCAGCAATTGATGTAGCTGTTCGCCGATTTCGGAGAACGCCAGCGCACGATCAACGCCTAGTTTTTCTGGTGCAGCTTCCTGACCAAGACGGCGACCAAACCAGATTTCCGCTGTTTTGTCGCGCAGACGGTTAAATAGAACGCTGTGGTTATGTGTTTCGTCGCTTTTAACCAACACCAATACGGCTTCAGGTTCGTTAAAACCGGTGAAATACCAGAAATCGCTATTTTGGCGATACGGGTATTCGCTATCTGCACTGCGTATTGCCTCGGGAGCGGCAAAAATGAGCGCGGCGCTTGCCGGAGCCATTTTGGCCAACAACGCCTGACGGCGACGGCGAAATTCGTGCTGATTCATTACACCTCCTGAAGCTTATTATTTTTAGTGTAGTGTTGGTTTGCGCACTTCTGGCGCTGTCGGAACGGGACGCGTGAAGGTGTCGTGGCAAAGTAACGCGGCTACACGAACATACTCGACAATCTCCTCGAGCGACATTTCCAGCTCTTCTTGATCTTCGTCTTCGTCGTAACCCAACTGCGCAATATTACGCAAATCGTCGATAGCTTCACCGGTTTCGCCAGTGACTTTATCAAGCTTAGGTTGGGTTACGCCCAGACCCAGCAGGAAGTGGTTTACCCAGCCTGCCAGTGCATCAGCACGGTCAAACACCGAAACATCATCACCATCTGGCAGGTAAAGCTGGAACAGAAAGCCGTCATCTTCGAGCGAATCAGATGTCGCACTGTGCATTTGGCGCAAAGTGTCGGCAAGGTTTTGACCAAAGGCCAATCCTTCGTTGGTCAGATCGTGTAGCAACGGTTGCCAACTGGTGTCTTTGTTGCCACCACATAGCATGCCACTGATTAAGCCGTGCATTTCTGCGGACGTTAGGCCCACACCTTGTTGGTTCAATAGTTGGCCTACTAGGTCGTAGTCCGGCATCGTGTTTTGTATTGACATGCGCATTCGCCATCGTTGGCAGGGATAGTTCATGTTATGCTACCACCAGGGACCTCAAGGCACCAGAAAGGGCTTGTATCTTCATTTCGGGATAGCTATAGTGACGCCCCTTTCGTTACCAGGTACGGTTAACGAAGGCTGGCGAGTTAACAGCAGGAAGGTGGCATGTCTGCACAACCAGTCGATATCCAAATATTCGGTCGTTCATTGCGCGTGAATTGTCCGCCTGAACAACAGGATGCACTAAACCTTGCAGCTGAAGAGCTTAATCAGCGGTTGCAAGATTTAAAAGTTCGCACTAGAGTCACAAATACTGAGCAGTTAGTTTTCATCGCAGCATTGAACATTTGCTATGAGTTAGCTCAGGAAAAATCGAAGACCCGTGACTACGCAGCCAACATGGAAGAGCGAATTCGAATGTTACAGCAGACCATCGAACAAGCGTTGCTTGAGCAAGGTCGCATAACAGAAAGACAGGGTCCAAATTTTGAATAACACTTCACAGTTACCTATGGTAGAGTGACTTTGAAGACCAAATTTCTCTGAGATGTTTGCAAGCGGGCCCGTCCCCTGAGCCGATATTTAATACCACCAGAATGTGGTGCTCCAGAGTCTGTGTGCATGCTCGGTCCGTCCGAGAAGCCTGATGATTTTGACGCTGCATTCACCTTGAACCAAGGGTTCAAGGGTTACAGCCTGCGGCGGCATCTCGGAGATTCCCTCTTTCTACCAATCAGTCATCATCATGACGAAAACTCAGTTAATCCCATCGCTTCGCCAGGAAATCCGACAACAGATTCGGCAACGTCGCCGCAAACTCACGTTCGATGAACAATGCCATTTCGCTGAACTTGCCGCTGAACGCATGCTCGCTTATGAGCCAGTGGTGAAAGCCGCTACAGTCGCATTGTTTTTGTCTTTTGATGGTGAACTGGATACCACGCCGTTAATCCGCGCGTTATGGCAAGCAGGCAAAGCCGTTTATCTTCCGGTGCTTCACCCTTTCAGCAAGGGCAATTTGCTGTTTCTACACTATACCGAAAACAGCCATCTGGTGATGAATCGCCTGAAAATCCTTGAGCCTAAACTTGATGTCCGCGACGTATTGCCGCTGGATAAACTAGATGTGCTTATCACGCCGTTAGTGGCGTTTGATGAACAAGGGCAGAGGCTAGGAATGGGTGGCGGTTTCTACGATCGCACATTGCAGAACTGGCAGCAGCACGGTTTATGGCCTGTCGGACTAGCGCATGATTGCCAGCATGTACCAACGTTGCCTGCCGAAGAGTGGGATATTCCCTTGCCTGCGGTAGTAACACCTTCACGGACTTGGGAATGGTAATACCCTCCCCCTCGACCGAGGGAGAAGGCCGGTGTTTATTGAACTATCAGTAAAGCAAACGAGCGCGAATAGTACCCGGAATCGCTTTCATCGATTTCAACGCAGCTTCAGCAACATCTTCTTCAGCATCCACATCGATGACCACATAACCCATATGCGCAGTGGTTTGCAGATACTGTGCGGCGATGTTGATGCCCTGCTCGGCAAAAATCTGGTTCAGTGCGGTCAAAATACCCGGGCGGTTTTCGTGAATGTGCAGCAGACGACTGGTGCTTCCACCGTGCAGTGGCAGGGAAACCTCAGGGAAATTCACTGCTGACAAGGTAGAACCGTTATCGGAGTATTTCGCCAGCTTGCCAGCCACTTCCAGGCCGATATTTTCCTGCGCTTCCTGAGTTGAACCACCAATGTGTGGAGTCAGGATCACGTTATCAAACTCACACAATGGAGACGTAAACGGATCACTGTTGGTTGCAGGTTCTGTTGGGAATACGTCGATTGCCGCACCCGCCAGATGTTTACGAGCCAGCGCATCACACAGTGCCGGAATATCCACGACGGTGCCACGCGCGTCGTTGATCAACAGCGCGCCAGGCTTCATTAGTGCCAGCTCATTGGCACCAATCATATTCTTAGTGGATGCATTTTCAGGGACATGCAGGCTGACCACATCGCTCATATTGAGCAAATCGGACAGATGTTGCACCTGAGTTGCATTACCCAACGGTAGTTTGTTTTCGATATCGTAGAAAAAGACATTCATGCCCAGAGCTTCAGCCAAAATCCCCAACTGAGTCCCGATATGGCCATAACCTATGATGCCAAGTTTTTTGCCGCGCGCTTCATAAGAACCCACCGCCAGCTTATTCCACACGCCACGGTGTGCTTTCGCGTTAGCTTCTGGTACACCACGAATCAGTAGTAATAGCTGGCCGATAACCAGCTCAGCAACAGAACGCGTGTTGGAGAACGGAGCATTAAATACTGGCACGCCGCGTTTAGCCGCAGCATCCAGATCAACCTGGTTAGTACCAATGCAGAAACAGCCCACAGCAACCAGCTTTTCAGCTGCCGCCATAACATCTTCAGTGAGATTGGTACGGGAACGCAGACCGATGAAATGCGCATCACGGATCGACTCTTTCAGTGCGTCGCTGTCCAGCGCGCCTTTATGGTATTCGATGTTGGTGTAGCCTGCTGCGCGAAGATTCTCCACGGCTTTCTGGTGTACACCTTCCACCAGCAGGAATTTAATCTTGTCTTTATCCAGTGATACTTTTGCCATTTCCCGACCCTATTTTTAGAACTGATGTTGTGCTGTGTGATAAGACACCCTTCTGCCAAAATATCAAAAATTACGGGCGGGGCAATATAAACGATTGCGCAGTCATTTCATCCCAAACGGAATAAGCCGCTATAGGCAGCACAAAATACCAATCAGGAGAGAGAACCAGGAATGAACAACAGGCCGTTGTTAAGAATGTGACATATGTCACCAAATTTGCCGTTAGATTATTTTGTCATTTTTTATGCGGAATCTGGGGCGCGTACTACGCCCCAGTCAGATCATTTTACAATAGTTTTCACGCCATCAGCCGTACCAATCAGCGCAACATCCGCACCTCGGTTGGCAAACAGACCCACAGTAACCACACCTGGCAGGCCGTTAATCGTATTTTCCAGCGCAATCGGGTTGATGATGCTCAGGCCATAGACATCCAGAATGATGTTGCCGTTATCGGTCACGATACCCTGGCGATATTCCGGACGACCGCCAAGTTTGACCAGTTCGCGAGCCACACAGCTACGCGCCATTGGAATTACTTCTACAGGCAGCGGGAAATTACCCAGAATATCGACCTGCTTGGATGAATCGGCGATACAAATAAACTTTTCCGCCACAGATGCGATGATTTTCTCGCGCGTGAGTGCAGCACCACCGCCTTTGATCATTTGCATCTGGCCGTTGATCTCATCTGCGCCATCAACGTAGATTCCGAGAGAATCGACTTCGTTGAGATCATAAACAGTGATGCCAAGGCTTTTCAGTTTGGCGGTGGAAGCGTCGGAGCTAGAAACGGCGCCATCAATCTGATGTTTGATAGTCCCGAGAGCATCAATAAAGTGCGCGGCGGTTGAGCCGGTACCCACACCAACGATAGTGCCCGGCTGCACGTATTGTAATGCTGCCCAGCCGACTGCTTTTTTCAGTTCATCCTGCGTCATGGTTTTTGCCTGTGCTGTGAAAACTGACGCGCATTATAGTGCAAGCCCCGCGAGGTTGTCCCAGGGAATGGCAGAACTCATCCGATCTTTGTGGATTTGGTCTGGATCGACTGCAAATTTATGTCATAGTGCTGACATAATAAAAACAGGAGTTAGCTAACAATAATGAAACGCCCGGACTATAGAACGCTACAGGCGCTGGATGCTGTGATTCGTGAACGAGGATTTGAGCGCGCAGCGCAAAAGCTCTGCATTACTCAATCAGCGGTTTCACAACGCATCAAGCAACTGGAAAATATGTTCGGCCAGCCATTGTTAGTGCGCACGGTACCACCGCGTCCAACCGAGCAAGGGCAAAAGTTGCTGGCATTATTGCGTCAGGTCGAATTGCTTGAAGAAGAGTGGCTGGGCGACGAACAAACTGGCTCCACACCTCTGTTGCTGTCACTAGCTGTGAACGCCGATAGTCTCGCAACCTGGTTGCTGCCAGCATTAGCCCCTGTACTTGCCGATTCCCCTATCCGCCTGAATCTTCAGGTTGAAGATGAAACCCGAACTCAGGAACGCCTGCGCCGCGGTGAAGTGGTTGGCGCGGTATCTATTCAGCCACAGCCGTTGCCTAGTTGTTTGGTCGACCGGCTTGGCGCTTTGGATTATCTGTTTGTTGGTTCTAAAGATTTTGCCGCTCGTTATTTCCCGAATGGCGTCACACGCTCTGCATTGCTAAAAGCGCCCGCCGTAGCGTTCGACCATCTTGACGACATGCACCAGGCGTTCTTACAGCAGAACTTCGATTTGTCCCCGGGCAGCGTACCGTGCCATATCGTTAACTCGTCAGAAGCCTTTGTGCAATTGGCCCGCCAGGGCACAACATGCTGCATGATCCCGCATCTGCAAATAGAACGAGAACTGAAAAACGGTGAATTAATCGACCTGACCCCAGGGCTGATGCAGCGCCGGATGTTGTACTGGCACCGCTTTGCGCCAGAAAGCCGCATGATGCGTAACGTAACGGACGCGCTGCTAGAGTACGGGCACAGAGTTTTACGACAGGATGCTGAATAATAAAAAGCCCGCTGAATAATAAGCGGGCTTTTTTTTTGCCGGGCTGACCCGTCCAATAAATTATTGTGCTGCCTGAGCCTGTGCACGTTCCAGCTCAAACACTACATCAACCTGATCATCAAACTGGATGGTCTGCTGATCATAAGTATCCTGGGCAGAAACTGGTGGCGCTGCATCCGCTTTCATCATCCGCACCATTGGCGCTGGCTGATAGTTAGAGACATGATACCGCACGCTATAAACTGGCCCCAGCTTGCTGCTAAAGCCTTCGGCTAATAGTTTCGCCTGACGCGTTGCATCGTCGATGGCGGCTTTACGCGCTTTGTCTTTGTATTGCTCTGGATTTGCTACACCCAGCGAAACGGAACGAATTTCGTTAAGACCTGCTTTCAAGGCCCCATCAAGCAACTCGTTCATTTTGTCTAGCTTGCGCAGCGTGACATCAACCTGACGCACGGCACGATAGCCTTTCAGCTGCGTTTTGCCGTCTTTCAGGTATTCATATTCTGGTTGAGTGCGCAGGTTAGCGGCATTAATGTCTTTCTTCTCGACACCACTTTGCTGCAAGAATGTCAGATACTGTGCGACACGATCGTCAGCTTGCTTTTTGGCTGATGCCGCATCTTTGGCAGACACATTGACTTCGATAGCGAGCGTGGCAATGTCAGGAATAGCATCCACGCTTGCGGTGCCGGATGTCACAACATGCGGGCCATTTGGCAACTCATCGGCCAATGCCGGAACCGAACCTAATCCCACTAAAGCGGCTAATGCCAGGGTTTTAAACTTCACTGTAAATCCTCCATGCTACATTCCACTGTCATTACGCCCGTAAAATACACGGACGTCTGGCAGCAAGCTTAGCCTGGAATGGTAACTTGTCTATCGGATTTAGGCTAATTAACCCATCAGTGCAGTGATATGGCGAACACCATCCGCCGCGAGTTGCAATGCGATAAACCACATTACTACCCCGACTACGCCGTTAATAATGCGCTGGGCTTTCGCGGTCCGCAGACGCGGTGCAAGCCATGCTGCCAGTAATGCCAGGCCGTAGAACCAGAGGATAGAAGCACTGGCTGTACCTAAAGCAAACCAACGTTTTGGTTCATCTGCGAGCTGCCCGCCAAGACTTCCTAAAACCACAAAGGTATCAAGATAAACATGCGGATTAAGCCACGTCACAGCCAGCACGGTGGCGATAATCTTCCAGCGCCCTTGCTTCATAACTTCCGCGGAAGCCAGTTCCACACTGCTGCTCATCGCTGTACGCAGCGCACCCCAGCCGTACCACAGCAAAAATGCCACTCCGCCCCAGGTCACGATCGCGAGCAACCATGGCGACTGCATCAGAAGCGCACTACCACCAAATATTCCGCCGCAAATTAGCAACAAATCGCTTAATGCACAAAGAGAAGCGATCATCAGATGGTATTGACGGCGTATGCCCTGATTCATGACAAAGGCGTTTTGCGGGCCTAGTGGCAGAATTAGCGCGGCACCCAAAGTAAGACCTTGAAAATAATAAGATAACACGATGATTCACTCTTCAATGTTTAGCAATTGAGGAAGAGTGTAATAGGGAAAAATTATTAGAGGAAATGGATAATTTTAATGGTTTATTAGTATTACTAATAATGAAAGAGCCAGCCGAAGCTGGCCCTGTAAATCAGTTTTGCGCAGGTTCTTTAACTCGTTTGAAATTCACATCCATCTGCGGATAAGGGAAGCTGATCCCTTGAGCATCAAACTCTCTTTTAATGCTTTCCAGCACATCCCAGTAGACGTTTTGCAGGTCGCTACTGTTGCTCCAGGCACGCACCACAAAATAAATTGCTGAAGGGCCAAGTTCATTAAGACGCACCGTAATATCGCGGTCTTTCAGCACTCGCTCATCGCTGGTAACGATGTCGGTCAGGATTTTTTTAACCTGGTCGATATCTGAATCGTACGACACGCCAATAACGAAATCATTGCGGCGCACCGGTTCGCGGGAGAAGTTAATGATATTGCCCGCGATAATTTTACCGTTTGGCACCACAACAATTTTGCCGTCCAGTGTGCGTAACGTGGTAGAGAAGATCTGCACGTTAAGAACCGAACCTGCAATACCGCCGAGATCCACATACTCCCCTGCTTTGAACGGGCGGAAAGTAACAAGCAACACGCCTGCTGCCAGGTTGGACAGCGAACCTTGCAACGCCAAACCGATAGCTAAACCTGCGGCGCCCAAAACAGCGATGACTGATGCGGTTTGTACGCCCACACGCCCCAGCGCGGCAATCAACGTGAAGGCGATGATGCCATAACGCACAAGAGCAGAAAGGAAATCAGCTACAGTTGCATCAATACTACGAGCAACCATCACACGATTGAGGGCATTGGATACTACGCGAGCCACGATCATCCCGACGATAATAATAGCTATCGCCGCCACAATGTTGACTGCATAGCTCAGCAGTAGCGCCTGGTTGCGCACCAGCCATCCACCGGCATTGTTGATACTGTCGACTACGTTAAGATCTTCCATTCAACCTTCCTTATGCTTACCCAAACGGGAAAAATTTAACCATCCCAAAGAAAATGGCATGTTATTAAAGGGTAAGCAAAAAAACACACTAGTGCCAGGACCCGATTGTTTAGTTTGCCCTAATAAAAAAGGCCGCTAGTGTCAGCGGCCAAAGGATGAGGATGGAATCGTCTACAAAGCGTGCGTGAAGGTGCGGGAGATAACATCCTGCTGCTGCTCGCGAGTTAGAGCATTAAAGCGCACGGCATAGCCGGAAACACGAATCGTCAGCGTCGGATAGTTTTCAGGATTATCGATAGCATCAAGCAGCATTTCTCGGTTCATGACGTTCACATTCAAATGTTGCCCACCTTCGGTTCTCACATCGTGATGGAAGTAACCATCCAGCAAGCCAACCAGATTTAATTGGCGCACTGCGTCATCTCTTCCAAGTGCAGCAGGGACAATAGAGAAGGTGTAAGAGATACCGTCTTTCGCATAGCTGAACGGGAGTTTGGCAACTGACGTTAATGAAGCTACCGCACCTTTGCGATCCCTTCCATGCATAGGGTTTGCCCCCGGCGCAAAAGGCGCTCCGGCACGGCGTCCGTCCGGTGTATTACCCGTTTTTTGGCCATAAACAACGTTGGATGTGATGGTCAGGATAGATTGCGTCGGCACCGCATTGCGATAAGTTGGCAGCGCCTGGATCTTCTTCATAAAGCGCTCAACCAAATCACAGGCAATGGCATCAACACGATCATCATTATTACCGTATTGCGGATAATCCCCTTCAATCACGAAATCAACCGCCAAACCGTTTTGGTCACGAACGGGTTTCACCGTGGCGTACTTAATTGCGGAAAGTGAATCCACCGCCACCGACAACCCGGCAATGCCGCACGCCATAGTGCGATAAACATCTCTATCGTGCAGTGCCATCAACGAGGCTTCGTAGCTGTATTTGTCGTGCATGTAGTGGATGAGATTCAGCGCAGTAATATATTGCTTCGCCAGCCAATCCATAAAATGGTCGAGGCTATTCATCACCTTGTCATAATCAAGCACATCATCAAGCAACATTGGCATTTTTGGCCCGACCTGGATTTTTAGTTTTTCATCCATGCCACCGTTGATGCAGTACAAAAGCGTTTTTGCCAGGTTGGCACGCGCGCCAAAGAACTGCATCTGTTTACCGATAACCATTGGGCTAACACAGCAGGCAATTGCATAGTCATCGCTGTCAAAATCGCTGCGCATCAGGTCGTCGTTTTCATATTGCAGTGACGATGTTTCAATGGAAACTTTCGCCGCATAGACTTTGAACGGCTTCGGTAACGCTTCCGACCAGAGAATGGTCAGGTTCGGCTCCGGTGCAGGTCCCATGGTGTAAAGCGTATTCAGATAGCGGAAGGCATTTTTGGTGACCAGAGTGCGCCCGTCGAGCCCCATTCCACCGATAACTTCTGTCGCCCAGATAGGATCGCCGGAGAAAAGTGAGTCGAACTCAGGCGTACGCAGGAAACGCACCATACGGATCTTCATAATGAAATGATCGACCAACTCTTGTGCCTGTTGCTCCGTCAGCAAGCCTGCTTTTAGATCGCGTTCGATATAAATGTCGATAAAGGCTGTGGTGCGCCCGAGTGACATCGCCCCACCATTTTGTGATTTCACTGCGGCCAGGTACGCAAAATAGAGCCATTGCACCGCTTCCTGGGCATTACGTGCCGGCCGCGAAATATCAAAACCATAGTTCGCTGCCATCTCCTGAATTTGCAGCAAAGCGCGGCGATGCTCAGACAACTCTTCACGCAGGCGGATAACAGCTTCAAGATCTTCACCGCGCTCAAGTTGGCCTTGTAGATCGGCAAACTGCAATTCACGTTCGCGAACCAGATACGTTATCCCATAGAGTGCCACACGGCGATAATCGCCGATAATGCGACCGCGTCCGTAACCATCCGGTAAGCCAGTCAGTACTCCCGATTTACGGCAGCGCAGAATATCCGGTGAATAAACATCAAATACGCCCTGGTTATGTGTCTTACGCAACGAGGTAAACTGGTATTCGAAGTCTGGATCCATTTCTCGACCATAAGCTTCAAACGAGCTTTTGATCATATTGATACCACCATAAGGATGCAGAGCGCGCTTCAACGGTTTATCCGTTTGCAAACCTACAATCTTTTCATGCTCTTTGAGGATATAACCCGGCGCATGTGCGGTGATGGTCGTGGCAATATTGGTGTCGAAATCTACAGGCGCATGGGTGGCATTTTCAATACGAATACCCTCCATCACCTTTTCCCACAGTTTTGTAGTTGCCGCCGTTGCTCCGGCTAAAAATGATTCATCACCTTCATATGGCGTATAGTTCTGCTGGATAAAATCCCGAACATTAATTTTCTTTTTCCATTCATCGCCCGAAAATTGCTGCCAGGCATGGGAATAATTATCGTTGGTAATATCAATATCCACGTTCATTACTTCGTCCTTCTGTAAATATGTATACACCCTAAATAATTCGAGTTGCAGGTAGGGAGCAAGGAAACAAATCTCCAGTCACTCACTGTAATAAATGACTGGAGTTTGTTAGTGAACTTAATACCTCTGCAACTTGAAATATGGCGGGTATAATTCAGGCGTATTCCGCAAATCGGCATTCTTTACCTAAGTGCAGGGCATCAAGTGCAATCATTTTTTCTTCGTTAGTAGGAATCACAGCACAGACTCTCGGTGAGTTATCAGCTGAAATTATTCGCTCACCTATGCGGTTGGGCTGATTGTTTCTATTAACATCCAGTTTAAAACCAAATACGTACAGGCGTTCGGTAACAAGTTGGCGAATGAGTATTGAATTCTCGCCAATACCTCCGGTAAAAATAACGCCATCAAAACGGTCCAACGAAGCCGCATGTGCACCAATGGTTCGGACAATACGATGAACAAAAGTTTTTATTGCCAATTGCGCACGCACATCGTCGCTGTGCCAGGCTTTTTCCAGAGTGCGTAAATCTGAAGACAAACCTGAAAGCCCCAGTAACCCGGACTCTTTATTTACCACCTGTTCAAGGTCATCGATAGATTGTCCCGTTTGACGGGCAAGCCAGGCCATCGCTCCAAAATCCACATCACCGCAACGTGTGCCCATGATCAAGCCTTCGAGCGGCGTCATGCCCATTGATGTATCGACACTTTCGCCATTTTGCACAGCACACACTGAAGCCCCATTTCCTAAGTGAGCAATCACTAACCCTGAATTTTCTACATCCAGGCTTAATAACTCACATGCCTGCTGAGCAACATAGCGATGCGAAGTACCATGGAATCCATAGCGGCGTACGCCATACTCTTCGAAATAACGATATGGCAAACCATACAGATAAGCTTCTGGCTTCAAGGTCTGGTGGAAGCTTGTATCAAATACTGCAACTTGTGGAACGTCAGGGAAACGTAGCCGCGCAGATTCCACCCCATGCAAATTGGCATAATTGTGCAGTGGGGCCAACGGTGAAACCTGCCTAATTTGTTCTATTACTTCATCCGTAATTAATGCCGACTCACTAAATAAAGAACCGCCATGTGCAATACGATGACCGACAAAAGCAACACTTTCAATTAAGTTTCTTTTTTCCAGTTCAGAGGATATTGCACTCAGTGCATCTTCATAATTCTGGCGAGCCAGAATAACTGGCTCTCCATCGTTAACGGTTAAAAATGCAAGGTCAGTATTAATGCCTTCACATATTCCGGATAAAAGAACATCGCAAGTTTCTGCATCTAAAACTGAAAACTTTACCGAAGAAGAACCACAGTTAATCGTCAAAACCACAGGGTAATCATTCATTTTTAAATTCCACTCATCCTGAGTAAATCGAAATAATTAGAGTAACTTGTAGACAATATTAAGAATGGTCAGCAAACCAATGACGGTGACAAAAATGTTCTCAGGTCTACCTTTATATTTCGCCAGTGCAGGGGTTTTGCGAATTGCATACATCGGCAGCAAGCAAAGCAATGATGCAATAATCGGTGCACCCATAGCTTCAATTAAATCAAGAATGTTCGGATTGGCGTATGCCACAACCCAGGTTGATCCCATGATGAAGACCATACTAATGAGGTTGAGTTTTCCGCCAGAAACTTTGGTTTTATCGCCCTTATAGCCAAATTTGAGGATAAGTCCATTAAGCCCTTCCAGCGTGCCAAGATAGTGGCCGAAGAAGGATTTGAAAATAGCCACCAGAGCAATGATCGACGCGCCATATTCCAGCGTCGTCGCAAAAGTCGATTTTTCACCCGACATCGACGAGAAGTGGTTCGCCAGATAAGAGAGCACAGGGATGTTCTGCGCTTTAGCTTCGGCCATATTCTGCGGGGAAAGTGTGAACAGACAGCTAAAGGCAAAGAACATCACAACGGCAACCATCAACATGCTGGCGCGGGAAATGATTTTCGAACATTTATCTTCAGTAAACTGTCGGCCAAAGTCCTTCTCGTACTCTTCACGCTTGGAAACGACAAAGGAAGAGACAATCGGCGAGAAGTTAAAGGAGAAGACCATAATAGAAATACCCAGCCATACCGTCACCAGAATACCGTCACTTCCGGTGAACGAAATATCACTCAGACTCACCTGTTCGACAACCGCGGAGTTCCAGTAAGGGACCAGTGACACTGAAATCAAGATTAGGCAGGCAATGAATGGGAATACCAGATAGCTCATGACCTTGACCATCAGATCCTTGCCGAAGTAGATAACAAAAGCCATCAACAGCAACAAGAAGAGTGCCACCACACCACGGTTAAGCGGCATGAGCTGGAGTTGGTTCTCCCAGAAAGTCATGAACGTATTCGTTATCGTGACGCCATAAATCCACAACAAAGGGCAGATGGCGAAAAAATACAGGAAAGTAATGACCACGCCGCCAGTCTTACCGAAATGCTCTTCTACCGTTTCAGTGATGTTTCCTGAAGGGTTGCTGCCGGAAAGACACAAACGCGCCAGAGCCCGGTGGCAATAGAATGCAATTGGGAAAGCGAGGAACAGCATAATCAATATTGGAACTAAACCGCCGTAACCTGCACGTATTGGGAAAAATAAAACTCCAGCACCAATGGCCGTACCAAATAAACCGAGTGTCCAGGTCGTATCAGATTTACGCCATTGCGATGTTACTTCTTGGCCAATAAGAGTGGTATCTATATTACTCATAATTAAATTCCTTAAGTAATTTTATATTCTAACTAATTCGAGTTTCAGGAAGGCGGCAAAGGAGTTATCACCCAGAAATTACTAAAGTAAGTGACTGGGTGAGCGCAAGCAACCAACACACATGCAACTTGAAATATTACGAATATATCAAATATCCGCTGAGCCTGTGATTTGCGAAACACGAGAGAGATCAATATTCCCACCGGAGATAATACTTACCGTCTTGCGCCCTTTAATGTAATGATCCAACTTGCCGCTTAATAATGCCGCAGTCGCTAATGCACCAGCACCTTCAGTGACCACTTTATTACGTTGGATAAGTGCCACCATACTATTGCGAATATCATCTTCGCTGACTAAAACAATTTCGGTAACGAGTTTCTTCACTATTTCAAAAGTGAGTCTGCCAGGGCGAGAAACATCACAACCATCGGCTAAAGTACCAGTAGTACGATGTGCCATTAACTCACCTTTATAAAAAGATGAGGCCATGCCGTGTACGTTTTCTGCCTGAACACCGATAATATTGATTGTCGGGTTGATTGATTTAATGGCCAGAGCAATACCAGCAATTAAACCACCGCCACCAATAGGAACAATAACGTTATCCACATCATATAAATCTTCAAGAATTTCGAGGCCAATAGTGCCTTGCCCGGCAATAACTTTTTCATCGTCATACGGTGGGATGAAGATGCGCCCTTCCATCTCAACAATTTCGCTAACTTTGGCAATGGTGTCGTTGAAGTTATCACCATGCATCACAACCTGTGCAGAGTAGTCGGTAGTGGCAGCGACTTTGGATTTAGGTGCACCATTTGGCATCACAACCTTGCCATTGATTCCCAGGATGGCACAGGAGAGCGAAACACCCTGCGCATGGTTACCTGCGGAACAAGCAACCACACCTTTTTTTCTCTCTTCTTCAGTTAAAGAACTGAGTTTATTAAAAGCACCGCGTATTTTAAATGAACCTGTGCGCTGCATGTTTTCAAACTTCAGAAATATTTCACCCTTACAGCATTCGCTCAGATAATTAGATCGAGGCATGCCTGTTTTATAAATATATCCAGTAAGTCTTTTTTTCGCTTCAAGAACATCAATAATAGTAACAGGAAGTTCATAGTCGATATGCATGTAGACCTCTGCATTAAAAATAAAATAAATATAGGGGAGATGACTATTTATTTAAATAATCATCTTAAATAAATTATATGCATTGTCGTTAACTAAACTAAGCTAAGCGACCTCAGTTAATTTATTAAATTGAAACTGGCTTCGTAGCGAATGTTTTTTTGCTAACTCGACTAATGTTGCGGCAGATCGGTTAATTCGATAGTTTTTAGACCACACGGCAGCATAGCGAGCTACAGGTAATTTATCTTTAACAGGAATTTTAATGAATTGGTTTGAACCGAATGGGGAAACCATATCTCGGGGAATAACCGTCAGGAAACCTGCATTAAGAACAAGATTATAAATCGTCACTACAGAATCTGTTTTAACAATATTTTCGCTTTTGATATTGTTTTTTTGCAGTGTGGTAAGAAGCTCGCTGTAATATCCCATTTCTGTTTGCGGCAACACCCATTGCTCATGGCTTAGTGCGTTTAGGGTTGTCGTTCCTTTGATTACCCGTGTCCGGTTTGCCACCAGAATAAACTCTGATTCAAACAACTGTTCAATATGGAGATCTTGTAGCAGCATTTCATCGCTCAATGTCCCTATAGCAAAATCCAGGCGCCCATCGCGGATTGCAGGTAAGAAAGAAGAGAGTTGAGCTTCAAACATAGAAACCTGAGCCTGAGGGAAGAGCTCTTTGAATTCTTTCATCATGCCAGGCAAAAAAGTAAAGCCAATCAGAGAGGGATAACCAAATGATACGTCGACCACACTATTGCCGGTCATACGATTCATTTCGCTGCACAGATTCCTCAATTCACGGGTGATAGATTCAGAGTGAGTCAGTAGAACTTTACCCGCTTCAGTCAATTTTACACCGGTATTTTTTCTAATGATAAGTTCTAAGCCAAAATAGGTTTCCATCTCGCTAATAATCTTGCTGATTGCCGGTTGGGAAAGACCAAGTTGTTTTGCCGCAGAACCAAATGAGCCACTTCTGACAACTTCCTGGAATACCATCAGATGTTGTGTTTTTGGTAACGTATTATTATCCATGAAGCTCTGCACCCAAGTAACTTTCCATGCAGAAGATCATAACGAATTGCATAGCAGATGTTATGTGGCTTGACTCACAAATACTCGAAAGCTAATTGCATGAAAAACAAAAAAATAAAATAAAACCTTTAAAAACAATAAGTTATAAAAACACAATCTACCGTTAACATGACCAGTATCAACCTTGAATGCTCTGATAAAATTAAGTTATGGAGATAATTTAATCATATAACCAATAATAACCCGCTGTTTATACTGTTTTTTATAATAGCAAGAGAATATTTATCTTAGGGAAATCAAATAAAACCATAACTATTTTTGTTATTTTTAAACAATAATTAATAATTCCGACGTTGCATTTTGATTAATTAATGAACTTAACCCAAGAATTATTCAGAAAATAAATAACAAACCAGCTGCGGAATTTCACTTTAAAATATAGAGATAAAACGATTGCGTTCTCATAATTAAATATAAAAAAAAGTCCGCGCGAGGCGGACTTTTCGATACATCACTTAGGAGGCAACAATTACAGAACGTCTACTGCGTTCAGTTCTTTGAAAGCCTGCTCCAGGCGGGTGATCATGGAAGTCTGTGCAGAACGCAACCATACGCGTGGATCGTAGTATTTCTTGTTCGGCTGGTCTTCACCTTTAGGGTTGCCCAACTGGCCCTGCAGGTAAGCTTCGTTAGCTTTGTAGTAGCTCAGAATACCTTCCCAAGTAGCCCACTGGGTGTCGGTATCGATGTTCATTTTGATAACACCGTAGCTCACGGAATCTTTGATTTCTTGAGCAGTAGAACCGGAACCGCCGTGGAATACGAAGTTCAGGGAGTTGTGCGGCAGGTTGTGTTTCTTAGAAACATAATCCTGAGAATCGCGCAGGATAGTCGGGGTCAGAACCACGTTGCCTGGTTTGTAAACACCGTGAACGTTACCGAAAGAAGCCGCGATGGTGAAACGTGGGCTGATTTTGCTCAGCTCAGTGTACGCGTAATCAACGTCTTCTGGCTGAGTATACAGAGCAGAAGCGTCCATATGGCTGTTGTCTACGCCATCTTCTTCACCACCAGTACAACCCAGTTCAATTTCCAGCGTCATGCCGATTTTGGACATGCGAGCCAGATATTTAGAGCAGATCTCGATGTTTTCTTCCAGAGACTCTTCAGACAGGTCGATCATGTGAGAAGAGAACAGTGGTTTACCGGTAGCAGCGAAGTGTTTTTCACCCGCGTCTAACAACCCATCAATCCACGGCAGCAGTTTCTTAGCGCAGTGGTCAGTGTGCAGGATTACAGGCACGCCGTAATGTTCAGCCATCTGGTGTACGTGATGCGCGCCAGAAATAGCACCCAGGATTGCAGCCCCCTGAGGAACGTCAGTTTTCACGCCTTTACCAGCGATGAAAGCAGCGCCACCGTTAGAGAACTGAACGATAACGGGTGCTTTAACTTTCGCAGCGGTTTCCAGTACGGCGTTGATAGAATCGGTGCCTACGCAGTTAACTGCTGGCAGAGCAAAGCTGTTTTCTTTTGCTATCTGGAAAACTTTCTGTACGTCATCACCAGTGATCACACCAGGTTTTACGAAATCAAAAATCTTAGACATGTTTGGTTGTCCTGTATCGTCGGCCGTTAGAAAAAACGTTTGTGCCACCTAATACTTAGCAGCGGCAAAAAATCAACGGGCAGGAAATCCTGCCCGTAATCATTACTTCTTAGCGCGCTCTTCGAGCATCGCTACTGCTGGCAGTACTTTACCTTCCACGAACTCGAGGAATGCGCCGCCACCAGTGGAGATGTAGGAGATCTTGTCAGCAATGCCGAACAGGTCGATTGCTGCCAGAGTGTCACCGCCGCCTGCGATAGAGAATGCTTCGCTGTCTGCAATTGCATTAGCAACGATTTCAGTACCTTTACGGAAATTCGGGAATTCGAACACGCCAACCGGACCGTTCCACAGAATAGTTTTCGCATTCTTCAGGATTTCAGCCAGTTGCTCAGCTGAAGCATCACCGATATCCAGGATCTGCTCGTCAGATTTCACATCGTTAACAGATTTCAGGGTTGCAGCAGCAGACTCAGAGAACTCAGTCGCAACACGAACGTCAGCTGGAACAGGGATATCACAGATAGTCAGCAGGCGTTTAGCTTCTTCAACCAAGTCTGCTTCGTACAGGGATTTACCGACGTTGTGGCCTTGGGCAGCAACGAAGGTGTTCGCGATGCCACCACCAACAATCAACTGGTCAGCGATTTTGGACAGTGAATCCAGAACGGTCAGTTTGGTAGAAACTTTAGAACCGCCAACGATTGCAACCATTGGGCGAGCGGGGTTACCCAAGGCTTTGCCCAGAGCTTCCAGTTCTGCAGCCAACAGTGGGCCTGCACACGCAATAGGAGCAAATTTGCCAACACCGTGAGTAGAAGCCTGTGCACGGTGAGCCGTACCGAATGCGTCCATTACGAATACGTCGCACAGAGCAGCGTATTTTTTAGATAGGGTTTCGTCGTCTTTCTTTTCGCCTTTGTTAAAGCGAACGTTTTCCAGAACAACCAGCTCACCTGCAGCAATTTCAACGCCATCGAGGTAATCTTTAGCCAGACGAACAGGAGAAGACAGTTTGTCTTTCAGATAGTTAACTACTGGCAGTAAAGAGTACTCTTCGTTGTACTCACCCTCGGTCGGACGACCCAAGTGAGACGTTACCATTACTTTAGCGCCTTGCTTCAGGGCTGCTTCAATGGTCGGCAAAGATGCGCGAATACGTGCATCAGACGTCACTTTCCCTTCTTTAACTGGTACGTTCAGATCAGAACGGATCAATACACGCTTACCAGCCAGATCCAGATCGGCCATCTTAATTACAGACATGGTGAACCCTCTCGTTGATTCTTAAAGTTTTGCAGGCGCATGAAACGCCCTACCTGAAACCACTTGCAGCCATGACTAACGTCGTGTCGAGCATTCGGTTAGCAAAGCCCCATTCGTTATCACACCAGACTAGAGTTTTAATCAGATGTTGCCCACTGACCCGGGTTTGCGTGCCATCAACAATGGCACTATGCGGATCGTGGTTAAAATCAGTCGAGACCAACGGTAATTCCGTATAGTCAACTATACCATGAAATGAATCTCGCGCTGCTTTTTGCAGCAACAGGTTGACTTCATTGGATTTTACCGCATCTCTCACAATGACACTTAAATCAATCGCGGTGACGTTAATCGTCGGAACTCGCACCGCAATCGCTTCAAAACGATCGTTGAATTTCGGGAAAATACGCGTAATCCCCGCCGCCAGACGCGTATCAACTGGAATGATCGACTGGCTGGCTGCACGGGTGCGTCGTAGGTCAGGATGATAAGCATCAATAACCTGCTGATCGTGCATCGCTGAGTGAATCGTTGTCACAGTACCCATCTCAATGCCGTATGCATCATCAAGCAATTTTATGATAGGAATAATGCAGTTGGTGGTGCAGGAAGCATTCGAGACGATGCGGTGTTCGGCAATCACCTCTTCGTGGTTAACACCATAAACCACGGTAGCATCAAGATCGTTACCACCAGGATGCGAGAAGAGAACCTTTTTAGCGCCGGCTTCCAGATGAGCGATACCGTCTGTGCGGGAACCAAATACACCGGTGCAGTCGAGCACTACATCAACGCCTAGCTCACGCCACGGCAACGCGGCAATCGTCGGCTCATGCAGCAAACGAACGGTATCTTCGCCGATCCAAAGTTGATCGCGCTCCTGACGAACGTCCCAGGCAAATCGCCCATGACTGGTGTCGTACTTCAGCAGATGCGCCATGCCCGCAGCATCAGCCAATTCATTGATTGCTACGACGGTAATTTCCGCACGGCGACCGGATTCGTACAAAGCACGTACCACGTTGCGCCCAATGCGACCGAAGCCATTAATTGCGATGCGTACGGTCATATCTCTCCTGCCAGAATCCCTGAAACTGAGTTGCTGACAGAGTAATCCAGCAACCGCCTGAGGGGAATCCTCGCACTCACGAAACTGCAATTGTTTGCTTAATTGTCGATTTATTAATCGACTGAAACGCTTCAGCTATGGTAAGCGAAACGAGGAATAAAGTGAACGTCATCCCTGATCAGCAAACCAATCTTCTGACGTATGTCACAAATTTGATGGAATAAATGCAACGTGATTCCAGCGATGGATGAATAATAGTCCGCTAAAATCGAAAATGATGGAAAACGGTAAGGTCGTATTACCGACCCCGCCGTAATTAACAAAGGGAGTAGCCACCTTGCTCGCACATGCGCAACTGCACATCGGCAGACTGGCTATGATTCAATACACACAGCACATTTGGGCCGTCTGTAGCGTGGAAAAATTCCTCAGCCTGATCTCGTGTCAAGCCACCACGTATTTTTCTGCCAATTAAACGTTCGAAAAGCTGTTCGGGTGATGCGGAAATAAAGATTGAGTAATCGCAAAGTGAGCGCAAGGCCTGCCATTCAGGCTGATTGAGCAGCAACCAGTTACCTTCGACCACCACAATCGGTGCTTCCACTGCAATCGCGTTTTCGACAGGGTCATGCAGATTGCGGTCGTACTGTGGCCAGTAGCTGCCTGGTGTTTGCAAACTGCGCAACGCGTTAGTTAGCTTTTGCACATTAAATGTTTGCGGCGCACCTTTGTGCTGCTTGAGATTGTTCGCCAGCAAATACTCGTTGTAATGATGAAAACCGTCCATTGGCAAAGCCTGGATAGCGGGCAAAGTTTCATCCAGCGAACTCAGATATTCCCAAAATGACACCAGGGTAGATTTCCCTGTTCCCGGAGGTGCTGCGAGAAAGACCACCAACCGACGCCCCAGCGCTTTTTGCTTTTCAGCAAACAACGCCAATAAAGGCTTATGTAACGATTCAACTTCATCATCTTTAAAACAGGCTTGCGTCTCTAACCCATTAATTATCAATGTGGTATTCACCAAACTAGCTCCTTCAACAATGAAGTTACCGCCAGAGATAACGCTGTTTTCACCAGGCTGCCATAACGCGCTTCGGAATAGATTGAGAAGTCCGAATATTTCATGCTTTTTATCGCATTAAAAAGTGTCGCGTTTTGGGTAATCGAATTCAGGTTCACAATAAAATCGTAAGTGACATCATCATGAAACTGAACGGTCTCTTTGCTGTGCTGCACAAAATCGCAAAATTGAGCAAAACAGGTAATGTCGGCATAAAGCCATTTATCCATTTTCCCCAGCGCGTAAATCAGGCGTAGCGCAACGTCGATATCATCAAGCGGCCCACTTCTGGCAAGCAACGGTTTAACAGCGTACTCAAGGATCTCTTCATCATTATCAACAAATAGCGAAGGTAAAAATTGCCGGATGCCGGAAAGCAAAATCTCGTGAGCGACGCTCATAAATGAGGCCAGCGAACTTTGCGCTTCTAGCCGTTCAAGCACATCATCTTCGTTCAATGCGGTCATCAATAGCTCAGTACATTAGAGGTGATGTAGAGAGTCTATAATATTACAGGTACGCTCTATACCATTAATCAAGAGCGTCTGAGTGCGCACAACATCCCCTTCTTCTCGCACACCTTGCAGAATATCGCCCCCCGTAACACCTGTGGCAGAGAAGAGAACCTCATCGCTTTTGACTATTTCATCCAGGCTATAAATGCGGTTTATTTCTACCCCCATTTCGGCGCAACGACGCAATTCAGAATCAGCAATTTGACGATGTTCGGGTGATTCCCCTTTTGCCTGACAGAAATCCAACAGCTCAACCTGCATTTCTCCCCCTAGCGCTTTAACAGCGCAGGCAGAAATCACACCTTCTGGCGCACCACCGATGCTGTACATCACGTCATACTGATTTTCCAGCAGGCAAGTCATGACACTTGCCGCAACATCTCCATCCGGCAGAGCCATGACTTTTACGCCAAGGCTTGTAGCCTGGGCTATCAGCTCCTGATGACGTGGCTTATCGAGTGTGACCATTCGCAGCCGTTCAAGCGGTTTCCCCAGCGCCCTCGCAATATTTCGCAGATTATCCTCAAGCGAGGCAGCCAAATTAATGACACCTTTAGCCTTCTTACCGACCACCAGTTTCTTCATATACATGTCTGGTGCATGAAGCAAAGTGCCCACGGGCGCACAAGCCATCACCGCCAGTGCATTATTCTGCCCCATTGCCACCATACGAGTGCCTTCTATGGGATCAACCGCGATATCAATTTGCGGACTCTGGCCGTTACCTAACATTTCGCCTATAAACAGCATGGGAGCATGATCAATTTCCCCCTCGCCAATGACAATTCTCCCTTGCATATCAATTTGATTAAGCGCATTCCGCATCGCCTGCACTGCAACTCCATCAATACGATTCTTGTCACCGCAGCCGATGAGTGGCCAGGCAGCTAATGCTGCCTGTTCCGTGGTACGGAAAAAAGGATAAGCCAACGCTTTCATAGTTAAGCTTCCTCTCCGATATCAACACCAAAATGCGCTAATAAATACTTTTCTGCGGCCTCGTTCCATACACCATGTGTTTGCGCGATGAGTTCGGCGAGGTGGTGGAATAGCGGATCGGTTTTCCCAAGCTGTTCAAAATCAGTTAGCGCAGTCAGCGGCATTGTGACACCGTTATAAATCAGCTTTTTACCCCCCTGAATATTCGGAAGATTGAGCACCGTTTCAGGCACAGCATCCAGACCGCCGATATGGGTGACCATGAATGAAGGCTGAATTTTCCCCAGTGCCGAAAGTGCAATCGCCTCTTTCATGTCATCCGTTGAACCGCCAGAAGTTCCCACAATATGCGTACTACCGTAATGAACGTTGTAGAAATTAAATGGCACTTTAAAGTTCTTATCTGTCGGCCCAGCAAAGAAATTAAGACAACCATCATCTGCAAGTAAATCGTCGCCAAGCTCAATAACAGAAGGCACAGCGGCATAGACGAATACATCATCAAAACCTGCGCCACCGGTCATCTCACGTAATTCTTCAGCAGGGTTACTAAGCGACTTACTATTCACATAGATAAGTTCAATGCCTTTGCGAGCAGCCATTTCGACCGGCAACAGTTTTTGCGCTTGCGCCAGGCGAGCTTCATCAATATCCACTACCACAATTTTTCCCGGCTTAATATTACCGTTAATTGCATAATCAATAGCACCCATCCCCATTGGCCCTGCGCAGGCCAATAATGCCAAATTGCCACCGGCTTTAATTCCCATCCGGTGTTCATAGACATATTGAGTCGTGTGATAATTGGCTTTGTAAGCACCAATGATACAGCACATTGGTTCGGCTAATGAAGCCGCAGCAAAATAAGATCCGTGATACGGCAAAACACAACCCAGATCGATTGCCTGTTTTGGGATAATCATATAAGTGGCGTTGCCGCCAAAATATTCGTAGCTGTATCCTGCAGAATAACCGCTTGGCAATCCCATTGCCGGTTGCAGAACATAGCGTTGACCTTTTTTATACTCTGTGGTCAGATTTTTACCCACTTCCACAATGACACCGGCACATTCATGCCCGGTAATAACGGGATGATTCTCTAAATCATCAGGAACACGTTTATGTTCGCTAGCCAGTAATGCTGCTTTCCATGTCGATAAACAAACACTATCTGAAATTACGCTCACCAATAATTCATCATCGTTGATATTAGGTAATTCGAATTCGCGGATGCGGACATCCCGCTTGCCATAAATGGCAGCAACTTTCGTTTTCATGTGAATCCTTATTATTTAGTTTGCGCAGTTAATTCAGTAAACAGCACATCAAGTTTTGGGTCGCCAATATAGTTATTTATCAGCACCAAAGGTTTATTCGTCACGAGCTTCACACGCCCCTCCAGGCTTGCGTGAGTGACGATAATCTCGGCATGCTCAGGCACATTCTCAATAGAATAATGTTTAACTTCGGTTGTCATTCCTTGCTTCTCAAGGCGCTTACGGAAAGTCGTTGCCCCCATCGCACTGGACCCCATACCCGCATCGCAAACAAAGGCCACCAACTTCACTGGCATGGTACCCCATGCGCCTTCTTGCTTCATCGTTTTCATGGCGCTCGCCGTCTCATTGAAGCTGTCTTCTGCCTCGACTTCTTTACTACGGTCCATTTTCAGGATGAACGAGGTGATAACAAAAGACACGGCGGTTGCAACAGTCACACCTGCAATGGTGGCAAAGAAGGAGCCGCGTGGTGTCAGTGCCAGATAAGCAAAGATGGAACCAGGACTTGGGCCAGCAACTAAACCTGCACCTAACAAATTGAAGGTATAAATCCCTGACATACCGCCCGCAATCATGGCAATCAGCGTGAGGGGTTTCATCAGCACATACGGGAAATAGAGTTCATGAATACCGCCCAGGAAGTGAATAATCATCGCGCCCGGTGCTGATTTCTTTGCCATTCCTTTGCCAAAAATCGCAAAGCCGAGCAACAAACCAAGCCCTGGTCCCGGATTCGACGCCACCATAAAGAAGATGGACTTACCGGTATCTGATGCCTGCTGCATTCCTAACGGGTAATAAACACCTTGATCAATAGCATTGTTAAGAAAGAGTACTTTTGCCGGTTCATTTATCACAGACAGCAGCGGTAAATAACCGGTACTGACCAGCCATTCAATGCACTCTTTGACAAAGTTGTTGGCCACCAGCACCGCAGGGCCAATAATCTCGAAGGCGAACAGGCAAAGCAGCATCCCCGCGATACCCAGCGAGAAGTTGTTAACCACCATTTCAAAACCGGCCGGGATACGCTTTTCGAGTTTGTTATCGATGAATTTGATAATCCAACCGCCGAGTGGCCCCATAATCATCGCACCGATAAACATCGGAATATCTGCACCGACGATAACTCCGATAGTACCAATCCCACCCATTACAGCACCGCGTTTACCACCAACCAAATGACCGCCAGTAGAACCAATCATCACCGGCAATAAATAGGTGATCATCGGCCCGACTATTTTGGCAAAGTGCTCATTAGGCAGCCAACCGGTGGGAATAAATAACGCGGTAATAAATCCCCACGCAATAAAAGCGCCAATGTTTGGGATCACCATAGCAGTAAGGAATCCCCCGAATGCCTGGACTTTGGCTCGAGTTGATTTATTTTTCATATTTATCCTGACGAAAATAAGATTACCCTTGAGCGATAATATCCACCAACTGTCGCTCGGTATTTGCATTTAATAAAGCTTCAATCTGTGACTCTTCGCAAAATATTTCGCTTAATGCCTGAATAGCACCAATATGCTCATCAGAATCAGCGGCAGATAAACCAATTAATAATTTAACCGGTTCTTTACTCTCACCAAAGGCAACTGCATTTTTAAGTAACGTTAGAGACAACCCGGTTTTTACTGCTCCGCATTCTGGTCTGGCATGCGGCATTGCAATAAATGGAGCCAATATATAATACGGTCCTATTTCAAGTGTGGTTTTTTTAATGGAGTCAACGTAGCCTGATGTGACATAGCCTTTTTTCAAAAGAACTTCCATTGAATAATCCACTGCCTGCTGCCAGTCCTCGGCGTTGTCCTTTATTGAAATGGAAGCATCAGGGAAATAATCGATCAACCGCATACTCACTTCCTCTTTTGTGTCGGGTACTTTTTATTTTAATTAAAGTATTCCTGTACAAAAAATAAATCAAATGAGGGGGCTCAGAGTCATTAACTCAACCGATAAAATATTTAATCTTTATTTTCAATTAGTTAATACATTAACCTTATAATTATTTGAATTGTCAATAGCGTTAATTTGACACCAGTCACAGTTTAAATATTTATATTGCTATCAAATTTGTGACGATCATAACAATTAATCTATTGCCTGATTCTAAAAAAGCGATCTGAGAACTATTTGAATGACCATTTTTGAACATTAAGAAGGAGCAACAGTTTATCTTAAAAGCGGGCTGGTGAGGATCGATTTCACTATGGCTGCGTTTTCCTGATTTGTATCAGTAATCACTCCGAACGATCCCCCTAGAATCTCACCACGTCCGAGTTCGGAGTAAACGAGTATCCCATGACAACACGCCTGATATCCCCTGCGTCTCCCGCACATTTCTATGCATTGCGTTTGCTTCCCGGCCAGGAAGTTCTCAGCCAGTTACGCGATTTTATTCAACAACATCAGCTGCAGGCAGGCTGGATCGCGGGCTGTACCGGCAGCCTGACTGATGTAGCACTGCGCTACGCGGCTAAAGAAGAAACCACGTTGTTGAACGGTAAATTCGAAGTGACCTCGCTTAGTGGAACACTGGAATTAACCGGCGAACATTTACACCTTAGCGTTGCCGATAAAAATGGCAATTTGATCGGCGGCCATATGATGCCAGGTTGTACGGTGCGCACCACGCTTGAACTGATCCTGGGTGAGCTGACGTCTCTGTCGTTCAGTCGCCAACCCTGCCCCGCATCGGGTTACGAAGAACTGGTTGTCACATCCCGCTAATTTTCTTTAAAAATGAGGTCACTATGGCTCGCCGCCAATTCTCAAGCCAGGCACTGGCATTAATTGTTATTTGTGTTGCCATCAATATGACGGGTGGGCAGATAGTCAGCATGCTCAAGCTACCTATTTTTCTCGATTCTATAGGCACTATTATCAGCGCCGTATTACTCGGCCCAGTCATCGGCATGTTGACCGGTTTACTAACCAACCTGCTCTGGGGCTTACTGACCGACCCGATAGCCGCAGCCTTTGCCCCCATCGCCATGATTATCGGTTTAGTCGCCGGATGGATGGCGCGTTTGGGCTGGTTCAAAACCCTACCTAAAGTTATCGTCACCGGCATTGTGATTACTCTTGCAGTCACCGTTTCAGCCGTACCGTTGCGCACCTACTTATTTGCGGGTGTGACGGGCAGTGGCGCAGATCTGTTTGTTGCCTGGATGCACACTATGGGCAAAGATCTGATGGAGTCAGTCGCTATCACGGTACTGGGTGCAAACCTGGTAGATAAAATTCTGACGGCAATCATAGTGTGGGTTTTATTACGCCAACTGCCGTTGCGTACTCTGCGCCACTTCCCTGCTATGTCGGCTGTACGCTGAATGCATCCCTTTACATCCCTTACGCTATGGGGCCTGGCAGCCTGTTCCGCACTGCTGATGCCCACAGGAATTGGGTTAAATGTTTGTGCCGTTACGGCTTTTACCAGCTTGCTGGTGATTCGCGCCACACGCCATCGTGCGCGTTACGTGGCCTGGCTGATGTTGTCACTGGGTGCCGGCCTGTGGTTGATTCACGGTGGTTGGTTGGCGCACTGGTTTAACGGTCAGCCACGTGACCCAGCCCAGTGGACAATGGCCGTAACGCTTTGGATGCGAATTCTGACGATTGTTTCCACCTCGCAACTATGGATGCAATTTGTGCCCGTGCGCCAGTTTATACGGGCACTTTTTGCTAGTCGTTTACCGCCAGGTCTCGCGTATCTGCTTTCGGGGCCACTGTTGGTCGTTGAACAGCTCAAACACCAGTTGTACACCATCCATGAAGCACAACGGGCGCGAGGTGTACCGCTGGATGGACGGTGGTATCAGCGCCTCCGGGCAATTCCGACGCTGATTGTTCCACTCACTCACAACGCGCTTAACGATTTGGCGGTACGTGGTGCGGCACTGGATATGCGCGCGTTTCGTCTGCATCGCAGGCGTACTACGCTGTGGGCACCCAAAGACAGCATTTTCCAGCGAAATCTGCGCTATGGCATGGTGGTGTTGATGGCGGCAGAAGCAGGAGGGTGGATATGGTTACGCTAGAAGATTTTTGCTACCAACCGATGCACGGTAATTCGCCTCCACGCCGCTTAAATTTTAGTTATACACAACCTGGAGTAATAGCCATTATCGGTGGTAATGGCAGCGGTAAGAGCACGATGGCACAACTACTCGCTGGATGGTATCCAGACTTTTTACCTGGCACGATTAGCGGTACTGGCAACTTGCTCGGTAATCCAATCGGGCAGCTTTCGCTAACTGAACAGGCACAAACCATTCAGTTGGTACAGCAGTCGCCGTATCTACAGCTTTCAGGCTGTACGTTCAGCGTTGAAGAAGAGGTCGCATTTGGCCCTGAAAACCTCTGCCTGAATGAGCAGGAAATCCTTGCACGTATTGATATGGCGCTGGCATTCACTGACTGCCAGCCGCTGCGTCACCGTCATCCCAGCACGCTATCTGGCGGCGAGGCTCAGCGCGTGGTAATTGCCTGCGCCCTGGCCATGAAACCAAAAATCCTGCTGTTGGATGAAACCTTCAGCCGCCTGACAGAACAAACAACACATCGCCTTCTTGAACGCCTTTCCAGTTGGGCAAATGCTGAAGGTGCGTTGGTTATTTTGTTTGCTCATAAACCTGAGCCGATGCTCAGCTATTGCCAACATGCATGGCAACTCCGAGCAGGAGAGTTGGTTTCATTATGTTGAATCTTGAAAACGTGGATTTTCGCTGGCCTCACGCGACACAACTCTGCTTGAAAGGGTTATCGCTAAACATTCAACCACAAGAGTGGGTGGCGTTATCCGGAGACAACGGTGCGGGTAAATCCACCTTGTTACGCTTGATGGCTGGGTTACTTTCCCCCTGCGCGGGAATAATTAAAGTTCAAGGACATACGCTTGCGCAACTAAAAGCAAAGCAACGGGCGGCCATTATCGGGGTATTATTTCAGGAAGCGGAGAACCAGGTTCTCCACAGCAAAGTGATTGATGAAGTCGCCTTCGGATTGCGTTTGCAAAAATTGCCATTGGATGAAATCGAACGTCGTACAACAGCAGCACTCACGTTGTGTGGCTTACTGGATGAAGCCCTGGCACATCCATTGGATTTACATGTAGCGCAACGACGCATGGTTGCTGTTGCTAGTCTGGAAGTAATGGCACCACCGCTGCTTCTGCTGGATGAGCCGAGCCGAGATTTTGACGAACACTGGTTGGGACTTTTTGAATCCTGGCTTGCCGTTTGCCAACGGCGTGGAACCACAATTCTTGCCATCAGCCACGATCAGGACTTTACCCATCGCCACTTTCCCAGAGTCATCCGGCTTGCCGAAGGTTCAATAACAAGCGATGGTTCCCCTGCGTAAATCCTCAGTTAGATTCAGGCAAAAAAAACGGGCCGCCTGAGCGACCCGTTTATCATACGTACAGCAATTACAGAACTGCTTTAGCCTGTTTCACCACGTTTTCTACGGTGAAGCCAAACTCTTCGAACAACAGCTCAGCTGGTGCAGATTCACCGAAGGTGGTCATGCCCACAACCGCGCCGTTCAGGCCAACGTATTTGTACCAGTAGTCAGCGATGCTGGCTTCGATGGCAACACGCGCAGCAACTGCTTTAGGTAACACTGCTTCACGGTAAGCTGGATCTTGTTTGTCGAATGCATCGGTAGACGGCATGGAAACCACGCGTGCTTTGATGCCTTCAGCAGACAGCTGATCCCAGGCTGCAACAGCCAGTTCAACTTCAGAACCGGTCGCGATCAAAATCAGTTCAGGCTGGCCTGCACAATCTTTCAGGATGTATGCGCCGCGAGCGATATCCGCCAGTTGCTGCTCAGTACGATCTTGCTGTGCCAGGTTCTGGCGGGAGAAGATCAGAGCGGTCGGGCCGTCGTGACGTTCTACTGCGTATTTCCACGCAACCGCTGATTCTACCTGGTCACACGGACGCCATGTGCTCATGTTTGGCGTCACGCGCAGGGCAGCAAGTTGCTCGACCGGCTGGTGAGTCGGGCCATCTTCGCCCAGACCGATGGAATCATGGGTATACACCATCACCTGGCGTTGTTTCATCAATGCTGCCATACGCACCGCATTACGGGCATATTCAACAAACATCAGGAAGGTAGAGGTGTACGGCAGGAAACCACCGTGCAACGCGATACCGTTCGCAATTGCCGTCATACCGAATTCACGTACACCGTAATGGATGTAGTTACCGGCAAGATCTTCGTTGATCGCTTTAGAACCAGACCAGATAGTCAGGTTAGAAGGCGCAAGATCTGCAGAGCCGCCGAGGAATTCAGGCAACATATGGCCGAATGCTTCGATGGTGTTCTGGGATGCTTTACGGCTGGCGATTTTTGCAGGGTTAGCCTGCAGGTTCGCGATGAACTCTTGCGCTTTAGCGGCAAAATCAGCAGGCATATCGCCTTTCATACGACGGATGAATTCGGCTGCTTCTTGCGGGAAAGCTTTAGCGTAGGCAGCGAACTTCTCGTTCCATGCCGCTTCTTTCGCCTGGCCTGCTTCACGCGCATCCCACTGAGCATAAATGTCTTGTGGGATTTCGAACGGCGCGTGTTTCCAGCCCAGCGCTTCACGGGTCAGCGCGATTTCTGCATCACCCAAAGGTGCGCCATGTGAATCGTGCGTACCGGCTTTGTTTGGTGAACCGAAACCGATGATGGTTTTGCACATCAGCAGTGAAGGTTTGTCGGTTACAGCTTTAGCTTCTTCAACAGCGCGTTTGATAGCGTCTGCATCGTGGCCGTCCACGCCGCGCACTACGTGCCAGCCGTAGGCTTCAAAACGTTTCGCCGTATCATCGGTGAACCAGCCTTCAACATGGCCGTCGATAGAAATACCGTTGTCATCATAGAAGGCAACCAGTTTACCCAGACCCAGCGTACCCGCCAGCGAGCAGACTTCATGGGAGATACCTTCCATCATGCAGCCATCACCCATAAAGGTGTAGGTGAAGTGGTCAACGATGTCATGACCAGGACGGTTGAACTGTGCAGCCATAGTACGTTCAGCAATCGCCATACCTACGGCGTTCGCAACACCCTGACCCAGCGGGCCAGTTGTGGTTTCTACACCGGCGGTGTAGCCCACTTCCGGGTGGCCCGGAGTTTTGGAATGCAGCTGACGGAAGTTTTTCAATTCTTCAATCGGCAAGTCATAACCTGTGAGATGCAACAGGCTGTAAATCAGCATTGAGCCGTGGCCGTTAGAAAGAACGAAACGGTCGCGGTCAGCCCATGCAGGGTTCTGCGGGTTATGGTTCAGGAAATCGCGCCACAGGACTTCGGCAATGTCGGCCATGCCCATAGGGGCACCCGGGTGACCGGATTTGGCTTTTTGTACTGCGTCCATGCTGAGTGCACGAATAGCATTGGCAAGCTCTTTACGAGAGGACATTTTGACTCCAGATCGGATGGTTGAAGGTCACGCCTTGACTACTATGCGTAATGGGCTACGCCCAAAAAATTGCCATCAATGTACCGCAAGCCGTGTGCCATGTACATGGAGCATCCTTTTGTCTGGTTAAGAAATCTCTGGAACCTGCTCGCATGTTGCGCAAGTTACTGCGCGTGTCTGATTAACTTCTTTATACTAAAGCCGTAAGCCCGCTCTGCGCGGCTCAATCCCCCCTGAGAAGTTGTCACTAATTAAGGATATTGGCATGAAATTGCGCCCAATTTTACTAAGCCTGAGCGTTGCCGCCCTACTGAGCGGTTGCCAGAACATGGATTCTAACGGCCTGCTGGCTTCCGGTGCGGAAGCATTTCAGGCGTACACATTAAGTGATGCACAGGTAAAAGATCTGAGTGACAAATCCTGTGCCGAACTCGATAGCAAAGCGAGCATCGCTCCAGCCAGCAGCGAATATGCACAGCGCCTGACCAAAATTTCCGCTGCTCTGGGCGACAACATCAACGGTATGCCAGTGAACTACAAGGTTTACGTCACTAAAGACGTGAACGCCTTTGCAATGGCTAACGGCTGTATCCGCGTTTACAGCGGTCTAATGGACATGATGAACGATAACGAAGTCGAAGCCGTTATCGGCCATGAAATGGGCCACGTTGCTCTTGGTCATGTGAAGAAAGGTATGCAGGTCGCGTTGAGCACTAACGCTGCACGTGTTGCAGCGGCCTCAGCAGGCGGTGTGATTGGTAGTTTGTCGCAGTCTCAGCTGGGTGATTTAGGTGAAAAACTGGTAAATGCACAGTTCTCCCAGCGCCAGGAATCTGAAGCCGATGACTACTCGTATGATTTGTTAAGAAAACGCGGAATCAACCCAATTGGGCTGGCAACCAGCTTTGAAAAACTGGCTAAAGCGGAAGAAGGCCGCCAAAGCTCAATGCTTGACGACCACCCTGCTTCTGCCGAACGTGCGCAACATATTCGCGACCGTATGGCAGCAGATGGCTTGAAATAAATGCCTGGCCGCCCTTACTCAGGGCGGCCAAAACACTATTCGCCTTTTTTAGCAGCCTGGATGTAGAGCATTTCCAGAGCCAATGTCGCCCCTGCCAACGCAGTGATTTCAGATTGATCGTAAGCTGGAGAAACTTCCACTACATCCATACCTACGATGTTCAAATCTTTCAAACCGCGAACCAGCTTCAGAGCGCGATCGGTCGTCAAACCACCGATAACCGGCGTACCGGTACCTGGCGCAAATGCAGGATCCAGACAGTCGATGTCAAAGGTCAGATAAACAGGCATATCACCCACAATCTGTTTCACCTGAGCCAGTACATCATCAACGGTACGATCATTGACCTGGCCTGCATCAAGCACGGTAAAACCGTTATCTTTGTCGAACTCAGTACGGATACCAATCTGCACAGAATGGTGTGGGTCGATCAACCCTTCGTTTGGCGCGGTGTAGAACATGGTGCCGTGGTCAAACTCGCAACCGTTCGCGTAGGTATCTGTGTGGGCATCAAAATGCACCAGCGCCATTTTACCAAAGTGCTTAGCGTGAGCGCGCAGCAGTGGCAAAGTCACAAAGTGGTCGCCACCGAAAGAGAGCATACGTTTACCAGCAGCCAGCAGTTTTTCGGCGTGGGCTTGCAGGCGCTCGCTCATATCACGCGCGTCACCGAAGGCGTAAACCAGGTCGCCACAGTCAACAACATTCAAACGTTCGCGCACATCAAAGTTCCACGGAAAGCGGTTGCCTTCCCATGCCAGGTTGGTAGAAACCTGGCGGATAGCCGCAGGACCATGACGCCCACCCGCACGGCCAGAAGTTGCCGCATCAAAGGGCACGCCAGTGATAACCCAATCAGCATCGCTGTCGTATGGCATGAAGTTCAGTGGAAAACGTAAAAAACCGAAGGCATTGGATACCAGGGAGTTATCGTATTGATGGCCTAAGGTGCTCATTGTCTGACCTCGCGGTGGATAGTTGAAATTATGTCAAAAAAAATCCCTTCCGCGTCGTTAAACCCGACGAGGAAGGGACTGGATGAATTCGCAGACTGCTTGTTGGCGCGGATTATCGCCGTAAATTCGTTCGGGTTCAATAGCGCAGAATTCATTCGCGTTTGGGCGAATAAACCTGCGCATCCGCTAATCCTTACTCATCTTCCAAATAAGTATAGCCGTACAATCCAGCCTCAAATTCTTCAAGGAACTGCTGCTGTAAACCTTCATCCAGATCAGTTTGTTTCACCTGGTCGCGGAAATGCTTCAGCAGAGTATTTGGATCAAGCTGTACGTATTGCAGCATATCCGCAACGGTGTCACCTTCATCAGAAAGCTCAACTTCTACGCTGCCGTCAGGGAAGACAAACACGTCAACCGCTTCGGTATCACCGAATAGGTTGTGCATGTTGCCCAGAATTTCCTGGTATGCGCCAACCATAAAGAAGCCCAGCAGCGGCGGGTTTTCCGCATCGTATTCTGGCATTGGCATGGTGGTCGCAATACCGTCACCATCGATGTAGTGATCGATAGCACCGTCGGAGTCACAAGTGATATCCAGCAGCACAGCACGACGCTCAGGAACCTGGTTTAACCCTTCAAGCGGCAGTACCGGGAACAGCTGATCGATGCCCCACGCATCCGGCATTGACTGGAACAGTGAGAAGTTGACGTAAATCTTATCCGCCATACGTTCTTGCAGTTCATCAATAATAGGACGGTGCGCACGGTTGCTTGGGTCCAGCAGGCGCTGGATTTCATGGCACATGCTCAGATAAAGCTGCTCCGCCCAGGCACGTTCTTGCAAAGAGAAACTCCCTGCCGCATAGCCGGTGTGGATATCATGCAAATCAATCTGGCTGTCGTGCAACCATTCACGCAGCGAGCGGCGGTTGTTCGGCTCGTGCATTTCACCCCAGGTTTCCCACATGCTTTGCAGCGCACGTGGTGCGTCTTCAGCAGGAGCCGTTGGCGTAGTGTATTCGTTGCGTTCAACACCGATGATGTTCGACACCAACACAGTGTGGTGAGCAGTAACCGCACGACCCGATTCGGTAATCACCGTTGGATGCGGTAAACCGTTTTCTTCACATGCATCACCGATTGCCCAAATGATGTTGTTGGCGTATTCGTTCAAGCCATAGTTGACCGAACAATCTGACTGAGAACGCGTCCCTTCATAGTCCACGCCCAGACCGCCGCCCACGTCGAAGCACTCAATGTTGACGCCCATCTTATGCAGTTCAACATAGAAACGAGCAGATTCACGAACGCCGGTTGCGATATCGCGAATGTTCGCCATCTGCGAACCCAAGTGGAAGTGCAGCAATTGCAAGCTGTCGATACGACCGGCTTCACGCAACATTTCAACCAGTTGCAGAACCTGAGTCGCCGCCAGACCAAATTTAGATTTTTCGCCGCCAGAAGATTGCCATTTGCCGGAGCCTTGTGACGCCAGGCGCGCACGCACACCAAGGCGTGGCACTACATTCAAACGCTCAGCCTCTTCCAGCACAATGCGAATTTCTGACATCTTCTCGATGACCAGATAGACCTTATGGCCCATTTTCTCGCCGATAAGCGCCAGACGGATATATTCACGGTCTTTATAACCGTTACAGACAATCACCGAACGCGTCATGCCCGCATGCGCCAGCACAGCCATCAATTCAGCTTTAGAGCCAGCTTCAAGGCCCAGCGGTTCACCGGAATGAATCAAAGATTCAATGACGCGGCGGTGCTGGTTCACCTTAATCGGGTAAACGAGGAAGTAGTTGCCGTTATAACCGTAAGATTCACGAGCACGTTTGAACGCGGCATTAATAGAACGCAGGCGGTGCTGCAAAATCTGCGGGAAGCAGAACAGTGCAGGTAAACGCTGCCCCTGTGCTTCACGGGCTTTTACGAGCTCAGCAAGATCAACACGCGCCTCTGGGACATCCGGGTCCGGGCAAACGGTAATGTGACCTAATTCGTTGACGTCGTAATAGTTATTGCCCCACCAGGCAATATTGTAAGTACGCAGCATTTTGCTGGCTTCCTGGGAGCTCATGGCAACCTCCTGCATGGAGCGGTGTACATCCTGCTCGCCCACTGACGAACCCGAAACAGAAGAGATTTTGTCAGACATGGCGAACCTCAAATTTATACGAATGTGCAAAACAGTTGACTACTATCGCAGGGGTATCCCGCAATAACAACCCATTAACAGCGTGTAGCGGCAGCATAAGACGCTGACAGACAAACTGTGCGACCGGTTTCTTTTTCATATCATTGTAAAACACGTTACCGAGCTCCGTAGGACGGGTCGGTGAAACCACGAGAATACTCCTGTCAAAGACAAGAGAGCCCTTGTTCAGTTATCACGGAGATCAATGACCAGCCCGAGAATCCTGAGAAGCGCCGAGATGGGTATAACATCGGCTGGAAAGTAGCATAGAGATGCAGGTTGCGAGGGGCATTTGCGCGACCAAGTTGGTCGTCAGATTTTGCGAGTTACAGCGGTTCATCAATCGTATCACCCCCACACACGCGGTTCAGGCGTGCGACAAGCCAAAGCTAAGATTTTTGCTCAACCCGGCTGGAAGTGGGCATCACGAATAGAAAAATCGTGTGCTTGTTGAATGAGCCGCGCGCGCCGCTTTATACCGATAACAGACCATAATTGCAAAACAAAAATCCCTGGATTGCAAGGCTGTCGGTAAAATTTGCCACCTGAGTTTATTTGCTGAAACTTGCAGACGCAAAAATCACTGGTAATCTGATTAATGGATAACCTAGAATAGACGTCCAGATGTTAATCCATCTATACCGATTAACTGTTAGACTGCCTGAAATTAAACCTGCGGCAAAAACTCCATAAATCAGTACATCGAACTGATGTGAGTGCCAATTAGCGGTAGTCTGCACTAACCTAATTCTCTTAGGGTGAATAAAACATGGCAAAACACCTCTTTACGTCCGAGTCTGTATCAGAAGGGCATCCCGATAAAATCGCTGACCAAATCTCCGATGCGGTACTTGACGCAATCCTCGAACAGGATCCGAAAGCACGTGTAGCGTGTGAGACTTACGTCAAAACTGGCATGGTTTTGGTCGGTGGCGAAATCACCACCAGCGCATGGGTTGATATCGAAGAAATCACTCGTCAAACGATTCGTGAAATCGGTTACGTGCATTCTGATATGGGCTTTGATGCCAACTCTTGTGCAGTATTAAGCGCTATCGGCAAACAGTCTCCGGACATTAACCAGGGCGTTGACCGCACCGACCCGCTGGAGCAAGGCGCGGGTGACCAGGGTCTGATGTTTGGTTATGCGACCAACGAAACCGACGTGCTGATGCCAGCGCCAATCACTTACGCACACCGTCTGGTTCAACGCCAGGCTGAAGTTCGTAAAAACGGCACACTGAAATGGTTACGCCCGGATGCAAAAAGCCAGGTCACCTTCCAGTACGACAATGGCAACATTGTCGGTATTGATGCAGTTGTTCTGTCTACACAGCACTCTGAAGATGTGTCGCAAAAAGATCTGCATGACGCGGTCATGGAAGAGATCATTAAGCCGGTTCTGCCTGCTGAATGGCTGACTGCCAGCACCAAATTCTTCATCAACCCAACTGGCCGTTTTGTTATCGGTGGCCCAATGGGTGACTGCGGTCTGACGGGTCGTAAAATTATCGTTGATACCTACGGCGGCATGGCTCGTCATGGTGGTGGTGCGTTCTCCGGTAAAGATCCGTCTAAAGTTGACCGTTCTGCGGCGTACGCGGCTCGTTATGTGGCGAAAAACATCGTTGCTGCGGGTCTTGCAGATCGCTGTGAAATTCAGGTTTCTTACGCAATCGGCGTGGCTGAGCCAACCTCTATCATGGTTGAAACCTTCGGTACTGAGAAAGTCTCTACCGAACAACTGACCCTGCTGGTGCGTGAGTTTTTCGACCTGCGTCCATACGGCCTGATCCAGATGCTGGATCTACTGCACCCAATCTACAAAGAAACCGCAGCATACGGTCACTTTGGTCGTGAGCATTTCCCTTGGGAAAAAACCGACAAAGCAGAATTGCTGCGTGATGCTGCCGGTCTGAAATAAAACCTACCAGTACACTAAACTTTAAAGGCCAGCGCTCTGCTGGCCTTTCGCTTTTCTATCCCCAGAACCATTCCCTGACCTTCCTGAAGTAATTTCGTCCCAGACAAGCAAAAGAAGTGAAAGCGGTTACATCTATGCTGATGGAGTGTTAATTAAGATTATTCTCCATGACAATAGCTTGTTGCTGCGCTAGTTACAAAATCTTTCAGATTAGTCCTGATCGCTAGTTTTTGCTTTTATTTTACGCAAATAACTCACTGTTTTACATAATAAATTTAAACACACACTTCTTGACATTAGTGTAACCGATTACACTAACGTGAGTTGTGTCACACAATTTCACGTCGCGTTAACCTACCCTTAAGTACAGGTAAAGTTACTAATTCAACTGGAGAGCATTATGCCTGACATTAAAAAACAAGGGCGCTCGAACAAAAGCATGACCTTTTTTGTCTGTTTCCTTGCAGCCCTGGCCGGTTTGTTATTTGGCCTGGATATTGGCGTTATTGCCGGTGCATTACCGTTTATCGCAAAAGATTTCCAGATAACTGCACATCAGCAAGAGTGGGTTGTTAGCTCAATGATGTTCGGTGCAGCAGTCGGTGCCGTGGGTAGTGGCTGGCTGTCCTTCCGTATCGGACGTAAATACAGTCTGATGATTGGTGCCGTGCTTTTCGTTGCCGGTTCATTGTGTTCGGCTTTCGCACCCAATACCGAAATCCTGATTATTTCCCGCGTATTGCTGGGTCTGGCTGTGGGTGTTGCGTCTTATACTGCACCGCTTTATCTGTCCGAGATTGCACCGGAAAAAATCCGCGGCAGCATGATCTCGATGTACCAGTTGATGATTACCATTGGTATTCTTGGCGCATATCTTTCCGATACCGCATTTAGCTACAGCGGCTCATGGCGCTGGATGCTTGGTGTTATCACCATCCCGGCGTTGATTTTACTGGTTGGCGTCTTTTTCCTACCGGACAGCCCACGCTGGTTCGCTGCGAAACGCCGATTCCACGATGCTGAGCGCGTGCTAATGCGCCTGCGCGATACCAGTGCAGAAGCTAAACGTGAGCTGGAAGAAATCCGTGAAAGTCTGCAAGTTAAACAAAGCGGCTGGTCACTGTTTAAAGAAAACAGCCACTTCCGTCGTGCCGTATTCCTGGGTGTTCTACTGCAGGTGATGCAACAGTTCACCGGTATGAATGTCATCATGTACTACGCACCGAAAATCTTCGAAATTGCTGGATTTGCCAACACCACGCAGCAAATGTGGGGCACCGTCATCGTTGGTCTTATCAACGTTCTGGCAACCTTCATTGCAATTGGCCTGGTGGACAGATGGGGCCGTAAACCAACGCTGGTGCTGGGCTTTATGGTTATGGCCGTTGGTATGGGTATTCTCGGCACAATGCTGCATGTGGGTATTCACTCCCAAGGCGCGCAGTACTTTGCCATCGCCATGTTGCTGATGTTCATCATTGGTTTTGCGATGAGTGCTGGCCCGTTGATTTGGGTCCTGTGTTCTGAAATTCAGCCGCTCAAAGGCCGTGATTTTGGTATCACTTGCTCTACAGCAACCAACTGGATTGCGAATATGATTGTTGGCGCAACGTTCCTGACGATGCTTAACACGCTGGGCAATGCGAATACCTTCTGGGTCTACGCGGCGTTGAACCTGTTCTTTATTGTTCTGACTCTGTGGCTGGTTCCAGAAACCAAACACGTATCTCTGGAACACATCGAACGTAACCTGATGAAAGGTCGTCGGTTACGTGAGATTGGTACTCACAACTAAGAATCACAAGCCCCTCTTCTCAACCGAGAGGGGCTTGCACCGTGCTTCGCCTCGCACTATTCTCTGCCGTTATGAAATCTCCAAGACTCCCTATAGCTATCCAACAGGCCGTTATGCGCTGCCTGCGGGAAAAACTCCAGCAGGCAAACCTACACTTAGGCCGTAACTACCCGGAGCCGAAACTGGTTTATCAGCAGCGTGGTACAGCTGCGGGTACGGCGTGGATGGACAGCTACGAAATTCGTCTCAACCCCGTGTTGTTAATGGAAAATCAGCAGACTTTTATAGATGAAGTTGTACCGCATGAACTGGCACACCTGTTGGTGTGGAAGCACTTTGGCCGCGTAGCACCACACGGCAAAGAGTGGAAGTGGATGATGGAAACCGTACTCGGCGTTCCTGCCCGCCGCACCCATCAGTTTGAAGTACAATCCGTGCGCAAAAATACCTTTCCTTATCGTTGCCTTTGCCAACTGCATCAACTCACCGTCCGCCGCCATAATCGGGTGGTTCGAGGCGAAGCGGAATATCGATGTGTGCATTGTGGTGACTTGCTAAAACCCGACGCTACAACTCACTGTAATTAAAAATATTAATCTAAAAGTTTCCTGATTTAGCTTATTGAATCCCAATAACGCTTCAAGTAGGGTGCGGGCATGTTTTAGTAAGGATTCTGGAAATGTCTCGCAAATATATTTTGGTTGTTGCAGTTGTTGCAGCCCTCTCCTCTTTCTCCGCTTTTAGTAACGGTATCAATAGCTTTTCACAAGCCAAAGCGGCTGGCGTAAAGGTTAACGCCGATGCACCAGGCAGCTTCTATTGCGGATGCAAAATTAACTGGGAAGGTAAAAAAGGGGTTCCCGACCTTCAGTCCTGCGGCTACAAAGTACGTAAGAATGAAAACCGTGCATCACGCATTGAATGGGAACATGTCGTCCCGGCCTGGCAGTTCGGCCATCAACGTCAGTGCTGGCAAGATGGAGGTCGGAAAAACTGCGCCAAAGACCCGGAATATCGCAAGATGGAAAGCGATATGCACAACCTGCAACCTGCTGTAGGTGAAGTGAATGCTGACCGTAACAACTTCATGTACAGCCAGTGGAATGGTGGCGAAGGCCAGTACGGCCAATGTGCAATGAAAATAGACTTCAAAGAAAAGGCTGCAGAGCCACCAGCTCGTGCTCGTGGTGCTATCGCCCGCACCTACTTCTATATGCGTGACCAATACCAGATAAACCTCTCCCGCCAGCAAACTCAGCTGTTTGAGGCATGGAATAAACAATATCCGGTCACAGCCTGGGAGTGTGAACGTGATGAGCGCATTGCCAAACTACAGGGCAATCATAACCCATACGTGCTACGGGCTTGCCAGGCACAAAACAGCTAACCTACACTAGCGGCAATTGTTTAACACAGTGCTGCTTTTAATCCCCGCGCACCAAAGGCGTGGGGAAACGCCGGCCTTCAGAAACTGGACTCTAATTTTCATGCGAATCCCCCGCATTCATCACCCAGATTTACTCACCATCGGCCAGGATGTGGCACTTTGTGAAGATGCTGCTAATCATGTGGGCCGTGTGCTGCGCATGGGTGCAGGCCACGCACTGCAGCTATTTGACGGCAGCAATCAGGTCTTTGACGCAGAAATTGTGCAGGCTGATAAGAAAAGCGTCCGCGTAAAAATTCTTGCGGCGAACATTGATGACCGTGAATCGCCACTGCATTTGCATCTTGGCCAGGTCATGTCCCGCGGTGAGAAAATGGAGTTCACTATTCAGAAAGCCGTCGAACTCGGCGTGAATGTGATTACACCTTTGTTTTCTGAACGCTGTGGCGTAAAACTGGATGCCGAGCGCTTGAATAAGAAGCTCTCGCAATGGCAGAAAATTGCTATTGCGGCCTGTGAACAATGCGGTCGCAATATCGTACCGGAAATTCGCCCAGCAATGGACCTTGAAGACTGGTGTGCTGAAGTGGATAACAGTTTAAAGCTGAATCTGCATCCCCGCGCCAGCGCCAGCATCAACACTTTGCCGCAACCTGTTGAACGAGTTCGGCTGTTGATTGGCCCTGAAGGCGGTTTAACAGCTGATGAGATTGCCATGACCGCACGTCATCTGTTTACTGATATTCTGTTGGGACCTCGCGTTCTACGTACTGAGACTACCGCGCTCACCGCCATTACCGCGCTACAAGTGCGATTTGGTGACCTGGGCTAAAGGAGAAAAAATGATCAAGCTCGGCATCGTGATGGACCCCATCGCAAACATTAACATCAAGAAAGACTCCAGTTTTGCCATGCTGCTGGAGGCACAGCGCCGTGGTTACGAACTGCACTATATGGAAATGGCAGATCTGTATTTGATCAACGGTGAAGCGCACGCACGCACTCGCTTGGTTACTGTCGAGCAGAACTACGATAAGTGGTACGAATTTGGTAGCGAGCAAGATATCCAGCTTGCCGATCTCGACGTGATTTTGATGCGTAAAGATCCACCATTTGATACTGAATTTATCTATGCGACCTACATTCTTGAGCGCGCAGAAGAGCAAGGCACACTGATCGTTAACAAACCGCAAAGCCTGCGCGACTGTAACGAAAAGCTATTCACCGCCTGGTTTGCGGATTTGACTCCAGAAACTCTGGTAACGCGCAACAAAGCTCAACTTAAAGCGTTCTGGCAAAAACACGGCGACATTATCCTCAAACCGTTGGACGGTATGGGCGGCACTTCAATCTTCCGCGTTAAAGAAGGCGACCCTAACATCGGTGTCATTGCTGAAACGCTGACTGAACTCGGTAATCGTTACTGCATGGCGCAAAACTATCTGCCGGCGATTGTCGACGGCGACAAACGTGTTCTGGTCGTTGATGGCGAACCCGTACCGTACTGCCTGGCACGCATTCCGCAAGGCGGCGAAACCCGTGGCAACCTGGCTGCCGGTGGTCGTGGTGAACCGCGTCCACTGACAGAAAGCGACTGGGAAATTGCCCGCCGCGTTGGCCCTACGCTCAAAGCGAAAGGGCTCATTTTTGTTGGTCTGGATATTATCGGCGACCGCCTGACTGAGATTAACGTCACCAGCCCTACCTGTATCCGCGAAATCGAAGCCGAATACCCGGTATCGATCACTGGTATGCTGTTTGACGCTATCGAAAATCGTCTGGCTAAATGATCCTCATGAGCGGGACTCGTCCCGCTCAATAGTGATAAACTGACTATTCTTCGCGCGTTAAATGCCGCTTTTTCAACCGGGACCATAACCTCTGACAATGAATTTACAGCATCACTTTCTAATTGCCATGCCGGCGCTCCAGGACCCTTTGTTTAAGCGTGCCGTCGTTTATATCTGCGAGTACAACGACGAAGGCGCAATGGGGATAATCATTAATAAACCCCTCGAAAACCTTCAGATTGACGGTGTTCTGGGAAAACTGAAAATCGAACCTGAACCTCGTGACCCAGCTATTCGCCTTGATAAACCAGTATTTATTGGTGGCCCACTGGCGGAAGACCGTGGTTTTATTTTGCATTCACCGCCAGACTGTTTCACATCAAGCATCCGCATTTCTGATGACACCGTGATGACCACTTCCCGCGATGTGCTCGAAACCATTGGCACCGCAAAGCAACCAGCGGATGTGATTGTCGCGCTCGGTTACTCTTCCTGGGAAAAAGGCCAACTGGAACAAGAGATTTTGGACAACGCCTGGCTAACCGCACCAGCAGATGCATCCATTATTTTCCACACCCCAATTTCTGAACGCTGGCGTGAAGCCGCGAAATTAATCGGGATAGATATCTATAATATGCCAAGTGAAGCGGGGCATGCTTGATGAGCAGTGGAACATTGTTATCCTTTGATTTCGGCACCAAAAGCATTGGTGTCGCCATTGGCCAACGCATTACAGGTACCGCACGCCCATTGACTGCGATTAAAGCGCAAGATGGAACACCAGACTGGAACGTCATCGAGAAAATCCTTAAAGAGTGGCAACCTGATGAAGTCATCGTTGGCCTACCGCTCAATATGGATGGCACAGAGCAACCGCTCACCGCCCGCGCCCGTAAATTTGCTAACCGCATACATGGTCGTTTTGGTGTAAAAGTCTCTTTGCAGGATGAGCGTCTTAGCACCGTTGAAGCACGCGCAGGATTGTTTGAGCAAGGCGGTTTCCGCGCCCTGAACAAAGGCAGTATTGACTCAGCCTCAGCCGTTATCATTCTTGAAAGCTGGTTTGACTATAATCCGTAGTTAGGGTCATTCTCGTTTCACCCTCGGCATTGAGAGGGTGAAAGACATGCCATTAGCGCCGCCTCACTCTGAGCAAAACTCCGCATGCCATGCTGTTGCCCAGTTTGTATCAACCCTGGTAACTGATGTGTTTTTCCTTCACGTATAAGACTTGCCACGGCGGGTGTATTCACCAACAGCTCATACAGCGCTACCCTTCCGCCGTTTGTGTCTGGCAGTAATTTTTGCGCCAGTACTGCGTTTAAGCTGCCAGCCAGTTGGCTGCGCACCATATTTTTCTCTTCAGCGGGAAAAACATCGACCAGCCGTTCCACAGCTTGCGCCGCACCGCGTGTATGAAGTGTCGCCAGTACCAGATGCCCTGTTTCTGCGGCAGTGAGCGCAAGACGTATGGTTTCGCTGTCACGCAATTCCCCCAGCAAAATCACATCCGGGTCTTCGCGTAGTGCCGCGCGTAAACCTGCGGCAAAAGAGCGGCAATGTTCACCAGGTTCGCGCTGCTGAATCAAACAACGTTTCGAGTGATGAACAAACTCAATGGGATCTTCCAGGGTAATAATATGCCCATCAAGTTGATGATTAAGATGATCCACCATCGCCGCAAGCGTGGTGGATTTACCGCTGCCAGTGGCACCGGTCACCAGAATCAGGCCGTCTTGAGATGCCAGTAATTCAGGAACTATCGCAGGCACGTTTAGCGCCTCGAGTTTTGGGCAATGAGAAGCCAGCAATCGTAAGGCGATTGAATACCCTTGCCGCTGGCGAAAAGCATTAGCACGTAGCCGTACTCCCTCTTTGAGGGTAATAGCAAAATCTAACTGCCCAGCCGCTTCCAACTGTTCTCGTTGTTCGTTGGTAATCCAGGTATCCAGCAATGTTTCTGGCGCTGGTGCGCATTCAGGTAGAGGTTCAAGCCGTCCTTGCCTGCGCCAGCGAGCAGGAAGCTGTGCACACAGGTGTAGATCAGAGGCGTTATGCTTTACACTAAGGGCCACAATTTCTTCGATATCCATATCACTTTCCAACCTATGAACGAGATAGCGCACAATCTGGCACAGGTTCAGCACAAAATCTTAGCGGCGACTGAACGCTGCGGCCGTGCTCCAGAAGAAGTTACATTGCTTGCAGTAAGTAAAACAAAGCCTGTAAGCGCCCTCGCAGAAGCGATTGCTGCCGGGCAGCGAGCTTTCGGTGAAAACTACGTGCAGGAAGGCGTGGACAAAATTCGTTACTTTGCTGAAAACGGTGAAGAAGCACTGGAGTGGCACTTTATTGGCCCATTGCAGTCGAACAAAAGTCGTCTGGTTGCAGAGCATTTTGACTGGTGCCACACCGTCGATCGTTTGCGCATTGCAACCCGTTTAAGCGAACAGCGTCCGGTTGAACGGCCACCACTTAACGTGCTGATTCAAATCAATATCAGTGATGAACAAAGCAAATCAGGTATTGCACTGAGTGAGCTTGAAACGCTTGCTTCGGATGTTGCCGCTCTGCCCGGTTTGGTATTACGAGGTTTGATGGCTATTCCTGCCCCTGAACCTGATTACGAGCATCAGTTAGCGGTTTGCCAGAAAATGGCAGCGGCTTTCGAGTTGCTCAAAAACCGCTATGCAACGGTTGATACGTTGTCCCTGGGCATGACCGATGACATGGACGCCGCGATTGCCGCTGGCAGCACCATGGTGCGCATTGGAACCGCTATTTTCGGCGCGCGGGATTACTCCGCTCGTTAATCATTAAATTTTGAGGAACGCCATGCTGACGTTGACTTTCCTGGTCAAAACACTGATTGAACTGTATGTGATGGTGCTGTTGATTCGCATCTGGATGCAGTGGTCGCGTTGTGATTTTTACAATCCTTTTGCACAATTTATCGTCAAAATTACTCAACCGATTGTCGGTCCACTTCGCCGCATTATTCCGTCCATCGGGCCGATTGATACTTCATCTTTGTTGGTGGCGTTTATCCTCGTCACACTGAAATATCCGTTGCTACTGCTGATTCAGGTAGGCGCTTTGTCTCTTGACCCTATGAACCTACTGGTCGGCCTGTTATCGCTGCTGAAGTCCGCAGGCTCACTGGTATTCTGGGTGATCATCATTCGTTCTCTGATGAGCTGGATTAGCCAGGGACGCAGCCCGGTAGAGTATGTATTGATGCAACTGACTGAACCGATGATGGCACCTATTCGCCGTATTATTCCGGCCATGGGCGGCATTGATTTTTCCGCAATGGTGGTGATTTTAATTCTCTATATGCTGAATTATCTCGGTATGGATTTGTTCCCGGGGCTTTGGTATTTGCTGTGAGTGCAGTAAGCCAAACCGCAGATGGGCTGGTTTTACGGCTGTTTATTCAGCCTAAAGCCAGCCGCGATAGCATTATCGGGTTACATGGCGACGAGCTAAAAGTCGCCATCACCGCCCCGCCGATAGACGGCAAAGCCAACGCTCATCTGGTAAAATATCTGGCTAAACAGTTCAAAGTCGCCAAAAGCCAGGTGTTGGTTGAAAAAGGTGAGCTAGGCCGCCATAAGCAAATTAAGATTATCAACCCGCAACAAATCCCGACGGAAGTCGCGGCATTGCTTGATTAATTATCGAATTTCACAGGATTTTCTCATGATGCAAAAAGTTGTCCTCGCGACGGGTAATGCCGGTAAAGTGCGTGAACTCGCTGATTTACTGAGCGATTTTGGCCTGGACGTTGTCGCGCAAACCGAATTAGGCGTGGAGTCTGCTGAAGAAACTGGCCTGACGTTTATCGAAAATGCCATTCTGAAGGCTCGCCATGCGGCGCAAGCCACTGGAATGCCTGCCATTGCTGATGACTCCGGTCTGGCGGTTGATGTGCTGGGCGGCGCTCCTGGGATTTACTCTGCACGTTTTTCAGGCGTTGATGCCACGGATCAACAGAATCTGGAAAAGCTGCTGGTTACACTGAAAGATGTGCCGGATGAACAGCGCAAGGCGCGTTTCCACTGTGTGCTGGTGTATATGCGTCATGCGGAAGATCCAACGCCACTGGTATGTCACGGAAGTTGGGAAGGCCAGATTACTCGCGAAGCAGCAGGTGCTGGTGGCTTTGGCTACGACCCAATTTTCTTTGTCCCAACCGAGGGCAAAACCGCAGCAGAACTCACTCGCGACGAAAAACGTGCCATCTCTCACCGTGGACGAGCGCTAAAACTGTTACTGGAAGCAATGAAAAATGGCTAATTTGCCACCACTGAGTCTCTATATTCACATCCCGTGGTGCGTGCAGAAGTGCCCCTACTGTGACTTCAATTCTCATGCACTTAAAGGCGACGTTCCACACGACGAGTATGTTGCCCACTTGCTGCGCGATCTGGGTAACGACGCGCCAATGGCACAAGGACGTGAAGTAAAGACCATCTTTATTGGTGGCGGTACACCTAGCTTGCTTTCAAGCGAGGCGATGCAAACGTTGCTCGATGGCGTGCGTGCACGTCTGCCGGTGGCCGCAGATGCAGAAATTACGATGGAAGCAAATCCAGGCACTGTCGAAGCCGACCGTTTTGTTGGCTACCAACGTGCTGGTGTGAACCGTATTTCCATCGGTGTGCAGAGCTTTAGCGAGACAAAACTCAAACGTCTGGGCCGTATTCATGATTCTGGTGAAGCGAAACGTGCGGCCAATCTGGCAAACGGATTAGGTCTGCGCAGTTTCAACCTGGATTTGATGCACGGCTTGCCGGATCAGTCGCTTGAAGAAGCGCTGGACGATTTGCGCCAGGCAATTGACCTCAATCCACCGCATCTTTCCTGGTATCAGTTGACGATTGAGCCGAACACCTTGTTCAGCTCGCGCCCACCCAAATTACCGGACGACGACGCGCTGTGGGATATTTTCGAGCAAGGCGACAAATTACTTACCGCTGCGGGTTATCAGCAATACGAAACCTCAGCCTATGCAAAACCGGGGTATCAGTGCCAACACAACCTTAATTACTGGCGCTTTGGCGACTATCTGGGTATTGGTTGCGGTGCGCATGGCAAAGTGACGTTTGAAGACGGGCGTATTGCGCGCACCGCTAAAACACGCCATCCACGCGGCTATATGGAAGGGAAATATCTCGACCGCCAGCACGATGTGGAACAAGTCGACAAGCCGTTCGAGTTCTTTATGAACCGCTTCCGTTTGCTGGAAGCCGCACCACGCAATGAATTTAGCCGGTACACAGGGCTCGATGAGGCGGTGATTCGCGCGCAGTTAGATGAGGCGATTGCTAAAGATTACCTGGTAGAAACGCAAGAATACTGGCAGATAACCGAGCACGGTAAGCTGTTCCTGAACTCGCTGTTGGAGCTGTTTTTGGCAGAATAAATAGAAGGTGGATATTGGCTAATCCACCTTCTATTCAACTTAAATATTCTTCACTCTACTGGTCAAAATCAGCGCCAGCACTGAAAGCCCGGCAATCAACCAGTACACTGAATGGTGCCCGAAACTCTCCGCCAGTGTCCCTTGTAAAACCCCAGCTAAAATCACGCCCGTCGAAATACTATTGGTAAATAGAGTGGTCGCTGAACCCGGTCTGCCGGGCATTAAATCCTGGAACCACAACATGCCGATACCGGCGACAATGCCAATGAATACCGCGTTAAATAGCTGCAGTAACAGCAGCGCCGTTCGGCTATGGAACAGAATCAGCCCTACGTAAAACAACACTCCAGCCGCAACCGCTATCACCATCATGCGGCGCTTTCCAAAACGTTTCACGTAGTAGCCCGCAAGGATCATCGCGGGGATTTCAAGCCCTGCCGCCGTTCCCATTAAAAGGCCAGCGAGTGACTCTGGCAGCCCTAAGTCACTGCTCACCCATAACGGCATATCAATGATGTACATGGTGTTACAGGTCCACATCAACATCGATGCGATAAACAACATGCGTACATTTTTATCTTTCCAGCCGCTGACCTGAGTCAGCGCCACATCAGCAGGCTGTTCAATCCTGTTTACCGATGGGAGAGCGAAGAAAATTAGCGCCAGCGAGATAACGAATATCCCCGCAGCGATAAGAAACATGGTGGTGAAGCCGTAATTTAGCGCCAGCATGAACGATAGCGGCGGGCCAATAACCCAGGCAAGCGACAACTGCGCACGCATTATCGAACTGAACATCACCACTTCACGCGCGGAACTGTCGGCATATTCACGGGCAAGGGCAAAAATTTGCGGCATTGCCGTGTTAGCGATTGAAGCGAACATGACGCCAATGGTAATTAACGTCAGATAATGGCGGTTAAAAGCGAACAAGATGCAGTTTGCCACGGCCATTGCACAGCAAACCATAATCAGCTTACGTCTGTCGCCCCGGCTATCTGAACGTTTTGCCAGCATCAGGCTGACCATAATACCGGCTATTGCATTGACGGTGTAAAACAGCCCGACCCAGAACGGTCGCACTTGCACTTCACGCGTTAAAAACAGGCTAAGAGTGGGTGCCTGAAGTGCACCAGCAATCCCCATCATAAAAGCCACTGCCATAAATGCAGCGTATACCGGATTGAGGCGTCGTCCTTTTGTCAGAAACCAGGCCATGCAATGAGATCCTTTTGCTCGAGCGGATGATAAATGTGCAAGCCGTCCACTATACCCTAAATAATTTGAGTTACAGGCAACACCCCTACAGCTCGAAGTATGACGGGTATAAAAAAGCCAGCAGTAATAATCTGCTGGCCAGGTGAACATCACCAATTCTCAGTCACACATGATGTATACCCAAAATAATTCGAGTGGTGGGTAGGCGGCAAACTTACGAATCCCCAGGAGCTTACTAAAGTAAGTGACTGGGTGAGTAAGTGCAGCCAACACCCCCACAACTTGAAGTATGACGGGTACGGCGAGTTAGTGCTTCCCGGTCACTGGAGAGGTTATCTCCCACTGCATCAAGTCTTCGAGCACCCTCAGACGTTGCGCCGCTGTCAGGCGGGCCAGCCATCCAGCAGAAACACTTTGTGTTGCGGCAAAATACTGTTGATAAAACTTAACAACTGGCGACCGTTTCATATACACCTCCTCGCTTTCATCGTTGATAATTATTGGCGTAATATGAGGAAAGTTAAATTGATGAGTTTCTGTCGGGAGTTCCTCTTTTCTACCCTTTAGCCGCTAGCGGCAAGAGAGGGAGTCCTCGAAGCTTACTTGAGTAAGTAACTGGGGTGAGTAAGTGCAGCCTACACCCCCGCAACTTGAAGGATGAAGGGTATATGTCGAGTGGTCGTCTGCAACAACAGTTCATCCGCCTGTGGCAATCCTATGAAGGCAAGCCGCAAGAAACGACGTTAAATGAATTGGCCGAACTGCTGAATTGTTCCCGCCGCCATATGCGTACGTTACTCAGTGCAATGCAGGATAATGGCTGGCTAAGCTGGAAAGCTGAGGCCGGGCGTGGCAAGCGATCAAAGCTTGAATTTCTGTACACGGGCCTTGCGCTTCAGCAACAGCGAGCAGAGGATCTTCTCGAACAGGATCGTATTGATCAGCTGGTGCAGATCGTTGGAGATAAAGCCGCGGTGCGCCAGATGCTAATTTCCCACCTCGGGCGCAGCTTCCGCCAGGGGCGGCATATTCTGCGCGTGCTTTACTATCGCCCACTGCTAAATCTTCTACCTGGGTCAGCATTACGCCGTTCAGAAACCCATATTGCCCGCCAAATTTTCAGCGGGCTAATCCGTATAAATGAGGAAAATGGGGAACTGGAAGCGGATATAGCGCATCACTGGCAACAAATTTCCCCATTACATTGGCGTTTTTATCTTCGCCCAGGCATTCATTTTCATCATGGCCGCGAGCTGGATATGCTGGATGTGATGACATCATTGCAGCGTATTAATACGCTGCCGCTTTACTCGCACATCACGCAAATCACTTCGCCCACCGCCTGGACTCTGGATATCACCCTTTCACAACCAGACAAATGGCTTCCCTGGCTGCTTGGCTCCGTTAACGCGATGATTTTGCCACGTGAGTGGCAGACATTGAGCCATTTTGCCCGGCAGCCAGTGGGATCCGGCCCGTATTCTGTGGTGCGAAATAACAATAACCAGCTGAAGATTCAGGCTTACGACGATTACTTTGGTTATCGCGCACTGATAGATGAGGTGAATTTCTGGGTGCTGCCGGAAATTGGCGAGGAAGTCAGTTGCGCCGTGCAACTGTCCGGTATGCCAGACAGCGAAAAAGCCGTCGAAAGCCGCCTTGAAGAAGGGTGTTACTACATTTTATTTGATTGCCGTTCAAAATCTGGAGGCAACGGTGAAGTGCGTCGCTGGCTCAGCCATGTTCTGGCACCTATTCATCTACTTTATAGTACGGGTGAACAAAACCAGCACTACTGGTTCCCGGCTTACGGTTTACTGCCACGCTGGCACCACACACGCCCACAGTCAGCGCTTGAGAAACCTGCCGGGCTTGAATCCGTGACGCTGACGTTTTATCGCGATCATGTAGAACACCGGGTTATCAGTAAAGTCATGGAGAAGCTGCTGTCTCGCCATGGCATTAAACTTATCGTGCAGGAAGTCAGTTATGAGGAGTGGCATCAAGGTGATGCTGAGAGCGATATTTGGCTCAACAGCGCGAACTTCACCCTGCCGCTGGAGTTTTCACTCTATTCTCATCTTTATGAAGTGCCACTGATTCAAAAGTGTATTGCGATTGACTGGGAAACAGATACCCGTAAATGGCATAACGGAGAACTTTCTCTGCCCGAGTGGTGCCAGAAACGCGTTGAAAACAATGAAATTTTACCGTTAATCCACCACTGGCTGCGCATTGAAGGGCAGCGCAGTATGCGTGGCGTGAGAATGAACACATTGGGATGGTTCGACTTTAAATCCGCCTGGTTTGCGCCACCTGAACCGTAATCCTTTCGAAATATTCACAAAGTCACTACAATGCACGCGTTCTCAACGGGGTGCTAAGACGAAAGTCTGGCTGAGATAATACCCGTCGAACCTGATCCGGATAACGCCGGCGAAGGGATTTGGGGCTCAATTCTCAAAGTCCTTTGCCACCCCTAATCCCAAGAGGTGCAAAGTGTTCAAAAAATTCCTGCCGTTACTGGCGCTCATCGCAGCCCCTGTTTTCGCAAAACCCCTGCTGACTGTTTACACCTATGACTCCTTCTCCGCCGACTGGGGTCCAGGCCCTGCGGTGAAAAAATCCTTCGAAGCTGACTGCAATTGCGAACTGAAATTCGTCGCACTGGAAGATGGTGTTTCTTTGCTTAACCGTCTACGAATGGAAGGTAAAAATAGCAAGGCTGATGTCGTTCTGGGCCTGGATAACAACCTGCTGGAAGCAGCAGCGCAAACCAAGCTGTTTGCACCGAGCAATGTGGATACAAGCGCTCTGAAAATCCCTGGCGGCTGGAATAACAACACCTTCGTGCCATTCGATTACGGCTACTTCGCCTTTGTGTACGACAAAAACAAACTGAAAAACCCACCAAAAAGCCTGAAAGAACTGGTTGAAAGCGACCAAAAATGGAAGGTGATTTATCAGGACCCACGCACCAGTACGCCAGGTCTGGGCCTGCTGCTGTGGATGCAAAAAGTGTATGGCGATAAATCGCCAGAAGCGTGGCAGAAGCTGGCGAAGAAAACCGTCACTGTCACCAAAGGTTGGAGCGAAGCCTATGGCCTGTTCCTGAAAGGAGAAAGTGATTTAGTCATGAGCTACACCACCTCTCCGGCGTACCACATTATTGAAGAGAAGAAAGATAACTACGCGGCGGCGAACTTCAGCGAAGGGCATTATTTGCAGATCGAAGTCGCGGGCCGTTTAGCCTCCAGCAAACAACCTGAACTTGCTGAAAAGTTCATGAAATTCATCACTTCGCCTGGTTTCCAGGACACAATCCCAACCGGTAACTGGATGTATCCGGTTACTGATGTGAAATTGCCTGAAGGTTTTAACGGCTTAGTCAAACCGCAGACGACGCTGGAATACAGCGCCCAAGACGTTTCTAAACAACGCGCAAACTGGATCAGCGAATGGCAACGCGCAGTCAGCCGCTAATCCCCGGCTGGCTGTTCCCAGGGCTATTTGCTTCCACACTCGTGGTGGTTGTAGCCCTGGCGGCTTTTATAGCGCTGTGGTTTAACGCACCGCAAACTGATATCAGCGCGTTGGTGCTGGATAGCTATTTGTGGCACGTGCTGCGTTTCTCTTTCTGGCAGGCGTTTCTCTCGGCCATCCTTTCAGTATTCCCGGCGATCTTTCTTGCCAGGGCACTTTACCGCCGCCGTTTTCCTGGCCGATTAGCGTTATTGCGTCTTTGCGCCATGACGTTGGTTTTACCGGTATTAGTAGCCGTATTCGGTATTCTTACGGTTTACGGGCGCGAAGGTTGGCTGGCCTCATTGTGTGCCAGACTGGGATTCGAGTGGGCATTCTCGCCGTACGGTTTAAAAGGCATTTTATTAGCACATGTCTTTTTCAACATGCCGATGGCGACACGTCTTCTACTCCAGGCGTTAGAAAACATCCCCAGCGAACAACGCCAGGTTGCCGCACAGCTTGGAATGCAGGGGTGGAATTTCTTCCGTTTTGTCGAGTGGCCATGGTTGCGCCGCCAGATCCTTCCGTCTGCCGCGCTGATTTTCATGCTCTGTTTCGCAAGCTTTGCCACCGTGCTTTCTTTAGGTGGCGGGCCGCAAGCAACCACCATCGAACTGGCTATTTTCCAGGCGCTAAGTTACGACTACGATCCCGCTCGTGCAGCATTGCTCGCTTTGGTGCAAATGGTTTGCTGTTTGGGTCTGGTACTAATGAGCCAACGCCTGAGCAAAGCGATTCCTGTTGGTATCAGCCAAATGCAAGGCTGGCGTGACCCGCAAGATAACTTGCGCCGCAAACTGTGCGACGGGCTGTTAATTTCACTCGCACTGTTGCTGTTATTACCCCCACTTCTGGCAGTGATCATTGATGGTATCAATAGTGGATTTAACACGGTGTTGTCGCAGCCGATTCTTTGGCAAGCACTGTTCACCTCATTAAGAATTGCCGTGGGTGCCGGATTAATCTGCGTGGTCATCACGATGATGTTGTTGTGGAGCTCACGAGAATTGCGCCTGCGGAACCGTGCATTAGCCGGCCAAGCGCTGGAACTGAGCGGCATGTTAATTCTGGCGATGCCAGGTATTGTGCTGGCGACCGGCTTTTTCCTGCTGCTCAACAACACCGTAGGCTTACCGCAATCGGCAGATGGCATTGTGATTTTCACCAATGCGCTGATGGCTATCCCTTACGCGCTGAAAGTACTGGAAAACCCAATGCTGGATGTCGCAGAACGCTATAACAAACTGTGCCAGTCGCTGAATATTAGCGGCTTAAACCGACTGCGCTACATTGAATTGCGTGCCCTCAAACGCCCACTGGCGCAGGCGCTGGCTTTTGCCTGTGTGCTGTCGATTGGTGATTTTGGCGTAGTGGCGCTGTTTGGTAATGATGATTTCCGCACACTACCGTTTTATCTCTATCAACAAATTGGTTCATATCGCAGCCAGGATGGGGCCGTAACCGCCTTGATCCTGCTGATACTATGCTTTGTTTTATTCACATTGATTGAAAAACTTCCGGGACGCCATGCTAACGCTGACTGATGTAACCTGGCTATATCACCATTTGCCGATGCGTTTTTCGATAAAGATTAACGCCGGAGAACGCGTTGCGGTACTGGGACCGAGTGGGGCGGGGAAAAGTACGCTGCTCAGTTTGATTGCCGGTTTTCTGGCACCCGCCAGCGGGCGGATTATGCTGCATGGCGACGACCACACCCGTACCGCTCCGGCGCAGCGTCCGGTGTCGATGCTGTTCCAGGAGAACAATCTTTTCACGCATCTGACAGTGCGCCAGAACATTGGTTTGGGGCTCAATCCCGGGTTAAAACTCAATGCCGTGCAACAACAGCGCCTAACAACGATTGCCAGCCAAATGGCGATTAGCGATTTACTCGACAGACTGCCATCGCAACTTTCCGGCGGCCAGCGCCAGCGTGTCGCCCTCGCCCGCTGCCTGGTGCGCGAACAACCTATTTTACTGCTGGATGAACCGTTCTCGGCGCTGGATCCGGCGCTGCGCCAGGAAATGCTCCAGTTGCTTGATGACCTGTGCCGCCTGCAACAGCTGACGCTGTTGATGGTTTCACACAGTATTGAGGATGCGGCGCGAATTGCGCAAAAATGCCTGGTGGTGGTCGACGGCCGTATCGCCTGGGATGGTGACACGGCCACGTTATTGAGTGGAGAAGCCAGCGCCTCTGCACTGTTAGGTATCAGCCGTTAAGCGTGGCTGGTGAGCACTTTCCAAAGAATGCTGCGATAAATCGGCATTAACGGGTGCATTTGAATCGCAACAAAACTGCCCACTGCCAGCACAGCCATTAATGGCGCTAACCAATGCAACCGCGCACGTGGTAAGTACTGAGTTAAGCGGTCGGTGCTTGCTTTGCCGCTACGCCACCAGCGCCAGCAAAGCCACGCCGCCAGCCAGATAGCCAAAGCCACCAGCAGCAAAAGCCATTTAAAGCTGCTGCTTTGCATATCCGCAGGAATATCAATCGCCGCCCCCGCCAGAATCCCCGGTAAGAAATAGATAGGAGGCCAAAAGATACAGCCGATAATATTCGGGATGATAAATTTAGAAACGGGGAGATCTAACATGCCTGCGACCATGGGTACCAGCGGGCGCGTCGGGCCAACAAAGCGGCCAACCAAAATGGTAAACATGCTGTGCTGGTGTAACGCATGCTCGGTTTTATCCAGCAGCGCTTTGTTCTTTTTCATAAACGACCAGCGATGCAATGGCCCTTTAAAGCGTCCCCCAAGCCAGAACGAAATCCAGTCGCCCAGCAAACAACCGATAATCCCCGCAGCCCAGGCGTGATAAAACCCCACCTGGCCGCCGCCAATCAGCGCACCAAGCCCCGCCATCATGACTGTGCCAGGAAGAATCAGCCCGACCAGCGCCAGTGATTCCAGAAAGGCCACCAGCATCACCGCAAAGAGCGAGTACGCCACTGACTGAGTAATAAAGTGTTCCAGCAAAGCTTCCATAAAGCATCCGTCGAGAAACGAGTGGGCGATTCTCCTGAGTGAGTATCAAGCCGTCAAGACATCATTTGTATGAATCAATTATAGATACTTAAGTCATTCTAGCTGTATCGCGGCGGCAAGAGAGCGAGTCCCGATGCGCTTACTAAAGCAAGTGATTCGGGTGAGCAAACGTAGCCAGCAAAGAAACTGCTTGAAGTACGAAGGGTATAGTTATTCACAACCCGCACGAAACTCACTCGGGCTGGCGCCTGTACACTTCTTAAATACGCGCGAGAAATAGAGCTGATCTTCAAAACCGACATTGCGACCTACGCTTGCAATTGGCATGCGGGTGGTGCTCAGCAACAGTTTTGCCTGAAGAATACGCTGATCCTCACGCCAGCTTAAAACGCTGACTCCAAGCTGCTGACGGAACAGATGTGACAACCGCGAAGGCGATAAACAAACATGCTGCGCGACGCTGGCAATATCAAAATGGTTGTCAGCCAGATGGTCGCTAATGTACTGACAGGCATCGCGGACACGGTTATCGAGCGGTGGATTAAGCGAGGCACTTAATACCTCCATTCGCCGCAACAGCAACTGCTCTAATAGGTTAATCGCCAGCAATTCTGCATAACGCCCTTCCGCCTGCCCGGCTTCAATAATTTGGCCAAACAGCTGGGAAAAACTTTGCTGATGAGCGTCATCCGGGCGGAAAAATCCGGTGTGAGCGAAGATAGGATCCCAGTTTAACCATTCCTGCCAATATGCCCGTGGGCGGAAGTATACCCACTGGTGATACCACTCTTTGCTGTCTGGAGCACGGCCATAGTGATGCACTTCCCCCGGAGGAAACAGCAATATATCGCCCGGGCGACAGACGTAATTTTTCCCCTGGTTATTGATAACGCCTTCACCACGAACCGTTAAATTCAGAATGTAACCTTTCATCCCTAAAGGACGGTCGATGAAAAAATCCAGCGGCCCTTCGGCTTCAATTGGCGTTAGCCCCGCAACTAAATGGGCATTAAAAGAGTAACCCGGTAACAGGGGATCATTTTGCATTTCAGGCATCATCAAGCTCGCTATTCAATTGGGATAACAGGAACAATTTGTCCATATCCATGTCACTCATCACCAGAGCCGTACTGTCGAAACAACAAACAGCCCGATTTTCATCATAAAGCCGCAATTTACCTGAACCTATGCTTTTTATCTGGCAAGCGAAGGGATTTCTGAAGATAACCAAAGTGTTTATAAAAGTAGCAGAAATGTCCACATCGATTATTTGCGGAGCGTCACACTTCTCAACGGAACAGCACATTTCTCCATAACTACAGCGAATACGACCTGACGGTTTTTCTGCATAAAAACTAATGTCATTTCTATAGATAACCAGGTCAGGGAGTAAAACAATGTCGATAGCACTGGGGCTCGATTTTGGTAGTGATTCCGTCCGCGCTTTAGCCGTAGATTGTGAAAACGGTACAGAGCTTGCGACAAGTGTTGAGTGGTATCCGCGCTGGCAGGAAGGACAATACTGCGATGCCGCCAACAATCAGTTTCGCCACCATCCTCGGGACTACATTGAATCCATGGAACGGGCGGTAAAAACTGTTCTCGCCGAACTTACCGCCGAGCAACGCGCTCGTGTTTGTGGCATCGGTGTAGACAGCACTGGCTCAACACCCGCTCCCATTGATGCCAAAGGTAATGTGCTGGCTCTAAAACCTGAGTTTGCCGACAACCCCAATGCCATGTTTGTGTTGTGGAAAGACCATACCGCGGTTGAAGAAGCCGAAGCGATCACTCGCTTGTGCCATCAGCCAGGAAAAAATGACTATTCCCGCTACATTGGTGGCATTTATTCCAGTGAATGGTTCTGGGCGAAAATTCTGCACGTCACTCGCGCCGACCAAAAAGTGGCACAGGCCGCAGTATCGTGGATTGAACTGTGCGACTGGGTTCCTGCACTGCTTTCCGGCACCACTCACCCACAAGATATTCGCCGTGGACGCTGTAGCGCCGGGCACAAATCGTTGTGGCATGAAAACTGGGGCGGTCTGCCTCCGGCCAGCTTCTTTGATGAATTAGATCCGGTCATTAACCAGAGCCTGCCTTACCCAATGTTCAGTGAAACATGGACTGCCGATATTCCGGTGGGAAATCTTTCTGCTGAATGGTCTGAACGCCTTGGCCTACCACAAAGCGTGGTGATTTCCGGCGGCGCGTTTGACTGCCATATGGGTGCTGTTGGAGCTGGCGCACAACCGAACACGCTGGTGAAAGTCATCGGCACATCAACCTGCGACATTCTCATCGCTGACAAACCGACCGTGGGCGACCGCGCAGTAAAAGGCATTTGTGGGCAGGTCGACGGCAGCGTGGTTCCTGATTTTATCGGCCTTGAAGCCGGGCAATCTGCTTTTGGCGATATGTACGCCTGGTTTGGCCGTGTACTTAGTTGGCCGCTGGAACAACTGGCGCAACAGCATCCAGAACTGCGCGAGCAAATTAATGCTAGTAAGAAACAACTCCTTCCGGCACTCACTGAAGCCTGGGCAAAGAACCCCTCCCTTGAGCATCTACCTGTCGTGCTTGATTGGTTTAATGGCCGTCGCACACCGAATGCCAACCAACGGCTGAAAGGTGTGATTACCGATTTAAACCTGGCAACCGACGCACCAGCGCTTTTCGGTGGGCTGATTGCCGCCACCGCCTTTGGTGCCCGCGCGATTATGGAATGCTTTACGGAACAAGGTATTCCCGTCACCAACGTGATGGCTTTGGGCGGTATTGCGCGTAAATCGCCAGTCATCATGCAGGTGTGCTGCGATGTATTAAATCGCCCATTGCAGATTGTCGCCTCAGACCAATGTTGCGCATTAGGTGCTGCCATTTTTGCCTCCGTTGCCGCAGGCAAGCATGAGGATATCGCCCAGGCACAGCTTGCAATGGCGAGCCAAATCGAAAACACCTTACAACCGATTCCTCAAAGTGCTGAGCGCTTTGAGCAGCTTTATCAACGCTATCAGCAATGGGCTGTCAGCGCGGAACAACACTATCTCCCTTCAGCCCTGAGCCATTAAGGACAAGATAATGAACATTTTTGAACAATATGAAGTGTGGTTTGTAATTGGTAGCCAGCATCTCTACGGTGCCGAAACGTTGCGTCAGGTAAATCAGCACGCAGAGCAGGTGGTAAATGCACTGAATAAAGAAGCCAAGCTGCCGTGCAAACTGGTGCTCAAACCACTGGGGACAACCCCTGATGAAATTACAGCTATTTGCCGCGATGCCAGCTACAACGACAAATGCGCCGGGATGGTGGTGTGGCTGCATACCTTCTCACCAGCCAAAATGTGGATCAACGGTCTAAGCATTTTGACTAAGCCGCTGCTGCAATTCCACACCCAGTTCAATGCGCAGATCCCATGGGACAGCATGGATATGGACTTTATGAACCTGAATCAGACCGCTCACGGCGGCCGTGAATTCGGTTTCATCGGCGCACGTATGCGCCAGCAGCACACCGTGGTGACGGGTCACTGGCAAGATCCGCAGGCTCATCAACGTATTGGTTCATGGATGCGCCTGGCGGTATCTAAACAAGATACCCGCCAGCTTAAAGTGGTTCGTTTCGGCGACAATATGCGTGAAGTCGCCGTGACTGACGGCGATAAAGTGGCCGCACAGATGAAGTTTGGTTTCGCTGTTAATACCTACGCGGTAGGCGATCTGGTGCAGGTGGTTAATGCCGTCAGCGACGGCGACGTAAATGCCCTGGTCGACGAATATGAAAGCAGCTATCGCTTAACAGCCGCCGCGCAAGTTAACGGTGAAAAACGCCAGAACGTGATTGATGCCGCGCGTATCGAACTGGGTATGAAACAGTTCCTGGTCCAGGGCGGATTTAATGCTTTTACCACCACTTTTGAAGACCTGCACGGCCTGAAACAATTACCAGGTCTGGCAGTTCAACGTCTGATGCAGCAAGGCTACGGCTTTGCGGGCGAAGGCGACTGGAAAACTGCAGCTCTGCTTCGCATCATGAAGGTGATGTCAACCGGTCTTGCGGGCGGCACCTCTTTCATGGAGGACTACACCTATCACTTCGAAAACGGCAACGATATGGTGCTCGGTTCCCATATGCTGGAAGTTTGCCCTTCTATCGCAGTGGCAGAAAAACCAATTCTCGATGTGCAGCATCTGGGGATTGGCGGCAAGGAAGATCCTGCACGGTTGATCTTCTCCACCAAAACCGGCCCTGCGCTCAATGCCAGCCTTATCGATCTCGGCGATCGTTTCCGCCTGCTGGTGAACTGTGTCGATACAGTCGAAGCACCGCATCAGTTGCCAAAACTACCTGTCGCTAATGCGTTGTGGAAAGCCCAGCCTGACCTGCCGACTGCATCTGAAGCGTGGATACTTGCAGGTGGTGCGCACCATACGGTGTTCAGCCAATCCCTGACGCTCGACGATATGCGCCTGTTCAGCGAACTGCATGGTATCGAGCTGACTGTTATCGACAACGAGACTCGCCTGCCTGCGTTTAAAGATTCTCTGCGCTGGAACGAGGTTTATTACAGCTTTAAACGCTAATTCCCCTGTCTTGTTTGTAGGGCGGGTAAGCGTCGCGCACCCGCCGGTAAGGTGAAAGTGGTGGATGGCGCTTATCCACCCTATAAGACCAAGGATCCAATATGTTAGAAGATCTGAAACGCCAGGTGCTGGAAGCTAATCTCGCATTACCCAAACATAATCTGGTGACACTCACCTGGGGTAATGTCAGCGCCGTTGATCGTGAACGCGGCGTGTTAATCATCAAACCTTCCGGTGTCGATTACAGCATCATGACCGCAGAAGATATGGTGGTGGTGAGTTTGGAAACCGGTGAAGTGGTTGAAGGCGATAAAAAACCCTCTTCCGATACTCCAACTCACCGCTTGCTGTATCTGCAATTTCCACACATCGGCGGCATTGTCCACACCCATTCCCGCCACGCAACTATTTGGGCGCAAGCTGGGCAATCAATCCCTGCAATGGGAACAACTCACGCAGATTACTTCTATGGCACCATTCCCTGCACTCGCAAAATGACCGATGAAGAGATCAATGGCGATTACGAATGGCAAACCGGCGAAGTAATTGTGAAAACTTTTGCTGAACGTGGAATAGATGCCGCACAAATGCCTGGCGTGTTAGTTCATTCCCACGGCCCATTTGCCTGGGGAAAAGATCCCGTCGATGCCGTACACAACGCTATCGTGTTGGAAGAAGTCGCCTATATGGGCATATTCTGCCGCCAACTCTCACCAGAATTACCTGATATGCAACAAACGCTACTGGATAAACATTATTTGCGTAAGCACGGTGCGAAGGCTTATTACGGGCAGTAAGCACTGTATATAAAAGCAGTAATCCCGCGCGAAGTGGTCTATAATCAGACCACTTTTCCATTTATGAGAACGCAGCGTGTCGCAAGCTCGTCAGGGGTTTCTGTTAACACGTCATTGGCGAGATTCCCCATTCGGTACTGAAGTAGAATTTTGGCTAGCAACGGACGATGGCCCAGTGAAAGTGTGCCTGCCGCGCCAGGAATCGGTAGCGTTTATCCCCCAATCCCAGCAATCCGAAGCTGCACGTCTGCTCGGCCGTGAAAGCCATTATCGCCTCACGCCGTTACCACTCAAAGATTTCCACCGTCAGCCTGTTTCCGGCCTTTATTGCCGCCAGCATCGTCAACTCATGCGCATCGAAAAACTGCTGCGTGATGGCGGTGTACGGGTTTATGAAGCGGATATTCGCCCGCCAGAACGTTTCTTGATGGAGCGTTTCATTACCGCTCCGGTCTGGTTTAGCGGTGAACCACAAAATAATGTTGTGATTGAAACCAAGCTGAAACCCGCACCGGACTATCGCCCACAGCTGAAATGGGTGTCATTGGATATCGAAACCAATCGCCACGGTGAGCTGTATTGCATCGGCCTGGAAGGTTGCGGGCAGCGTCACGTTTATATGCTTGGCCCGGAAAATGGCGATGCCAGCGGGCTGGATTTTACGCTGGAATATGTCGCCAGCCGCCCGCTGCTTTTAGAAAAACTTAATGCCTGGTTTGCCGAACATGACCCTGACGTGTTGATTGGCTGGAATGTGGTGCAATTCGACTTACGTGTGCTGCAGAAAATGGCTGATCGTTACCAAGTCCCGTTGCGTCTCGGGCGTGGTAACAGCTTGCTGGAATGGCGCGAGCACGGTTTTAAACAAGGAGTGTTCTTCGCGCAAGCTGCTGGCCGCGTGATTATTGATGGTATAGAGGCCTTGCGATCCGCATTCTGGAATTTCTCTTCTTTTTCTCTTGAGACAGTCTCACAGGAGCTGCTTGGTGAAGGCAAAGCAATTGATAATCCCTGGCAACGTATGGATGAAATTGACCGGCGCTTTGCCGAAGATAAACCAGCACTGGCGAGATACAACCTTAAAGACTGTGAGCTGGTGACACGGATTTTCCATAAAACGGAACTGATGCCGTTTCTGCTCGAACGGGCGACGGTCAATGGTTTGCCACTGGACAGGCACGGCGGGTCCGTCGCTGCATTTGGTCATCTTTATATACCGCGAATGCATCGAGCCGGTTACGTTGCACCAAACCTTGGAGAAGTGCCGCCACAAGCAAGCCCGGGCGGTTATGTGATGGATTCACGTCCTGGACTCTATGACTCGGTATTAGTGCTGGATTACAAAAGTCTTTATCCGTCGATTATTCGCACTTTTCTTATCGACCCGGTTGGCCTGGTAGAAGGTATGGCGCATCCGGAACCCGAACATGCCGTTGACGGTTTTCTTGGAGCGCATTTTTCCAGGACGACTCATTGTTTGCCTGAAATCGTCGGGCAAATCTGGTCAGGTCGCGACCAGGCAAAACGCCACAACAATAAGCCGTTGTCACAAGCATTGAAAATCATCATGAATGCCTTTTATGGTGTGCTGGGCACCAGTGCGTGCCGCTTCTTTGATCCTCGTCTTGCATCGTCGATAACCATGCGTGGGCATCAAATAATGCTGCAAACCAAAGCGTTGATTGAAGCTCAAGGCTTTGACGTGATTTATGGCGACACAGATTCCACGTTCGTCTGGCTTAAAAAATCACATTCGGAAGAAGATGCCGCACGTATCGGCCAGCGATTAGTCGCCCATGTGAATGAGTGGTGGAAAACCCATCTGCAAGAAACTCAGCAATTGGACAGCAAGCTTGAGCTTGAGTTTGAGTCGCACTTTTGCCGTTTCCTGATGCCAACGATTCGCGGCACGGTTGAGGGTTCCAAAAAGCGTTACGCCGGAATGATTCAGGAAAATGGTCGGCAAAGAATGGTGTTTAAAGGGCTGGAAACTGTGCGCACAGACTGGACTCCGCTAGCTCAAGCGTTCCAACAAACACTTTATTTACGCGTATTCCGCAAAGAGCCATATCAAGATTTTATTCGTGAAACCATCGCCAGTTTGATGGCCGGTGAACTGGATGAGCAGTTGATTTACCGTAAACGGCTGCGACGACCACTGAGTGAATATCAAAAAAATGTGCCACCGCATGTACGCGCTGCTCGCCTCGCGGATGAACATAATCAACGACTTGGCCGCCCAGCTCAGTATCAAAATCGTGGCACCATCAAGTATGTGATTACCACCAACGGCCCTGAGCCGGTGGATTATCAAGAATCACCGCTGGATTACGATCACTACCTGACTCGCCAACTCCAACCGGTGGCTGAAGGAATTTTGCCCTTCCTTGAGGATGACTTTGCTACACTAATGACAGGGCAGTTGGGGTTATTTTGAGAAACTCTAAATAATTCAAAGTGCAACCAGGCGGCAAGGGAACGAATCCCCTGGAGCTTACTAGAGTAAGTGACTAGGGTGAGTGAGTGCAGTCAACGCAGTTGCAATTTGAAGTATGACGAGTTGGTGACGAATGCGTTTCCTTCCAGTACCATAGCGCCCTCCTGAATCATCCTTAAATCTACTTTTGAGCTACCGCCCACTTTGCGCGCGGTCGTTTTACTATTGCCTGCAAATCTTAGTAACTGATAATAGAGCCGAAATCTTATGCCTTTTACACTTGGTCAACGTTGGATCAGCGATACAGAAAGCGAACTGGGACTGGGAACTGTGGTCGCTTTAGACCCACGAATGGTAACCCTGCTCTACCCTGCCACCGGTGAAAATCGCCTGTATGCCAGAAATGACTCGCCTATCACACGCGTGATGTTTAACCCGGGTGATACCGTCACCAGCCATGAAGGCTGGCAACTAAAAGTTGATGAAGTTAAAGAAGAAAATGGTTTGCTTGCCTACATCGGTACTCGTCTGGATACAGAAGAAGCCGGTACGATGCTGCGCGAAGTTTTCCTGGACAGCAAATTGGTGTTCAGTAAGCCACAAGACCGTCTTTTTGCCGGCCAGATTGACCGGATGGACCGTTTTGCCCTGCGTTACCGTTCCCGCGTTTACCAAAGCGAGCAGTATCGCCAGCCGTGGAGCGGCCTTCGCGGCATGCGCACCAGCCTGATTCCGCACCAGCTCAATATCGCCCATGATGTGGGCCGTCGCCATGCGCCACGTGTATTGCTGGCTGATGAAGTAGGTTTAGGTAAAACAATTGAAGCCGGGATGATTTTGCACCAGCAACTGCTGGCGGGTAGTGCTGAGCGCGTGCTAATTGTGGTGCCAGAAACCCTGCAACATCAGTGGTTAGTTGAAATGCTCCGCCGCTTCAACCTGCGTTTCGCCCTGTTCGATGACGAGCGCTACGCCGAAGCCCAGCACGACAGTGATAACCCATTCGAAACAGAACAACTGGTTATCTGCTCGCTGGATTTTGTGCGCCGTAGCAAACAACGTCTTGAGCATCTGTGTGATGCCGAATGGGATTTGATGGTGGTCGATGAAGCTCACCATCTGGTGTGGAGCGAAAAAGCGCCAAGCCGTGAATATCAGGCTATTGAACAACTCGCCGAACACATTCCAGGTATCTTGCTGTTAACCGCAACACCTGAACAGCTTGGTATGGAAAGCCACTTTGCGCGTTTGCGTTTGCTGGATCCAAGCCGCTTCCACGATTTCGAGCAATTTGTTGAAGAGCAGCAGCATTATCGTCCAGTGGCTGATGCCGTTGCACTGCTGCTGGCCGGTAATCACCTGACCAACGATCAGCTGAACATGCTAAGTGAACTGATTGGCGAGCAGGATATCGAGCCTCTGCTGCAAACCGCGAACAGTGACCGTGAAGGCAGCAATGCGGCGCGCCAGGAACTGATTTCCATGCTGATGGACCGCCACGGCACCAGCCGCGTGCTGTTCCGTAACACACGTAATGGTGTGAAAGGCTTCCCGAAACGCGAACTGCATACCATCCGTTTACCTCTGCCGATGCAATATCAAACTGCGATTAAAGTCTCCGGCATAATGGCGGCGCGTAAGTCGGTAGACGAGCGTGCTCGCGACATGCTCTACCCTGAGCAGATTTATCAAGAATTTGAAGGCGATAGCGGTACATGGTGGAACTTCGACCCACGCGTTGAATGGTTGATGAGCTACCTGACCAGCCACCGCTCTCATAAGGTGCTGGTGATTTGTGCGAAAGCCGCCACCGCATTGCAGCTTGAACAAGTGCTGCGTGAACGCGAAGGTATTCGTGCAGCCGTGTTCCATGAAGGCATGTCGATTATCGAACGTGACCGCGCCGCAGCCTGGTTTGCCGAAGAAGATACCGGTGCCCAGGTGCTGTTGTGCTCCGAGATTGGTTCTGAAGGACGTAACTTCCAGTTCGCCAGCAATCTGGTGATGTTCGATCTGCCGTTTAACCCGGATTTGCTGGAACAACGTATTGGCCGTCTGGACCGTATCGGCCAGGCGCACGATATTCAGATTCATGTTCCATATCTTGAGAAAACCGCACAGTCCGTGCTGGTGAAGTGGTTCCACGAAGGTCTGGATGCATTCGAGCACACTTGCCCAACCGGGCGTGCGATTTACGACAACGTGTATCCGCAACTGATTGAGTATCTGGCCGCGCCTGAAAATACAGACGGTTTCGATGCGCTTATCAAGCAATGCCGTGAACAGCATGATGCGCTAAAAATTCAGCTCGAACAGGGCCGTGACCGCCTGCTGGAAATCCACTCCAACGGTGGCGAAAAATCACAAGCGCTGGCTCAGGCTATTTCTGAGCAAGATAACGACACTAATCTGGTGAGTTTCGCACTAAACCTGTTCGATATCGTTGGCATTAATCAGGATGACCGTGGCGACAATATGGTGGTGTTAACACCAGGCGACCACATGCTGGTACCAGATTTCCCGGGCCTTCCTGAAGATGGTTGCACCATTACGTTTGAACGTGATGTCGCGCTGTCACGTGAAGATGCGCAATTTGTGACCTGGGAACACCCTATCATCCGTAATGGTCTGGATCTGATTCTTTCTGGCGATACCGGTAGCTGTGCGCTGTCTTTGTTGAAAAACAAAGCACTGCCAGTCGGAACGCTGTTGCTGGAGTTGGTGTATGTCGTGGAAGCCAAAGCGCCGAAACAGTTACAGCTCAATCGCTTCTTGCCGCCAACACCGGTTCGTATGTTGGTGGACAAAAATGGCACCAACCTTGCGGCTCAGGTCGAGTTTGAAAGCTTCAACCGCCAGCTCAGCACAGTGAATCGCCATACCGGTAGTAAGCTTGTGAATGCGGTTCAGTCTGACGTCCATGCCATTTTGCAACTGGCGGAAGAGAAAGTGGAAGCAGCAGCCCAGGTGTTGATTAAAGCTGCTCGTGAAGAAGCAGATGAGAAACTGAGTTCAGAACTTTCTCGCCTGGAAGCACTGAAAGCCGTTAACCCAAACATTCGTGATGATGAACTCGAAGCTATCGAAAGCAATCGTCAGCAAGTGTTGGAAAGCCTCGCGCAGGCTAACTGGCGACTGGACGCGTTGCGTCTGATTGTGGTGACACACCAGTAATGATTATGGAACCCTATAACCCGCCGACCGAGCCCTGGCTGGTCATCCTTTATCAGGATGAGCACATTATGGTAGTCAATAAACCTTCGGGTTTGTTGTCCGTACCAGGACGACTGGATGAGCATAAAGACAGTGTGATGACGCGTATACAGCGCGACTTCCCGCAGGCTGAATCTGTACATCGTCTGGATATGGCGACTAGCGGCGTAATTGCTGTTGCGCTGACCAAAGCTGCAGAACGTGAACTGAAGCGCCAGTTTCGTGAACGTGAGCCGAAGAAGCAATATGTGGCGCGGGTATGGGGTCATCCTCAGCCAGAAGAAGGTCTGGTGGATTTACCGCTAATTTGTGACTGGCCGAATCGGCCAAAGCAGAAAGTGTGTTATGAAACCGGGAAAGCGGCGCAAACGGAATATCAGGTTCTGGAGTATGCGGCAGATAACACCGCTCGGGTGCAGCTAAAACCGATTACCGGGCGCTCGCATCAATTACGTGTTCATATGTTGGCAATGGGTCACCCCATTCTGGGAGATCGCTTCTATGCGCCACCAGAAGCGCTGGCATTAGCGCCACGCTTACAGCTGCATGCCGAAATGCTGACCATTACTCATCCTGAGTATGGAACGCCAATGACGTTCCGCGCGCCTGCTGACTTCTAAAAAAAGCCTCTCAATCGAGAGGCTTTCCTATTATTTAAATCCTTTTGACGTCTTGATCAGATCATAAGCTTTCTGGATGTCCTGCGCCTTCTGCTTAGCCATCTCCATCATTTCTGGCGGCAAACCTTTCGCGACCAGTTTGTCAGGGTGATGCTCACTCATTAACTTACGGTACGCGCGCTTAATAGTGGTGGCATCATCACTACTTTTGACGCCCAGCACATTACAAGCATCTTCAAGCGTTGGTCCACGTTGTTGCTGAAAACCACCCTGCGATTGGTTGTAACCACCACCGAACTGCTGGCCGCCTTCCATCATGCGTAAGAATTGATCAAACTGGATGCGTGAAATACCCAGCTCTTCCGCAATAACGTACAGCACTTCCCGTTCATTAGGATGAAGCGAACCATCAGCAAATGCCGCCTGAATTTGAATTTCAAGAAACATCCGAATCAGGTCAAAACGCCCAAAACATACGCTGCGTAACTGACGCATTTTTTCACGAAGTGGGTAACCATTCTCTTTACCGACACGAAACGCATGCTGAGCCGCGCTGCGTGCATCACCATGTAATTGCATACGATCCATTAATAGCGATGCAATCTGGATATCCGCTTCCGTTACACGACCTTTTGATTTGGTCAGATGGCCCATCACTTCAAATGTGGTACTAAAGAACAGTGACTGACGTTGTTGCTGGTTAGAAAACCAGGATTGACGACGGCTGCGCACCTTGTCGATGGCATGGCCAATCAGTAATCCTATAACCACGCCCCAGAAGCCACCGCCCATAATAAGTGCTATTGCGACACCGAGTACTTTTCCCCAATACTGCATATACTCCCCAAATCGTCATGCCGTCGGCTAGAATTTGCTTTATCATACCCGTCATTGACAGCAGTGCCTAACGGCAGACTGCTGAACGGACAGGATTAACACTAGCGCTGTGGTGATGAGTACGTTAGTCTCAGAAAGTTTGCCGACGCTAAGCCATTGATGATGGAACAACGAATAACACGTATGAAAAAACGTATTCCCACCTTGCTGGCCACCTTGATTGGCGCAGCGCTGTATAGTCAACAAGGTATGGCTGCCGATCTTGCTTCGCAGTGCATGCTTGGTATCCCAAGTTACAACCGCCCATTGGTTGAAGGGGATACCAACAATCTACCTGTTACTATAAATGCCGATCACGCAAAAGGAAATTATCCTGACGATGCGGTGTTTAGTGGCAATGTTGATATACAGCAAGGCAATAGCCGTCTGCTAGCTGATGAGGTTCTGCTGCATCAGAAGCAGGTTGAAGGCCAACCCGATCCTGTTCGTACTGTCGATGCCGTTGGCAACGTACACTACGACGATAATCAAGTCATTCTAAAAGGCCCAAAAGCCTGGTCAAACCTGAATACCAAAGATACCAATGTTTGGAAAGGTGACTACCAAATGGTAGATCGCCAAGGGCGTGGTACTGCCGATTTGATGAAGCAACGTAGCGATAATCGCTACACCATTCTGGAAAATGGCACATTTACATCCTGTTTGCCGGGTTCGAATACCTGGAGCGTTGTGGGAAGTGAAGTAATTCAGGACCGGGAAGAAGAAGTCGCGGAAATCTGGAATGCCCGTTTTAAATTGGGCCCGGTTCCGGTCTTTTATAGCCCTTACTTGCAGTTACCTATTGGTGATAAACGCCGTTCAGGCTTCCTGATCCCAAATGCGAAGTACAGCTCTAATAACGGTCTTGAATTCACGCTACCGTATTACTGGAACATTGCACCAAACTTTGATGCCACGATCACCCCGCACTATATGGAGCAACGTGGCACGCAATGGCAGAACGAATTCCGTTACCTGACCAAAGCGGGTGCGGGCATCATGGAATTCGACTATCTGTTGTCAGATAGCGAATACAAAGATGACACGGCTAAAAATCCTGAAGGGGATGAACGACGCTGGTTGTTCTATTGGAACCATAGTGGTGTGATGGACCAGGTGTGGCGTTTTAATATCGACTACACCAAAGTCAGCGATCCAAGTTATTTTAATGACTTTTCCTCGCAATATGGTTCAAGCACCGACGGCTATGCTACGCAGAAATTTAGTGTTGGTTATGCTGTTGAAAACTTTGACGCTACTCTAGCGACAAAGCAGTTCCAGGTCTTTGATTCCCAAAGTGGAAATAACTCATACAGTGCGCAACCGCAACTTGACCTGAATTATTATCAAAATGATGTAGGGCCGTTTGATACGCGTATTTATGGCCAGGCAGTACATTTCACCAACGTGAGTAGTGACCAGCCAGAAGCTACCCGTCTTCATATTGAACCGGTTATTAGTCTGCCGCTGTCAAATGGCTGGGCAAGTCTGAATACCGAAGCCAAATTGATGGCGACGCATTACCAGCAGACCAATCTGGATACTTACAATGCAGCTAACCCGAACAATCAACTTGATGAATCGGTAAACCGTACCCTGCCGCAGTTCAAAATGGATGGTAAGCTGATATTTGACCGCGATATGGACTCTGCCGCAGGCTGGGCTCAAACGCTTGAACCACGCGTACAGTATCTGTATGTGCCATACCGCGATCAGAGCAACATCAACAATTACGACTCTGCACTGTTGCAGTCTGACTACAACGGTTTATTCCGTGACCGTTCTTACGGCGGTCTTGACCGTATCGCATCCGCCAACCAGGTAACGACCGGCGTAACCACGCGCATTTATGATGATGCAGCCGTTGAACGTTTTAACGTTTCGGTGGGTCAAATCTACTACTTCACGCAATCTCGTACTGGCGATGACACAATTAATGGTGAAAAAAGTGACCAAACAGGGTCAGTGGTATGGGCTGGTGACACTTATTGGCGCATGACGGACCGTTGGGGTTTACGGGGTGGCTTGCAGTACGATACGCGTCTGGATAACGTAGCGACCGGCAACGGTGTTATTGAATACCGCAAAGACAACGATCGTCTGGTGCAATTTAACTACCGTTACGCAAGCCCTGAATATATTGGCGCTACAGTTTCTAACATCAATATTGATGCACCTCAGTACAAAAATGGCATCTCGCAAGTAGGGATGACAGCAAGTTGGCCGATTGTTGATCGTTGGTCTGTCGTTGGTGCATATTACTACGACACCAAGGCGCAACAAGTCGCTGACTCCATGCTGGCAGTGCAGTACAACTCTTGCTGTTACGCTATTCGTGTTGGTTACGAACGCAAAATTAACGGCTGGGAAAACGACCAAAGCAAATACGATAACGTAATTGGCTTTAACGTCGAGTTACGTGGCCTGAGTTCCAACTACGGCCTGGGCACACAGCAAATGTTGCGTTCGAACATTCTGCCGTATCAGAGCTCGATGTAATTCACTTTGACTAGAATTAGCAACCCGCTTTGCGGCTAAGTAAAATGGAAAAAGTATGAAGAATTGGAGAACGCTGCTCCTCGGTATCGTCCTGGCGACGAATACCTCTTTCGCGGCCCCACAAGTGGTCGACAAAGTTGCAGCAGTAGTGAATAACGGTGTGGTACTGGAAAGTGATGTTGACGGCATGATGCAGTCAGTTAAAACGGGTGCCCAGCAAGCTGGCCAGCAACTTCCTGATGATGCAACTCTGCGCCACCAGGTTCTGGAACGTCTGATCATGGACCAGATTATCCTGCAGATGGGTCAGAAGATGGGCGTCAAAGTGACAGACGATCAGGTTGATAAAGCCATCGCAGATATCGCAGCCCAGAACAAGATGAGCATGGATCAGATGCGTAGCCGTCTGGCTTATGATGGCGTCAATTACAATTCTTACCGTGCTCAGATCCGTAAAGAAATGACGATTTCAGAAGTACGTAACAATGAAGTTCGCCGCCGCGTTTCTATATTGCCGCAAGAAGTCGAATCTCTTGCTCAGCAAGTGGGTAGCCAAAACGACAGCAGCACCGAACTTAACCTAAGCCACATTCTGATTCCATTACCGGAAAACCCAACCTCTACTCAAGTAGACGATGCGGAAAAACAAGCACGTGATATTACTTCACAAGCGCAAAACGGTGCAGATTTTGGCAAACTGGCAATCACCTACTCTGCTGACCAGCAAGCCCTGAAAGGCGGTCAAATGGGTTGGGGACGCATTCAAGAATTACCGTCTATTTTCGCTCAAGCTTTAACCACTGCGAAAAAAGGTGATGTCATTGGCCCGATTCGTTCAGGTGTCGGCTTCCACATTCTGAAAGTGAACGACCTGCGTGGCCAGAGTCAGAGTATTTCTGTGACTGAAGTCCACGCTCGCCATATTTTGCTGAAATCGTCCCCAATCATGAGTGACGATCAGGCACGCACTAAACTGGCGCAAATTGCTGCTGATATTAAAAGCGGTAAAACGACGTTTGCTGCCGCAGCAAAATCATTCTCGGAAGATCCTGGTTCAGCAAACCAGGGCGGCGATTTGGGCTGGGCGACTACCGACATCTACGATCCTGCTTTCCGTGATGCGCTGTCAAAAATGCACAAAGGTGAGTTGAGTGCACCTGTTCATTCCTCATTTGGCTGGCATTTGATTGAGCTTATGGATACTCGTAACGTTGATAAGACTGATGTTGCGCAAAAAGATCGTGCATACCGTATGCTGTTCAACCGTAAGTTCTCAGAAGAAGCGCAGACCTGGATGCAGGAACAACGAGCATCCGCTTACGTGAAAGTTATAGGTAGCAATGGTTAATATCCATCGAGTGGTCATCACTCCCGGCGAACCTGCCGGGATTGGCCCCGACCTGGTCATCGCGCTGGCGCAGCGCGATTGGCCCTTAGAACTGGTTGTCGCTGCTGCGCCAGAACTCATCCAGGAACGAGCTGCCCTCCTCGGCCTTCCTCTCAAGCTTAAAACGTATCAACCCGGTACACCCGCAACCCCGCAAACTGCTGGCACACTTACCGTTCTCCCCATCAAATTACGCACCCCTGTGATCCCAAGGCAGTTGGATGTGAAAAACAGCGAGTACGTAGTGGAAATGCTGGCTCGCGCTTGCGATGGCTGCATTAGTGGCGAATTTGCCGCACTTATTACTGGGCCAGTGCACAAAGGTATCATTAACGACGCTGGAATCCCGTTTATCGGCCATACCGAGTTTTTCGAAGAGCGATCTCACAGTAGAAAAGTCGTCATGATGTTGGCGACCGAAGAACTGCGCGTGGCGCTGGTGACAACACATCTGCCCTTAAAAGCCATTAGTGACGCAATAACGCCAGATTTATTACGCCAGATAATCACCATCCTGTATCATGACCTGCAAACCAAGTTTGGTATCGCGCAACCGCACGTGCTGGTTTGTGGCCTGAACCCCCATGCAGGGGAAGGTGGCCACATGGGCACTGAAGAGATTGATACTATCATTCCAGTACTGAATGAAATGCGTGGTCTGGGGATGAATCTTTCTGGCCCACTACCGGCAGATACACTGTTTCAGCCTAAGTATCTCGATAACGCCGACGCAGTACTGGCGATGTACCACGATCAAGGCTTGCCGGTACTCAAATACCAGGGCTTTGGCCGTGCGGTCAATATCACGCTAGGCTTACCTTTTATCCGCACTTCGGTTGACCATGGAACCGCGCTAGAACTAGCCGGTCAGGGGAAAGCCGAGGTCGGCAGTTTTATTACGGCGCTTAATCTCGCCATCAAAATGATTGTTAATACTCAATGAATACTCGTGTCCACCAGGGCCATTTAGCCCGTAAACGTTTTGGACAAAACTTCCTTAATGACCAGTTCGTTATCGACAGTATTGTCTCTGCTATTAATCCACTAAAAGGCCAGGCGATGGTTGAAATCGGCCCTGGCCTCGGTGCGTTAACCGAGCCTGTGGGTGAACGCCTGGATGAAATGACCGTCATCGAACTGGACCGCGATCTTGCAGCCCGTCTGCAAACGCACCCGTTCCTGGCTCCAAAGCTGACGATTTATCAGCAAGATGCTATGACGATGGATTTTGGAGAGCTTTCGCAAAAAATCGGCCAACCGTTGCGCGTATTTGGCAACCTGCCGTATAACATCTCCACGCCATTAATGTTCCATCTGTTTAGCTATACTGATGCCATTGCTGACATGCACTTTATGCTGCAAAAAGAGGTGGTAAACCGTTTAGTGGCTGGCCCTAACTGTAAAGCGTATGGTCGTTTAACCGTCATGGCGCAGTATTATTGTAATGTGATCCCAGTGCTTGAAGTGCCACCAACAGCCTTCACACCTGCACCAAAGGTTGACTCAGCCGTTGTGCGCCTGGTCCCACACGCAGTAATACCGAACCCAGTTAAAGACCTGCGTGTATTAAGCCGCATCACTACTGAAGCGTTTAATAAGCGCCGCAAAACGATTCGTAACAGCCTTGGTCATCTGTTCAGTGCAGAAGTGATGGCGGAGCTGGGAATCGATCCAACCTTGCGTGCTGAGAACATCTCAGTCGCACAGTATTGCCAACTGGCAAACTATTTGGCTGATAACCCGCAGCAGCCGAAGGAGAGTTAACGATGTTAAATTCGCCCCGCGTATGCATTCAGGTACAAAGCGTTTATATCGAATCACAGTCCTCCCCGGAGAACGAACGTTTCGTCTTTGCTTATACCGTCACCATCCGTAACCTGGGGCGAACACCGGTGCAATTGCTTGGCCGTTATTGGCTTATCACCAATGGTAACGGCCATGAAACTGAAGTTCAGGGTGAGGGCGTGATTGGCGTCCAGCCTCATATTGAACCGGGCAACGAATACAGCTACACAAGCGGTGCTGTTATTGAAACACCGCTTGGTACCATGCAAGGCCATTATGAAATGGTCGACTCTCAGGGCGATGCTTTCCGTGTCGCTATTCCCGTATTCCGTCTGGCTATCCCAGCCTTCATTCACTGATACGATGTCTACATACCTGATTGGTGACGTTCACGGTTGTTATGATGAACTGGTCGCCCTACTGCAACAGGTTGAATTTACACCTGGCAAAGATATTTTATGGCTTACGGGCGATCTCGTCGCGCGTGGACCTGGTTCGCTTGAAGTGCTGCGCTACGTGCGTGGGCTTGGTGATAGCGTGCGTATTGTGCTCGGCAATCATGATCTGCATTTACTGGCGGTTTATGCAGGCATTAGCCGCAATAAACCGAAAGATCGCGTATCTCAATTGCTTGAAGCACCTGATGCAGACGAACTGCTGAACTGGTTACGTCGCCAGCCTCTACTTCAGGTTGATGAAAAGAAAAAGCTAGTGATGGCTCACGCAGGTATTACACCACAATGGGATTTGAGCACCGCTTTAGCCTGTGCACGTGATGTCGAAGCGGTGTTATCAAGCGACAGCTATCCTTTATTCCTCGATGCCATGTATGGCGATATGCCAAATAACTGGTCACCAGAGCTCTCAGGGCTTGCTCGCTTGCGGTTTATTACTAATTCTCTGACCCGCATGCGTTATTGCTTCCCGAACGGGCAACTGGACATGTACTGCAAAGACACACCAGAAAGCGCACCTGCACCACTGAAGCCATGGTTTGCTATTCCAGGACCGGTGACGAATGAGTACTCCGTTATTTTCGGGCACTGGGCATCACTGGAAGGTAAAGGAACGCCAGAAGGGATCTATGGGCTGGATACCGGTTGCTGCTGGGGCGGTGAGTTAACCTGCTTGCGCTGGGAAGATAAAACTTATTTTGTTCAGCCATCAAATCGCCAGCAGGATGTTGGCGGTGGAGAAACGGCTATCGCTTCATAATAAAAAGCCCGGTTAACAAACCGGGCTTTTTATTTAACGACGCTCCAGAACTTCGAAGCAGTAACTGTGTGAGTTACTTTCGTCCGCATCATGGAATTCACTGAAAGTAGACTGCCATTCATCTGGTTCATAATCTGGGAAGTGCGTGTCCCCTTCTACTTCCGCATCAATATGCGTCAGATAAAGGCGCTGCGCCCTCGGCAGGAACTGTTCGTAAATACGTCCACCGCCAATCACCATAATCTCTTCCGCATCGCTACAGGCCTTAATAGCATCCTCAACGGATGAAACCCACTCAACACGCTCATCGGTGCCAGGTTTGCTGCTAATGACGATATTCTTGCGCCCTGGAAGCGGTCGACCGATAGATTCCCAAGTCAAACGCCCCATAACGACAGGTTTATTCAGTGTATTACGTTTAAACCAAGCCAGATCGGCAGGCAAGTCCCAGGGCATGGCGTTTTCCATGCCAATTACACGATCTACCGCTAATGCAGCAATCAGACTGATCATTCTATTAACCCAAGGGTGGTGAAAAAATTGCCGCCACTATACGGAAAGCGCATTCTTTCGTCGACTGTCCGCATGCCTGTCCGTGAGAATTTTTTTGTTCTGCTACTGTAAACACGTAACGTATTGCTTCCTGATACAGCAGGAACAATGAGTTAGCGTAAAAACGTCAAAAAGAGCGTAAAAAATTCTTAACCGGGCTGCCATCCACTATAAGTTTACGCAATTGCTGCGGTATAGTTCCTCTTTCTTCATCTCTGCCGGATAAAACCATGCTAGAAACCACGCTTTTCGTCGCTACCCTTGCCACTTTGGGAATGCTCTCTCCGGGGCCTGATTTCTTTCTGGTAATCAAGAATGCGGCTCGTTATCCACGCGCTGCGGCGATGATGACTTCATTGGGTGTCATTGGCGGCGTTGCCACGCACATGACTTATTGTGTCGCTGGTTTAGCAGTAGTGATCACGACCACACCGTGGTTGTTTGATGTCCTCAAATATGCCGGTGCCGCATATCTGATCTGGATTGGTTTACACGCGCTATTTTCTCGCGGCGGTAGCAAGATGGATGTCAGTAATGTTGAACGCCAGCAAACCACGCTTAAAAAAGCTTTCTTACAGGGTTACTTGTGCAACCTGCTGAACCCGAAAGCGACGCTCTTTTTCCTGTCTGTTTTCACTCAGGTATTAAGCGTGAACTCCGGTACTATGGAAAAACTCTGGTATGCAGGTGTGATTCTGATTCTGTCCGTAGTCTGGTGGCCGCTGTTGGTCGTATTGATTCAAAGCGAACCAGTTCGTCGTGGTCTGGCTAAGGCTCAAAAGATTGTCGATAAGCTATTGGGTGGAATGCTGATTGGGCTCGGAATTAAAGTTGCGTTGAGCTGATTTTTGGGCGGGATTGACCCGCCCATTGTTATTATTCTGCTAGTATCACGGGTGGATCATCAGCCAGTTTTCCCGAATGAATCCCCTCTTCCGTTCCTTGCCAGCCATGGTACTGGATCATCTTCAGATGTGGAAAATGCTCCTGCTGTTTTTGTGCTAAAATCACGTAACAGAAATGACAATTATCGCTTATATTTTAACCGCTCGATAACCTTAAGAAAAAATTATAACTCTGTGTTTTTCATAGAGACGACTTTAAAAAACATGATATTAAAGACATGTTGTTAATAACAGTATTGACACACGCATAAAAATGAGTAGATTAGATTTCAACGGCAGAGAAACTTAATTTGTCGTTGATATAGAAAGTGTTCAATATGTTCTTTAATAATATTGCGATAAAGGCCACGAAGTATTTTTTGTATGGGTTAATCAATGCGGGGAAAAAGTAACCGTCTCGCTTGATGATGCTTTAAGGCCACGTAGTCAGTAACGACAATCGCAAGGTGTGGACCAATGCGCGATGATGTAAGGCCATGATTTAATCTATATTGTTGCGAGTAAATTGAGTTAGTATTAGGCAGTAAATAGCGCAACAGCAGTCAGGCAACGCATCAAAAGTTTATATCGCGCCGGAAGATGTACTTGTTTAACCCGCTATGTTTTCAGGCAACCTGAATACCTGCGGAGTGTTCAACCGATAACTAATGGGAGGAGTTTTCATTTTTCAGTACCCAATATTATCAGTGATAAACGCGTACATTTAAGGTTGTACAAATAGCAGTACGAACCATTTAAGTGTATTAATGTTAAATTTTAGTTTAGTTGTAACGTAAAAGCCCTGGCATCTACCGTCAGGGCTTTTTTATTTATGCAGCAAACACATTGATAATAAAGACTCTATTGTTTGCCGTGTCGCAATCGAGGTTCATACCTCCAGAATGATGACCTGAACCCGGTCTCCCCCTTCTCTATAGACCAAACGATACCCATCTCCCGCAGGAGAGGTGATATGCAAAACCGAGGTTGTTTGGTGGCTCTTGTTAATTGTGGTGATTCGACGTGAACCGGTTCGTCGTGGTCTGGCTAAGGCACAAAAGATTGTCGATAAGCTATTGGGTGGAATGCTGATTGGGCTCGGAATTAAAGTTGCGTTGAACTGATTTTTGGGCGGGGTTGACCCGCCCATTGTTATTATTCTGCTGGTTTCACGGGTGGCTCATCAGCCAGTTTTCCCGAATGAATCCCCTCTTCCGTTCCCTGCCAGCCATGACGCTGGATCACGTTGAGATGCGCACGGTCTTCGTTGATCACCTCAGTCAGCCTCGCGCTGGTGCGTTTAAGCACATCTGCCCGTGATGTCCAGTCTGGCGCTGGCACCATTTCTTCCACCATCTGCGTATTGAAGCGGCGGAAATGATCGGCCCGTTCACGCGCTTCGTAGCTTCCCACACCTAAACCTTCCAGCGCCCTGCGCCCAACTTTCAACGCACCTTCAAAGGTTTCACGTTCTGGTTGTTCAACACCGGCAAGTCGCAGCCGAATGAAGTGGTCAAGATCACGTGCACGTGCAATCACTGTCAGATGTGGAAAATGCTCCTGTACCAGTTCTGCTAACTGCATATTGGCATCAGGGTCATCGATGGCATTGATCAACACCTCGGCTTTTGCCGCTCCGGCAGATTCCAGCAAATCCACGCGAGTTGCATCGCCATAAAAGACTTTAGTTCCAAACTTACGCAGCGTTTCAATGTGGTCAGGATCATGGTCGAGAACCACCATCTTCACACCGCTGGTTAGCAGCAAACGCCCGGCAATTTGTCCAAAACGCCCGAAACCTGCAATTATCACTCGCGGCTGTTCTTCGTCGATTTCATCCGCTTCGCGTGCCTGCTCTTTACCTGATTTTTCCAGACGATTTAGCATCACCAGCAACAGTGGCGTTGCCGCCATTGATAATGCAACGGCAAGGGTGAGCGATTTTGCCCAACTGTCGTCCAACACCTGTGCCATTTTCGCTGTTCCAAAAATAACAAAGGCAAACTCACTACCCTGCCCCAGTAGGACGGCAAACCAGCGCCGTTGTTTACGTGGCACATTAAGCGGTTTTGCTACGATCCATAACGTGATGATTTTAATCGCCAGGAAGCCGAACAGCAGCGCGATAATTCGCAGCGGATTTTGTTGTAGTGTTCCAAAATCTATCGACATCCCAACGCCAATGAAAAACAACCCTAACAGCAAGCCTTTGAAAGGTTCGATATCACTTTCCAGTGCATGACGATATTCCGAGCTTGCCAGTAGAACGCCTGCGAGAAACGCACCCATGGCCATTGAAAGCCCAGCTTCTTCCAGCAATAAACCAAAACCAAACACCATAAATAATGCCATGGCACTGAAGACTTCACGCAGGCCAGAGCGTGCAACAAATCGCAACAGCGGGCGCGTTACATAACGGCCTAAGAGTATGACTATCGCTAATGCACCCACCACTTTCAGCGCCGAAATAGAGAATGTGGCAAAGGTAGTCGTTGCGCCACTGCTGGCCAGTAATGGAATCATCGCCACCAGCGGGATAGCGGCAATGTCCTGGAATAGCAGTACGGCGAAGGCGCTACGCCCCATTTGCGAAACAGTCAGGTTGCGTTCGTTCATGGCTTGCATGGCTATGGCGGTTGAAGAAAGCGCCAACGTCAGGCCAATTAGCACGGCTACTTGCCAACGCAAACCGAGGAACATACAGAACAAACCTAGCAACAAACCACACGCCACCATTTGTAGCATGCCGCCGCCAAAGACTGACGCACGCAGCGTCCACAAACGTTGCGGATCAAGCTCCAGACCGATGACGAACAACATCAACACCACGCCAATTTCCGCAAAGTGCAGAATAGTTTCGGCATCGGTAACCAACCGTAATCCCCATGGGCCAATAATGCATCCTGCTATCAAGTATCCAAGCACCGAGCCTAGCCCAAGGCGAACCGCAATCGGCACAATTATCGCGGCTGAGCCGAGGTAGATCAGCGCCTGGATCATGCTGTGGCTATCCACGATTTGCCTCCTGCCAGTCGAGTAACCGCTGTTTGTACATTTCGGCTTGTACCTCGAGGGTGTTTTCGTCACAGACAAAAGTGAAATGGATGGTGAAGTGCGGCAACCAGTTCATACCGCAATACAATGCGGTAGCCTGCAGAGGCTGCCCGAGAACATCGAAACCAGGATGATTACCCAGCACGAAGTGGTTATCACCGCCTCCGGTCGTGACAGCCCACATCACGTTCTTACCGCACAGTGCCGTTCCGCCATGGCCATACGCCCAACCATGAGAAAGCACTTTATCGATCCACAGTTTCATCAGCGGAGGCATGCTGTACCACTGCATAGGATGCTGCCAGATAACCAAATCAGCGCGGCTTAATGCTTCCTGTTCGGCAACAATATCAATGCTGAAATCGGGGTATAACTCATAGAGCGAACGCACTTCCACGTCAGGCAAAAGCGAGGCCTGTTCGATCATTTTTCGGTTTGCATGAGAGTGTTGCGGGTAAGGATGTGCATAGATAATCAAAATCATAGTATTGCTTGTCCATATGCTTAGTCATCACAGTGTAGACGCTTAACAATAATCAGCCTACACGCGTGATTTACATCACAAAAAAAAGGCCCACCGAAGTGAGCCTTATTAAACTGAGCAACCAAAAATTATTTGGTTATCTGCGCGTGCATTTCCTGAACTGAAATCACTTTTTCAGTTGCATCAGCATTTAACGCCATCGCTGTCGCAAAACCACCGTTCAATGTGGTGTCGTAGTGCACTTTGTATTGCAGTGCGCTGCGGCGGATGAGTTTGGAATCCTCAATCGCCTGACGGCCAGCGGTAGTGTTGATGATATAGGTGTATTCGCCATTCTTGATACGGTCCTGAATGTGCGGACGACCTTCATGCACCTTGTTCACCAGACGTGGGTTAATGCCTGCTTCACCCAGCACAACAGCCGTACCGTGGGTTGCATCCAGTTCAAAGCCCTGCTTCAGCAGCTTGGCCGCAAGGTCCACGACGCGTTTTTTGTCGCCTTCACGCACTGACAGCAGCGCACGGCCTGGTTTACGCATGGTGGACTGGCTACCCAGCATCGCTTTCGAGAACGCTTCCGCAAAGGTGCGGCCCACGCCCATCACTTCACCGGTAGAGCGCATTTCAGGCCCTAACAGTGGGTCAACGCCTGGGAATTTGTTGAACGGCAGAACCACTTCTTTTACAGAGTAGTAAGGCGGGATGATTTCTTTCGTCATACCCTGCTCAACCAGCGTTTGCCCAACCATCACACGCGCGGCAACTTTCGCAAGCTGCATGCCCGTTGCTTTAGAAACAAATGGTACGGTACGCGCAGCACGAGGGTTCACTTCAATCAGGTAGACTTCGTTATCTTTCACCGCAAACTGCACGTTCATCAAACCGCGAACTTGCAGTTCGAAAGCCAGTTTTTGCACCTGTTGGCGCATCACATCCTGAATTTCCTGGCTCAATGTGTAAGCTGGCAGAGAACATGCGGAGTCACCGGAGTGAACGCCAGCCTGTTCAATGTGCTCCATGATGCCACCAATCAGCACGGTTTCACCATCGCAGATCGCGTCAACATCCACTTCTACCGCGTCGTCGAGGAAACGGTCCAGCAGTACTGGCGCGTCGTTCGAAACACTAACTGCAGTCTGGAAGTAACGACGTAAATCCACTTCGTCATAGACGATTTCCATCGCGCGGCCACCCAGTACATAGGATGGACGAACAACCAGCGGATAACCGATGTGCGCCGCTTTTTCTACGGCCATTTCGATAGTCGTAACAGTGGCGTTCGCAGGCTGTTTCAGCTTCAGGCGGTCAACTGCGTGCTGGAAACGCTCACGGTCTTCTGCACGGTCGATTGCGTCAGGGCTGGTGCCGATAATCGGTACGCCCGCGGCTTCCAGTTCACGAGCCAGCTTCAGTGGCGTCTGGCCGCCATACTGCACGATAACGCCTTTTGGTTTCTCAACACGGACGATTTCCAGCACATCTTCGAAGGTTACAGGCTCGAAGTACAGGCGGTCAGAAGTGTCGTAGTCGGTAGAAACGGTTTCCGGATTGCAGTTAACCATGATGGTTTCATAGCCATCTTCGCGCAGCGCCAGCGACGCGTGTACACAGCAGTAGTCAAATTCAATGCCCTGGCCGATACGGTTCGGCCCACCGCCCAATACCATGATTTTGTCACGGTCGTTGTTAGGGTTAGATTCGCACTCGTCTTCATACGTAGAGTACATGTACGCGGTATCAGTAGAGAATTCCGCAGCACAAGTATCAACACGCTTATAAACCGGATGCAGTTTGTATTGTTCGCGCAGTTTACGGATTTCTGATTCGCGAACGCCAGCCAGTTTAGCCAGGCGCGCATCAGCAAAGCCTTTACGCTTGAGCATACGCAGGAAGTCGTAGTCCAGACCGGTAATACCAATCTCTTCAACTTTTTCTTCCAGGCGAACCAGCTCTTCAATCTGTACCAGGAACCAGCGGTCGATGTTGGTCAGGTTGAATACGCCATCGACGGACAGGCCTGCACGGAATGCATCAGCAACGTACCAGATACGCTCTGCGCCAGCATCTTTCAGCTCACGGCGGATTTTGGTCAGCGCTTCCGGGTCATCCAGATTCACTTTCGGGTCAAAACCTGTCGCACCCACTTCCAGGCCACGCAATGCTTTTTGCAGTGATTCCTGCTGCGTGCGGCCAATCGCCATCACTTCACCCACAGATTTCATCTGTGTAGTCAGACGGTCATTCGCACCAACGAATTTCTCGAAGTTAAAACGTGGGATTTTGGTCACAACGTAGTCGATGGACGGCTCGAACGACGCAGGCGTTTTACCGCCGGTGATATCGTTCATCAGTTCATCAAGGGTGTAACCCACAGCCAGTTTGGCTGCTACTTTAGCAATCGGGAAGCCAGTTGCTTTTGATGCCAGTGCAGAAGAGCGCGACACACGCGGGTTCATCTCGATAACAATCAGACGACCAGTTTTCGGGTTAACCGAGAACTGCACGTTAGAACCACCAGTTTCCACGCCGATTTCACGCAGTACCGCCATCGAGGCGTTACGCATGATTTGATATTCTTTGTCGGTCAGCGTTTGGGCAGGAGCCACGGTGATGGAGTCACCAGTGTGGATGCCCATCGGGTCAAGGTTTTCGATGGAGCAAACGATGATGCAGTTGTCGTTTTTATCACGCACAACTTCCATCTCATACTCTTTCCAGCCAATCAGGGATTCGTCAATCAGCAGCTCTTTGGTTGGCGAAAGATCCAAGCCTCGTTCACAGATTTCTTCGAATTCTTCACGGTTATAAGCGATACCGCCACCGCTGCCGCCCATGGTAAATGAAGGGCGGATGATGCACGGATAACCCACGTCAGCCGCAACAGCCAGCGCTTCTTCCATGGTGTGTGCAATGCCAGAACGCGCAGTATCAAGACCGATTTTTTTCATCGCCACGTCGAAACGACGGCGATCTTCAGCTTTATCAATCGCATCGGCGGTAGCACCAATCATGGTGACGCCAAACTCGGCGAGTACGCCCTCACGTTCCAGTTCCAGCGCACAGTTCAGTGCAGTCTGGCCGCCCATGGTTGGCAGCACAGCGTCCGGACGCTCTTTCTCAATAATTTTGCGAACCACTTCCCAGTGAATCGGCTCGATGTAAGTGGCATCGGCCATTTCCGGGTCGGTCATAATTGTCGCTGGGTTGGAGTTCACCAGAATGACACGGTAGCCCTCTTCACGCAGCGCTTTACACGCCTGAGCACCGGAGTAGTCGAACTCACACGCCTGGCCGATAACAATCGGGCCTGCGCCGAGGATCAGGATGCTTTTTATATCTGTACGTTTTGGCATTTTCTTAGCTCCTGATACTTACTTGCTATTAAGAGTGGCGGTAGAACGATAGTGCTTAATCAATTCGATAAAGTGGTCAAACAACGGTGCTGCATCGTGCGGACCTGGACTCGCTTCTGGGTGCCCCTGGAAGCTAAATGCTGCTTTATCAGTACGATGAATACCTTGCAGCGTGCCATCGAACAGTGACTTGTGTGTTATGCGCAGGTTCGCCGGAAGTGTTGATTCTTCTACTGCAAAACCGTGGTTTTGAGCAGTAATCATCACGCAATCACGGTCGAGGTCTTTAACCGGGTGGTTGCCACCGTGGTGACCAAACTTCATCTTCACCGTTTTCGCGCCGCTCGCCAGAGCCAGCAACTGGTGACCCAGACAGATACCGAACACTGGCACATCTGTTTCAAGGAAAGATTTGATTGCACTGATCGCGTAATCGCACGGAGCCGGGTCACCAGGGCCGTTAGACAGGAAGATGCCGTCTGGATTTAACTTCAACACATCTTCTGCAGGCGTTTGCGCCGGCACGACAGTCAGGCGACAGCCGCGGTCAACTAACATACGCAGAATGTTACGTTTCACGCCGTAATCGTAAGCTACTACGTGGAACAGTAAATCTTCTTCTTTAGCCGCTTCTGGCAAATCGCCTTCAAGCGTCCAGCTCCCCTGTTGCCAGGCGTAAGATTCTTGCGTGGTCACTTCTTTAGCAAGGTCCATGCCGTTAAGGCCTGGGAATGCTTTCGCTTTTTCGAGCGCTAATGTGGCGTCCAGGTTGTCACCGGCAATAATGCAGCCGTTCTGCGCACCTTTCTCACGCAGAATGCGAGTCAGCTTACGGGTATCTATATCGGCGATGGCCACAATGTTATGGCGCTTGAGGTAAGAAGAAAGGTCTTCGGTATTGCGGTAGTTACTGGCAATCAGTGGTAGGTCACGGATAACGAGGCCTTGCGCATGTACCTGGGAGGATTCTTCATCAGCAGCATTGGTGCCGACATTACCGATATGAGGATAAGTAAGAGTGACTATCTGGCGGGAGTAGGAAGGATCAGTGAGGATTTCTTGATAACCGGTCATTGAGGTATTGAAAACGACTTCCCCAACAGCCTGACCCGATGCCCCGATGGCCCGACCGTGAAATTGGGTTCCGTCTTCCAGAACCAATATTGCTGACTTAATCAAAACACCCTCCAGAGAATAAACAGTCAATTTATTTGCATATTAATTCAAAACCATTTCATGAATCAATGCAAAACAGCCTGTCATTTGGATTTTTGACAAACGGCGGCATTCTAGTGAGCAGCCGCGGAAAAGTCTACCATAAGAGCAACTTTTTATGTGTTTTTTAGCGTTCTTATGGAAAAAAGATGAATTGACCGTTGAAATCAACAGCAAAGTTATAATGCGTAATCGGTTGCGGACCAGGATGAATAGGAAAATGGTGCCATGACGCATAAAAAGTGGACCGGATGGTCAAAATCAACAGCAAAACAACGAAACAACACCAGAAAAAGTAAATTTATGACGACTTTGAACAAAAAATAAAGAAAAGCACTTAAAAAAACAATAAATAAAAAGGGCAATAAAATATTGCCCTATCAATCAAACAATTATGATTGAAATAACCACATCACGATGGGTAATAACGTTTACAAACTATTGAGATCCAACACGTCACGCATGTCGTAAAGTCCATTTTTCATCGCACTAAGCCACAATGCCGATCTAACTGCGCCATTTGCAAAAGTCATACGACTGGATGCTTTATGGCTGATTTCAATACGCTCGCCGATGTCCGCAAACATCGCCGTATGTTCACCAATAATGTCGCCCGCACGCACTGTGGCAAAGCCAATAGTGCCTGGAATGCGCTCGCCGGTGTACCCTTCACGGGAATAGACCGCGCACTCTTTCAAATCTTTATCCATTGCCTGAGCAATAGCTTCACCCATTGCCAACGCGGTGCCAGAAGGTGCATCGACTTTATGACGATGATGCGCTTCGATTATCTCGATGTCGGTGTAGTCACCCATGACTTTGGCGGCTTTCTCCAGCAGCTTGAGCATCACATTAACCCCAACGCTAAAGTTGGCAGCAAACACAATCGGAACATCTACTGAAGCGTCTGTAATTGCCTGCTTACCCGCATCGTCAAAACCCGTCGTGCCAATCACCATGCCTTTACCGTGCTTACGGCAGAAAGCAAGGTGGTTCAGCGTGCCTTCAGGGCGCGTGAAATCGATGAACACATCGAAGTCATTGACTACTGCATCAAGGCTGTCACTTACGATGACACCCGTTTTCGCAACGCCCGCTAACTCGCCAGCATCACTTCCCACTAAGGATGAACCCGTACGCTCAAGCGCCGCACCCAGTTTTACGCCATCTAACTGCAATGCCGCCTGAATCAGTTGTCGCCCCATGCGACCACCCGCACCCGCGATTGCAACGCGGACTTGTGACTCATCCATATTTACTCTCTTTGATTAATCTGCACAGATAACATTCTCAGGTTAACCAGCCCGCTCGCAGGCCGCCACCCGAAAACACGGATAATAAGAAATTTATGACAAAACCCCGTAATTATCAGTAAAAGACATTATTCCCGTAATAAAAGCAGGCCATTGTCGATTCTGGTGATCTGCTTAACGCGTTTGTGATCCAAAACCACACGATTCTCGTACCACCAGTGTGGGCGGGAGTATTATTCGTTTCGGCGGCTCGTCATTACCCTGAATACGGCTATACAACAACTCACCGGCTTTACGACCAATCTCTTTGGCAGCAACCGAAACGGTGGTCAGAGCAGGCTGTACCAGCGATGCTTCGGTGATGTCGTCAAATCCTACCAGCGCAAAATCAACGCCTGGCTGGTGGCCCATTTTGCGTAGCGTCTGCATCACGCCCAACGCGACAATATCCTGATAACACACCGCCGCCGTGATTTCCGGGTAGCGACGGAACAAATTTTCGGCCACTCGCGCACCGTCACTTTGGCTGGCCAATGACGAAACCACCCACTCGCTATTTGGCTGAATACGATGTTCCAGCAATTTACTGCTGTAACCACCAATACGTTGCGCGCGGCTGATGGAGTTTTCACTACCGCCGATAAACGCGATATGGCGATGCCCCAGACGCAGCAAATGCTGTGTCGCCATTTGTGTGCCCAAAAAGTTATCAGTGCCGACGAAATCGAAATCCACGTCATCCATTGGGCGCACCACCATAATCGCCGGAATGTTGCGCCGTTTCAGGGTTTCAAAAAACAGCGGTGGTGTCTCCCTTGCCGCGCACAGCACCATCCCGCAGGCGTTATTGCGCATCAGAGAATCGACAAATTTTTGCTGCCGTTCGCCGGACTCTTCGCTATTTGCCAGAAACAGCAACAAGTCATGGCGTTCCATTTCCTGGCTCAGTCCAGCTGTCATTTCGCCGTAAAAAGGGTTGGTGATGTCGTGCAGCAACAGCCCCACTTGGTTGCTGGTGCGATTGCGTAAATTCGCCGCCGTCTGGTTGTAAACGTAGCCCAAATCATCCAGCGCTTTAAGTACGCGTTGACGGGTGGCATCAGAAATACGGCCTCGATTGTGCAAAACCATCGACACAGTTGCGGTTGATACAGCTGCCTGTTTAGCAACCTGGGCAAGGGTAACGGTGCTCATCGGCACTCCTCTGAATGGTGCGATTTTTCACAGATTAATCGAATAACCAAAAAATTGCATATTTCAATGTGAATGCCATCACAGATAACTCAAGTTTAAGCCACACCTTGTTAAAAATGGCGGGTTAATCGCGTTTACCACACTGTTCAAAATGGGTTAATCGATTAATCTTAATCTATCAGAAACAGGGAGAATACTATGCATCCGGCATCCTACGATAAGTATCCCGAAGTCCGCGTTTCGGGGTTTGACCATCAGGCATGGCAGGGATGGTCCGCCATAAAACAAGCCGTCAGTGAGCAACTCTCGTGCTCAGGTAAAACAGTACTGGTGATCGACTGTTACCCCGGCGTTCAGTTAGACACTCTGCACACGCAACTCATCACCCACCTTAACCCAGCGCTTATCATTAATGCCGAGTCAGCGCGATTAAGCGAGCAACACCTGCATGATTTGCTGGCTTATAACCTGACAGACGATCGCGTATTCGGTGTGCTTTCTTGCCACGAATTAACCGAGTTTTTCTGCCCGCAGACACTGGCCGCTGCACAGCAGGAAATCGCTGACATTAACGAAGGCCTGGTCGTGGTTTATGGCCCAGGCGCTGCACTTATCCATGCTGGCGACGTGCTGGTTTATGCCGACCTGGCTCGCTGGGAAATTCAGCAACGTTTTCGTCGGGGTGAATTAGGTAACTGGGGAGCGAATAATAACGATGAAGATATTCTGCGCCGCTACAAACGTGCTTTTTTCATTGAATGGCGCGTATTCGACCGCCATAAAACGCCACTTCTGAAGCGCGCTGATTTTCTGCTAGATACCAATAATCCGGATAAACCGGCAATGGTTAGCGGTGCAGCACTGCGCCACGGCCTGCAACAAACCACGCAACAACCCTTCCGGGTGGTGCCATTCTTCGACCCCGGTGTTTGGGGTGGGCAATGGATGAAAGACAAGTTTAATCTCGATCCCTCAAAGCCAAATTACGCATGGTGTTTTGACTGTGTGCCCGAGGAGAACAGCCTGTTACTGCGTTTTGGTAATGTGCGGATCGAGATCCCTTCTCAGGACTTGGTATTACTCTATCCTCGCCATTTACTTGGCGAACGCGTCCACGCCCGTTTTGGCGCTGAGTTCCCGATCCGTTTCGATTTCCTCGATACCATCGGTGGGCAGAATTTAAGTTTCCAGGTTCATCCGATTACTGAATACATCCAACAGCATTTTGGAATGCATTACACCCAGGATGAAAGCTATTACATGCTGGAAGCCGAACCCGGTGCGGAAGTTTATCTGGGGACGAAAACGGGAATCGATCCACAAGAAATGCTCGACTCTCTTGCTCGCGCCCAACGCGGTGAGAAAGCGTTTGATGATGAGAAATTTGTTAACCGCTTCCCTGCACGTAAACACGATCACTTCTTGATCCCTGCAGGCACAGTGCATTGTTCCGGCTCTGGCGCAATGGTTCTGGAAATCAGCGCCACTCCGTACATCTTCACCTTCAAATTATGGGACTGGGGCCGTTTGGGTCTGGATGGTTTGCCACGCCCAGTGCACCTTGAACATGGCGCACAGGTCATTGACTGGCAACGCGATACACAGTGGGTTACCGAACATCTGGTTAACCATTTTGAACCGATTGCCGAAGGTGACGGTTGGCGTGAGGAACGCACTGGTTTGCATGAGCGTGAGTTCATCGAAACCCGTCGCCATTGGTTTACTCAACCCGTAACACATCATACGCACGGTGGCGTGAACGTGCTGAATCTGGTGGAAGGTGCCGAGGCTCTGGTCGAAAGCCCAGGTGGCGCATTTGAACCTTTTGTCGTGCATTACGCCGAAACATTCATCATTCCAGCAGCCGTAGGGGAATATCGAATTTCACCTTATGGCAGCGGTAAAAATCAGCAACTCGCCACCATGAAAGCTTGGGTAAGGGGATAAATATGATCAACGTCATTCTGGCAACACACGGTTCACTGGCAGAGGCACTGCTGGCAAGTTCTCGCATGGTATACGGCGAACTGCCGCATGTTTTCCCCGTCATGCTGACTGAAAACAAAGGTATCAACAGTTTTGGAGATGAGTTTGCGGCAGTTCTGCAACAGGCAAGCAAAGGGGCCGATGGAGTGGTGGTGTTGTGCGATTTGCAAAGTGGTACGCCGTGGAACGTGGCTTGCCATCATGCCTTCAACCCTGAGACACAGCCACCGGTTACCGTGCTCGCAGGGGTCAACTTCCCCATGCTCCTTTTGAGCGATGAGATAAAAGATCTTCAGGATATCGAGCAAGCCACCACGCAATTACTGGCTAACACCCAGGACACGCTGGTACAGGCAATGCTTACTGAAACTGCACAGTCAGATGATTTCTAAGGGGCAACGATGAGCATTTCCTTTGTACGCATTGACGACCGGGTGATCCACGGCCAGTTGGTCACCCGCTGGGCAAAAGAGCTGCCGTGTGATGGCATCATCGCCATTGACGACGCCGTCGCCGCCGATCCTTTGCTCTCATCGGTGATGAAAGGCGCGGTTCAGGACATCAAAGTCTGGCTGTTTGATACCGCAACCGCGATTGAGAAATTGCCAAAAATAATCGCCAGCGAAAAGCGTTATTTCGTGATTGGCAAATCGCCCGTCACGCTAAAAAACATAGAAGAAGCAGGTATTAGCCTGCAAAACAGTAATCGAAAAATCAACGTTGGCCCGATGAGCGCACGAGCCACAACCACCACTATTGGCCCTAACCAGTCTGTGAACCCGGAAGAGGCAGCTGCGTTCGACTACCTCGTGCAGCACGGGCATCAGATTGAATTTCGTCTGGTGCCCGATGCCAGCAGCTACAGCTGGCAGGACGCTCGCCAAAAACTCAAATAAAGGAGTCCATTATGGCTTTCGAAGCAGCTTTAATCGGCATTCTGTGTTACCTCGGTGCGTTAAGCAGCCCTTGGCTGCTGGGGCTAACCGGCGGCTGGTATCTGATTACCCGCCCACTGGTTTCAGGGATGCTGGTAGGATTTATTCTCGGCGATGTGCAAACCGGGATTATCATTGGCGTGGCGGTTCAGGCCGTGTATATCGCGATGGTAACCCCCGGTGGTTCGATGCCTGCGGATCTTAACTTTGTTGCCTTCCCGGCTATCGCACTCGGTATTCTTTCCAATAAAGGCCCGGAAGTGGCCGTGGCATTGGCTGCAACAATCGGTATTGCAGGTACCGTGTTATTCAACGCCATGATGGTACTGAACTCCTGGTGGAACCACCGCGCGGATTTGGCGCTTGAGAAAGGCGACGAGCGCGGCGTATACCTCAACAGCGCTATTTGGCCGCAAGCTACCAATTTCGTGATGCGTTTTGTGCCAACGTTCATTGCGGTCTATTTCGGCGCGCAATACATCAATACTTTTATGGATAGCCTGCCGCACATCGTTCTGTCGACGATGAACGTGCTCGGCGGCATTCTGCCCGCTGTCGGTATTGCTATTCTGCTTAAGCAAATCATCAAAAACTACAGCATGTTGATCTACTTCCTGGTGGGGTTTATCTGCATCGTTTTCCTGAAACTGAACATGGTGGCGCTGGTGATCGTCGGGGCGCTGCTGGCGTTAATTCACTACAACTATAAACCCGAGCCGCAGGCTGAACGTGCAGCCTCCTCAACCACCACTGATGATGAGGATGAATTCTGATGGAAGAACGTAAACTCACTCGCCAGGATCTGCGCCGTTGCTGGCGCAGCTGGATGATGTACAACCTCTCCTCCATGAGCTTTGAACGTCTCGAATCTTTCGGTTTTTGTTTGAGCATGTTGCCGGTGGCGAAAAAGCTTTATCCCGACGAACAAGAGCGCAAAGAAATGCTCAAGCGCCATGCCTCGTTTTACAACACCGAGCCACAGCTTGGCGCGATTGTGAATGGGATGGTGCTGGGTCTTGAAGAGAAGCGAGCGAACGGTGAACCGATAGACGGCGAAACCATAAACACCCTGAAAGTGGGGCTGATGGGGCCAGTGGCAGGTATTGGTGATTCCATGATTCCGGGGATGCTGATACCAATCCTGCTCAGTATCGGCATGGCGCTTGCAGCAGGCGGCAATATCCTCGGGCCACTTTTCTACTGCGTAGCATGGCTTGCGATTATCATTCCTGGATCATGGTTCTTGTTCCTGAAGGGTTATCGCATGGGATCGACATCGGTTGAGATGTTGGTCAGCAGTAAATCGACGCGTTTGCGTGAAGCGTTGTCGTTACTGGGTGTGTTTGTGATGGGTGGCGTTGCGGCAAGTTACGTGAAACTGGGCACCGGGCTTGAGTTTGTCACCAAAGATGGCGTGAACATTCATGTGCAGCAAATGCTAGACGGGATCTTCCCGAATCTACTACCGCTGTTAGTGGTGATTGGCACGTGGTATTTGATGGCTAAACGTGGCGTTTCGCCGGTGAAAGCGATGTTGCTGTTACTGGTTCTGGCAGCGGCGGGTGTAGCGGTTGGGTTGTTTGCAGGCTGAATAATGCGCCCTCTCCTTCTAGAGGGCGAAAACCGTACCTAAAACCCTCTTCTGGGGGAGAGGGTTAGGGTGAGGGCGCACTTACCGCAAATTAAGCAGGTCTCTTCTTAGCTGTGCCAGCAGGTTTTCCGGCTCCAATCGGCGCCACCTTCGCTACAGCAGCAGATTTCCCGGCAACTTTTGGCGTAGGCTTCGGACCAGCAACAGGTTTGGTGCCAGTTGCTGGTGTTGCACGGCGCTGATGCGTCATTGGTGTATGCTTTGTCAGAGCCGGGCGTGCGCCACGGTTGTAACGACGCGCTTCACGCATTTCTTCAATTGTTGGTGAAGGCACCAGGCACTCGCGACGGCCACCAATCAGGTGCTTTTTACCCATCGCTTCCAGCGCTTCACGAATCAACGGCCAGTTAGCAGGATCGTGATAACGCAATAGCGCTTTATGCAAGCGGCGCTGGCGGTCACCTTTCGGCACCACAACGTCTTCACTTTTGTAGCTAATCTTACCCAGCGGGTTCTTGCCGGTGTAATACATGGTCGTAGAGTTCGCGAGCGGTGACGGATAGAAGTTTTGCACCTGATCCAAACGGAAGCGGTTTTTCTTCAGCCACAGCGCCAGATTCACCATATCTTCATCACGCGTACCAGGGTGTGCGGAGATAAAGTAAGGGATCAGATACTGCTCTTTACCGGCCTGTTTAGAGTAGGTATCAAACAGCTCTTTGAAGCGCTGATAGCTGCCCATTCCCGGCTTCATCATCTTAGACAGCGGCCCTTCTTCGGTGTGTTCCGGGGCAATCTTCAGATAACCACCGACGTGGTGCGTCGCCAGCTCTTTGATGTAACGCGGGTCTTCCACAGCAATGTCATAACGCACACCGGAAGCAATAAGGATCTTCTTGATGCCTTTCAGTTCGCGCGCACGACGGTATAAGTTAATCGTCGGCTCATGGTTAGTATCCATGTGCGGGCAAATGTCCGGGTAGACACAAGACAAACGGCGACAGGTTTGTTCTGCACGCGGTGACTTACAACGCAGCATGTACATGTTAGCCGTTGGGCCACCAAGATCCGAAACCACACCGGTAAAACCTGGAACGGTATCGCGCATGGCTTCGATTTCGCTGATTATCGAGTCTTCAGAACGGCTCTGAATAATGCGCCCTTCGTGCTCGGTAATAGAACAGAACGAGCAACCACCGAAACAGCCACGCATGATGTTTACCGAGAAGCGAATCATCTCATAAGCCGGGATGCGTGCCTTGCCATAGGCAGGGTGTGGAACACGCTTGTAAGGCAGAGCAAACACGCTGTCCATCTCTTCGGTAGACAGTGGGATAGCAGGCGGGTTGATCCAGATATAGCGATCGCCGTGTTTTTGCATCAATGCACGAGCACAACCTGGGTTGGTTTCGTGGTGCAAAATACGTGAAGCATGCGCGTACAGAACTTTGTCGTTTTTTACTTTTTCGAACGACGGCAGCAACACATAGGTTTTTTCCCACGGTTTCATCGGAGCAGGTTTCACCACGATAGCTTTCGCTTCGTCTACTGGCTGCTGCGGTTTACCGGTTTCTGCACACGGTAAATCTTCACCGTATGGATGTGGAATCGGGTCGATACGACCAGGCATATCCAGACGCGTAGAATCCACGCCAGACCAGCCCGGCATCGCTTCTTTACGCATCATTGCGGTGTTACGCACATCGCTGATTTCATCGATCGGTTCACCAGATGCCAGGCGATGAGCCACTTCCACAAGCGGACGTTCACCGTTGCCGAAAATCAGCATGTCGGCCTTGGCATCCACAAGTATTGAGCGACGAACGGTATCAGACCAGTAATCGTAATGCGCGGTACGGCGCAGACTCGCTTCAATGCCACCCAAAATGACTGGCACATCGCGCCAGGCTTCTTTACAGCGTTGGGTGTACGCAAGAGATGCACGGTCAGGGCGTTTGCCCGCTACGTTATCCGGCGTGTACGCATCGTCATGACGCAGTTTACGGTCAGCCGTGTAGCGGTTGATCATGGAGTCCATGTTGCCTGCAGTCACACCGAAAAACAGGTTCGGTTTGCCAAGGCGCATGAAGTCATCTTTCGTGTTCCAGTCCGGTTGGGCAATGATACCCACGCGGAAGCCCTGAGCTTCCAGCATACGGCCACAGATAGCCATACCAAAACTCGGATGGTCAACGTAGGCATCTCCGGTAACCAGAATGATGTCACAGCTGTCCCAGCCTAACTCGTCCATTTCCTTACGTGACATGGGTAAAAATGGTGCCGGGCCAAAACAGGCTGCCCAGTATTGTGGCCACGAAAAGAGTTCGCGATCGGGCTGGATCAAGCTAATAGAGCTCATAATGCTTCCGAAAAAATGAATAAAAATGATTTAAAAATAACCAAAGCCGGCGATTATACGCTGGTATGGGGGAAAAAATGAAGGGTTATTACAATGTTAAATTTATACGCCCTTTTATGACAAAAGGGCTATATACCCAAAATAATTCGAATTGCAGGAAGGCGGTGACGCAGTAAATCCCCAGGAGCTTACACAAGTAAGTGACTGGGGTGAGCGAGGAAAGCCAACGCACATGCAATTTGAAATATGAAGGGTAAAATTATGGTGCGGGTTGTACCAACAATTGCCCAATGGAACCACGGTCTGCCATTTCCAGCGTCTGGCTGGTATAGAGGAAGGGGAAATGCTCCCAGGAAGGTTGGCCGAAATAGACCAGTAACTCAACCTGCCCATCGACCCAAACCGTGTCTTTCCAGCCTCTGTCTTCACCAAACGGGGATGCGCCGTTAACGTTTTTAATCAGGAAACTCACACCTTCGATATGGAAAGATTGCGGCATATCGGAACGCACCGTCCAACGCTCCCAGGTGCCTTGCTGAGTCTGAATATCAATACGTTTCATGTCCCAGAGCTGACCGTTAATGCCAGGATCATCGCCAAGCGTAATTTCACGACTACGTGCCGGATTACCATTGATAATCTCGTCCGGTAACAGGCGCATTGGCAGCGTATCAGTCACCAGCGGTAACAGCCCTGTTGCACGCAACGTTAAGACTAGCGTAGAGACCAGAATGCTCGACGGCTCAAAGAAGCCGCGAATACGATCCATAATGCCTGCAGCTTCACCGCAGGTGATCGACACTTCTTTCCCATCGCTCATATCAACCAGAATTTCGCGACGCTCACCCGGGGCCAGTGAAAGTTGCTTCACGGAAACCGGAGCTGGGAGAAAACCCTGATCGCTGGATATCACAGCCATCGCACGACCATCGCTCATTTGCAGTAAATAGCGCCGTGAGTTCGAGGCGTTCAGTAAACGCAAACGCACCCAGCCGCGAGAGACCTCAACATATGGCCCCTGCACACCATTCACCAAAAGCGTATCACCCACAAATCCGCCGCTACCCGGTTCGACATATTCAGGCGCACCGAAGTTATCGAGGCGTTTATCCTGGATGATTACCGGGAAATCATCGACACCATAATGGTTCGGGATCGGGAGTGACTTGCTGACTTCATCTTCAATCAGCCACATACCTGCCAGGCCATTGTAGACCTGCTTTGCAGTACGATTAGGAGTGTTAGCGTGATACCAAAGTGTTGCCGCCTGCTGGCGAATTGGCAGAACTGGAGCCCAGTCTACGTTTGGCGACATCATACGCGCAGCACCGCCCATAAGGGGGCCTGGGACTTGTAAACCAGCAATCGTCATAGCGATATTTTCTTGTAGACGATTACTGTAAATCATCTTCACGTCATCGCCGCTCCATACGCGGATGGTCGGCCCGAGATAACGTCCGTTCAAACCCCAAACCGGAGCCTTAGCACCGCCGGTAAATGACCAGTGTGCCCGCTGTAACGTAAGGAACAAAGGCTGGCCACGACGAGACTCCAGTAAAGGAGGAACGGGTAAAGGTTGCTGCTGCCCTGCCGCGTTTGCCCTCAGTGGCACCGAGCCTGCACAAAGTGCGACTCCTGATGCCTGTATAAACTGACGCCGACTGAGTGACATAATTACTCCATGGAAAACTGACTAACGTGGGGCGGCACAAATAACCGTCATACTTCAAGTTGTGGGGGTGTTGGCTGCAACTCGAATTATTTAAGGTATACCGCCAAAATAAAGGCGATCAGCTCGCCTGATTTTTTTCAATTCGACCGGATGCTTCACGCTCCGCGACTTCTTTATCCAGCTCGTCGATTTTTGCCATCATAATTTCGCGGCAATCAGTGGCGAGTTTGCGCACCTGATCTTTACCGTAATGGCTGATATCAATCGGTGGCAACATTTCAACAATCACTAAACCGTTATTCCAGCGATTCAGTTTAATTTTATTACTGGTATTAGAAACACACACCGGAATAATTGGAACACCCGCTGCAATTGCGGCATGGAATGCGCCGGTTTTAAATGGCAGCAGGCCACGGCCACGGCTGCGCGTTCCTTCCGGGAACATCCAGACTGAAACATTGCGCTTTTTGATTTGAGCAACGACCTGGGAAATGGTGCTAAGGGCTTTCGCGCGATTATCGCGGTCGATAAGCATATTCCCGGTTAGCCAATAGATTTGGCCAAAAAATGGAATCCACAGCAGGCTTTTTTTCCCAACAGTAACTGTCGGTGGCTGCACAATACTCGCCGCCGTCACCATGTCGAAATTATTCTGGTGGTTACAGATATAAATCGCCGTCGGATGATTTTCAGCACCTGCCGGTAAACGGGTTTCTACTTTTAAACCAAAGACCGGAGCCATACGACCAAAAAGATGGCCAAACGTCGCAACATGGCGCGGGTTACGTGGGCTGAACAGGCAATAAATGCAGCCAAAAATGCACACCAGCAGGCAATAAATTATAACGATTATAAAACGTACAATGGATAGCATAACAACCTCAAAAACCAAAACCGCTGACAAGTATGACTTGCTTTAGCGTAAAACACACCGTTCTGGCGGCATTACCGCCGCCAGATTTCGATTACTCTTCGCTGTCACCCGCGCTGGCACGAAGTGGTGAATCCACTTCAACACGATCAATACGTTGTAGGCCACGCATCAATGTGCCGCGACGACCGCGCTCACCCGTTATTTTCTGAAGCTCTTCAGGACGGAGTTTAATTTTACGTTTGCCGACGTGCAAAGTGACGGTGCTTTGTGGTGGTAACACAAACAGATGTGCCAGTTTGTCTTCACCTTTTGCCGCTTCCGCAGAAGGAATAGAGATAATTTTATTCCCCTTCCCTTTTGAAAGCTGCGGCAAATCACCCACTGGGAACATCAACATGCGGCCGGCAGCGGTTATAGCCAGTAGCATGTCATCAACACTTGAGATCTCCATCGGCGGCATCACTTTCGCGTTTTCCGGCAATGAGATAAGCGTTTTACCCGCACGGTTACGCGCGACTAAATCGTTAAAGGTACAAACGAAACCGTAACCTGCGTCAGATGCCATCAGCAGTTTCTGGTCATCTGGCGCCATTAAAACGTGCTCAACAACTGCACCCGGCGGTGGCGTCAGTTTACCGGTCAACGGCTCACCTTGACCACGCGCAGAAGGCAGCGTAATTGGGTCAAGTGCGTAACTGCGTCCGGTGGAGTCGATAAATGCGACAGGCTGATTGCTCTTACCTTTAGCGCAACCCAGGAAACTGTCGCCCGCTTTGTAGTTAAGTCCTTGCGCATCGATATCATGGCCTTTGGCGCTACGCACCCAGCCCATTTGCGATAGCACAATGGTAACCGGCTCAGATGGAGTCATATCATGCTCGCTCATGGCTTTCGCTTCGCCACGTTCACGCAGAGGTGAACGACGATCGTCGCCATAAGCATCGGAGTCAGCCTGCAACTCTTTCTTCAACAAGGTATTCATTTTGCGTTCGGACGCCAGAATGCCCTGCAATTGGTCACGTTCTTTTTCCAGCTCACCTTGCTCGCCGCGAATCTTCACTTCTTCGAGTTTCGCGAGATGGCGCAATTTCAGCTCGAGGATAGACTCAGCCTGGGTTTCGCTTAATTCGAAGCGCGACATCAGCACCGGCTTCGGCTCATCCTCGGTACGAATGATATGAATCACTTCGTCGATATTGAGGAACGCCACCAGCAAACCTTCGAGGATATGCAGACGTTTGAGTACTTTTTCGAGACGATAGCTCAGGCGACGGCGTACCGTTTCACGACGATAAACCAGCCATTCAGTCAGGATTTCCAGCAGATTTTTCACTGATGGGCGGTGGTCCAGGCCGATCATATTGAGGTTCACACGGTAACTTTTCTCAAGATCGGTGGTGGCAAACAGGTGGTTCATGACCTGTTCTACGTCGATACGATTAGAACGTGGAACAATCACCAGACGCGTCGGGTTTTCGTGGTTCGACTCATCGCGCAAATCCTCAACCATCGGCAGCTTTTTAGCGCGCATTTGGTTAGCTATTTGCTCAAGAACACGCGCACCAGAAACCTGATGCGGCAACGCAGTAATGACCACATCGCCATCTTCTTTTTTCCACACTGCGCGCATGCGCACAGATCCACGGCCGTTCTGGTAGATTTTACGAATCTCATCACGCGGGGTGATGATTTCAGCTTCCGTTGGATAGTCCGGCCCCTGAACAATATCAAGCAGTTCATCGAGCGTGGTTTTCGGATGGTCAATTAAGGTGATGGCCGCTTTCGCCACTTCCCGCAAGTTATGCGGCGGAATGTCGGTTGCCATACCCACGGCAATGCCGGTAGTACCGTTGAGCAAAATATTCGGCAAACGCGCAGGCAGCATTTTCGGCTCCTGCATGGTGCCGTCAAAGTTAGGCACGTAATCAACCGTCCCTTGCCCTAACTCACCCAGCAAGACTTCCGCATATTTCGACAGGCGCGATTCGGTATAACGCATCGCGGCGAAGGATTTCGGATCATCCGGCGCACCCCAGTTCCCCTGCCCATCAACCAGCGGGTAACGATAAGAGAATGGCTGCGCCATCAACACCATGGCTTCATAGCAGGCGCTGTCGCCGTGCGGATGATATTTACCCAGCACATCACCCACCGTACGGGCTGATTTTTTGAATTTAGCGCTGGCGCTTAATCCCAACTCCGACATCGCATAGACGATACGGCGTTGTACGGGCTTTAAACCATCGCCAATGAACGGCAGTGCGCGGTCCATAATGACGTACATGGAATAGTTGAGATACGCATTTTCCGTGAATTCGTGCAGCGCAAGGCGTTCTGCACCATCATGAGTTAAATCACTCATTAATTATTCATCCTCAAACTGACGAGCCGAATGTGGCCACAAACGGCGTAATTGCCGCCGATAGTACCTTATCTGACAGTCGTAGTCACAGAGGAGTGAGTATCTTTAGGAAAGTGAAGAAGGAAGAAATGAGCCGCTATTTGCGGCTCATTTTGGGGAGTTATTTTACTTTAGTAATTTGTTTTACATCGATTTCAGCAGAGTTCCAGTCTTTGTCGACTTTCCCTTGAATTTCGACGGTATCTTGCGGAGTAATGGTCTGCCCATTCCAACGTTTTTGGTCAATTTCCACATTGATGGTGCCTGAAGCGTCACGGAAGATGTAGTTATCACCACCAATACGTTGCTCAATTTTACCGCGCAAGGTCACATAGGTATTATCAGATAAAGATTTCGCCTGTGCCGCAGTGGTGTTGCTACCGCTTGGGCCAACAAAACCACCCGTGGTTTGCGTGGTTTGTGCAGCTGGCGCATTAGGATCCGAGAATCCACCTTGTTGTGCAGCGATTGCAGGTGCTGCGGTAATAGCGAGAATAGTCAGAATAGCGGCTATTTTTTTCATTGTTAATTTTCCCTATATGAATGAATGTTTTCTGTGTGCTATTTAACGCTGTAGATCTTAACGCGATCTTAATTTTTCCGGACAAATACGATTTTTTTAATAAATTGCGGCCATCTCCGAAGCATCGTGTTTTTCCTCTGTACACGCCGAATCAAACGTTATTAACTTCCGATAAATGGACATTAAAGGGCAGCACCATGCGCGTATTACTCATTGAAGACGATAAGCTCATTGGTGACGGACTAAAAGCTGGGCTGACTAAAATGGGCTTTACCGTCGACTGGTTTACCGATGGCCTTCAAGGCCAGTCGGCGCTGAGCATGGCACCCTATGACGCGGCGGTACTGGATTTAAGCCTGCCGGGAATCGACGGGCTGGATATCCTAAAAACCTGGCGTCGTAGTGGCCGTACCGAACCGGTATTGATTCTAACCGCGCGTGACACACTTGAACAACGAGTGGAAGGATTACAGCTCGGTGCCGATGACTACTTATGTAAACCTTTTGCGTTAATAGAAGTTGCCACTCGGCTTCAGGTTTTAATTCGCCGTAACCATGGGCAGGTTCAATCGACCCTCAAACACGCAGGGGTCGAACTTGATCCAATTAAATTAACGGTCACCCTAAGCGGCGAACCGTTGCAGTTAACACCCAAAGAATTTGCCTTGCTGGAATTATTTATGCGTAACGCAGGACGCGTATTACCGCGCACGCTTATTGAAGAGAAGCTCTATAACTGGGATAACGATATTTCCAGAAATGCTCTGGAAGTTCATATCCACCATTTACGTCGAAAACTCGGCAGCGGGTTTATTCGCACGGTGCACGGTATTGGCTATACGTTGGGTGAAGAATGATCAAAACGCTACCCCAAAGTTTACGCGCCAGGCTTATTGCTGGGTTTATTTTACTGACGCTCGCAGCATGGATTGGCGCAAGCATCGCCGCCTGGCATCAAACCAGTAAAAGTCTCAACAAACTATTTGATACCCAACAAGTGCTGTTTGCCAAACGCCTGAGTGCGTTAGAGCTTGATGGCGTGCAAAGTGGTACACAGTTGCCGCGAACCAAAAGCCTGATCTCGCATTATCGCGGTAAACAAGATGACGACACTCTGGCCTTCGCTATTTACAGCAACCAAGGGCAATTGCTGCTCAACGATGGCGATAACGGCACGCACCTGACTTACCGCTATCAGCGCGACGGATTTGTGGATGGCAAAGTGATGGGCGATGACGATTTGTGGCGGATGGTGTGGGTTACCACGCCAGATGGAAAATACCGCATCGTTGTCGGCCAGGAATGGGAGTACCGTGAGGATTTGGCGCTGGATATTGTTTTGTCGCAGCTCACACCATGGTTGGTCACCCTACCGCTAATTCTGCTGATGCTAGTGTGGTTAGTCAGCCGTGCGCTCGCACCACTCCATAAACTGGCGTATCAATTACGCAACCGCAAACCTGACGACACAAGTGAACTACCGACACAAACGTTACCGCAAGAAGTGCGCCCATTGGTGGTTGCGCTTAACCAGCTATTCACCCGAACCGGGGAATTTATGCAGCGTGAGCGGCGTTTTACCTCTGATGCAGCGCACGAATTACGCAGCCCGCTTGCTGCGTTAAAAATACAAGCTGAAGTCGCACAACTGGCGCAAAACGACGAACCAGTACAAAATCATGCACTCAATAACCTAAGTGTCGGAATCGATCGTGCGACACGCCTGGTTGATCAGCTACTGACTATATCGCGCCTGGATACTTTAGCGGGTCTGGACGATGTGCAAGAGGTGGCCTTCCAACCATTACTGCAAAATGCAGTGATGGATATCTACCACGAGGCACAGCGCGAAGGTATTGATATTCGACTAGATATCCAGGACACGAGTGTTAAACGCCAGGGGCAACCGTTATTGCTGAGTTTAATGGTCAGAAACGTGCTGGATAATGCCGTGCGTTACAGTCCTCGCGGCAGCGTGGTGGATGTCGTTTTGCAAAGCCACGAAATAACGATTACCGATAACGGCCCCGGAGTCAGCCCAGAGTTTTTAACTTCACTTGGGGAGCGCTTCTTCCGCCCGCCTGGGCAGGAAAAAACCGGCAGTGGTCTGGGGTTATCCATTGTTCGGCGCATTGCCACTTTGCACGGTATGCAGACGCTATTTTTGAACACCACCAGCGGGGGATTCCAGGTGCGGATACGCTGGTAAAAACACACTCTATCATCGGATTATTGCGTTTTTAGCAAAAGTCTTTACCCGTTTGCGGCATTTTACTGTGACACACATCACGTTAAACTCCGTTTCAAACGCAATGATTCGAGGACTAACGATGAGCAACATCTTGATTATTAACGGTGCGAAAAAATTCGCCCATTCTAACGGCCAACTTAACGACACCCTGACTGACGTCGCGGAAAGCTTTTTGCGAGACCTCGGGCATGATGTTCAGGTCACTCGTACCGACAGCGAGTACGACGTAAAAGAAGAAGTCGAAAAATATCTGTGGGCCGATACTGTCATTTATCAAATGCCGGGCTGGTGGATGGGTGCACCGTGGACCATGAAAAAATACATTGATGATGTGTTCACTGAAGGCCATGGTTCACTGTATGCCAGCGATGGCCGTACCCGTTCTGACGCTGAGAAAAAATACGGTTCCGGCGGTCTTATCCAGGGTAAAACCTATATGCTTTCTCTGACCTGGAATGCTCCGCTGCAAGCTTTTGAGGACAAAGAGCAGTTCTTCCACGGCGTGGGGGTTGACGGTGTTTATCTGGCTTTCCACAAAGCCAACCAGTTCCTGGGTATGGAAGGTCTGCCGACGTTTATCGCAAATGATGTGATGAAAGTACCTGATGTTCCGCGTTTTATCGCAGAATACCGCGAGCATCTCGGCAAAATTTTTGCTTAACTGTTGGTCTGCTTACTAAAGGAGTTAGCCATGCTGACCGTAATTGCTGAAATTCGTACTCGTCCAGGTGCCCATCACCGCCAGGCGGTTTTAGACGCCTTCGCAAAAATTATTCCTACCGTGCTGCAAGAAGAAGGCTGCCATGGTTATGCGCCTCTGATCGATCATAACGCGCAAGTCGCATTCCAGACAGCCTCTCCTGATTCCGTATTTATGCTGGAAAAATGGGAGAGCGTTGCTCACCTGGAAGCTCATCTGCAAACGCAGCATATGAAAGATCACAGTGCTGCGGTAAAAGACGATGTGCTGGATATTCATATCCATATTCTGGAAGAAGCAATTAAGTAATTTGCTCGACCCAAAAATAAAGGGAGCGGTGTTTGCACCGGCTCCCTTTTTTATTCGAACCAATCTGAGTCAAATATATTTGTTGTTAGAATGCAGTGCGGCTACAGGAAATCCGCCTTGCGGAAAGCCTGCAATGCATCTTGTTTTTGCAGTTCAGTCATTGGGCGCAGCGGACGACGTGGATCACCTACATCAATTCCGTGAAGTTTCATAGCAACTTTCCCGGCCGCAACCCCACCGTATTGCACCAGAACGCGGATGATAGCGATAACTTTATCCATACACGCCGCTACATCTTGTTGGTCACCTCGGTTAAAACTATCAATCAGACGGTGATACAACGGAGCCGCGTAGTTGTAAGTACTACCAACTGCACCAACCGCACCACATGCCAGCCCTGCAGGCAAAAACTCATCCACACCAAACGGAATATCGAACTGACCGTTGTTAACGCGCACACAGCGTTGATATTCATACATATCGCTGGAGTTAAATTTCATACCAGTGAGGTTAGGAATACGGTCCGCAGCAACCTGAAGGAATTGCTCCATATCGAGATTCACACCAGACATGCCGGAATGGTAATAGTAAAAACCTTTAGATGGTGCAGCAGCAGCGTTGATGCGGCAGTATTCCACCAAGTCTTCAATGTTGCCCGGTTTGAAGAAGCATGGGCCAATCACTGAGGTAGCAAAGATATCCAAAGTTTCGGCGTGTCGGCTAAGTTCAAGGGAGTCGGCGATGCTAAGAGCACCAGTATGCAAGGTGATACTCAGTTTACCTGCGCTTGCGCTAACCCAACGTTCTGCAACTTTTTTACGTTCTTCAACCGAGCAATGAATGCCTTCGCCGGTCGTACCCAGAACATATGCCCCTTTAACACCTTGTTTGATCAGGTGTTCTGCAATTTGATCAATTACAGGATAATTGACACTTCCATCAGCGGTAAACGGTGTATGTGGCGCGGCGATTAAGCCAGTTAACTTTTCCATGCAAGCCTCTTCGGAGTTTTACTTCTAATTAATTTCACTAATGAAGTTTAACTCTATATTAAGGCGACAAACGGAGCGTTGCAACCACGTTCACATGGCTAAAAAGGCGTAATACGTTGAACTGTGATCAATGCCGCTATACCCAAAATAATTCGAGATTATTTAGCGATATTAAGTGCGTCCATAGTGCGTAATTTACTTTCGCGGGCTTGTTCTGGTGCGGCTTGTACCAGTAGCGTGTAGAGCAAATCCAGCACAAAGAGCTGTGCCGTTTTAGTCCCAATCGAATCGCCTTGTAGCATACCCTGCCGGTTGCCGTTAATCAGACTAAAGTCCGCGACTTCACTAAGTGGGGAACCCAGATTGTGGGTAAGAGCGACCGTTGTGGCACCCGCTTCTTTGGCAAGATTAAGTGCATGGACAGTTTCAGGAGAAGTACCGGTGTGGCTGATAGCAATGGCAACATCGCCCGCTTTTAATAACGTAGCCTGCATATACATAAAGTGATTATTGGTGACAGCGTCGACTCGCAAGCCAATACGCATCAGTTTATGTTTCATATCCTCGGCTGTAATTCCGGAGGAACCCACACCGAAGATATACACCGAATTGCTGTTTCGCAACGCGTTAACCACCTGAGTAACTTGCTCCATATCCAGCAAGTTCAGGGTTTCAGACAACACGTTGTTGATGGTGCTTTGCAGTTTTAAGCCGATGGTGTGCGCATCGTCCAGCTCACTGATTTCTGCATCCAACAACGGGCTGTTGTTATCCGAATCCGTCGTGGCTAACTCAATGGCCAAATCCATTTTAAAGTCCTGAAAACCTTTATAGCCCAGGGTGCGGCAGAAACGAATGACGGTAGCTTCGCCAGCCTGCGTTTCACGCGACAGTTCGGCAATAGATAGTTGAGTCACCTGTTGCGGAGAGGTCAAAATATAGTGTGCGATACGCTGTGCAACACGCGTCAGGCTATTTTGCATGGCACCCAGTGTGTCGAGGATTTTACCAGGTTTGAGGCGTAGGGCTTGAGGCTCCATAAATTTCCTGCTCTTTAGCGCGAAGGGTGGCGAAACGCCTGCAATAGTACATTGAAGTATGACGTTAAAAAAAGCGCGATGTAAGCATAGGGGGTATGCCTACATCGCGTCGTCAAAGAAAAACAGCTTTATTACTAAATATTATTGTGACGTTAAAACGCTAATTCACAGACAGCGGTAATGCACCTTGATCACCACCTTACTGATAGTTTGCGATGTTTCACTGATACAGCCTGGTTTGTGTGGTTCCCCTGGGAGGAATATCGCGAACATCTCCGGTTGCATATGCAATGTTTGGCACGGCGATACAACATCACAAAGCAGATAGTCATCGTCTTCATGGTAAATATCTGGCTCGACTGCAGCACCTTTCGGGCCAAAATCGATACGTTCCTCACCACGCAGTAGCACTTGAACATCCAGATATTCGCGGTGTTGCTCATAGCGTTTGCTTTGAGGTTCGGTGGTATCAAACGTCATGACATTCATAAAGATGTCGTCACCGTCTATTTCATGTCGCCCCGCACTTAAGGTTTCGGGATGAAGTGCCAGCGCCTGTTTTATGATGGCAAGCAACTGGGGTGCAATGCCGGTCTGTGCGTTGAGTTCTGAAATTCGTCCTAAAATCATGATGTCACCTTTTACTCACCTGTTTCATCAAGCGTCAATGGCGGCGCTGAAGCAAATAATGGCGCGAAGATAACGCCGCTGATAACCACACTCAGCGAGCCAATTACGCCGTAGAAGAAGAAGTTCAAGTCCGTGGCATAGCGAGCAGCTAGCACAGCAACGATACTGACTACGATACCAAGTGCAGCACTGCCCGCATTTGCACGTTTGCAGAAAATGCCCAGCATAAACAGACCGGTCATTGGGCCACCCATCAAACCAATCAGGCTATTAAATGCATCCCAAATTTCTGATTCATCAGCCATCACCAGCCACACGGTCGCAGCGCTGCTGAATACTCCGGCAATAAGAATGATAAGCTTCGCCATCCGCATACTGTTTTCAGGCGTTCTTTTTTTGTGGCTGAGACGCTGATAAATATCAGAGTTGAAGCAACTGGAGATACTGTTCAGGCTGCTTGAAATACTAGACTGAGCGGCAGCAAAAATAGCCGCGATAATCAGACCGGCAATGCCCGGTGGCATTTCTGTAACCACGAACAGCGGTAAAATACCGCCGATGTTAAAGCCCGCAGGCAACAGATTTGGATTTTGTTGATAGTAAACAAACAGTGCAGATCCGATGGCAAAGAAGAAGATTGGAACAATGGCAACGAGCTTGGCGTTGGTCAGCAGCGTCTTTTTCGTTTCCTCAATAGAGTCCGTCACGATATAGCGCTGAACCACGTCCTGGCTTGCAGTGAATTGCTGAATATTGGCAAACAGGAAACCAATCATCAGAACTGGCACCGTACTCTCCGTCCAGCTCCAGCGGAACTGTGAGGCCGGGAAGAATTTATCAGCATGTTGAGTCACGGTGAAAATCTCACCGACCCCGCCCTGAACTTTGAAGCAAATCACCACGAAAATCAGCACCGCACTACCAGACAGCAGCAACCCCTGAATCACGTCAGTCCAGATTACCCCCTCAATACCGCCCATCCAGGTATAAATGATGCACATCACGCTAATCAGCAGTACCAAAACCACAGGGTCAATGCCGATAAATGGGCGCAGCGCCAACACGGTTAAGAACGTAATAATCGCGATGCGACCGATGTGAAACATCATAAATGAGATGCTGGCGAATAAGCGGCTGCGAACATCGAAACGTGCTTCAAGATATTCGTAGGCTGAAGTAACTTTTAGCTTACGGAAGAACGGAATATAGAAATAAAAGACCAACGGCAATATGGCGATAGCCAGATATTGGCCGAGGATAAATGTCCAGTCAGAAGTAAATGCTTTGGCTGGAATCGACATAAACGTAATCGAACTTAGCGTAGTAGCAAATACGCTGACACCCGCAGCCCAACCAGGAATACGACCACCGCCACGGAAATAATCATCCGCCGTTTTTTGTCGCTTTGAAAAATAAACACCAACTAACATCATGGCCAGTAAATAGCCAAATAGAACGAGGTAATTAAATATGCCAAAAGAATGAGTCGTCATGACACTTTCCTGCTTATATTTTTAGTAGGGATAAGGTAACCGTCTGAATTTGTTTTCTTATTAACGATCAGACTGCGTAATGTTCAGACCAGAGGGCAGCTCCCATTAACCCTGCATCATGTTGATAATGAGCGGAATAAATAGGGACGTGGAATGCCGCGGGTAGCGTTGATAAGTGTTGTTCCACCTGTTGACGGTAGCCCTGAGCAAGCCCGACACTGCCACCTAATACGATGCATTCGGTATCCAGCAAGGCTTTAAGATTGGCAATCAATTGGCAAATCGCCTGCGCTGAACGCGCGACGAGTTGTTGAGCTTGTGAATGACCGGACTGTGCCTCGGCAAAAATCTCACGGGCATTTTTGCCTTCAAGGTCTTGCAGTGCACCTGCGGCAATGGCGCGCCCTGATGCGATGGCCTCGATGCAGCCAACACGCCCGCAACCGCACCGTGGGCCATTTGGATCGGCCTGGATGTGTCCAATATGGCCTGCAAATGCACGAGGGCCAGTTAACAACTCGCCGTTGACGACGATGCCGCCACCGACGCCAGTGGAAACCGTGATAAATGTGATGTGTTTAAATTGGGTAGATAAATAGCAATATTCTGCCCACGCGGCAGCCTGAGCATCATTAAGAACAACACACGGTAACCCAGTAAGATTTTCAACAGTGGCCTGCAGCGGAAATTGATTAAGCCCGCCAAGGTTATCTGGATTGAGCGCAGTAAGAATTCCCTTATCAATAATTCCCGTAGAGGCAATCGCAACCCGTTGCGCTTTCCCCTGATAAGGTTCCACTAATTCCGCTAAAGCCTGTTTCAACGCTTCAGGCATAGCATTTGAAGGATTTGGGATTTCCATCCGTTGCAAAACTTCATGCTGTGCGTTGATAAGCGCCGCGGCCAGTTTGGTGCCGCCGATATCAATGGCAAGTGTGTTCATGGTGTTCTCCGGTTTAACGCTTAACCGCATGGCTAAACCACTGGCAAATATGTTCGATTCGGGTAATTGCAGAGCCGACGGTAACGGCCCAGGCACCGTGGTCGATGGCCTGCGCTGCCAGCTCAGGAGAGTTGTAACGCCCCTCGGCAATGACACGACAACCCGCATTGCTTAACTCAGACACCATCATCAAATCCGGTCCTTCCGGCGTAACCGCAGTGGTGTAACCCGACATCGTCGTGCCAATAAACTCGACACCTTTATGTTGGCAACTAAGGCCTTCTTCTACGGTTGAGCTATCCGCCATCGCCAGCAATCCGTGATGACGAATGCGCGCAAGCAATTCATCAATGGCAACCGGGCGCGGGCGGAACGTGGCGTCAAAAGCAATAATGTCGGCACCAGCTTTCGCCAGCGCATCAACATCATGCAGGAATGGGGTGATACGTACCGGGGAATCTTCCAGATCGCGTTTAATAATCCCAATGATGGGAACACTGATGAGTGGGCGTACCGCTTGCAGGTTTTCTATTCCTTCAATTCGGATAGCAACCGCGCCCGCAGAAACAGCGGCTTGAGCCATTGCAGCAACGATATCAGGCTTGTCCATTGGGCTGCCTGGTACGGGTTGGCAAGACACAATAAGTCCACCGCACTCACCTACGCTTTGTTCTAGTTTGGCTAATAATGACATTCTGCTCCGCCTTGCATACCTTAATGAAGTTTAACTCCAAAAAAGAATAGCGGATGGAGTATTACTATTTCAAGCGACAAACGGGAAAAATGTGAAGATAGTCATAACGCGCGATAGGCAATCCTGTGTTCAGTGAAGAGCTTTATGCGCGCAGAGGGCATTGTGACTGCATTTCTGTGGAAGGAAGTGAAAAAAATGGAGGTGAAAAATGAGAACAGGCATTCCGTACCGGGGTATTCAGAAAATGTGATCAACTTTATCCAACCATTGATCACATTTCCCCGGAAGTGGGATTAGACGTCGAGATCCGCCATATCACCTTTATCTTGCAGCCAATTACGACGATCTTCTGAACGTTTCTTCGCCAGCAACATATCCATAATTGCCATTGTTTTGTCGTTGTCTTCATCGTCGATGGTGAGCTGCACCAGGCGGCGTGTATTGGGATCAAGCGTGGTTTCACGTAATTGCAGTGGGTTCATCTCACCCAGCCCTTTAAAGCGCTGAACGTTCGGTTTCCCTTTCTTACGTTTAAGTTGCTCAAGCACGCCCGCTTTTTCTTCTTCGTCCAGCGCGTAGTAAACCTCTTTACCAAGGTCGATACGGTATAACGGCGGCATGGCGACATAAACGTGTCCACCTCTTACCAGCGAACGGAAGTGGCGTACAAACAGTGCACACAACAATGTGGCGATGTGCAAACCATCCGAGTCCGCATCCGCAAGGATACAAACTTTCCCGTAACGCAGTTGGCTCAGATCTTCGCTATCAGGATCGATACCGATCGCCACAGAAATATCGTGCACTTCTTGTGAAGCCAGCACTTCGTCAGACGAGACTTCCCAGGTGTTAAGGATCTTACCTTTAAGCGGCATGATCGCTTGGTATTCGCGGTCGCGGGCCTGTTTAGCAGAACCGCCTGCGGAATCCCCTTCTACCAGGAACAATTCTGTACGGCTCAAATCTTGCGCGGAGCAGTCTGCCAGTTTGCCAGGTAATGCCGGGCCACTGGTCAGCTTTTTACGCACAACTTTTTTGGCCGCACGCATACGGCGTTGGGCGCTGGAAATGGCCAGCTCTGCCAGTTGTTCTGCAATCTGAATGTTCTGGTTCAGCCACAAGCTGAATGCGTCTTTCACCACACCGGAAACGAATGCTGCGCACTGGCGCGATGACAAGCGTTCTTTGGTTTGCCCGGCAAACTGTGGATCCTGCATTTTCACAGAAAGCACGTACGCGCAACGTTCCCAGATATCTTCAGCCGAGAGTTTTACGCCACGCGGCAGAATGTTGCGGTATTCGCAAAACTCACGCATCGCATCAAGCAGACCCTGGCGCAAACCATTAACATGCGTGCCGCCCTGCATGGTTGGGATCAGGTTGACGTAGCTTTCAGTCAGCAGTTCGCCACCTTCCGGAAGCCATAATAATGCCCAATCGACCTGTTCAACGTCACCGGCAAAATTGCCAACAAAAGGTTTTTCTGGAAGCGTAGGCAGGCCGTTTACCGCTTCGCACAGATAGTCTTGCAGACCATCCTGATAACACCAACGCTGCTCGGTATTGTTAACTTTGTCGGTAAAGGTGATTTCCACACCCGGACAAAGCACCGCTTTAGCTTTCAGCAAATGACTTAAACGAGAAACTGAAAAACGTGGACTGTCAAAGAACGAGGTATCTGGCCAGAAGTGAACACTGGTGCCGGTATTACGTTTACCACAGGTTCCGACTACGGCCAGTTCTTGTACTTTGTCGCCGTTTTCAAAAGCAATGCTATAAACCTGCGCATCACGGCGCACTGTGACTTCAACGCGTTTGGACAAGGCGTTGACGACTGAAATACCTACGCCGTGCAAGCCGCCGGAAAACTGGTAGTTTTTGTTGGAGAATTTACCGCCCGCGTGTAGACGGCAAAGAATGAGTTCTACAGCGGGAACGCCTTCTTCCGGGTGAATATCTACCGGCATACCGCGTCCGTCATCGATGACTTCTAATGACTGATCGGCATGGAGAATAACATCCACACGCTTCGCATGGCCTGCCAGCGCTTCATCCACGCTGTTATCAATGACTTCCTGGCCCAAATGGTTTGGACGGGTGGTGTCGGTGTACATCCCCGGACGGCGGCGAACAGGCTCAAGCCCGGTGAGTACCTCAATGGCATCGGCGTTATAACTGGATTGCGTCATGGTTTATTCGTTCAGATAGCGAAACAGGAATTCGACATCAGGCCTAATGCAGGCCAAGGAAGCCGACGATCTGTGTGAAATAATCTTCGAAGCCCACAAAGGCGTGATTACCACCGGTTTCAACCGTCTGGCGACAGGAGGTGTAGTACGCCACCGCCTGGCGGTAATCAAGCACTTCGTCACCCGTTTGTTGCAACAACCAGATAAGATCTGGCGCTTCCAACGGGTCAACTTGCATGACTTTAAGATCGTAAATATGGCGAGACTCTAGCACATATTGCTGCCCGGTGTAGGGGTTCTCGTTGGCGCCCAGGTAATCGGCCAGCAATTCAAAAGGCCGTACCGCCGGGTTAACGACGACTGCTGGCAGCATAAAACATTGTGATAACCAGGTGGCGTAATAGCCGCCTAAAGACGAGCCCACAACGCCCAGCGGTTCACCGCCATGTTCCAGCACCAGCGACTCCAGCAACTCGGCCGCTTCCGCGGGATACGGGGGGAGTTCAGGCACTACCATGTTGATATCTTGATGATTCTGCGCAAGCCACGCTTGCAAACTGGTAGCCTTTGCTGAACGCGGTGAACTGTTGAAGCCGTGTAAATATAGTAATGTTGACATCAATACCCTTCTGAAGCGGTATCAGGGTTGAATACCGCACCTTTCAGGCGGCAAACCTCAGTGGTCACTTCGCCGTTTGGACCAAGTTCCAACCAACGCCAGCCTGGTTCAATGGTATCAAGTGTGAAATTGGCACAGTGCGGCTTGAATTGTACGCAAGTTGACGGCGTTGCCAGCATACGTCGGCCATTCCAGTCGAGATCTAACTCCTGGTGAATATGTCCACACACCAGTGTTTTCACTTTCGGGAATTTTTGCAGGACGTTATCAAGCTCTTGCGCGTTACGCAGGCTATGTTGGTCCAACCAACTACAGCCAGCCGGTACAGGGTGATGATGTAGCAGCAAAAGCGTGTGCCTTTCTGATGTGGCAGCGAGCTTTCGCTCCAGCCAGTCGAGCTGGTAGTCGCTCAGTTCACCATGTGGGACACCGAATACCTGGCTGTCCAGCATCAAAATCTGCCAGTTTTCACCGAGGAAAACCTGCTTCGCCGGAGAAATTCCGGCTTCCAACAGCGAGCTAAACATCGCCGGCTGGAAATCGTGATTACCCGGTAGCCAAACGCAAGGCGCAGGGATCTCCGCAATGCCTTCAACAAAATGTTGGTAGGCCTGCACACTATGATCTTGGGCTAGATCCCCAGTTGCAACGATGAGATCGTAGTGACGCTGCTCAGCGAGGATGGCATCAATAACAGCCTGATAGCTCATCCAGGTATTGATACCAAGCAGCGTTTCGTTCTTTCCAGAGAACAGGTGGGTATCTGTAATTTGCAGGATCCTGATCTGGCCCCCACCGGCCACAGGAAGATTTAACAGGCTTTCCAAATGGTGTCCTTAGGTTTCACCCTCACTAACAAACCGGAACCGCCATCGCTCCATGCGCCAAACAATATCGCAGCCAATCGGCTAGAAACTGGTTAATTTGATGCTTTTCATCGCGTTGATGCAACTTTTTATTAGGATAATCATAACGCGCTTTGAAACGAAAGATCTGCTGACTTGAACACACTTCCGCGACCATGGCGTCATGATAAAGCCTGACCGACATCGACGGTAGACTCCAATAGCTTATAGCCGGGGCAGTTTGTTCGATTTGTACAAGCGTAGTGTAACGGGTCGACTCAAGGATAGTGAGTCGATATTGTGCGCTACTGACCTGATACGTCACTTTTTCACCCGCCTCGTCATTACGCGGGAGCAGCCGTCTTAGTTGTGCGAAATTGGTTTCGCACAAGCGCATCATTTCAGGGAAGTCAGGTGTGTAGCGCTTCATGTTTAGTTGTTCCACTCTGCTCTTAATTTCTCATAATGCAATTGCAGCCAAAGCAAGGCGATGACTGAAGCTGCGTTGTCGATTTTCCCTTCTTCTACTAACTGATAAGCCCGATCCCGGCTCACGACATGAACTCGAATATCTTCGTTTTCATCTGCCAGGCCATGAATACCCTGCGCATTTGTCGCATCCACTTCCCCAACCAGAATTGAAAGACGCTCACTGGTTCCACCTGGGCTTGCCAGATAGTTGATAACCGGTTTAGTGCGACCCACAACCAGCCCAGCCTCTTCAACTGCTTCGCGGCGCGCTACGTCTTCGACGCTTTCACCTTCTTCAATCATCCCGGCAACCAGTTCGAGCAACCACGGGCTGTCGCTTGTGTCATATGCCGCAATCCGAATCTGTTCTATTAGTACAACTTCGTCGCGCACAGGGTCATAGGGTAGCAGCACTGCGGCGTGCCCGCGTTCTAAAATTTCACGTCGAACTTCACCACTCATTTCGCCATTAAACAAGCGATGGCGGAATCGATAAAGATCCAGCGAAAAAAAACCGCTATAAAGCGTTTCCCGTGCAATAATTTCAACATCGTTTTTACCTAACGTGACAAGTTGAGAGTTTTGCTTAGTCATGGTGGTTTCCTGATTTTTTATGGTTATGAAATGCGTAATTTCAAGCCAGTGTGACTGCCGTTTCTTTTTCTATATGGTAGATTGATGAAAATTAAGGGCAGATGGCACATTACGCCAAGCCGCCCAGCTGGCAGATTCTGCTAGAATCGGCGATCATTTTCGGCTCTTGTCAGCGCTAACAAACAATTTCTGCTTCACAACAAGGAATGCAAATGAAGAAACTGCTCCCAATTCTTATCGGTCTGAGCCTAACGGGTTTCAGTGCCATGAGCCAGGCAGAAAACCTGATGCAGGTTTATCAGCAGGCACGTTTAAGCAACCCGGACTTGCGTAAATCCGCTGCTGACCGTGATGCCGCATTCGAAAAAATTAACGAAGCACGCAGCCCGTTGCTGCCTCAGCTCGGCCTTGGCGCAGATTACGAATACAGCAATGGTTTCAGTGATGCTAACGGCATCGACTCAAAAGTGGGCAGTGCGTCGTTGTCATTGACCCAGACCATTTTTGATATGTCGAAATGGCGTCAGCTGACCCTGCAAGAAAAATCTGCGGGCATTCAAGATGTAACCTATCAGACAGATCAGCAAACTCTGATCCTAAATACAGCGACAGCCTATTTTAATGTGCTGAGTGCGATTGATGCGCTCTCCTTCACCGAAGCACAGAAACAGGCGATTTATCGTCAGTTAGATCAAACCACTCAGCGCTTTAACGTAGGCCTGGTTGCCATTACCGACGTGCAAAACGCCCGTGCACAATACGATAACGTATTAGCGAACGAAGTGACTGCACGGAATAATCTGGATAACGCGGTAGAAACGCTGCGCCAGGTCACCGGTAATTACTATCCATCCCTTGCATCGCTGAATGTTGACGGCTTTAAAACCAGCAAACCTGATAACGTTAATAATCTGCTGAAAAATGCAGAGAAAAGTAACCTGGCATTGCTGCAAGCACGCCTGTCTCAGGACTTAGCTCGTGAGCAAATTCGCTATGCCGAAACCGGTCACATGCCTATCGTTGGCTTAACCGCTTCTACAGGTGTTTCTGACACCAAATACAGTGGTTCAAAAACGAATAGTAGCCAGTTCAACGATAACGATAATGGTCAGAACAAAATCGGCATTAATTTCTCACTGCCGTTGTATCAGGGTGGCCAGGTCAACTCTCAGGTGAAACAAGCGCAATACAACTTTGTGGGTGCCAGTGAGCAACTGGAAGGCGCACATCGTAGCGTGGTGCAGAATGTACGTTCATCGTTTAACAACATGAATGCTTCTATCAGTACTATTAACGCGTACAAACAAGCAGTTGTGTCTGCGCAAAGTTCTTTGGATGCCATGGAAGCCGGTTATTCAGTAGGGACTCGTACCATCGTTGATGTGTTGGATGCGACCACTACGCTGTATAACGCAAAACAACAGCTCTCCAGCGCACGTTATAACTACCTGATTAACCAGCTTAATATTAAGCAAGCATTGGGTACGCTTAACGAACAAGACTTGGTTGCGCTAAACAGTACACTGGGTAAACCTGTGTCGACTACTGCGGACAGCGTTGCGCCAGAAACGCCTGACCAAAATGCTCGTGCAGATGGTTATACGGGCGATACCGCAGAAACGACTGCGGCTGCAACACCTGCAAAAGCGACTCCAGCTTCAGCAACTAGCACGAAATCAGCTAACCCATTCGGTAACTGATCATAGTTTGAGGGGGCGTGGCAACATGCCCCCGTCACAACTTGCGCCTTTTAACGTAAGGCAACGTAAAGATCCCCCTGCAAACGCCCGTCATCGCTTTAATTTCAACCATTCATCCCCTATTCTAAGCACAACATAAGCTTTACTCCTTTGGGCTCAGGACAGATAAATGAAACGGACAAAAACTATAAACCACGCATCGTTCCGCAAAAACTGGGGCGCTCGCCATTTAACGCCAGTTGCTTTGGCGGTTACCGCTGTGTTTATGCTCGCTGGTTGTGAACAAAATGATGAAACAGTCTCCATGTATCAAAATGCGGATGACTGCTCACAAGCCAACCCAGGCAAAAGTGCCGAATGTACGACAGCCTTCAATAACGCGCTGAAAGAAGCAGAACGTACCGCTCCGAAATACGCATCACGCGAAGAATGTATCGCTGAGTTTGGTGAAGGCCAATGCCAGCAAGCACCTGCTCAGGCTGGCATGACGGGTGAACAAGCCCAGGCGCAGCCACAACAGAGTGGTAGCTTCTGGATGCCTCTGATGGCTGGTTACATGATGGGTCGCCTGATGGGTGGCGGTGCGGGCTTTGCGCAGCAGCCACTGTTCTCCTCAAAGAACCCAGCAAGCCCAGCTTACGGTAAATATGCCGATGCCAGTGGTAAGAGCTACGGAGCCGCTACACCAGGCCGTACGACAACCGTACCGAAAACAGCCATGGCGCCAAAACCCGCAACAACCAGCACGGTAACCCGTGGCGGTTTCGGTGATTCTGTTGCTAAGCAATCAACCATGCAGCGCAGCAGCGCAACAGGTTCTTCTCGCTCCATGGGTGGCTAAGCATTATGGAAAGAATCGCAATTACTGAGCGCCCGGACTGGCGCGAAAAAGCCACAGAATACGGTTTCAATTTTCACACCATGTATGGCGAACCGTACTGGTGTGAAGATGCTTATTACAAGTTGACTCTCCCTCAGGTTGAACGCCTGGAAGATGTCACTGCTGAACTTCACCAGATGTGCCTGAAGGTTGTCGAGAAAGTGGTGAGCAGCGATGAGCTGTTAGCTAAATTCCGTATTCCTAAGCACACCTGGGAGTTTGTGCGTCAGTCATGGCGTACTCAGCAACCCTCACTTTACTCTCGTCTGGATATCGCATGGGACGGTGTTGGTGAGCCAAAACTGCTCGAGAATAATGCCGATACACCGACTTCTTTATACGAAGCTGCTTTTTTCCAGTGGATCTGGCTTGAAGATCAGACTCAAGCTGGGAATCTGCCAGCGGGCAGCGATCAATTCAACAGCCTGCAAGAAAAGCTAATTGAGCGTTTTGCTGAGTTAAAGCAACAACATGGCTTCAACTTGCTGCATTTTGCTTGCTGCCAGGACACTGTAGAAGATCGCGGTACGGTTCAGTATCTGCAGGATTGCGCAGCGGAAGCCGAAATAGCGAGCGAATTCTTGTACATGGAAGAAATTGGTCTGGGTGAAAGAGGCCAATTTACTGATTTGCAGGATCAAGTTATCAGTAACCTGTTCAAGCTCTATCCATGGGAATTCATGCTGCGTGAAGTGTTCTCCACCAAGCTCGAAGATGCTGGCGTTCGCTGGCTGGAGCCGGCCTGGAAGAGCATTATTTCCAACAAAGCATTGCTGCCAATGCTTTGGGAAATGTTCCCGGACCATCCAAACTTGCTGCCTGCTTATTTTGCCGAAGATAACTATCCAGCAATGGAGAAGTATGTCGTTAAGCCAATCTTCTCCCGTGAAGGGGCAAACGTGAAGATCATCGAAAACGGCGAAGAAGTTGCGCGTGTCGATGGCCCATACGGTGAAGAAGGCATGATCGTTCAGCAGTTCTATCAATTGCCAAAATTTGGTGACAGCTATGTCGTGCTTGGTAGCTGGCTTATCAACGATCAACCGGCAGGGATTGGTATTCGTGAGGATCGTGAGTTAATTACTCAGGATCTTTCACGCTTCTACCCGCACGTGTTTGTAGAGTAAATCCTGTTCCCCTTCTCCGCTGAAGAAGGGGAACTCGCTTTACCCAATCTGCACCGAAAGCATACTCAACGACCCCATCTCTATTCCATCAACTGGTAGCGTTATCGCTTCTTTGCCATCCCACGCTCCCAGAACATAGAGCAAAGGTAAATAATGATCGGCCGTAGGGTTAGATAACGAGCCGCCTTCATGTTGCAAATAGTTCACCAACGGGTGCTCGGCGACAGGGCCATGCCAGGTGAGATTATCTTTCACGTATTGGTTAAATGACTCAGCCCAGGGGTACGGCGTGTTTTCACCATGCCAGCGTGCGGTTCGCAGGTTATGTACCACGTTACCGCTGGCAATCAGCATAATGCCCTGGTCACGCAGTGACGCCAGCTTACGGCCAATTTCAAAATGCCAGGCAGCTGGTTTAGTGCTGTCGATACTGAGCTGCACCATTGGAATATCAGCATCCGGATACATCTTAATCAGAACGCCCCAGGAGCCGTGGTCAAACCCCCAGGCTTCTTTATCCTGCATCACCGGAACCGGCGCCAGAAGATCGACTAATTGCTGAGCAAGTTCAGGGGAACCCGGAGCCGGATAATGGGTATCGTACAGCGCCTGCGGGAAGCCACCGAAATCATGGATAGTTTTTGGCGTTTCCATAGCTGTTACACCAGTGCCTTTAGTGAACCAGTGCGCAGATACCACCACAATTGCTTTTGGCCGCGGTAAGGTTTCTCCCAAATGCCGCCACGCTTGGGTATAGTGATTATCTTCCAGCACGTTCATTGGGCTGCCGTGTCCCAGGAACAGTGCAGGCATTCTTTGAGTTGTCATGGTGGTGTCCTTTATCGGAAATGTCAGTTTATAAACACCACAGTACGCGCTTTTACGTTTTGAAGAACTCAGATAAGCATGATGAAGATCTTCAGGAAATTTGAATGTAAGCGATGTGTAAAGCTTCTCATCTGGCTCTCGATTTTTATCACATCGCCCATTAATATAAATGAGAATCATTATCAAAAGGAGCAATAAATGTCAGTACCCTTGATTCTGACCCTATTAGCAGGGGGAGCCACGTTTATTGGAGCCTTTCTTGGCGTACTCGGCCAGAAGCCATCAAACCGTGTGTTGGCATTTTCTCTCGGTTTTGCAGCGGGCATTATGCTGCTTATCTCGTTGATGGAGATGTTGCCTGCAGCACTTCATACCGAAGGAATGTCACCGGTACTGGGTTATGGCATGTTTATGCTGGGCCTGCTGGGTTACTTTGCCCTTGATCGCGCCCTTCCCCATGCGCATCCGCAAGATTTGATGGATAGCAAACCGCAGCCTCGTAATTTGCGACGTACGGCGTTATTGCTAACTCTGGGTATTAGCCTGCATAACTTCCCGGAAGGCGTTGCCACATACGTCACCGCAAGCAGTAATCTGGAATTAGGTATGGGAATTGCGCTCGCTGTGGCATTGCACAATATTCCTGAAGGATTAGCCGTTGCTGGCCCTGTTTATGCGGCGACGGGTTCAAAACGTAAAGCTGTTTTCTGGGCTGGAATATCAGGGCTTGCCGAAATTCTGGGTGGTGTGCTGGCCTGGCTAATTCTCGGGCCAATGGTGTCACCAGTTGTTATGGCGGCAATAATGGCTGCTGTCGCAGGGATTATGGTGGCACTGTCAGTCGATGAACTGATGCCGCTCGCCAAAGAGATAGATCCCCATAACAATCCAAGTTATGGCGTACTTTGCGGTATGGCGGTGATGGGATTTAGTCTGACGCTGCTACAAACAAACGGAATTGGATAAGAAAAAGCCCGGTGTAAAAACCGGGCTTTTTGCATCTTAGCTGGCTTTGCGTTCGTGAGTCTGGCGATACTCAACCAAGTCTTCAATCGTCACTACAGCCATGTTGTGCTGGCGGGCAAAGGTGATGCACTCTGGTGCTCGTGCCATGCTGCCATCATCGTTAGTCAGCTCACACAGCACACCCGCAGATTTGAAACCAGCAAGGGTGACCAAATCAATAGTTGCTTCAGTGTGACCACCACGGGTTAACACGCCACCAGGCTGAGCGCGCAGCGGGAATACGTGCCCAGGACGGTTCAGGTCGCTTGGTTTTGCGCCATCAGCAATAGCTGCTCGCACGGTAGTAATACGGTCAGCGGCAGAAACACCGGTAGTCACACCGCTTGCGGCCTCGATAGTCACAGTAAACCCGGTGCCATAAGCACTGGTGTTGTTCTCAACCATCATTGGCAAATCGAGTTGTTTACGGCGTTCTTCGGTCAGGCACAGGCAAACAATACCGCTACCATGACGAATGGTCAGAGCCATTTGCTCAACGGTCATGGTTTCCGCAGGGAAAATCATGTCACCTTCGTTCTCGCGATCTTCATCGTCAAGAACCATTACCCCGCGGCCTTCACGTAGTGCTTCAAGAGCGTGTTCTACGCGTTGAGTAGGGGTGCCAAATGCAGAAAGGAGCGTCTGATTCATGGTAAAAAAACCTCATTAAAATTATGGTTACCAGAATCAGGGCAGTCTTAGGAGCTATAAAAATAACGCGAGCAGGCTTACAAAAGCTTAGGCTTAGTCGTTACTCTCTCCCATCCGGACTATAACCGTCGGCTCCGGAGTTACACCGGATCTGCTGACCTCCAGATTGCTCTGGAGCGCTCGCGGGCTTTCAGCGTGCGCTGATTTACCGCCGGTGGGGAGTTACACCCCGCCCTGAGAATAAGCAGACTTACTATAACGCCGATGATTTTCTCTGGCAACGCCAAACCTTATAACATTTCGGGTTTCTAAGGAGCCTCACAGGCATTACAATTAGTGTTAATACCGTAAGACAATCCCGTAAGATTATGGAAGCCGCTATGATTGACCCGAAAAAAATTGAACAGATCGCACGCCAGGTCCACGAGTCAATGCCGAAAGGGATTCGTGAATTCGGGGATGATGTCGAGAAAAAAGTTCGTCAGGTTTTGCAATCGCAATTAACCCGTCTTGATCTCGTTAGCCGTGAAGAGTTTGATGTCCAGACACAAGTACTGCTGCGCACTCGAGAAAAACTAGCCTTGTTGGAACAGCGCCTAAAGGAGCTTGAGAATCGTAGCGATCAAACGCCTGAAGTCACTCCGCCGACTGAACCACATATGTAAAAAAACGCCCCGTTGCTGGGGCGTTTTTTATTATGCGTCGTGGCTTTGAATCTTTTTAATGATATTGGTCGTTGAACAACCGTCTTCAAAATTCAACACCATCACTTCACCGCCGTTGGCCCAGACTTCTTTACTCCCGGCAATATCATCCGGTTTGTAATCGCCACCTTTGACCAGCAAATCAGGCAAAATCTGGCCAATTAAACGTTGTGGCGTGTCCTCTTCAAACAGCACCACCCAATCCACCGCTTCAAGCGCACCTAACACGATCATACGTTGATCCTGCGGGTTCACCGGGCGAGTTTCTCCTTTCAGGCGTTTGGTCGAAGCATCGCTGTTTACCGCCACAATTAAACGGTCACCCAACTTACGTGCATTCGCCAGATAAGAAACGTGGCCGGCATGGAGGATGTCGAACACACCGTTAGTCATGACGACTTTCTCACCACGCTTACGCGCGGATGCCACTGCGACTTTCAACTCAGCTTCGGTCATCACGCCAAAACCAGAGTCGGCACGGCCACGTACTGCGTTTTCCAGTTCAATTGGGGAAACGGTAGACGTCCCCAATTTACCGACGACTACGCCTGCCGCAGCATTCGCAAAATAGCATGCTTCTTCAAGACTATTACCCGCCGCGAGCGTTGCCGCCAGTACGCCAATCACCGTGTCGCCAGCACCAGTCACATCGTAAACTTCTTGTGCCTGAGTTGGCAGATGGAATGGCTTAATACCCGGCTGCAACAGCGTCATACCGTGCTCGGAACGGGTGATAAGCAAAGCGGAAAGATCGTATTCAGCGATAAGCTGCATACCACGTTCCACCAGCTCTTCATCGTTCTTACACTTGCCCACCACCGCTTCGAATTCAGAGAGGTTTGGTGTCAGCAGTGTCGCACCGCGATAGCGATTAAAGTCCGTACCTTTTGGATCGATAAGCACCGGAACCTTAGCCGCACGAGCAAGGCTAATCATGTGCTGAACGCTCGCCAATGCACCTTTTGCATAGTCAGAAAGCACCAGAGCACCAATGTGCGGCAGAGCCTGGCTAATACGCTCATGCAACGGTTCAGGATCGACACCTTCAAAACCTTCTTCGAAGTCGAGGCGAATTAGTTGCTGGTTACGGGAAAGTACGCGCAGTTTGGTAATTGTCGGGTGGGTCGGCACCGAAACAAAATCGCATTTAACGTTCACGCCAGCCAGCGTTTGGCTTAGCGCACGCGCCGCATCGTCGATGCCTGTCAGGCCAACCAGGCGTGAATTTGCGCCCAACGAAGCAATGTTCATTGCCACGTTTGCCGCACCACCAGGACGTTCTTCAATGGTATCGACTTTCACCACTGGCACGGGAGCTTCCGGGGAGATGCGGCTTGTAGGGCCATACCAGTAGCGATCCAGCATCACATCACCTACTACCATGACGCCTGCACGGCTGTATTCGGGCAGCGTTACTTTCATTCCTGACTCTCCAGAGAGGGATAAAATTTTGTCGCGGATAATATCACAATTAATATTATGCGCGTGTTTGCGACTCACCCAACCAAGTGTTCCAGCTCCTCAATACTTGCTCGCGTTCCTGAGTGAAGGTATCCATTGCCACGTTTCCAGGCAGCTCTTGCAATGCAAGGTGATGGAGTTCATCGCGTAACGTGACATAAGCATGCGTCAGCGCCTTCGCTTCGTCTTCATTCATGATGTCGTTTTGCGCCATTAATTCCAGAATGCGTACATTGTCAGACCAACGAGTCAGTTTTGGGGCCTGTGACGCATAACGTAACACCAGGTATTGAGTGATAAATTCAATATCGGTAATACCGCCCTCATCAGCTTTAATATCAAAGCGTTCACGGTTTTTCCCGCCCAAGTGCGCACGCATTTTTTCGCGCATTTCACGCACTTCGGTCTGGAGGGTTTCGCCCTCACGCGGAATGCATAATATCTTGCGGCGAATAGCATCAAATTCCTGCCTCAGCTGTGGGTCGCCATATACAATTCGCGCCCGCACCAAGGCCTGGTGTTCCCAGGTCCAGGCTTCATTTTGTTGATAATTCGCGAAGGCTTCAGCGGTGGTAACCAGCATTCCAGCAGCACCAGATGGGCGCAAACGCGCATCCACTTCATACAAAATGCCCGATGAAGTTCGGGTACTGAACAGGTGCATAACACGTTGCGCCAGGCGCAGGTAAAACTGACGACCATCGATTTCGCGCTCGCCATCCGTCATCACATCTGATGGGCAATCGTGCAGGAAGACCAGATCCAAATCAGAGCTATAACCCAATTCCCAGCCGCCGAGTTTGCCGTAACCGACGACAGCAAAACCGCGCCCTTCACGATTGTGCAAATGCTTTGGTTGACCATAGCGCTGTACCATTTGTACCCACGCCTGTTGTACTACGGCGTCAATCATCGCCTCTGCCAACCAAGTGAGATGATCACTGACTTTCATCACTGGCAGTGTACCGGTGATATCGGCCGCCGCAACACGCAGCAACTGCGCCTGTTTAAACTGGCGCAAAGCTTCGAGCTGCTGTTCTTCATCATCATCGGGAACACGCAGTAAATACTGGCGTAGTTCATCACGATAAGCATCAGTTGCCGTCGGTTGGTAAAGAGTATTTGGGTCGAGTAGTTCATCGAGCAACAGCGGGTAACGGGCCAACTGGCTGGCAATCATTGGCGAGGCTGCACACAGTGTTATCAAGTGCTTTAATGCCCCCGGATATTCCGTCAGCAACTCAAGATAAGTCGTACGCGTGACAATACCGAGCAGCAGCGGTGTTAAGCGGGATAACGGCAATGGTGCATCGTTGCGGGAACAAGCCTCGCATAACAAACGCGGCATAAGTTGATCCAACACCTGGCGGCCACGCGGGCCGATGGTGCGCTTGTCAGTATCCTGGCGGAAATCACTCATCAAACGTAAAACTTCGCCACGCGCTTGCGGCGTTAAATGTTCCAGAACTGGCGTATTTGCATCAGCGTCCAGTGCATCCTGCCAAAGCTCACGCCAGGCTTCCGCGAGCTTATCTTCACCGGGTTCCGGTTCATCATCACCAATTAATTCGTTGAAAACCTGGCGCACAGCATTCATATGATGCTGCAAAACTTGCTGCAACTCGTCCCATGTTTGCACGTTCATACCCCACGCCAGACGGGCGCGGTTTAGCTCATCACCAGGCAGGGTCTGAGTCTGTTCGTCATTGATACTTTGCAGGAGGTTTTCGAGGCGGCGAAGATATAAATAGGCATCCTTCAGTTTCGCTGCGTCATTTTCTGGTAGCAGGTGCAAATGTTGGATGGCTTCAAGGGTTGGTAGCAACGAACGAGACTGTAAAGCAGGTTCGCGCCCACCGCGAATCAACTGGAAAACCTGAACGATAAACTCGGTTTCGCGAATGCCACCAGCGCCGAGTTTGATGTTATCCGTCAAACCTCTGCGGCGCACTTCACGGGCTATCATCCCTTTCATGTTACGCAGCGACTGAATCACGCTAAAGTCGATATAACGACGGAAGACGAAAGGCCGGAGCATGTTCCGTAGCTCCTGGCTCCATACGTCGTCGTTATCGCCCATAACTCGAGCTTTGACCATCGCGTAACGTTCCCAGTCACGCCCTTGTTCCTGATAGTAATCTTCTAAGGCGGCATAGCTCAGCACCAGCGGGCCACTGTCGCCAAAAGGACGCAAGCGCATATCAACGCGATAAACAAAACCGTCTTGAGTTGGTTGGTCCAAAACTTTTATCAATCGTTGGCCCAGACGGGTAAAGAACTGCGCGTTATCAAGCTCGCGCCGTCCGCCCTGTGTCGAACCATTTTCCGGCCAGGCAAAAATCAGGTCGATATCGGAGGAGAAATTCAGTTCGCCACCACCAAGTTTACCCATACCGAGGATCATCAGCGGTTGAGCCACACCAGCCTGATTGCATGGCGTACCCCACTCGCGACAACATGCGGTATACAGCCAATCTCGGGCGGCAATAATGAGCGTTTCGGCCAATGTACTCAGTTGCTGGAGTGAGCTTTCTGTCGGCATCAGTTGCAACGCCTGCGCCCAGGCGATTCGCACCATCATGCGACGGCGGAATAGACGCAGCGCGGTCATTAACGCGGGCTCGCTATCGACACCTTGTAATTCCTGCTGCAGCCATGCTGCATAATTCTGCCATTCATCGGCAAGCGGCGGCGATTGTTCAAGCTCCGCAAGCCAAACGGGATGAGCCGCCATGCTGTCACAAACAAAATCACTAAACGCCAACACCGCTTGAGCTTTCTGGCTTAGCGTCTGACGGTCAATCTCTTGTGGCAGACGCGCCAGCGCCGCCTGCAAATGCTGCTGTAAAAGTGGCGCTTGCGACATCATGGTCGTATCCCTTACAAACGATGGTTATTTCCCGCTATGCAGCCAGAAAGGTGCCTGGGAGATAGCTTCATTACGGTAATGTTCAATTTCAACCTGCTGGCGAGTCACAATGGCATGGCGCAACCCTTGCCAATTATCCAACCAGGGTTGAGTTTTCGCATCGTCATAAACGCCTGCCAGCAAGCGGATAGAGCCGGTTTCACGAGCCAGACGTGGCAGTTGGTCGGCATAGCTATCGCCCAGCGGGCGCTGGAATGTTTCTTTCAGTTCTGCGGCGTGACGGGAAAGATGGGTATCCGCAAAACGCTTATACGAACCCGCCAGTTTAACAGTGGCTTTGTCATCAGTGAATTTCTGCCATTGGCGCCCAACCAGCCACTCGGTGAGTGCTAATTTGGCCTGGCTGCTTTGTGCGCTGAAAGCCAGTTCTGGCGCTTTCAGTTCTTGAGCCAGCATGGTTTCGTAGGTTGCTAACAGCTCACGTAACTGGGTACTCGCTTTTCGCGGAACAATGCCACCGAACAGCGCCAAAGCGTGACGCACAAGGCCAACCGCTTCCAGAACCTGAGCTTTAGCTTTGCCGTTGCCACGCAACCACAGCTCTTCGTGATATTGCCAGTGGCTCAGTGCCAGTTCCAGCGAGCCTTCCAGCCCTTGTTCTACTGTTGCTTTCTGCGCTACACGCAGAACGGTTAACGGTTTAATCTCTCTTTCCAGATTTCCCTGCGCCAGATGGTAACCGCGTGCTGCTTTGCTCAGGTTTCCCTGACGTAAGCCAGGTTGTGTAACCAGTTGTTTGGCAAAAGCCAGAACATCTGCTGTTTCGCCTTCCAGCAATTCAAGTTCCAACTCGCACAATGGCTCAACCTGTTCGCCCGCTTTAACTTCACCTAAATCCAAGGCAAGCTCGATACGGCTTTTACCGTGAGTGACTACCCACTTTTCACGTACAAAGTCAGTGCTAAAGAGCGGGTTCAGTTGCGTTTGTAAAACTTCAGGTGAAAGCCCTTCTGGCCAGATTTCTTGCGGGAACAGCGACAAATCCAGCTCAGGCCCATTCAGCTCCACATTGTATTCCGGACGCTGGTGCAACCCACCGGTCACACGGCCTGCAATTTTCATCGTCATTTCATAACGACCATTATCACCACGGATACGCAACCCCATATCATGACGGCGCAATTGGTTATCGGACGTTTCATAATAGATATTGAGCAACTGGCGGGGTTCGCTATGCTGGCTTTCAAGCGCGTTTAATGTGTTACGAAGAGAATCCAGTTCAGTTGGATTAACAATAAATTTGAGTTCGATTTCTTGAGTCATCGTCTTTTTACTTTTAGTTGTGTCACATCGGGCTCACACCCGGCGAACTTAATCGGCTAATAGCGGTCAGTAGATAATATTTTTCGCCAAATTACCATGAGTGGCGCGTATTTTGACGGGCCATTGAGCGTGAGCAATTGGTCAAATTCACACCAGGATGATTCTCATTCAGGTTTACGGATTGCACCGTCAGACTGATGCCACTACTATCGTTCCACTATTTATGACAATAATGACGAAATCATGCACAAATTCCGCCTAATTTGCCTTACTTTGCTCTCTCTTAGCGTTTCCGTTGTGGCCCATGCCGATGAAAAACGTTATGTATCTGACGAACTGAACACCTGGGTACGTAGTGGTCCCGGAGATAATTACCGCTTGCTCGGCACCGTGAATGCGGGTGAAGAAGTCACCCTGCTGCAGAGCAATGAAGAAACAAAATACGGCCAGGTGCGCGACAGCAATGGCCGTACTTCCTGGATCCCGCTCGCGCAATTGAGTACCACGCCAAGCCTGCGTACTCGTGTACCAGATCTTGAAAATCAAGTTAAGACACTGACCGATAAGCTCAACAACATCGACACTACCTGGAATCAGCGCACCGCTGATATGCAGCAAAAAGTGGCACAGAGCGACAGTGTTATCACTGGTCTGAAAGAAGAAAATCAACAGCTTAAAAACCAATTAATCGTCGCGAAGAAGAAAGTCGATGCCGCGAACGTTCAGTTGGATGACAAGCAACGCGCCATTATCATGCAGTGGTTTATGTACGGCGGTGGTGTCGCAGGTTTCGGTCTGCTGCTTGGCCTGTTACTGCCACACATGATCCCAAGCCGTAAGAAGAAAGACCGCTGGATGAACTGATCTGCAACCCTGTATCCTACACTTATGTATTATCGTCATTGGTTAACAGATGCAGGGGCATTAAAGCGTGAAGATTTATCTGGTCGGTGGTGCGGTACGTGATGGGTTGTTGAGATTACCGGTCAAAGATAAAGATTGGGTTGTTGTTGGCGCTACGCCGCAAGAAATGCTGGATGCAGGCTACCAGCAGGTTGGTAAAGACTTCCCAGTATTTCTGCACCCCAAATCGCGTGAAGAGTATGCATTAGCGCGCACCGAGCGTAAATCAGGCCCGGGCTATACAGGTTTTACCTGCTATGCCGCGCCTGATGTCACGCTTGAGCAAGACTTGTTGCGCCGCGATTTGACTATCAACGCGATTGCCCAGGACGAACACGGCGAGTTTATCGACCCCTATAACGGGCGTGCCGATATTGAAAAGCGCCTATTGCGCCATGTGTCTCCCGCTTTCAATGAAGACCCGCTACGTGTTTTACGCGTGGCGCGTTTTGCTGCGCGCTACGCCCATCTCAATTTCCAGATTGCTCCAGAAACCATGACGCTGATGACGTCAATGGCCGCTAATGGCGAGCTCGCGCATCTGACGCCTGAACGCGTCTGGAAAGAGACGGAAAACGCGCTCACCAGCCGTAATCCACAGGTTTATTTCGATGTACTGCGCAAATGCGGCGCGCTGGCGGTGCTATTCCCGGAAATCGACGCCCTGTTCGGCGTTCCTGCACCAGAAAAATGGCATCCGGAAATCGACACAGGCATTCACGTTTTGATGACGCTGGCGATTGCCGCCCAACTCAGCCCGGAAGTCGACGTGCGTTTTGCCACTCTGTGCCACGACTTGGGTAAGGGGTTGACGCCAAAAGAATTCTGGCCTCGCCATCACGGCCATGGCCCGGCGGGTGTGAAACTTGTCGAGCAATTATGCCAGCGTATGCGCGTGCCCAATGACATCCGCGATCTTGCCAAACTGGTTGCCGAATATCACGACTTGATTCACACGCTACCCATTTTGCAGCCGAAAACCATCGTCAAATTATTCGATGCCATCGATGCATGGCGCAAACCGCAACGCGTTGAACAAATCGCCTTAACCAGCGAAGCTGACGCACGTGGACGCACCGGCTTTGAAGGCAGTGATTATCCTCAAGGCAGGCTGCTGCGCGCGGCATGGCTTGCGGCACAAAGTGTGACCAACAAAGAAGTGATTGATGATGGATTTAGCGGCCCAGCGATTCGTGATGAGCTAAATCGCCGCCGTATTGCCGCCGTTGAAGCATGGAAGAAAGAAGCCGGATTGGTTACGCCTACCGCTAAGTGATGACCACAGAGGTTGGCGCAACTTTGGGCCAACCAACATCAACACCAGCATGCCCACAAGAAGAAGGCCCACGCCAATACTGCCAACGGTTTGCGCATGCTTTGCGTTTCACCAGGTAAAGTAGTGGTTAAAGTCATTTCCTTTTTAGTCCCTTAAAGTGCCAGCTCTGACGACAAGAGATCCGTTAGCGTCGCAGCATCCGAGAGCGTTTGCAGCTGTTCGCGGAAATCGCTGTGCATCAGTTTGCGAGCCAGGCGCGAGAAGATCTTCATGTGGTTATTTTGTTCCTGTTCGTTTACCGTCAACATGATAACCAGTTGCACATCAATACCTTCCCCCCAACTCACAGGCGAATTAGCGCGCAAAAGAGAAATGCTGCTGTGCGACACATGTGGTGATTTGCAGTGCGGAATGGCCACTGAAAAACCGAGCGCGGTTGAGAACACGGCTTCACGCTCCCAGATAGCCCTTTCCACTTGCGACCCCGAAATAGCCCGCTGCTGTACTTCAAGGTTATCAGTCAGCAATTTGATAGCTTCTTCTTTGCTGTTCACGGTTTTATCCAGTAACAGCAATTCAGATGCCAGCACCGGTTTTTGCGATTGTGCTCGTGTGAACTTTTCTACAATTTCCACCACATCTTCACCGGTGTCGCAGGCAATAGCCGTTTCCAGAAGCTTTTGGCATTGCTGAACATTCAGCGTAGTTAGCGCTTCCTTACATTGCGTGATAGCTCCCGTCGCCATACTCAACTCCGTTAGCCCCATTCCGACGAGCAGTGGTAGCATTTGCTTATCTGCCGCCATTTCACCACATAGACTAATCGCCAGCCCCGCCGCTTGGGCACGCTGCGTAATATCGCGCATTAGCGCTAAAAACGTTGGGTTTCGATAGTCATACAGATGGCGTACATACGGATTCCCGCGATCGCATGCCAGGAAATACTGCGCCAGATCATTACTGCCGATAGAAACAAAATCGAGATAGTTAGCGGCTTTTTCCAGAAGATAGAGCGTTGATGGCACTTCAACCATAATACCAAGGTGCCACTCCCCGAGCGGAATATCCTCCTGCTGCAACGTGGCTGCGATGCGCTGAAACTCGCTGTGTAACCATTGTATTTCCGCAAGCGTTGCCACCATCGGCACCATGATATTCAATGGCCCAACCGCACTCGCTCTTAATAACGCACGGGCCTGCGTGGTGAAAACGTCATGAAACTGCGGGTACATACGCACGGCGCGATAGCCCAGGAACGGGTTTTCCTCTTTTGGTAAATCCAGAAAATCACAGGGTTTATCGCCACCAATATCCAGCGTACGAATAGTGATTTTTTTGCCCGCCGCACTTCTTAGTACTTCGCTGTATGCCTGAAATTGCTCATCTTCATCAGGCGCCTGGCTACGCTCACAAAACAGCATTTCGGTGCGGAACAGACCAACGCCATCAGCCCCAAGGGCAAACGCACTTTGCGCTTCAATGGCGAGTGCAGTATTCGCCAGCACGCTGACGGTGACACCATCAGCCGTAGAAACCTGTTGCCCGCACAATGGTGCACTTCGTTTCGCAATCGCCCGCTGTTTCGCTGTTTCCAGCCGATACCAGCTTTCCATTGCTTCATTCGGATTCGCCACCAGCAAACCGTAGCGGCTATCCAGAATCAACATGCTGGCCTCATGCGTCAGCCCCTCACTTTGCGTCACACCGCATAGCAACGGTATACCGAACGAACGGGCCAGAATCACGGTATGTGAGGTTTCACCACCGTCGCCCATCACAATGCCTTTCAGATGTGGATTGCGCAGCCGCAGAAACTGGCCGGGAGTAAGCGTACCGCTACAAATAACAATGCTGTCTTGCGTAAGCATTAGCTGGCTTTCAAGCGGTCTCCCTAACAGATTTGTGGCAATACCCTGGCAAAGATCACGAATATCAATAACGCGTTCGCGCAGATACTGGCTGCTGCTGTTGAGTAACGGTTGGCTCAACGTCTGCGCTGTCAGCACGATAGCTTGTAATGCGTTGCGCGCGGTAATGTGTGAAAACAAACATGATTTAAACGCAGGATCGCTGAGCAATTTAAGCTGCGCCGCCAGGACATGTTCGGCCCCCACATCTGCACTGCACAGCGTCTGTTGCGTTATGGCCCAAGCTTCAAGCAATTGCTGCTGTTGAAGAACAACATCCGTTGCAGGTTCATGACGCGACAATTCATGGAGATCCACCGAATCAATATGAACCGGAACACCACGGCCAATCCCCTTACTGACGCCATTACCACGCATGTATTTCGGGCAGGCATGTTCAATAAAGACCGGCAGCGGTTGTGTGTGATTGTCCGGCGATAACACTAGCGGTTCGTCACAATCTTCAAACTCATCGTGCATAAACGCATGAAGCAATTCAAAGGCCACTTGTTGATCTTCACCTTCAATCAAAAACTGGCACTGGTCGCCATGAGTAATATCCGCACCAATCATACCCAATACGCTTTTCGCATCAGCCTGCGTTTTTTTGCTCAGATTTATCAATGTAATAGAAGCTTTAAAAGGTTGCGTACGCTGTTCGATTTCACTGGCCGGACGCGCATGAATGCCATTGGGCAGAGTACAAATAAAGTCGAGTGTTAGCATGTTTTCCCCACCCTCAGAAAGTGATGACAAAAGTAGCAGGCGCGCACGTTGGCACCGTTCCTGGATGGGTATTCAACGCAGTTTCAGCAAGCGTCGCGGGCGTTACTTCCCCGTTTGCGCTAACCGCCCCTCGTGGTAAAGGTTGCGTAGACGGGTTCCAGCTACGCACCACTAACGCATCGCTATGTTGCGCTTTTTTCAGCACGCTGAAATGAAGATCGGTATCCCAACTTAATATGCTGAAATGATGTGGGAAAATGCGGCTGTGAGGATTAGAACGGAAACGGGACCAGCCAGTTGCAAGCCAGGCGTGAAGCATACTGCGGGCACGTTCAACGTCACGCCAGAACACCTTATCCGCGCCGTTATTCATCAATAACAGGCTGAGTTTGAAATGGTGCATTCCCTGAATTTGCGACTCTGGCGACGGCAAAACCATACCGGATGCGCGACCAGGACGATAAGGCATATTGGCCTGCCCGAGCCAACCCACGCTACGCAACAAAGTCACCGCAATCACGTCCTGCCGATTTTCTGGGATTTGATATTCACGCAACCCTTCAGTCACAACGCACAACCCGCGCTTCTCGTCGAACATCATGACCTGGCTTTGCATCGGATAGAGTGCTACCGGGGCTTCAGTCCACTGCTCGTCTTTCCAAACTGCCATTTCAGGCGGTTGGTTATAGCGTTCAATCAGGCCAAATGGCTGATCAGCGAAGTGAATATGTTGCTGAACATCAGTCGGTAGCAAGACCTGCAAACGATGATCGCAAACCGTGTTATTCACGCTGATAGCCACATCAAGCCAGGTATTACTATGCACAAGCGTGATGACCATCGAAATATCGAGATTGGCATCGATCTTGCGCTCTTTGCGCGCCGCTAAATCCTGCGGTACAGCCATCTGCCAGTTCAGCGTTAAACTACTTTGCAACGGCCCTTGCTGACCACTGATGGAAGCCAGAAATGCATCACTATTGATAAGCCAGTCATCGAACGGAGGCGAATAGTTGTAGTTATCACCTGCGTCCCCACCATCTACCAATTGCAAAATGTGGTGATAAACCTGTCGACTGCGCTTGTCGGTCAGCGTCAAAATCCCTCGTTCGTCAGCATCTAATCGCAGCCATTCGTTTTCAAGTTTCACTATCGGTTTACTATGCTGTTCAAAACCCGCGCTGACACCCTCTTGCAAGTACAACGTCTGATAACCGCACGCAGGGATATCGGCGACTTCCAGCACCAACTGACATTTGCGGTACCAGGTGGTTTCGGTGCTGTTTGATAACTCCTGAACGATTATCGACATATCCTGGCGACCTTCTTCGACAATCTGCCAACGGCACTCTTTGCCTGCGCCATCTACCACGCGGAAATCGTGATCCGGTGTGAAAATCGTTAGTTCGACCAGACCGTGACGGACTTGCGGACGGGCATTGAAGATGATGATTTTCTTGCCTTCCTGTAGCGCTGAGATCCCTTCAGCGAGCATCTTCATATTCAGATCGATAAGCTGTTCAGCCATTTCGAGGCCCGATTCAAGGCGATTTTTCACCATCGCGTTCACCCGGTCTGAATTGCAGCCGCCAATACTGTCGTGAGCATGGGACTTCATCGCTTCGCGCCAGATGTTATCCACTGCATGTTGCGGATACGGAAGGCCCAGCCGCCAGTTGACGGCTAATAGCGGCTCCAGATGTTGGCTCAGTGTCTGTTCCAGGCGTGCATTCAACTGTTTAATGTCGACACGAGTTGAGAAAATACCGCGATGAACACGCATGTATTTTGGGCTGATTAGCTCTCCCTGGTAAGTCGGCAACTCTGCATTCGTGCTTTCCAGCGCCTGGAAAAACTGGCTGAAACTGCTGCGTACAAAACGATAGTTATCTTGCTGCTGATTCAGCTGGTCGAGCATTGCCGGAACGCGATACTCAAACGGCGACTGGTCATTGCCATTTGGTAGCAGAACATGGTCGGTTAATGAGAAACGTGTCTGTTTTTCCAGAGTCGTTTCCAGTGTCTTTAACCCGTCAAGTGGGGAGTCCGGCAACCATTTTGCACAACCATATCCCCACGGCAGTACGGCGGCGGTGACTTTACTGCCATCGGCACTGTGCCAGCTAAATTCACTGTGCGACACGTTGTATTCGCTCCAGCCACGCCAGATAACTGCATGGTCGATAGCAAACTGTTGCAAAAACATTGGTAATTGTGCGCTTTGCCCAAATGAATCAGGAACATAACCTATAGGCATTAAGCCACCAAAGCGTTGGCAATCGGCGTGCCCTAGCAGCAAGTTACGGGTTATAGACTCCGCCCCCACCACCAGAAAATCGCTTTGCGTATACCATGGACCGGTAACAATTCGACCCTGCTCAATTAATTTCCGTAATCGTGTTTCCTGATGAGGTGCCACATTTAAATAATCTTCGATAATGACCGTTTGCCCGTCGAGAACGAATGGCCCTAATGTTTTATCTTCTTCCAGGCGCTGTAATAAATCGTCCATAAAATAATAAAGCACTGCTTTTGAATCATTCTCGGTGAAATACCACTCACGATCCCAATGAGTATGTTGTACCAGATGAACAGTTTTCATATTTCGACCCTACATGATGACGAGATCATATTAATCACGGCATAATGACTTTTATTTAAACGCGGAGAACCCTGAGAATAATCACTCTCATTTATATTTCCCAGACACTCATCAGAACACCATAAAATAAACCGTTAACGGCTCACTTTAAATTTAGGTGCTGGTGTAGTGGTTTTTTCTTCTTTGTTGGTTAATGGTTTCATTTGGCGAAAAACCAGCAGTGAACCCACTGCGACAATCGCGGAACCTACGGCAATCGACAGGATGTAAATCGGCCAACCATCCACGGCCAACCAACCATAAAACCCGGAAATGGGCGCATGATTTACTGCACCTAAACCCACCGCCATCGCAGCCCCCGTGGCTGTACCTACAACGTTGATAATAATAATTTTGGGATTTGCCAGGGCAAAAGGAATTGCACCTTCCGAAACACCAATCAAACCCATAAGCGTTGAAGCTTTACCTGCTTCTTGCAACGATTCCGGGAAGCGGTTTTTCCAGATAAGTGAAGCAACGCCGAGGCCAATTGGCGGGATGATAATCGCCACTTGTGCCGCCGTATTGGGGTCGTAAATACCGGAAGCTAGTAACGCCATTGCGGTAGTGACTGCCGCTTTGTTTACCGGCCCGCCAAGGTCAAAGCCCACCATACCGCCGACCACTGCCGCCAGGATGATTTTGTTGGTGCCGGACATCGCCATTAACCACGCTTCCATACCGTGATTTAATGCCGCCAGAGGCGTGCCAATCACAAATGCCATGATGATGCAGGTCAGCAGCGTGCCACCAACAGGCAGAATAAAAATCGGTCCCGCAGAGGCCAGCGAGCGTGGCAGTTTAACTTTCGCCGTCAACAAGCGAATGATGTAACCCGCGACGAAACCCGCCGCCAGTGCTCCCAGGAAGCCCGTTCCCAGGTTACTAGCCAAAAGACCACCCACCATGCCTGGCGCAATCCCCGGTTTATTGGCAATCGCAAAACTGATGTAACCCGCCACAACCGGCAACATCAATGACAACGCTAGCCCACCAAACCCATCGAACTTGTGTAGCATCTGCACGACCAGGCTTGCAGCTTGTTCATGGCTGGCATCCCAAATATTATCGATGCCATACATCGAGGCACCAATACGGGCGATCCCCATAATAACCGCACCTGCGATGACAAACGGCAGCATGTACGATACACCCGTCATGATAGCGTTTTTGACTTCTGTACCCGTGGAGGATTTCGGTCCGCCACCCTGAAATTTAGCCATGATTTATCTCCTGCTCAATGGCTTCAAAGACGGCCTCACCAAACTTTATCGGGTCTGCCACGCTGCATTCCAGTTTTAGCATGCCATCAAACCGTTCTCTGTTATTGATAGCAACATCGGCGGCAATGATCACACCATCGGCACGCACCAGGTCTTCTGCGGTAATCTCGTTCTCTACCCCCATGCTGCCCTGGGTTTCGACTTTAATTTCATGCCCACGGCTTTTGCCAGTGATTTCCAGCGCTTCAGCGGCCATAAAGGTATGAGCGACGCCTGTCGGACATGCAGCTACACAAACGATATACATAATGGATTCTCTCTCGGGTCGGATTTAGACAATAAAAAAAGCACAATGGCGGTGAGGCGCATTGTGCTTTTTAATCGATAAAACAGCATATTATGTGAATCTGAATTGGCGTCTGACTCGCCGCTTAAACGATGGCAAACCAACAACTGGTGGACACTGCGGGTAGTAAAGCTAAACGCCAGCTCGTGGCGAAGTTGCGCCACCAGGCGAACCTGAAAAATAGTTTTTACAGCACCTGAGGCTTGTGGAATCGGTAGCCGGGGAGATGCAGCTACCAAGCTCTGGCTTGCACAACCCCATAAACGTGACCAGCCACAAGAAAAATCATCATCGCTATTTTCATGCGTAGATTCTTCAGCAGAACTCAGTGACTGAACGGAGTTGAAACAACAAAGTCCACACAGCAATGACTTCACGCTGCTGAATCTCTCCAGCAGACAATAGAAGCAATAGCTGATAAATCGGTGGACAATGGTTGACATATTTCCTCCAGAAACGAGTAGATGATAATAGTCAGGAATGAATTGGGGGAATGTGATTGTTCGCACAACTTCTCACATTACGCTAATCCCTAATCAAAAATAAAAAAGCCACTCATTATGAGTGGCTTTTAATATTAGTGGTGAATATTAGAAGAACACGAAATAAACCACTGCCGCAACCGCAAAACGATAAATTGCGAACGGAATAAAAGAAATACGCTTGATAATTTGCAGGAATGTTTTAATAGCAATTAGCGCAACGATAAATGCGGTAATAAAACCAACGGCAAACATTGGAAGATCGGCCATAGTTAAAAAACCGATGCTCTTATAAACATCCAACACTGTGGCACCCATCATCATTGGCACGGCCAGCAGGAAAGAAAACTCAGATGCAGCGTATCGGCTAACACCCATTAGCATCCCGCCTGAAATTGTCGCACCGGAGCGCGAAAATCCCGGCCACAAAGCTAAACACTGGAAGCAACCAATAGCAAATGCCTGACGATAAGTGATGTCATCAACACCTTCTGCACGCGCAACTTTTGGTTTTAACAGTTCTGCGGCTATCAGCAGCACACCGCCCACCACTAGCGCATACATGACGTTCACCGGATTAAATAGCGATTTAATCATGTCATGGAAAACCAGCCCCAGAACCACCGCTGGCACCATACCCAACAGGATATGGATCAGTGTCAAACGCCCTGTTCCCGTGCCTTCATGCGGTTGGCGACCAAAGTGAATACCAATAAGCCCAAACAAGCGACGCCAGAACATCACCACCACCGCAAGGATAGAACCAAGCTGGATAACCACTTCAAATGTTTTCGCCGTATCGCCTTCAAATCCGAGCAAGTGACCGACAATAATCATATGGCCAGTGGACGAAACAGGGAGGAACTCCGTAAGACCTTCAACAACCCCAAGAATTGCAGCAATAACTAACGAGTGCAGATCGCCCATTAATAAACCCTCTAACCCCTAAAGCAAACATAAAAAAAGCGGCAACTGCCGCGAATAGATAACAGTTATGACCAGGTTACACATGCTTGGTTTAACAAATATGAATTTAATGATTAGCTTTCAGATTACTGCCACGTTCAATAACAACCCCAACATTGGCTGCCTGCGCAACCGCACCTGGTTTGCTGACTTTTAAACGTACCCAAGGTGAATTAAAGCGGGTCAGCAGGAGTTGTGCGACCTCTTCAGCAACACGTTCAACCAGAGCAAAACGCCCCCCGGAGACATGGTTAATTACCGCTTCACTGACATCAGCATAGCTTAAACAATCATTTACATTGTCGCTGCTGGCGGCCTGGCGGTTATCCCATGCCATTTCGATATCGAATACCAATTTCTGGGAGATAGTTTGTTCCCAGTCGTAAACACCAATTGTGGTGATTACAGTGAGTTGCTCTATAAATACAATGTCCATCACGCCCTGCCCGGTTTTTAGTCACGCCAGATACCACTTCTGGCGAAATATGCGTATTATCCACAGATGCAGAGAATACAACGACACTTTCAAAATGGAACAGCGTTATGAGTGCAATCGCGCCTGGCATGATCCTACTCGCGTATCTTTGCGGCTCAATTTCTAGCGCCATTCTGGTCTGCCGAATAGCGGGGCTTCCTGACCCGCGAGAGAACGGTTCCGGCAATCCAGGTGCAACCAATGTTTTACGTATTGGCGGTAAAGGCGCAGCCGTAGCGGTACTGATTTTTGATGTTCTCAAAGGAATGTTACCAGTCTGGGCGGCATACGCGCTAGGCGTAACCCCGTTCTGGCTGGGGCTTATCGCTATCGCCGCTTGCCTTGGTCATATCTGGCCCGTTTTCTTTAAATTCCACGGTGGCAAAGGTGTCGCAACCGCATTTGGTGCCATAGCACCGATCGGCTGGGATTTAACCGGTGTGATGGCGGGCACCTGGCTACTGAGCGTATTGCTCAGCGGTTACTCCTCACTTGGCGCAATTATTAGTGCGCTGATCGCCCCGTTCTATGTCTGGTGGTTCAAACCACAGTTCACCTTCCCGGTAGCAATGCTTTCCTGTCTGATTTTAATGCGCCATCACGATAATATTCAGCGTTTGTGGCGTGGTCAGGAAACCAAAATCTGGAAGAAATTACGCAGAAATAAAGACAAAAAAAAGGAGTGATTTCTCACTCCCTGTTTGTTGATTTGGTTTAGTTTTACGCCGCCGGTAACTCTGCCAGCGGCCACCGTGGGCGGACTGTCACGCTCAATTCACCTGCGGTTCCCGCTTTCAAACGAATCATACCTGCGTAAGCAATCATCGCGCCGTTATCGGTACAGAATTCAGGACGCGCGTAGAACACCTCACCACGGCGTTTAGCCATCATCTCTTCCATACGCATACGCAGCGTACGGTTTGCGCTCACACCACCCGCCATCACCAGACGCTTAAAACCGGTTTGATCCAACGCACGTTTGCATTTAATAGCCAGCGTATCTACAACAGCATCTTCAAAAGCTCGAGCGATATCGGCACGCGTTTGTGGATCTGCGTCGTTACCGCGAATCGTGTTGGCAGCAAAAGTTTTCAGACCAGAAAAACTGAAATCGAGGCCAGGTCTATCCGTCATCGGGCGCGGGAAAGTAAAGCGCCCTGCAGTGCCTTGTGATGCCATTTTTGAAAGCATTGGCCCACCAGGATAGTCCAGACCCAGCAGTTTGGCTGTTTTATCAAAGGCTTCACCTGCGGCGTCATCAATAGACTCACCGAGCAGTTCGTACTGGCCGATTCCCGTCACACTAATTAATTGTGTATGGCCGCCGGAAACCAGCAACGCGACAAACGGAAACTCTGGCGGATTATCTTCCAGCATCGGCGCTAATAAATGCCCTTCCATGTGATGAACCGGCACAGCGGGCACATCCCAGGCAAATGCCAGTGAACGACCAATGGTTGCCCCAACCAAGAGCGCACCGACAAGGCCAGGCCCTGCGGTATAAGCGACGCCATCAATATCTTCGGCGGTTAATCCTGCTTCTTTAAGCGCTGCCTGAATCAATGGTACGGTTTTGCGCACATGGTCACGGGAAGCAAGTTCCGGCACCACGCCGCCATAGTCTGCGTGCAATTTCACCTGACTATACAATTGATTGGCTAACAAACCTTTTTCATCGTCATAAATGGCGATGCCGGTTTCATCGCAGGATGTTTCTATACCCAGTACACGCATGGTTTTCTCTACCTCTCAGTCTTGCCGCGAAGTTTAAGCCCCTGGGCGCTTATTGTAAAACTTTGCTCACATACTGTGCTCGGGTGGTGTATAATCCACGCCCCTGGAAGATTCCGGCCCAAAAGCCAGGTTTCTGGTTGTCCGGTGCTTTACAAAGCAGCAGTAGTTGCAGTAAAATTCCGCACCATTTTGAAATAGCTGACGCCTAAGTCAGCGGCAAACCGAATTTATCAAAGGTGAGAGTTAATGCCGGTAATTAAAGTACGTGAAAACGAGCCTTTCGACGTAGCACTGCGTCGCTTCAAGCGTTCTTGTGAGAAAGCAGGTGTTCTGGCGGAAGTTCGTCGTCGTGAGTTCTATGAAAAACCGACTACCGAACGTAAACGCGCTAAAGCTTCTGCTGTGAAACGTCACGCGAAGAAATTGGCTCGCGAAAACGCACGCCGCACTCGTCTGTACTAGTATCCTGGGGGTTTTAGCCTCCGGAACAGACTTGTAGTAGTTGTAAAGGCCGTGCTTCCGAAAGGAATGCGCGGCTTATTTTCGTTCATGAAACTGACATACTTCTGCTCTTTCAACCTGTTGCTTTTTCGCAAGACTGAAAGTAAGCAAGTACCAAACGGGGCCTATGGCTGGACGAATTCCACGTGTTTTCATCAATGACTTGCTGGCTCGCACCGACATCATCGATCTGATCGATGCGCGTGTTAAGCTGAAAAAGCAGGGCAAGAACTATCATGCGTGCTGTCCGTTCCATAACGAAAAAACCCCCTCTTTCACCGTAAACGGTGAGAAACAGTTTTACCATTGTTTCGGCTGTGGTGCGCATGGCAACGCGCTAGATTTTTTAATGAACTACGACAAGCTTGAATTTGTCGAAAGCGTTGAAGAAATGGCGGCCATGCACAACCTTGAGGTGCCATACGAAGCAGGTAGCGGACCAAGCCAGATTGAGCGTCATCAACGGCAAAGTCTGTATCAATTGATGGATGGCTTAAATGCCTTTTATCAGCAATCCCTGGGTCAACAATCGGCTGAATCTGCTCGCCAGTATCTGGCACAGCGTGGTTTAAGTGCCGAGGTTATTCAACACTTTGCCATCGGTTATGCCCCTCCCGGTTGGGATAACGTCTTAAAACGGTTTGGTGGTAATAGCGAAAATCGTCAGGCTCTGACGGATGCAGGCATGTTGGTCACCAACGATCAGGGGCGTAGCTACGACCGCTTCCGTGAACGGGTGATGTTCCCGATCCGTGATAAGCGAGGCCGGGTAATTGGTTTTGGTGGTCGCGTGCTGGGCGATGGCCAGCCGAAGTACCTGAACTCCCCGGAAACTGAAATTTTTCATAAAGGCCGCCAGCTCTATGGCCTATATGAAGCGCAACAAAGTCAGTCAGAACCGCCGCGTTTATTGGTGGTGGAAGGTTACATGGATGTGGTCGCTTTGGCGCAATACGGCATATCTTACGCCGTTGCCTCTTTAGGCACGTCAACCACCGCTGACCATATCCAACTGCTGTTCCGGGTTACTGATACCGTGGTCTGTTGTTATGACGGGGATCGCGCTGGGCGAGATGCCGCATGGCGCGCTCTGGAAACTGCGCTACCTTATATGACGGACGGACGTCAGTTGCGCTTTATGTTCTTGCCTGATGGTGAAGACCCCGACACGCTGGTGCGTAAAGAAGGTAAAGAAGCATTTGAAGCGCGCATGGAACACGCACAGCCGCTTTCTACGTTTCTTTTTAACAGCCTGATGCCGCAGGTCGATTTGAGTTCACCGGATGGCCGTGCGCGACTGAGTACTCTTGCATTACCACTGATTACTCAGGTACCTGGTGAAACTTTACGTATTTATCTGCGCCAGGAACTGGGCAACAAACTGGGCATTTTAGACGATAACCAGCTTGAAAAGTTGATGCCTAAGCTTGCGGAGAACAACGGACCGCGCCCGGCTCCACAGCTAAAACGCACAACCATGCGTATACTGATAGGACTACTGGTTCAAAATCCAGAGTTGGCACCGAGTGTGCCACCGCTTAACGGTCTGGAACAGGCGAAGTTGCCAGGGTTGAAACTCTTTATCGACCTTGTAAATACCTGCCTTGCACAACCAGGTTTAACCACCGGACAGCTTTTAGAGCTATATCGCGGCACAAATGAAGCTGCAACCCTTGAAAAACTTTCTTCATGGGACGATATAGCAGATAAGGATATTGCAGAAAAAACGTTCACCGATGCACTCGAACATATGTTTGATTCCGTGCTGGAGTTGAGGTTTGAAGAATTGATTGCACGTTCCAGAACAACAGGGCTAACGCCTGCGGAGCGTGAGGAAGTCCGCGTGATAACAGAATCACGCGCGAAAAAGTAAATACTCGCGGCTTAACTGCCGAACATTAGTCGGGTCAAACCCGAACGCCGCAAGGATGGGCAGCGGCAATAAAATAAGTCAGCCCTCGTTACGTTATTGTTGGCGGTTTCGCCGACCGACACCAACCCTAATACTGAAGTGTGGATACCGTCTTATGGAGCAAAACCCGCAGTCACAGCTTAAACTTCTTGTCCAACGTGGTAAGGAGCAAGGCTATCTGACCTATGCTGAGGTCAATGACCATCTGCCGGAAGATATCGTCGACTCCGATCAGATCGAAGACATCATCCAAATGATCAATGACATGGGCATTCAGGTGATGGAAGAAGCACCTGACGCCGATGACCTGTTGCTTGCTGAAAATTCAAACAACACAGACGAAGATGCGGAAGAAGCTGCCGCTCAAGTGCTGTCCAGCGTAGAATCTGAAATCGGGCGTACCACTGACCCGGTTCGCATGTACATGCGTGAAATGGGTACCGTTGAGCTGTTAACCCGTGAGGGTGAAATCGATATCGCTAAACGTATCGAAGACGGTATCAACCAGGTACAGTGCTCCGTTGCCGAATATCCGGAAGCGATCACTTATCTGCTTGAGCAGTACGATCGCGTTGAAGCAGAACAAGCACGTCTGTCTGATTTGATCATTGGCTTTGTTGACCCGAATGCTGAAGAAGATCTTGCCCCTACAGCCACTCACATCGGTTCTGAGCTAACCAGCGAAGAAAACACTGATAATAGTGATGACGAAGAAGATGAGGAAGAAGCGGACGATGACAACAGCATCGACCCAGAACTTGCTCGTGAAAAATTCGGTGAGCTGCGTACTCAGTACGAAAAAGCTCGCGATACGATCAAAGCGAAGGGCCGTGCTCACGCAGATTCTGCCGCTGAAATTCAGCAACTGTCTGAAGTCTTCAAACAGTTCCGCCTGGTACCGAAGCAATTCGACTACCTGGTAAACAGCATGCGCGTCATGATGGACCGCGTTCGTACGCAAGAACGTATCATCATGAAACTGTGTGTTGAACAGTGCAAAATGCCGAAGAAAAACTTCATCACCTTGTTCACTGGCAACGAAACCAGCGAAACCTGGTTCAACGCAGCCATTGCAATGAACAAGCCGTGGTCTGAAAAACTGCACGACGTATCTGATGACGTACATCGCAGCTTGCAGAAACTGCAGCAGATTGAAGAAGAAACCGGTCTGACCATCGAGCAGGTTAAAGACATCAACCGCCGTATGTCTATCGGGGAAGCGAAAGCTCGCCGCGCGAAGAAAGAGATGGTTGAAGCAAACTTACGTCTGGTTATTTCTATCGCTAAGAAATACACCAACCGTGGTCTGCAATTCCTCGACCTGATTCAGGAGGGTAACATCGGCCTGATGAAAGCAGTTGATAAGTTTGAATACCGTCGTGGCTACAAGTTCTCTACTTATGCTACATGGTGGATTCGTCAGGCTATCACGCGTTCTATCGCCGACCAGGCACGCACCATCCGTATTCCGGTGCATATGATTGAGACAATCAACAAACTCAACCGTATTTCGCGCCAGATGCTGCAAGAGATGGGCCGTGAGCCAACACCGGAAGAGCTGGCTGAACGCATGCTGATGCCGGAAGACAAAATCCGTAAAGTGCTGAAAATTGCTAAAGAGCCAATCTCCATGGAAACGCCAATCGGCGACGATGAAGATTCGCACTTGGGTGATTTCATCGAGGATACAACCCTCGAGCTGCCACTGGACTCTGCAACTTCCGAGAGCTTGCGTAATGCCACGCACGACGTTCTGGCGGGTCTGACCGCTCGTGAAGCTAAAGTTCTGCGTATGCGTTTCGGTATCGACATGAATACCGACCACACGCTGGAAGAAGTGGGCAAACAGTTCGACGTTACCCGCGAACGTATCCGTCAGATCGAGGCGAAGGCATTGCGCAAACTGCGCCACCCAAGCCGTTCTGAAGTACTGCGTAGCTTCCTGGACGATTAATTATATTGTTCGTCAAAAAGCCCTCCTCGTGAGGGCTTTTTTATATCTGAGCAATAGCACTAGTCAGGAAAATACAAGAACCACCCAGCATAAGGGTTTGATAAGACTTTGTTTATAAAACCAGCACATGCAACGTAATGACTGGATTGCAGCTCAGAGTTACATTATAATCCTGCGCCACGGCCCCTTAGCTCAGTTGGTTAGAGCAGGCGACTCATAATCGCTTGGTCACTGGTTCAAGTCCAGTAGGGGCCACCAAATTTTAGCTTTAAAATCATATAATTAAGCCACTTTTAACGAAGTGGCTTTTTTGTTTCTGATGCCCAGTGTCGCAAAAGTGTCGCAGCGTTTTTTTGCGACATCACGTAGATCGGTTCCACGCTAATTTTCAATAATAAAAAACCCGCTCGAAGCGGGCTTTTTCTATAACCATATGGTTTGCTGTCCACCTCTAATCGGGTGAGGTGGCGCGGGGATAATCTTACCTGGAGTAACGATAAAGCGTTCGACTGACTCCATTGTCACAAAAGTACAACTGCAATTAATATTTGTACATTGATGGTAACGCTCTTTTGTGTTTTCACTAAGATAGCGACTTGTGCGGGCATGCGCTGCGTGCTGGCATTTAGGACAATGAAACATGGCTCGCCTCATTACTCTCATTAAGTGAGTAAATGATACGCTTTAATTCGCTTTTTGAGAATTATTTTATTAAAAGTCGCTTTTTGCGTCATATTCAACATCCGAAAGCCGCACCTCAAGCTCAAGCGAAGTCGTGAAGCCGCTATTACTGAGTGAGTGCATTACCTTAGTGATCGTCCATGCCTGCTCGTCTATCACGCGCTTAAAGCCTGAGACCGCGACCGGTGTTTCCGGGTAGAGATCTGCGCGCCCCATGGCGAGACTAATCGAAAACTCCGCCACACCGCGTTGCAGTTTGTCCCATTTTGCCTGAGCGGCACGCATCGCCTGTATCTTGCTGGCATAGATGGTGGTCAGCGCAAACACATTATCTTCCTCACCGACCATGTACTCACCTTCGCGTGATTCCTTTTCTTTGGGTGCTGCTTTGGTTTTTACCGGCTGCGCTTTCGGGTGCTGGAGGGCGCGCAGATTCTGCGGCTTTGCCTTGCGCTTGAGTTTCACCTGCTGTTTCTGCGCTTTCGGCTCTCTGGTGTGCAGCCATTTCGCGGTCACGCCGGTATACGCGCCCCGGTCGGCAATCGCAAACTGGTGGCGGTCACCATCACGGCGCTCGAGGGTCATCTGTGGAATGGGTTTACCGCTGGCCGTAACACCGGCACCGGCTTTCAGGAACAGCAATTTCCCCGCCTTGACCGACACCTCCGCCCCGTTGCGCTCCGCCAGGCGGGTGAGAAACTTCGCGTCTGACTCCTGCGACTGGTCGATATGCGGGATAGCAATCGAGGCAAACACCGGCGCGACACTGGCCGTCAGTTTGTTGCGGCTGGCAATCGTGTTGAGGATTACACCGAGGGTGGTGTCGTGATACGACGCTTCACGCCGTGAGTTGAGCGTGCCGCGAAAATCCGCACTCCTTGCCCGGATGGTCAGCGTGTCCGGTGCGCCCCGGTGCTCAATTTCATCCACCGTGAATTGTCCTTTGCCGATAAGCGCCGAACCCTGCCAGCCGAGAAACAAGGATAGCACCGCACCACGCACCGGCAGCTCAATCAGGCCGTCAGTGTCGTCGAGTTCGATATCAAGCTGGTCAGCTTCAAAACCCCGGTTATCCGACAGACTGAGGCT
>NZ_VEXQ01000050.1 GCF_006376615.1 Buttiauxella sp. B2
AACGATGAAATACTGTCCCATGTCTGGGATAAAAATAAACTGGCTTCCTCCAGTCAGCGATTATGGCAAGTAATGAAAGAATTAAAGCGAAAGTTATCTTTACTGGGCATCACCGATGATTTTATTACTCGCGTGGATAGCTCTGGATATTATATAGATTTTCGCATGGTGAAAAAACTTTACTGCAACGTACTGCCTGGTGATTAACTTTTACTTTATGAATGAAATGCTCACCTATGATCTACGTTTACTCTGATGATGTGTATTTTTCCCTTGGCCTGCAGCATATATTATTAGAAGCAGGAATGGACGTGGTTCTCGCCACTACGGGTTATGACTTTGAAAATGGATCTGTTTCTTATTCAACCCAACCAGGTTTGCTTATTGTCGATTCACACAATCTTTCCTCAATGCAGAGAATTGTTGAATCAGCAATGGATAATGGGATAAATGTTATTTATGTCGAAGAGGGTGGTCTATCTTTAAAGGAGGAGTGTTTATGGCCTTACGGAATACTACCCAAAAAGACACCTGTAAATACTTTGCCATTTATTATCTCTAATCTTCGTAGAGCAAGAGTTTGTTGGTATAAACACCTGACTGTGCGTGAAATGTCAGTCATGAATGAACTCGTGAAAGGCACATCCAGCAAGGACGTTTCAAAAAATCTCTGCATTTCCGTTAAAACAGTTAGCGGACATAAATTCAATGCATTGAAAAAAATGGGTCTGACCCGAATGAATGCGCAGGCCGTTTATATTTACGGAAAATATAAGATTTTATTTCAGCACACGAGTTTGCGTGCAGAAATATCCATGCGTTAAAAATAAAAGCAGTAACCGCAGCCATCTGCAAATAACCAGGCATCGTTACGGGAGTCAGGCTTCGCCTGAAAATCGGCAAGGCGATCGCTTAATCAACTATGAAGTTAATGGAAGTAAAATATATGTATAGCAACCTGATTAAAAACACCTTTGCGCTGGCTTTGCTGGCGGCGTCTGTCGGCAACGCGATGGCCGCTGACAGCGTCGATGTGAAAGTGATTGGTTCTATTATCCCGGCCGCCTGTACGCCAACCATTTCTGGCGGCGGCGTGATTGACTACGGCAACATCAAGGCATCGACCCTGTCTGCCGACAACTACACGGCACTGCCGGAAATGCAACTGAACTTCTCACTGGTCTGTGATGCCCCGGCTAAAGTGGCCCTGAAGGCGATTAATGGCCGTCCGGGGACTATGGCCGGTGTTACCGAGACCGCATTCAACACCGGATCTGTTCCTGTAGCCATTTATGGTAATGCTTCCAATGCTGCATCGGGCGTCGGTTTAAATCTGGACGGTACGGCTAAAATTGGCGGCTACGGTGTGCGTATCGCTGCAGAGTCGTCGATGGCTGACGGCATTCCGGTTGACACCATCGGACAAGAGAATGGTTATTCGACATCAGGTTCTTACACCAAAATACCAGATGGCGCTGTGTACGGTGCGGGTGGCCGCATAATCACATGGGCGACGCCTGGCAGCCTGACGCCAGTGGCGTTTAAAGTGCTGTCCGGCAAGCTGGGTGTGCAGGCGTACATCAACAAGGCCTCTGCACTTGACCTGACCCATGTGATCCATCTTGACGGTCTGACCACGCTTGAAGTGGTTTACCTGTAACCCCTCGAATATCGTGCTACGCCCGTAAATAAGCAGGCGAGTACTTAGTCAATTATAAAGTTAATGGAAGTAAAACAGATGTATAGCAACCTGATTAAAAACACCTTTGCACTGGCTCTGCTTGCTGCGTCCGTTGGCAACGCGATGGCCGCTGACAGCGTTGATGTGAAAGTGATTGGCCAGATTATCCCGGCCGCTTGCACGCCAACTATCTCTGGTGGTGGCGTGATTGACTACGGCAACATCAAGGCATCAACCCTGGCAGCTGATGCCTACACCACACTGCCGGAAATGCAGCTGGACTTCTCCCTGGTCTGTGATGCCCCGGCTAAAGTGGCGCTGAAGGCGATTAACGGCCGTCCGGGCACTCTGGCGGGTGCCACCGAGACCGCAACGGGTGCAGGAATTGCTCCTGTGACAATGTTTAATACCCCAGGGAATGCAGCTGTTGTCGGTTTAAATCTGGACGGCGCGGCTACAATTGGCGGCTACGGTGTGCGTATTGCGGCAGACACAGTGACCGCCGATGGCAATACGGTTGATACCATTGTACAGGACAACAATTACTCTACTGCAGGTACTTACATCAAAAGAACCTCTGGCAGCTTGTACGCAAGTCAGGGACGCGTGCTGACATGGGCAGCTCCTGGCACCCTTACGCCAGTCGCTTTTAAAGTGCTGGCCGGCAAGCTGGGTGTACAGGCTTACATCAACAAGGCCTCTGCACTTGACCTGACCCATGTTATCCATCTTGACGGCCTGACCACGCTCGAAGTGGTTTACCTGTAACCCTGCATCGGTGTCAGTGGTACGCCTGCCAATAAGCAGGCGACCGTTTAATCAATTCTGAAGTTAATGGAAGTAAAACAAATGCATAGCAACCTGATTAAAAACACCTTTGCGGTGGCTTTGCTTGCCGCAGCCGTTGGCTCCGCCATGGCCGCTGACAGCGTTGATGTGAAAGTGATTGGCCAGATTATCCCGGCAGCCTGTACGCCAACGATTTCTGGTGGTGGCGTGATTGACTACGGCAACATCAAGGCATCGACCCTGGCGGCTGATGCCTACACCACATTGCCGGAGATGCAGCTGGACTTCTCCCTGGTCTGCGACGCCCCTGCGAAAGTGGCGCTGATGGCTATTAATGGCCGTCCGGGAACCATGGCCGGTGTCACTGAGAGCGCTCTGCATGCAGCATATGCACCTGTGATTATGTTTAATACCCCGGGGACTACATCTAGCGTGGGTTTAGGTCTGGACGGTGCAACTCCAATTGGCGGCTATGCTGTGCGTATTGCAGCGGATACTGTGACTGCCGACGGCAATGCCGTTGATACGCTGGTACAAGATAATAATTACACCTCGTCAGGTACTTACATCAAAAGAACTGTTGGCAATTTGTATTCAATTAATGGTCGCATCACAACATGGGCGACGCCTGGCTCCCTGACGCCAGTGGCGTTTAAAGTGCTGGCCGGCAAGCTGGGTGTGCAGGCGTACATCAACAAGGCCTCAGCCCTTGACCTGACCCACGTTATCCACCTCGACGGCCTGACCACGCTTGAAGTGGTTTACCTGTAACCCTGCACGCATGTCAGTGGTACGCCTGCAAAAAAGCAGGCGATCGCTTAATCAATTATAAAGTTAATGGAAGTAAAACAGATGTATAGCAACCTGATTAAAAACACCTTTGCACTGGCTCTGCTTGCTGCATCCGTTGGCTCCGCGATGGCCGCTGACAGCGTTGATGTGAAAGTGATTGGCCAGATTATCCCGGCCGCCTGTACGCCAACCCTGTCCGGTGGCGGTGTGATTGACTACGGCAACATCAAGGCTTCAACCCTGTCAACTGATGCCTACACCACATTGCCGGAAATGCAGATTGACTTCTCACTGGTCTGCGATGCCCCGGCTAAAATAGGGATACAGGTCCTTAATGGTCGTCCGGGTACCATGGCTGGTGTCACTGAGTCTGCATACAATTCTGCCAATATGCCGGTATCCGTTTTTGGTTCTGGCGGGAATATAGGTGGCGCCGGTTTAGGTCTGGACGGGGCGACTAAAATTGGCGGCTACGCGGTGCGTATTGCGGGAAATACGGTGACTGCCGACGGCAATGCGGTTGATACCATTGCACAGGAATATGATTTTGCGACAAACGGTTACATCAAGAAAGGCCTGGGTGTCTTGTACACACAAGATTATGTGCGCACAACAACATGGGCGACACCTGGCACCCTGACACCAGTGGCCTTTAAAGTGCTGGCCGGCAAACTGGGCGTTCAGGCGTACATCAACAAGGGCTCAGCCCTTGACCTGACCCACGTCATTCATCTTGACGGTCTGACCACGCTCGAAGTGGTTTACCTGTAATTCTGCACGCATGTCAGTGGTACGCCTGCCATTAAGCAGGCGACCGCTTAATCAATTATAAAGTTAATGGAAGTAGAACAGATGTATAGCAACCTGATAAAAAACACTTTTGCACTGGCTCTGCTGGCGGCATCCGTTGGCACCGCGATGGCCGCTGACAGCGTTGATGTGAAAGTGATTGGCCAGATTATCCCGGCCGCCTGTACGCCAGCTCTGTCTGGCGGCGGCGTGATTGACTACGGCAAAATCAAGGCTTCAACCCTGGCGGCTGATGCCTACACAGTCTTGCCGGAAATGCAGATTGACTTCTCCCTGGTCTGCGACGCCCCGGCGAAAGTGGCACTGAAGGCCATTAACGGTCGTCCGGGTACCATGGCGGGAGTCACCGAGGGCGCAACGAATACAGCCATTGTTCCTGTCACAGTTTGGGGTACGTCCACTACTTCAGGTGGTGCTGGCTTAGGCCTGGACGGCACAAATAAGATTGGTGGCTATGCGGTGCGTATTGCGGCGAATACGGTGACTGCCGACGGCAATGCGGTTGATACCCTTGTGCAGGACAACAATTATCAGTCAAATAGTGTTTACAACAAAAAAGTCACTGGCAATTTGTATGCAAATGAGGGACGCATCACTTCATGGGCGGCTCCTGGTACCCTGACGCCAATAGCCTTTAAAGTGCTGGCCGGCAAGCTGGGCGTACAGGCGTACATCAACAAAGCCTCTGCCCTTGACCTGACTCACGTGAACTACCTCGATGGCCTGACAACTATTGAAGTGGTTTACCTGTAATCCTGCACGCATGTCAGTGGTACGCCTGCCAATAAGCAGGCGACCGCTTAATTAATTATAAAGTTAATGGAAGTAGAACATATGTATAGCAACCTGATTAAAAACACCTTTGCACTGGCGCTGCTGGCGGCTTCCGTTGGCTCCGCGATGGCCGCTGACAGCGTTGATGTGAAAGTGATTGGCCAGATTATCCCGGCCGCCTGTACGCCAACTATCTCTGGCGGCGCCGTGTTTGACTACGGCAAAATCAAGGCTTCAACCCTGGCGGCTGATGCCTACACAGTCTTGCCGGAAATGCAGCTGGACTTCTCACTGGTCTGTGACGCCCCGGCGAAAGTGGCGCTGAAAGCAATTAACGGTCGTCCGGGTACCATGGCGGGTGTCACTGAGAGCGCTCTGAATTCAGCATATGCACCTGTCATGCTGTACAATATCTCATCGACTACAGTAGCTTCCGTGGGTTTAGGTCTGGACGGCGCAAATAAGATTGGTGGCTACGGTGTGCGTATTCCGGCGGAGACGGTGACCGCCGACGGTAATGCGGTTGACACGATTATACGGGACAGTAATTACACCGTAGGTGACTATTACGAAAAGAGAGCTGTTGGCAATTTATACTCACTTACGGGACGCTTAACGACATGGGCAGCTCCTGGTACTCTGACGCCAATAGCCTTTAAAGTGCTGGCCGGCAAGATTAACGTACAGGCTTACATCAACAAAGGCTCTCAGCTTGACCTGACCCACGTGAACTACCTCGACGGCCTGACGACGCTCGAAGTGGTTTACCTGTAATACCTCTCAAGATTTTCTGACGGCTCTGCCCCGTGTTGTACGGGGCAGCTTTCAGCAAGCGAATTAGCAACAACTTTTACTTCAACGGTTACTTTCATGAAATTACTCTCTGGTATTAAAACTGGGGCGGCAGCTCTCGTCCTGGTTTCTGCTTTTTCCCACGCGACCGGTATGGTTCCGGAGACGTCAGTGGTGGTGGTGGAGGCTTCCGATGGTGAAGGCGCCATCAACATCACCAACACCGACAACTACCCAGTGTTGATGCTGACCACCCTTCAGGATATTCCGGAAGACAAAACCCCGTTACTGACCATTACGCCGCCAGCCGCCCGCGTTGAAGCCGGTAAAACCCAGCGCGTGCGTTTTATCCTCACCGATAAAACACCACTGAAAACGGAACGCCTGAAGCGCGTCATTTTTGAAGGGGTGCCGCCGCAGGTTAAAGGCAAAAATCAGGTGCGCATGACCGTGCGTCAGAATCTGCCGGTACTCATCCGCCCCGCAGGCCTGGCCCGTGACGAAGCACCGTGGAAACTGCTGGTGTGGAAGCAAAGCGGTAACACGCTGACCGTCACTAACCCGTCC
>NZ_VEXQ01000051.1 GCF_006376615.1 Buttiauxella sp. B2
CGGGCAGGTCACTACCGGTGGTGTGCAGTATGAGGTGTATCAGCATGCAAGCTCGAATGCTGAACTGCTTATTCAGCACGGAGTGGAGCTGCAACACGCCTGATAACTAAGTAATCTTCGCGTATTACTGCAAAACCCTGGTTACTGGCCAGGGTTTTTTATTAGCGTTATTTTAAAAATATCAACTGCACTTATTTTCGACGGATAATTTATTAAATAAATCTCGATGCATGACATTCTAAATAATAGATTTTTTATTTTTATTAATCGCCATGTTGGTCTGTATATTTTTTTACTATATTTGTTCGCCTGTAATCACGTGAGAAAGTGTTTAGACCATGTATACATCACCAAACACGGTACCTGACCTGAGCGTTTATCTGAAGGTGCAGGGAATGTGCTATTCGACAGCAATGGCTCAGATGCGGTTTCCTGCAGCCATTAAAATTTGCGAAAATGTTCTGAAAATAATGCCGAGAAATCTCACGGTGATCAGTGATTATGCACTGGCACTAATGCGGGCAGGGCAGTACCGAAAATCATACAAGCAATATAAAAAGATATATGAATTACCGCATGAAAATCTGCACACCAACTGGCTGGATGGTCTTGCGGAGGTGTGTGGATGGCTGGATAAAAAAGAGGAATTACAGCGTTATGGCCTTGAAGCATTAAACCGGGCAGATGAAGCATACCGAAATGGGAAGAAATATCCTCTGCCAACAGAGGCACCGCCACCCTTTAATAAAAATGATAAAAGTAAAAATATAATTTCATACAGCTTGTATGGCGCGAATCCGCGCTATTGTGAAACACTGGTAAAAAATGCAGAAATTTGCCACGAACTCTACCCAGCATGGACGTGCAGGGTTTATCTGGATGAGAGTGTTCCTGAACATATATTAAGCCGTCTCCAAAGGCATAATGTGCAGCTTATCGATATGACGGGGAGCGAACTAACCCCCACAATGTGGCGATTTCTTGTTATGGATGACGAGTCTGTCTCGCGATTTATTGTCAGAGATGCAGATTCACTGATTTCGGAAAAAGAAGCCGCAGCAGTGAATGCATGGGTGTCTTCACCGTACTGGTTTCATCACATGAGAGATTATTTTACACATACTGATCTTTTGCTGGCAGGAATGTGGGGAGGGTGCCAGGGAGTATTCAAAGGCATGGGTGACCAGATGTTGAGTTTTATGCAAACTTATACCGGAACATCACGCTATACAGATCAAACTTTCCTCAAACATGAACTGTGGCCTACCGTCAGGGAGAGTATTCTCAATCATGATCAGTTGTTTAATTTTCATGGGGCAAACAATTTCCCTGAGCACCCTCCAGTGCGTTGGAAGAAAAAATTTTTCCACATTGGTAGTAATGCCGGTTATACGGAAATAAGAAAAGTTGCTGCTGATAAAACGGCTGAAAGCCAGTCTGTGGATCTCATTATCGGCGAGGATGTTTGTCATTATAAAGCCAGGGTTCTACAAGGGGAGTGGATACTTAATATTCCATTTTATCTTACTGATGAAATTGAAGCAGGGACGTGCAAAATTATTGATCGCTAAAAGCCACAGAAGGCAATATTGGATTGCCTTCTGTGGCTTTATTCATCGTCAGAAATTTTGTTTTAACTGCGAACATTTCTGGATGAGTCGATGCCTGGGCCGCCCCTTATCATGCAGTGGCTTCCTGGTATTGTCTGCTGCCTGAGGGCGGTTTCATCCCAGTCTATGCCTAATCCCGGTTTGTTTGACGGGAATGCACGGCCTGCGGTGAAGTGCATTGTTTGCTGTGTTAGGCTGTCCAGTTGCGGAATATATTCCAGCCACCGGGCATTAGGGACTGCCGCACACAGTGAAACATGTAGCTCCATCAAAAAATGTGGACACACGGCGACGTTAAAACTTTCAGCCAGATGTGCTGCTTTAAGCCACGGCGTGATTCCTCCAATACGTGCCGCATCTATTTGTACAATTGAGCAGGCATTTTGTTGTAAGTACTCGCGGAAATGGAGCAGGCTGTACAGGCTTTCACCCACAGCAACAGGAATGGATGTTTGCTGGCTTAGTCTGACATGCCCCTGAATATCATCGGCAGGCAGGGGTTCTTCGAACCAGCCAATGTCCAATTCTTCATAATGACGCGCACGCCGAATCGCCTCATCAATATGAAATGCCTGATTGGCATCGGTAAAAATTTCAAATTGATCGCCGGTCGCTTCACGCACCGCCCGTAACCGTGCAACATCTTCTCTGACAGGGCGGCCAACCTTCACCTTCACGGCAGAAAAACCGCTCTCTTTGCTTTCTAGCGCATTCTCAATCAGCTCACCGGGCGACAGATTTAACCAGCCTCCTTCGGTGTTATAGAGCGGAATACTTTCTTGCGCCCCCCCGGCGGCAATCCACAACGGCAATCCAGCCCGCTTGCAGCGCAAGTCCCAGAGCGCGGTATCAATGGTGGCAAGTGCCAGCGACGTTATCGCGCCAACTGCTGTGGCGTGGGTCAGGAATAACAGCTCTCGCCACAAACTTTCAATCCGATCGGCTTCTTTGCCAATAAGCGCAGGGGCCAGCGTTTTTTCAAGCAATGAAAGCACGGCCGGGCCACCGGTTCCGATGGTATAGCTATAGCCCAGGCCTTCTGCACCTTCAGAATCGGTGATGCGCACAAACGGCGTTTCCTGGCAGACAAATGCCTGAATGGCATCTTCACGGCGAACTTTTGGCACTAATGCCACCATGAAAATCTCTACGGCTGTAATAATAGCCATCAATAATCTCCTGTCGTTGTTCGGGATAGGACCGCGCTATATGTTCGTTGTTGCTGAGTGCCAAGCCCTTCAATGCCCAGGCGTAACGTTTGTTGCGGTTTCAAATAAACCGGGGGTTTTTGTCCCATACCCACACCCGGTGGTGTACCCGTTGAGATGATGTCACCAGGATGCAGGCTCATAAATTGTGAAATGTAGGACACCAGGTAGCGCACGTTATAGATCATGGTATTCGTCGAGCCTTGTTGATAGCGATGTCCATCGACATCCAGCCACATTTGCAGTTGTTGTGGGTCCGCAATTTCATCACGTGTCACAAGCCATGGGCCCACAGGGCCGAAGGTGTCACAACTTTTGCCTTTCATCCACTGACCCTGGCGTTCAAGCTGGAATTCGCGCTCAGACAAATCGTTCACCACGCAATAGCCGGCGACGTAGTTAAGGGCATCTTCCTCACTGACATATTTTGCGGTCTTGCCAATAATCACGCCGAGCTCAACTTCCCAGTCAGTCTTGTGCGAGTTATGCGGAATTTCGACATCATCGTTAGGGCCGACAATGGCATGGGGTGATTTCATAAACAGAATCGGCTCCGGGGGAACCTCCGCGTGGGTTTCTGCGGCGTGATCTGAGTAGTTCAGGCCGACGCAGATAAATTTGCGTGTGTTGCCTACACAAGGCCCAAGACGAGGATTTCCCGTCACACGCGGCAAATCTTCTACATTGAGTACTGACAGCTTTTCCAGCATTTCAGGAGAGAGGGTGTCCGCCGTAATATCGTCTACATATTGTGATAAATCGCGGATGTTACCTGCCTCATCCAGTATCCCCGGGCGTTCTTCACCTGCTTTGCCGTATCGAAGTAATCGCATTTCACTTATCCCTTATCAAAAGTGTTTCAGGCAGACCAGCCGCCATCAATATGGTGAGCCTGGCCGGTGGTAAATGTGGCCCCGGTGAGGTACAGCACCAGCTCAGCAATTTCTTGTGGCTGGCCGATGCGTCCCATCGGCTGGCGAGCAATAAACGCCTCACGCGCCGCGTTATAATCACCGGTATCTTCAAGACGTTGCTGCAATGAGGGGGTTTCTACAGTGCCTGGGCAGATGGCATTGCAACGAATTCCGTGGGCGATGTAGTCAGCGGCAACGGATTTTGTCAGGCCAATGACCGCCGCTTTCGTCACGCTATAAGCGCAACGGTTCGGTACGCCTTTTATGCTCGACGCGATAGACGACATATTGATAATGCAACCGTCTTTCTGCGCAAGCATGCCGGGCAATACGGCTTTGATGAGGTTAAATTGCGACATCACATTCAGATGCCAGGCCAGTTCGAGTTGTACATTTTCTGTTCCCAACGCATCACCGTTTTGCACAATGCCTGCACAGTTAAACAACACATCAATATGCGGTAAGCGCTGCACGAGTGTGGAGATGGAATCGGTATCCAGCACATCGAGAAACTCTGTGCGAATGCCAGGTTGCGAAGAAAGCTCCGCAAGTTTTGCGCGATCAATATCTGTTGCAATTACCTGAAAACCTTTCTGCGCCAGTAACAGCGCGGTAGCCAGGCCGATTCCCTGTGCTGCTGCTGTAATCAAAATGGTCTTAGTGCATGCATTGCTCATGCTTTTCTCCTGATGGAATGTGCCGCCGATAGTTTATTCACTGTAAGCAATATTATTTTTAATTCAAATATGAATTTATAATTTATATATGGTTGTCACATTTTACCTTTCATGAGCAGGCCAGCGACAGCCGCGACAAAAGTGGTAACATTCAACTCGTTGAACTCTCCGTGTGCACTCTGATGAGGGACTTATGACGCAAAACAAACTGGACTCGGACATTCAGGAAGAGCGCTATCGCGCACCGGCTCTGGATAAGGGGCTGGATATTCTGGAAAAACTGGCGGATACAGAAGAAGGACTATCGCAAGTCGAAATTGCAACGGCATTGGGGCGAAAGCCGAATGAAATCTACCGCATGCTGGATCGCCTCGTGCGTCGTGGCTACGTGGTGCGCACCAATCTTGATAGCTACCAACTCTCTCTCAAACTGTTTGAACTGGCTCATCGTCATCTGCCGATGCGCCGTCTGGCATCACAATCGTTATCCCATTTACGCGAGTTCTCCCGGCAGTCCCAGCAGGGTTGCCATATTGTGATTTATGAACGTGACGGACTGACTTCTATTGCTCAGTCGGATGCCCCCGGTTATTGGGGTTTTGGCATTCGTGTGGGCGCCCGGATGGGGCTGCTGGATACCGGTTCCGGCCATGTATTACTGGCATTTTCGTCCCCTGAAGATCGGCAATTTATGATCGCGCAAAGTGCTGAGTGTGGCGGGGAGCTTGACGCATCATTGCAGCAGCGTTTGCTGCAGGTGCGTGAGCAGGGCTATGAAATCATGCCCAGCCAGCAGGTCGAGGGAGTATTTAACATTGCCGTGCCGCTGTTGATTAGCGGTGATAACGCCATTGCGGCGTTGGCCTGCCCATGGGTTAAGCATTTGGATCATATGAATTCGCCTGCTTGCGAGACGGTATTGCAACTGTTATTGAAGACGGCGGGGCATATTCGCAACGGCACTCATGTCGATTAAATTTCCTTTTTCCCCTTAAGCTATCTCTTATACACATC
>NZ_VEXQ01000052.1 GCF_006376615.1 Buttiauxella sp. B2
CAGTCAGAGTTGTTTTACCATGGTCAACGTGGCCGATAGTACCGACGTTGACGTGCGGTTTTGTACGTTCAAATTTTTCTTTAGACATCGATTGTCCCTCTAAGACACGGATAAATCGGTGATATCACCACATCAACCAGGCTAAAGCCTGAATTTGTTGAATGCTTTAACAGAAGAAAAACAGGAAGGATAAAGGAGGTGGTGCTGATAGGCAGATTCGAACTGCCGACCTCACCCTTACCAAGGGTGCGCTCTACCAACTGAGCTATATCAGCACATCTGGAGCGGGCAGTGGGAATCGAACCCACATCATCAGCTTGGAAGGCTGAGGTAATAGCCATTATACGATGCCCGCATCCTGGAACTCGGCTACCTGCTTGAATTCTGTATTACCCTGAGGAAAGGCTCCTCAGTATTCGAGTCGACTAGTTGGATCTCGTCGCCTCTGGCTACGCATAACGTCGCCTTAAAATGGTGGTGGGGGAAGGATTCGAACCTTCGAAGTCGATGACGGCAGATTTACAGTCTGCTCCCTTTGGCCGCTCGGGAACCCCACCAAGCACTTGATGGTGCCGACTACCGGAATCGAACTGGTGACCTACTGATTACAAGTCAGTTGCTCTACCTACTGAGCTAAGTCGGCATCAAGTAGCGCGCATTCTAGGAACACCGGCTCCGCGATGCAACAAAAAAATTAAAGAAAATGCACTACCGCTTATATTTTGCGCGATAGCTCGTAAAACTGGCGGATTAATCAGCATTTCAGCGTAATTCTGGTACGTCTAATTCGGGAACAATTAGCATCCGCCCCCTTATGTACTCATCTTGTGCACCTATCACGTGTAAACCGCCCTCTTCTAATGCTTCTCGCTTCACAAATCAGCGTCACTTGCTTTGAAATGGCGTTTACATCTACTTCTAAGGGTTTGGATCGCTTCTCGCTTTCTAGAGGGATATCCAGACAGAGGGGGAGTGTTATGAAAATTGTTCTTTTAAATGCCGCCACATTGCCTGCGTACTATTGAGGACCTGGAGAATCGATGTTGGATTCAATTGAGAGCGGTACTTCCGTGGGCTATCAGCCAGGAACTTCACGTGAAGATGCCGACAATGCATTTTACCACTTGCGTGGAGCACTTGATTAGGGGGTGTACTAATGTGGTTTGCTCGCGAAAAACGCGGTCTATTGGGCTCCGTACAACTTGAACTCTGTAGTGAATCAGATGGATTAAATCGTGCCATCTTTAAATCGTTACTCATTAATCGACACGCACACAGACATGGCATAGATAAACAGCTTACCGCAGCTATAGAAAAAGCAGCCATTGCGTATCACCGAGATTTGTTGTGCCACACCCGCCGAAGCATTCTATCGTGCTCAAAGCTATCGATATCTGGGTGGGTTACCTGACTATATCCGTTCCTCAGATGGTTTTTATCATCCCGCCGTCATTTACTACAAACGCTTATTTGCTGTTAATCAATTTATCCAGCGCATAGCGTGTTAGAGCGCTGGAACAACGTGATGCTTTCCTCTGAAAGCATCACCACTTTGTTTTTTTCTTATTATTCTCCCCCATCTGATGTTACCCTCCTGCGCATTGTGAAAAGTAATATACGTTGCACGCCTTTGATTACCTGAGATGAGTATCCTTTTCTCAGTCTGCGTACTACGTTCATTTTTGTCCTGAATTACAGGCAGAAGCATGCTTATGAGTAATAAAGAGCAAATGTTGACGACTCCTTATATGCAGTTCAACCGAAGCCAATGGGCAGCCTTGCGCGACTCGGTCCCGATGACACTGACCGAAGGTGAAATCGCTAGGTTGAAAGGTATCAATGAGGATCTTTCTTTAGAGGAAGTGGCTGAAATTTATTTGCCACTTTCACGTCTATTGAATTTTTATATCAGTTCAAACTTACGCCGTCAGGCTGTGTTAGAGCAATTTCTAGGCACTAATGGTCAGCGTATTCCCTACGTCATTAGTATCGCTGGCAGCGTCGCGGTAGGTAAAAGTACCACAGCTCGCGTGCTGCAAGCCTTGCTCAGTCGCTGGCCTGAACACCGTCGCGTGGAGTTGATTACTACGGATGGTTTTCTGCATCCGAATAAAGTGTTGAAAGAACGCAATCTGATGAAGAAGAAGGGATTCCCGCAATCCTACGATATGCATCGTCTTGTGAAGTTCGTTTCTGATATTAAATCAGGGGCGCCGAATGTGACCGCTCCGGTTTATTCTCACCTTATTTATGATGTGATACCTGATGGCGATAAAACGGTTGCTCAACCCGACATTTTAATTCTCGAAGGATTAAATGTTTTGCAAAGCGGTATGGATTACCCACACGATCCACATCATGTATTTGTATCAGATTTTGTCGATTTTTCTATTTATGTCGATGCACCTGAAGACCTATTGCAAGATTGGTATATCACACGATTCCTGAAGTTTCGTGAAGGTGCATTTACCGACCCAGACTCTTATTTTCACAGTTATGCAAAACTGTCAGAAGATGAGGCAGTTAATGTCGCATTACAGCTTTGGAAAGAGATCAACTGGCTGAATTTAAAAGAAAACATCCTCCCTACGCGTGAGCGCGCAAGTCTGATTATGACGAAAAGTGCAAATCATGAAGTTGGGTGTGTCAGGCTCAGGAAATAAAAATGGGGATTTCATCCCCCATTTTTATTAACTTATGCCACGTAATGATATTTCGCCACCTACCCAAGGCTTTATGACACCATCTTGTTCTAACAACAAACCACCTTGTTCATTAATTCCTCTTGAAATACCATGAATCTCTTTATCACCAATAATTAATTTCACCTGACGGTTAATGAAATTATCTAGCAATTTCCAGCGAGGGAGAAAAGGAGTTAAGCCTTCATCTTCAAATATATATAATGCCTTGCGTAACTCTTTTATTATTCTGATAGCTAATGCATTACGGTCTATATTAATTCCTGCTTCTTGAAGGTTAATCCAGCTTTGATTAATGACATCAGTCGCAACATTACGCATAGCGAGGTTGATACCTGCACCAATAACAATTTGTGCAGCATCACCTGTTTTTCCGGTTAGTTCAACCAGAATACCCGCGAGCTTGCGATCGTTGAGGTACAGATCATTTGGCCACTTAACTCTGACACTTTCAGCACCCAACTCTTGCAGCACTTCAGCCATCACAATCCCGATGACAAGGCTCAAACCAACCGTAGCCGCGGGACCTTGTTCAAGCCGCCAGTACATAGAAAGATAAAGATTGGCACCGAAAGGTGAAAACCACTGGCGCCCTCGGCGGCCACGACCAGCCTGCTGATATTCAGCAATACAGGCATCTCCAGACTGAAGTGTTTCAAGCCTATCGAGCAAATACTGATTAGTAGAATCAATAACCGGTAGCACCGCGACTGAACCCGTCTCAATTTGAGATTTTATCAGTTCTTCATCCAATAACTGAATAGGGTCTGGAAGACTATAGCCTTTTCCTGGCACCGTAAAAACATCCACTCCCCAATCTCTTAGGGTTTGAATATGTTTATTTATGGCCGCACGGCTCATACCGAGCTTCTCGCCCAGGTGCTCGCCAGAGTGAAACTCGCCATCGGCTAAGATACTAATCAGTGTTAGAGGTATTTTGTTGTCTTTCATGCAATAGTCTCCACAGCGCTAACCTCACCATGTGTTCCAATGAAACGAACCTCTGGTTCCAGCCACACATTAAATTTTTCCCCAACACACTGGCGAACATAATGGGCTAGATCCACAACATTTTGGCTGGACGCACCATCTTCATTGATCAATACCAATGCTTGCTGTTTATGAACTGCGGCACCACCAAGCTTATGACCTTTCAATTTGCACTGATCAATTAACCAACCCGCAGCAAGCTTCACCGAACCATCAGGTTGAGGATAGTGTGGAATAGCAGCGAAAGATGAAAGTAACTCGGCTGCTTGTCTGGCTGTAATAACGGGATTCTTAAAAAAGCTACCAGCGTTACCGTTAATACGTGGATCCGGAAGTTTGGTCGTCCGCATGAGGCAAACAGCATCGAAAACTTCCTGTGGAGTGACATTCGTGGCGTCAAGACGAGCTAAATCACCATAAGTTAGCACTGGTTGCCATAATTTTGGTAAACGCAATCCTATGGCAATAATCGCATAGTGATTCTGATATTCATGTTTAAAAATACTGTCACGATAACCAAACTGGCACTGTGAATTATCGAGACGATGCATTTCACCGCTAATTAAGTCGACACAATCGACATAATGACAGATGTTTTTTAACTCAACGCCGTATGCACCAATATTCTGAATAGGTGAAGACCCCGCACAACCGGGAATCAAAGCCAAGTTTTCAAGTCCTGGCATGCCGTGTTGTAAGGTATATTCAACCAGTTGGTGCCAGTTTTCACCTGCGCCAACATGCAGATGCCAGGCATCATCTTCTTCTGTAACTTGTATACCGGCAATGCGGTTGATAATTGCAGTACCAGAATAATCTTCAAGAAAGAGAACGTTACTTCCCTCACCCAAAATCAATACCGGCATCTTTTCGGCTACAGTCTCACTCCAGGCATCTTTTAGCTGCTGTACTGTTTCAGCAATAACAATACGCGAAGCAGTAGCCTGAATACCAAATGTGTTGAAAGGTTTAAGAGAGGTGCTCATGTTGGGTATCTTTCCTGAGTTTAAACCCGGTTAGTTTACCTTATAAGAGGGGGGTTGGCTTCCGTAGTGGGGTATATGTGGGGTTTATCGTATAAATTGCAGACAGCAAAAAGCCCTGTACGTCAGTACAGGGCTTTCCACTTATTTGGAGCCTGGCAGTTCCCTACTCTCGCATGGGGAGACC
>NZ_VEXQ01000053.1 GCF_006376615.1 Buttiauxella sp. B2
CCCGGCACCACCGCCACCTGCGCCGATGCTGATACCCACGCCACCGCCACTGCTGCTGTTCTTACCGCTGGATTGCTGGGTGTTGGCAGCCCCGCTCAGCAGAATGTCATTCTCCGCGCTCAGCAGGGTGTCGCCACCGGCTTTCAGCTGGCTTCCGGCGATAACGATATTGCCACTGTTATCGCCTTTGTTTTTTCCGGTGGCGATAACGATATTGCCACTGTTATCGCCTTTGTTTTTTCCGGTGGCGATAACCGACAAATTATTCCCGGCAACAACTCATTCCGACACGATCATGGTGAGAACAACAAAATTTTCCCAGTACAGTCAGCAGGTTACAAGCTGATTCTGTCAGTGTACTTATGCGGTTGGACTATTTTTTCCCGACGCGCGTTTTCCATTTTTTAAAGAGTTACTTTCCACCAATCACGCCACATCGGAAATACACAGGTAAACCTTCACAGCTCTGTCAATGCGAGTTCACCGCATCGTTATGATGCTTACATTTAACTTACCGAAGCATTAACAGTTTGATAGAAGAAATCACCAAAATCATCATTCATAACTTCAAATGACGGTTCAGATGAGCCTGAAGACCATTTGAATACCTTCGTTAAACCATCTTCGTTTTGGTTGCAATCTAAAACTGCATAATCGCCGTCACCGAATGAATATATAACAATGAAACGCTCGGGAAGTTTCGATTTTTTACGCTCTTTCATTGTCAACCAAACTGCATCAGGAATACCTGAGTTGGCAAAATCATCATTAATAAGACCATAAAACTCATGCCCCAAGACATCACCGCAACCCAATTTTTGCAAAAAATAACGATAGCTAGGTGGAAACTTCAGACCGAGATACCCCTCAGCCTTAGTAATAAGCGCTTCACTTTTCTCACCATCAAAATCAGCAGGATATTGATGGTTTTTTATTATCAACATAGCTTTTTCCACGTTTTCTATACTCATAATAACCTTTTATTTAAAGTCATTAGCACGCTGCTTCCAGTAATCAGCGCGCCATTTGTTAAACTCGGAACGATCAATGCCGGATGGTATTGAATTATCGTTTATATGAATAACATTCCGATTATCTGTATGAAAATCTTGCGTTACCTCTGCAATCGGCCCGTCTTGTTTTTGTAACATATGATGAAGATTTATTGACTGACCATTTTTATCAATCGGAGCCAAACCTTTTTCCATTCTTTGAATATTTGTTCTTCCTCGTGCATCAAGAGCATTAGGATCAAATAAGTCATTTCTTTGATAAACCTTATTGCCATTGATTTCAACTGGTTCTGATGACCAGAATTTTCTTTCCTGACCAAAGTACTTCGCAGAGTTAACATCATCACCTGCTTTTGCTATGAGTTTAGACGCAGCCTCGAGATCTCCGGCTTTAAGGGCTTTGTCCGCCCCTTTCATCAGTGCGCCAACCTCATCGCCAAGACCCGGTAAAATCCCGACGACAGCCGCCAGATAGCCCAGCGCACTGTCTGCTTCTGCAAAACTTTTAATATCGCCGTAAACAGGAATAAAGTCGCTGCCAGCATCCGCAAAGCCAGCTAACAGTTCATCACGATGTGCGTCCATTTTCGCACCACAGGCGTCGGCACTGAGTCCGGCGCAGTTCTTCGCCTTGAACTCTTCAGTGACTTTTTTCAGGTCATCCTGGGCTTTCTGGTATTTCTCCTGTTGCGACATGCCCGAGGTTTTGTTTTCAGCAATATCACTGAGCGCGTTATTCTCCACGACTCTGAATCACTGAGTCAAATTTCGGCCCGCAGGCCGAGATTCGACTCGTGGAGAGATTAAAAACCTTTCACTCTAAAAATCCTGAGCAATACGATCCCGCTCCCTAAAATACTTCCTCCAGCCACACTGATTTTTAGTATTTTTTTCAGTTGATCGGGATTCATTGAGATAGGAATACCCCCATAGAAATAAAAAAATATTTCTATGGTAAGATAAAAAATGAACGCAGCGGCAAATAATCCAATTATTGATGCGCACACTACAACTATCAAAAGGAAGAGCCATTTCATTTTTTACCTGCCATTTTATCTAATTTATCCTGGATAGCCGAACCACCAAATTCTGAGACTGCACTCCCTCCAACATCTCCTGTAGTTCCCGGGATTTTACTTGGTAACATATCCTTGGATATCCCCATTTGCCCTTTAATTTCGGTGTACTTCAATAGGTCAGGGTTAAATTTTGGATCCCAACCATTGGTTATAAATTTTCCTGCTGCATTAGTGACAGGCTTCACAATATAGTTACCAACCCCGTAACCTAACCAAGCACCGGCCCCGTTAGTTATGGCTCCAGTGATTGGGTTATCGCCATTTATCTGGTTTGCGAGTGCACCACCAACAGCATTCCCGGCAACAGTTCCTTTCCAGCCATTACCCATAGTTGCAACATTCACCCAACCAGCAACAACAGCGTTAACAGGATTAATTTCCCCGCTACCAGCATATTGAACTCCTGCATTCATTCCAGCACCTAGCCCCCACATAGCCAATGCTTCCCCGGGTAATGAAGTTGCCCCCCCGCTAGCAAGAGCCAGCGCTACAGCATCCCGTTCATTGATTGCTTTCTGGCAGCTTGCGGAGGAGGGGGCTGATGAACAACTTGCCATATCAATACCGTGCTGACGTATCCATTCAGTTTGGCCTTCCTCGGTTCCACCACCAAGTAGGTTATTCTCCACGATATTTTTTGAGCTGCCCTATTCATTCTTTCTATTTTGCAACATGCTCTTTATCCATATTCCTAAACCTAAAACTATCCCTCCAACATATCCTGTTGTAAAGAATGAAGTAATAATGTTTTCCCACTCGAATGAAAAAACCCCCACTTTGAAATACACTATCAACGATGCAAGGAGAATTGATATTGCATCTAGGCACAAGAACAGAGCACAACAAAGAACAACAATCACAACCAGTTGATATAAATCATTTTTTTTCATTTTTTTTATCCAGCTCATTCAATTCGCTTATTACAGCATTATTTGTTTTCTCTCCGATGTAACTTCCGCTAGCGGTTCCTGTTAAGTCTGCGACAGAGTCTTTTACGACACTTGATGCCGCCCCCTTGACCACGCTTCCACCTATACCACCAAACAATGAACCAGCCCCTGCACCAATAGTGGAGTTAAGGGGATCATCTCCTTTAATAAGGCTTCCGATAGATGCACCACCCATGCTTATTCCCATGGCGGCTTGCCAGCTTTTTCCTGTCGATGCAGCAGAAGTGACTCCTGCCATAATTGCATCAACGTAGCTGAATTGATCTGGACCATTTAATTGTATGGTTGAATTAACGGCTGTACCTATAGCGGCATTAGTGAGCATGCTTTCTTTTATTGTGCTACCTAATACGCCGCCACCTAATGTTGCCAGCGGCGCATTCCCTATACTCGCATTAGACTCATGGTAGCCCCAGGTATTTACAACGCCCTGAGCCTGGTTCAATGCCTCATTGTCAGGATTACGCTCAACGCCCGGATAAGCAAAAAGATTTTTTACCATTTCCTGACCTTTTCCTACACCATAAGTAGATTGCATTTCAGCCGCATAAACCCTGACATAGCTGTTCAGTTCAATTTTTTCAGATTCCGATAGAGACGATGGATCCCGGCGGAACTTGTCCATAAGAGCATCACTGCGCTTATCAGCATTTTCCAGTTTAATCAGGTCATTTGCTGTCCCCAGAGATTTATCACCCTGCTTAATTTTCTCGACGGCTTTGTCGAGCTTGTCTGAAGATGTCGCACCAAGGAAGTTATTATCAACTGAATTTTTCCCAGCACTTGCCCCTGCCGCTGCGCCTGAAACACCTCCTCCAGCAATTCCACCTGCAATGCCTGATGAAATGCTTGCCAGCGTACTTAGCGTCTGCTTTTGGTCTTCGCTCAGCGTCGAAAGGTCTTTAACATCCGGATACAACGCCTTCGCAATGACCCCGGCGATAAGTTCCCCTGTCGCAGCTCCTGCTGCCCCAGCCGCCGCACTGTTCCCCTGAAGGGCGGCTGTGACGCCACCCAAAATCGCATGCGCAACCGCTTTTGCTTCATCGTTATCATCAATGCCAGCATGATGACCAATGATATTCGCCAGTTCCGGTGCCGATGCCCCCGCCAGCGCCCCGGCAATATTACCCCCCGCCAGCCCCTGCAATGCAGCAGTGGCTGCCTGGATACCGCGCTGCATGTCGCTGCCGGTGCCATACTTCGCCATTTCATCTTTGTAGGTCTGAGAATTACGCAGGTTTGCAAGGTATGTCTGACGTTGTTCCTCGGTTGCATTCTCCGGAAGCGAGGTTTTCGACTCACTCTTCGCTTTATCAAGGGCATTAATTTCCCCCTGCGTCCGGGCAATATCAGCAGCCTGTCCGCCAATATCACTGATAAGACCCACTTCCTTCAGGCGGTTCTGCTCTTTCTCTTTATCAAAGATTGGGCTGATGCTGTCGTTGGCATGTTCAGTGTCACGACTGAGGTCTGCCACATCCTGCTGCTGATTGTCCTTGTCGCGAATGGTGATGGAACCATCCGCAATAGCCGCCTGCGTCGTACCTTCTTTGTGACCGCTGTTACCCGCAGCTGAGATAATCCCGCCCGGCATATTTCCTTTGAACTGGTCACCTAAATCGCCTGC
>NZ_VEXQ01000054.1 GCF_006376615.1 Buttiauxella sp. B2
CAAAGAAAACATGACATCATCATATGAATCTTCGCTTTTTAGTTGTTCAATACGTTTTACCGCTTCACGTATTGATTCCATATTCAGTTCATTTTTCACGTTGGCGATCCCGTTATCGAAGGGGTATTGTATGCCCCGCTGTAGCGGGGCTATTTGGTTTCTAAATCCCTAATTTTTTCTTTGTATATTCTAGGTCTACAAAAGGTGTCCAGTTTCCCTTATAAAATTCAATCGCGGCTTGTTTCAATGTGATCAAGCCAGCTTCATACTCTATTTTTACTGATTCATGAAAGGTAGGTATATCAAATGCTTTATTTTTGCGGCTCATATCATGATCTCGCTGTATGTTTAACTTGAGATAATTATAACACTTCCGCTTCTAATTTTGACCATTGAAAAACCCAAATCTCTTTGGTATCAGATAAAAAACAATAATAATTGCCAAGATAATTTCAATCCCAACGCACGAATAATGAATGATATTATTTGTTATGAACATCCAATCTAAAGCACATATAAAACAAATGGTGAAAATGCCGAATAAAATATTAAGAAAATTACATTCATGAGCAATCATAATAACGCTTATTAATGCGGGTATTGCTGCCAACAAAATAACTTCCTGTGAAAACCCGCCCAATGAAGCGATACCAGGAAGAAAACAAAGAAACACAATAATTAAAGGCATTTCATTTTCCTATTTTATTTTTTGAAAAAAAACCTGAATCGTTATTTTCCAGAAAGTTCATGACGTGCTGCGGTAGCAAGAAAATGGCTTCTGTCTTTATAGATCCTTCGTTCACTGATATAGCCGTCAATACGCTTAACCAGTACGTCTGGAAGGGTAATGTTAACCCGCTGCTGCTTACCTTCAAATCCTTTCAGGTCTACATCTATCACAAACCAGGTATCACAGTGTGCATAATCCGGGCTGGCAGCATAAACCATAAATCCGGCATCCTTTATATCCTCCACAGAATGCGAACCGTTCACCATCATCTCTTCAACTACACTCAGGATGGCTTCACGCGCCATAACGGGAATATCAGCCTGTTCATCTGCCGCAGACACGCAACCATAATCAAGTCCGTCCAGTGCAGGTACGCTGATACCGTAGGCAGTCCCATTATCTTTTGGAGTTTCAACTCCTACTGAAAAAAACATAGTAACCTCCAAAGTCGGCGGGGATCAGATCCCCGCCATTTTTTTGATAGCTCTGACAGTGCCGAGGGGTAAATCCTTTTTCGGATGCGGAACCGGGAATGTTTTTCCGGTTATGGGCGACCACCAAATCTGGTGACTCCCTCCGTTATGCCGTTTCAGTTCACACCCGACAGCTACCAGTTCTTTAATCAGGTCAGCAGATTTCATTTATCCTCCCTAACCTGAAAATAATTATACACACATATGCGCATAAACACAAGGTATGTATACTTATATGTGTGTATATCTTGATTCTGGTTGGCTGGACAGAATACCCTTTGTGTCCAAAGTGGTACGGGAATTAAAAGGAGAGGGGTTCCGGTGCCTGGAACAAGCCCGGACGCAGACACCGGAGCGCCAGCCAGTGACGCCCGGACAGTTTACCGGAATGCGCCCCGGAGCGCGTAAAATCTTGTTCAAAATATCTGGAGCGGTCGCAGCTGAGAAACGCAATGGTCAACGCGCCCGATGCGCAACCGGCGCGAAGATGATTTGTTGTTTTACAGTGAGTTAAGTGTTTTGCATTGCAAAAAATATTGGTGAGTTTTTTTGATGGTATCAGGAAGCACGTTGCGCTACGTGCAATCTGAGATTTTGCGGGGGGGATTGAGCGCGAGAATTGACGGAACGACGCGACTAAAAAAGAACTTCTGTAACGCAACCTTGCTTTACATTAACTCTGTCCGACGCTAATATAATCTGTAACGCAATAGTGCGTTACGATTGCCGGGAGCCGGAAATGATATTCAAGCGCGAACCACGCTATTCTTATCACTGGACGCCAGCGAAAGAGGCCGCTTATTTACGCAAGCCGCAGCGCGTACAGAATAAACTGATTGCCCGGTATCCTCTTATTTCCGACCAGCTTACAACGCCGCAGAGTTCACTGGAAGCAGAAAAACAACGCCGTGAAGCACTTAATATCCAGTCTGAAATGAATATGCGAACGTTCCGCACTAACCAGTGGCGTAGCGCCCGGAAACTGTATTTTGCATGTGATATAAACACGCGAGCGGTTATTAAAAAAGCATGGCAAAGCGGTGTATACCCGGCTGATCCCACCTACCTGATTTATGTGATAGAGAAAAATAATGGCGACTATCAGCGCCGCTGTAATTTCTATGCTGAACAGGACAAAATCCGGCGCGAAGAAACCGCCCGGATTTATAACGTCCGTGAAAACCAGATTGATTTATTCCAGTAACAGGAGTGACAGATAATGAAACATCGCTGGTCAAAGCCCCGTACAAAAGTATCGGAGGCCGTAATTGCACTTTGCTATACGCTGGCAGTATACGGTATTTATTTCCAGTCCAGATTTACAACAGAAAGTGCCACGCGCATGAAAGATAATATGGGTGAATCACTCGGCTTACTGTACGCCGTATACGCCCATATATTAAGTCCTATTATTACTATCGCAGCAGGTTACACCGCTGTCTATCTCACGTTCTGCTTCATTCGACAGGTCACAGAGAAAGGGGGCAAATAATGGCTACAGTAAACGTGAATGTGCGTATTGACGCTGAACTCAAGCAAAGCGCCGATGAAGCGATGCAGATCGCCGGAGCCACACCGACACAGGCGATTACCCTGCTGTATCAGTATATCGCTGAGAACAAGCGTCTGCCCTTTGTGGTCACTACCAGCGTGAAAACGCCGGACGATCTCGCCAGTGAAGCGACTGAGTTACTGGCTACCGCGCTGGCAGTGGCACTCAATATGGAAGCAGGGCTTAAAGAGGAAGGGCATATGCCAGGTAAAATAATGCTGGAATATTACCGCCGCCTTGATTTTCTGTTTACCAGCGCCAAAGAAAAGACTGTTAAGTCACAGGAACCGCGCGAACTGACACTGGCGCTGAATAATTTGAATAAACTACTGACGGTCATTGTGGATTTTACTGATTTTGGCTATGGCTATGAGCTTGTCCGATTACTGCCGTCAGAAAAGAACAAATTTAATATTTCGATCTCAGTGTTTGAGCGCAGCATGTTTGAACTTGTGAACTTGTGAACATGGGAAGAGGTCGAACTCACCGCAGAGTTTGAAATAAGCTGTCTTGAAGAGACATATCATGGAGTGTTAATAAATGAGAATCACACATAGTTTTACCGACACTGAAATCTCAATAATGAAGGATAGTTTTATTAGCATTGTGAAAGGCATTACTTTTGTATTCCTCACAATAAGTGCAGTAGTCATCTTTTTTGGCACCTTCTATTTAATTGGCAAGGGCGGAGCCTGGTTCCAAATCAATCATAATCAAGCCTTCAGGATTTCCATATCAGTGCTAACAGCGGTGTTGCTGATGATTTTTTGGTTTATGGTTTTCTGCATTTCAAAAACAAAAGATGGCACCGAGGAAAATCAAAAATTTTGTGCTCTGTGCGCAGTATCTGGTTGCTCTCTTTTAGTTTTGCTCGGAACCTTTATAGCTATATCTTGTAATATACCCACAGAAATGCCTACTGATTTAGCAATTACGTTCTGTTCATTAGCTATTGCAGCACCTTGTTTCTTTGCTGGTATTTGCTGGTATTTTTATTTTTGCGAATAACTAATGATGTTAAAATTCACAGCGTTTTTACATAAAAATTGCAAGCTTGAATTAAGGTTTACAAAATGAAAATGAATACAGGTAATATAAAAAAGCACTTACCAATAATTATACTGTTCGTAATGATAGTGGCATTTTCAGCATATGTGAAATCATGGGGTTTACTATATGTCGCTTTAGCAACCAGCGTCATAATATTATTGCCGCTTATAGTTTCTCCATTTAAGCATTCAAAATATATTCTCTTTAGGGCATTAAGATTATTGGTTAATACGTGCTGGGCAATTGGTCTTGTATGTGTATTCTTTTCATTCATTGAGCGCCTTGTATGGGTTAATACCGAAACCTATCCAACATGGCTGGCTAAAGAACTGGTTTCCCCCTCAGTCGTAGGTGTTGATAATATGATTAAAGCAACAGAGTTTTTTGATAAAACATGTGGCAAAAACAGAGGTTATCTTACGGTTGTAGCCAAGCGTAACGGCACGTTTATGCGCTGCGATGATAGTATTTCTTTCGATTCATGGTGGAAAGGCGTCTACCTGCTAAAAACCCCTGAGAATGGATAATTTAAAACCGTAATAGAACGGCATTTTGATGGTATCAGGAAGCACGTTGCGCTACGTGAAATCTGAGATTTTGCGGGGGGATTGGGGACAAGTATTCACGCAGAAATGCCATAAGTCAGGCCGCTTTTGCGGCCTCACCTATTTTTCAACTCTTGTTCACACATCACCCCCGCCATTAACCCGGTAAGAATTGACTTTTGAAGTTCATGGCTTGCCAGCTTCAACAAAGAAAACATGACATCATCATATGAATCTTCGCTTTTTAGTTGTTCAATACGTTTTACCGCTTCACGTA
>NZ_VEXQ01000055.1 GCF_006376615.1 Buttiauxella sp. B2
AGGAGGTGATCCGTGGCCTCAATCGTTAAGCGTTGTAGCGTGGCCGCCGTACTGGCGCTTGCAGTACTGGTGCCGGATTTCAGCTTATTGAAAACCTCCCCCGACGGGCTGGCGCTGATTGCTGACCTCGAAGGATGCCGCCTGAAACCCTACCAGTGCAGCGCCGGTGTCTGGACATCCGGTATCGGTCATACCGCAGGCGTGACACCGAAAGGCGATATTACCGAAAGGCAGGCGGCGCAGAACCTGGTCAGCGATGTGCTGAACGTTGAGCGCAGGCTGGCGGTCTGTGCGCCGGTTGCCATGCCGCAACCGGTCTATGACGCGGTGGTGAGTTTTGCGTTTAACGTTGGCACCGGTGCCGCCTGTCGCTCGACGCTGGTCTCGTTTATCAACCGCCAGCAGTGGGCGCAGGCCTGTAACCAGCTTCCGCGCTGGGTGTACGTCAACGGTCAGAAAAATACCGGGCTGGAAAATCGCCGCGCACGTGAACGTGCTTACTGTCTTAAGGGGGTTGAATGAAGACGCTGATTATTTTGCTGTTGCTGGCCGTCGCCGGTCTGGTGTGGATGAAGCGCGAAAACAGCACGCTGACACGCTCGTTTGAAAAGGCGAACCGTGTTGCCAGTGAGCAGAAAACCCAGAACACCATGCTGCGTAATCAGCTCGATGTTACCGCCGGTATCAGGCAGCGCAACGAGCAGGCACAGGTCGACTTACGCAATAAGCTCACCACGGCGAATCGGCTTGCTGCAAACCGTGGCAACACCGTGACGAGGTTACTCAATGAAAATAAAGCACTGCGCGACTGGTATGAGTCTGAGCTGCCTGATGACATTATCCGGTTGCACACCCGCCCCGCATTCACCACCACAGCCGATTATTTACAGTGGTTGTCCGAAAGTGGCTCTGTGTCTGATACCCGCCAGCACGCCGCGCACTAACGGCGATTTAAGTACCGATATTCGCCAGCTTGAGGCGGCACTGGTGAGCTGTGCCGCCCAGACTGAAACCATCAAACACTGTCAGGATGAACTTGATGCTCAAGCCAGCCAGTTTACGCAAAGCCCTCTGTGACGCAGCGCCGGTACTGCGTAATAACCCGGACATGCTACGCATTTTTATCGACAGCGGGAAAATCGCCGCTACACTTGCGAGCTCACTGTCATTTGAAAATCAGTACACGTTAAACATCGTGGTCACGGATTATCACGGCGACCTGGATTACCTCATCGTGCCGGTCAATGCCTGGTTGTGGGAAAACCAGCCCGACATCATGACCACTGATGAGGGGCGCAAAAAGGGTTTCACATATATTGCCGATATCAACGACGACGAAAGTGTCGATGTGAGTATCAGCCTGTTGCTGACTGAGCGCACAATTGTCAGGCAGGAAGGTGAAACCCTGCACGTGAAACACGCTGCTGAGCCACCGCTGCCGGAGAACGTCACGCGCCCGATGGAACTCTACGTTCACGGCGAGCTGGTGAGCCAGTGGCATGAATGAATTCAAACCCTTTGAGGACAAACTCGCCGGACTGATTGCCCGCCTGTCACCGGCAGCGCGTCGCAGGATGACGGCAGAGATTGCGAAGCAGCTCAGAGCCTCACAGCAGCAGCGCATCAGGCAGCAAAAAGCGCCGGACGGCACACCGTATGCCGCCCGTAAACGTCAACCGGTGAAAGGCAAAAAAGGCCGTGTTAAACGTGAGATGTTCACGAAGCTGCGCACCAACCGATATATGAAATCAAAAGGCACAAATGAGGCGGCAGTGGTGGAGTTTGTGGGGCGAGTGCAGCGTATAGCGCAGGTGCATCAGGAAGGGTTACGGGATAAACCAAACCGCTATAGCGAGGATGTGCAATATCCGGAACGGCAATTGCTAGGAATTTCAGAAAAAGATAATAAAAATATTGAGCTAGTGATTTTCGAATTCCTCATGGCTCACTAATGAAATTACTCTGACCATCAAATCGATTGAAGTGGTTAAATTAATTTGATAGCCAGAAAATTTTTAGAGAATAGTGATTTATTTTTCACAACCACTTAAGAAGTGGTACTTTCTTTTGTGGTCTTCTTAACTTAGATGAAAGCGTTGAATTTAATGCATTTAAAAAATGAGCCCCACGACGAGCTTTGGTATTCCCTTTACCAGCACATCAATTACATCATTGATAATCTTTCGTGCAATCAATGACGAAATGTGTGCATATGAAGTAAGCGTGATTTCCATAGCAAATTTTTGACTAGCTAATAAATTTTCCCTTTCATCATCAGTCATTTTGTCTTTATTTTGCTCTATGTAATAGGCTGTCCTAGCTAGATTTTCTATTTGAGGAACAAGAGTATTCGATACGATCCCCCACTGACCTGTGAGTTCTTTCTTTGCTGCTTCGATTGCAGCATTTCTTAGTTCTGTCCAGTCGCTCATTATACATCCTCAATATATATTTATTTTGAGTCACTATTAATATTTTTAATAGTATCAGAATACATGTAAAGGTTTGCCATAAGAGTTGAGATTAAGTCCCTTTGCGCCTGATAATATTCAGCCTCGGGAGTGCATCTAGCCCTGGTAATCTTAACCCTATCAAGAAGAGTTTTAACGCCATAAATTTTTAGTGAAATCTGTCTGCTATCGTATTGAGGCGCTCCTGCTTGCATTAAAGTTTCAGTAACTTGAAAACCAGAGTCAATATTTTCGTAAAAAGATTTATCTTTATCGCCTTTCTGTTCCCCTCCTGACACAAGAGATACTTGTGGAATTGGCATGCTATTAGAAGGAACAATTAAATTGTAATTCCCATTTTCACAGAGATTCGGGTTGTCACTCTTTTTAGGAGCTTCACCTTGCCATTCTGTCAGTTTTTTATCGATATCCCCATGGAGAGCATACAATTGCTTCTCAGCTTCCGCACTATATTTTGGTGTCGAGCAACCGGTGGCGCTCAAAACAAAAAACAGAATGGAAAATTTAATGAGAAAAAAAGCAGGAGCATTCATAATCACAACCCCATTAGATATTTATAATTAATAATCGTCGATAAGAAATTTATGTAATTAAAACTAAAGTAGTATTTTTCGTCAGCATGTACGAAGGTTATACATGCAAAATAACGATCTATTTCAAAAAATCATCGTAGACGTTATTTAAATTAACAGATGTGTGAATGAGTTACGCGAGCATTGTTGTTTGGCTGAACACCCAATGATAGTTCTTTGTAAGATGAGTTTTATATAGCCATCATGGCCTCATGAATACTCTCTCATCACTCCAGGATCTTGCGCGCCTTCTGCGCAACCTTATTCGCATCGGCATCGTGACCGACGTCGACACCGAACGGGCACTATGCCGCGTTGAAACGGGCGGTATTACGACCGACTGGCTCAACTGGCTGGCGCCCCGTGCCGGTCGTTCGCGTACATGGTGGGCTCCTTCTGTTGGTGAGCAGGTGTTAGTGCTGGCAATCGGCGGCGAACTGGATACCGCTTTCGTGCTGCCCGGCATTTATTCCGACGATACCCCCGCGCCGTCAGCCTCTGCCGATGCGCTGCATATTTCTTTCCCTGATGGCGCGGTTATCGAGTACGAGCCGGAGATCAGCGCACTGACTGTTTCGGGTATTAAAACCGCCACCATAACCGCATCCGAATCCGTGGTGGTCACAGTGCCGCTTTTGACCGTCAAAGCCAGCCAGAAAATCACCCTCGATACGCCGGAAGTGGTCTGCACGAACAAGCTGACCACCGGCACGCTGGAGGTGCAGAAAGGCGGCAGGATGAGCGGCAATATCGAACACAGCGGCGGAACGTTCAAATCCAACGGCGTGCAGGTGGATGACCACGGTCACGGCGGCATTGAACGGGGCGGAAGCTGGACGGAGGGGACGCAATGACGGCACGTTTCCCCGGTATGAACCGCACCACCGGGCTGAGCCTGTCCGATTCGGCACACATCAGCCAGAGTGTGCGCGACATTCTGATCACCCCCATCGGCTCGCGTGTGATGCGCCGTGATTATGGCTCGTTATTATCTGCCCTGACTGACCAGCCCGACAATCCGGCGCTGCGTCTGCAAATTATGTCCGCCTGCTATATGGCAATCCTGAAATGGGAGCCGCGTATCCGGCTGTCATCCATCACCTTTGAAAGTACCAATGCAGGCGAGTTATTCGTCGACATCACCGGCGTGCGCACCATTACCGGCGGCGCGTCATTTTCCCTGACTGTTCCCCTGAGCTGAGAC
>NZ_VEXQ01000056.1 GCF_006376615.1 Buttiauxella sp. B2
AGTGTCGTCGAGTTCGATATCAAGCTGGTCAGCTTCAAAACCCCGGTTATCCGACAGACTGAGGCTTATCAGCCGGTCGCTGATATTGCGGGTGATATCCTGATTATTGAGTGTCAGCATAAACGCCGGTGCCAGCGTTGCCCCCACATCGGGAGTTATTCCGGTCAGCATTAAAATAACCCTCCGATGTTGCTCTGCATATTCCCGACCAGACTGTCGGCCTGCTTCTGAATATCGCCAAACATGGCCGTCAGGGACTCATCCACGCGCGTGAGGTTGACGGTAAAATCAATTTTGCGCGCCGAGCCGTCGGCAAAAAACTCGGTGTAGGTCTCGCTCACCGAATTAATCACAAACATGCCGTAAATGGTGCCGCTACCATCGAGCAACGGCCACGCGCGCCCTTCATCCGCCATCAGGTTAAGTGCCAGCAGTGACAATTTCCCGCCGGTGATTTCCGGCAGCAGGCTTCCGGTGAGGGCGATTTTTTCCTCGTTAACGCCGAGAAACTGCATCGCCGGTCGCTGGCCGACGCGACTGTTTGACGGCCAGCGGTAATCCACATCCCGTTGCAGGCTCTGGTACGGCAGCGTCTGTAACTGAAAAACAAACATGCCGAGGGCAAGCATCATCGTGATTTCTCCTTAGTCGTGCATCATGCTGGCGCGCTGCTTCGCTCGTTTCTCGCGCTCGTATTTTTCCAGGCTGTCACGGAGCTGGCGGTCAAGCTCACCGCCGTTCTGCACGCCGCCCCCGATGGCAATGTGATACTCGTTGCGACTCTGGTCGGTATAGCTTTTACCGGCACTGGCCGTGACCGGCTGATAACTGCCGTAACTTCCGGTCAGCAGCCCACCCGACGGGGAATAACCACTACTTGCGCCGTTCGTCCAGGCATTGACCTTTTCGGCTTTTGCATCAAGCTGGCCTGACTCCTGGTTAATGAGCCCGAGCTTCTCCAGCACATAATCAATCCCGCTACGTAGTGCGGTGACGGGTGCCAGCGCGAGTCTGAATGCTCCGGCCAGCGCCTGCCCGACGGCAACGCCCGAATCTTTCCAGGCATCGAGCGTGTCTTTGCTAGCTTTCACCGGTGCTATCAGCTCGGTGAACCACTGCCACACCGCCCGGAGTTTCTGTACCACCGCCTCAAATAGCGGGATAAACGGGGCGAACATCTCCCCGACCGGTGCAAAGGCGGCGGCAATTCCCTCGACCACACCGGAGAAAAATGCCCCCAGTGGCTCCCAGTATTTACGGATCATCAACGCACCGCCGACGATAAGCGCACCCACGGCCACAATCGGCCAGGTGAGCGCACCGAGCACCGTCATAATCGCACCACCGGCCACGGTAAACGCAGTGCCGAGCAGACCGGCAGCGGCAATCATGGCGTTCACCCCGGCAATCACCGGCCATGCCACCAGACCAATGGCACCGACCATGCCCACCACGGTAAGTGCTACACCGCCGACTTTGAGCAAGGTCTGTGCGAGTCCTTTGTTCTGCACAATCCAGTGGTCAAGGTTGAGCACATACTTTGTGGTGGTCTGCGTCAGCTTACGGAGCGACGACTCCTGCTGGTCAAACAGGTCAGTACCGACCGCCTCATAGGCCGACTGAAATTCTTTAAAGTCACCACCGAGGTTGTCCTGCATCACTTTAACCAGCTCCGCCGTTTTACCGTCCGAGGCTTTAAAGGTGGCGGTGAGTTTGTCGAGTTTGCCGGTCATCGCATCGGTCATCAGCACGGCTGCCGCCGAGCTGGCTTCCTCACCAAAGATGACCTTCATGTACTCGGCGCGCTGTGTGTCACCGAGCTTATTTTTCTCAAAGCTGCCCTGCATTTCTTTGAGGATGGTAAACAGCGGGCGCATATTGCCCTTACTGTCTGCATTCCTGACACCAAGCTCGCCGAGCGCCGCCTTCGCCTGGCCGACCGGTGCCTGCAACCGGCTGATGACTGCACGGCTTCCCGTCCCCGCCATCGAACCGGTGATTTTCGCATCGTGCAGCGCACCCGCCATGGCGGCAGTTTCTTCGATACTGATCCCGGCATTTTTTGCCACCGGTGCGACATAGGTGAGCGCATCACTCAGCCCGTTAAAATCGGCGGCGGTCTTGTTCATCGTGGTCGACAGCACATCACCAATGTGCGCGACCTTGTCGTTTGACAGCTGGAAAGCCGAGCGCATCCCCATCAGCAGGGCGGCGTTTTCTTCCATCGTGCGTTGGTTAGCGAGCGCCATATTCAGCGTGACCGGTGTTGCGGCCTGAATCGCAGCACTGTCGCCACCGGCTTTGGCGATAATAATCTGCGCCCCGGCGGCGTCATCGGCTGAGGCTGCGGTGTTGTCACCGAGCTGGCGTGCCTGTTTACGCAGGGCGTCCATTTCCGGTGAGGATTTTTCCACCCCGAGTACGGCCTGCAACTCGGCATTTTTCTGCGCGAAGTCATAGCCCGGTTTGAGTATGCCCACGCCAGCCGCCACACCGGCGGTTGCCATGCCGACACCGGCGGCACCCACCGCGCCAGCCGTTCCGGCCAGCTCCTTACCGGCCTGATAGCGGTTTTTGACCGCGTTGAGTTTTGCCTGCTTCGCGCTGACCTGCTCGAGCGCCAGCTTCTGCCGGTTAAGCTGGTTCGTCGTCTCGCTGATACGGCCTTTCAGGCTCTTTTCATCGCGGGTGAGATTGCGGGTATTAATGCCTACTTGCCCGAGTTCGCGCTGCTGGCGCTTCACGGACTCGGTGAGGCTGTTAACTTTGGTCTGCAACCCGTCTGCCGCCGCTTTTGCCGTTGCCAGCGCTTTAGCCTGCTCGCGCGTCGGGCGTTCGGTATTTCTGAACTGCGTGGCAAGCGCTTCGGCTTCGGCCTTTACTTTCTGCAGTGACTGACCGGTGACGGCCAGTTGTGCGCTGGTTTTACGAAAACCCTCAATGCGTGATGCCTGACCGTTGAGGTCTTTAAGGGTTTTCTGTGTGTTGCGGATATCCCCCGACAGCGTTTTGCTTGCGGTCTGAATGTGTTTAAACGGGCGCGTTGCCTGGTCAACGGCCTTGAGCAGCACTTCGATTCTGACGTTATTACTCATAGGAGTTCCCGCTTCGCTGGAGCGCCTTTTCGCGCCACAGGATGAGTTCGCTCAGGCTCAGAGGGTAGAGTTCTGACGGCGGCCAGTGAAATATCACCGCAATATCCGCCATCAGGTCATCGACCATCAGCCCCGGCGGAAAGGTTACGCCGCCGACGTCGGTGCCAAAAAACCGATCACCTTCGCGGCAATCGTCATCATGTCCGGCAGCTCAAGGCGAATGATTTCGGCCTCGGTCAGTGCCGGACAGGTCATACGCGGCAGCACCTTGATCAGTGCGTTCACATCCGAGCTTGCCACATCGGCAAGACTCACCCCACGCAGGGTGCCCGCCGTCGGTTTAATCAGGGTGAGGGTTTTAATGACGTCATCACCGCGTTTTATAGGTGTTTCCAGGGTGATGAGGTTCGGATTTTCTGCGGTTTTTGCTGTGGCTTTTACTTTGCTCATTTCGTTTACTCCGGGAATGTTTAAGGGGTAACCGGCCAGACACCTGACCGGGCAGACATCAGGACAGGCCGATATTGCGGCGGCGCTGCTCAAGACGGTCGACGCCGTTGACCTTCTCAATCATGTTGAGGGTGTCGATTTCAATCAGCTCCTTGCCGTTCATCGTCAGCTTGTAGTAAGTGCAAACGGTGGTGATTTTGGTCTCGGTGTCCTCACCCTGTTTGCTGTCACCACCGTCAAATTCTTTATGACGACCACGCACCACCACCTCGACGGCGGTTTCTTCTTCGGTGTCGTCGCGCTGATACGAGCCTGCAAAGCGTAGCGGTACGCTGGAAGCACCCGGCAGCGCGTACTGCGCCCAGAGCTCTTCATCCGGGAAGCCGCCGAGCGTCCACTCAATCGTGAGCGCATCATCATCGAGACCAAAATCCACCTGCGCGGCACCGTTCATGCCACCACCACGATAATTTTCCAGCTTGCGGGTGAGTTTCGGCAGCGTCACCGAGGACACCACGCCCATATAACTGAGACCGTCGTTAAACAGGTTGAGTGATTTAAGTTTGCGGGGCATTGCCATTTGAGTGCTCCTTATCCGTTAACCGAGGCAATCAGGTTCACCAGATATTTATCGGTGA
>NZ_VEXQ01000057.1 GCF_006376615.1 Buttiauxella sp. B2
AGTGTCGTCGAGTTCGATATCAAGCTGGTCAGCTTCAAAACCCCGGTTATCCGACAGACTGAGGCTTATCAGCCGGTCGCTGATATTACGGGTGATGTCCTGGTGATTAAGGGTTAGCATAAACGCTGGTGCCAGTGTCGCGCCTGCATCCAGTGTCATTCCGGTCAGCATTAAAATAACCCCCCGATGTTGCTCTGTACATTGCCGACCAGGCTGTCGGCCTGTTTCTGAATATCACCAAACATGGCTGTCAGGGACTCATCCACGCGCGTGAGACTGACCGTAAAATCAATCTTCATGGCTGCACCGTCGGCAAAAAACTCGGTGTAAGTCTCACTCACCGAATTAATCACAAACATGCCGTAAATGGTGCCACTGCCATCGAGCAGCGGCCATGCGCGCCCCTCATCCGCCATCAGGTTGAGTGCCAGCAGCGACATTTTCCCGCCGGTGATTTCCGGCAGCAGGCTACCGCTGAGAACAATTTTTTCCTCGTTCACGCCGAGAAACTGCATCGCCGGTCGCTGGCCGACTCGGCTGTTGGACGGCCAGCGGTAATCCACATCCCGTTGCAGGCTCTGATAAGGCAGTGTCTGTAACTGAAAAACAAACATGCCGAGGGCAAGCATCATGGTCGGTCTCCTTAATCGTGCATCATGCTGGCACGCTGTTTCGCTCGTTTCTCGCGCTCGTATTTTTCCAGGCTGTCACGGAGCTGGCGCTCAAGCTCGCCGCCGTTCTGCACGCCGCCACCGATGGCAATGTGATACTCGTTGCGGCTCTGGTCGGTATAGCTTTTACCGGCACTGGCCGTAACTGGCTGATAACTGCCGGTCAGTAACCCACCGGACGGGGAATACCCGCCACCATTGGCATATGCATTCACCTTTTCGGCTTTTGCATCAAGCTGGCCGGATTCCTGGTTGATGAGACCGAGCTTCTCCAGCACGTAATCAATCCCGCTGCGCAATGCAGTGACGGGTGCCAGTGCGAGCTTAAACGCCCCGGCCAGCGCCTGACCGACGGCAACGCCGGAATCTTTCCAGCTATCGAGCGTGTCCTTGCTGGCTTTCACCGGCGCTATCAGTTCCGTGAACCACTGCCACACCGCCCGCAGTTTCTGCCCGATAGCCTCAAACATCGGGATGAACGGCGTGAACAATTCCCCGACCGGTGCAAAGGCGACAGTAATACCCTCGACCACACCGGAGAAGAACGCCCCCAGCGGCGCCCAGTATTTCCGGATAAGCAGCACACCGGCGACGACTGCCGCACCGACCGCCACAATCGGCCAGGTGAGCGCACCGAGCACTGTTATGATGGCACTGCCTGCGACGGTAAAAGCTGTCCAGAGCAGACCGGCGGCGGCAATGATGGCATTGATGCCCGCAATCACCGGCCAGGCGACCAGACCAATGGCACCGACCATGCCCACCACGGCCAGCGCGACACCGCCGACGTTGAGCAGTGTCTGCGCGAGTCCTTTGTTCTGCACAATCCAGTGGTCGAGTTTGAGCACATATTTTGTGGTGGTCTGGGTGAGTTTACGCAGCGAGCTCTCCTGCTGGTCAAACAGGTCGGTGCCGACCGCCTCATACGCCGACTGAAATTCTTTGAAGTCGCCGCCTAGGTTGTCCTGCATCACCTTGACCAGCTCGGCGGTTTTGCCGTCCGAGGCTTTAAAGGTCGCAGTGAGTTTGTCGAGCTTGCCGGTCATGGCATCGGTCATCAGCACAGCGGCGGCGGAGCTGGCTTCCTCACCGAAGATGACTTTCATGTACTCGGCTTTTTGCGCCGTGCCGAGTTTGTTTTTATCAAAGCTGGCCTGCATTTCTTTCAGCAGGGTAAACAGCGGGCGCATATTGCCTTTCGCATCCGTGTTTTTTACCCCCAGCTCACCGAGTGCCGTTTTTGCCTGGCCGACCGGTGCCTGCAACCGGCTGATGACTGCGCGGCTGCCGGTGCCTGCCATCGAGCCGGTGATTTTCGCATCGTGCAACGCACCGGCCATCGCGGCAGTTTCTTCGATGCTGATCCCGGCGTTTTTCGCCACCGGTGCGACATAGGTGAGTGCATCACTCAGCCCGTTAAAGTCGGCGGCAGTCTTGTTCATTGTGGTCGAAAGCACATCACCAATGTGCGCGACCTTGTCGTTTGACAGCTGGAAGGCGGAGCGCATCCCCATCAGCAGCGCGGCGTTTTCTTCCATCGTGCGTTGGTTAGCAAGCGCCATATTCAGCGTGACCGGCGTCGCGGCCTGAATCGCAGCACTGTCGCCACCGGCTTTGGCGATAATAATCTGCGCCCCGGCGGCGTCATCGGCGGAGGCCGCCGTGTTGTCACCGAGCTGGCGTGCCAGCTTGCGCAGCAGCTCCATTTCGGGTGAGGTTTTTTCCACCCCGAGCACCGCCTGCAACTCAGCATTTTTCTGCGCAAAATCGTAGCCGGGTTTAAGAATACCCACACCTGCGGCCACACCGGCGGTTGCCATGCCAACACCGGCGGCACCGACCGCGCCCGCTGTTCCGGCCAGCGCCTTACCGGTCTGATAACGATTTTTGACCGCGTTGAGTTTCGCCTGTTTCGCGCTGACCTGCTCCAGTGCCAGTTTCTGCCGGTTGAGCTGGCTGGTTGTTTCACTGATGCGGCCTTTCAGGCTCTGTTCGTCGCGGGTGAGATTGCGGGTATTAATTCCGGCCTGCCCGAGTTCGCGCTGCTGGCGCTTCACCGATTCAGTGAGGCTGTTAACTTTGGTCTGCAATCCGTCTGCCGCTGCCTTTGCCGCCGTCAGCGCTTTCGCCTGTTCGCGCGTCGGGCGTTCTGTGCTTTTAAACTGCGTGCCAAGTGTTTCGGCTTCGGCCTTTGCTTTCTGCAGTGACTGACCGGTGACCGCCAGCTGCGCACTGGTTTTACGAAAACCCTCAATACGCGACGCCTGACCGTTGAGGTCTTTAAGGGTTTTCTGCGTATTACGGATATCCCCCGACAGCGTTTTGCTCGCGGTCTGGATGTGTTTAAACGGGCGCGTCGCCTGGTCAACGGCTTTTAGCAGCACTTCGATTCTGACGTTATTACTCATAGGAGTTCCCGCTTCGCTGGAGCGCCTTTTCGCGCCACAGGATGAGTTCGGTCAGGCTCATGGGATACAGTTCGGAGGGCGGCCAGTGAAAAATCACCGCAATATCCGCCATCAGGTCGTCGACCATGAGCCCCGGCGGAAAGGTTAAACCGCCGAAGTCGGTGCCAAAAAACCGATCACCTTCGCGGCAATACTCATCATGTCCGGCAGTTCCAGTGCGGCGACGTCCGACTCGGTCAGTGTCGGATACGTCATGCGCGGCAGCACTTTAATCAGCGCGTTCACATCCGAACTGGCAACATCGGCCAGACTCACCCCGCGCAGGGTGCCAGCCGTCGGTTTGATCAGGGTGATGGTTTCAATCACGATTTCCCCGCGTTTAATCGGTTTTACAAGGGTCACAATGTTCGGGTTGTCAGAGGTATTCTTGTATTTTTTTGCGTTGCTCATGGGGGTATATCTCCAGGAATTAAAAAAGGGTTCACCGGCCAGCACACCTGACCGGCAAGTGCATTAAGACAGGCCGATATTGCGGCGGCGCTGCTCAAGACGGTCGACGCCGTTGACCTTCTCAATCATGTTGAGGGTGTCGATTTCAATCAGTTCTTTGCCGTTCATCGTCAGCTTGTAGTAGGTACACACCGTCGTAATTTTGGTTTCAGTGTCCTCACCCTGTTTGCTGTCGCCACCATCAAATTCTTTATGGCGGCCACGTACCACCACCTCGACGGCGGTTTCTTCTTCGGTGTCGTCGCGCTGATACGAGCCTGCAAAACGCAGCGGCACACTGGACGCCCCCGGCAGCGCGTACTGCGCCCATAACGCCTCATCCGGGAAGCCGCCGAGCGTCCACTCAATCGTGAGCGCATCATCGTCGAGACCAAAATCCACCTGCGCGGCACCGTTCATGCCGCCACCACGATAATTTTCCAGCTTGCGGGTGAGTTTCGGCAGCGTCACCGAGGACACCACGCCCATATAACTGAGGCCGTCGTTAAACAGATTCAGTGATTTAAGTTTGCGGGGCATTGCCATTTGAGTGCTCCTTATCCGTTAACCGAGGCAATCAGGTTCACCAGATATTTATCGGTGA
>NZ_VEXQ01000058.1 GCF_006376615.1 Buttiauxella sp. B2
AGGAGGTGATCCGTGGCCTCAATCGTTAAGCGTTGTAGCGTGGCCGCCGTACTGGCGCTTGCAGTACTGGTGCCGGATTTCAGCTTACTGAAAACCTCCCCCGACGGGTTGGCGCTGATTGCTGACCTAGAAGGATGCCGACTGAAACCCTACCAGTGCAGCGCCGGTGTCTGGACATCCGGCATCGGCCATACCGCCGGTGTGACGCCGAAAGGTGACATCACCGAACATCAGGCCGCACGGAACCTGGTCAGTGACGTGCTGGCTGTCGAGCGTCATCTCGCAGTTTGCGCACCGGTTGCCATGCCGCAGCCGGTGTATGACGCGGTAGTGAGTTTTGCGTTTAACGTCGGCACTGGTGCAGCTTGCAAATCGACGCTGGTCGCGTTTATCAAGCGCCAGCAGTGGGTGCAGGCGTGCAACCAGCTCCCGCGCTGGGTGTTTGTCAACGGTCAGAAAAATAGCGGGCTCGAAAATCGTCGGGTGAGGGAACTGGCTTACTGCCTTAAGGGGGGTGAATGAAAATGCTGATGATTTTGCTTCTGATGGCCGTCGCGGCTCTGGTGTGGATGAAGCGAGAGAACGGCCAGCTCGCCCGCTTGTTTGAAAAAGCAAACCGCGTCGCCGGTGAGCAGAAGACCCAGAACACCATGCTGCGTAATCAGCTCGATGTTGCTGCCACTGTCCGACAGCGCAACGAGCTGGCGCAGGTCGATTTACGCCATCAACTCGCCACCGCGAATACCCTCGCGGCAAAGCGTGGCGAAACCGTAACGAGGTTACTCAATGAAAATAAAGCACTGCGCGACTGGTATGAGTCTGAGCTGCCTGATGACATTATCCGGTTGCACATCCGCCCCGCATTCACCACCACAGCCGATTATTTACAGTGGCTGTCCGAAAGTGGCACTGTGCCCGATACCGGCAAGCCAGCCGCGCACTAACGGTGATTTAAGTGCCGACATTCGCCAGCTTGAGGGCGCGCTCGCAAGCTGTGCGCTCCAGGTTGAAACCATCAAACACTGTCAGGATGAACTCGATGCTCAAGCCAGCCAGTTTACGCAAAGCGCTCTGTGATGCGGCACCGGTACTGCGTAACAACCCGGATATGCTGCGTATCTTTATCGACAGCGGGAAAATTGCCGCGACCCTTGCAACCTCGCTGTCGTTTGAAAATCAGTACACCTTAAACATCGTGGTCACGGATTATCACGGCGACCTGGATTATCTCATCGTGCCGGTCAATGCCTGGCTGCGCGAAAACCAGCCCGACATCATGACCACCGATGAAGGGCGTAAAAAAGGCTTCACGTATATCGCTGATATTAACGACGACGAAAGTGTCGACGTGAGTATCAGCCTGATGCTGACTGAGCGCACGATTGTCAGGCAAGAAGGTGAAGCCCTGCACGTGAAACATGCCCACGAGCCACCGCTGCCGGAGAACGTCAGGCGCCCGATGGAACTCTATGTTCACGGTGAGCTGGTGAGTCAGTGGCATGAATGAATTTAAACCCTTTGAGGACAAACTCGCCGGACTCATTGCCAACCTGTCACCGGCAGCGCGTCGCAGGATGACGGCAGAGATTGCGAAGCAGCTCAGATCCTCGCAGCAGCAGCGCATCAAACGCCAGCAGGCACCTGACGGCACACCGTATGCTGCCCGTAAACGCCAGCCAGTGAAGGGTAAAAAAGGCCGTGTTAAGCGTGAGATGTTTACCAAGCTGCGCACCAACCGGTACATAAAAGCCAAAGGCACAAATGAGGCTGCTGTGGTGGAGTTTGCCGGACGCGTGCAGCGCATGGCTCGGGTGCATCAGGAGGGATTGAGAGATAAACCGAATAAATACAGTGAGGTGGTACAGTATGAGGTACGCCCATTATTGGGATTCAATAAGGAAGGTATAAATCTTGTTGAGGAAATCATATCTCGCTTTTTAAGTTGAACCTTGCATTGGCTCAACTTAATGTATTTTATCTTTTTTTGTTTTACTCACTGTTGTTTTTGAAATCAATAAATGTGTTATTGGTGTGACGGTACTGAGGGTAAATAAATAACGTCATTGCCCAGATAAAAATTGTGAGAATCATCAGATATAGAGATGCCCTCAGTCCCGTATTGTTTTGTACTATTGCATGATTTAATTCTTCTCTCATGTCTGGGTCTGAGCTAATTAAATACGCGCAAGCGCTCTTTAGTATTTGCTTCTGCTGTGCTTGGTTTTTTTTGCATTGATACTTGCTTAAGTATTTTTTTGTGGTTGGGTCATAAATGTCAATGTTAGATATTAGAACCTTGTTGTTAGCCTCAGTGAATGTGGCGTAATCATATCTGTAATTTTTGTTTAAATGGACTAATGATACGGGAAAAGAAAACATTAATATCATCGCTATGATAAAAATCACCATTTCAGCCCGCCCATGCTTTGATTTCCCTATTGGTGGCGCAAAGCATAAAAACCTAAAGTCCTTAGAGGATAATGTGCCAAGCTTGACAGCTTGCGAAACCATTTTTTTGTCATGCAGATTATCTACGTTTATACCGTGATAAAGCCGTAAGAGTTGAAAGCTGAGTAGTGTATTGTCCAGCTCTTTTGTTTTTGCATCGTGGAAAGTTATTTTGAATGGCTGGAGTGTTAGTCTGAATAAGAAACCTATTCCGCCTAAATATATTATATATAGAATGGCTATCAGTCCAACACCCTTGTATATCCAGTTTATACTGGTGCTTAGATTATCAAACATATCGAATTCCTTTTGCATGTGCTTTGACAGTTACGATACTCCATACGCAATATGTTGTGTAGTACGCTACCCATTACTTTGAAATTGTCGTGATGCTTATCTCACGGCATCCTCTCCCTTATGAATACTCTCTCATCTATCCAGGATCTCGCGCGCCAGCTGCGCAACATTATCCGCACCGGCATCGTGACCGAAGTCGATATCGCGCGGGCATTATGCCGTGTTGAAACCGGCGGCATCACGACCGACTGGTTGCACTGGTTGACGCCCCGTGCCGGTCGCTCACGCATATGGTGGGCTCCCTCAATTGGTGAGCAGGTTTTGCTGCTGGCAATTGGCGGTGAGCTGGATACCGCCTTTGTGCTGCCTGGCATCTATTCCGATGACAACCCTGCGCCGTCAGCCTCTGCGGATGCGTTTCACATTTCGTTTCCTGATGGTGCCGTGATTGAGTACGAACCGCAGACCAGCGCACTGACCGTCAGCGGTATCAAAACTGCCGATGTTGCTGCGTCTGAATCCGTGGTCGTGACAGTGCCGCTTGTGACCGTGAAAGCCAGTCAGAAAATCACCCTCGATACGCCGGAAGTGGTCTGCACCAGTAAACTGAGTTGCGCTACGCTGGAAGTGAAAAAAGGCGGCAAGATGAGCGGCGACATCGCGCACAGCGGCGGTACGTTTACATCCAACGGCGTGCAGGTCGACGACCACGGTCACGGCGGTGTTGAACGTGGCGGAAGCTGGACTGAGGACACCCAATGACGGCACGTTTCCCCGGTATGAACCGCACCACCGGTCTGAGCCTGTCTGATTCGGCACACATCAGACAGAGCGTGCGCGACATTCTCATCACTCCCATCGGCTCGCGTGTGATGCGCCGTGATTATGGCTCGTTATTATCTGCCCTGATTGACCAGCCTGATAATCCGGCGCTGCGTCTGCAAATTATGTCCGCCTGCTACATGGCAATCCTGAAATGGGAGCCGCGTATCCGGCTGTCATCCATCACCTTTGAAAGTACCAAAGCAGGCGAGTTATTCGTCGACATCACCGGCGTGCGCACCATTACCGGCGGCGCGTCATTTTCCCTGACTGTTCCCCTGAGCTGAGAC
>NZ_VEXQ01000059.1 GCF_006376615.1 Buttiauxella sp. B2
TTATCAGCCAGCCAGTTATCGATACGGTGCAGGATAACGCGGGCAACACGCAGGGGCTGGTGAGCAACGGGGGGCTGACCGATGACAACCGCCCGGTACTGACCGGTCATGCAGAAGCAGGCTCCCGTGTGGACATTCATGTCTTTGGCCCGGGTGGCAAAGAGCTGTATCACCAGAGTGTCACTGCGGGAAATGATGGTTCGTGGACATACCAGCCAGAAGCCTTCACCACGCACGGTAACTACTCATTTGGCATTACTGGTGTGGACCAGGCCGGTAACGCGTGGCGTGATTATGGTGATAAATTCACCGTCAAATATGTCGGCAGCAACCAGGATGCCGATGCACCGGATACCGCGACGAATATTCAGGTTTATGACGATGTCGGTACGTTACAGGGTGACCTCGCCAACGGCAGTACCACTGATGATAACCATCCAACCATTAGCGGCAATGCCACTGCGGGCGATCTGATTATGATCTCTGATAATGGTAAAGCTATTGGCTCTGTCACCGTTGACAGCAAGGGTCACTGGAGCTTCACCCCAACGACCGCGCTATCCAATGCAGAACACAGCATCACTGCGGTAGTGAAAGATCCTGTTACGGGCAAGGTGAGTGACGCGACTGAAGCATTCCACTTTACCGTAGAAACGCAGGCGCCTCTGGTTTCAGGTCATGAATATTTCGAGGGTGGCTCCGATGATTCAACAGATACTCTCGTCTTTGCTTCCGGACTTCAGGTTTCAAATGTCGGGGATAGTTACTTAAGCGTGATTTCTTCAAGCTTCAGGGCTGAGGATCCAAACAACAGTAAACAAACCATCCTGGGTGATAACCATGCCAGTGGTATTTCTAATCAGGGTGGCGAAGGCGGAATTCTGTTCACCCTTCCAGGCGCTGCTCAGACAATTTCCTTTGATTATGCGGTGGCGCAATCATTAACGATTTATGATACCAACCATAATGTTATCGCTCATATGGTTCCTGACTATAACAATGGTAGCGGTAGCGGCGTAATCGGCGATGCCATTTCCACAGATTACAGCTGGTGTCATTTTGAATATACAGCACCTCAGGGTGTAACTATTGGATCCTTCTCTGTAGATTCCGGCTTTTCATGGGTGGATAACGTCAACTGGAGCACATCAGGTTCAACATCTCCGTGGTCGCAGTCTACAGACATTAACAATGAAGCCTTTGATTTAACCAACCATGCGCATAACACGCTGGCATTGTCGTATAACGATGTTATCACTCACGCTGAACAAAACCTTTATATTCAGGATGGCAAAGAGCAGTTTGCCATTAAAGGTGATAACGGCGATGTGTTGCAGCTCAAAGTGGCTGACTTTGATCATGACTCCTGGATTAATACAGGTTCAGTGAGCGCAGGCGTCGTACAATATGATGTCTACCAGCACGCAGGTGATAATCTGGAAATGTTGATCCAGCACGGTGTGCAACTGCATCAGGTTATCTAAGTTATATTCCTGTTATTCAAAGACCTCCTTCCGGAGGTCTTTGATCCTACCCACGTAATGTGGGCTCTGTCGCATTAACGGCAGCAGGTCAGTAAAAGTGGCGTTGTCGGTTATTCAGGCAGCCAGCAAATAGAATTTTCCCCGGGTGACAATCCATTACCAGGTGTGCCTTATATCTCCGCCTGAAGGACGAGGTTTTACGGCACACCTGGTAAATTCATTGTCTATTGCCGCAATAACGATGCTGCCATGAACGGGATCCACGGTTGTCCGGAGAATAATCGCCCCTGTATACTCCACCCCGTGCAAAAAATATCCACTGAACAAACCGTCGCAGATCTGGTCCGTCAGGACAGCCTGGTACTGGCATTGCATCAGTTCAATACCATCATTAAGGATCACTTTGGTTGGTTTATCTTCACGCAGACGTTCTGCCACCAACTCCACACAAGGATGCCAGACATAATGATAAAACTACTCCTCATCATGGCACTCTCCTCCCTTATTCTCACCCCGGCCTTTGCGGCCACGGCGGTGAGACTGAAGTGCAGCCTGAGAAAAAATGTACTGGTTTCCCGTTTCGGCTACAAACTCAGTACCATGAAGTGGGACGACAATTTTCAGGTAGCGTCGGGGCTCCGCAAAAACCACACGCCATCCGGTGTACCGTTTGAAGTTACATCATTTCAAAACGGCGATGACCTGGTGTATTTCCCCCGAAAAAAACAGTATGTATTCTTTTTCAGAGGCACCCACTCTCCGGATAAGTGCCGTATCACGGGTTTATACACCCTGCCCGTCACGATACTGCCGTATCATAAAAATCGCTGAACCCTGTATGGCCGTCCGGATCCAGCTATGTGGCCAAAAATGATGACAATTCATCAGTAAGCGTCACATTCAGACCGTATTGACGCTCAGACAGAAGCCAGATCGGCTTTCCGGGGCAGTAGATCGCGGGTCCGGTTTACCGGCCAGTCCTGCGTTTACTCCACTTTTGTGGAGTGAGAACATCGTTGTTTACTCATGTACTGCCTGTCATAACGGCTCTCTTGATTGTTAAATGCAGAGCGTTCCCCTCCTGCCAGAGCACCAACTCAGCGCAGGAAATGTATTAAAACCCGATCTCACCAATCGGGTTTTTTTACGTCTGTACCTTTCCAAACCCTTCCACCAGAATGCTACATGTTGTGTGGGTTCGTATTTTAATGACTGTATATAGTGTGTGCATCAAAGATGTTTGTGATTTTATTGGTGCAGAGCAAAGTAAACCGCGCACAGCAGGAAGGACAGGTATCAGGTTGCATTCTTAATATGTCAGGAAAGAGAAATTAACCCCGTTTTCCCGCTACTGGCGGGGCTGTAGGGGGGAGGCGGGGAATATTGCCACGTCAGCCAGTCAGTAATCGTCGTGCCGTCTGCGCATCATAGCTGAATGACAGTCCTTTTCCGGTCAGCACATCGAGCGAGAACAACCTTGTATACACCTCCGTACTCCGGGCGTACCGATGCCCCAGCAATCCCTGTAACACCTTCTGCGGTACGCTGTTCATTAACAGGTGCATGGCGAACGAGTGCCGGAAGGTGTGCGGCGTCTGCCGTGAACGTATTTCCCATACCGGAACATGCTTAACCCGTTTTCGCCAGGTGGTGAGATATTCGCGCATCCGTTGTGCATACCCGGCATCGAGCAGCGGCACAATCCTGATCCCCGGTTCAGGCGGTTTACGGTAGCGCGGATCAGGGTGCAGGGTATCGGCATCGAGGGCAGGGCGACCGCACCCCCGGCTGGCTTCTTCAGGGTTTTGAGCATCACCACCGCTTTCGGGTGGCGACGTGACGGTTCGAGGATAAAACCGGCCGGGGTAAGTGCCAGCGCTTCATTGAGTCTCGCGTCTGTATTCCACAGCGTTTCAAAATACATCCGGGTGCTCAGATCATCGATACAGGAAAGCAGCAGACTGATTTCAGGGGCGAGTAAATATTTCGGCAGACCTGCGCCGAGGTGTGCGGCGTAATCGCGCATTGTC
>NZ_VEXQ01000006.1 GCF_006376615.1 Buttiauxella sp. B2
ACCGATGCTCAGGGCGTGGCGAAAATGACGCTGACCAGCACAACGGCAGGCACCAGCACGGTGACGGCCAGCATAAACGGCAGCAGCCAGAGCGTGGCGGCGACCTTTGTGGCAGACGGCAGTACGGCGCAGATAGCCACCGGAAACCTGACGCTGACCACTGACGGCGCAGTCGCGAACGGCATGGACACGGATGAAGTGCAGGTGAAAATCACCGATGCGAACGGTAATCCGCTGGCAAATCAGACGGTGAGCTTTGCCGCCAGCAACGGTGCCACTGTGGGTGCCACACAAACGACCGATGCCGCCGGTATGGCAAAAATGACGCTGACTAGCACAACGGCGGGTACCAGTGATGTCACCGCCAGCATTAACGGCAGCAGCCAGAGCGTGACGGCGACCTTTGTGGCGGACAGCAGTACGGCGCTGATTACGGCTGGAAACATCGCGCTGACTATTGATGGTGCAGTCGCGAACGGTACGGCAACAGATGAAGTGCAGGTGACGGTAACGGATGCGAAAGGTAATCCGCTGGCAAATCAGACGGTGAACTTCAGTGCCAGTAACGGCGCGGTGATTGGCGCGACACAAACGACCGATGCTCAGGGCGTGGCGAAAATGACGCTGACCAGCACAGTGGCAGGCACCAGCACGGTGACCGCCAGCATTAACGGCAGCAGCCAGGGCGTGACGGCAAACTTTGTTGCGGATGTTTCTACCGCGACCATTGAGAACGGTGCGATGACAGTGGTGACCAACGATGCCATTACTGATGGTATCGCCACAAACAGTGTGAAAGTGATGGTGACAGATGCCAATGGCAACCCGCTGGCAGGCCAGACGGTGAGTTTAACCGCAGATAACGGCACTGTTGTAGGGACTATTGATCCAACCGCAGCAGATGGTTCAGTCACTGTATTGTTAACCAGCACTACCGCGGGCGGCGGAGCAAGCCAGATAACTGCGACCATCAATGGCCAAAGCCAGACGGCTCAGGTGGCATTTGTCGGGAATCCGGTGTTGCAGTCTGCAGGTTTTGATAACGGTCAAGTCTACTGGCCAGCCGGAGAAAATACCGGCAGCGTGACCCTGGTACTGACAGACAGCAATAATGGCAAACCTATACCAGACGCCGATGTGAGCCTGGCTGCGGATAACGGAGCAACCTTTATCTCCAGTGGATCCAGCGCCGCTTCAGCGACGACCGACATCGATGGTAAGGCAGTGATGACAGGTGTGTATCTCCCTAACACGGGACCAGCACAACTCAATACCTTTGCATTTAACCTGAACGCCACTTACCAGCAGGCTTCGGTTGATACAACGATTCAGGCAAGTGGGCTAATGTTGCTGACGAGTGCTGATGGGGCTACTGCGGGTAGTGGTCACGATGGGATGTGGATAATGTTGCGTGATGCTCAGGGTCATTTTGTGCCAAATACGAAGATGTATGTCTCAGTAGACGGTGGTGCGACCTGGGCGTATGGCGACAATGGAACCTCGGACCGCTCGACCACAAACAAAAACGGTACGGTATCGGCGAATATTTATTCCAGCACCGCGGGGGCAATTCATGTTCAGGCATCGATGAATGCCGATATGAGTAATGCGATTACGAGCACTGTAACCTTTAAGTAAATCTTTTACTGATTGACATTTTTCAATCTTAAAACGCCTGATAAATATCATCAGGCGTTTTTTCTTTTGCAATATTACAGTATTTACAATGTAAGTTAGGTGTTGTGAATAATGACCCGGAGATTCGAATTTCTTGGACTGGACCAGAATATGATCCATTTATCATCAGGAGTAACCGTCTTCAGGTCGGCTGCATTTTCTGGCAGTCGGCAGGTTTTTCTGGGTAATACCGGGTAACTGTGTATTGAGGGAATACTCGTTCGGTTTTACTAAGACGATAATTATGGAGCATCTGCCACAGCAGCATCGGTGGCATCATTCACGTTCAGGGATGCCGGTTTCATTATTTAATTATCCTCGCTAAATGATTTTTGAATAAATGAAACCAGGTTTTGGAATTTAGGGTTTCTGGCGTGAGAGTGGTGGTAATGCAGATAACACTCATAGCTCATTCTTAATTCAGATGGTGGTGTAATACATTTAACAGGGAAAATAGACTCTATTTTATGCCCTATCATCTTTGGCATAAATGCCAGGATGTCATTATAGGCACACAGTGTAATAATGCTTAAAGAACTATAGGATATAAGAGAGCACTTCTGTTCACGAAACATTTTCCCGAATGCCATCGACTGCTCGGCTTCATTCGTGAAAAAGTGCATGCCCCGGCCCCATATAACATGCCGCGCTTCGTTCCATTCATCTATTGTTATCGTATCTCTAATTGTCGGGTGGTCCTTTCTGACCATAATCCCAATATCACAGGAAAACAATTTCAGCTGATTTATTGAACGGTCGGAAGGTAGACGGGTACCGATATCAATATCCACTTCTTTATTCCGTAGGCTGATGAGTCTCTCTTCTTCTTTTGCCTCCTGCCGGACGAAATTTACTTTTGCGGGTAATTCAGGGCTGTTAAGTAAATCCATAGAAAGCAATAACTCAAGTAATGAGTAGGTCATGATAGAGAGAGTTCGTTCGTCTAGCGAACTCTCTGAGTCATTCATATTGAATTCATTAATAATATTCTGGTAACGCTGGCTGAGTTCCTGCGCAACAGTATCTGCTTCCATCCTACTACGGGTACGAATGAACAACGGCGATCCCGTCACTTTTCTTGCTTTATTAATCAGGTAGCTAATGGCTGCAGGTGTTACTTTGAGTATCTCTGCTGTCCGGGTGACACTACCACAGGTTATGAGAACATGAATGGCTCTGAGTACTTTGATATCCAGTTGGTTTATCGTCATCTTTTGTCCTTTAGGTTGTTATCCCTTATACACTTAATTCCGTTGCCTTGTTTCGCTCTGGTCGTGATAAAAGCCTGTCATAATACTACTGAAATAACCACAGGATTCTAAGCTGATCATTATTGCGTACCTGCACAGTATAGCGGGTTTCTTAACAATGTGTTCAGCGTGGCTCTCCTTGTGAATCATGGCATTAAGGCTGGATTTGTTAATTAATCTTTCGCGTTTTCTATATTGTTATATATCAGCCTGGGAATGACTATTGGTAACGGGCGGAGCAGGGGGAAACGTTGCTCGCAACCAGCCCGAATGACACGGCCATTGCCGGACATACGATAGCAACGGTGTCATTCTAGTGATCAATAATGTGAGGGAGTTTGAACGGGTGCAGGGACTGAGGCTGGGGGGAGAAAAATAACACTCGGGAGCAGGTCGCGTTACGCTAAATCTGCTGGGTTACCTACCTATAAATCCACCAGTTTTTGAGGATTATATTGGCAATGTATAAATTACTACGATAAGAAAAGTAATTTTGTTATATATTGAATGTTTCAAAAAGCCATATTTCTCTAATGAATTTCAATAAATTAACGTTGGTTGCTATACCAAGTTTTCGCATGACGTTGCGTTTATAAAGGCTGACTGTTTTTGTATTTACTTGAAAAGATTCTGCTATCTCATTTATTGGCATGCCTAACGCAATGCATGTCATGTACTGACGTTCACGCATAGAAAACTTCATGCCATTACTATATTTACATGCGTGAGGACTGCCTTGATTAATGTTCTTGGATATTACTTTTTCTATTTTATTTAACATGCCTTGCAAGCTTTCATCTTTGTCAAAAATACAGTGGTGATAATGAACGCACTCTTTGCAATGGAGTGGTTCATGATTAATATTCCTGGCGGCAATGTAAAATATTTTTTTGTGGCTATCCTTGGCTCTAAGTGAGATGTTTTTTTTAATGGCTAAAATAGAAAAATCTTGAATGATAACGTCTGCATCCTCTAATGAATCAATATACCTGTGATTTGTAGCATATCCAAATAGAGTGTCTAACCCAGTCTGGATCCCGAGAGTAAAAAACTCGTCATCATAGTCAATAGCGATAGATATCGATTTCTTCATAACATCCTCCAGAAAAAAGCTATGCAGTAATTATGATTTTTCGTTAAGTTTAAAAATCATAAGTAAAAGTTTAATGGTTGAGTTTAAATTTTCACATGTATCGTTTTTAATATATAAAACGAGGCGCATCTATAAAATAAAACACTTGCCTGCCTACTAATTTGTAGACTACTTTTAAGGAGAAATACAATCAAGTTGAATAATTAAAATATTCATTTTAATTTATTGAAATAATAGAGGTTTATTGGGAGTGAGCGGTGTTTTTACATGGTGGGTATATCGTATAAAATATTTACTCATGGTTTTTGTGAGTTACCATTTCATTCTTTCTGGAGTGTTGTCGTTAGCACTATGAACTCAGCGATAGTCAACGAAATCAATTTGTCGGTAGTATTGTTATGTTTAGGCATTCCTGTCATTTACCGGATTATGCTAATAACACATACCAATAGCTCAAGAGGACATATTTCATTCGCATTGAGCAAACACTTACTGGCCTGAACAAGGAGGCATTAAAAAATAGGGTGGCTTGTATAGAGTATATTTAAAAATTTATCTTGTTGCATTTAAATATAGTATAGAAATGCGCTCAAAGGCGCATAACATAAGATATTTACCAGATGATGGGTTGTTGTTTTAAGTGTTTTGTAAGATGTGTATAGAACGCCTGTAAAATAAGAGGTATGTAAATATAATCTATTGCATTTTATGTCGAAGGTAATACATTTAAGTTGAGTGTTTATTTTTAATGAATAAGGCGATAACAGAGTTAGTTAGAATGTCACAAAAAGAACCCGCTCAGGTGTTAATGACTAAACTGACTTCTCTTATCTATAGCGCCAGATACATAAGGTGAGTTATAAATTCTGTAGACGTTTTGAAATATCTTTCATTCCAAGGCGTTGTATTTTCCCCTGTAGCGATGGGTGATAATGAATATAACAGTTAAACTCCATTTCTAATCCATTTGGTAGATCAAAAGATTTGAGTGGAAAAATTGACGCCAGGGGTTTTATAAATATTTCGGGCATGATCATGATATGATCACTGGCTGAGCAAAGTTGCACAAGCGTCAAAAGATTGGCACTTTCACAAACTATATTTCTTTGTTTTAATAACATGTTTGCTGGCTCATACCCTTGAATATAATTATTCGTCGTACCAGAGTTTCTCTGCCAGAGAAGATGACTATTATTCTCCCAGTCACACTTCGTAAATTTATTTTTTATCGTCGAATGATCTTTTCTGGTCATTACACAAAATTTTGAATGAAGGAAGTGTGATCTATGGATTGATGCCCCTTCAGGAAGCATGCCCCCAATATCAATATCCACTTCACGCCTGCGTAACCGGGTTAAACGCCCATCTTCAGATAAATCCATCGTTTGGAAGTATGTGATAATATTATTAACGCCTTCAGGAAGGCTACTAAAGTACCATGACAAAAGCAATTCCAATGGTGAATATGTTGTCACCACCATTTTATCAAAACCACCACCTAGAGCACTAAGATTATGGTATCTTTCCTGAAGCACATAGGCATGTGGCTCGGGTATGAATCCTTTCCGAGTGAGGTTAAAGAGTTTATCTCCTGTCTTTAATCGAATTTTTTTGAGTATATAACTGATTGCAGAACTACTAATACCCAGACTTTCTGCTGCTAATGATGCCCTTTTTAGTTCAATAAGAGAGTTAACCACCTTCAGCTCTTTTACTGTTAAATCATCATTCATTTTTTAACCTTATTTTTAATACTCGATATGCCAGTAATATGAAATTTAGCTTTTATTTTCGTAATTATCTCTTGGATTTATTCGAGTCAATAAATTTGCCAATGTTTCAATTAATTCATGTTCTTCCCTTAGTTGCGAGTTGTAATTAAGAAAACAGTCATGAAGGATATCGAGTTCGGGTGGGGCGGGTACACATTTCACAGGGAAATGTTCTGTAAGCATTGGGATGAAATAGTCGGGTATCATCATAATATGATCAGTCTGCGAGCAGCACGCTATCATATTGATTAAACTGCATGAAACGATATTGGTGCTACCTTTTGCAATATGGTTATTTATCTCTACAGAATCAAGAATGCTCTTGCTGTAAAAGTCACAAATTTCTGACCACCGAATATGCTTCCCTTGGTACCAGTCGTCCAGGGTAAATTTATTACCAAATTGCGAATTGTTTTTCCCCATTAACACTGAAACACTTGAGGTGAATAGTCTGACGGATGTAATTTCTGGATCTGCTGGGAGCTTCGAGCCGATGTCTATATCGATACTACGATTTTTTAATTTATTCAATCGATGCTCAACATTTGACACAAAGGGTTTAAATTGATATCGCCAAGGTGGGGTAATTTCTCCGGGTCTAAAAAGAGTGTTTGTCAGCATCATTTGCATTACGGAAGTGGTATGACAATTGATGTGCTCTCTTATCTTTTCGACAGGTGCATCTGCTTTCATCTCGTAATTGTGTAAATATTCTTGATATCGTCGGCCTAGTTCAAGCGCTGTTGTATCTGGACGCATTCCAGACTTTGTTCTCGCAAAAAGATGCGATCCGCTAATTTTTCTCGCGATATTGAGATTGTAGCTTATTGTACCAGTAGACAGGCCTAGTTTCTTGGCCGTTTTGGTAACTGTTCCACAAGATATCAATGTATATATGATTCTCAGTACTTTCAATTCAATTTGAGTATGCATGTGCAGGTGTCGCTTATGTTCTATTCATTTGAGAGGCAATCTCTACCCAAACCATATACTGAAAACAGAAGTACTCCAGAGAGGGTTACCCTGGTGGATATAATGGGGGTTTGTTGTGTCTTATTATTGATATCAGTATGCTGCGCTAATAACAACTCTGAGCATTAAAGTTTAACGTCGCGCTATATAATAAATTCGAGTCAGAGCATACAGTTACGAATCAAATATAATTTTTTTAAAAACTAAAATTAAATTAATTAAAATTAACATTCTGGAAATTCAAAAAATGACAATTACGACTTCCCCTCTCATAAAATATATCAACATCTAAATGATTGAGAAATTATAAAAATAAAAAAAGAACTAAAGTCAAACTTTCTCATCAATACGCACGCTGCAAAGACTGATACCATGCCTGGGGTTATTCCTCATGAACCGGCAAGTGTGCGTTATTGTGAGTCCTGTGTTTGTGCTTGCGCGATAATGTGTCCCACTGATTTTTTGTCAGTGTGGCTCAGAACTCACTGTTTAATGACGCTGAAAACTCATCGCCAGAGTTGCTGGCAGCCTTGCTCCGCGAGCTGACCGGAAGGACCTGAAGTTACCCCCACTGGGTACTCGTGGACGACAATTTACTTGATGGCATCAGGGGTACTTAAAGCGGTATGCAATGTTTGGCGACAACACCAGTCTGTCGTGTGATGTTGCTCTGGAGTTGTGGACGGTTGGTGGCGCAGGGTCAACTGTGTCACGGGAGTTGTCACGTGCATGGGCACCAGCATGATGCGGCGCGTAAATCGGTTATTCCAGTTTCTGACGAAGGAGCATTCTGGGGTGTGATGGGGTGTTCTTGTTTTACTTTTTAACCGTAGGCCAAAAACAGAAAAGGCCGCTTTCGCGACCTTTTCTTCAAAACGTTTAAGCGATTACAGCTTAGAAACGTTTTCGCTCAGGTATTTAGCAACGCCGTCTGGAGACGCGTTCATACCTTCTTTACCTTTTTCCCACTGAGCTGGGCACACTTCGCCGTGCTCTTCGTGGAATTGCAGCGCATCAACCATACGCAGCATTTCATCAACGTTACGGCCCAGCGGCAGGTCGTTAACAACCTGGTGACGCACGATACCGGCTTTGTCGATCAGGAAAGAACCGCGCAGAGCAACGCCTGCATCTGGATGTTCGATGCCATAAGCTTTCTGAATTTCACGCTTAATGTCAGCAACCATCGCGTATTTCACTTCACCGATGCCGCCTTTATCAACAGGGGTCTTACGCCATGCGTTGTGAACGAATTCGGAGTCAAAAGATACGCCGACAACTTCTACGCCACGTTTCTGGAATTCTTCGTAACGCTTGTCGAACGCAATCAGTTCAGACGGGCACACGAAAGTGAAGTCCATTGGCCAGAAGAACACAACGGTGGTTTTACCATTGGTGTGTTCTTTGAAGTTGAAGTTATCAACGATTTCGCCACTGCCGAGTACGGCTGCAGCTGTAAAGTCAGGGGCTGGACGTGTAACCAGGACCATATGTACTCCTGTTAATTTTGTTAAAGTGAGTGTTAACGCAACGGGGGCAGTATAGGGGCGGAAATCCCTCTAACTCAAGCATGCTGCGCCGATTAATCAGATAGGATTTACCTATCAAAAAATGAATATTCACACAGCAGCGATCAAAAATAGCCCTTTTTTATAAAAGGGCAAGAATTTAATCGTCAGCCTGAGATCAGCTACAAATTCTTTTGTTCGGCCAACGTCATCATGCGTGGATAGAACTGCCAGAACAATACTTCAAGTGCGTCATAATGCGTATCAAGATCAATCCATGAGGCTCGCAAAGCATCGAGTTTTGGTCTACGGCTAGCCATGCCATTGAGAACATTAGCAATAAATGCCATGTCGCTATATCGCTCCAACCAGCGTTCATCCCACATGTATTGATTAAGGTTGATAAAGGGCTGTGGGGTATCCGGTATGAACGGTTCGATGTTCGCGCGTGCATGTGCCACAAATTCTGGAAGCGAGATGTTGGGGCTAAGAGTCTGCCAATGGCGTGAAACGAAGTGATCCCACATTACATCCAGCGTAATCGGTGCGACGCGACGAGTCTCTGGGCGAAACCACTGGCGTGCAATCGCCACTTCTGGCAAACCATCAGTCAGTACATCCACGCGACGGTGCATGCGAATACCCGCCACCACATCGCCAGAAAAGCTTTCATCCGGATTGCCACGGACAAAATCCGCCAACAAATTCCCCAGAAGTGAGCTGTCAGAAAGGCTTGCGAGATGTAAATGGGCGAGAAAATTCATAGTTACTTTGTCCGTTAATGGTTTTGCGGCGGCTTATTCCTTGCAGGGAAAGGCCCCTGGCACTAGACTGTAGCGCCTCTTTTTAAGTCTTGAGTTCTTTACCATGCGCGTTGCTGATTTCTCCTTTGAATTACCTGACTCCCTGATTGCTCACTATCCGCAGGCAAGCCGCAGTTCCTGCCGTTTGCTGTCGCTCGATGGGCCGACGGGCAAGCTTGCGCATGGCACTTTCACCGATTTGCTCGATAAGCTCAACCCTGGAGATTTGCTGGTCTTTAATAACACCCGAGTGATCCCAGCGCGCCTTTTTGGCCGTAAAGCAAGCGGTGGCAAGATTGAAGTGCTGGTCGAGCGCATGTTGGATGACAAACGCATCCTGGCCCATATCCGCGCTTCTAAAGCCCCGAAACCGGGTGCTGAATTATTGTTGGGCGATGATGAAAGCGTACATGCCACGATGGTTGCGCGCCACGATGCGCTGTTTGAAGTGCAGTTTGAAGATGAACGCAGCGTACTCGATATCTTAAATAGCATCGGCCATATGCCTCTGCCGCCGTATATCGACCGCCCTGATGAAGAGTCAGACCGCGAACTGTATCAAACAGTTTATAGCCAGAAGCCAGGTGCCGTTGCGGCTCCAACAGCGGGCCTGCATTTTGACGAGCCTCTGTTGGAAGCGCTACGCAACAAAGGAATTGAGCACGCGTTTGTTACGCTGCACGTTGGTGCAGGAACATTCCAGCCCGTGCGCGTAGATAGCATTGAAGACCACATCATGCATTCTGAATACGCGGAAGTGCCGCAAGAAGTAGTCGATGCAGTTTTAGCCTGTAAGGCGCGTGGTAATCGTGTTATTGCGGTGGGGACGACATCGGTTCGCTCGCTGGAAAGTGCAGCACAGGCAGCAAAAAATGACCTGATTGAACCTTTCTTTGGTGACACGCAGATCTTCATCTATCCAGGCTATCAGTACAAAGTGATTGATGCGTTGGTGACCAACTTCCACCTGCCAGAATCGACTCTGATCATGTTGGTATCTGCGTTTGCTGGTTATAAAAACACCATGAATGCTTATAAAGAAGCGGTAAGCTCCGAATATCGCTTTTTTAGTTACGGGGATGCGATGTATATCACGTACAATCCGCAGGCGATTAATGAGCGCCCAGGCGCGTAATCACTAAATTCTGCGCCGCCGGATAACCCGACGGCGTTTTTGTCTTAACCATCAGACTGTTTCTCTGATGCTGGAGGAAATGTGAAATTTGAATTAGATACCACTGACGGACGCGCTCGTCGTGGCCGCCTGGTGTTCGACCGCGGCGTAGTTGAAACGCCTGCTTTCATGCCTGTTGGCACTTACGGCACCGTAAAAGGGATGACGCCGGAAGAAGTTGAAGCCACTGGCGCGCAGATTATTCTGGGTAACACTTTCCATTTGTGGCTGCGTCCTGGTCAGGAAATCATGAAGCTGCATGGTGACTTACATGACTTCATGCAGTGGAAAGGCCCAATCCTGACCGACTCCGGCGGTTTCCAGGTATTCAGCCTCGGTGACATTCGTAAAATTACCGAAGCCGGTGTGCATTTCCGCAACCCAATCAATGGCGACGCGATTTTCCTCGATCCAGAAAAATCGATGGAAATTCAATACGATCTTGGCTCTGACATTGTGATGATCTTTGACGAATGTACGCCATATCCTGCTGACTGGGATTATGCGAAACGCTCAATGGAGATGTCTCTGCGTTGGGCTCAGCGTAGCCGCGATCGCTTTGATTCCCTTGAGAATAAAAATGCGCTGTTCGGCATTATTCAAGGTAGTGTTTACGAAGATTTACGTGATATCTCGGTAAAAGGTCTGGTAGATATTGGCTTTGATGGCTACGCTGTCGGCGGCCTGGCGGTAGGCGAACCGAAGGAAGACATGCACCGTATTCTGGAACATGTCTGCCCACAAATCCCGACCGACAAGCCTCGTTACCTGATGGGTGTAGGCAAACCGGAAGACCTGGTTGAAGGTGTTCGTCGCGGTATTGATATGTTCGACTGCGTTATGCCAACTCGTAATGCACGTAATGGTCACCTTTTCGTCACCGATGGCGTGGTGAAAATCCGTAATGCGAAGTATAAAGATGATACTTCTACGCTGGATTCTGAGTGTGATTGCTATACGTGTCGCAATTATTCACGTGCCTACTTGTATCATCTTGACCGTTGCAACGAAATACTCGGTGCGCGGCTCAACACTATTCATAACTTGCGCTATTACCAGCGTTTAATGGCAGGTTTACGCAAGGCCATTGAAGAGGGTAAATTAGAGCACTTCGTGAGTGATTTTTACGAGCGAATAGGTAAACCAGTTCCACCTTTGAATGTTGATTAATTTAATAATGAGGGATTTTTAATGAGCTTTATCATTTCTGATGCGGTTGCTGCAACAGGTGCTCCGTCGCAGGGTAGCCCGTATTCTTTGATTCTTATGCTGGTGGTTTTTGGTCTGATCTTCTATTTCATGATCTTGCGTCCACAGCAAAAACGTACCAAAGAACATAAAAAGCTGATGGACTCCATCTCTAAAGGGGATGAAGTGCTGACTACTGGTGGTCTGGTTGGTCGCGTAGTGAAAGTAGCTGAAACTGGCTACATCTCTATCGCGTTAAACGACACCACTGAAGTGGTTATCAAGCGTGATTTCGTAGCTGCCGTTCTGCCGAAAGGCACTATGAAGGCGCTGTAATATTCGTTTTTCCCTAAGGGAACTACCGTGCTAAACCGCTATCCTTTGTGGAAGTACATCATGCTGATCGTCGTGTTTATCGTCGGTCTGCTATACGCACTTCCCAACCTATATGGTGAGGATCCGGCAGTTCAGATCACTGGCGCGCGCGGCGTCGCCGCCAGTGAGCAAACGCTGATCCAGGTCCAGAACGTATTAAACGAAGATAAAATCACCGCTAAGTCTGTGGCCCTGGAAGAGGGTGCAATTCTTGCACGCTTTGACAGCACAGATACGCAACTGCGCGCTCGTGAAGCGCTGATGAGCGTGCTTGGCGACAAATATGTTGTGGCACTTAACCTTGCTCCGGCTACGCCTCGCTGGTTAACCGCTATTTCCGCACAGCCGATGAAACTCGGTCTTGATCTGCGTGGTGGCGTGCACTTCCTGATGGAAGTTGATATGGATACCGCTCTGGGTAAACTCCAGGAGCAGACCATTGATAACCTGCGTACCGACCTGCGCGATAAGGGCATTGTTTACACCAACGTACGTAAAGCTGATAACTATGGTGTAGACGTTGTCTTTCGTGACAGCAAAGCGCGTGATGACGCTATCTCTTATTTATCTCCACGCCATCGTGATCTGGTAATTTCCTCTCAGGGCAGCAACGCTATGCGTGCTGTAATGACGGATGCTCGCCTGAGCGAAGCGCGTGAATATGCTGTTCAACAGAACATCAATATCTTGCGTAACCGTGTAAACCAACTGGGTGTTGCTGAGCCTCTGGTACAGCGCCAGGGTGCGGATCGCATCGTCGTTGAACTGCCAGGTATTCAGGATACAGCGCGTGCAAAAGAGATTCTTGGCGCGACTGCAACACTTGAGTTCCGTTTGGTTAACACCAACGTTGATGCTTCTGCTGCGGCTTCCGGCCGTGTGCCAGGTGATTCCGAAGTGAAACAGACCCGTGAAGGTCAACCGGTTGTCCTGTACAAACGTGTGATTCTGACCGGTGACCATATCACTGACTCGACTTCCAGCACCGATGAATTCAACCAAGCTCAGGTGAACATTTCACTGGATAGCGCTGGCGGTAACATCATGTCTAACTTCACTAAGGACAATATCGGTAAACCGATGGCGACCTTGTTTGTGGAGTACAAAGACAGCGGTAAGAAAGATGCAACCGGTCGTGCAGTACTGATGAAAGAAGAAGAAGTTATCAACGTGGCAAACATTCAGTCACGCTTAGGTAACAGCTTCCGTATCACCGGTATCAGCAACCCAGCTGAAGCACGCCAGCTTTCTCTGCTGTTACGTGCAGGTGCATTGATTGCGCCAATTCAGATTGTTGAAGAACGTACTATCGGCCCAACTTTGGGTATGGAAAATATCCAGCAAGGTCTGGAAGCGTGTCTGGCAGGTCTGGCCGTTTCAATCCTGTTCATGCTGTTCTTCTATAAGAAGTTTGGTTTGATTGCGACTTCAGCATTGCTGGTTAACCTGGTAATGATTGTCGGGATTATGTCTCTGATACCAGGCGCGACATTGACCATGCCGGGGATTGCGGGGATCGTGCTAACCCTTGCCGTAGCCGTCGATGCCAACGTACTGATAAACGAACGTATTAAGGAAGAACTTAGTAACGGGCGTTCGGTGCAGCAGGCCATCCACGAAGGCTACCAGGGTGCGTTCAGCTCTATTTTCGATGCCAACATTACGACGCTTATCAAGGTCATCATCCTGTATGCCGTAGGCACCGGGGCAATTAAAGGCTTTGCGATCACGACCGGTATTGGTGTGGCGACGTCAATGTTTACCGCAATCGTCGGTACCCGTGCCATCGTAAACCTGTTGTACGGCGGCAAACGCATCAACAAGCTGTCTATCTGAGGAGTGCGTTGTGGCACAGGAATATACTGTTGAACAATTAAACCACGGCCGTAGAGTCTATGACTTTATGCGCTGGGACTTCTGGGCATTCGGTATTTCCGGACTCCTGTTGATCCTTTCCGTGATTATTATCGGTGTGAAAGGCTTCAACTGGGGTCTGGATTTCACCGGCGGTACGGTCATAGAAATCTCGCTGGAAAAACCAGCGGACTTGGACCAGATGCGTGAAGCATTGCAGAAAGCGGGTTTTGCTGATCCGCTGGTGCAAAACTTCGGTAGCAGCCGCGATATCATGGTGCGCATGCCACCTGCTCAAGGGGAAACCGGTGGGCAGGTTTTGGGTAGCAAAGTCGTTAGCGTGATTAACGACGCAACCCAGCAAAACGCGGCAGTAAAACGTATTGAATTTGTTGGCCCAAGTGTGGGTGCGGATTTGGCGCAGAATGGTGCGATGGCCTTGCTGGTCGCGCTGATTTCTATTCTGGTTTACGTCGGGTTCCGCTTTGAATGGCGTCTGGCTGCGGGTGTGGTTATCGCACTTGCGCACGACGTTATTATCACTATGGGCGTGCTGTCGTTGTTCCACATTGAAGTCGACTTAACTATCGTCGCCTCTTTGATGTCGGTTATCGGCTACTCGCTTAACGACAGTATCGTAGTATCTGACCGTATTCGTGAGAATTTCCGCAAGATTCGCCGCGGCACTCCTTACGAGATCTTCAACGTGTCGTTGACCCAGACGCTACACCGTACGTTGATCACTTCCGGTACCACTTTGGTTGTGATTCTGATGCTGTATCTGTTCGGTGGCGCGATGCTGAAAGGCTTCTCGTTGACGATGCTTATCGGTGTTTCCATCGGTACAGCTTCTTCTATCTACGTAGCGTCTGCATTGGCGCTGAAGCTGGGCATGAAGCGTGAGCACATGTTGCAGCAAAAAGTAGAAAAAGAAGGCGCGGATCAACCGTCAATTCTGCCTTAATAGTCAGGTCGTTTACTGATAATAAAAACCGCAGCCATGGTGCTGCGGTTTTTTTTCGTCTGAGGAAAAGTCTCCTGACAGTATGCTGTCAGGAGTGGCCAGGTAGACTCAATGATGAACATCACCATTGAGGCGTTAAACATGAACACTATCATCAATTGGTTTGAAATCCCGGTACAGGATCTGGAACGTGCGACGGCATTCTATGAGGCTGTTTTTACCACTAAATTTCATCGTGAAACGATGTCCGGCATGGAGATGGTAATCTTCCCACATGAAAAACCTCATCCTGGGGGAGCATTACTGAAAGCCGACACCTTTAAACCTTCTACGCAAGGTTCCGTGGTCTATCTGCATGCACCTGACTTGAACACCATGCTTGAGCGAGTGGTTAAAGCTGGCGGGGAATGTGTCTTTGGCCCGCAGGAACTTCCGGATGATATTGGTACTTTTGCACTTATCGTCGATAGTGAAGGGAACCGTGTTGGCTTACATCAACCTGCTTGAGTACGGATATATACTGAACGATAAACGCCTGCCGGTTAGTCCGGCAGGTAAAACTCCTGCGAAAATCATGCCATGAGCCGAAGAGCAGACCGCCTTTTTCAAATAGTACAGATCTTGCGTGGACGACGTTTGGCTACGGCAGCGCTGCTTGCCGAGCGGCTTGAAGTTTCTGAACGGACTATCTATCGCGATATTCGTGACCTTTCTCTCTCCGGTGTTCCCATTGAAGGGGAAGCGGGCTGCGGCTACCGTTTGTTGCCGGGTTACGATTTACCAGCCCTGATGTTTACGGCTGGCGAAGTTGAAGCGCTGGTGGCGGCGATACGCTTAGTACAGACATGGAGTGGTGAAACACTTGCGCAGGATGCCGGTACAGCTGAGGAAAAACTGATCGGAGTTTTGACTCCGCAGCGCCGTGCGGTGGCGGAGCGTTGCCGCATTCTTTCACCTGATTTTAATAAATATCCGCAGGTGAAAATTTGGTTTGATGTTTTTCACACCGCCATTGGCAAGCTTCAGGTACTTCATATCAGTTATGAAGATGAGAAGGGGCGAGTGTCGCGTAGGAACGTACATCCGTTAGGACTAACTTTTTGGGGCGAAGTTTGGTTGCTGGTGGCATGGTGTGAATCGCGTGAAGATTACCGCAGTTTTCGACTGGATCGTTGTTTGTCGGTGACTCCCACAGGGCAATATTTCTATGAACGGCCCGATCGTTCTCTGGCTGATTTCATTAAAGTGCAGAAAGATGAAGGCTGTTTACCTGAAACAAAAAAGCCGATCGGCAAATAGCAGATCGGCTTTTTTACTGATTCAGACGATTATCAGAAGTTGTAACCTACAACCAGATAACCACCCCAACCGGTAGAACGAACGCTGAAATCACCGTCACCGAAGTTCAGGCTAGCGTCGTCGGCCCACTGACCACCGTTGTGCCAGTAACGTGCAACCACTGCATAATGGAAGTGATCGTAGTTCAGAGACAGAATATGGCTGGAAGCGATGGAGTTGCTGGTGCGAGCATGTTTCCCGTTGTTATCGTAGAAATTGTCGTCGCCCAGATCTGAACCCCAGTCAAAGTTAGTGAAACCGATATAGCTCAGGTTACCGCCCCACAGGGAAGTAATTGGCACGAAGTATTTCACTTTGAAGCGGTAGCCATCCCACTCGTTTTCGTTGGATGCGCCATAGTTCTGCCACTGGTATTTCGCATACACGTTCATGGACAGGCTCATTGGCAGGCCAGTGTCGATGTCGGTACCCAGACCCATGTACCAGGTGCTCTGGCGGCCATCTTTGTTGTGACCCATATCGTAGATATAGTTGTTGGCAACATACCATTCTTTGAACGGACCGAAGGCCAGGCTGGTGTCGGTCAGTTTATCGATAGAGAAACGCGGTTCAATTTCCATAAACAATGGCGAACCGTTGTTCCAGATGCCTTTAGCGGTGCTGTTCCCACCGAAGAATACTGGCGCATCCATGTAACCATAGAAATCGAACCAGTCTTTCTTAGCAAATGCTTCGTATTCCAGGTAGGTATCGTTACGGATTTGTGGTCCGAAACGGGTGTGGTAGCTGCCCACAACGTTAACGCTTTGATGCCACCAATCAGAGAGGTATTCAGTATTTTTTACATCTTCGGCGTGAGCCGCGAAAGTGCCTGAAAGCGCCAGGACGGCGCTAGCCGCCAAAATAATTTTTTTCATATTTTATGCCACTGTTTTTACATGATTCCCGTGAGGGTAGGAGGTGAATGGTCACCTAACGTCATCAACCATTAAGTTGGTTTCTTATTGACGCGCCTATTATAGAAATCCTTGCTCACAAAAATATGTTTCATTTCACATTATCGCCAAGTGCGTAATCGATTGCGTTCACGTTTGCGCACATTAAAAACGGGCGAGATTCTACCTGCTTAATGAATTTAAGCAAATGGATGGTCAGTTGTTACAGATATATGTGATTAAGATCGCTAGATTTATTGGCTAGTAGAGTGTGTGTCCATCGCATTACATTCGATGAGTTGTAACAAAAATCGCAGATGTTACTGAGAGTTACCCCCGCAGGTGTGGGGGTAACTGGTTATTATCGGGCAGGTAATGCCTGAGAAGGGTCGACTGGTTGGATGTCGTGAATGCGCACAAAACCCAACTGCGTTGGCGAAAGAACTGAAAGTAGCAATGGAATGCTTATGTCACTCGGTGCTAATACACTCGCAGGGGCATTGAATTGCTGCGACTGTACGTTCACTTCTTGATAGTTATCTGTGGTGCCTTGAATTTGGCCCCATTCTACTTTGCCCGTGAAAGCTGGCAGCGGATCGTTGGACTCACCTTTGATAATTAGCATTGCGCGGCTACCATTCGCTTGCGCGGTAATACTACTCAAGGACATCTGTAAATTGCCAAGCTGGCTATTCAGTCGCGCTGGTGTTTTAGAACCGGGTAACAGATAAACACCGGTTGTTGATTTGGCGTTCAGCGCATTTTGCTGAGTCAGCTTGATGGTTTGGTCAGTGAGCTGTGTCATTTCTTTATTCAGTGAGCCCACTTCGCTACGCATTTGGTGCACCTCAGTTTGTTGGGCGCAGGCACTGAGGCTTACCAGGCTGGTAACCAGGAGAATTCTTAGGTAACTCTTTGTCATCGCTAATTTTTCCTTAAAGTATCTTCCTGATTTAAGCGTAGCTCTTCACTCATGAAAAGTCATATTTCTCGGGATGTGGTGGCGTTGCCTTTGTACTCCTGCCACTTCGCGGTAAACTATTGTTCAATTGAATAATCCTTCAGGACGCGCCATGCATTGCCCATTCTGTTTCGCAGTAGACACGAAAGTGATTGATTCCCGGCTTGTCGGCGAAGGATCATCCGTGCGTCGCCGCCGTCAGTGCCTGGTTTGTCATGAACGCTTCACGACTTTTGAAGTGGCTGAATTAGTTATGCCACGCGTAGTAAAAAGCAATGATGTTCGTGAACCGTTTAACGAAGACAAGATGCGTCGCGGTATTTTAAAAGCACTGGAAAAACGCCCGGTAAGTTCAGACGATGTAGAGATGGCGGTTAACCACATTAAATCCCAGCTACGTGGTACAGGTGAGCGCGAAGTACCCAGTAAAATGATCGGTAATTTGGTCATGGAACAGCTTAAAAAACTCGATAAAGTGGCTTATATCCGCTTTGCATCGGTGTATCGCAGCTTTGAAGATATCCGCGAATTTGGCGAAGAAATTGCCCGCTTACAGGACTAATGCCGATGACGCTTGATGAGAAATTTATGGCTCGCGCAATGCAACTGGCAAAGCGTGGCCGCTTCACTACCATGCCAAACCCGAATGTTGGCTGCGTAATTGCCAAAGATGGCGAAGTCGTCGGTGAAGGTTTTCACTTTCGTGCTGGAGAACCGCATGCGGAAGTACATGCTTTGCGCATGGCTGGGGAAAAAGCGCGTGGTGCAACGGCATATGTCACTCTGGAACCTTGCAGCCATCATGGACGTACGCCGCCTTGCTGTGATGCATTAATTGCCGCGGGTGTTACGCGTGTTGTTGCCGCAATGCAGGATCCGAATCCGCAAGTCGCAGGGCGTGGTTTGTACCGCCTGCAACAGGCTGGCCTTGAAGTAAGCCACGGCTTGATGATGAACGAAGCCGAGGCTATTAATCGCGGATTCCTGAAATGCATGCGCACCGCTTTCCCGTATATTCAGCTAAAGCTTGGGGCATCGCTGGATGGGCGAACCGCAATGGCGAGCGGCGAAAGCCAGTGGATTACTTCACCTGAATCACGACGTGATGTGCAGCGTTTGCGTGCGCAAAGTGCTGCGATTCTTAGCAGCAGCGCAACGGTTCTTGCAGATAACCCTTCATTAACTGTTCGTTGGAATGAATTAGACAGCCAGACTCAGACTGTTTACGCCGAAGAAAACTTACGTCAACCCACGCGCATTATTCTCGACCGCGAAAATCTGGTTACGCCGCAGCATAAAATTGTCGCGCAACCGGGGCAAACCTGGCTTGCACGCTGTAAGGCCGATGAGCAAACGTGGCCGGATGGTGTTGAGCAATTTATCGTGCCTGAACATAACGGACATCTTGATCTGGTCGTGATGATGATGTTGCTGGGTAAACGCCAGATAAACTCCATTTGGGTGGAAGCGGGCGCAACCCTTGGCGGCGCATTGCTTCAGGCGGGCCTGGTCGATGAACTGATTGTTTACGTAGCACCGAAATTATTGGGCAACGATGCGCGGGGTCTTTGTAACCTGCCAGGGCTTGAGAAATTAGCCGATGTGCCCGAATTTAGCTTTAGCGAAGTCCGCCAGGTAGGCCCGGATTTGTGCCTGCATTTGACGCCGCGATACGCCAGCTAGTAAAACGATCGCTGCCGCACAAAGATTATGATAAAATCCGCCCCCCTGCGGGGCTAAACAGAACCCGTAAAGGAAGATTATGAACATTATTGAAGCAGCCGTTGCTACTCCAGACGCTCGCGTCGCCATCACCATTGCGCGTTTTAACAACTTCATCAATGACAGCCTGCTCGACGGTGCGATTGACGCCCTGAAACGTATCGGCCAGGTTAAAGATGAAAACATCACCGTGGTCTGGGTTCCGGGTGCTTATGAACTGCCACTGGCGGCAGACGCACTGGCGAAAACCGGTAAGTATGACGCAGTGATTGCGCTGGGTACGGTTATCCGTGGCGGCACAGCTCACTTTGAATATGTTGCTGGCGGTGCTAGCAATGGCCTGGCACATGTTGCTCAGGAAAGTGGTATTCCGGTCGCCTTTGGCGTGCTGACCACTGAAAGTATTGAACAAGCCATCGAACGCGCTGGCACAAAAGCCGGTAACAAAGGTGCAGAAGCTGCACTGACCGCGCTTGAAATGATTAATGTATTGAAAGCCATCAAGGCCTGATTTTTTGTAAGGGGAAATCTGTGAAACCTGCTGCTCGTCGCCGTGCCCGTGAGTGTGCCGTTCAGGCGCTATACTCCTGGCAGTTATCTCGAAATGACATCGCTGATGTCGAATACCAGTTCCTGGCGGAACAGGACGTCAAAGACGTTGACGTTAACTACTTCCGCGAACTGTTGGTCGGGGTGGCTACTAACAGCGCGTATCTGGATGGGCTGATGAAGCCTTACCTGTCTCGCCAGCTCGAAGAGTTGGGTCAGGTAGAAAAAGCGGTTCTGCGTATCGCACTGTTTGAACTGTCTAAGCGTGATGACGTGCCATATAAAGTGGCGATTAACGAAGCCATCGATCTTGCGAAAACCTTCGGTGCCGAAGACAGTCACAAGTTCGTGAATGGTGTGCTTGATAAAGCTGCTCCGCAAATTCGTCCCCGCAAAAAGTAATCTTCTGGCCGGTTAATTCCGGCCTGTTCTTTATTTAATTCAGAGGCATAACGCATGGCATGCGGTGAGTTTTCCCTGATTGCCCGTTATTTTGATCGCGTAAGAAGTTCCCGTCGCGATGTGGAAACCGGAATTGGCGATGATTGTGCATTGCTGACGGTCGCCGAGAAGCAGCTATTAGCGATAAGTACCGATACGCTTGTTTCGGGCATCCACTTCCTGTCGGACATCGATCCTCGCGATCTGGGCTACAAAGCTCTGGCGGTGAATTTAAGTGATTTGGCTGCCATGGGTGCCGATCCTACCTGGCTGACGCTGGCCATTACCCTTCCTGAAGTCGATGAAAGCTGGCTTGAAGCTTTCAGCGATAGTCTGTTTGAACAACTCGACTATTACGATATGCAGCTGATTGGTGGCGACACAACGCGTGGCCCACTTTCCATGACGCTTGGCATTCATGGTCTGGTGCCTGTTGGTCGTGCGCTCAAACGCAGTGGTGCGCGTCCTGGTGACTGGATTTATGTGACAGGTACGCCTGGCGATAGCGCCGCTGGTCTGGCTATCTTGCAAGATAGTTTAACTGTTGAAGATCCCACGCAAGCTGCATATTTGAAAAAGCGCCATTTGCGACCAACACCGCGAATCTTGCATGGCCAGGCCTTGCGTGATTTGGCGAGCAGTGCAATTGATCTTTCTGACGGGCTAATTTCCGATTTGGGTCATATCCTTAAAGCAAGTGAGTGTGGTGCACGTGTTGATCTCGGCGCTTTACCATATTCTGAAGCCGTGAAAGCTAACGTCGACACTGATCGTGCGTTGCAATGGGCGCTTTCCGGTGGGGAAGATTACGAGCTGTGCTTCACCGTGCCCGAACTAAACCGTGGTGCGCTGGATGTTGCCATCGGTAATCTTGGTATTCCGTTTACCTGTATCGGCCAGATAGGGCCTGCGTCTGAAGGGCTACAGTTCATGCAGGATGGCAAACCGGTAACGCTGAATTTAAAAGGATACGACCACTTTGCTCCGCTCTAAAGATGTGGCTAAAAGCCGTCTAAAGCTCAGCAATCCCTGGCATTTACTCGCTACGGGTTTTGGTAGCGGATTAAGCCCGATTATGCCGGGAACAGTGGGATCGCTTGCTGCAATCCCATTCTGGTATGGCATGACGTTTTTGCCATGGCAGCTTTATTCACTGGTGATAATGGTCGGTATTTGCATCGGGGTTTATCTTTGCCACCAAACCGCACGCGACATGGGTGTTCATGACCATGGCAGTATCGTGTGGGATGAATTCATTGGCATGTGGATAACCCTGATGGCGCTGCCAACCAATGACTGGCGTTGGGTTGCCGCAGGTTTTGTTATTTTCCGTATTCTCGATATCTGGAAGCCGTGGCCGATTCGCTGGTTTGATCGCAACGTTCATGGTGGTATGGGCATTATGGTGGACGACATCATCGCGGGCGTTATCTCTGCGGGGATTATTTATCTGATTGGTCACCATTGGCCGATTGGAATTATTTGACCCTCACACCGACCCTCTCCTTGAAAGAGAGAGGGGCCGGTGTATGTTGCATTACTTAAATCCGACCTTTTCATGCGGCTGGTAAATCGTTTCCAGCTCGGCAATCTCTTCCGGTTTTAGTGTTAAATCCACCGCGCCCAGTAAATCATCCAGTTGATGTTCACGAGAAACGCCAATAATTGGTGCAGCAATGCCCGGTTTACTCAGTAACCATGCCAGTGCAACTTGTGCGCGGGTTACCCCTCTGTCATCTGCAACATTCGCCAGCCGCTCGGCAATCAGCGCATCGTTGTCTTTGCTTCCTTCGTACAAACCTTTGCCTACTTCATCGGATACTGAACGTGCCGTGGTCTCACCCCATGGGCGGGTCAGTTTACCACGGGCAAGCGGGCTCCATGGGATCACTGCAACCCCTTGCTCGTAGCACAGTGGCAGCATGTCGAGCTCTTCTTCTCGATAAAGTAAGTTGTAGTGATCCTGCATGGTGACGAATCGCGCCCAGCTATGTTGATCCTGTAATGCCAGTGCTTGTGCGAACTGTGCACTGTGCATTGACGATGCGCCGATATAGCGCGCTTTGCCCGCTTTCACCACGTCATTGAGCGCTTCAAGCGTTTCTTCAATTGGCGTGTTGTAGTCCCAACGGTGGATTTGCAGCAAATCGACATAGTCGGTTCCCAGGCGTCGCAGGCTGTCATCTATCGAACGCATAATTTGTGCCCGTGAAAGACCTTCGGGCAGGTCACCTACTTGAAAGTAAACCTTGGTGGCAAGGACAGCATCTTCGCGACGCATGAAGTCTTTGAGGGCGCGCCCGACAATCTCTTCGCTGCTACCGTCGGAGTAGCTATTGGCGGTATCAAAGAAATTAATGCCGTTATCGATGGCGTGTTTGATGATAAGGCGGCTGCTTTCTTCGGGAAGGGTCCAGGCATGATTGCCACGGTCTGGCTCACCAAAGGTCATGCAACCCAGGCAAAGGCGGGAAACCTTGAGGTCTGTTCTTCCTAACATGTTGTATTGCATGGTTCCACTCCTGCTAATTAAGGTTCTTTAAGCATAGCAGGAGTGGAGGAGTGGATTACTTGAGCCAGTCGCGGATCTTTGTTTCCATACCTTGTGCATCGAGGCCGATAGCTGCACGAGCTTCTTCCTGAGTACCTTGCGGAATAAAGTAATCCGGCAAACCGATATTCAGCACTGGAACCATTTTACGGTTTGCCATCAGAACTTCATTAACACCACTACCCGCACCACCGATTACGGCATTTTCTTCAATGGTGACCAACGATTCGTGGCTGGCAGCCAGCTCCAGAATCAACGCTTCATCAAGTGGTTTCACAAAACGCATATCGATCAGTGTAGCGTTAAGCGATTGCGCAACGGCTTCGGCTTCCGGCAACAATGTACCGAAGTTCAGCAGCGCGATTTTTTCACCGTCACGCTTCTTCACGCCTTTGCCGATTGGCAGAGATTCCAATGGCTGCAGTTCAGCGCCTGTACCATTACCACGCGGATAACGCACAGCAGATGGGCCTGCGTTGTAGTGATAACCCGTGTGTAGCATCTGGCGGCATTCGTTCTCATCACTTGGTGTCATGATGACCATTTCAGGAATGCAGCGCAGGAAGGAGATATCGAACGCACCTTGGTGGGTTTGCCCGTCGGCTCCAACAATGCCCGCACGGTCGATGGCAAATAACACGGGTAGCTTTTGGATAGCCACATCGTGAATCACTTGATCGTATGCACGTTGTAGGAAGGTCGAATAAATCGCGACAACGGGTTTGTATCCACCAATCGCCAGACCCGCTGCAAATGTGACAGCATGCTGTTCGGCGATAGCAACATCAAAATACTGCGTAGGGTATTGGCGTGAAAACTCCACCATGCCCGAACCTTCACGCATTGCAGGTGTAACTGCCATTAATTTATCGTCTTTTGCGGCGGTTTCGCATAACCAGTTACCGAAGATTTTCGAGTAGCTTGGCAGGCCACCAGCAGCTTTTGGCAGCGTGCCACTTTGTGGGTCAAACTTAGGCACCGCATGGAAGCTAATAGGGTCTTTTTCAGCTGGTGCGTAACCACGACCTTTCTTGGTCATGATGTGCAGGAACTGCGGGCCGTTCAGGTCACGCATATTCTTGAGCGTATTCACCAGACCGACGACATCATGCCCATCGACAGGACCAATGTAGTTAAAACCTAGCTCTTCAAACAGCGTTCCTGGCACTACCATGCCTTTCAGGTGTTCTTCGGTACGCTTTAGCAGTTCTTTAATTGGCGGCACACCGGAAAAGACTTTCTTCCCGCCTTCACGCAGCGAAGAATAGAGTTTGCCGGAAAGCAGCTGTGCAAGGTGGTTGTTTAGCGCGCCCACATTCTCTGAAATTGACATTTCATTGTCGTTGAGAATCACGAGCATATTTGGGCGGATATCACCGGCATGGTTCATGGCTTCAAACGCCATACCCGCAGTGATTGCGCCATCGCCAATCACACAGACTGTGCGTCTGTCTTTGCCTTCTTTTTCGGCGGCGACGGCAATACCAATTCCTGCGCTAATCGAGGTGGACGAGTGGCCCACACTCAATACGTCATATTCACTTTCTGCGCGCCATGGGAACGGGTGCAAACCGCCTTTCTGGCGGATAGTGCCAATTTTGTCACGACGGCCAGTAATGATTTTATGTGGGTAAGCCTGATGACCGACATCCCAGATTAGCTGGTCGAACGGGGTGTTATACACATAGTGAAGTGCCACGGTCAGTTCTACCGTGCCAAGACCAGAGGCAAAGTGCCCGCTGGAACGGCTTACGCTATCGAGCAAGTAGCGACGTAACTCGTCACAAAGTTTCGGTAAGCTCTCTTTTGGCAACAGGCGTAGCTCAGGGGCTGATTCCACCAGTGCGAGGGTCGGGTATTTGGCAATATCAAAACTCATTAGAAACTCATCGTGGTGTTTACCCTTCATCCTTCAAGCCTCTGCCTGAATGCCAAAGGGTAAGTTAATAATTATTTATCACGTTGGATTATATAACTCGCTAACGCTTCCAGTGCGGTAGTGTCTAGCGACTGGCTAGCCAAGCCTTCCAGCGCTCGGAGAGAATCCTGATAGAGATCCCACGCTTTGGTTTTGGCATTTTCTAGCCCCAACAGTGCTGGGTAGGTGCTTTTACCCAGTTGCTGATCGGCGCCCTGGCGTTTACCCAGTGTAGCGGTATCGCCAATAACGTCGAGAATATCGTCCTGAACCTGGAATGCGAGCCCGATGCTTTCAGCATAGCGGTCGAGCAATGGCAGGGCAGCGCGGCCTACATCACCTGCACTCAACGCGCCCAGACGAACAGCGCAACGAATTAGCGCCCCTGTTTTATGGCGATGAATGCGCTCAAGGTTTTGCAGATCAACATGCTTACCTTCCGCTTCTAGATCTAATGCCTGGCCGCCGCACATTCCGGCAACGCCACTGGCTGTAGCCAGTTCTTTCACCATCAATAGCCGGTCAGCAATGGCGACGCCAGCCATTGGAGCATCACTTAGTATAGAAAATGCCAACGTTTGTAGGGCGTCTCCGGCCAAAATAGCACTGGCTTCACCGAATTTAATATGACACGTCGGTTGCCCGCGACGAAGGTCATCGTCGTCCATGGCCGGTAAATCATCATGGATCAAGGAATAAGCATGGATGCATTCTACTGCCGCAGCAGGTGCATCCAGTGTTTCTTGCGCTATGCCGAACATTTCTCCGGTCGCGTAGACCAGGAATGGGCGCAGTCTCTTGCCACCAAATAGTGCGCCATAGTGCATGGCCTCAACCAGAGGAGTGTTCTGAAACGGTAGCGGCGCTAAACAACGCAGCAGCGCATCGTTGGCCCGCACGGCTCGGGCCTGCAACTGATGGTTAAAATCCATTTACTCGTTATCCGGGGTAAAAGGCTTGAGTGGGGCATCTTCGCTATCGTTTAGCAGGATTTGCACGCGTTGTTCCGCTTGTTGCAGTTTCACCTGACCCTGGCGTGCCAGTTGCACACCACGTTCAAATTCATTTAACGCTTCTTCGAGCGCTAAATCTCCGCTTTCAAGACGAGTAACAATCTGCTCAAGCTCCACAAGCGCAGTTTCAAAGCTGGCCGGGACTTCGGTTTTTTTCGGCATAGTGAATGTCTGACTCTAATAATTTTTGCGACTCTGCCATGGTAGCGGAGTCATTTGTGTAACGCTATGGCAAGCTGTTAGTGATATACTTTTGCGCCTCGGATGTAACGGCGCTATTGCCGCTGCAATTCTTTAAGTCTTTCAGCCCGCATGATTCATCATGCCTGGCTCACCAACGAATCATAGCCGCCATGAAGTTTATCATTAAATTGTTCCCGGAAATCACAATCAAGAGTCAATCTGTGCGCATACGCTTTATTAAGATGCTCACCGGGAACATTCGCAACGTTTTAAAACACTACGATGAAGATCTGGCGGTTGTTCGCCACTGGGACAACATTGAAGTTCGCGCCAAAGATGAAAATCAGCGTATCGCCATTCGTGAAGCGTTGACCCGTATTCCAGGTATTCACCATATTCTGGAAGTAGAAGATGTGCCGTATACCGATTTGCACAATATCTTCGAACAGGCGCTGGAGCTTTATCGCGAACAACTGGAAGGCAAAACCTTCTGCGTGCGTGTTAAACGTCGTGGTAAGCATGAATTCAGCTCGATTGAAGTTGAACGCTATGTGGGTGGCGGCCTGAATCAACACATTGAATCAGCGCGCGTAAAACTGACGAAGCCGGATGTTACTGTCAATCTGGAAATCGAAAACGACCGCCTGCTGTTGGTGAAAGGTCGCTACGAAGGTATCGGCGGCTTCCCTATTGGCACCCAGGAAGACGTGTTGTCGTTGATTTCAGGCGGTTTCGACTCGGGCGTTTCCAGCTATATGCTGATGCGCCGTGGTTGCCGCGTGCATTACTGTTTCTTTAACCTCGGTGGTGCGGCGCACGAAATCGGTGTTAAACAAGTTGCGCATTATTTATGGAACCGCTTTGGTAGCTCCCACCGTGTGCGTTTCGTTGCTATCAACTTTGAACCCGTCGTTGGCGAGATCCTTGAGAAAGTCGAAGACGGGCAGATGGGCGTGGTGCTCAAGCGTATGTTCGTACGTGCAGCTTCGCGTGTTGCGGAACGCTATGGCGTGCAAGCGCTGGTGACCGGTGAAGCGCTGGGCCAGGTTTCCAGCCAGACGCTGACCAACTTGCGTTTAATCGACAATGTTTCCGATACCCTGATTCTGCGCCCGCTCATCTCTCATGATAAAGAACACATCATCGATTTGGCGCGTGAAATTGGTACTGCTGACTTTGCCCGTACCATGCCGGAATACTGCGGTGTTATCTCAAAAAGCCCAACTGTGAAAGCGGTGAAGGTGAAGATTGAAGCAGAAGAAGCCAACTTTGACTTCTCGATTCTGGATCGCGTAATTGAAGAAGCGACCAACGTTGATATCCGCGAAATCGCCAATCAGACCAAAGAAGTGGTGACGGAAGTTGAAACTGTTGACGCATTTGGCCCAAATGACGTGCTGCTTGATATCCGTTCTATTGATGAGCAAGACGATAAGCCATTCAAACCAGAAGGTGTGGAAGTGGCATCAATACCATTCTATAAACTGAGCACCACATTTGGCGATTTGGATCAGAGCAAAAACTATTTGCTGTGGTGCGAACGTGGTGTGATGAGTCGTTTGCAAGCGCTGTATCTGTGTGAGCAAGGCTTCGCAAACGTGAAGGTTTATCGTCCCGAGTAAGCAATAAAACCTTCTCATAAATGAGAAGGTTTTATTTGTTCCCTCTCCTGCTGGGAGAGGGCTGGGATGAAGGCATCAGGCCGCCAGGTTTACTCCTTCTTCCTGCGGCATCCGGTCGCACAAAATCTCTGCGAGATAACGATGCAAAAAGTGCACAAGTACATTGAGATTAAGGAACGCATAAAAAGCGGTATCCTCAATCAAATCTACAAGAAGGGTGAAAGCATTCCCTCCGAGCGCGAGCTAGCAAGCCAATATGGCGTAACTCGTGTGACGGTGCAGAAAGCGGTGGATAGCCTGGTTCAGGAAGGGTTTATCGAGCGCATTCATGGCAAAGGGATGTTCGTGCTGAAAAACAGCGCCACCAACGTGTACCTTTTGAACAATGAGACCAGCGACAGCATTCTCGGTTTTTCCCGTGAGTTTCAGGGGCGAGTGAAAGTCAGCAGCCAGCTTTTGGCGTTCAACGTCATACAAGCTGATGCCACTTTGGCGCAACATCTGGAAATTTCAGTCGGGGAAAACGTCTGGTTTATCCGCCGTATTCGTTTGCTCGACGGTAACCCAGTGCTGGTGGAAGACTCTAATATTCCGCAAAGCGTGATTGCGACGATCCCGGAAGCTATCCTCAAAGAAAGCTCTTTGTACGGCTATATCGAAGAATACACCGGTAAGAAAATCAAAGACGCCGACTCGATTATTGAAGCCGCACTGTTTGATGAAGAGCTTGCGCCGCTGCTTAATGTAGCCTGCGGGCAGCCAATGCTGAAAATTACCGAAGTGACCCGCCTGGCTGATAAAACGGTGTTTAACTATTCCATCAGCTACAACCGGGCCGACATTTTCCGGGTCAAAAACCTGCGAATCGAACGCTAGCAGGCACTAAGGTGCCTGCCTGGTTTTCACTCTAGTGCGTTGGCCGCGGCTTTATCGACATACAAACTCGCCTGCGTTACTGTTTTCACCAGTGTCGACGGAATATCGCGACTCGCTGGGTGATTCACGGTTTGCGCGACAATCCCCGCTTTCTTCTCACCGCTCGCCATCAGCACAATCTTTTTCGCGGCCAGAATAGTTTTCAGTCCTAGCGAAATCCCCTGTTGCACGTTGCGTTGCGTGTCGAAATACTTCACTGAAACTGCCTGAGTGACCGCATCCAGATCAATCACATGACAGGTGTTGTCCAGCGAAGCACCTGGTTCGTTAAAACCGATATGCCCGTTCATGCCGATACCGAGCACGATACAGTCTATTGGCCCATGCTGGTCAATATAACGATCAACGCGCTGGCATTCTTCTTGTGGGTGAGTGGTTAACCCGTCGAAAAAGCAGATTTGCTTGTCACGCAGCGTCAGCTTATCGAAGAAATGGTGCCAGACCATCTCGCGACAACTCCCTTTATCCGCTTTACTGAGCCCTAACCATTCATCGAGGCCGAGAAACTGGGTGTGTGAAAAATCTACATGACCTTGTTTTTGCGCTTCGACCAATGCCGCAAATACTCCCAGCGGCGTATCACCACCCGCGATGCAGATAAGCGCGTTGGGTTTCGCGTTCACACAGTTAATGACGTTTTGTGCCACCGCCTGACACAATTGCGGGTAGTCTGGGAAAATATGGGTTTTCATGGCTACTCCTTAGCTTTTACGAGGGTATTGAGGCAAATAACGCTGATTCACTTCTAGATATTCATCGAGAATTTTCTCGGCCAGCGTCGCCGACGGTACCAACGGATTAATGGTCAGAGCCATTAGCGCAGTGTTGTAATCACCGGTTATTGCCGCTTCCACCGTTAACTCTTCATAGGCCTTCACGCTCTGGATCAACCCACGAATTTTGACCGGCAAACGTCCGTAAGCCAAAGGATGAGCACCATTACGATCGATAACCGCGTTGGTTTCCAGCGTTACGTGATCCGGCAGATCCGGTGTTGTGCCATTGTTCACGGTGTTCACAACGTGAATCTCTTTTTTATCATTGTAAATCGCGCTGATGATTGAACAGGCAGTATCGGAATACCAGGCCCCGCCGCGTTTTTCCAGCTCTTTCGGTTTATGAGAAAGGTGCTCGTCCTGATAGAGTTCAAAAAGACGGTGCTCAATCTCACGAGTTTGCTCGCCGCGGGTGCCTTTGGTACTGGCATCTTTCTGCGCGGCTTCGATCATTTCACGGGTCAGGAAGAAATACTTCAGATAGGAAATCGGATACATGTGCAGTGCTTTGGCAAAGCGCGAGGAGAAGCCGATATCCGGAATGTTTTTCAGCGAGTTGCTGGCACTGCCCTGAGCCAGTTTGGCCATGAAATCATCGGTGTAATCTTCACCCGTAATGAAAATTTTATCGGCGAAGATCAGATGGTTCAGCCCGATGATGCGTGCGTAAACGTCTTTTTTCTCTACCTCGTAGGCTTTCGCAATATCCATCAGCATGCTGTTGGCGCCGCTGCAAATGCCGATGCTTTTGATGTTCGAATGGCGAGTGATGGCTTCAGTCACGATTCCTGCCGGGTTGGTGAAGTTAATCAGCCAGGCGTCCGGGCAATATTTTTCCATATCGCGACAGATATCCATCAGAACCGGAATGGTGCGCTGGGCTTTCATAAACCCGCCCGGGCCGGTGGTTTCCTGGCCGAGCACGCCGTATTTCAGTGGGATTTTTTCATCGTTAATACGCGCATCAAGGAAGCCTACGCGCAGTTGTGTAGTGACAAAGTCGGCATCCTTCAGCGCTTGCGCGCGGTCGAGCGTCAGGTGAATGTTCATCGGGATGCCAGCTTCTTTCACCATCCGCTGCGCCAGCTTGCCGACGATTTCCAGTTTCTCTTTGCCTTCCTCAATATCCAGGAGGTAATAGTCGGTAACCGGGAGTTCATCGTAACGCTTAATAAAGCCGTCGATCAGCTCTGGGGTATAGCTTGAGCCACCGCCAATGGTGACAATTTTGAGCTTTTTCATCAGATATCCTCTTTTTACAATACAGAGTCAGTATTCAATACGGAGTCATTTGCGCTCTGTTCTTCATGGCGCTCTTTTATGAGCTGTTGGCGCTCAAGCAGTTTGAAGAACGGAAAGTAGATGGCGACAGAAATGGCGATGGTACAGGCGGACCAAATCACCGCTGGGATATTGCCGCCCGTCACAAACCAGGCAGCGAAAATCGGCGGCATAGTCCATGGGATTTGCAGAACCGGGCGACCAATAATATCGAAGTACATCAGGCTGTAGGTGGAAATGCACAGCAGCATCGGGGTGAGAGTGAACGGGATCATCAACAGCGGGTTGAATACAATTGGACAGCCAAAAATCACCGGCTCATTGATACAAAATACCCCTGACGGGAGCGACAGCTTGCCGACCGATTTATACAATTTGCTGCGCGAACGCAGCATCGCCAGCACCAGACCAAGAGTTGCACCCGTGCCACCGATGCACATAAAGACAATGTAAAATCCGTCAGCGGTAATATGCGGTATGGGTTGATGGTTTAAATAAGCCTGGGTGTTTTCGGCAATGTATTTCAGGAAAATCGGGCTGGTGATGCCGGACAAAACGTTATCGCCGTGAATGCCGCAGCACCACAGTAGCGAAATCAGGAAAATGAGTACCAGCATACCCGGCAGAGAACCAAGACCACTGACCAGCGGGCTGAGAACTTGGGTAAAGAATTCATTGATATCAAAGCCGAGCATCACTCTGACAAACCACACCAGCGTAATCGCCACTGCGGCGGGAATGAGGCTGGCAAAAGATTGCGCCACTGCGGGTGGAACACCATCCGGCAGCTTAATCACGATTTCATGGCCGATGAACCAGCGGATGATATGCACCGTCAGCACGGCCAGAATGATGGCGGAGAACAAACCCGCGGCACCAAGATTATCGACATTCAGCTGATATTTATCGTTAAGCTGTGCCAGCAAGAACACCACCAGGGTGACGGCGCTACAGGTTATCGCATTCAGCTTGTACTCTTTGGCCAGGTTATAGCTGATACCCACCGCGGAAATTAAGCCTATTGCGCCAAAGGTGACAGCAACGGGTGCGCTGATTTTATCGGCCCATGGGCCTAGCCATTCACTCCAGCCAGGAATGGGTAAATTGGCGATGATTAAGAAAAGACTGCCGGTGATGGTGAACGGTAGTGTCAGGGCTATCCCGTTACGTACCGCCACCAGAATTTTGTTTTCGCCAATCCGGATAAGGACAGGGATAATCTTGCTCTCAATAAAAGTAATCACGGATTACTCCTCTGTATGAGGTTTTTATTCCCCCGTGAGGTGCATTGCCGGGAGGTATTATTTTTTAGGTATAATTAACTGGTCTAGTCCAGTTTAAAATGAGTTTTCCACGGAATACTTTTTCTGTCAAGGCAGTGGTTTTGGTAGATGGATGAGTTAATTTATTGAAAATAAAGGTTTTACAGATCGAGGTGAGTCAGGGGGGAAGAAAATTAATAGCGGAAATGTGAGCGCCGCCACGGGCGTGGCGACGATAAAGTCACTTAAACGTTACTCGTAGTAATTGTAAATCCCGGGAGCCATCACTAACTGCGAGGCAACTTCATAGGCTTTTTCGCGGCCAACTAGCAGATCGATAATTTTCAAACTGAAGTCGATGCTGGTCCCCGGCCCTTGGCTGGTCAGCAGGTTAAATCTCGGGTCCCAGACGACGCGTTTATCTTGCCACTGTGTGTCAGGAATCGTGGCTTTCAGGCCTGGAAAACCCGTCATATTGGCGATGGGGAATAGCTCGTGTGGAACGAGTACCGTACCTGCTGCGGCACATATGGCAGCAACAATTCGGCCTGATAAGTGGAACTGACGAACAGTTTCAACTAACAACGGGCTATCGCGAAAACACTCCGCGCCTTTTAAGCCGCCAGGTAAAACGATGATATCGAACTCACCGTCTGCCACTTCAACCAGAGGGGCGTCCGCGAGTAGTTTTACCCCGCGTGAGCAGGTAATTACCAGGTTCCCGTCACTGGCAACACTGGCTGTAGTGACGCTGATTCCACCACGAACCAGAAGATCAATAGTAGTTACGGCTTCTGTTTCTTCAGTTCCAGGTGCCAGGCAAACCAGTGCTCGAGCGCTCATATTCATTCTCCTTACGTTTTATCTGCTCGTACAAACGGCTGTTTACAGGTAAAGAGAGACCGTGGGAACGCGCGCGTTGTAGTAAATAACCAGTAATGTAATCAATCTCGGTATGACGTTGAGCCCGTACGTCTTGTAGCATCGAGGATATGTTTGCGGCTGTACTTTCGATAACATCGCCAACATACAGGAGTAGCATTTCAGACGAGGTATGATGCCCTTCACGCTCCATGACTTGGGCAACCTCAAGGCAGATCTCGCTCACTTCATCATGATGATGACGTAACTCACCGTTCGGGCAATTGTAGAGAGCAGTGAGTGGGTTTATCACACAGTTTACCGCCAGCTTTTTCCAGTTTGCAGCCATAATGTTGTTGTGCCAGGCCATATCAGGCAGAGCGCGATGCAGTACATCGGCGAGGAAACTAAAATCGTTACCCGCCGCGTTAGCTGGCCCAATGTGTGTGGTGCCATTCGCGACATGAATAATAAGATTTCCATCGCGACGCGCCGCATGTGTAGTGACACCTGATAAAAGCGGTTGTCGTAACGAGAGCAATTCTTCAAGCGTGCCCATACCATTATGCAGTAGCAGAATCGGGCAGTTGGTCGGAAGTCTTGTTGCCAGCATTTTCACCGAACCAGAAACCTGCCAGGCTTTAAGTGTCACCAGTAATAATTCGCTACTGGCGAGAAAATCAGGGTCGTTAGCGGTAATGGTTTGATTGAACACACTACCATCGGTATCGACCACGTTGACATGGCAAAACGGCTGCGGCACTCGCAACCATCCCTGAACCTCATGTCCTTGCTTATAAAGCGATGCCAGCCAAAGTTGGCCGAGTGCACCGCAACCCAGCACGGTGATTTTCATTTTGCCTCCCCATCCGCGTAAAGCCGCAGATGTTTTGCTTAATCTATATTATACAGGGCTCTCTACTGCTTTAACGGGTTGTTTTGCGCGGCCCAGCAGGTATTATGCAACGCAACAAAAAGAGAGGGAGAAGAAAGCATGCCATCTTTTGACATTGTGTCTGAAATTGATATTCAGGAAGTGCGTAACGCGATTGAAAACGCGGAACGTGAGGTTGCTACTCGTTTTGACTTCCGTAATGTACCGGCAACGTTTGAACTGAATGAGAAAAATCAGTCCATTAAAGTTGCCAGTGAATCTGACTTCCAGGTCAACCAACTGTTGGATATTCTTCGTGCCAAGCTGCTCAAGCGTGGCATCGAAGGGGCTTCAATTGATGTGCCAGAGGAATTTGTGCACAGTGGTAAAACCTGGAGCGTGGAAGCGAAACTCAAGCAAGGTATTGAATCGACTATCGCCAAGAAAATTGTGAAGCTGATTAAAGACAGCAAGACCAAAGTTCAGGTGCAGATTCAGGGCGAAGAGCTGCGCGTAACTGGCAAATCCCGTGACGATTTACAGGCCGCGATGGCGCTGGTTCGTGGTGGGGATTTGGGGCAACCGTTCCAGTTTAAAAACTTCCGCGATTAAGTTTTAAGGGGCGTTTACGCCCCTTTCACCAACTGCTCAATCTCAAATCGATTGGTTAACTTACTGTCTATCTTCACGTAAGCGCTACGTTCCTGCGCAATAATATTGACGTCGCTCACACCATGTTGAGCAAGTAAACGCTGTTTCAGTGTTTCGTCGTTTGCCACATCTTCCGGTAACTCAATACGCAAGCTTGCCACATAAGGCGGTTCAGTCATGGTGCTGCTAACCAGTAACCACACCATTGCCAGTAAAGCACCGGCCAGGAAGACGGTCTGTGAATCAAATAAGCCGTCAATCCATCCGCCTAATGAACCGCCAATAGCCACACCTAAAAACTGGCTGGTGGAATAAATCCCCATCGCCGTACCTTTATAACCCGCTGGAGATTCTTTGCTGATAAGCGACGGTAAAATAGCTTCCATAAGGTTAAAGGCGAGGAAGAATAGCTGAACGCCCAATACTAGTTCCCAGAAATGTGGGCCAGAACCCCACAACACAATTTCTGCAATCAGCAACAGTGCAACGCAGCCAACAAACACACGCTTCATACGGCGTTTTACTTCCGCATAAATGATAAACGGCACGACTGAAGCAAAGGCGATAAGCATGGTACAAAGGTAGATTTTCCAGTGCTCAGCGGCCGGGAATCCTGCCTGTTCAAGCTGGCCGGGAAGGGCAACAAACGTCGACATCAGCATAATGTGCAAGCACATAATGCCGAAGTTCAGCTTCAGTAATTTCGGTTCTGCCAGAACTTTACTAAAGCAACCCTTCACCATGCCGGACTCGCGGTTTAGCACATGGCTTTTAGTATTTGGCACAACCCAAAGGGTGATTAAAATGCCACAGGCCGCCAGAATCGCAATCATCCAGAACAGCGCGTTTAAACCCAGGCTGTGCGTAATGATTGGACCAAGCACCATGGCGATGGCAAAGGTGATACCAAAACTTACACCAATAAATGCCATGGCTTTGGTGCGGTTTTGTTCCCGCGTTAAATCAGAAAGCAGTGCCATTACGGCTGCAGCAATCGCACCGGAACCTTGCAACGCACGGCCAAGAATTACACCCCAAATAGAATCAGAAAGAGCAGCAATCACGCTACCGAGTACGAAAATCAGTAAACCGCCAATGATAAGTGGCTTACGACCAATACGGTCGGAAAGCAGACCAAAGGGAATCTGGAAGATAGCCTGCGCCAGGCCGTAAATGCCGATGGCAATACCAATCAGTGCTTCGCTTGCGCCTTGTAGCGCCATGCCGTAAGTAGTAAGAACCGGCAGCACCATAAACATGCCGAGCATGCGCAGTGAAAATACCGTACCTAAACCCCACGTCGCACGTAATTCGACGGGCGTCATTTTGTAATCGTTCATTACCACCTCAGATAAAAAGCAGACCTTAGTGTAGTGCGTGGGCAGGGGAGGGTAAATGGTTGGTTGTTTAATAAATATTACAGTGTGGAATGGCTGATGACACTATTAAAAAAGGGCGCATTTGCGCCCTTTTGGAAGGTTCACGACTTACCAGACGTAAGTCAGCAGATTTTGCGAATTTGGTACCATGAAATCGACCGACATCATCACGCTTAATGACGTGATCGCGACAATGGAAAAGACGAACAATTTGCGCGCCCAGACTTTATCGTCTTCCACTTTATACCCACGTAATGCCATGCCCAACCACCAGACGCTAACTGCTGCGGCAACAACCAGATATTTATATCCAGCGTAACCACCCAGAGTCAGCATCAGCGTAGCGACGGCAAACGCGATGATATACAGCGTAATGTGGTTTTTCGCGACCGAAATCCCTTTAACTACTGGCAACACAGGAATGTTAGCCGCCTGGTAATCTTTAAAGCGGAAGATGGCAATCGCGTACGAATGCGGCATCTGCCACAGGCTAAAGATAGCCAGCAGGATCAAGGCACCGGTATCAAACTCACCGGTCACAGCACAGTAACCAATTACTGGAGGTGCTGCGCCTGAAAGGCTGCCAATTAGTGTGCCGTAAACGGATTTACGCTTCATGTACAGGCTATAAACGCCGACATAAACCACAAAGCCCATCACGCCTAACCACATGGCTAGCGGATTGGCACCAAACCACAACAGCATGAAGCCAGCAATACCCAACAAGGTGGCGTATACCAGCGAGGTTTTCGGCGCAATCAGGCCTTTGACCAGAACCCTGTTTTTGGTTCGCTCCATCTTGCGGTCGATATCGCGGTCGATGAAGTTGTTATAAACACAACCCGACGCCACGACCAACGACACCCCCACGAGAGTGGAGATAAACAGGGAATAATCAATGCTGCCCTTTGAGGCCAGTAAAAATCCCCCAATGACAGAAATTAAATTGCCGAAAATAATTCCTGGTTTCGTTACTTGCAGGTATTGCTTAATCATACACGCCGCTCTTAGTGAACCATCATGTTCTGGTTGAGGTTCCACATAATCCAGATAGAGCCGACCACCAGAATGGCAATTATCAGCGCGGTAAAGACAAAGGCTACCAGGTTCCAACGTTCCTCAGAAGAGGTGTTCATGTGCAAGAAGCACACCAGGTGAACCAGAATCTGTACCACTGCGCTAACCAGTACCACGCCAAGAATCACAGCGTGGGATGCCGTTCCTGTCATCACCATCCAGAACGGGATTGCCGTCAGGATGATCGACAGGATAAAGCCGGTCAGATATGTTTTAACGCTACCGTGGTGGGCGCCGCCATGTTCAGTTGAATGACTCATTACATCGCCCCCATCAGATAGACAACAGAGAATACACAGATCCATACCACATCCAGGAAGTGCCAGAACAAGCTCAAGCACATCAGACGAGTACGGTTAGCGCTGGTCAAGCCGCGACGATAGACATGGAACATCATCAGCGCCATCCAAACCAGACCAGAAGTTACGTGTAGACCGTGAGTCCCTACCAGTGCAAAGAAACCTGACAGGAAGCCGCTGCGATCCGGGCCGTAACCTTCAACAATCAGATGATGGAATTCATAGATTTCCATCCCGACGAAGCCCGCACCAAACAGGAAGGTCAGCGCCAGCCAGGAGATAACCTGGCTCTTGTTGCCTTTGTTCATGGCGATGATTGCCATGCCGTAAGTGATGGAGCTGAATAACAGCAGGGCAGTTTCAACCAGCACAAATGGCAGTTCGAAAATGTCTTTCCCTGCCGGGCCGCCGGCAGTGCCGTTCACCAGAACGGCATAGGTAGCAAACAAGCAACAGAACAGAATGCAGTCGCTCATCAGATAGATCCAGAATCCAAAGACCTTGTTGGATCCTGCATCGTGATGCCCATGCTCGCTTGCGTGGGCGTTAGCGTGAGTGAGAGTTTCAGTTGACATTTTTCAGCCCTGCTTTGGTAATTTCTTCGAAATGCTGGTTTTCCAGTTTTTCGACTTCCGCAACCGGAACGTAGTAATCCACATCTTCATCGAAGCTTTTCGCAATCCAGGTGATGATGATGCCAGCAAAGCCAACAATCGCCAGCCACCAGATGTGCCAGATCATTGCGAAACCAAACACGGTAGCAAATGCAGCAATAACGATGCCTGCAGCGCTGTTACGTGGCATATGAATTTCTTCATAATGCGTTGGCTGTTGGTACGCTTCGCCTTTCTCTTTCATTTCCCAGAACGCATCACGCTCGTGAACGTGTGGCAGATGGGCAAAGTTGTAGAACGGAGGAGGGGAAGAAGTTGCCCACTCCAGCGTACGGCCACCCCATGGGTCACCAGTCAGGTCACGGTTCTGCTCGCGGTCGCGAATAGAAACGTAGAACTGAATCAGCTGCGACAGAATGCCCAGTGCAATCAAGCCTGCACCACAAGCTGCAACAACCAGCAGAGTGTGGAACTGTGGATCAATTTGCTGGCTCAGACGACGGGTCATACCCATGAAACCCAACACGTACAGCGGCATAAATGCGACGAAGAAGCCGATGATCCAGAACCAGAAGGCGCGTTTGCCCCAGGTTTCGTTCAGCGTGAAGCCGAAAGCTTTTGGCCACCAGTAAGTCAGGCCAGCGAAGCAACCGAATACTACACCACCGATAATAACGTTATGGAAGTGAGCAATCAGGAACAAGCTGTTGTGCAGTACGAAGTCAGCACCCGGAACGGCCAGCAGAACACCGGTCATGCCACCAATAGAGAAGGTGACAACGAAGCCAATGGTCCAAAGCATTGCGGAGTTGAATACAATACGGCCCTGATACATGGTGAACAGCCAGTTGAAGATCTTCACCCCAGTTGGGATGGCGATAATCATGGTGGCGATACCAAAGAAGGCGTTTACGTTCGCGCCGCTACCCATCGTGAAGAAGTGGTGCAGCCAAACGATGAACGACAGTACGGTAATCGCGATGGTCGCCCACACCAGAGAGGTGTAACCGAACAGGCGTTTTTTCGAGAATGTCGCAACCACTTCTGAGAACACACCAAACACCGGTAGCACCAGGATATAAACTTCCGGGTGGCCCCATGCCCAGATGAGGTTGATGTACATCATCATGTTGCCACCCATATCATTGGTAAAGAAATGGGTGCCAAGGTAGCGGTCAAGGGTTAACAGTGCGACGGTCACAGTAAAGATTGGGAATGCCGCGATAATCAGTACGTTGGTACACAGCGAAGCCCAGGTAAATACCGGCATTTTGAACATTGTCATGCCAGGCGTACGCATATTCAGGATAGTAACGAAGAAGTTAATACCCGTTAATGTCGTACCGATACCCGAGAGCTGTAGTGCCCATATCCAGTAGTCGACGCCGACCCCCGGACTATACTCAATACCCGACAATGGCGGATAAGCTACCCAACCAGTCTGTGCGAATTCACCTACCCCAAGAGACAGGTTAACCAGCACCACACCGACAACGGTGAACCAGAAGCTCAAGTTGTTCAGGAACGGGAAGGCAACGTCACGCGCACCAATCTGTAACGGCACGACAATGTTCATCAGGCCGATAACAAATGGCATCGCCACGAAGAAGATCATGATTACGCCGTGGGCGGTAAAGATCTGGTCGTAGTGATGAGGTGGCAAGAAGCCTGCTTCTCCGGCGGAGGCCAGAACTTGCTGGCTACGCATCATGATGGCATCGGCAAAGCCACGCAACAGCATGACGATGGCAAGAATCACATACATAACGCCGAGGCGTTTGTGGTCAACCGAAGTGAACCACTCTTTCCATAAATATTCCCACTTACCGAAGTAAGTGATAGCTGCAACTAGCGCCAGTCCCCCGACGATAATTGCGGCCACCGTAACCATGACAATGGGTTCATGGTATGGGACTGCATCCAGTGTAAGTTTTCCGAACATCGTATTATTCCTCGGCCCCTTAGTGAGAGGTTTCCGCGTGACTCATGTCCATGCCTTCCATTCCTTCATGTGCTGCGTGCTCACCTTCAGGTTGGGCCATGTCCATGCTCTTTCCGTGCCCCATGAATTTGTTAATAACATCTTTAAACAAATCAGGTTTAACAGCGGAGAAGTATTCGACTTTGTTGTATTCGCTAGGTAGCGCCAGCTTCTCGTAAGTTGCCATATCGTTCATGACTTCAGGAGATTGTTTCGCTTTGGCAACCCATTGGTTAAAGGTGTCCATATCTGGGGTGGCAATAGCCTTGAATTTCATCCCAGAGAAACCTTTACCGCTGTAGTTAGACGAAATACCGTCGTAGGTGCCTGCTTCATCAGCAATCAGGTGCAATTTAGTTTGCATACCTGCCATTGCGTAGATTTGGCTACCCAGGCGCGGAATAAAGAAGGAGTTCATCACCGAGTTAGAGGTGATTTTGAATTCCACCGGGGTGTTGGCCGGGAAGGCAATTTCATTAACCGTAGCGATACCTTGCTCTGGGTAGATGAAGAACCATTTCCAGTCCATAGCGATAACTTCGATGGTCACCGGCTTCGCATCGTGAACCAGCGGTTTGCTAGGCTCAAGAGCGTGAGTGGTTTTCCAGGTTAGTACCGCGAGGAAGATAACGATAAGGATAGGAATCGTCCAGACCACAGCTTCAACTTTGTTCGAGTGCGACCAGTTGGGGCTGTATTTGGCGTTTGTGTTTGAAGCACGATACTTCCAGGCAAAACCGATAGCCATTGCGATGGCGGGGATAACGACTATCAACATCAGCCCGATAGCTGTCAGTATCAATGAACGTTGTTCCAGTCCAATTTGTCCTTTGGGGTCCAGAAGGGCAGAATCACAGCCACTAAGTAAAAATGTGCCTGTAATTAATGCCAACCATCCCAAACTTTTATTGTATTTCCTGAGTCTCATTTAACGACCTCAATTCCGGGGAGCTCTAATTGTCGTTTAAAGTGTGGAGGCATTTTACGGGAAGGTTACATTACTGTAAACATGAATGGCGTAGTGTCAGTGTGGTGTTACTGGGTTCTGCCAACAATGTCACATAGAATGCAACAAACTGTAAAATCTCGAGATAGCCCGCAGGCTGGCTGGGTTATAACGAAAACCCATGTTGCTATAAATAGTGCAGGATAATTGGTATAACCAATCATTTTGCTAAACATATATTTAACAAATTAGCATCAATTGATAAACCAATTGGTATACAAATTAAATTAATAAAAGGCTGAATCGGTTAAGGGTAAGGTGAAAATAATTTTCCTGCTAATAATGTAAAAAAAGAGTCCTCGTCTCGGTAAATAATTCACAGTAAAAATAACTGTGTGGTAATTGAACAATATAGTTACGCAGCGCAACTTATTATTCTTATTTATCTGGCTCGTTTACACCAAAGCTGTTTTCCGCAGCGCCAGATAATCAAGCAATCCACCGAACATAATTCCACCAATTGCAAACAATGCGCCCCATTCCAGGAACTGGATATTGAATGCCCAGTTTGTCAGACCTATGGCATTTGTAATCAGTACAATCAACCACACGGCGAGAAGTGCGCAACCTAACATTAATGCCCGAAGGGCAATGCGATAGGCCGATGAAAATTCGCTTCGTGGAATAAAACTGTCGTTATTCTGGGTGTATTCCAGCGTCGTTTTGCATACCAACAGCAACAAGATGCCGGGAACGGCAGCAACAACGGAGAATAAGTAAAACGTCGGCCAACCTTGCGCTTCAACAAACCAACCGGCAATTGGACCCACATAAACGCGGCCAACTGCGGATAACGCCGAGAGCAATGCAAATTGGGTGGCGGAAAATGATTTATTACACAGTGTCATCAGCAAAGCGACGAACGCAGCAGTACCCATACCACCACAGAGATTTTCAAAGAAAACGGCAGTTGCCATGCTGAACATATGCTTATCGGTTACCGAGATAATCCAATAACCCGCATTGGATACACCCTGTAAAATGCCAAAAATAAGCAATGCGCGGAACAGTGACAGGCGCTGCATGAGAATGCCACCATAGAGTGCGCCAATAATTGTCGCAATCAGCCCCAGCGTTTTGTTCACTACGCCCACTTCGCCAGCATCAAAACCTACGCCGCGAATCAAAAACGTGGTCGTCAAACTCATGGCAAATGCATCACCGAGTTTGTACAGCACGATAAGCAACAAGATTAGCCACGCATTGTTTCGGCCAAAGAAATCACGCAGTGGGGCAACGACGGCTTGCTCAAGACTTTTGGGTGCTGGTATTGCGTCTGTGGGTTCAGGGGCAAATAAAGTCGCGATAATACAAGGCAGCATTAATGCGGCCATTAACCAGTACATGCCTTGCCAGCCGAGATATCTGTCTGCCAGCCAAAGCGCGAGACCTCCAGATACTAGCATCGCCAGGCGGTAGCCCAGCACGCTGATAGCAGCTCCCGTTCCGCGTTCTTCTGCGGGTAAAATATCGGTTTTCCAGGCATCAAAAACGATATCTTGCGAAGCAGAGCAAAAAGCAATGATTACCGCGAGTGCTGCCATCCAACGCAGTTGCGAGCCAGGTTCAAGAAAACCCATGCCAGCAATGGCTATCAGCAACAAAATCTGGGTGATCAGTAGCCAACCACGACGGCGCCCCAGCAACGGCGGCGTGTATCTGTCCATCACAGGCGACCACAGGAACTTAAACACATAGGCCTGCCCAACAAGCGAGAAGAAGCCAATGGTCTTAAGATCGATGTTCTCAACCGTCATCCAGGCTTGTAGTGTGCCGGAGGTGAGGGCGAGAGGAAGGCCGGAGGCAAAGCCTAAAATCAAAAGGATGGCTGATTTAGGCTGCTGAAAAAGACGTAGATAGTGGTTGGACATACTCTGCTCTACAGCCAGCCCGCCTGACGCGGGCTGGTGGGGTATTGATTAACGCGCGTTCGCTTTAATAAAGTCGTGAACGCTGGTGTCCTGAGCCATATCAGCAATTGTATCGGTCAGTACGGAGTTCACCGCATTGGCAATATTCTTGTTGGTGGCCTGGAACGCACCTTCTACGTTGTAGTTGGAACGGTAGTTTTTGGTCATCTTGTTACCGTTTTTCGCCGTCGCAATAATCACGATATCTGCTTTGGTGGCGATGTTGTAACGCACGCTGCCTTGAGACACGTCAGCATACAACTGGTTTACGATGATTTGCAGGTCAACCGGGCTGTTTGGCCCAACCATATAGCCACGGGCGGTCATCTGCTTTTCCAGCACTTCTTGCAATAAGAAGCGCAAATCGCGAGATGGAGTCAGTGTAACTAGTTGGTTATCACGAGTGACTTTAGCCAGAGCCTGGTCTGTACGTTGGTCAGCACCGTTGATGCTAACAGTCACACCCATCAGGCTTGGGTCTTGCTGTGGCAAGCTGATAGTTGGTGAAACATCAATGGTCGTTGGTGGTGTTGCACAGCTGGCCAGCATAAAAATGGCGACCAACGGGAAGATTAATTTTTTTAACATGTTCGCTATCTCAATGTACTCAAAGGGCAGGCAGATAAAAAATCACGCCATCATAACACTGCGGTTGCCCAGGGGAAGTAGTTAACGCACGTAATTTCATCGCGTTGCGCTTTTCCTGAGCAGTTGCAACGCTATCTGACCATTTTGTTCTCAATAAGTGCAGTAATCACATTAAGCTACAGAGGCTTGGGTAAGAAATCAGGACGAAAGCTAAATTATTGTTGGAATTCCGTTATTAAAACGGCTAAAAGCGGCTAACATTTAAAGGGATGAGTGGCATCTCTACTCTACGCAGTCGAGGAGAAAGTTCATGATGATGCGCGAGCAAATAGAATCAAAATTAAGGGCAGCGTTTGAACCCGTGTTCCTGGAAGTCGTGGATGAAAGCTATCGTCACAATGTCCCGGCGGGTTCAGAGAGCCATTTCAAAGTGGTTCTGGTCAGCGATCGTTTTGCGGGTGAGCGTTTCTTAAATCGTCATCGTATGATTTACGGTAATTTAAGTGCGGAACTCTCTACCACAGTACATGCGCTGGCTCTCCATACCTACACCATAAAGGAATGGGAAGGGCTGCAGGATACGATTTTCGCCTCCCCACCTTGCCGTGGAGCAGGGTCAATCGCCTGAAGTTAACGTTCAGGCTTGCAACAGAGGGAGCTTTTCCTTTATGTTGCGGTATATGAATCGTGTTTTATAAAACGGCCTGCGGGCCGTTTTGTTTTGTCTGAAATAGCCCTCGTTGTCCCAGGGCTTGGGCAATAAATCCAAAAGAACTGTGAAAAGGGCCGCAGCAACACTATGTTGCCGTTCTCGACTCACCTTTGTGATGCCGCTATAATGCTGCGTCTTATTTTTCGGAATGTCTTCGGGACGATTCTGACGACAGGGAATGTGATTCTGATTCAGAAGGCATCCCGGTTCTGTGGAGCACAAATGAGTGCTTCCAGAGTTGACCGAGCACTGTGATTTTTTGAGGTAACAAGATGCAAGTTTCAGTTGAAACCACTCAGGGCCTTGGCCGCCGTCTCACGATTACTATCGCTGCAGACAGCATCGAAAACGCTGTAAAAAGCGAGCTGGTCAACGTGGCAAAAAAAGCCCGTATCGACGGTTTCCGTAAAGGAAAAGTGCCGATGACTGTAATCGCACAACGCTATGGCGCATCTGTTCGCCAGGACGTGTTGGGCGAATTGATGAGCCGCAACTTTGTTGACGCGATCATCAAAGAAAAAATCAATCCAGCTGGCGCACCAAACTACGTTCCAGGCGAATACAAACTGGGCGAAGACTTCACCTACGCGGTTGAGTTTGAAGTGTACCCGGAAGTTGAGCTGCAAGGTCTGGAAGCAATCGAAGTTGAAAAACCGGTTGTTGAAGTGACTGACGAAGACGTTGATGCAATGCTGGACACCCTGCGTAAACAGCAGGCGACCTGGAAAGACTCAGACGCTGCTGCAACTGCAGAAGACCGCGTAACCATCGACTTCACTGGTTCTGTAGACGGCGAAGTATTCGAAGGCGGCAAAGCGTCTGATTTCGTACTGGCAATGGGCCAGGGCCGCATGATCCCAGGTTTTGAAGACGGTCTGGTTGGTCACAAAGCTGGCGAAGAGTTCACTATCGAAGTGACCTTCCCGGAAGATTACCACGCTGAAAACCTGAAAGGTAAAGCGGCTAAGTTCGATATCGTTCTGAAGAAAGTTGAAGAACGTGAACTGCCAGAATTTACTGAAGAATTCATCAAACGTTTCGGCGTTGAAGATGGTTCTGTTGCGGGTCTGCGTACCGAAGTTCGTAAAAACATGGATCGTGAGCTGAAAGGCGCTGTGCGTAACCGCATCAAGTCTCAAGCTATCGACGGTCTGGTTAACGCGAACAATATCGACGTTCCTGCTGCACTGATTGACAGCGAAATCGACGTTCTGCGTCGTCAGGCTGCTCAACGTTTTGGTGGCAACGAGAAACAAGCGCTGGAACTGCCACGTGAGCTGTTCGAAGAACAAGCTAAACGTCGTGTAGTTGTTGGCCTGCTGCTGGGCGAAGTGATTCGTACCCATGAGCTGAAAGCTGACGAAGAACGCGTTAAAGGCCTGATCGAAGAAATGGCTTCTGCCTATGAAGATCCGGCTGAAGTTGTTGAGTTCTACGGCAAAAACAACGAACTGATGGACAATATGCGTAATGTTGCCCTGGAAGAACAAGCTGTTGAAGCTGTTCTGGCTAAAGCGAAAGTGTCTGAAAAAGCCACTACCTTTAGCGAACTGATGAATCAACAAGCGTAAGCATAATTTTTGGCATCATCGCCAAAATATTGCTGCATCAAGCCCGACACCTACAGGTGGCGGGCTTTTTTTATCAGTGACCCTATGAAAACCCATCAATAAAACGCAGTTTCAGGGTTAGCGTATCAAGAAAAGGTTGTTATGCTTGAAACAGGGAAAGCTCATCCCCATAAATACGGGTATGACTTGAAATTAGGATCCCTGACTGATAATCCGTCCAATTAAGGTTGCGGGGCGCGCGAGGAGCGTAGTCTTCTTTTAGCGTCTCAAGTAGAATCAGTGCATCAGGTATCGAAGGCTTAATTATTCCAGGAGACGGAAATGTCATACAGTGGCGAAAGAGATCAATTTGCACCCCATATGGCCCTGGTGCCGATGGTTGTTGAACAGACATCGCGTGGCGAGCGTTCATACGATATCTATTCCCGTCTGCTCAAGGAACGTGTCATTTTTATGACAGGCCAGGTCGAAGACCATATGGCTAATCTGATCGTAGCGCAGATGCTGTTTCTGGAAGCAGAAAACCCAGAAAAAGACATCTATCTCTACATCAACTCACCGGGTGGCGTGATTACCGCCGGTATGTCTATCTACGATACGATGCAATTTATTAAACCAGATGTCAGCACTATCTGTATGGGGCAGGCCTGTTCAATGGGTGCCTTCTTGCTGACTGCTGGAGCTAAAGGTAAGCGTTTCTGCTTGCCAAACTCACGAGTAATGATTCACCAGCCACTGGGTGGCTACCAAGGACAAGCAACGGATATCGAAATCCATGCTCGCGAAATCCTAAAAGTGAAAGCTCGTATGAACGAACTCATGGCGCAACACACGGGCAAATCTCTTGAAGAAATAGAGAGAGACACCGAGCGTGACCGTTTCCTCGCAGCAAACGAGGCGGTAGAGTATGGCTTAGTTGACTCAATCCTGACTCACCGTAGCTAACTCCCGATAACAGTGGGCTGTATACTATAGTTGTAGTTGCGGCTTATAGCGCGCTTACGATTGGCTGCGCCGTAGAATGGCATTTGTGCCGTCCTGTAGGGTGCAAAGAAACAGAAAAGAGGTTTTACTGATGACAGAAAAGCGCAAAGACGGTTCAGGCAAACTGCTGTACTGCTCTTTTTGCGGCAAAAGCCAGCATGAAGTGCGTAAACTGATTGCCGGGCCGTCAGTGTATATCTGCGATGAGTGTGTCGACTTATGTAACGACATTATTCGCGAAGAGATTAAAGAAGTCGCACCGCACCGCGAACGTAGTGCGCTACCGACTCCGCACGAAATCCGTCACCATCTTGATGATTACGTCATTGGTCAGGAACAGGCTAAAAAAGTCCTGGCGGTTGCGGTTTACAACCATTACAAACGTCTGCGTAACGGCGATAGCACCAACGGTATCGAACTGGGCAAAAGTAACATTCTGCTCATTGGGCCGACGGGCAGCGGGAAAACCCTGTTAGCTGAAACCCTGGCGCGTTTGCTGGATGTTCCCTTCACTATGGCTGATGCCACAACGTTAACTGAAGCGGGTTACGTGGGTGAAGACGTAGAAAACATCATCCAGAAACTGCTACAAAAATGTGATTACGATGTGCAAAAAGCACAGCGCGGAATCGTGTATATCGATGAGATCGACAAAATCTCCCGCAAATCTGATAACCCGTCCATCACTCGTGATGTATCTGGTGAAGGTGTGCAGCAGGCGTTGCTGAAACTTATCGAAGGTACAGTTGCTGCGGTTCCACCTCAAGGTGGTCGTAAACATCCACAGCAAGAGTTCTTACAGGTTGATACCTCTAAGATTCTGTTTATCTGTGGTGGCGCATTCGCAGGCCTTGATAAAGTTATCGCTAATCGCGTCGAAACCGGTTCTGGTATCGGTTTTGGTGCGACTGTAAAAGGCAAATCTCAGAAAGCGACCGAAGGGCAGTTGTTAGGCCAGGTAGAGCCGGAAGATTTGATTAAATTTGGTTTGATCCCAGAGTTTATTGGCCGTTTACCAGTCGTTGCTACTCTGACTGAACTGAGCGAAGACGCACTGATTCAAATCCTGAAAGAGCCGAAAAACGCCCTGACCAAACAATACCAAGCGTTGTTCAATCTGGAAGGTGTTGATCTGGAATTCCGCGACGAAGCGTTGGATGCGATTGCTAAGAAAGCCATGGCTCGTAAAACCGGTGCTCGTGGCCTGCGTTCTATCGTTGAAGGCGCCTTGCTGGATACGATGTACGACCTTCCATCTATGGAAGATGTCGAGAAAGTGGTGATTGACGAATCCGTCATTGATGGTCAAAGCAAACCATTATTAATTTATGGTAAGCCGGAAGCGCAACAAGCATCCGGTGAATAATTCGCCAAAATAACCAGTCGGTTAGTATAAAAAGGGGGATTTATATCCCCCTTTTGTTTTTCCTTCATTCCTGGCATTGAATGCTCGGGAAACATCCCCATATACTGAATTACTTGTTGGTGATGCCATGATTCCTGTCATCCTTCAAGCTCAGGTGCGTGAGTTTATCTCCCCTGGGAACTTAGAGAATGAAGGGTATAAACAGAGGACGTCGCCCCATCACCAGGCGGACCTTAACTAAGAGAGAGCTCTATGAATCCTGAGCGTTCTGAACGCATTGAAATCCCCGTATTGCCATTGCGCGATGTGGTGGTTTATCCGCACATGGTAATTCCACTGTTTGTCGGGCGAGAAAAATCCATTCGTTGCCTGGAAGCGGCCATGGATCATGATAAACAAATCATGCTGGTGGCACAGAAAGAAGCCTCGACAGATGAGCCAGGTGTAAATGACCTGTTCTCAGTGGGAACCGTCGCATCCATATTGCAAATGCTGAAACTGCCAGACGGCACCGTAAAAGTGCTGGTTGAAGGGTTACAGCGTGCGCGTATCACCACGCTTTCTGATAACGGTGACCATTTCTCAGCTCAAGCTGAGTACCTGAATTCGCCGGCTATCGAAGAGCGCGAACAGGAAGTGCTGGTACGCACCGCGATTAATCAGTTTGAAGGCTACATCAAACTGAACAAAAAAATCCCGCCAGAAGTGCTGACATCGTTGAACAGCATCGACGATCCTGCTCGTCTGGCTGACACAATCGCTGCACATATGCCATTGAAACTGAATGACAAACAGTCCGTTCTTGAGATGTCCGATATTAACGAACGTCTTGAATATCTGATGGCAATGATGGAGTCCGAAATCGATCTGCTGCAGGTTGAGAAGCGTATTCGCAACCGCGTTAAAAAGCAGATGGAAAAAAGTCAGCGTGAGTACTATCTGAATGAGCAAATGAAAGCGATTCAGAAAGAACTCGGCGAAATGGACGACACGCCAGATGAAAACGAAGCGCTAAAACGCAAAATCGACGCGGCTAAAATGCCGAAAGAAGCGCGTGAAAAAACCGAAGCTGAACTGCAAAAACTGAAAATGATGTCGCCAATGTCTGCGGAAGCAACCGTGGTACGTGGTTACATTGATTGGATGGTGCAGGTTCCATGGAATGCGCGCAGTAAAGTGAAAAAAGATCTGCGCCAGGCTCAGGAAATTCTGGATACCGATCACTACGGCCTTGAGCGAGTGAAAGATCGTATCCTGGAATACCTCGCAGTCCAGAGTCGTGTGAACAAGCTCAAAGGGCCAATTTTGTGCCTGGTTGGGCCTCCTGGTGTGGGTAAAACCTCGCTGGGCCAGTCCATCGCTCGAGCGACTGGACGTAAATACGTGCGTATGGCATTAGGTGGCGTGCGTGATGAAGCTGAAATTCGTGGTCACCGTCGTACTTATATCGGTTCCATGCCCGGCAAGTTGATTCAGAAAATGGCGAAAGTGGGCGTTAAAAACCCATTGTTCCTGTTGGATGAAATCGACAAAATGTCTTCTGACATGCGAGGCGATCCGGCTTCTGCACTTCTGGAAGTTCTTGATCCAGAACAGAACGTGGCGTTTAACGACCACTATCTGGAAGTCGATTACGATCTAAGTGATGTGATGTTTGTGGCTACGTCTAACTCCATGAATATTCCAGCACCACTGCTGGATCGTATGGAAGTCATTCGTCTGTCCGGTTACACCGAAGATGAGAAGCTGAACATCGCCAAACAGCACCTGTTGACCAAACAGATTGAGCGTAACGCGCTGAAAAAAGGTGAGATCACGGTACACGATAGTGCAATTAGCGGCATTATTCGTTACTACACCCGTGAAGCTGGCGTACGTAGTCTGGAACGTGAAATTTCCAAACTGTGTCGAAAAGCGGTTAAACAGCTGCTGCTAGATAAAACGCTCAAGCACATCGAAATTGACGGCGATAACCTGAAAGATTTCCTTGGTGTGCAACGTTTTGACTATGGTCGCGCAGACAGCGAAAACCGTGTGGGTCAGGTGACTGGCCTTGCGTGGACAGAAGTAGGTGGTGACCTGCTGACTATCGAAACCGCTTGTGTGCCGGGTAAAGGCAAGCTGACTTACACCGGTTCTTTGGGTGAAGTTATGCAGGAATCTATCCAGGCAGCGTTGACCGTGGTGCGTGCGCGTGCAGAGAAATTGGGCATTAATGCCGATTTCTACGAAAAACGCGACATCCACGTTCACGTACCGGAAGGTGCGACACCGAAAGACGGTCCAAGTGCCGGTATTGCGATGTGCACCGCGCTGGTATCTTGCCTGACAGGTAACCCTGTTCGTGCAGATGTGGCAATGACTGGTGAAATCACATTGCGTGGCCAGGTTCTGCCAATCGGTGGTTTGAAAGAAAAACTGCTAGCGGCACACCGTGGCGGCATTAAGACTGTTCTGATTCCTGATGAAAATAAGCGTGATTTGGAAGAAATTCCGGACAACGTTCTCGCCGACCTGGATATCCATCCGGTGAAGCGCATCGAGGAAGTTTTGGCTCTTGCCTTACAGAATGAGCCTTACGGAATGCAGGTTGTAACCGCAAAATAGTGACCTGACGCATATTCGGTTAATAAAATCAGAGCTGGCTAGTGAATTGTCACTTGCCAGCTTTTTTTTGTATCGCTACTTTAGATCGCTGGCGATGCGTGTCATTCACATCGGATGTTGTAAGGGCATGACAGGCCTGATATAACTGCTGCGCGGTCGCACTTTGAAGGATACTGGTGCGATATAAATTATAAAGAGAGGAAGAGAAGAGTGAATAAATCTCAACTGATAGACAAAATTGCCGCAGGTGCTGATATTTCTAAAGCCGCGGCTGGACGTGCATTAGACGCTGTGATTGCTTCTGTTACTGAATCTCTGCAATCCGGGGAAGATGTGGCACTGGTTGGCTTTGGAACCTTTGCTGTTCGTGAACGTGCTGCCCGTACCGGTCGTAACCCACAAACAGGTAAAGAAATCACCATCGCTGCTGCAAAAGTACCAGGTTTCCGTGCTGGTAAAGCGCTGAAAGAAGCTGTTAACTGATTTAGCGTCCGTTTTTTAGGGCAAGGCAAGTAAAGTTAGGTCAGGGCGCATCGTTAGATGTGCCTTTTTTTATGGCTGATGGCTAATTTTGCGCATGTTTGATGCTTTGAACCCATTTTCTTGTCACAATACCCGCTTGCGCGCAGCGGCACAGCAGTACGCGTTTTCAGGGATGCCCATATAGCGACTGCGCAGGGTTTACCATTCACACTACAGTGGAGTGTTGTTACACCATGATGGACAATTTACGTACGGCGGCAAACAGCCTCGTAATCAAGATAATTTTCGGGATCATTATCGTGTCATTCATTTTGACTGGCGTGAGTGGTTACCTGATTGGCGGTAGTGCCAACTACGCCGCAAAAGTGAATGGTCAGGAAATCAGCCGCGGTCAGTTTGAAAATGCCGTTGCAAGTGAGCGTAATCGCCAGCAGCAGCAACTTGGCGAGCAGTTCTCGGTACTGGCTGGTAATGAAGGCTACATGAAGCAGATGCGCCAGCAAGTGCTGTCACGCATGGTTGATGAAGCGTTAATGGACCAATATGCCAAACATCTTGGCCTTGGCATTAGCGACGAACAAATCAAACAAGCCATCTTTAAAGAACCCGCATTCCAGAACAACGGCAAATTTGATAACGCGCGTTATACCTCTATTCTCAACAATATGGGTATGACTCCCGATCAGTACGCACAGGCACTGCGCAATCAACTGACCACACAGCAACTGATTAATGCCGTTGTGGGTACTGATTTCATGCTGACCGGTGAAACTGATGAACTGGCAGCCCTGGTATCACAGCAGCGAGTGGTTCGTGAAGCCACAATTGATGTGAATGCTCTGGCCGCGAAGCAAGAAGCTTCCGAGCAGGAAATCAACTCAAGCTACGAGCAAAACAAAAACAACTACATTGCGCCTGAGCAATTCAAAGTCAGCTACATCATGCTTGATGCAGCTTCCCAGAAGGTTGAAGTGGCGGATACTGATATCCAGGCATACTACGACCAGCATCAGGACGAGTTCACTCAGCCGCAGCGTAACCGCTACAGCGTGATTCAGACCAAAACTGAAGCCGAAGCTAAAGCGATTCTTGATGAGCTGAACAAAAACGGTGATTTTGCTGCACTGGCAAAAGAAAAATCTGCTGACATCATTTCCGCCCGCAAAGGTGGTGATATGGGTTGGTTGGAGCCAGGTACGACTCCTGACGAGCTGAAAAACGCCGGTCTGAAAGACAAAGGTCAGCTGTCTGGCGTTATCAAATCTTCTGTTGGATTCTTAGTGGTACGTCTCGACGACATTCAGCCAGCGCAAACCAAGCCGCTGTCGGAAGTGAAAGACGCCATTGCTGCGAAAGTGAAACAAGAAAAAGCGGTCGATGCATATTATGCGCTGCAACAGAAAGTCAGCGACGCGGCAAGCAACGACAACCAGTCTCTGGCTAGTGCAGAGCAGGTAGCCGGTGTTAAAGCGGTTGAGACTGGCTGGTTTGGTCACGATAACTTACCTGCTGAGCTGAACTTCAAACCTGTTTCAGATGCCATTTTCAATGGTGGACTGGTTGGTGTTGGTGGTACTCCGGGTAGCAACTCTGACATCATCACCGTTGATGGCGACCGTGCGTTTATCATACGTATTGCTGAGCATAAAGCTGAAGCTGTTAAGCCTTTAGCTGAAGTTCGTGACCAGGTTATCGCACAGGTGAAACGCCAGAAAGCTGAGCAACAAGCGAAGCTGGATGCTGACAAACTACTGAACGCACTGAAGTTGGGCAAAGGTGTTGATGAAATGAAAGCGGCTGGTTTGAGCTTCGGTGAAGCGAAAACGCTGACCCGTACAGGTCAGGACCCAATCAGCCAGGCTGCGTTCAATCTGCCATTACCAGCTAAAGACAAACCAGTCTACGGTGTGGCTAATGACATGCAGGGCAACGTTGTATTGTTAGCGCTGGATGAAGTTAAGCCTGGTGATATGCCAGCAGAACAGAAAAAAGCAATGGTTCAGGGGATCACCCAGAACAACGCCCAAATTTCTTTCGAAGCGTTGATGGCTAATCTGCGCAAAGAAGCAAAAATTAAGATGGGCGATAGCATCGACCAGCAGTAACAATCTTCGGCGTTTCTCGCAGTTCACTGTAACGCTATGCAACATTCAAAGGCCGCTTTCGCGGCCTTTTCCACATTTGAAGTTTGCTATTTGTTCCTGTTTTTTTCTCCCGTTACGGTGGCTTCGCTGTCAACACACAAGGAGGAACAGCATGAACATAGGAATCAAAAGTGGATTAAAAGCAATGTGCATCGCCGTATCACTAATCGCAACAAGCGCTTGTATCCCAGCAACTGCCGCCCCTGCCGTTGTCAAAAACGATACGGCACAACAGCACAATGATAAAACCCCAGTAACCCCGGTGACTGCCGCCAAACCAAGCGATGCTGATGATGGCGTGGTGAGTATTAACACCGGCAGCGCAGAAGCATTGGCACAAGCAATGAATGGTGTTGGCTTGAAAAAGGCACAGTCGATTGTGAGCTATCGGGAAGAATACGGCCCATTCAAAGCGTTGGAACAGTTGCAGGAGGTGCCAGGGATTGGCAGTGCGTTGGTAGAACGCAATTTGCCTCACATTAAGCTTTAACGCTTGATGCTCATGGCTCGCGTAGTCTAAAAAGTTTGCTATGCTGAATGACAGGTCATACCAGTTTGGTGTGGCCTGCTTACCTCACCTGAATATTAAAACTAAAGATAGGGTTTTAGCGCTATGCAAACACAAATCAAAGTTCGGGGTTATCATCTTGATTTTTATCAGCATGTTAACAATGCTCGCTACCTTGAATTTCTCGAAGAAGCCCGCTGGGAAGGGCTGGAAAATGCGGCTGGTTTCCAATGGATGACGGTAAATAACATCGCGTTTATTGTCGTGAATATCAATATTAACTATCGCCGTCCGGCGGTGCTGGGCGATGTCCTACGCATTGACAGTTCTTTGCAGCAACTTAATGGGAAAAGTGGCGTATTAAGCCAGGTTGTGAAACTTGAACCGGAAGGTGAGATCGTAGCAGATGCGCTGTTAACCTTCGTTTGCATTGATTTAAAGACACAGAAATCAGTTCCTCTGGAAGGGGAACTACGTGAGAAGTTAGTACAGATGATGGAATGATTGAAGTGATATGGAAGAAAGGGGCGTGGCAGTCATAGACACCACGCCGCTGGATTACTTCAGGCCAGTTTTCTTTTTCATTGCTGCCATTACCGCAGGTTGATCCGCGAGATAATGATTTAGGCCGTTAGAACGCAGGTTGCAGGCAGCACATTCTCCACAACCGTCCCCCTGAATACCGTTGTAGCAGGTTAGGGTTTCCTTGCGGATCAGATCCAGTTGCTGCCAGTAGTCAGCCAGCGCCCACGTCTCTGCTTTATCAAGCCACATCAGGGGTGTCTCAAAACGGACATTTCGGCCCATACCGAGGCTTACAGCGTGATTCAGCGCTTTTACAAATTCATCGCGGCAGTCCGGGTAACCAGAGAAGTCAGTTTCACAAACGCCAGTGATAACCGCCTCAGCTTCAACCTGATACGCATAGATAGCCGTCAGAGTCAGGAACAGAATGTTGCGCCCAGGAACGAAAGTGCTTGGTATGCCATTTTCTTTTGGGTCGTAGTCAGGCACTGGAATGTTATCGCGAGTCAGGCTGCTGACAGCAAGCTCATTCAACAATGTCACATCCAGGACTTTATGCGCACGTGCACCCAGTTTCAGTGCCAGTTCACGGGCGACATCAATCTCAGCACGGTGGCGTTGGCCATAATCAAACGTCACACAGTGAACTTCATCATACTGCTGTAATGCCTGAATCAGGCAGGTTGTGGAATCCTGACCACCACTAAAGACGACAACTGCACGTTTCATGAGTAATCCTGTTATACCCATCGCCCTTCATGATGCAGGGTTTTTGGCTGTTCTCGTTCACCCGAATCACTTACTTGAGTAAGCTCATCGGGATTTACTCGATTGCCGCCTACCTGCGTCTCGAAGCAACTCGGGTCAAATAAATAAAAATATATGTTAACGCTTGGAGTATGTGGCTGCCCAGTTTCTTCATACCATTGTCGGTGGTGGTAGCCATGCTTGCGTAAAATCAAACCAGCCCCAGGCATTAAGCTCAATACCATTTACCCCCGGTGGTGCGCTGATTTGGTAACGATAGTTAAACAGCGGCGATACTATTGCATCGCGCATTAACGCGCTGAACACTTCCCGCAACCCGTTATTGCGTGCATTCTCATCCGGGTAGATTTGTACATTATCAAGTGTTGCCTGCAATTGCGTGTACCGACTTTCTGTGAGTACTGCGGGCCATAGAATATCGCTGCGCAACCACTGCTCCAGCGTATAAGCCGGCGCTTCGCCAATCAATCTGTCACCCATCATCAAATCGGCCTGCGCTAATGCTTCGCATCCCACCCAATTTTTTGCATCATGAAACACAAGTGTGAGCTCGCAACCTAAAGCAGCAAGATGTGTTTTAAGCTGCTGTGCCATAACGTGTAACTCAACTGGCAAATGATAAACCAGCGTTAGTTGCGGCGGCAGTGTTACCGCTTCTTGTGATGCCCACTCTGGCATCTTCCAGCCTGGGATCATCTCGTGGCTTTGTGTGATCAGAGACTCGTCGACGGGTAGGCTCGCGATCAACTGATGTTGGTGGATGATCTGCATCAGAAAGCGAGCTTGCTCAGGCATTAAATTACAGTTCTGTTTTACTGCCAGATAACAAAAGCCGAGGCTGATGCTATTGCTGACAGGCCGCAAATGCACCAGTTCATCTTGCTGACCAATGGCGATTTGTACCGGATGCAGGCAACTGGTTCCCAGCTCGGTATCGAATAATTGCGGGGTTATCCAGTACTCCACGGCTTTGAGCAGCGGATGGCTGAGATGATATGACTCGAAACTTTCTATGCGTACCAGATTCTCTTTAAAGCTACTGATGCGAAATGGCCCGCAGCCGACTTGGGTATCTTCGGGATGCGCAATGCGGCTGCAATAACTCGCCAGCCGATGAGCCAGCCAATAATCCGGTGTATGCAATACAAAACGGATGCACTGTGTATGGGCAAGCTCAATGCTTTTTACGCTGATAAACAAACGGTGCATTGCTGGTATCGCCAACAGCATCATCAATCGCTGCTGTAGCTGTGCAGTTTCAACCGGTTCGCCATTATGCCAGTGAAGCGTGGAACGGATAAAAAAGGACCAGCTCAGACCATCTTCGGAGATTTGCCAGTGGTGAGCGAGGTCGGGCTGTGGAGCTGCACTGTTCGAGACAAAACGGGTGAGGCCAGAAAAAATCTGCCCTGCCAAATGCTGTTCAGCTCGGCCTGGCAGGAAGCCGGGTTGTAGTGGTTCCAGCGGGCGATAATAGGGGATACGTAAAGTAGGCGTATCGTTCTGCCATTGACCGCCGAGGAATGGTTGTAGCAGATGGCGCAGTTGTTCCGGTGCCAGTTGCGCCAGTTCAAGCGCATTCTGATGCTGCCCTTTGTGCAGCACCTGTTCCATCATCCCCGATCTAACGCTTTCCGGAGTGACCAAAAAGGTCAGCGTACCGCGTTTCCCACGCCCCGACTGTGCATGCCAGGTCAACCAACCCGCATCTTGCAGCTGATTGAGTAAAGTCCGCACATGGCGTTCACTGCAAAAACAGCGGGCAGCCAACTCTGCAACAGTAACGAGTTGTACTTCCCCCGCTGAAGGCTGCCATAAACGCTGAAATTGGTTGAGTCGATTTAGAAGCCGCATATATAAACCCGGAACAATTTTCGAAAAGTATTCACTATTAGTTCCGTATATGCCAGGTGATACTCTCAGCTGTGTTTTAGTTGTCACAAATCGGAGTGAATATGGCTCGTCTGGCTGCATTTGATATGGATGGGACGTTGTTATTGCCCAATCACCATCTTGGTGAAGAAACGCTGCGTACCCTTAACCGCCTGCGCGAAGAACGCCAGATAACACTAGCTTTTGCCACAGGGCGCCATGTTCTGGAAATGCGCCATATTCTGGGTGCGCTGTCGCTGGAAGCTTTTTTGATAACCGGCAACGGGACGCGTATTCACTCAACGGAAGGGACGTTGCTGCATCGGCAGGATCTCACTTCGGAAGCAGCGGAAATAGTGATTCACGGGCAGTGGGATACTCAAGCCAGTCTGCATGTGTTTAATGATACCGGCTGGCTAACGCAATACGACGTCGGAGACATGCTTGAAGCTCACGTTTACAGTGGCTTTAGCCCGAAAATTGTCGATGTTAAACGTATACCTTCAGATGAAGTGACCAAGATTTGCTTTTGTGGTCCCCACGATGATCTTCTGCGTTTGAAAGTTCAACTGGAAGAGGCTTTGGGCGATCGCGCGTTTCTATGTTTCTCGGCGATAGATTGTCTGGAAGTATTACCGACAGGCTGTAATAAAGGTTCAGCACTTAATGCATTAAGCCAACACCTTGGTTTTACGATGCAAGATTGTATGGCATTTGGCGATGCGATGAATGACCGCGAAATGCTCTCAAGCGTGGGCCATGGTTTGATCATGGGTAATGCGATGGCACAGCTTAAAGCAGATTTACCGCATTTACCTGTTATTGGACATTGCAGTAAACAGGCTGTTTCTCATTATTTGACGCATTGGCTAGATACACCAAACCTCACTTATTCCCCCGAATGATAAGGCCTTAAGCCAGCCGGGCTTTTGCCCGGCATTTTTTTACTTCAACAAATCCTGAATCTCAGCTCGCCACGGCTGCAAATCACCAATATTCGCTTTAACCCATTCTTCGTTGTAATAAGTTTCCAGATAACGTTCACCGCTATCACAAAGCAGCGTCACAATAGAGCCTGTACGGCCTTCGGCACGCATACGAGCAGCAAGTTGTAAGACACCATACATATTCGTGCCGGTAGATGCACCCACTTTGCGGCCTAGCATTGTTTCTAACCACTGCATCGTGGCAATACTTGCCGCATCAGGAACTCGCATCATCTCGTCAATTACATCAGGGATAAACGAAGGCTCGCAGCGTGGGCGACCAATTCCTTCAATTTTACTGCCTACCGCGCTGCGTAAACTGCAATCGCGTTTCTGCCAATAATCAAAAAACACTGAATTTTGCGGATCGACAACCGCCAGTTGTGTCGGGTGACCCTGGTAACGCAAATAACGCCCGATAGTGGCAGATGTACCACCAGTGCCTGCACTCATGACGATGTAATCCGGAACCGGATGTGGTTCGTGTTCCATCTGGCGGAAAATGCTGTCGGCAATATTGTTGTTACCGCGCCAGTCGGTTGCACGTTCGGCATAAGTGAATTGGTCCATATAGTGGCCATTTAGCTCGCGCTCCAGCATTTCAGATGCGGCGTAGATTTCACACGCACTCTCCACGAAATGGCAGCGGCCACCGTAAAACTCAATTTGCTCCACTTTACGCTTAGCCGTGCAGGCAGGCATTACGGCGATAAACGGCAGACCCAGCAGACGAGCAAAGTATGCTTCTGAAACGGCGGTTGAACCCGAAGAGGCCTCAATAATCGTGGTGCCTTCTTTAATCCAGCCGTTACACAAACCATAAAGGAACAATGAACGCGCCAGGCGATGTTTAAGGCTGCCGGTTGGGTGCGTACTTTCATCTTTTAGATACAGCTGAATACCGGGGAAACCAGGTAGCGACAGACGAATCAAATGCGTATCGGCAGAGCGTTGGTAATCGGCGTTAATTTCGCTAATGGCGTGGTTTACCCAGGTGCTGGTCATGATGGTGTCCGGTTTGTCTATTTGTGCTTAGAATAATGCAAAAGGAAGATAAAAAAGTTGCCTTTTGACCTTCGTAAGGCATTCAATGGAGAAAATATTTCTCCCTGAGGTCGCCATGTTAGATAAAATTGACCGCAAGCTGTTATCCTTATTACAAAATGACTGCACCCTCTCTTTGCAGGCTCTCGCTGATGCCGTTAATCTGACCACCACACCCTGCTGGAAACGTCTAAAACGTCTTGAAGACGACGGGATTATTCGAGCGAAAGTGGCATTATTAGACCCGGAAAAACTCGGGCTTGGGTTGACGGCTTTCGTGCTCATCAAAACCCAGCATCACAGCAGCGAGTGGTACTGTAAATTCGTTTCTGTCGTTGAAGAAATGCCTGAAGTGCTCGGCTTTTGGCGAATGGCCGGGGAGTACGATTACCTGATGCGTGTGCAGGTCGAAGACATGAAACGGTATGATGATTTTTACAAACGGTTGGTCAACGGCATTCCTGGTTTAACCGATGTCACTTCGAGTTTTGCTATGGAACAGATAAAATACACCACGGCTTTGCCATTAGAGCGCTGATTGACGCGCGCTGGCCTCCAATAGAATTTCATTTTTCTGCCAGACCGGCAGACAATACTTCAGGAATCTGACTGCGTGCGATTATTTGCTCAATTAAGCTGGTACTTCACCCGAGAGTGGCGACGCTATCTCGGGGCAGTCGTCTTGCTTATTATCATTGCCATCTTGCAACTTGTGCCGCCGAAGGTCGTGGGCATTATTGTCGATGGTGTCACCCAACAGCGCCTCTCAGGAAAAGACGTGCTGATGTGGATTGGCTTGATGATTGTGATTGCAGTGGTGGTTTACATGCTGCGCTATGTCTGGCGCGTGTTGTTATTCGGGGCAAGTTACCAGCTTGCAGTTGAATTACGCGAAGACTACTACCGCCAACTGAGCCGCCACCATCCAGAGTTTTATCTACGTCACCGCACAGGCGATTTAATGGCCCGTGCGACAAACGATGTCGATCGCGTGGTATTTGCTGCAGGCGAGGGCGTATTAACGCTGGTAGATTCATTAGTGATGGGCTGCGCGGTGCTAATTGTGATGTCGACGCAAATCAGTTGGGAACTGACGCTGCTCGCGTTGCTGCCAATGCCAGTGATGGCGATAGTTATCAAACGTTATGGCGACCAGTTACATCAACGCTTTAAACTCGCGCAAGCCGCGTTCTCAACGCTCAATGACCGCACCCAGGAAAGTTTATCCAGCATTCGCATGATCAAAGCATTCGGCCTTGAAGACCGTCAATCAGCACTGTTTGCTGCCGAAGCCAAAGATGCCGGAGCAAAGAACATGAAGGTTGCGCGAATTGATGCGCGTTTTGATCCGACGATTTATATCACCATCGGTACGGCAAACCTGCTCGCTATTGGCGGTGGCAGTTGGATGGTGATTCAGGGCACGCTGACACTTGGGCAACTTACCAGCTTTGTGATGTATCTCGGTCTGATGATTTGGCCAATGCTGGCGCTGGCGTGGATGTTTAACATTGTTGAGCGCGGTAGCGCGGCGTACAGCCGTATCCGCAGCATGTTAGCCGAAGCGCCGTCGGTGACCGATGGCGATAAAGAAGCTCCGACAGGTCGTGGCACAATAGACGCTAATATTAAGGCGTTCCATTATCCACAAACTGCACGCCCAACGCTTGAGGATGTTTCGTTTACCCTAAAGCCGGGTGAAATGCTGGGGCTGTGTGGGCCTACGGGTGCCGGGAAAAGTACCCTTTTGTCTCTAATTCAGCGGCATTTTGATATCGACCAGGGGGAGATTTGCTTCCACGGTATTCCGCTGGTGCAGATGCAGCTCGACTCATGGCGCAGTCGCCTGGCTATAGTCAACCAAACACCGTTCCTGTTCTCAGACACAGTGGCCAGTAATATTGCCCTGGGTAAACCAGGGGCAACACAGCAAGAAATTGAGCATGTCGCCAGGCTTGCCAGCGTGCATGAAGATATTTTGCGTCTGCCGCAAGGCTACGAAACCGAAGTCGGTGAGCGCGGTGTGATGCTCTCCGGCGGCCAGAAACAGCGTATTTCTATAGCTCGTGCGTTGCTGCTCGATGCGGAAATCTTGATTCTCGATGATGCGCTTTCTGCCGTTGACGGGCGTACTGAACACCAGATCCTTCATAACCTGCGTCAGTGGGGTGAAAACCGCACCGTTATCATCAGCGCACACCGTTTGTCGGCGTTGACAGAAGCCAGTGAAATTCTGGTTATGCAGCATGGCCATGTCGTGCAGCGCGGATCGCACGATGCGCTGGTGGGGATGTCAGGCTGGTATCGCGACATGTATCGTTATCAACAGCTGGAAGCGGCGCTGGATGATGTGCCAGAAACAACGGTAGACGAGGAACCCGCCAATGCGTAAGTCAATACAGCAATGGCCAACCATAAAACGCCTGCTGGCTTATGGCTCACCGTGGCGTAAACCGCTCGCGGGTGCGGTCGTGATGCTGTGGATTGCTGCTGCTGCTGAAGTCAGTGGCCCGATTCTGGTGAGTTATTTCATTGATAATATGGTGTCTGAACACCGGCTGCCGATCGCGGCAGTTGCAGGGTTGGCAACGGCCTATCTGCTGTTGTCTATTTCGGCGGCGGGGCTGCATTACTGGCAAGCGCTGTTGTTTAACCAGGCCGCAGTTGGCGTAGTGCAAAAATTACGGACTGACGTAATGGATGCGGCGCTGCGCCAGCCACTGAGCACGTTTGATACCCAACCCGTTGGGCAGCTAATTTCCCGCGTCACTAACGATACCGAAGTTATTCGCGATCTCTATGTGACGGTGGTTGCCACAGTTTTGCGAAGTGCGGCGTTGATTGGTGCCATGCTGGTGGCGATGTTTAGTCTCGACTGGCGCATGGCGCTGGTGGCTATTTGTATCTTCCCTGCGGTCATCATCGTGATGTTTATCTACCAGCGTTACAGCACGCCAATTGTTCGTCGTGTGCGTAGCTACCTTGCGGATATCAACGATGGCTTTAACGAAGTCATTAATGGCATGAGCGTTATCCAGCAGTTCCGCCAGCAGGCTCGATTTGGCGAACGCATGGGGGCGGCGAGCCGTTCCCATTATCTGGCGCGTATGCAAACCCTGCGCCTCGATGGTTTTTTGCTGCGTCCATTGCTGAGTTTGTTTTCTGCAATGGTGCTGTGCGGGATGCTGATGCTGTTCGGTTTTACCTCAGTTGGCACTATCGAAGTGGGTGTACTTTATGCGTTTATCAATTATCTGGGCCGTTTGAATGAGCCGTTGATTGAACTCACTACCCAACAGTCGATGCTGCAACAAGCGGTAGTAGCCGGGGAGCGGGTGTTCGAGTTGATGGACGGAAAACGCCAGGATTACGGTAACGACTATCGCCCGCTGGAAAGTGGCCATATTGAAGTTGATAACGTCTCGTTTGCCTATCGCGGTGACCGCCTGGTGCTGCAAGACATTAATCTGGATGTCCCGGCGCGCAGTTTCGTTGCGCTGGTGGGGCATACCGGAAGTGGGAAAAGTACGCTCGCTAACTTGTTGATGGGCTATTACCCTCTGACTAGCGGGGAAATCCGCCTTGATGGCCGCCCGCTGGATACCCTGAGCCATAGCGTGCTGCGTCAGGGGGTTGCCATGGTTCAGCAAGACCCGGTGGTTCTGGCAGAGTCATTTTTCGCTAATGTCACTCTTGGACGAGACATCAGCGAAGATGCTGTCTGGCAGGCACTGGAAACGGTGCAGCTTGCGGAACTGGCACGCACCATGAGCGAGGGGATTTATACTCGCCTGGGTGAGCAGGGCAATAACTTATCCGTCGGCCAAAAACAGTTACTGGCGTTAGCGCGGGTATTGGTGGATGCGCCGCAGATTCTTATTCTTGATGAAGCGACGGCCAATATAGACTCGGGTACCGAGCAGGCAATCCAGCAAGCGCTAGTTGCTGTACGTGAGCACACGACGCTGGTGGTCATTGCGCACCGGTTATCAACTATCACCGATGCAGATACGATTCTGGTACTGCATCGTGGGCAGGCTGTTGAACGTGGTACGCACAGCGAATTGCTGGCGGCTCAAGGTCGTTACTGGCAAATGTACCAACTACAACTAGCGGGTGAAGAATTGGCTGCGGCTACTCGTGAAGAGTCAGCTACGGCTTGATGCACCAAAATCACGCATAAAACCAATGGGTATCACCATTGGTGCAGAAGTGAAACGCACCATGCACTGAAATGGTGCGTTTTTATTATCTAAGAACTTTCTTAATCCCAGTCATCGTTATTCCTCCCCTATGGATCCCCACTCCATATGGATTAACAGCCTGAAAATGGCTGTTTTTCATTTTTGGCACGACCTTTGCTTTATCTAATTCGTGTTGTTGAGGCAATTACCCATTTCTGACTGGAGGGGATCTATGAAGCTGGTTACCGTGGTAATCAAACCGTTCAAACTCGAAGACGTTCGCGAAGCGCTGTCTTCTATCGGTATTCAAGGGCTGACTGTCACCGAAGTTAAAGGCTTTGGTCGCCAAAAAGGTCATGCAGAGTTGTACCGCGGTGCTGAGTACAGCGTCAATTTCCTTCCTAAAGTGAAAATTGATGTGGCAATTGCCGATGATCAACTCGATGAAGTTATTGATGTCATTAGCAAAGCTGCCTACACCGGCAAGATTGGCGATGGCAAAATTTTCGTTGCTGAGTTGCAACGAGTCATCCGCATTCGTACCGGCGAAGCCGACGAAGCTGCACTGTAATCGTCTTGCCACTCGTGAAAGGGATGGAAAAAATGAAGAAATTAGCCTCTATCTTAGGCGTTGTAGCCCTGGCACTTGCGCCATCAATTGCTCTGGCGGCACCGGCTGTGGCCGATAAAGCAGACAACGCCTTTATGATGATTAGCACCGCATTGGTGCTGTTTATGACAATTCCTGGCCTGGCGCTGTTCTACGGTGGCCTGATTCGCTCCAAAAACGTGCTGTCGATGTTGACGCAGGTTTCTGTGACGTTTGCATTGGTTTGTGTGCTGTGGGTAGTTTACGGCTACTCGCTGGCATTCGGTGCGGGCGGTAACTTCTTCGGTAACTTCGACTGGGTGATGTTGAAAAATATCCAACTCACGGCATTAATGGGTTCTTTCTACCAATATATTCACGTCGCGTTCCAGGGGTCTTTCGCCTGCATCACGGTAGGGCTTATTGTTGGTGCGTTGGCTGAACGTATTCGCTTCTCAGCTGTATTGATCTTCGTGGTTATTTGGCTGACGCTCTCCTATGTGCCGATTGCGCACATGGTGTGGGGTGGCGGTTTGCTGGCAACACACGGCGCAATGGACTTCGCAGGCGGTACAGTGGTTCACATTAACGCCGCAGTTGCTGGCCTGGTAGGTGCTTATTTGATTGGCAAACGTGTTGGCTACGGTAAAGAAGCATTCAAGCCTCACAACTTGCCGATGGTGTTTACGGGGACAGCAATCCTTTACTTCGGCTGGTTTGGTTTCAACGCCGGCTCAGCCAGTTCCGCTAACGAAATCGCGGCACTGGCCTTTGTAAACACCGTTGTTGCAACGGCTGCCGCAGTGCTTGGCTGGGTATTTGGCGAGTGGGCATTACGTGGCAAACCGTCTTTGCTGGGGGCGTGTTCCGGTGCTATCGCAGGCCTGGTTGGTATCACTCCAGCGTGTGGTTATGTCGGTGTCGGCGGTGCATTACTTATCGGTATTGTTGCTGGTTTGGCAGGCTTGTGGGGCGTAACCCTGCTGAAAAAATGGCTGCGTGTTGATGACCCTTGTGATGTGTTCGGTGTCCACGGGGTGTGCGGTATTATTGGCTGTATCATGACTGGCATCTTCGCAGCACCTGGTCTTGGCGGTGTGGGCTATGCAGAAGGCGTAACCATGGGCCATCAAGTGCTGGTACAGCTAGAAAGCATTGGCGTAACAATTCTGTGGTCTGCGGTGGTTGCGTTTATCGGTTTCAAGGTTGCCGACCTGACAGTGGGTCTGCGTGTACCCGAAGAGCATGAACGCGAAGGCCTGGATGTTAACAGCCACGGCGAAAACGCGTACAACGCATAAGTTATTCAGTGATAAAAAAGGCGGAGCATATGCTCCGCCTTTTTGCATGTAAACTGCGGGTTAGCTGCGCTTACGCATCACACCTTCCTGCACTGTTGATGCAACCAACACACCGTCACGCGAATAAAACTCACCACGAACAAAACCACGCGCACTGGAAGCGGAAGTGCTTTCCACGCTATAAAGTAGCCAGTCATTCATATCGAACGGACGGTGGAACCACATCGAGTGATCGATGGTAGCCACTTGCATGCCCGGCTCAAGGAAACCGATGCCGTGCGGCTGTAACGCCGTTGGCAGGAAGTTAAAGTCCGAAGCATAACCCAGCAAATATTGGTGAACGCGCAAATCGGCTGGCATTTTGCCATTAGCACGCATCCATACCTGGCGTACGGGCTCATCGACATGTCCCTGCATTGGGTTGTGAAATACTACCGGACGAATCTCCAGCGGTTTTTCACAGAGAAATTTCTCTTTTAATGTCTGAGGCAGAAGCTTTTCAAACGCCATGGCGATTTCTGTTTCCGACTTCAAATTTTCTGGGGCAGGGGCCGAAGGCATGGCTTTTTGATGCTCAAAACCTGGTTCTGGTGCCTGGAAAGAAGCCGTCATGTAGAAAATAGGTTTGCCGTTTTGGATAGCCGCAACTCGGCGGGCGCTAAAACTATTTCCGTCGCGTAGTGTTTCAACATCATAAACAATCGGTTTTTGGCTATCGCCGGGGCGCAAAAAATAGCTGTGGAATGAGTGCACCAGACGCTCAACCGGCACGGTTTCTTTGGCGGCATATAACGCCTGGCCAACCACTTGCCCGCCGAATACCTGTCGTAAACCTAAGTCCTCGCTCTGGCCACGAAAAATACCTTCTTCAATTTTTTCCAGATTGAGTAATGCCAACAAATTGCTGAGCGCCTGACTCATAAAAGGTCCTCAAAAAAATAAGTAAAAATGGTGCAATTGGCCTGATTATAACAGGTTTTCAACAATCGCCACTCAGTGGCCCGACCTGACGATATGTTTCACTTTTGGGCAAAAATCAGTGATATGTGCCACACTTAGCATGATAAGTATGTTTAACCACTCATTACTCGTGGGCTTGTAGCCTGCTGGTGCATTGATGATAAGGAGAACAGATCAATGAAACTTGTGCACACGTTAAGTGGTTTAGCCATTGCCGTTGCGATGGCGGGATGCGCACATAAAAGTGCTGATGTCCCAACGCCTGCACCTGCTGCAACTACGTCTTCGGCAGGAGCTACTGCACAGTCTGATATTGCGCAGCCTAACGTTTCCGGTACGGTATGGATTCGCCAGCGCATCGCGTTGCCGCCAGATGCAGTACTCACCGTGACGTTGTCTGATGCATCTTTGGCGGATGCTCCGTCAAAAGTGCTGTCGCAGAAAGCCGTTCGTACAGAAGGGAAGCAATCACCGTTCAGCTTTGTGCTGCCGTATAACCCTGCGGATATTCAACCTAATGCACGAATCATCCTGAGTGCGGCCATTACGGTGAACAACCAACTGATGTTTATCACCGATACCATCCAGCCGGTGATTAACGGAGGGGGGGCAAAAGCGGATCTGACATTGGTACCTGTTCAGCAAACAGCAGTTCCAGTCCAGGCCAATGGTGGTGCGGCATCAACCGTTCCATCAACATCACCGACTCAGGTGAATCCTTCCTCAGCAGTCCCTGCGCCAACGCAGTTCTGATGATAAGCGCCTCTACGGAGGCGCTTTTTAGTAATTCCAGCGATAACGTTCCATTTCAATATATCCATCGCCAGAAACCATAATGCCTTCTGAAAGTAATGCTTGCCGCTGGCGTTGCAGATCTGGTCCGGTCAAAGAAATCTGCCCATGACGATTTACCACGCGATGCCACGGTAGTTTGCTTCCTTCGGGTAAGCGCTTGAGTACGCCGCCCACTTGCCTTGCCGCTCGCGGTGAACCCGCCAGCCGCGCTACGTCGCCATAGGTCGTAACAAACCCTTCAGGAATAGCGGCAACTATCTGGTAAACGCGTTGTGGGAATGAGTCAATGTTATCCATAGAAAACTCCATAACAGCCTATAACTTAGGATAATCGGCGGATATCAAACAAGGAAGAAAAACAGGGGGTGCGCAAGAAAGCAACACCTGACCGCTCCTTGCTTGCAATTGCCTGGGGCAACATGGATAATGCGCCAGCGCGTTAGGTAACTAGCGCTCTCAATGGGGGCCCTGTTGGTTCTCCCGCAACACTAATTTGTGAATTCGGTCAGGTCCGGAAGGAAGCAGCCGCAGCAGACGACGTGTGTGCCGGGATGTAGCTGGCAGGGCCCCCACCCAATTCTGGCGCATGCAAAATTCCAGCATGTTTAAGCCTATCTCTGCATTACTCTGTTTTTACTTCGCACATGATCAAAGCATAAACAATAAAGCTGTCTGGACGATTTTTTGAGATCGGAAGGAGGGATGTACAAACAGAATGATGCCCTGCAACTGGCGTCACAGGGCATCAAGATATGGCGTGATTTTTAAGGCGTAACTATGTTGAACCAGAAGTTAAACTTGTCCATATAACTAAGAACCTCATCCAGTTTACCTGCGTCACCAGTGATTTTTACGTCACCTTTGTCCTTCGCCTGCTGCAATGTTTCTTCTTTCAGCACAATGCGGTTAAGCGTATCGCGTGAAAGGTTAAGGGTTGCATCAGCGTTGCTGGCTTCTGAGTTTGGCGTGTGGTTAAGAACACCATTTTCTAGTTCCAGTTTGTATTTACCGCCCTGGTCGCCGAAGTTAAAGTTCAGCACCACGTGGGCATTTGCTGCTTTCTCACCGTTGATGTGCACCGCCATATAATCGAAGAACATTTCTGGCGTCATGGCGCGAACGGTATCCGGGCTTGCGGTGTTTGGCGTTGCAGCTTTGACAACACCATTACGCAGCTCTTGTGCCCCTGACAGATAGAAGTTACGCCATGGGCCGGATTCCGCCTGATACCCCATTTGCTCCAGTGCATCAGCTTCCAGCTCACGAGCTGCCTTGTTATTGGGATCGGCAAATACCACTTTACTCACGACCTGAGCCACCCAACGGTAATTACCCTGGCTGTAATCAGACTTCGCTTTTTGCAGAATACTGTCCGCACCGCCCATATATTCCACGAATTTCTTCGCCGATTGCACTGGCGGCAATTCATCAAGAGTTGCCGGATTACCATTGAACCAGCCGAGGTAGAACACATAGGTGGCTTTCACATCGTGGCTGACGGAACCATAATAGCCACGGCTTGCCCAGGTTTTCGCAAGGTTCGGTGGGAGTTTGAAGTTTGCTGCGATTTCATCGCGGGTTAAGCCTTCGTTCGCCATGCGCAACGTTTGGTCATTGATGTAACGATACATATCGCGCTGACCTTTCATCAAGTTGACGACATTATCTTTACCCCAGGTCGGCCAGTGGTGCTGGGCAATGATGATTTCGGCATCGCTGCCCCAGCGATCGATTGCGGCATTAATATATTTAGACCATGCCAGCGGATCGCGAATTTTCGCGCCGCGCAGGGAATAAGTGTTGTGCAGCGTATGGGTTACGTCTTCCGCCGCTTCGATCATCTTCTTCTCTTTGACATACCACAGCATTTCTGACGGAGCTTCCGAACCAGGCGCCATCATAAAGTCATAGGTCAGACCATCGATCACTTCTTCCTGACCGGTGTGGGTAATGTAGTTGGTTGGTGCCAGTAATGTCACCGTACCTGCAGAAGTCGTCGTACCGAGGCCCGCACCCACCTGACCTTTGGCATCCGCAGGTAACAGGTTCCCGTACATATAGCTTGCGCGACGACTCATGGCGTTGCCCGCCATAATGTTCTCGTCGACGGCAGCACCCATAAAGCCTTGCGGGGCATAAAGTTTAACTTTGCCCGCTTTGACGTCGGCTTCGTCAACCACACCGCGCACACCACCGTAGTGGTCAACGTGGCTGTGGGTGAAGATAACCGCCACGACGGTTTTTTTACCGCGGTTTTTGTAATACAGATCCAAACCGGCCTTAGCCGTTTCAGCAGAAACCAGCGGGTCGACAATGGTAATCCCGGTTTTACCTTCAATGATTGTCATATTGGAAAGGTCGAGATTACGGATCTGGTAAACACCGTCGGTCACTTGAAATAGGCCGCTGATATTAATTAGCTGGGACTGACGCCACAGGCTTGGATTAACTGTTGCTGGCGCTTTGTCTCCCTCTTTAATAAAAGCGTATTGCTGCGGGTTCCAGATAACATTACCTTTCTCGCCCTTTATGACATCCTGGGGGAGGGCTGCGACAAAACCTTTATGCGCATTGGCAAAATCAGTTTTATCAGAGAAAGGCAGTTGATCGTAAAGTGCGTCATTCGCTTGTTTAGTTGCAGCCGTTGCATCCTTGGCAGACGTTGGGGTTGCAGCCGTAACTGACAGTGTTGTCAGTAAGCCCGCAGCAATTAGGCTTTTGGCTATTAGATTCAGTCTCATTAATTCAACCTCTAAGCTTAATAAAGTCTAAAAGATACAAAATATCTTTTAAACCTCACTTTATTTTGAATAAACTGCGTTGAAAAACAGGTGTATTTACCACGCCGTCAACTTTAATCGATGACCTAATGATGAAGTAGTCCCATATGGGACTGCGGTTTTATTGATATTTTAAGGGGGTTGCTATTTTTATTATGTACAGACATTTCGATTTGATGGCACTATACTATAATGAATGATGATATATACTGGGTGTGTTATGGAGTCTGGTTTCGAAAATATTCACCGTTATTATAAATCTCTGAACATAGAGAATCAGATTAACGAAATCTGCAAAAGTGGCGAAGAGTTGATTTTTGCAACGAACAGAAAGTTAAATATAACACCAGGCTTTATTTATGTTCCTGTTGAAGGTTCTATTGCTATTTTACATGCGGAACGTGAACTTACTATTGGCAATGTGATTGACTTCATGCCAATTGGTTTGATGGAGCGGCATTGTCCGATAGTGAGCTTTGAATATAAATGCATGACGCCGGTGAGAGTCGTTAAAATTTCTTATGAGAAGTTTGATGATATTTTCTTTAAAAATAATGAGAACATGCATGCTTTATCAAGTATATTGATTTTTATGACCATTTTCTCGCTAGATCTTCACTCGGAAAGAAAGCAGCTCACCAGTTATCAAACAATTAAACCCATGCTTTATCGTTATCTCTATAGAGCCAAGACCTATCCGAAAGAAAGTGAAGGCCTGGCGAATTTTATTATACGGCGCACTAAATTATCTCGTACTCATGTATTCAGAGTGTTGGCTGATTTAAAAGAAGGTGGATATATTACTATGAAAAATGGAAGGCTAATTTCAATTGATAAAGTCTTGCCTGACGGTTATTAAAAGTGTTTTACATGGGGTGTAATAAAATAAAAGTGTGTCAGTGCCGCTCAGGTAAATAAGGTTCACATTTTAATATTGTAAACCGTTAATTCACCACTGCTAAACCACCGTTCTTCTAATATACTCACTTCTCGTCTGTACCAGGTTATCCCAAATCGGTTTTAAGCGTTCCAGAGCAATACGCGTTTGCGTGGGTTCAAGCGTAAACGGTAATCTCAAATATCGCTCAAATGCCCCTTCAGTCCCAAAACGTGGGCCTGCACCAATGCGAATGCCAATAGATTCAGCGCTTGCAGCAAATACTGTCGCTAGCGGCTTTGGTAGTTCAATCCACCAGGATAAACCGCCTTGTGGTACCACGGAAATTTTCCAGTCCGGGAATAATTCTTTGATTGCTTCGCCGCAGGCATCTCTACGCAGACGTAGCATTTCGCGACGTTCTGGCAAAAAGTTGTCGGCATCGTTTATCAAATTGATGGCCGCAAGCTGCTCAAGAATTGGCGAGCCCAAATCTAATGAGTCACGGATTTGAATTAGTGATGCAATCGTGCGTGCGCTGGCGCGAATCCAACCTAGCCGCAAACCACCCCAGAAGCTTTTCCCGGCAGAGCCCAGCGTGATTATCCTGTCGGCATCATCGAAAGCGGCAAGCGGAGGTGGTGGTGGGACGTCGTACCACAGGTCTACCATGGTTTCATCCACCACGATGGTCGTGCGTGTTCGTGCGGCGATTTCAGCGATAAGAGCGCGTGTTGCAACATCCATGCAGCGCCCACTAGGGTTATGAAAATCGGCAAGTAAATAGGCCAGGCGTGGTGAAGTTTGTGCAATGGTTGCTGCAAGTCCGTCGGTATCCCAGCCCTCTTCTGTCAAGCTTACGGGCACGGCACGGCAAGAAGCACCTTTGATTGCCGTGAGTGCCATTGGGTAAGTTGGATTATCCAGCACAACGCGATCGCCAGGGCCAGTCAGCAGGCGCAGAATCAGGCCAAAACCACTCTGGGCACCATTAACGATCATAATCTGATCGGCATTAGTCGACAGTCCTCTGTCGGCATAACGTTGCGCGATAACACGACGCAGTTCAGGCAAACCTTGCTGATCGTAACCGGTGCTACCCAGATGTTCTGGCAGTGCAATCAGCGCATTTGCATAGGCTTGATGTATTTCTGGTCCGGCGACGAGTGCGGCGGTTGAAAGATCAAGAGTCGCGGCAAGGCCCGGCAAGGGTGAAACGGTTTGCCCACCTTCCGGCAGCATAGTGACAGAACCGGAACCTTGTCGACTTGCCAGATAACCCTCTTCACGCAGTTGTGCCAGCGCCGTAGCCACCGTTGTGCGGCTGATTCCCAATGCAGTTGCCAGTTCGCGCTCACCTGGCAGACGGCTATCTAGCGGCAAACGGCCATCCAAAATCAGTAATCGCAGTCCATCCGCCAGTTGCCGATAAACCGGAGTACGCGGTAAATCCTGATGCCAGTTTCCCAGCAGTTTTATCAGAGATGATGAACCCGTTCTGCGCTGTGACATTTCAATCCACTTTGTAATAACTGGACCTTAATTTAAAGGCCATTCCAGGTGAAAGTATAGCCACAAAAGATCTCTGAGGTGAACACTAATGATCGTTCGTCGCTTGCTACAACTTTATACCGGGCTGGTGCTGTATGGTGTGTCCACGGCTATGTTCGTACGTGCCAATTTAGGTGCTGATCCGTGGAATGTGTTCCATCTCGGTGTGGCAAGGATCTTTTCTATCAACATTGGCATGGTGATGATCGTAGTCGGTGCGCTGGTACTGTTGCTGTGGATCCCTCTGCGTCAGAAACCAGGGTTGGGGACAATTAGCAACGTGATTGTTCTGGGCCTTGCCGCCGATGCGGCATTAGCGTTAATACCGCCATTAGAGTCGGTTGTGGTGCGCAGTATTTTGCTACTGAGCGCTATTTTGGTAAATGCCATCGCCACTGGAATGTACATCGGTGCAGGATTTGGTTCCGGCCCGCGTGATGGTTTAATGACGGGAATTAACACCCGCACCGGTTGGTCGGTGCGCACAGTACGTACGGCGATTGAGCTGACGGTTTTACTGGCAGGTTGGTTGATGGGCGGTACATTTGGTGTTGGTACAGTATTGTACGCGCTGGCGATTGGCCCGTTAATCCAACTTTGTTTGCCATGGTTTCGCCTTCGCGCCCAGCCACATAAAAAACTGGTTGTACCGACGGTCGTACCCTAATGTTGTAGCCAAAACCCCCAATGGAAGAGGTCTCGATGCACAGAAAAGTCACTAGTAAAGCGGCGGCATACTGGAATAGTCATCAGTTGGCAGATATTTTGTCCCACTGTTTTGAAGGATACCTGGTCCCTTTTACCATTGATGGCGAAACCTTTTCTTCGCGTTTTGGCGCCGAGGATATCAGTCTTAACGACAGCAAAGTCTGGATGCAGGATGGTGAGCCAAAAGCACTGGCGGTGATCGCCCGCCGGGGGCAAACCTGCCGCCTTGCAGCATTCGCGATCCGCCCTGAATTACGTGGTCAGGGACTCGGCAAACAGTTTATGCAACAATTAATTGATGAAGCGCGTGCGCGTGGTGACCGAAACATGTGGCTGGAAGTCATAGTCGGTAACGATAGCGGATTGGCGTTGTATGAACGTATGGGCTTTGTTTGTCAGCAGAAATTAGCCGGGTTTAACGCCACGGGAGTTACACGTTTAGTTGTGACAGACGAATTGCTGGAAATCGACCCGATGGAAATGGCAAAAAAAATAATGGTCGATTCCCGTCTGCGAATGCCCTGGTTAAGTGCACCTGAAACGCTCTACAAATTGCCCGGAAAGGCATTTATTCTCAACGATGTGGCTTATGCAATGGTTGTCACGACGCCACAACCCAGACTGCGCATGCTTTATGTTGACCCTGCTGAGCGTGGCAAAGGGCAGGCGAAAAAACTGCTCACATTACTACACGAGCGTTTTCCAGGGCTTTCAACCGCGGCAACAACTCCCGAACAAATCGCGCCACTTTTCTTGAGTTGTGGCTACCATCAAGACCCCGTTATGCAATATGAAATGCTGCTTAAATTATGAGCAAGCAGTATTCATTCTTAACGACTAAACTTATCAATCGCAATCATCACGGGTGGAAAATATCTGCCCGTATTCCTCACACCGTGGAGGTTCACAATGAGTTATGTTGATGGTTTTGTCGTTGCTGTACCTGTAGCAAATAAAGAGGCGTATAAGCAAATGGCCGGGAAGGCGGCACCGTTGTTCAAAGAGTTTGGTGCGTTACGCATCGTGGAATGTTGGGCTGACGATGTGCCCGACGGCAAGCTCACCGACTTCCGGATGGCGGTGAAAGCTGAAGAGAACGAAGACGTTGTTTTTAGCTGGATTGAATATCCGTCAAAAGAAGTGCGTGACGCGGCTAATGCTAAAATGATGTCAGACCCACGGATGAAAGAGTTTGGTGAGTCAATGCCATTTGATGGCAAACGTATGATTTATGGTGGCTTTGCGCCGCTGCTGGACGAATAAGTCCGGCGGGTGACGCGAATGCTAACCCGCTAAATAGCTGGGCGTTTGCGTCACCCACTTAATAAAATTTAAATCTGTAATTCTCGTAGCAACCCAAAAGCCAGTTTCATATGAGCTTCACTGACGATAAATGCCCGTAGCTGTTGCGCTTCATCATAGCCTTTGGCTATTAAACCTTGTGATTCGGCTGCAATCTGCCATTGCAAATCAGTGCGATGAGTTTCACCCGCAAGATGTATTGGCAGCTCAGGCGTTTTTATTTTCACCAGCATTGTAGGTAGCGTCAGCTCATTGTTTTCACCAAGCAAATTTTTGGCAAGTGTCATGGCGCTAAACTGGGTCGGCTGTAGGAACGGTAGCACTTTACCGTCAATTTCAGCGCAGTCTCCCAGCGCGTAAATATTTGCATCCGACGTCTGCAACTGGCGATTAACCTTGATACCTCGGTTCACCGCTAACCCGGCATGCTGTGCTAGCCCGATGTTTGGACGTAGGCCAATTGCGGCCACAACGGCATCCACGCCAATCATTCGCCCGTTGCTTAACGCGGCATTTATTCCCCGCGGTGTTTTGCTCAGTGCATCCAGACGTTGATTAAACAACAACTCGACACCCATTTGGTTCAGGCAATGTTGAAGCCGAGCGCTGACTTGCGCAGGCATCAGCGAAGCGAGCAGGCTAGAAGCGTTATCCACCAGAATGACCTGTTTCCCGGCCCGGCAAAAATCCATTGCCAGCTCAGTGCCAATTAAACCTCCCCCTAAAATCATCACCCGACGCGCATCCCGCAGCGACGTTTCACAAGCCAGGAACTCCTGCTGGCTATTGAGAGTCAGCATCAGCTCTTTTCCCGGAATGGGGGGCCGTAGGGCACTTGAACCGATAGCCAGCACGAGTTTGTCATACGGCCATTGTTGGCTGCCGCATTTCACCAAACATGCACGGGGGTCGATTTCAGACACCCAACTGTTGGTATTCAACGTTAGATTAAATTGCTCAGCAAATTCCCCAGCGCGTTGCCGGGTGATGCTGTCTGCCTGCTGGTTAAGGCTGATGACATGGCTGAGATCTGGCTTGTTGTATTCATCGATACTGTCGGCGGCAATCAGGCGCACAGGCACCTGAAAATCATGCTTGCGGATGTTTTTTACGAGCTGACGAGCGGCGAAACCTGAGCCGATAATTGCGATGCCGTGATTCATTTTGCCTCCGTTGACAGTACATCAAATACGTCTTTTCCAAGAGCGCATTCAGGGCACAGGAAGGTATCGGGTACATCGGCCCATGGTGTTCTGGCTTCAATGTCTTGCATCGGTTCGCCATTTTCAGGGTCGTAAGTCCACTGACAAACACTGCATTGCATACGTGGGCCTAAATCAGCGCAAGTTTTTGCTTCGACACTACTTTTTTGTGGTGCGGAAACGGGGGCTTGAGTTAGTGGTGTGAGTGCCCACTGGCGGGCAATTTCACGGCCATGCTCGCGGCAGACCTCCAGCGCGTCGATATCCGGACGCCATTTTGCTTTCAGGCTCAGCGACATTTCAAAACCAGCATCCTGCAAGCGAGTAGAAAGACGGTCAACCGCACCGCCGCTCCAACCGTGGGAGCCGAATGCGCTGCCACGTTTGGAGCGAAAACGAAGTCCCGTCATCTCTTCAACCAGGCCCGCAATTTTTGGCATCATCACGTTGTTCATGGTAGATGTGCCCACCAGAACACCTTTGGAGCGGAACACGTTGGTCAGAATTTCGTTTTTATCATGGCGGGCCACGTTAAAGATTTTCACCCCAACGCGAGGATCGATTTCGTTAATGCCCTGAGCAATGGCGTCCGCCATCATGCGGGTGTTGTTGGACATGGTGTCGTAGAAAATGGTGATGCGATCTTCCTGGTAATCTGCGGCCCATTTCAGATACAGCTCGACTATCTGCGTTGGATTTTCCCGCCAGACCACGCCGTGGGAGGTAGCAATCATATCCACCGGCAAATTGAAGCCGAGAATTTCGGTGATTTTTGGTGTGACAAGTCGGCTGAACGGCGTAAGAATATTGGCGTAATAGCGCAGACATTGTTCGAACAGTTCAGTCTGATCAACTTCATCGTTAAACAGATGTTCATCGCAATAATGTTGGCCGAAAGCATCGTTACTGAACAACACTGCGTCGCCTGTCATGTAAGTCATCATGCTGTCTGGCCAGTGCAGCATTGGCGTTTCAACGAAGATAAGCTGCTTGTCATTGCCAATATCCAGGCTGTCGCCAGTTTTCACCACATGGAAATTCCATTCCGGATGATGATGGTGGCCGTTAATGGAATCTACACCATTGGCGGTGCAGTAAATCGGCGTATTGGGAATGTGTGACATCAACTCGGTCAGCGCACCGGCATGGTCTTCTTCTGCATGGTTGATGATGATGTAATCGAGCGTGTTCAGGTCAATTTCGCTTGCCAGGTTTTGAACAAATTCTCGGCTGAATTTGTGGTCAACAGTATCGATCAGCACCGTTTTTTCTTCACGTATCAGGTAACTGTTATAGCTGCTGCCTTTCAGCGTTTTATATTCTGTGCCATGAAAATCACGTACTTCCCAGTCACGTTGTCCAACCCATTGAATATTGTTTTTAACCTGGATAGCCATTTGTCAGTACCTCAAAAAGTATAAAAAATAATGCTCGTATTTGATGTATTACAAACGACATGCCAACTTTTTATTGCTTTGATTTTTAAGTATTTTAACTAAATCAGGTTAAATTTTATTGTCATAATGACAGTCTTAATGAATGTCTTTTTGACAATAATATTGTCTTTTTGACAATCAAGGGGTAAGTTGGCGAAATCGTTTAATGGAGCCGCTTATGAGCCTGTCTATTACTTCTCTCGCCAATATTGCCATTGACCTGCAAAGCGGCATTTCTCATCAGGATCGTTTTGCTCGTTTGATTCGAACACTGCGCCAGCTTTTAGGTGGTGATGCCACTGCGTTACTGCGATATGAAGCGCGGCAGTTTCGCCCGCTGGCGATTGATGGTTTGGCGCAAGATGTGCTCGGGAGGCGTTTCGATTTAGATGCACATCCACGGCTGGAAGCCATTGCGCGCGCAGGTGATGTGGTACGGTTTCCGGCGGAAAGCGAATTACCCGATCCATATGATGGCCTTATTCCCGATCACACTGATTTAAAAGTGCATGCCTGTCTCGGTCTGCCGTTGTTTGCCGATCAAAATCTGATTGGTGCGTTAACCGTGGATGGTATGGACCCTTTGCAGTTCGATCATTTCAGCGATGAAGAGTTACGTTTAATCAGCGTGCTGGCAGCAGGCGCGCTAAATAACGCCTTGCTGATAGAACAACTTGAAAACCAAACATCTGCTGTGGCAATGGTTCCTATTGCTACCAAAACCAATAGCGCTGAAATGGTGGGGTTGTCTGCGGGAATTATGCAGCTTAAGAAAGAGATTGAGATTGTCGCGGGCTCTGATCTGAATGTGCTGATTACCGGGGAAACAGGTGTTGGCAAAGAATTGGTCGCGCGTGCGATTCACAGTGGGTCGGCGCGGGCGGCGAATCCATTGGTTTATCTAAATTGTGCGGCGTTGCCGGAAAGTGTGGCGGAAAGTGAACTGTTTGGCCACGTCAAAGGGGCGTTTACAGGTGCCATTCACCATCGCACCGGCAAGTTTGAAATGGCAGACAATGGCACGCTTTTCCTTGACGAAATAGGGGAGCTGCCATTAACGCTACAGGCAAAATTACTGCGGGTTTTGCAGTATGGTGATATTCAGCGCGTGGGTGATGACAGCAGTCATCGCGTGAATGTGCGGGTCCTGGCGGCGACCAACCGTGACCTCAAACAGCATGTGCTGGCTGGGGAGTTTCGGGCTGATCTTTTTCACCGTTTAAGCGTCTTTCCGCTGCATGTCCCGCCACTGCGCGAACGGGGTGATGACATCACGTTATTGGCGGGTTTTTTCTGCGAGCAAAGCCGCGTAAAAATGGGGTTAAAGCAGGTTGCGTTAAGCGATGCTACCCGTGAGTTACTGCGTCGTTACGACTGGCCAGGGAATATTCGCGAGCTGGAACACGCACTGTATCGCGCCACTGTGCTGGCGCGTTCTGGAAAACCAGAGGGTGAAGTCTGGCTTCAACCACAGCATTTTCAGTTAGCGGATGCAGAAGTGAAATCTGTTAATACGCCAGCTGCATCCATGCTTGTCGTCGATAATTTGCGTGCTGCGACGGATGATTACCAGCGCCAGATTATTATCAGCACATTGGACGCCAACGCAGGTAATTGGGCTGCCTGCGCCCGTCAATTACAACTGGATGTTGGTAATTTACACCGCCTTGCGAAGCGCCTTGGTGTGAAATAAATCATGGCGCTTTCGTTATTTTTGCCTGATGTTTCTCGACCCAGTCGATAAACTTATCTTTCGGCAAGGCTTTACTGAACAGCCAGCCCTGGCCGTACTGAACACCTTGTTTGCGTAACCAGGCCGCCTGGCCGGGGGTTTCAATACCTTCGGCTACCATCAGAATATTTAGAGCCTTCGCCATTTCAATAATATGCGGTGTGACGTTTTTATATTCGAGAGCATCGACAAAAGATTTGTCTATTTTTAGAATATCGACATCGAGATCCTGTAAATAACTCAGACTTGAATAACCGGTGCCAAAATCATCAATGTAGATTGCATGCCCGGCTTCGCGATATTGCGCAATAATGGGGGCGGTAATTTTAGGATCAGCAAAACCACGTTCGGTAATTTCAAATGCGATTTGTCCTGGCTTGACCAAATAATGGGCAAGATACGGGCGAATGACTTCAAGAATATGCAGGTTACGCACATCATTTACCCCCATATTAACTGAAATATGGTGGTGTGGATGTTTATGAAGCCAGCCACCAAGCTCCTGAAAAATTATCTCAATGACCTGTTCAGTTAATTGCGTGACCAGCCCTGTCTGCTCCGCCAGAGGAATAAACGCATCCGGGTTTAGCATTGAACCATCTTGTTGTTGCCAACGAATTAGCGCTTCAGCACCAACGCTTTCACCGCTTTGAAGATGAACAATAGGTTGATATACCACGCTAATTTCACGGTTTTTAATCGCATCCATCAACCGATATCGTGGTGATAATAACCGACGCAGAACACTAATTAAGAAGCCACCCGCAGCCAGACTGACGATAAGACCAACAGGTAGCCAGATGAATAATTGCTGATACCAGGCTGTTGCCAATGGTTCCATTGATGCCCAGACAATCATCGCCAGACCGAGGCCTTCATCCCGGCGAATGACATAAAAATTGTTCTCACTTTGAAACTCTTCCGCTCCATGTTCCAGAGGGGGACGCCACGCTCCGGGAACATATCGGCTATTGCTGGCGATCAGCTGGTTATTACGCAGACCAACCATGGCAATATTTAGTGTGTAATTACCAAATGGTAAAACATCAATAAAGGACATTGGATCGACTAACGCGAGATGTGGCTGTTTGCCGATATATATCATCTTGCGCTGAAAACCAGGTGTGGAAGGAATGGTATACCATGCGCTAAAGCCATCCATTCCTTCACGATCGGGCTTGCCTAACGTTTCACCATGAGTGAATGATTCCAGCGAACTACATAGAATTTGGCTATTGTTCTGGAACATGACTTCTTGCACGTAGCGATATTCAAGCGCGACACGGCGCATGGTTTCAGTGTGTACTTGCGTACATGTATTGCCTTTAAAGCGGTTAATATCATCAACGGCGGAAATAGCCTGATCGATGACCTTGCTAGTACGAAGCAGTGCATGATCGGCAAATTCCACCAAATCATCGTGAAAATTCTGTTCGGCATTGCGATGAGCGATATAAACGCTTGATAAAATGGGTATCAAAACCGCCAGAATTAATACACCGCTTACGAGGCTGATGAGCTTTCGGGATGTCATTCTTTTAGACCTGGTTAAGAGGTTAGTTTTTCTAATGTTTTTCCATAGACAAGGTTAGTCTATCCCAGCTTAATGTAGGATGTTATGTTTTACTTCAAGAACTAGCGGGATAAGGTCTGTGGGCCAAAAATGAAGAAAAAAGAGTTCGTTATCCAGGATCTGTTAAGCAAGATTTATCAGCATAACGATTTTAAAAGACGAAAATTACCCCCTGAACGCCAGCTTGCTGTGGAATATGATGTATCGCGCTTCACTATTCGTAAGGCACTGGAAAAACTGGTGAGTATCGGGGTCATTGAGATTATTCAGGGATCTGGGATTTGGATTAACCCGCAGGCGCGTAATAACCCACTCGTTTATAACTCTATTACCGAAAAGCGTTTTGATCAGATGGCTTTTCGCATGGTGAACCTGCATAAAAAATTACCGAACAAAGAAGAGCAGCAGGTATTTGGTCTGGGTGAGGATGACTATATTTGGCAATTTTGTCGCCTGCGATATGTTGATAATCAAAAGGTCCAGATTGAGATTTCACGGATGCCGGTGCAGGATTTCCCCGATCTGAATCAGCACGTTATTGAGCAGTCGATTCAACAATATGTGCTCAGTAAAGGGTTCCGTATTTCTCACTTGTTAACCAGCTACCAGGCAGTGGCGATTAATAAGGAGCAGGCAGCTTTGCTGGAGTGTAAAAAAGGCACCCCAGCGATGCGCATCATCAACCGGGGGATTCTCGAAGGGGGGCGAGTTTTTGAAATAAGTGATATCGTCGATATCAATTATTCCTGCACCTACGTCACCCCTTATAACCACGATAATCTGGCCTACCGACAGGGTACTCAGGGAGTGTGAATCGCCCCGTTTGGCAAACGGCTTTGCGTCCACTCGTGTGGGCGATATTCCACTGGGAAAGCTTCGGCTTTTTGTTGATCAAATTTTACGCCAATACCTGGTTTTTCAAGCGGATAAATATATCCAAGCTCCGCAACTGGCGCGCCGGGGAATACCGATTCGGTATTTGGTTTATTCGGGATGAATTCCTGAATCGCGGCGTTGTGCAGATGAATGTTCAAATGTGTATTCACCGCCACGCCAATGGGCGTCATATCGCCGGGACCATGCCAGGCAAGACGAACGCCAAAAGCCTGGCAAAGAATGGCGAGTTTTAGCGCGGGCGTTATTCCACCAATTTGTGAAACGTGGCAGCGGATAAAATCGATGCGTCGATTCACAATCAAATCATGCCATTCAGCCGGATTATTAAAGAGTTCACCCATTGCAAGTGGGACCGACGAGTGCGCGCGCACCTGCTCTAACCAGGCGCTTTGCTGTGGTGGCAAAATATCTTCGATAAACCACGGTTGGTACGGTTCAAGCGCTTTTGCTAACTGCACGGCTTGCTGCGGGAATAAGCGTTCATGCACATCGTGGAGAATATGGAACTGGTTGCCGTACTTCTCGCGCAGCGCCTTAAACATCGCCACGGTATTGGCCATATATTCGTCCTGGTCATAATAAGCTCCCGGCGTTGGTGTTTTGGTGGCGTGTAATCCCTGAGGCGTGCCACCGTAAAAACCTAATTGGCAACGAATGTAGCGATACCCTTGTGCAAGAAGTTTGTCGACTTCCAGATACAACCCTTCCAGTGTTTCACTGGCGGCGTGGCTGTAAGCGGCGATAGCATCTTTCGATTTGCCCCCGAAGAGCTGATACAGAGGCATATCCGCAAGCTGGCCTTTAATATCCCAAAGCGCCATGTCGACACCGGCAATGGCATTGTTGATTACCGGGCCGTTACGCCAGTAAGCATTGACCGTCATCATCTGCCACAGGTCTTCAATGTTGTTCGCATCGCGGCCAATTAACAGCGGTTTGAGATATTCATCGACCATGGTTTTTACCGCCAAAGGGCGCTGTTGGAAAGTCGCGCAACCATGACCTGTCACACCCTTATCGGTGGTGACTCGCACGGTAATAAGATTGTGACGGTCGGGACGAGTAATAAAGCATTCAATATTTTCAATAATTGTTGGTTTCACGAGATAACTCCACAGACCGTGAGATAACAGGCTTATGTTATTTACTATCACCTTATTTTTTAGTTCGGGTAAATCATTTTTTTTGCTTATTTTTATTGGTCAGGAAAAGATGCTCGGTAAGCATAAAAACCATACCAATTTGTATCTTTATGGTGTTTTGTGGCCTTTGTGATGGCTAATTGTGACGGTGTTCAAAGTTTATTGGTTTGTTTTAGTGGTTTCGATTCCCTACCATCAGTGGCATTCAACGCATAACAATAAGCAATTCTTTGGGAGTGACAGATGGGGACTCGTGATGCCATTAATAATATTATTCACCTTATAGGTGGTGCGGATAATATTAGTAAAGCCTGGCACTGTATGACGCGCTTGCGCTTCTCTCTGATTGACGAAAATAAAATTGATCAGTCGGCAATTAAAAAAATACCGGGTGTATTAGGTGCTCAAATTCAGAGTGATCAATTCCAGATTATCATTGGCCCACAGGTGAATAGTTGGTATGAGCAGCTAACCAACGTGCTGGGTTCAGCATCAGAACAAAGCACAGCACCGGCCAGCCAGAAGAAAGCGCGAAAAAGCCTGGTATCGATGTTTATGGATACGGTGTCGGGCGTATTTGGGCCGATTGTTCCTGCTATTGCTGGTGCCGGGATGATCAAAGGCTTGCTGGCGGGGTTGATCGCGCTGAAAGTGGTTTCAGCGAAAAGTGACACAGTTATCGTCATCGATTTGATTGCCAGTGGCGTGTTCTACTTTTTACCGTTCTTCCTCGCAATCTCTGCTGCTCGTATCTTTAAAACCAATGAATATCTGGCAGCTGCGGTTGCCGCCTGTTTCATGTATCCATCGCTGATTGAAGCGGCAAAAATGCTGGCAAGCCATTCGCCGGATGCGGTCGATGCGTTCTATTTTCTGAACGTGATACCAGTGTCGGTGTTTAATTACGCTTCAAGCGTAATCCCAGTAATTTTCTCTGTACTGGCTTTGAGTTACATCCATCGCTGGGTGGATAAATTTATGCCGGACGTGTTGAAAACCGTATTCACGCCAACGCTCACTTTGTTCCTTGCGGCACTAGTTGCACTTGTGGTTATTGGGCCGTTGGGGATTTATTTGGGTAAAGCGCTGGCATGGTTTATCGAAGGGTTGTTTGGTGTGTCGGCAAGTTTTGCCGGGTTGGTAGTAGGTGCGATTCGCCCAGTAGCGATTTTGACCGGTATGCACCACGCGATGACACCTATCGCACTGCAAAACTTTACCGACCGTGGATATGACATGCTAATGCCGATGATGTTTATGGCGAACATGGCCATTGCTGGTTCCACCTTTGCCATCTGGAAACAGAGCAAATCGCGTGAAGAAAGGGCTGTGGTTTTGCCTGCGGCAATTTCTGCTCTGCTCGGGATTACGGAACCTGCACTGTTTGGTGTTCTAACGCGCTACAAGAAAGCGTTTATTGCGGCGACTATCGCAAGTTCCATCGCCTCAGCCTTTATCGCCTTCTTTGGTGTGCGTTTGTATGGCTATATTTTGTCGAGCATTTTTAGCTTGCCTGCGTATATCGGCCCGTATTTTATCTTTGCATTGATGGGTGTAGCGCTGGCATTAGGGTTGTCGTTTACGTTGACCACTGTTCTGGTGCGTGAAAAGGCCTGATAACAAAAGGTGGATGATGAATCCACCTTTTAATTAGCGTCGGTGCGCCAGGCGGCGTACCAGATGATTGCCAACACTTTGAACCAATTGCACCATCGCGACCAGAATCACTACGGTACCGACCATCACTTGGTTGTTAAATCGCTGATAACCGTAGCGAATCGCCAGGTCGCCTAACCCACCACCGCCAATTACGCCCGCCATCGACGAAAATCCAATCAGCATCACAATGGTCAATGTGATACCCGCCAGAAGGGCAGGCAGCGCTTCGGGTAGTAACACTTTTCCGATGATATGCCAGACGTTTCCACCCATAGAAAGAATGGCTTCGATACGACCTTTGTCCACTTCATCTAACGCGCTTTCTACTACTCGGGCAAAGAATGGGAAAGCGCCGATGGTTATCGGAACCACTGCCGCGGTGCTGCCAAGCGTGGTGCCGACGATAATACGGGTGAATGGTATCAGGGCAATCAGCAGCACGATAAACGGCAGCGAACGTCCGACGTTTACTATGCCACCCATAATCTGATTCATCTTCGGTGCGGGCAGCACGCCATCGCGACGGGTGAGAAATAACAATACGCCCAGCGGTAAACCAATAATGATGGTAAACAGCGCCGCAAGACCGACCATATAAAGAGTATCCAGCGTGCCATCAAGCAGTAATGGCCACAAATCTTCCCACGCTAAGCGACTTCGCATAACACTCTCCCTGACGCGGCGATACGGCGTAAAAATGCCTGCTCAGCTGCATCTCCCGGGAGTAACACCTGGCGCAGGCGGGAATAGGGGGTCGCCAGTAATTCGGACAGCGAACCGCTTTCTATCAGCTTGCCATTTTCTAATAGCGCCGCGTGATCGCAGATAGCTTTCACGACTTCTAGCTGGTGGGTAATCAGCACAATGGTGACGTCCAGTTTACGGTTGATGTCCATCAGCAGCGCCAGCACCGATGTTGTTGTTTCGCTGTCTAATGCGCTGGTGGCTTCATCACACAGCAGAATATCAGGATGTACCGCAAGCGCACGGGCGATGCCTACGCGTTGCTTTTGCCCACCGGAAAGCTGAGAGGGAAACGCCTGTGCTTTATCGCTCAGGCCAACCAGTTGCAGCAATTCTGCGATACGTTGTTGGCGCATTTCACGCGAATGCCCGGCGATTTCCAGCGGCACGGCTATATTGTCGGCCACATTGCGAGCGTGAATAAGATTGAAATGCTGGAACACCATTCCAGTGCGCTGGCGATGTGCTCGCAACTCACGATTAGTGAGCGTAGTGATATCCACGCCCTTCATCAAAATACGGCCCGATGTGGGCCGCTCCAGTAAATTGAGACAGCGAACCAAGGTACTTTTCCCCGCTCCGCTGCGCCCAAGAATGCCGTAGATTGCGCCCTTTGGCACAGTCAGCGAGACATTATCCAGAACCGGTTGGCCTCCTCCGGCATACACTTTGCTCAGCCGCTCAAGGGTTATCATGATTGCGGTGCGGCGACAGGGATCACTGAGCCGTTAAACTGCTTACGAATAAATTCAGCAACCTGTGGTGATTGCAGATCTTTCGCCAGCTCTTTGATTCGTGGATCGTTTGCCAGATTTGGGTTGGTGACCAAAATATTGGCGTAAGGATTATGACTGGCGCTTTCCAACCCTAACGCATCTTTCGACGGGGTTAATCCGGCCTCCAGCGCGTAGTTGCCATTAATAACAGCCAGATCCACGTCATCCAATGAGCGCGGTAATTGTGGCGCTTCTATCTCAACAATCTTCAGCTTCTTCGGATTGCTGGCGATGTCACGCGGAGTGGCCAGATTTTGTGCCGCGTCTTTAAATTCAGGCTTAAGGGTAATCAACCCGTTGTCCTGTAAAAGGTACAGCGCACGGCTCAGGTTGGTAACGTTGTTTGGAATCGCGATAGTGGCATTTTCGGGAATCGATTTTAGGTCTTTGTATTTGTGTGAATAAATTCCCAATGGCTCGATATGAACGGTAGCGGCAACGGTGAATTTTTTACCCAGCGCTTTTTCCTGATCGCGCAAATAAGGCACATGCTGGAAATAGTTGGCATCAACGTCGCCATTCGCCAGCAGTTCGTTCGCGTTTACACCATTGCTAAGCTCTATGATTTTTAATTTCAGGTTCGGATCGAGTTTTTGCACGAATGCGAGGATCTCTGCGTGTGGAACGGGATCGGCGGCGATGCGCAAAGTTTCTGTAGCTTGAGTACTAAAAGCCAGGGTCAAAGACAGCGCTAACCCTGCCAGTTTAAAAGAGGCATTTTTCATGTTGTGTTCCTTTAATGTTTAAGCGATAAGTTCAGTGCTGTTACGCAAGACATCCGGGTAATAACGTTCCGCCACATCGGGGTGAGAACGCAGGCGACCTTTTAGATAATTCCATCCGACATCACGCAGCAACGGGTTATGCGGGTCGCTTTCCGGCCCGAGAGCTTGTTGTGCAAGCGCTGGCGGCAGAGCATAAACTGGCACAATGGCATCTAATTGTGCGCCGAGAAAAAATGCGATGGACTGGCGTTCATGTCCCTGCGGCGGGGAAATCACCCGATGTACCGTGGCCCGCAAATAGCCATTGGTTGCCAGCTCAAGCAATTCACCAATATTCACCACAAAACTGCCAGGTAAGGGGGATGCATCTATCCAGTTATCCGGCGTAACCTCTACCTGTAAACCTTGCTGCTGGTCTTGCAATAGAAAGCTCAGGAATCCTGAGTCCTTATGAGCACCTACTCCCTGATTCCCATCCGTTGCCTTTTGGCCGGGATAGCGGATAAGTTTGATGTGCTCATTCGGTTTATTGCCATAAAGGCTATCAAAACTGTTTGCCGGGAGTTCCAGCGCTTGAGCAAAAGTGCGCAGCAGTTTCAACGCTACAGCGGTCATTTCGCTCTGAAATTGCAAGAGGGTAGGTTTGAGTGTCGGTAATGATTCAGGCCAGAGATTTGGCCCTTGCAGGCGAAGCCAGCCAGGTTGCGTTTCATTGACTGAAAGAGCAGGGCGTTCGGCGCCAATATCGAACTGTTCGCGCCAGTCAGGTTTACCACGGGTTAATTCACTGGCAGCACGGTTATAACCGCGAAAATGGGGCGAGTGAATCATGGCGACTTTTTGTTTTTCAGCGTCTGGCAAAGCAAAAAACAGCTGTGCTTCATCCTGAACCGCCTGTTGTAGTTCCGGGCTGATACCATGGTTAATCAGGTAGAAGAAACCGATATCACGAGCGGCATGGCGCAGTTGTTCAAGAAACGCAACGCGGTCAGTCGCTGTACCATCAAGGGCTAAAAGATCGAGTATTGGCAATGCCTGGGTCGTTGTTCTGCTCATTCTGGACTCCGCTTAATTCAGATGTTTTTCCGACACGTTTTGATTTTTTTGCCCAACAACAACAGCGCTGATCCATGGTTTTATCCTTTCTTGATTGATGTAGAGTTCGTAGAAATTACATTGCCGCAAGTGATACATGCCGCCCAATATTGTTATCTTCTAAGTTATGGTCGGGCAGGGTTCTATGCATTTGCAAATTCTGGCTAACAGGAATTGCACAGGAAGAGTTTCTATAAACAGGCTTGCTTTTTTTTCATCCATCTTTTATTTTATTGATATGTTATAACGTAATAATAAAATACTAAAGGAATAAACCATGAAGGTTCTGAATTCATTACGTAGTGCGAAACAACGTCATCCGGATTGTCAGATAGTGAAACGCAAAGGGCGGCTATATGTGATTTGCAAAAGCAACCCGCGTTTTAAAGCGGTGCAGGGCGGGAAGAAACGGCGATGAAATAAGGGGCTGTGGCCCCTTATTTTGTCATTGGCATGCGTTATGCGCGGCCTAAAGAGAAGATATCGTAAAAGGAGAGATCACCTTTAGTGGTCATCATTTTATGCAGCAGAGATTTCTGTTGTTCATCCACGCCAGGGGAATGCAGTATTTTATCGATGAGTGTCGGGGGAACATTGCGGGTGTTGTACCACTCGCCGTTATAGCAAACACGCAAATCCAGCACATCAATGTCATCGTAGTGATAGCGTGGGTTCACGTCGAAAAAGAAAAAAGCATTCAGTAGCGCAAATAGCACTACAAGCAACCAAACCGAACCTGCCAGAGTGTCCGACTCCAGCATCACCCATAGCGTGGCAAACCAACCTACCCACATACCGATAAATAACCCGGGATGTTTGCGGATAAAGCTGATGCTAAAACGCGGACGATTATCGCGTTTTTCTTCGGCATTGAGTTGTTCGATAGTATCGGTGAGGAGGCGCTGAATTTCAGTCATGATGAGCCTTTTGAACTTGAACGCTACAGGCAGAGAACTGTTATTTTAAGAAGCCCTGTGAGGGTAAAAAAGTAACAGTTCTGCCAAAAAAAACCATAACAGTTACTGGCGGGCCACCGGAACCATTTTTATCAATCGCGCTGGGTTTCCTACAACAACCGAGTTTGCCGGAATATCTTTGGTGACAACAGAGCCTGCACCAATCACGACATTATCACCAATGTGAACACCAGGGTTGATAATAGCGCGCCCGCCAATCCAGACATTGTTGCCAATCGTCACGGGTTTTCCGAATTCAACGCCACTATTGCGTGTTTCGGCATCCAGCGGATGTGTCGCAGTATAAATATGAACGCCGGGCGCTAGCATGCAATTATCACCGATGTGAACTGGACAAACATCGAGAATCACACAGTCAAAATTAGCGTAGAAGTTTTTTCCGAGGTAAATATTGTAACCGTAATCACAACGAAACGACGGTTCAATGTAAGCGTCCCCACTTTGGCCTAAAAGTTGTCCAAGCAATTGCGCGCGAACAGCTTTTTCATCTGGGGCTGTGTGATTAAATCGATGAATTAAATGACGAGCGTAGATACGATCATCTCGAAGTTGTTGATCATCAGGGCGATAAAGCTCACCCGCTATCATTTTCTGTTTTTCTTCACTCATGGCGATGCCTTTTATAAATAGACCGGACACCTGATACCGTAAGCGATTAGTTTGTTATTAATGAGAGCGCTCTTTACTTCTGTGACGCTAATCGCATAGTTAAATGCAGCTATTGTCAGGAGCATCGCTTGTCACACACAACTATACAGCCCATGAATTGTGGCCATTTAGTCACAAGGTTAGTGACTCAACGAGGGATGATGTTCATTCCCTGAAGGTACAACAACATGTCAGCTTGAACCCCATAAAACTTAATAACGATTAAGCGTTATTAACGGATAAATGACCATACAGAAGGAGGTATTTTATCGTAAAGCTTATTCATGGTCAGTTCAGCCAGACGGTGGTCCGCAGCAGAATAGAATACTGCCAATTCATTATCTGATAATTCGTATTTATTTTTTTCAATTACACGTTCTAAGGTATCAATTGTTTGGCAGCGTCGCAGACGCATCAAATAATCGGTCTTAGTTAATGGTTTTGTTGTCATAAAATCACCTTATACATCTTGTAATAGTTCTAAAAGGAGAGGCTTACAGGGTTAGCACGGCTCTCTGTGACGAAACATCGGAATAATCGATTTCCCGACTTGCGCCATTTCTGCAAGTCTTGCGCATTGATGCCATAGTTACTGAACAGCATAAATGTATCGTCCAAATATTCATCAATTTGTTCAATCAATTTACTCCCATCATCATACTTAATTTTGTAATTAAGTGCGAAGGCAGCAATGTGTTCAATCAATTCATTCAGCTGCAAGTTAATGGCCGAAGTAGGATCATTAACCCAACCATGATTACTCTCGCCGAGGTTGGCTAAGCAGTCATGATACAGATTTTCGCAGAGAAATTTAAGCTGCGCAATATCATGCCGTTTTGGTGAGTATTCGTCCATAATGCAGCCCCTTTTATCGAAGAAATTTGATAAACACAACACGTTGGGGTGGACACACCTGGATGAGGTGGGGATCAATTACAACGATTATTCCATATACGTTTACTATAAATCAATCCGCATGAGATTTCCTTTCACTATTACGAAAAATTACATTTACAGTAAAGCCGTTTACTCTAACATAATGTTTATTAAGACTTTCACGATTTTTAAAAGCTTTTTCTGATAAATTAACTTAAGTAATGCTTAAGGAAAATAGTTTATTTTCAATAAGTTAATTTTTTGTTGTTGTAATGAATCTGCAACGGGCCATAAATTAATAATTGTTTAGGATTAGTCCTAATAAATAAGTATGAATCTTTCTTAACTTTTTCTCCCGTGAATTTAAGAAATATCCTGTCTTAAAATTTAAGGGTAATCGCTGTGTTATTGCAACATTTTGAAACCTTTCGTTGAAAAAGGCAGCAGCTATCATTATTAATTAATATGATAAATCAGACGACAGATATAAAAAAGGCCGCTTGCGCGGCCTTTTAATTGCAGTACAAATCTTACTTGTGCTGCTCAACTGCGTGAGTGTGCTCAATGTCTTCAGACTTACGGCTGAAGCGACGGCGAACCACCACGAAGAACACAGGTACGAAGAAGATAGCCAGTACGGTTGCAGTAACCATCCCGCCCATTACTCCAGTACCTACTGCGTTCTGTGCGCCGGAGCCTGCACCGGAGCTGATTACCAGTGGCATTACCCCGAGGATAAACGCCAGGGATGTCATCAGAATCGGACGCAGACGCATACGAACGGCTTCCAGTGTGGATTCAATCAGGCCTTTACCTTCTTTATCCATCAGGTCTTTGGCGAATTCTACGATAAGTATCGCGTTCTTCGCCGACAGGCCAATGGTTGTCAGCAGGCCTACCTGGAAGTACACATCGTTCGTTAGCCCACGGAATGTCGCAGCAAGTAGCGCACCGACAACACCGAGTGGAACAACCAGCATAACCGAGAATGGAATCGACCAGCTCTCGTACAGTGCTGCCAGACACAGGAATACCACTATCAGAGAAATGGCATACAAGGCAGGAGCCTGATTACCTGACAGACGTTCCTGATAGGACATACCGGTCCAATCATAACCCACGCCGGTTGGCAGTTTGCCCGCCAGCTCTTCCATCAACAGCATGGCTTCGCCGGTACTCTTACCCGGAGCTGCCTGGCCCAGGATCTCCATGGATGGCAGACCGTTATAGCGTTCCAGACGCGGTGAACCGTATTCCCAGCGCGAGGTGGAGAAGGCGGAGAACGGTACCATCTGCCCGTCGCTGCCACGTACGTACCAGTTACCAATATCACTCGGCAGCATGCGGTACGGGGCTTCAGACATCAGATAAACTTTTTTCACACGTCCACGGTCAACGAAGTCATTGACGTAGCTCCCACCCCAGGCGGCACCCAGCGTGGTATTGATGTCGCTAATGGACACCCCCAGCGCCTGTGCTTTTTCCTGATCGATATCGACCTTGAACTGCGGCGTATCTTCCAGACCGTTAGGACGTACGCCGACCAGCATATCCGGATGTTTTGCCACTTCGCCAAACAGCTGGTTACGCGCCTGAGTCAATTTTTCGTGACCAAGGCCTGCCTGATCGATCAGCTGGAAATCGAAGCCGGTTGCAGTACCCAGTTCAACAATCGCGGGCAGGTTAAAGGCAAAGACCATTGCATCTTTAATCTGCGAGAAGTGAGCCATTGCCCGACCAGTAATCGCCTCAACTTTGTTCTCTGAGCCTGGACGTTGGCTCCAGTCTTTCAGAGAAACGAACGCGATACCGGTGTTCTGCCCACGACCGGCGAAGCCGAAGCCGTTAACCGCAAACACCGACTCAACGTTGGCTTTCTCTTTGTTGAGGTAATAATCGGTCACTTCATCGAGCACTTTCTGCGTACGTTCCTGGGTCGCCCCTGCTGGCAGTTGCGCCATAGTCAGGAATACGCCCTGGTCTTCGTCTGGCAAGAATGAACTTGGCAGGCGAACGAACAGATAGGCCATGCCGACGACGATGATGATATAGAGCAGCAAGTAACGACCGGTGCTGCGCAGAATGTTACCTACGCTGTCGGTGTAGTGGTGCGTGCTCTTATCAAACATGCGGTTAAACCAGCCGAAGAACCCTTTGTGCGTGCCATGACCGCCTTTCTGAATCGGCTTCAGCATGGTGGCACACAGGGCAGGAGTCAGAATCAACGCCACGAGTACCGAGAGCGCCATCGCCGAAACGATGGTGATGGAAAACTGACGATAGATTGCCCCGGTGGAACCCCCGAAGAACGCCATCGGAATAAATACGGCTGACAGCACCATGGCGATACCGACCAGTGCGCCTTGAATCTGGCTCATTGATTTACGGGTCGCTTCTTTCGGCGGCAGGCCTTCCTCGGCCATTACACGCTCGACGTTTTCCACCACCACGATGGCGTCATCCACCAGCAGGCCGATGGCGAGCACCATCCCGAACATCGTTAGGGTGTTTATCGAGTAGCCGAAGATGGAAAGCACCGCAAAGGTGCCTAATAATACAACCGGTACGGCGATGGTCGGGATAAGCGTGGCTCGGAAGTTCTGCAGGAACAGATACATGACGAGGAACACCAGGATTATCGCTTCAACCAGCGTTTTCACCACTTCATGAATCGAGATTTTCACGAATGGAGTGGTGTCGTACGGGTAGACGATTTTCATCCCTGCGGGGAAGAACGGTTCCATGCGTTTCAGTTCTTCACGGATCGCATCGGCGGTGTTCAACGCGTTCGCGCCGGTCGCCAGTTTGATCCCCAGACCGGACGCCGGCTGGCCGTTAAACTTGGCGATAACATCATAGTTCTCACCCCCGAGCTCAACTTTTGCGACGTCACGTAAACGAACCTGCGAACCGTCCGGGTTCACTTTCAGCAGAATTTTGCTGAATTCGTCCGCGTTGGTCAGTCGGGTCTGTGCCACGATAGACGCGTTTAGCTGCTGGCCTTTCACCGGTGGTGTGCCGCCTAACTGACCGGCTGCCACCTGGGCGTTCTGAGCTTTCAGCGCGCTGATAACGTCAACAGGCGTCAACTGGAAGTTATTCAGTTTATTCGGATCCATCCAGATACGCATGGCGTACTGAGAACCGAACAGCTGAACGTCACCCACGCCGGAAGTACGGCTGATAGGATCCTTCATGTTGGCGGAAACGTAGTCGGAAATATCGTCCTGCGTCATGGTGCCGTTGGTATTGATAACACCGACAACCATCAGGAAGCTACTGGACGCTTTCTCAACGCTCACGCCCTGCTGCTGAACTTCCTGCGGCAGAAGCGGCATCGCCAGCTGCAGTTTGTTCTGTACCTGCACCTGCGCGATATCCGGATCGGTACCGGACTGGAACGTCAGGGTAATGGTTGCCGTACCCGTGGAGTCACCGTTCGAAGACATGTACATCAGGTTATCGATACCGTTCATGTTCTGTTCGATAACCTGCGTCACGGTATTCTGGACGGTTTCAGCATCTGCGCCGGGATATACGGCGGTGATGGCGATAGCCGGTGGCGCAATCGTGGGATATTGCGCAATCGGCAGTTTGAGGATCGCAAGTCCCCCTGCCAGCATGATAATGATGGCGATCACCCAAGCGAAAATGGGGCGATCGATAAAGAAATTAGACATGTCTTAACGTCTCCTGTTTAAGTTAAGACTTCGATTGTTCAGACTGTGCACCAGCGGCTGGTTGATCCTGGCCTTTATTTTCTGCCGCTACTTCCTGCACTTTCACCTGAACACCGGGTTTCACTTTCTGCAAACCGGTTACAATAACGCGATCGCCATCCTTCAACCCGCTGGTTACCAGCCACTTATCACCGATAGCTTGAGCTGCGGTAATATTGCGCACTTCTACTTTGTCATCTTGTCCAACGACCAGTGCAGATGCCTCACCACGTGGTGTACGAGTCACACCTTGTTGTGGTACCAGCAGCGCACTTGGATTGGTGCCTTCTTCCAGTTTCGCGCGGACAAACATGCCCGGTAACAGGGTTTTATCTGGATTAGGGAAGATAGCTCGCAGAGTGATAGAACCGGTGGTCTGGTCAACAGTCACATCAGAGAATTCTAAAGTGCCTTCTTGTGGGAAGGTGATACCGTCGTTAGTCACTAACTGGACTTTAGCTTTGCCGTTTTCTTGTTTCAGTTTGCCATCTGTCAGCTCTTGCTTAAGGCGCAAGAAATCATTGCTGGATTGGGTAACATCAACATAAATCGGGTCGAGTTGCTGAACAGTCGCCAACGCAGTCGCCTGGCCGCTGGTCACCAGCGCACCTTCTGTGACAGAAGATTTACCAATGCGCCCACCGATAGGTGAAGTCACTTTGGTATATGCGAGGTTAATGCGAGCGGATTCAACAGCGGCTTTAGCTGCAACAACAGTAGCGTTTGCCTGTTGAGAGTCGGCAAGTGCTGTGTCGTAGTCTTGTTGACTGATGTACTTAGTACCCAAAAGTTTCTGATAACGCTTTAGCGTCAGCTGAGCAATGTTGGCACTTGCCTGTGCTTTGGCGAGGTCGCCTTTAGCACTGTCATACGCAGCCTGGTAAGTTGCAGGATCGATTTGGTACAGCGAAACGCCGGCCTGAATTTCACTTCCTTCTACGAAGTTACGTTTCAGAATAATGCCACTTACTTGCGGGCGGACTTCTGCAATACGATAAGCACTGGTACGGCCAGGAAGCTCTGTGGTTATCTGCAAAGGAGCACTTTTCAAAGTCACCACGCCCACTTCTGGGGTATGCGGCGCACTCTGTTTTGTCTCTTTGTCATTACATCCTGTAAGCACTAAGCTGCCTGAGAGCATCAGAACGGCCGCCAGAGGCGTAAACCCTCTGTTTTTGTTCATATGTAAACCTCGAGTGTCCGATTTCAAAGTTGTTCAATGGAAAAAATGTCCACAAACCCATTGCTGCGTTTATATTATCGTCGTGCTATGGTACATACATTCACAAATGTATGTAAATCTAACTACCTTATTTTCACCTACTTATGGCACGAAAAACCAAACAACAAGCACTTGAGACTCGCCAACATCTATTGGATGTTGCAATCCGCTTGTTTTCCCAACACGGTGTTTCTGCAACTTCGCTGGGGGATATCGCAAAGGCGGCTGGTGTCACCCGTGGTGCAATCTACTGGCATTTCAAAAATAAGTCGGATTTGTTTAATGAAATCTGGGAGCTAACTGAATCCAGTATTGGTGACTTAGAGACTGAGTATCGGGCAAAATTTCCTGACGATCCACTTTCTGTTGTCAGAGAGTTGTTAATTTACATATTACAGGCAACCGTCACGGATGAGCGGCGTCGCTTAATGACAGAAATTATCCTCCATAAATGTGAATTCGTTGGAGAGTTGGCGGTTTTACGGCAGGCCAGACGTGAGCTTTATATGGAAGGAAACGAGAGAATTGAGAGCAATTTGCAGCGTTGCATTGATGCTGAAATGCTACCGAAAAACCTACGCCTTCCTTACGCGGTCATCTTACTTCGCAGTTACATTACCGGCTTAATCGAAAACTGGCTGGTCGCTCCAGATAGCTTTGACCTTCATGGATTGGCTGAAGACTACGTCGCTATTTTGCTGGAAATGTTCCAAACCTGCCCAACTCTGCGAGCGAACCCTTAATAAAAATGTGCTTATTCGGGTGAATCTGAACATAGTTGACCAAGGCTTTTCCGAAAAGACGTGCTAATCTGACGGCACGTATTTCGTCTTTAACTCGCCATCCTTCGGCCTGTTCTCAAACACAGTCAAACTATGCCACAACTCTTGTGTTCATTGTATTCACGCCGCGTATCTGCCCGGTTATTGCTTATTGCATTCGTCAGCCTGTTTTGTGTATTGGTGCAGCCTGTTTGGGCGCAGAAAAACAGTGGCGACCTCCCGAGCCGCGATGAAATTCAAAACCAGTTGTCTGCGCTCAATAAGCAAAAGACGCTGTCTCCAAATGATAAGCTCACTCAACAAGATCTCAGTGAAACTATTGAAGTTTTAGATAAGATTGACCGGGTCAAGGATGAGACGGCAAAACTCCATCAGCAAGTTACTGAAGCACCGAAGGTGCTACGTAAAGCGACTGATGCATTGAACGAGCTTAAAAACCGGCAAAACGATCCTGCTAATGAAGAAGCGGAAATCGAAGCGATGAGTTTGCGTCAGCTCGAATCCCGCTTAAGTGATTTGCTGACTGAACTACAGAATTCGCAAAGCGATTTAGCCACCTGGAACAGCCAGCTGATATCACTGCAAACGCAGCCAGAGCGCGTGCAGAATGCTATGACCGCGGCATCAACCCAGCTTGAAGCGATACGTAATCGCTTGAATGGCGTAACACCTGGTGCTGCGGACATGCGCCCGAGCCAGCAAACATTGTTGTTAGCCAAGCAGGCCTTGCTGAACGCGCAACTGGATCAACAGCGCGATAGCCTCAAAGGCAACACCATTTTGCAAGATGCGCTGCAAAAGCAACGTGACTACACCAACGCGCATATCAATCAATTAGAGGCCACCCTCCAGATCATGCAGAAAGTGGCTAGTAGCAAGCGTTTAACCCTGACGCAGCAGACTGCACAAGACGCAATAGACTCTGAAGATACCGTTAAAATCCAGCAAAACCCGTTGGTGAAACAGGAACTGGATATCAACCATCAGTTGAGCCAGCGTCTGATTGACGCAACTCAGCATGCCAATGAAATGATGCCGTCGAGTATCCGCATTAAAAACACGCTGGATCGTGCGCTGCAATCTGAACGTAACCTGAAAGAGCAGATCGCCGTATTGAAAGGCAGCTTGCTGCTGTCACGCATTCTTTACCAACAGCAGCAACAAAACTTGCCGTCTGCGGAAGATACTGAAGATCTGACCAATCGTATTGCGGATATTCGTCTCGAACAGTTTGATGTGAACCAGCAACGTGACGCGCTATTCCAGCCAGACGAACTGGTTGCGAAAATTGAAGATAACCATAAAGCTGATGTCACTCCTGAAGCTCATGATGCATTGTTACAAATTCTGGATACTCGCCGCGAATTGCTCGACAAGTTGAATACACAGCTCGGCATACAGTTAATGCTGGCAATCAATTTGCAAAACAACCAGCAGCAACTGCAAAACGTAACGAAATCGCTCGACCAAATACTGACGGAGCAAATTTTCTGGGTGACCAGTAATAAACCGATGGATTGGGACTGGCTGAAATCACTGCCCTCTTCGTTACGCGATCAGTTTAAAAGCTCACATATCACCTTTAAATGGCCCGATAACTCACTAAAAATTCTCGCGATTCTATTATTGATGATTCCAGCTCTGTTACTCGCAGGAATCATCCGCTGGCGCTTCAAAGCGATAGACCGCTATCTGGAGAAGCAGGCGAGCCGCGTTGGGCAATTGCGTAATGACAGCCAATTACTGACGCCAAAGGCCATCGCGCTGACATTTGTTAAAGTGCTCCCCGGCGCGTTGATCATCTACTCCATCGGACTGGCGTTTGCTGGTATGGACATGAACATCAGCGAAACCATGCTGGCGTTCTGTAAGCAGCTTTCGTTGTCATGGTTAGTCTTTGGTCTAACCTACCAGGTGCTTTCGCCCGGTGGTGTTGCCGTTAGGCACTTTAATATGCAGCCACAGTTGTGCAGCCATTATCGCCGCCAATTGGTGCGCTTTGGTTGTGCATTATTGCCGCTGTTATTCTGGTCGGTACTTGGTGAACGTTCTCCACTGCATCTGGTTGAAGATGCGTTAGGCCAACTGATTATTTTCTTCAACTTGTTGCTTATCACCGGACTGGTCTTCCCAATGTGCCGTGAAAACTGGCGCAACAAAAACAACCATACCATGCAGTTGTTTACCGTCACGATTATGGGCGTGGTGCCTGTGGTGCTAATCGTGCTGACAGCAATGGGGTATTTCTATACCACCTTGCGCCTTGCGGGACGCTGGATTGAAACCATCTATCTGATTCTTATCTGGAACCTTGTTTACCAGACCGTTTTGCGCGGGTTAAGTGTTGCGGCACGTCGTATGGCTTATCGTCGTGCGGTTGCGCGCCGTGAACATCTAGTGAAAGAGGGCGCTGAAGGCGGTGAGCCGGTGGAAGAGCCTCCGTTGGCGCTCGACCAAATCAACCAGCAAACCATGCGTCTGGCAATCATTGCGTTGTTCGCTCTGTTTGCCCTCGTGTTCTACACCATTTGGTCAGATTTGTTCGGGGTCTTTGGTTATCTCGATAGCATCCAGCTGTGGAACTATAACGGTTCTGAAGCCGGTGTCGCAGTGGTGAAAAATGTCACCATGGGCAGCCTGTTGTTTGCCTTAATTGCATTTGCTGTAGCCTGGGTGTTGATTCGCAACTTACCGGGTTTGCTGGAAGTGCTGGTGCTTTCGCGCCTGCAAATGCGCCAGGGTGCTTCTTACGCCATCACCACCATTCTTAACTATGTCATTATTGCTGTCGGTGCGATGACCATCTTCGGCTCGCTCGGCGTATCGTGGGATAAATTACAGTGGCTAGCGGCGGCTTTGTCGGTTGGTTTAGGCTTTGGTTTACAGGAGATATTCGGTAACTTCGTTTCCGGTCTTATTATTCTGTTCGAACGCCCGGTGCGTATCGGCGATACGGTGACTATCGGTACCTTCTCCGGTAGCGTTAGCAAAATTCGCATCCGTGCCACGACGATTACTGACTTTGATCGCAAAGAAGTGATCATCCCGAACAAAGCGTTTGTGACGGAACGCCTGATCAACTGGTCACTGACTGACACCATTACCCGCGTGGTGATCCGCCTGGGTGTGGCTTACGGATCTGATCTTGATAAAGTGCGAGAGATCTTACTGAAAGCGGCGCATGAGCATCCGAAAGTGATGCATGATCCTGAACCGACAGTGTTCTTTACCACTTTCGGCGCAAGTACTCTGGATCATGAGTTACGTCTGTATGTGCGTGAGTTGCGCGATCGCAGTTACACCGTTGATGAGCTGAACCGGACTATCGATCGTTTGTGTCGTGAAAATGACATTAATATCGCCTTCAACCAACTGGAAGTGCATCTGCGCAATGATAAAGGCGATGAACTGACAGAAGTAAAACGCGATAACAATGGCAAATCAAATGGCGGCGACATTCTTCCTGCGCAGTAAAAATTAGCGGGACGTGTTTTCTTCCCGCTTACGCAAAAAATCCTGGCGGACAATCTCAAGTGCTGCGAGTACGGTTTCTGCCGGGATTTCATGTTGTTCCAGCAGCATTATCAAATCGACAGCCAATTTCACTTCCTCTGGTGCGTTATCGAGCGACATTTAGTTAATCCGTAATTTGCGAAATAAAAAAAGAAATAACAGCGATCCTACAAGGGCAGCTAACAGTGCGCGTGGCTCAAGCGTTGTCAGAGTGCCAATGCTAAAAATGGCACATACATAACCGCCGATAAGAGCGCCTGCAATTGCAATAACAGCGGCAATTGAAAATGCCCCGCTACTTGCTGGGCGCAGCATCTTCACGGCTCCGGCTACCAGGATACCAATAATTAACCAGGCAAACAGTCCCATTGCTTTCCTCCCTGTAGTAAACCCGCATTCATTCTAGTTAGCTTAGCCCACGTTCCCGACGTTCGATGGCGCGCTCAATTCGCGCCACAGCCTGGCGGCAGCGTTGCAGGCGACCTTCAAGTGCAGCAATTTCCTTCTGGATTTTTTGTTGCCCGGCCAGTGTGGTTTGAATCGAAAGCTGGCTTTCACGATCACCGATCATGCTCTGGAGGCGGCGCTCATAATCCTGATGAGTCGAGAGCTTCTCATACAGGTTTTCGGCAACCGGCGGCTGCGGATCGTTTTTACGCATCTGCCAGGTCGCAAGTTCACGCTGTAAAGCCGCGATTTGTGCCACCAGTTTTTCTGCAAGATAAGCAACTTGCTCTGTTTTACCGACTTTCACGCTAAGCTGTAATTGTGCGAGATTTGCCTGAACTTCGATCAGATAATCTTTTAGTTGCGTGCTGTGAGTAGAAAATAGCTTACGATCAAAGCGTGCTTGCGAGGCGCGTTGCAACGAGATTGGTGCAATGGCTTTCGCGAGTTCCGCGACGCGAGCATCCAAAGCTTGTAACAGCGAGGCGGTTTTCACAAAATGACTCTCCAGTATTGCACGTGTTCAAGTGCCGGATTATTGACGGAATAGGGAATGAAACGGACTATTTTAATCATCATTGGTTGGTTGGCGGTAGTCCTTGCGACCGTAGGTGTTGTTTTGCCTTTACTTCCTACAACCCCGTTTTTGCTGCTGGCGGCCTGGTGTTTCGCTCGTTCTTCGCCGCGCTTTCACCACTGGTTATTGTACCGCTCATGGTTTGGCGGTTATATCCGCCACTGGCAGGACCATCGTGCACTGCCACCGGGAGCTAAGCCAAGGGCTTTGATTTTCATCGTAATAACCTTTGCTGTGTCCCTTTACCTGGTCAACATTCTTTGGGTCAGACTACTATTATTAATGATGATGTGCGCGCTGCTGTTCTTTATGTGGCGTATGCCGGTAATTGACGAAAAGCAACAAAAGCCATAAACCGCATTTGCAGTGGTTGCAATTGTTGGTGCCAGCCAGTAAATTCGACCGTTTTCGAGCACGGTATGACTGATTAATGAATCATCAATGGTTCACTTATTAACCTGTCACGTGCTTTGTTAGAATCATGTTTTTAGCAGGCATTAATTATGACCGCGACTGCGCAGCAGCTTGAATATCTGAAAAACAGCATCAAAAGCATTCCAGACTACCCAAAGCCTGGGATCTTATTCCGTGACGTTACCAGCTTGCTTGAAGATCCGAAAGCCTACGCCACCAGCATCGAATTATTAGTTTCACGCTTTAAAGACGCCGGTATCACTAAAGTGGTGGGGACTGAAGCGCGTGGATTTTTATTTGGTGCACCGGTTGCGCTGGAATTAGGCGTTGGCTTTGTGCCAGTACGCAAGCCGGGCAAACTTCCACGCGAAACTATCGCTGAAAATTACGAACTGGAATACGGCACTGATCAACTGGAAATCCACGTTGATGCTATTGAGCCTGGTGACAAAGTTCTGGTTGTGGACGATCTGCTGGCAACTGGCGGCACCATTGAAGCGACAGTGAAACTGATCCGCCGTCTTGGTGGTGAAGTGACTGATGCTGCGTTTATCATCAATCTGTTTGATATTGGTGGTGAACAGCGTCTGGAAAAAATGGGCGTGAAAAGCTACAGCCTCGTACTTTTCCCTGGTCACTGAGTTCAGCTGACCCTCATCAATGAGAAGCCTCGCCCATCGGGTGGGGCTTATGTTAGCATTACCCCCCAATTCACACCCGCGATGTAGAGCCTATCTCGAATGAGCTACCAGGTCTTAGCCCGCAAATGGCGGCCACAAACTTTTGCTGATGTCGTCGGCCAGCAACACGTGCTGACTGCCCTGGCTAATGGCTTATCCATGGGCCGAATCCACCACGCCTATCTCTTTTCCGGGACGCGCGGCGTGGGTAAAACATCCATCGCTCGCCTGCTGGCGAAAGGGCTAAATTGTGAAACCGGCATCACCGCCACCCCTTGCGGCGTGTGCGATAACTGCCGCGAAATCGAACAAGGTCGCTTTGTCGATCTGATTGAAATCGACGCCGCCTCGCGTACCAAAGTAGAAGATACCCGTGACTTGCTGGACAACGTTCAGTACGCACCGGCGCGTGGTCGCTTCAAAGTCTATCTTATCGACGAAGTGCACATGCTTTCCCGCCACAGCTTCAACGCATTGTTGAAGACGCTGGAAGAGCCACCTTCGCACGTCAAATTCTTGCTGGCGACGACTGATCCACAAAAGCTGCCAGTCACTATTCTTTCTCGTTGTCTGCAATTCCACCTGAAAGCGCTGGATGTTGAACAAATCCGCCATCAGTTGGAACACATTCTTGGCGAAGAAAAAATCCCCAGCGAAATGCGTGCGCTGCAACTGTTGGCCCGCGCCGCAGACGGCAGCCTGCGAGATGCGTTAAGCCTCACCGACCAGGCCATTGCCAGCGGTGATGGGCAAGTAACAACCGCCGCCGTCAGCACTATGCTCGGTACACTCGACGACGATCAGGCGCTTTCGCTAATAGAAGCGATGGTGCAGGCCGATGGCGAACGCGTGATGAGCTTGCTCAATGAAGCCGCCGGGCGGGGTGTTGAGTGGGAAGCTCTGCTGGTGGAAATGCTGAGCTTGCTGCATCGCGTGGCGATGGTGCAATTGACTCCTGCCGCTCTAGGCAGCGACATGGCCGCCATTGAACAACGTATGCGTGAACTGGCGCGCGTTGTGCCACCAGCTGAAGTCCAACTTTATTACCAAACCTTATTAATTGGCCGCAAAGAGCTGTCCTGGGCACCCGATCGCCGTATGGGCATTGAGATGACTTTGCTGCGTGCTCTGGCATTCCACCCGCGTAAACCATTGCCGGAACCTGAGCTGCCACGACAGGTGCCGAGTATTCCGGTGGTTAATCCGGTTTCGGAACGCCTGCAAACTGCACCGCCACAACGGCAAAGCGAAACACCGTTGCCGGACACTACTAGCCAGGTGCTGCAAGCGCGAACACAGCTCATACGCCAGCAGGGAACCCATAAAGCAAAAAAGAATGAGCCGGCAGCGCCAAATCTAGCGCGGCCGGCAAAAAATACTACCGCTCTGGAACGTTTAGCCTCGGTGACCGAGCGCATTCAGTCCCGGCCTGCAGCAACAGAAGAAAAACCAGCGCAGAAGCCAGAGGCCTATCGCTGGAAGTCGCAAATCGTTTCTGATGTCGTTGAAGAACCGGTCGCGACACCCAAAGCATTAAAGCTTGCGCTGGAGCATGAGAAAACGCCTGAGCTGGCGCAGAAACTTGCCCTGGAAGCTATTGAACGCGATAGTTGGGCGGCTGAAATTAGCCAACTGGTGTTACCGAAATTAGTGCAGCAACTGGCGCTAAATGCCTGGAAAGAACAAGACGGCAATCGGGTTTGTTTACACCTTCGTCCGGCGTTACGGCATTTGAATTCACCGTCAGCGCAGAAAACGCTGGTGGATGCGATGAGTACTTTTAGTGGCGAAACTGTTGAGCTGACTATTATTGAAGATGATAATCTCGCACAACGTACCCCGCTTGAGTGGCGTCAGGCTATTTATGAAGAAAAGCTGGCGCAAGCGCGGGAAGCTATAACTACTGATAACAACATCCAGACACTGCGCCGTTACTTCGACGCGGAACTGGATGAAGACAGTATTCGACCTATTTGATAAGCCGGTTACACCGGTTTGTTGTAAACCCTGATAGCCGTTAATCGTAACGTGCGATTAGTCGGCCCGAGCAAAAGAGAGAAGACTATGTTTGGAAAAGGCGGTCTGGGCAACATCATGAAGCAAGCCCAGCAGATGCAGGAAAAAATGGCCCAGGTTCAGGAAGAAATCGCCCAAATGGAAGTCACTGGCGAATCTGGCGCGGGTCTGGTCAAAGTCACTATCAACGGCGCACACAACTGCCGTCGCGTGGAAATCGATCCAAGCTTGATGGAAGACGATAAAGAAATGGTTGAAGACTTGGTTGCTGCGGCCTTCAACGACGCTGCTCGTCGTATTGGCGAAGCGCAGAAAGAGAAAATGGCTGGTGTTTCCAGTGGCATGCAATTGCCACCAGGCTTCAAAATGCCATTCTAATGCACGACAAAATGGCGATACTTTGTGTCGCCATTTTTTTTACTCCTCATCAAACGCCGCATAACTCTCTACCAGAAAATCAATCAGCGCCCTGACTGCCGGTAACTGGCCGCGCCGCGAAGGGAATACCAGATGAATGACTTCCCGCCTCGCTCGCCATTCCGGTAATAAATGCACCAGACTCCCATCTTGTATTTGTTTGTTAATCATCAATATTGGCAGTTGAACAATCCCTACGCCTGCGAGTGCTGCTGCCCGTAGTGCAGTCATATCGGTGGTGACAAAGCGTGGTTTGTGGTGCAGCGTCACTTCTTGATTATCCGGCCCAAACAGGCACCAGCGATAAACCTGCTGTGGTTTAGATAGCGCCAGACTCGGCCAGTGCTGAAGATCGGCAGGTGACGTTGGTTGTGAAAAGCATTTAACCAATGCGGGGCTGGCGACCAGACACATACCGCGATCGGCCAGTTTACGCATCACCAGGTCACTATCTTCCAGTGGCAGTGGGCGAACTCGCACCGCGAGATCGACGTTTTCGTTCAACACATCGACTTGACGATTTGTCTCCTCGAGCTGCACCGTAACCTGTGGGTATAGCGACATAAACCGTGCCAGCATGTCTCCAATGTGCACATGCAGTAGAGCAATCGGGCATGTCAGGCGGATCAGCCCGCGTGGTTCGGCACGCAGCGTGTTAATTGCTTCCTGCGCAGCTTCGGCTTCAATAATCATCGCTTTACAATGGCGATAAAAAATCTGCCCGGCTTCTGTTACGGTAAAGCTGCGTGTTGAACGCTGAATGAGTCGAGTCTCCAGGTTTTCTTCCAGCAGAGTGATGCGGCGGCTTAGGCGAGATTTAGGAATGCCTATTGCGCGGCTAGCCGGAGAAAATCCCCCGTTATCTACCACTTGCACGAAATACCACTGGTCGTTGAGATCTTGCATTGTAATTGTCCTGTATATGGAACACTGAGTTCATTTACAGAGTCTACTGGGCATTTCGTCTTATGAGTAAGCTTTATCCCAACAGAAATCGACACTCAATGGAGATAACGATGAAATCAATTCTTGGCGTTTATTCAGCACCGGCTTCCCACTGGGTGGGCGATGGCTTCCCGGTTCGCTCACTGTTTTCTTATTCGAAGTTTGAAAAACAGCTCAGCCCATTCCTGCTGTTGGATTACGCAGGGCCAGCTGATTTTAAACCAAGCAACAAAGGGCAACGTGGCGTTGATGTGCATCCGCACCGCGGTTTTGAAACGGTCACCATCGTCTATAAAGGCGAAGTCGCGCACCGCGACTCAACGGGTAGCGGCGGGGTGATTGGCCCGGGTGATGTGCAGTGGATGACGGCAGGTAGTGGCATTTTGCACGAAGAGTTCCACTCACCGGCTTTTAGTGAGAAGGGCGGCACCCTGGAAATGGTGCAACTGTGGGTCAACTTGCCGGCAAAAGACAAATCAACGCCGCCTAACTATCAGTCCATCACTGATGCAGATATTCCGGTCGTTGATTTGCCGGATAACGCCGGGCAGACACGTGTGATTGCAGGTGAGTTCCTTGGGCACAAAGGCCCGGCACAAACCCATTCACCCATGAGCATTCTGGATATGCGTCTGAATGCGCATGGCGTTGCTCAGTTGACACTACCAGATGGCTGGAACACCGCTCTGGTGGTACTCAAAGGCACCGTAGAGGTTAATGGGCAGGAAGTGGTTCGTGAGGCGCAATTGGTCGTGTTGGATGCGAAAGGTGAGGGCGTGATGCTTGAAACCAATAACGACGCCGTGGTACTGGTGCTGAGCGGTGCGCCGCTCAATGAACCTGTCGTCGGTTACGGGCCATTTGTCATGAATACCCGTGAAGAAATCAAAGAAGCTATCGATGATTTTAATCAGGGGAATTTTGGCCAGAAATTAGCGTAATAAAATCCCCTTTGTGCGAGGCATCGCGCAGGGGGATATCTTTTTCTATACCCGCCCGCGGGGCTAATGTTAGGCTATGGCCCACTCTTTTTTCAGAAGTCTGAGCGATGCAAACCAGCCCTTTACTTACCGCCCTTATGGAATCCCTACGCTGCCTGCCAGGTGTTGGCCCGAAGTCAGCCCAACGTATGGCGTTTGCACTTTTGCAACGCGATCGCAGCGGCGGAATGCGCCTTGCTCAGGCGCTGACCCGCGCCATGTCTGAAATCGGCCACTGCGCTGATTGCCGTACTTTTACCGAACAAGAAATTTGCGCCATTTGCGCGAACCCTCGCCGGCAGGAAAATGGCCAGATTTGTGTAGTGGAAACGCCTGCGGATATCCACGCTATCGAAGCGACTGGCCAGTTCTCTGGGCGTTACTTTGTGCTGATGGGACACCTTTCGCCACTTGATGGCATTGGCCCGGACGACATCGGTTTAGGACGGCTTGAAGAGCGCCTGGCGACGGAAACCATTAAAGAACTGATTCTTGCCACCAACCCAACCGTTGAAGGTGAAGCCACCGCTAACTACATTGGCGAACTGTGTGGGCAATATGGCGTTGAGGCCAGCCGTATCGCGCATGGCGTGCCGGTAGGTGGTGAGTTGGAAATGGTTGATGGCACTACGCTTTCGCATTCCCTCGCTGGTCGCCACAAGATTACTTTCTAATTTACCCGTCATACTTGAAGCTGCATCTGCGTTGGCTGCACTCCCTCACCCCAGTCACTTACTTGAGTAAGCTCCTGGGGCTTCACTCCCTTGCCGCCTTGATGCAACTCCAATTATTTAGGGTAAAGAAAGGAAGAATCTCTTTTCCCGCTTGAAAATCTCATTTCCATCCTCATATCTCCCTCAACGTTTTCATCACCCCTGTATTTTGATTTTGTTGAGGTATCAATGACCATGAAAGGACAAGAGACTCGTGGCTTCCAGTCTGAAGTGAAACAACTTCTGCACCTGATGATCCACTCCCTCTACTCAAATAAAGAAATTTTCTTGCGTGAACTGATCTCCAACGCCTCTGATGCGGCAGACAAATTGCGCTTTCGCGCGTTGTCTCAGGCTGACTTATACGAAGGTGATGGCGAACTGCGCGTCCGCGTCTCTTTTGATAAAGAAAAACGTACCCTGACGATCGCCGATAACGGCATCGGTATGACTCGCGACGAAGCGATTGATCACCTCGGTACCATTGCAAAATCCGGGACCAAAGCGTTCCTGGAATCTATGGGTTCTGACCAGGCGAAAGACAGCCAACTTATCGGCCAGTTCGGTGTGGGCTTCTACTCTGCGTTTATCGTGGCAGACAAAGTAACCGTACGCACTCGTGCAGCTGGTGTACCGGCTGACCAGGCGGTGTTCTGGGAATCTGAAGGCGCTGGCGAATATACCATTGCGGATATCACCAAAGCCGACCGCGGTACTGAAATTACATTGCACCTGCGTGAAGGTGAAGACGAGTTCTTAGACGACTGGCGTGTGCGCTCCGTCATCGGTAAATATTCCGACCACATCGCGCTGCCGGTAGAAATCGAAACCCGCGAAGAGAAAGATGGCGAAACCATCCTCGGCTGGGAAAAAATTAACAAAGCGCAGGCTCTGTGGACGCGTAGCAAGTCTGAAATTAAAGACGAAGAGTACAACGAGTTCTACAAGCATGTGGCTCATGACTTCACTGACCCGCTGGCGTACAGCCATAATCGCGTTGAAGGGAAGCAAGAATACACCAGCTTGCTGTACATCCCGTCTCAGGCGCCTTGGGATATGTGGAACCGTGACCATAAACATGGCCTGAAATTGTACGTGCAGCGCGTGTTTATCATGGATGATGCTGAACAGTTCATGCCGAACTACCTGCGTTTCGTGCGCGGTCTGATAGATTCCAACGACCTGCCGCTGAACGTATCGCGTGAGATTCTGCAAGACAGCCGTGTGACGCAAAACCTGCGTAGTGCGCTGACCAAACGCGTATTGCAGATGCTTGAGAAACTGGCGAAAGATGACAGCGAAAAATACCAGACCTTCTGGAAAAACTTCGGTCTGGTACTGAAAGAAGGGCCAGCTGAAGACTCAGCTAACCAGGAAACTATCGCTAAACTGCTGCGCTTTGCGAGCACACATGTTGATTCCTCAGCACAAACAGTGTCGCTGGAAGAGTACGTGTCGCGCATGAAAGAAGGGCAGGAGAAGATTTACTACATCACCGCAGACAGCTATGCCGCTGCGAAAAGCAGCCCGCATCTGGAATTGCTGCGTAAGAAAGGCATCGAAGTCCTGCTGCTTTCTGACCGCATCGATGAGTGGATGATGAGCTACCTGACTGAGTTCGACGGTAAAGCGTTCCAGTCCGTGAGCAAAACGGACGAATCACTGGAAAAGCTGGCCGACGAAGAAACACCAGAAGCGAAAGAAGCTGAAAAAGCACTTGAGCCGTTTGTTGACCGTGTGAAAAACCTGCTCGGTGAGCGTGTGAAGGAAGTGCGTCTGACGCACCGTTTGACCGACACGCCAGCTATCGTTACCACCGACAGTAACGACATGAGCACGCAAATGGCGAAACTGTTTGCCGCTGCGGGCCAGGAAGTGCCAGAAGTGAAGTATATCTTCGAGTTGAACCCGGATCACGGGCTGGTGAAACGTGTTGCGGATACTCAGGACGAAGCGCAGTTTGGTGAGTGGGTAGAATTGCTGCTCGATCAGGCTCTGCTGGCTGAACGTGGCACACTGGAAGATCCAAACCAGTTTATTCGCCGTATGAACCAGTTGCTGGCTTCCTGATTTTCCCTCAAACCCTCTCCAGCAGTGGAGAGGGGCGTGTGAGCGTTCTTAAACAACTAAGAGCGCTTACACCGTCTGGCTTTCTTGAGGTCAATACGCCTTTAATGGTAAGGTCATCGCCTCAAAACTAAATACACAAAAATCCAAACGAATGGGGAATTACGCAATGCGTATTATTCTGCTTGGCGCTCCGGGCGCAGGTAAAGGAACTCAGGCTCAGTTCATCATGGAGAAATATGGCATTCCGCAAATCTCCACCGGTGACATGCTGCGCGCCGCAGTAAAATCTGGTTCAGAACTGGGTAAACAAGCAAAAGACATCATGGACGCCGGAAAACTGGTTACAGATGAACTGGTTATTGCTCTGGTTAAAGAACGTATTACCCAGGAAGATTGCCGTAACGGTTTCCTGTTAGATGGTTTCCCTCGCACCATTCCACAAGCTGATGCGATGAAAGAAGCAGGCATCAAAGTGGACGTCGTTCTGGAATTCGCTGTACCTGATGAACTGATTATCGACCGTATCGTTGGCCGTCGCGTACACGCACCGTCTGGCCGCGTTTATCACGTCACCTTCAATCCACCAGTCGTTGCAGGCAAAGACGACGTGACTGGCGAAGAGCTGACTACTCGTAAAGATGATCAGGAAGAAACTGTGCGTAAGCGTCTGGTGGAATACCATCAGATGACTGCTCCGCTTATCTCTTACTACAGTAAAGAAGCTGAAGCGGGTAACACCAAATACGCAAAAATCGACGGCACCCGTAAAGTGACTGAAGTTAGCGCGGAGCTGGCTAAAATCCTCGGCTAATCATACCCGTCATCTTTCAAGTTGCAGGTGTGTTAGCTGCTCTCGTTCACCCCAGTCACTTACTTTAGTAAGCTCCTGGGGATTCACTCGATTGCTGCCTTCCTGCACCTCGAAATCTTTTGGGTATATAAAAATACCAGGACACGTTCCTGGTATTTTTTTTGCCCATTTTTTGCCCTTTCGCTGTAATCGGTTCTCCTCCCGCGCTTTTACGTTACAATTATCAGCAATTTGTTGATAAGGAGTGGAAATGAATCAGGAAAAAGTGGGCATATTACTGGCGAACCTTGGCACACCTGATGCCCCCACTCCGGCTGCGGTAAACCGTTATTTACGCCAGTTTCTTAGTGACAAACGGGTTGTTGATACCCCGCGTTTGTTGTGGTGGCCGCTGTTACGCGGTGTGATTTTGCCGCTGCGTTCCCCGCGTGTAGCAAAGCTTTACCAATCGGTATGGATGGACGAAGGTTCTCCGCTGTTAGTTTATAGCCGCCGTCAGCAGGCAGCGCTTGCCGCACAATTACCGGGTACGCCTGTCGCTCTTGGAATGAGCTACGGTTCACCTTCTCTAAAAAGTGCTGTGGAAGAACTGATTTCATATGACGTAGACCACATCGTCGTGCTGCCGTTATACCCGCAATTTTCCTGCTCAACGGTTGCTGCCGTTTGGGATGAGTTAGGGCGCATTTTTGCCAACTACCGCTCGCTGCCGTCGATTTCACTGATTCGTGACTATGCCGATGACACTTCGTACATCAACGCGCTGGTGGCCTCGGTAAAACACTCTTTTGCTCAGCATGGCGAGCCGGATGTGTTGCTGCTTTCCTACCACGGTATTCCGCAGCGTTATGCCAACGAAGGCGACGATTACCCACAGCGCTGCCGCGACACCACGCGCGAGCTGCTTTCAGCTCTCGAACTGCCGCCTGAAAAAGTGATGATGACTTACCAGTCGCGCTTTGGCCGCGAGCCATGGCTAATGCCTTATACCGACGAAACGCTAAAAATGCTGGCTGAAAAAGGGGTGAAACACATCCAGGTGATGTGCCCAGGTTTTTCAGCCGATTGCCTCGAAACGCTCGAAGAGATGGCGGTACAAAACCGTGAAGTATTCCTCGAAGCCGGTGGTACCAAATATGAATATATTCCCGCTCTCAATGACGACCCGGCTCACATCGCAATGATGATGAATCTGGTGCAGAAATATCGCTGATCTCCCTTGAGGCCGTTAATGTGCTACCATTTCCGGCCTGATTAGCTACTTCCGAACAACATCATGAAATTTCCCGGCAAACGAAAATCCAAACATTATTTCCCTGTTAGCGCGCGCGATCCTTTACTGCAACAGGTTCAGCCAGAAACCGAAACCGGCACTTCGTGGATTGTCGGGATTGACCAGACGCTGGTGGATATCGAAGCCAAAGTTGATGATGATTTTGTTCATCGTTACGGTTTGAGTTTCGGTCATTCGTTGGTCATAGAAGATGATGTTGCAGAAGCGCTGTATCAGGAACTGGTGAAAAAAGATCTAATTACTCACCAGTTTGCCGGTGGCACTATCGGCAATACCATGCACAACTATTCGGTATTAGCAGATGACCGCTCCGTCTTGCTGGGCGTTATGTGCAGCAACATAGAAATTGGCAGCTACGCCTACCGCTACTTGTGTAATACCTCCAGCCGTACTGATCTCAATTACCTGCAAGGCGTGAATGGCCCGATTGGCCGTTGCTTTACGCTGATTAACGAACAGGGTGAGCGTACCTTTGCTATTAGCCCGGGCCATATGAATCAGCTGCGCTCAGACAGTATTCCTGAAGACGTTATCGCTGGTGCTTCTGCGTTGGTGCTGACTTCCTATCTGGTTCGCTGTAAAGATGGCGAGCCGATGCCTGAGGCTACGATGCAGGCTATCGCCTATGCGAAAAAGCACAACGTACCAGTAGTGCTGACGCTGGGTACAAAATACGTTATCGCAGAAGCCCCAGAATGGTGGCAGGCGTTTCTCAAAGAACACGTCTCTATTCTGGCGATGAACGAAGAAGAAGGGTTGGCGCTGACCGGGGAAAGTGACCCGCTGCTGGCCGCTAATAAGGCCCTGGACTGGGTTGATTTAGTACTGTGTACTGCCGGGCCGATAGGTCTGTACATGGCAGGCTTTACTGAGGAATCAGCTAAACGTACCACGCAACATCCGCTGCTGCCGGGTGCGATTGCAGAATTTAACCAATATGAATTTAGCCGTGCGCTGCGCCATAAAGACTGCCAGAATCCGATGCGTATTTTCTCGCATATTGCACCGTACATGGGCGGGCCGGAAAAAATCATGAATACCAACGGTGCTGGAGATGGCGCACTTGCGGCGTTGTTGCACGATATTACGGCGAATAATTACCACCGTTCTAATGTGCCGAATTCCAGCAAACACCAGTCCACATGGTTGACCTATTCGTCATTGGCGCAAGTGTGCAAATACGCGAACCGCGTTAGCTACCAGGTGCTGAACCAGCACTCTCCACGATTGACGCGCGGTTTGCCAGAGCGTGAAGACAGTCTCGAAGAGTCTTACTGGGATCGTTAATAAATTTACCCTCACCTCGACCCTTTCCCAAAATGAGAGGGTCTGGTGAGGGGATAAAGTTAACAACTAACCCGTCACCGTTTCCTTAACCACCGGTATATCCAGCAATCCCATCATGGTATTCGCGATTTCTCTCTCACCCATTACCACCTGATTGGCACCACGTTCAGTGATGTAATCCACTTCATCGTCATAATGGGCGCGGGCAATAATCTCAATGTCTGGGTGTTTTGTTCGTGCTGTCGCGACTATTTCACCTGCTTCGTAGCCGTTGGGTATCGTCAGTAATAACCAACGCGCGCAATCGAGGTGGGCGATATTCATGATTTCTTCATTGGCGGCATTCCCCAGCACCGCGCGAATCCCACGTTCACGTAGTTCATCCACCCGGCTGCGAGACGTTTCAATTACCACCAGTGGAATGCCCTGAGCCATCAATTTCTCGCCCAGTAAACTTCCCACGCGCCCAAAGCCTACCAGCAAAGCATGATTGCAAATATCGACCGGTATTTGCTTCTCGTCTTCGATAGCTTCTTCCAGTGTTTGTTCTTCCAGGGTTTCGGTTTTTTCGAGGTAGCGCTCAAGAACCGCGAATAAAATCGGATTGAGCATAATCGACAGAATTGCCCCAGCCAGCACCAAATTTTGCCCGGTTTGTGGCAGCAAATTCAGCGCCATTCCTAAGCCTGCGAGAATAAAGGCGAACTCACCAATTTGCGCAAGGCTTGTGGCAATCGTTAATGCAGTACGTTGAGAGTGGCCAAACAGGCGCACCAGGAAGAAGGCGGCCAACGATTTACCGAAGATGATAATTGCCACCGTACCCAGTACGGCCAGCGGTTCCTGAATCAGAATCATCGGGTCGAACAACATGCCAACCGAGACAAAAAACAGGACTGCGAAGGCGTCTCGTAGCGGCAGTGTGTCGTGTGCGGCGCGGTGGCTGAGTTCAGATTCATTGAGCACCATGCCGGCAAAGAACGCACCCAACGCAAAGGAAACATCAAACAATTCGACGGCACCAAAGGCAATACCCAGCGCCAGCGCGAGAACGGCAAGCGTAAACAGTTCACGTGAACCCGTTGCCGCGCTGCGTGCCAGAATCCACGGCACCAGACGGCGGCCTACTATTAGCATGATGGCGATAAACGCAACGACCTTGCCGATGGTAAAGCCCATATCCAGCGACAGCGATGCAAGGCCGACATCCCCTTTTTCAAGCATTCCGGCAACCGCAGGTAGTAGGACCAGCGTTAATACCATTACCAGGTCTTCAACAATCAACCAGCCAATCGCAATTTGTCCACGCTGGCTGTCTATTAACTGCCGTTCTTCAAGCGCCCGCAGCAGCACCACGGTACTGGCGGTGGAAAGGCACAGACCAAAGACGATGCCGGTCATCAATGGCCAACCCATCAACGATGAAAGCGCCATTCCCAGAAGCGTTGCCACAGCAATTTGGGCAATCGCTCCGGGGATGGCGATGGCCTTTACCGCCATCAAATCCTTCAAAGAGAAATGCAGACCAACACCAAACATCAGCAGGATCACACCCAGCTCCGCCAACTCGGGAGCGAGTTTAGTATCTGCGACAAAGCCAGGCGTAAAAGGGCCGGCTAAAACCCCAGCTAACAAATAGCCCACCAACGGTGATATGCGCAGTTTATTGGCGAGCATGCCGAGTAAAAAGGCCAGTACAAGGCCACCGACAATGGTGGTGATAAGCGGGGTGGCGTGATGCATTCCGTCTCCTTTCGTAATTAATGAGATCCAAAACTCCAATAATCTACTTTTAGTTTATGACAATTTTTTAAGCGATGTGTGTGTTAAATATGTAGTTTTTCATGAAAAGGCGCATTTAGACAAAAATTGGCATCTGACGGGGGTTTTATACACTTAATTTAAGAAAGTGTTGGCAATATGTGGGGGAAGATAGAGGCCAGGTGTGTTCTCTGGCCCTTATAACTATGACTTATGGCGATTATCAGGCAGGAATATAGTCAATATGCCGAGAAGTGGTAGGAAAGCACATATTTTATAGACTAATTCGATACTGGTATGGTCGGCGACCAGGCCTAGTATTGCAGCACCCAAACCGCCCATCCCAAAGGCAAATCCAAAGAACAGACCGGAAACCATGCCGATACGCCCTGGCATCAGTTCTTGTGCATAGACCAGAATTGCTGAAAACGCGGAGGCGAGAATAAAGCCGATGATGACCGTCAGGATGCCTGTCCAGTACAGCGATACATAAGGCAGGAACAGGGTAAATGGTGCGACGCCGAGGATTGATCCCCATATGACATATTTTCGCCCAATCTTGTCACCAACTGGGCCGCCAATCACCGTCCCTGCGGCGACTGCAAATAAGAACGCGAATAGGTGGAATTGGGCATTTTGCACTGACAAACCAAACTTGTGCATCAAATAGAAGGTGTAATAGCTGCTGATGCTCGCCATATAGAAATATTTAGAGAAAATCAGCACCAGCAAAACAGACACCGCCTGAATCACTTGTTTACGGGGTAAAGGGTTAACCACTGGAGCGGCAGCTTTACCTTTTGCCATACGGTGTTGTGCGGCATACCAGCGGCTGATTTGCAGCAAAACAATGATTGCCAACAGTGCAGCCAGCACGAACCAGCCGACGTTGCCTTTGCCGTAAGGGGCAATAATTAACGCTGCCAATAAAGGGCCTAAAGAGCTACCAAAGTTGCCCCCGACCTGGAATAGTGATTGCGCAAGACCATGACGTCCACCCGATGCCATTCGGGCCACGCGGGAGGATTCTGGGTGGAATACCGAAGACCCCGTACCGACAAGCCCGGCGGCCAATAACACCATCGGGAAACTGCCGGCCAGCGCCAGAATAACTAACCCGCAAAGTGTGAAACACATACCAATCGGCAACGACCATGGCATCGGGTATTTATCGGTGTAGTATCCTACCACCGGCTGGAGTAACGATGAGGTGACCTGGAAGGTCAACGTTATCATCCCGATCTGCACAAAGCTCAGCGAGAACTCACTCTGTAATAGCGGATAAAGCGCCAGAATAAGTGACTGAATCATATCGTTGAGCAAATGAGAGAGGCTGATGGCCCCAAGAATACCAAATGCAGTACGCGCCTTTTTAGGTTCAGGCGACGCGAGAGTTTGTTCCGAGATTGCCATAAGTACCTGTAATTAATAAATTGATTGTTTTTTAGCCCAGTTCACTGATGGAACCGTAGGAAATCATTACCCAGCTAACATACCTGCAGCACTGAGTTGAAGAAAGTCACAATCATGAAAAGTTACTTGTCTATGCTAGTAGCTGTCTGCTATTGGTGCGGAAGTATTTATTGAATATGGAGATTTGCGATGAAGTTCGTAGTGAAAGGGGTGACCACAGCACTGCTTATGGCAGTCAGTTTGACCAGTGCATCTGCGCTGGCCTGGGAAAAAGATAAAACCTATAACATCACCATTTTGCATACCAACGATCACCATGGTCATTTCTGGCGTAACGAGCATGCTGAATATGGGCTTGCGGCACAAAAAACTCTGGTGGATAGCATTCGTAAAGAGGTTGCGCAGAAGGGCGGGAGCGTTCTGCTGCTTTCTGGTGGCGACATCAATACAGGCGTTCCTGAGTCCGATTTGCAGGATGCAGAACCCGATTTCCGTGGTATGAACCTGATTGGCTACGATGCGATGGCTATCGGCAACCATGAATTCGACAATCCTTTGTCTGTGTTACGCCAGCAAGAGAAATGGGCCAAATTCCCGCTGCTGTCGGCTAACATTTACCAGAAAAGCACCGGCGAACGCCTATTTAAGCCATGGGCCATCTTCAAGCCTCAGGGCATTAAAATCGCGGTTATCGGTTTAACCACTGACGATACGGCGAAAATTGGCAATCCAGAAAACTTTACCGATATCGAATTCCGCAAACCTGCAGATGAAGCAAAACTGGTGATTCAGGAACTGCAATCCACTGAAAAACCGGATGTGCTTATCGCCGCAACTCATATGGGTCACTACGACAACGGTCAACATGGATCCAACGCGCCAGGTGATGTTGAAATGGCCCGTAGCCTGCCTGCTGGTGCCTTGACGATGATTGTCGGTGGCCACTCGCAAAACCCAGTCTGTATGGCTGCGGAAAATAAAAAACAGGTTGATTACGTGCCAGGAACGCCATGTGCACCGGATAAGCAAAACGGTATCTGGATTGTTCAGGCGCATGAGTGGGGCAAATACGTCGGGCGTGCTGATTTTGAATTCCGTAACGGCGAGATGAAACTGGTGCATTACCAGCTAATCCCTATCAACCTGAAGAAAAAAATTACCTACGATAACGGTGAAAGTGAGCGTGTGCTTTACACCCCGCAAATTCCTGAAAACCAGCAAATGCTCTCATTGTTGACGCCATTCCAGAACAAAGGCCAGGCACAGCTAAATGTGAAAGTCGGTAGCGTAAATGGTCATATGGAAGGGGATCGCAGCAAAGTTCGTTTCGTGCAAACCAATCTGGCGCGTCTGTTGCTTGCGGCACAAATGGACAGAACCGGTGCAGATTTTGCAGTGATGAGCGGGGGTGGCATTCGTGATTCGATTGAAACCGGCGACATTACTTATAAAGATGTACTGAAAGTGCAGCCATTTGGTAATACCGTGGTTTATACCGAGATGACAGGCAAAGAAGTGACGGAATATCTGAGCGCGGTTGCACAGAAGAAACCAGACTCTGGTGCCTATCCGCAGTTCTCGAATGTCAGCTTTGTGGCAACCGCCGCAGGTTTGCAAGATTTGAAAATCAAAGGTGAGCCAGTTGACCCTGCGAAAACCTACCGTATGGCGACGTTAAACTTTAACGCCACTGGTGGTGACGGTTATCCTGAAATCGATAAAAAACCGGGCTATGTAAACACCGGTTTTGTCGATGCCGAAGTGTTGAAGCAGTACATCGAAAAGAACTCTCCGCTCGATGTAAATGCTTACGAACCTAAAGGCGAAGTAAGCTGGCAGTAAGAGCTTGCTCCTCTCCGCCTGGAGAGGAGCTATTTTAATGGCAACAAAATATCCGTCTGCTGCGCGTGCTCGGGATGGTTTTTATCCAGTTCCAGGTAGCGGAAGTAAACCGGGAAATCACGTAATTCCTCGCCACTTTGCGGTAACCACTGGCGATAAAGATAGTAAACGCTATCGCTGATTCGCTCATAAGCACCAACATGCCGAACGATCGCACAACGCCCGCCAGGAATGGTTTTACTGATAACGCCCTGCGGGTTTTCAGGAACTTGCCCGTTGGCTTCGGGGTTCAATTCACCGCAGACATCGAAACGAAACTCATCACCAGGTGTGGTGAGCGGATCGTTCCACGGCACGCCGTATGTGCCTTGCGTGGTGTAGTCTGAAAGACCTGATGCTTTACGCCACTCAATAAACGTCGCGACCGTATTATTCACGAGCATCGGGTCGCCAAGATGTTCCAGAACAGCCACTTTCATCGGTTCGACGTTAATTATTTTCACATCCATATTCGCAAGCCTCTGCTGATTTTCCCGTCCGGGAAATTGAAAATGTATATGCCAGTCAACCCATACAGGATCTTTGCGAAATTCGCTGGGCGTCAGGCCGAAGGTATTTTTGAAGGCTCGGGAAAATGATTCAGGATTTTCAAATCCGGCATCAAGGGCAATGTTAATCACTCTTTCCTGCGGGTCATTCACCAGCCGGAAAGAAGCCCTTTTCAGCCGCATCAGCGTGATATAACGGCTGATGCTTATTCCGCAGAACTGGCTGAACTGGCGATGAAAGTGAAAACGTGAAAAACAGGCGACGTCACTGAGTTGCTCGACGGATAACGAGCTGTCCAGATGCTGTTCAATATAGGCAAATACTTGTTCAAAACGCCGGGTATATCTTTCGTGTTTTTCGCTATTCATTATTCCTCCCTCAAGGCGTTAACTTTGCCAGTGACCATTGAACTTGTCCTGACCGAGATTGCTCTTTTGGAGGGATGTCTGCGTAAAACACGTTAGTCTCGGCGGGCAATTTCAGCGAAAGTCGCATTCAGCAGTTTTGCGAGATCTGTGGCGGCTAGTTCAATATCCAGACCGCGTTTTCCGCCAGAAACATAAATGGATGAGAATGTCTGTGCCGGGGCGTCGATGACTGTCGGCAGGCGTTTTTTTTGCCCCAGAGGGCTAATCCCTCCCACCAGATAACCGGTAATCCGCTGGGCAACCATCGGGTCGGCCATATCCACTTTTTTGGCTCCCAACGCTTTCGCCACTTTTTTTAAATCCAGTTGGCCGGAAACCGGAGTCACCGCTACCGCTAACTGCTTCATGTCGCCATTAATGGCAACCAGCAACGTTTTGTAGACTTGCTCGGCATTCAGTCCAAGTTTGCGTACCACTTCATCACCAAAATTTGTTTCACTCGGATCATGGTCATAAGCATGTAACTGAAATGGAACGCGGTTTTTTTCGAGAAGTTTAACGGCTGGTGTCATGTGTCCTTCTTAGTGCTTTGTCTGAAAAGCGCACAAATTAATAAATGGAGTGATAAGTTTATTAAATATTATATTGTCACTTAATAGTGATAGCGTTAATCGTCACATTGAGCGACAATTCTGTTTCTGGTCATTAATTTGGTCAGAATAACTACAATAATATACAAATTCCTCTTTGACGGGCCAATAGCGATATTGGCCGTTTTTTTATTTGTTTTTCAACAACTCAGATAAATTCCCTTCGCCATACAAATGCAACGCTCCTACAGCAACAACATAGCTTCCTTCGGGTAATCGTTGCAAAAAAGCCTGCCACCGAAGGTTACGCTGAAGCATAAGTACATCATATAACTCGTCACCAAATGTATTGGGCAGTGAAACTTTCCCGCGTAGTGGAGGGCTTTCCATCCACCAGCTGATCATCGTTTGTAGCAAACGTGCGTTGGTATGCCAGTGTTCGAGGGTGTCGGTTAACAGCGGCATTCCGCCATCGGGTAATTTGGTGAGGATATCAATCTGATGTTGAGCACCTTCCAGTTCAATCACTGGAACCGCCATGGCTTTTGCGGCCTCCAGTAACTGAAAATCAATCCCGTACTCAGCGCGCAAACCCAGGCGCTGCGCCTGATAAGCTTGCAGCACCAGCGCAATTTGCCAGGCAGGCTGGTTATCAATTTGGCTCAGTGGGATGCCCAATTCCTGCGATAACGAGACAATCTGCGCCCAGTCATCGGCGGGCAGGCGTTGCTCAAGCGGGAGTTCATCGGGATTATTCGGGAAAGGCGAGCCGCCTTCAGAAATATCAGCTTCGACAATCAGTGCGTCGGCATCTCTGAGCTTGTTGATAAGCTTATCGGATAGCGGCGCCATGTCGCGCGTGCCCATATGGATGCTGCCGACCAGGTGTAGCGAACGGTTGCCCGCAAGTGTGATATCAAGCGCAGGCCAGGGATAAGTGGTGGCAGTTAAGCGGGAGAAAAGCGTGCGAACTCTTTGCAACAGACCCATATAGCTGATTTCCTGGCTAAAAAGTCATGCTACCGCTGCGATGAGTCTGGTGCAAATTTCCCCACGCGAGGTAGCGTGGGGAAGATGGATTAGTCTTTCGGTTTAAAGCGCAATAAACGGTTGGCGTTGCTGACCACCGTAATGGATGACAGCGCCATTGCAGCCCCGGCAACAACTGGGTTCAGTAATGTTCCTGTCAGCGGGTACAAAATCCCTGCAGCAATCGGAATCCCCAGAGTGTTGTAAATAAACGCCCCCATCAGGTTTTGCTTCATGTTGCTGAGCGTAGCTTTGGATATCGCCAACGCATCAGCCACCCCAACCAGACTGTGGCGCATCAACGTAATTGCGGCGGTTTCGATAGCGACGTCACTACCTCCACCCATCGCAATCCCTACTTCAGCTTGCGCTAATGCTGGCGCATCGTTGATACCGTCACCAACCATCGCAACCTGCCGGCCTTGTTGTTGCAGGTTTTTAATCGCTTCGGCTTTGCCATCAGGCAATACGCCTGCGATAACTTCATCAATACCTGCTTCTTTGGCAATCGCGTTAGCGGTGGTTGGGTTGTCCCCGGTTAACATCACCAGACGGTAGCCGTTACGGTGCAAGCGTTGCAATGCACTGACGCTATCGGAGCGCAGTGGATCGCGGATGGCGAACAATGCGACCAGTTTCCCGTCTATCGCCAGCAGAACCGGTGTGGCCCCACGGCTGGCCTGAGCTTCAATTTCTGCGGCCATCAGACGGGTATCAACACTTTGTTCATCAAGCAGCGCTTTGTTGCCGAGCAGTAACTGATGCCCTTCGGTTTCACCGCTGACACCCAATCCACGCAAAGTGCGGAAGGCATTCACCTGCGGCAATTCAACACCGTCCGCTTTATCAAGAATAGCGCGGGCGAGTGGGTGGCTGGAGCCTTGTTCCAGCGCTGCGGCCAATCTCAACGTATCAGCCTCAGACCAGTCGTTGTAGGTCACAACTGTGACGACCTGCGGTTTACCTTCGGTCAGCGTACCGGTTTTATCAAAGACGATAGTATCGAGCGTGCTGGCGCGTTGCAGGGCATCGGCATCACGTACTAACACGCCAAACTCAGCGGCACGGCCCACACCAGAAATAATCGACATCGGCGTTGCCAGACCAAGCGCACAAGGACAGGCAATAATTAGCACCGTGGTGGCAATCACTAGCGTGTATACAATTTGCGGGGCCGGGCCGAAGAAATACCAGATTGCGGCGCTAAACAGGGCAATCAGAACCACTACTGGCACGAATACCGCTGAGATTTTATCGGCCAGTTGGCCGATTTCAGGCTTGCTGCTTTGTGCCTGGCGTACCATACGGATAATACGAGACAGCGTAGTGTGGCTGCCTGTTGCTGTGGCGCGGAACAGCACGCTGCCATCTTGCACGACAGTCCCCGCATGAATAGGCTCATCGGTAGATTTTTGTTGTGGCACCGGCTCGCCAGTCAGCATCGCTTCATCAAACCAGGCTTCACCCTGGGTAATTTCCCCGTCGACTGGCACACGGTCACCGGTCGTCAAACGCAGAACCATGCCTGCTGTCACTTCCGCCAGAGGGACACTTTTTTCGCCTTCATCAGTAACCACTCGTGCAGTTGGGGGCGTTAAATCCAGCAGGCGTTCCAGCGCTTTAGAAGAGCGTTGGCGAGCGCGTTGTTCCAGCATATGCCCAAGGTTAATCAGGCCAATAATCATTGCGCTGGCTTCATAATAGAGATGGCGTGCTTCCATCGGGAAGTGCTGTGGCCAAATGTTGACAGTAATGGAGTAAATCCACGCGGCACCGGTACCCAGAGCGACCAGTGTATCCATGGTGGCGGTTTTATTGAGCAAACTGCGCCAGGCGCTACGATAGAAATGACCACCAGCGAATACCATTACGCCTAACGTGACAATACCGATTGCCAGCCACAATGAACGGTTGTCGTCGGTGACCATCATATTGTCACCGAACATTCCCCACACCATCACCGGAATACCAACGGCAAGGGCTAAAATAGCTTGCCAGCGGAAGCGTTTAACGGCGGCATTGGCAGTTTCTTGCTGGCGTTCACGGCGTTTCGCATCGTCTTCGATGGCTTCTGCCCCGTATCCGACGCTTTCAACCGCTTTTACTAAAGATTCGGCAGAGGCAGAGCCCATAATCAGGGCGCTGCGCTCGGCAAGATTTACCCGTGCCAGGCTGACTCCGGGGACGTTTTGCAACGCACTCTGTACCCGGGTCACACAACTGGCGCAGCTCATCCCGTTGATCAACAACTGTTGGCTATCGTCGTCATCTTCGGTGGCTGTCGGAAGCTGTGGAGCGGCCGCTGTCAGTGCTTCCGACGGGGTTGATGACTCTGTCAGCGGATCAGACTTTGGGTGGCTGGCAGCCGCCGCGTCGTACCCGGCTTGTTTCACTGTGTTGATTAATTCGTCAACGGTTGCAGTGCCCGTTACGCTGGCGTGAGTTTGTGTGACTTCGGCCTGCTCAACGTCAGGGCGTTGTTCCAGACTTTCTTTAACGCGTTTAACGCAATGACCACAAGTCAGGCCATCAAGATTTAGATCGATAACGTGAGACATCATCCGACTCCTTTTATTTGGGATTACGATAAGCCTAAACCTTCCATCAAGGGGAAGGTCAAGGTTTTATCTGGCAGATGATCGTTTTAGATCTTTTATTACAGTAATAGCAGAGTGAAAGAGAGATAATCGAGGGCAATAAACAGCCTATCACCATGAATAGTCAATTTATTTCATGAATGAGATCGCGTTTCTTCCACCGCGTTTAGCTTTGTAGAGTTCTTTATCTGCGGCTTCCAGCAATTCCTTTAAGTTCATTCCGGGCTGCCATTGGGCAATCCCCTGGCTGACAGTGAGCAATGAGGAAACCTCAGAACCTTGATGAGGAATTTTTGCCGCGGCAATATTCGCTTTGATGCGATGGCTGATTTTGATGGCCTGGCCAATATCTTTGCAGTGTGTGATAACAACAAACTCTTCGCCGCCAAAACGAAATGCAGCATCACTGGTCTGGCGCAACGAATTCTCAATACATTGTGATGTTTTGAGCAAGCACTCATCACCCGCTACATGCCCGTATATATCGTTGTACTGCTTAAAAAAATCAATATCCAGGACAATAAGAAATAACTTTTCCTGCCGTTTTTCCAGTGCGCGAATACTGTCGTGATAAAACGTCGCCAGGCTGCTTTTGTTATACAAACCCGTTAGCGAATCATAATGAGCAAGCTTAGTGAGCTTCTGGATTAACAGGTTTTTTTCATATTCACTGCGTTGTGAACGTTGATACCACTCGAGCAGGATGTAACGTGCAGAATAGATAACTGCCATAATAATGAAATAAGCCGCTATTTGTAGCAGATTAAACTCCTGCCATGGGCCTACGTCACTACAAAACCATGCAAGAATTAGCGGGACTGAAAAAATTAATAATAATTTCCCTGAGATATAAAATGCAATCGTCGCTGGAAGCAGGATTATCAGCATGAAACAGAGAGAAATCATCGTATTTTGGTAGAGGGCAATCAAAGTGAAAAGTATCGCGGCCCATAGCAAACTGAACACTAAGACAATGGCAGGAAGCAATCGTTGGTACAGTTTTTTAGCAATGCTCTGCTTTAAAGTTACATAAAAAATAAGGTTTATAGCAGCGAAGGAAATTATGCAGATGTTAAAAGCCGTGAGATTGCTGGATTGATAATGTGCGTGCGGGGTATAAATATTCCATAACATCAGCCAGGTGCAACAAACAATATTCAGACACAAAAACCACGCATATCCTTTACTGAATGCAATGCTAGTCTTCGTTTCTTTTTTCTGATTATCTTGAAAATTCACACATTTTCCTCTTTCAATCTGACTAATACAGTAGGTGATTAAGCCTCTTATTTCAAAGGGAAATGGCATTTAAGGAAGTAGAGTCCAATGACTGTATTGATCTTTCACATAGAAAACCTTGTGAGATCATATATATAAGGATTGGCTGCAACTCGAACGATTTGGGGTTAATATCACAGCTTCTTCCACGAACGGAAGATTGAGGAGGAAACATGAATATCAGCGATGTCGCGAAGAAGACGGGTTTGACCAGTAAAGCGATTCGTTTTTACGAAGAGAAAGGGTTGGTGACGGCGCCTCTTCGCTCTGAAAACGGCTACCGTAGCTATACGCAAAAGCATCTTGATGAACTGACGTTACTGCGTCAGGCACGACAGGTAGGGTTCAATCTTGAAGAGTGCCGTGAACTGGTTAACTTGTTCAATGATCCGGCGCGACACAGTGCAGATGTGAAAACCAGGACACTGCAAAAAGTGGCAGATATTGAGCAACATATCAGTGAATTGCAGGCGATGCGCCAGCAACTGCTCGCGCTCGCCGAATCATGCCCTGGAGATGACAGCGCTGATTGCCCGATAATCGACAATCTTGCGGGCTGCTGCCACCGCCAGTAACAAGTTTAAAGCGCTTTTACTTTCAACGTGATGCCTTCAACAGCTAACACAACCACTTCTGTGCCAGCAGTTAAATCGCTATCTGCCATCACCGGCCATGAGCTATCCGCAACCCGCACATGGCCACGACCATTCACCAGCGGAGCGTCCAGGCGCAGATGCCGGCCAATAAGCTGGTGGCCGCGCTGGTTAAGCACTTCTCCGGGTTCTTGCTGTTTGCGCGTTGACAGCCAGCGCCACCACAAAAATGCGGCAACCAGCGTCAGAATAGCAAAGCAAACACCTTGCCATTCCCAGCCTAACGGCACAATCCACACCAGCAAACCGGTTAGCACAGCCGCCACACCACTCCATAGCAGATAACCACTGGCACCTAACATTTCAGCAGCCAACAGCAGGCCACCTAGCGTCAACCAGAAGATATGTGCGTGGGCAAACAGCAGGGCTATCATTTTTTACGCTCAGTACCGCTTTGCGCGATAAGTTCGCTAATCCCGGCAATAGAACCCATCAGACTGGTAGCGTCCAGTGGCATCAACACCACTTTGCTGTTATTGGCAGAACCAATCTGTTGCAGCGCGTCGGTGTATTTCTGGGCAACAAAGTAGTTAATTGCCTGAATGTCACCTTTGGCGATAGCCTCGGATACCATTTGCGTGGCACGAGCTTCCGCTTCAGCACTACGTTCACGGGCTTCTGCTTGCAGGAATGCAGACTGACGCTCACCTTCTGCTTTCAGGATTTTCGATTGCTTGTCCCCTTCAGCTTTGACGATTTCAGCCTGACGGATCCCTTCGGCTTCCAGAATATACGCACGCTTAGTACGCTCGGCTTTCATCTGAGCATTCATCGCGTCTATCAGTTCAGCGGGTGGACGCACATCACGAATCTCGATACGTGTGATCTTAATGCCCCACGGATTGGTGGCTTCATCGACGATATGCAGCAGGCGGGTGTTGATGTTGTCGCGTTGCGAAAGCATTTCGTCCAACTCCATAGAGCCGAGCACGGTACGGATGTTGGTCATGGTGAGGTTCATGATAGCCAGCTCAAGATTACTGACTTCATAAGCGGCACGCGGGGCGTCGACGACCTGAATAAAACACACAGCATCGATAGCAACGTTGGCGTTATCTTTGGAAATAATTTCTTGAGAAGGGATGTCGAGAACTTGCTCCATCATATTGATTTTGCGGCCAATACGGTCCATAAATGGCACCACAAGGCTCAGTCCTGGCATCAGGGTTTTGGTATAACGGCCGAAGCGTTCCACAGTCCATTGGTAGCCCTGCGGCACGATTTTTACCCCTGCGCCAACGATGATCAGCGCGACGAGGATCAGTACGGGAATGACGATTAGCATCAAAAAACCTCCATTGTTATTTTGATGTAAGTCTAACTCTTAACGCGGAAACATTCAGTGACTTCCCTGTCCTGAATTGCTCATTTATTAAATGAACACTTAATACAGCAACGAATAAATCTGGCGGCGATATTTAGAAGCCAGCGCGTCACCCGTTCCGAGGGCGGCGAGGATCTCCATCATGATTTTGCGTATTTGCCCATCGGCAGCACCCAGGTCTTTCTTCAGATGGGTAAACAGTAACTCCAGTGCCTCTTCATTACGCCCAACCTGATGCAGTTGCAGCGCCAGTTGGCTGGCAAGCTGTGCATTTTCAGGATCTTGCTTAACTTGCTGTTGCAGCAATTGGATCTCTGGAGTGTCAGCGGCTTGTTTGAGCAGATCAATCTGCGCGACCAGCCCCTGATAACGCGAATCTTGATCCTGCAACGGAATGGTTTTCAGCACGGCTTCTGCATCTTCGCTACGGTTCAATGTAATTTGCACTTCCGCCAGCAACAGACCAATTTCGCTGTTTTGACTGGAAAGCTGCCACGCATCTTTCAGTAACGGCAGCGCTTCAGAATGCTTGCCTTCTTGCATCAACTGCATGGCTTCTTGCGCTTTAAGCTCTTCTTCACGCGGCAATACCTTTTCCAGCAGCGCACGAATCGCTTCTTCTGGCTGCGGCCCCTGGAAACCGTCCACTGGCTGCCCGTTTTGGAACAGATAAACCGTCGGAATACTGCGCAAACCAAACTGTGAAGCGACCATTTGCTCGGCATCACAATCTACTTTGGCAAGAATGAACTGGCCTTGATACTGCGCGGCGAGCTTGTCCAGAACGGGTGTCAACTGCTCACAATGTTGGCTGCGCGCTGACCAGAAGTAGAACAAAATCGGTGTAGTAACAGATTGCTCCAGCGTCTCGTGCAGATTCGCTTCGGTAATGTCGATATTGTATGGTGCAGACATGGCTTAGCTCTCTTTTAAATATTTAACATTTACATGGGGGTTGGCTATTGGCGCTTCAACTAACCACGTAAAATTTTATCCAACATACGACCAGGCAACAGGCGGCGTAACCAACTTAAAGCATGGGCGACCAGTGTTACCGGATAGCGTAATTTCGGCTTCGGGCTCGCAAAAGCATGGCGTACTTTTTCCACTACCGCTTCCGGGCCTAGCGTAAAGCGTGCAGCGATACCCGGATTTTCTACCGGTTTGTCCGCTTGCGTCTGGTTTACGTTTTGCGAAAACTGCGTACGAATCGGGCCCGGTTCAATCAAACAGACTTTAATACCGCTGTGATGCAGTTCCATACGCAGCGCATCTGACCACGCTTCAAGCGCGTATTTGCTGGCGGCGTAGGCTCCGCGTCCTGGTGTGGCCACCAGTCCCATTACCGAGCTCGTCATCACAATGCGCCCTTCACGATGAGGCAACATGGCGGGGAGTAGCAGCATGGTTAGCTGGTGGGTGCCAAATAAATTGGTTGAAAATTGTTGCTCAAGTTGTTCGCGGGAAAGCGTCTGTAACGGCCCGTAAACGCCAAATCCACCATTATTAAACAATCCGTATAGGCGATTATCAGTCAGCTCGATAATGTATGCCGCTGCTGTTTTTATGCTTTCGGGGGAGTCGAGATCGAGCTGTACGCCGGTAAATCCGCTTTGATTCATACGTTCGACATCTTCAGGCTTGCGACACGCAGCCAGAACGCGATAACCCTGGCGCTTTAAATCTTGTGCGCAGGCAAGACCAATCCCGCTGGAACAACCTGTAATTAAGACTGATTTTTGCATAACTTTACCCGAGAGGTACCCCGATTGTTCATGAGTCGTGGTTAACTAAAGGTGCCAGACGGGAAGACATCCAGTCGGCGATAAACGGTTGAGCATCACTGTTAGGATGTATACCGTCATCCTGCATCCATTGCGGTTTTAAATAGACCTCTTCCATAAAAAATGGCACTAGAGGAATCGCAAACTCTTTGGCAAGCTGCGGATAAATAGCGCTAAAAGCTTCATTATAACGACGCCCGTAGTTTGCTGGCAGGCGTATTTGCATCAGCAATGGTTGAGCGTTTGCTGCTTTCACATCGCTGATTATCTGACGCAAGCTTTTTTCGATGGCTTGTGGCTGAAAACCGCGCAGGCCGTCGTTGCCACCAAGTTCAATTAACACCCAGCGAGGCTGATGTTGTTTCAGCAGTGCCGGTAACCGTTCCAGCCCTTGTGGCGCGGTGTCGCCACTAATACTGGCGTTCACGACTTTAGTATTTTGCTGGTGCCATTTCGCATCCAGTAAGGCAGGCCAGGCCGCAGTTGCCGACATTCGGTAACCGGCGCTCAGGCTATCGCCCAAAATCAACAACGTGTCCGCATGTGCGGCGCGAAAGGTCATCAAAGCCAGAAACAGGAAGGGCAAATGCCAGCGGAAAACATTGTTGAAGTTCATCATCTTAGTAAATCCGTAGGAACTGGGGAACATCAGCTCTCCATCCTTACTGGAGTTGAGCTGGTTGTCAAACCGGCGCAGACCATTGCGCTAATCGGTGAATCAGGTTCGGGGAAGTCTACACTACTGGCGATTCTGGCAGGGCTTGATGACGGCAGCGAAGGGGAGGTTCACCTTTGCGGGCAGCCACTACATAGCATGGATGAAGAAGCGCGAGCCGCGCTGCGGGCAAAAAGCGTCGGTTTCGTGTTCCAGTCATTCATGCTGGTTCCCACGCTCAACGCGTTGGAAAACGTCGAACTTCCCGCACTGCTGCGTGGTGAAAACGATGCATCAAGCCGCACGCAGGCCAAAGTATTGCTTGAACAGCTTGGCTTAGGAAAACGCCTGGATCACCTTCCGGCGCAGCTTTCAGGTGGTGAACAACAACGTGTCGCGCTGGCCCGTGCTTTTAATGGCCGTCCTGGCGTTTTATTTGCCGATGAGCCAACCGGCAATCTCGACCGCCACACGGGCGATCGTATTGCAGATTTACTCTTCTCTTTGAATCGTGATTTCGCCACCACGCTCATCCTTGTGACACACGATGAACAGCTCGCTGCCCGCTGCGACCGCCGCTTACGTTTGCGCGAAGGCCAATTGTGGGAGGAAGCATGATTGCCCGCTGGTTCTGGCGCGAATGGCGCTCACCATCGTTATTGATTGTCTGGCTGGCGTTGAGCCTGGCTGTGGCGTGCGTTCTGGCGCTGGGCAATATCAGCGATCGAATGGAGCAAGGGCTGAACCAGCAAAGCCGTGACTTTATGGCGGGTGACCGCGCGCTGCGCAGTTCGCGTGAAGTCCCACAAGAATGGTTGGATCAGGCAAAAAAAAACGGTCTTAAAGTCGGCAAACAACTGACGTTCGCCACCATGACGTTTGCCGGAGATACTCCACAACTGGCATCGGTAAAAGCAGTGGATGATGTATATCCGATGTACGGTCAACTCGATACCGACCCGCCAGGGCTTAAACCAGAGCCCGGAAGTGTGCTGTTGGCACCGCGTTTAATGGCGTTGCTGAATCTTAAAGTCGGCGACATGCTTGACGTTGGTGACACCACACTGCGCATTGCAGGTGAAGTCGTCCAGGAGCCAGATTCGGGTTTTAACCCATTCCAGATGGCTCCGCGCTTAATGATGAATTTGGCTGATGTGGAAAAAACCGGTGCAGTTCAACCAGGTAGTCGCATCTCATGGCGTTATAAATTTGGCGGCACGCCGCAACAGCTAGAGCAATTTGAAAAATTTGTTCTGCCAAAACTCAAGCCGGAACAGCGCTGGTACGGCATGGAACAAGATGACGGTGCGCTGGGGAAATCACTTGAGCGCTCACAACAATTCCTGCTGCTTTCAGCACTTCTTACGCTGCTGCTTGCAGTGGCTGCTGTCGCGGTGGCGATGAACCATTATTGCCGTAGCCGTTACGATTTGGTCGCTATTCTGAAAACACTCGGAGCGGGGCGTGCCGCGCTTCGTAAACTAATTATCGGTCAGTGGTTGATGGTATTGGCGTTGGCGGCAATTACGGGAGGAGCCGCCGGGTTGCTATTTGAAGCGGTGCTGATGCGCTTGCTTAAACCGGTATTGCCCGCAGCACTGCCGCCCGCGAGTTTGTGGCCATGGGTGTGGGCCATCGGTTCTATGGTGGTGATTTCTCTGCTGGTGGGTTTGCGTCCTTATCGTTTATTACTGGCAACACAACCGCTACGCGTTTTGCGTCGTGATGCGGTGGCAAATGTATGGCCGCTGAAAATCTATCTGCCGATTATCGTGATAGTGGTGGTGGCGTTGTTAGCTCTGCTAATGGGCGCAAGCACGCTGCTGTGGGCGGTACTAGCAGGAACGGTCGTTCTGGCCGTACTGTGTGGTGTTGTCGGCTGGGGTGTGCTGAAGCTGCTCAAAAAGCTGACGCTGAAAAACCTCGCACTGCGCCTGGCGGTGAACCGGTTGCTGCGCCAGCCATGGGCAACGTTAAGCCAACTGGCTGCGTTCTCGCTGTCGTTTATGTTGCTGGCGTTATTGTTGGTGCTGCGCGGGGATCTCCTCGACAGATGGCAACAACAACTGCCGCCAGAAAGCCCGAACTATTTCCTGCTCAACATTGCTACTGAGCAGGTTCAACCAGTGAAAGAGTTTTTGGCTGAACACCAGATTATCCCGGAATCGTTCTACCCGATTGTGCGTGTTCGCATGACTGCGATAAACGGTAAGTCTACTGAAGGCAATCCTGATGAGGCACTTAATCGCGAGCTAAATCTGACGTGGCAGAGCCAAAAACCGACGCATAACCCAATCCTTGCAGGCACCTGGCCACCAAAAGCGGGTGAGGTTTCGATGGACGAGGGTGTGGCAAAACGCCTGAAAATTGAACTGGGCGATACCGTCACATTTATGGGAGATACCCAGGATTTCTCGGCGAAAGTATCCAGCTTGCGTAAAGTCGATTGGGAAAGCCTACGTCCTAACTTCTATTTTATCTTTCCACCAGGTGCTCTGGATAATCAGCCACAAAGCTGGCTGACCAGTTTCCACTTAGAAGGTAAAAATGGGGTACTAACACAGCTTAACCGTGAGTTCCCAACCGTCAGTTTGCTGGATATTGGCGCGATTTTGCGCCAGGTAAGCCAGGTGCTGGATCAGGTAAGCCGGGCGCTGGAAGTGATGGTCGTGCTGGTCACGGCTTGCGGTATCTTGCTGTTGCTCGCTCAGGTTCAGGTAGGCATGCGTCAGCGCCATCAGGAACTGGTAGTTTATCGCACACTGGGTGCTGGAAAACGCCTGCTGCGCACTACGCTGTGGTGTGAGTTTGCGGTACTAGGTTTGGTTTCCGGGCTGGTTGCCGCGATTGGTGCTGAAACGGCGCTAGGTCTACTGCAAACTCAGGTGTTTGATTTCCCATGGGAGCCAGACTGGCGTTTGTGGGTGATTTTGCCGGTTAGCGGTGCGGTGCTGTTATCGATTTGTGGCGGATGGTTAGGTGTGCGTTTGCTGAAAGGCAAAGCGCTATTCCGCCAGTTTGTTGCGTGAATTTAACGGTGCTATAAATCCCGTAATGGTGCTGGTGTTGTCCTGAAACAAACGGACAATTTCCAGCGCCGCTTTCCCTGTCTGCTCTTTATGCCAGGCCAGACTCAGTTGAGACGGCGGGCGCATTGCTGGAATCATTCGTGCCACGAGATCGCCACTTTCCAGGTAACGTTGGCACAGAGAACGCGGTAAAAAACCAATGCCCACGCCTGCGAGATGTGCCGCGAGTTTGGTTTCCAAATCAGACACCTGAATTTCTTTTTGCCCCGTCAGTCGCCAGGCCACACGCTTGGTTATGCGCCGGGCGCTGTCTTCAATATTTATGGCTGGATATTGCCGCAGCCTTACCTCGGTCAGCATCGCCGTTTCCTGAGCCAGCGGATGATTCGCCGCCATCACAAATACCCAGTCAATTTCCCCTAGCGTATGTATTTCTACCGTATCTGAAAGCGTTTCGGTCCCTGAAACACCAATGGCCAGTGCAAAATCATCGTGAAGAAGTGCATCCCATACGCCCATATAAATCTGGCGTGAAAAGGTGAATTGTGTCAGGGGGAATTGAGCCACAAGGTGTGCCATTAGCTGCGCAACAGCATGCGGGGCGTATAGCAAATTGTTGATGACGATATTAACCTGCCGCTCAACGCCATCATTAATCTGGCGCAGTTCACCGGGCATCGCGTCTAGCCAGGCAAGCCATTCACGCGAACGTTCCAGAAGGTGCAACCCTGCAGGTGTCAGCAATACGCTGCGGGTTGTACGATTAAAAAGAGGCGCGCCAGTGTTCTCTTCGAGCAGTTTTATACGGTAGCTAATCGTCGCCGTTGTTTTATGTAACCGCTTTGCTGCGTCTGAAAAACTGGCCGTTTCGGCGACGGTCAGAAACGTACGGATCATTTCTTGATCTAACATCGCGTTCTCCTTGAACTCTTAATGTTTTCTTATCTTGCTGATTTGTAATTATATTTACAGATTAACCTTAATAATGATGTGGCACACATCTCTTTTTTGGAAAAATATTCCAACTTAATGTTGATCCAGTGAAGGGTTAGGATTTAGATTGTCTGCAGAAGGTTGCTGAGCTACCAGGCAGAGCAACAATAAGGATTGAAAATCAGCAAGGAAAAGTAGATGAAACTCAAGATATTACCGCTTACTCAGGACGCATTTGCGCCTTATGGCGATGTAATCGAAACGCAGGGTAAGGATTTTTTCCATATCAATGATGGGCAGACCGAGCGCTATCATGACCTGGCAAAAATCGATGTGATTGAACAAATCAGGCCACTGATCAGCATTAATCGCGCTCAGCCGCTCGATTTTCCTCTGACGGTAAAACTGCTGGAACGCCACCCGCTTGGCTCACAGGCCTTTGTACCGATGAACGGTGAAGCTTTTCTCATCGTTGTCGCTCTGGGTGATGACAAACCTGAACTGACCACGTTGCGTGCATTTTTCACCAATGGTCTCCAGGGTGTGAATTACAACCGTAATGTTTGGCACCATCCGTTATTTGCATGGAAAACAGTGACTAATTTCTTAACTGTTGATCGTGGCGGCCTGAATAACTGTGACGTGGCCGAACTCCCATTTTATGAGCTTGAACTTAGTAAGGATCCGGCGCATTAACGGGACAAAAACCGTGACGCTTCTGGGTATCTTTCATAAGATGGCAGCGTTTATTCATGAACGCTGCACGCTTCCTGAAACGTTTTTACTGACGAACAGGCGTGGGAGATAAAAGAAGTATGACTGAAGTAAGACGCCGTGGTCGGCCAAGCCAACCGGAGTCGGGAGCGCAAAAAGGTGCCCAGGCCCTGGAAAGAGGGATTGCGATTTTGCAATACCTGGCAAAAGCCGGAGGGAGCTCCTCAGTGACAGACATTGCCGAGACTCTCGAACTTCCGCTCTCTACGACCTTTCGATTACTGAAAGTGCTTGAGAACGCAGAGTTTATTTATCAGGATACTCAGCTTGGCTGGTGGCATATCGGACTTGGGGTATTTAATGTCGGTGCGGCTTACATCCATAATCGGGATGTATTGTCAGTTGCCGCGCCCTTTATGCGACGCCTGATGCTATTGTCTGGCGAAACAGTGAATGTCGCGATTCGCAACGGCGGCGAAGCAGTACTGATTGGACAGCTTGAATGTCAGTCGATGGTGCGAATGTGTGCCCCGCTAGGCAGCCGCTTGCCCCTTCACGCATCCGGTGCTGGGAAAGCGCTGCTCTATCCGCTGATGGAAGAAGAACTGATGGATTTGATTGTTAAAACCGGTCTGAAGAGTTTTACTCCAGGTACACTGGCCGATTTGCATCAGTTAAAGAAAGACCTGATATTGTCGCGTAAACGCGGTTATATAGTTGATAAAGAAGAACATGTTATAGGTCTTAACTGTATCGCTTCAGCGGTTTACAACAGTGCAGGTGATGTCGTTGCGGCTATCTCCATTTCCGGCCCCAGCTCTCGTCTTTCACCAGAACGTTTTGACAGCCTGGGTGAATTGGTCAGAGAAACGGCAAAAGACATCAGTACCGCTCTTGGACTGAACGCAGTTACACGTTAATAGAAACTATCCCACGCCAGTGCGCGTGGGATTTTTTGAATTATTTTTAATGTTGGAAAAATATTCCAACAATGACATGCGAAAAGGAATAGTACCATGGCCAAAATGAGAGCCGTTGATGCGGCAATGTATGTACTGGAAAAAGAAGGCGTTACTACGGCCTTTGGCGTACCGGGAGCAGCAATCAACCCCTTCTATAATGCGATGCGCAAACATGGCGGAATCCGTCACGTATTGGCGCGCCATGTGGAAGGTGCTTCACATATGGCAGAAGGATATACCCGCGCCAAAGCCGGGAATATTGGCGTGTGCCTTGGCACATCTGGCCCTGCGGGCACAGATATGATCACCGCACTTTACTCAGCTTCCGCCGACTCGATTCCTATCCTTTGCATCACCGGTCAGGCACCACGCGCTCGTTTGCATAAAGAAGATTTTCAGGCAGTTGATATTGAATCCATCGCTAAACCGGTCAGCAAAATGGCGGTAACGGTACTGGAACCAGCGCTGGTTCCACGGGTGCTTCAGCAAGCTTTCCATTTAATGCGTTCCGGTCGTCCTGGCCCTGTACTGGTGGATTTGCCATTTGATGTTCAAGTTGCCGAAATAGAATTTGACCCAGACAGCTACGAGCCATTGCCGGATTACAAACCCGCGGCTTCCCGCAACCAAATTGTAAAAGCTTTGGAAATGCTGATGCAGGCCGAACGCCCGGTGATTGTTTCGGGTGGCGGTGTGATTAATGCTGATGCATCGGAACTTCTACAACGCTTTGCGGAAATTACCCAAGTTCCGGTGATCCCAACGCTGATGGGCTGGGGAACTATTCCTGACGATCACGAACTGATGGCGGGTATGGCGGGTCTGCAAACGTCACATCGTTACGGCAATGCCACACTGCTCGCATCCGACATGGTGTTTGGTATCGGCAACCGTTTTGCTAACCGCCATACCGGTTCGGTAGAGAAATATACCGCAGGCCGTAAAATCGTTCATATCGATATCGAGCCTACGCAAATTGGCCGTGTGTTGTGTCCGGATCTGGGCATCGTTTCTGACGCCAAAGCCGCACTGACGCTGCTGGTTGAAGTGGCTGAAGAACTGAAAAAAGCGGGGCGCTTGCCAAATCGTCAAGCATGGGTGGCGGATTGCCAGCAGCGTAAACGTACTCTACTACGTAAAACTCACTTCGATAACGTGCCGATTAAACCGCAGCGTGTCTACGAAGAGATGAACAAGGCATTTGGCCGTGATGTTTGCTACGTCACCACCATTGGTCTTTCACAGATTGCGGCCGCACAAATGCTGCACGTGTTTAAAGACCGCCGCTGGATTAATGCAGGGCAGGCCGGTCCGCTGGGGTGGACAATCCCTGCTGCGTTAGGTGTGAGTGTTGCTGATCCGACCCGCGAAGTGGTTGCCATCTCCGGAGATTACGACTTCCAGTTCATGATTGAAGAATTAGCCGTGGGTGCGCAATTCAATATTCCTTATATCCATGTGCTGGTGAACAATGCTTATTTAGGCTTAATTCGCCAGTCGCAACGTGCTTTTGATATGGATTATTGCGTGCAGTTAGCGTTCGAAAATATTAACTCGGAAGAAGTCAACGGTTACGGCGTCGATCACGTAAAAGTGGCGGAAGGTTTAGGTTGCAAAGCGATTCGCGTCTTTAAACCGGAAGATATTGCCCCTGCACTTTCACAGGCCAAAGAGCTGATGGCGAAATACCGTGTGCCAGTGGTAGTGGAAGTTATTCTTGAGCGCGTAACCAATATTTCCATGGGTAGCGAACTGGATAACGTCAATGAATTTGAAGAGATTGCAGAAAGTGCCGCCGATGCGCCGACTGAAACCTGCTTCATGAAATACGAATAACGGAGAATACCATGCTACGTTTTTCAGCTAATTTATCGATGCTGTTTCTGGAATACGACTTCCTTGAGCGTTTTGACCGTGCCGCTGCGGCCGGGTTTAAAGCGGTGGAATTTATGTTCCCTTATGGTTATAGCGTTGCGGTGCTGCAAGAAAAATTAAAGTCCAACGGGCTTGAACATACTTTGCATAACTTGCCGGCCGGTGAGTGGGAAAAAGGGGAGCGAGGCATTGCGTGCATTCCGGGGCGTGAAGAGGAATTCCGTAGCGGCGTACAGGCGGCAATTCTTTATGCAAAAGCGTTGGGCAATAGCAAAATCAATTGCCTGGTAGGGAAAACGCCGCAAGGCGTAAGCGCTGAAACTGTCCATCAGACACTGGTCGATAACTTGCGTTATGCCGGAAATGAATTGGCAAAAGAGGATATTCTTCTGGTGCTTGAAGCGATCAACCATTTCGATATCCCTGGTTTCCATCTCACCGGTACGCAACAGGTTTGCGATTTAATCGACGAAATTGGCTGCGACAATATTCGTGTGCAATATGATATTTATCATATGCAACGCATGGAAGGCGAATTAGCCAATACGCTGATGCGCTGCTTGCCGAAAATTGGTCATATTCAACTGGCAGATAATCCAGGCCGTGGCGAGCCAGGCACCGGTGAAATTAATTATGACTATTTGTTTTCACTGATTGAAAAATCAGATTATAACGGTTGGGTTGGTTGCGAATATAAACCACGCACTACCACTGAAGAAGGTATTTCGTGGATTAATCGCTACCGCTAATTATATTAATTAAACAGGCAGTAAAAATGCTCAGAACTGGGCAGGGGAAACTATTGCCTGAATTAACTTAACAAAGGAAATAAAATGAATCTGGGATTTATTGGTTTAGGGATTATGGGCACGCCAATGGCATTACGTCTGGCAAAAGCTGGACATAAACTCTATGTCACAACGATTGGCCCTATTTCGGAGGAATTGATTACCCTGAATTCTGAAAACTGTGAAAACGCGTGTGAAGTTACAGAAAAATCTGACGTTATTTTTATTATGGTACCAGATACGCCACAGGTTGAAATGGTGCTATTTGGGCAAGGTGGTTGTGCGCAAACATCGCTGAAAGGAAAAACGATTGTCGATATGAGTTCCATTTCACCTATCGAAACCAAGTGTTTTGCAAAGAAAGTAATTGAATTGGGTGGCGATTACCTGGATGCACCGGTTTCTGGTGGTGAAGTGGGTGCACGTGAAGGTTCATTGTCAATCATGGTGGGTGGCGATGAAGCTGTTTTTGAACGTGTTAAACCTCTGTTTGAAGTGCTGGGTAAAAACATTACGCTGGTGGGCGGTAACGGTGACGGACAGACTTGTAAAGTCGCCAACCAAATTATTGTTGCGTTGAATATTGAAGCGGTTTCGGAAGCCTTGTTATTTGCTTCCAAAGCGGGTGCAGACCCTGCCCGTGTCCGCCAGGCATTAATGGGGGGCTTTGCTTCTTCACGTATTCTGGAAGTTCACGGTGAACGTATGATTAAACGTACTTTCGCGCCGGGCTTTAAAATTGCGCTGCATCAGAAAGATTTAAACCTGGCATTACAAAGTGCGAAAGCATTGGCTATTACATTACCGAATACAGCGACGTGCCAGGAGTTATTTAATACTTGTGCTGCCAATGGTGGTAGCCAGTTAGATCACTCAGCTTTAATTCAATCTCTTGAGTTAATGGCGAATCATAAAATTTCTTAATCATATAATAAGACCGTAAAATTCGTCGGGGGGATAAGTTCAACGTCATTCGCTGTGGTTTTCATGTTATTGAAGCAGTGGTGTTAATCTTATTCTCCTTACGTCTTAATAATAAAATAGCACTTGATGTATTTGTTTTTTTATTCGTTATTTTTAACGTTCCGAACAAGCTAAGCCCATCAGCGTTGTCATTACGTGTGTAAGAGGTATGTATGGAAACATTGGAACAGAAACAAAGAGAAATTTATCGTGCCAGGGGCTACAGTGATGATCTTCTTCCAAAAGAAAAAGATAAACGTACCTGGAAATCATTTAACTATTTTACCTTGTGGATGGGGTCAGTTCATAACGTTCCTAATTATGTCATGGTGGGCGGGTTCTTTATTCTTGGTCTGTCGACGTTAAGTATTATGTTGGCCATTATCCTGAGTGCCTTTTTCATCGCTTTTGTGATGGTGATGAATGGTGCGGCAGGTACAAAATATGGCGTGCCTTTTGCCATGATATTACGTGCCTCATACGGCGTTCGTGGCTCACTGTTCCCGGGTATTTTGCGTGGTGGTATCGCTGCAATAATGTGGTTTGGCCTGCAATGCTATGCCGGTTCGCTCGCTTTCTTAATCCTGATAGGCAAAATCTGGCCCGCATTTCTGACATTGGGCGGTGATTTCAATCTACTTGGATTAAACCTCCCTGGCCTGATTGCCTTCCTGCTTTTCTGGGCAGTTAATGTGGCAATTGGTTTTGGCGGTGGCGGTGTGCTGAACAAATTCACAGCGGTACTGAACCCGTGTATCTACATTGTCTTTGGTGGGATGGCTATTTGGGCTATTTCACTGGTTGGCATCCAGCCGATTCTCGATTATGTCCCGGCAGGTGTACAGAAAGCAGAAAATAGTGGTTTCTTATTCTTAGTCGTTATTAACGCTGTTGTTGCAGTATGGGCGGCACCCGCGGTGAGTGCTTCTGACTTTACCCAGAATGCGCAAGGCTTCCGCCAGCAGGCATTAGGGCAAACTCTTGGGTTGGTTGTCGCCTACATTCTGTTTGCAGTAGCTGGTGTCTGCATTATCGCCGGAGCGAGCATTCATTATGGAGTTGATACCTGGAACGTTCTGGATATCGTACAGAAATGGGATAGCCTATTTGCTTCTTTCTTTGCCGTGCTCGTCATTTTAATGACCACCATCTCCACTAATGCGACCGGTAATATTATTCCTGCTGGTTATCAGATTGCGGCCATTGCACCGACCAAACTGACCTATAAAAATGGCGTGCTAATTGCCAGTATTATTAGCCTGTTGATTTGTCCGTGGAAGCTCATGGAGAACCAAAATAGTATCTATTTATTCCTTGATATTATTGGTGGCATGTTAGGTCCGGTCATCGGTGTAATGATGGCGCATTACTTTATTGTTATGCGTTCGCAAATTGATCTCGATACTCTTTATACCAAACCTGGTGATTATAAGTTTTATGATAATGGATTTAACATCACGGCATTCTCCGTCACCTTAATTGCGGTTGTCGTGTCGTTGGGTGGAAAATTCATTCCTTTCCTTGAGCCGTTATCTCGTGTTTCGTGGTTTGTCGGTGTTATCACAGCCTTTGTTTTGTATGTGTTATTGAAGAAGCGAGATGTTGCAGGCATGACAACAGAGCAGAAGGTTGCCTGATTAGATTAATTAAACTCTGTGTTAAATAAAATTTTGTATTAAAAAACTCTATATTTATATAAGGAATATTTTATGTCTTACGATCTCATTATTAAAAACGGTACCGTTATTTTAGAAAATGAAGCACTGGTAACGGATATTGCAGTAAAAAACGGAAAAATAGCAGCCATTGGCAACGACCTGAGCGGTAGCGAAAAAGTAATGGACGCGACGGGTCTGGTAGTTGCACCAGGTATGGTCGACGCTCACACCCATATTTCTGAACCAGGCCGTACTCATTGGGAAGGATATGAAACTGGCACACGAGCGGCGGCAAAAGGCGGCATTACGACCATGATTGAAATGCCGCTTAACCAGTTACCTGCAACAGTTGACCGCGCCAGCATCGAAATGAAGTTCGATGCCGCTGCCGGTAAGTTAACTATCGACGCCGCACAGCTCGGTGGTCTGGTTTCTTATAATCTCGATCGCTTGCACGAGTTGGATGAAGTGGGTGTGGTTGGCTTTAAGTGCTTCGTGGCGACGTGTGGTGATCGTGGCATTGATAACGATTTTCGCGATGTAAACGACTTCGAGTTCTTTAAAGGCGTGCAAAAGCTGGCCGCAATGGATCAAGTGGTGCTCGTGCACTGCGAGAACGCCCTGATTTGTGATGAGCTAGGCAAGGAAGCTAAACGTGAAGGTCGTGTGACCGCTCATGATTATGTCGCCTCACGTCCGGTGTTTACCGAAGTGGAAGCGATTCGCCGCATACTTTATCTGGCAAAAGTTGCGGGTTGTCGCCTTCATGTTTGCCACATTAGTAGCCCAGAAGGGGTCGCTGAAGTTACGCGCGCACGTCAGGAAGGCCAGGATGTGACTTGCGAATCCTGCCCGCATTACTTTGTGCTGGATACTGACCAGTTTGCAGAAATTGGTACGTTGGCAAAATGCTCGCCGCCAATTCGTGATGCTGAAAATCAGAAAGGCATGTGGGAAAAATTGTTCAACGGTGAAATCGACTGCCTGGTTTCTGACCACTCACCATGCCCACCAGATATGAAAGCGGGCAACATCATGCAGGCGTGGGGCGGTATCGCTGGCCTGCAAAGCTGTATGGATGTGATGTTTGACGAAGCGGTGCAAAAACGCGGCATGTCATTACCTATGTTCAGCAAATTAATGTCCACCCGCGCGGCGGATATTTTTGGTCTGCAACACAAAGGGCGTATTGCCCCAGGAAAAGATGCCGATTTCGTGTTTATCCAGCCGAATTCTTCTTACGTGCTGAAAACTGAAGATCTGGAATATCGTCATAAAGTCAGCCCATACGTGGGGCGCACAATCGGGGCTCGCATCCTGAAAACCATCCTGCGCGGTGAAGTTATTTATGACATAGAAAGCGGATTTGGCGCAAAACCAGTCGGTAAATTCATTCTTAAACACCAGCAGTAATTGTTAATCTCCGGCCGCGTTCGTCTTTGACGGGCGCGGCCTTTCGACGTTGATCAAGGTATCTGGTCATGAAGGGTTTGCATCTTAGTCGGGATAACTGGCTATCTGGCTTTCAATGGTTCTTCTTTATTTTCTGCAATACGGTGGTTATCCCTCCAACCTTGCAATCGGCTTTTCATCTCTCGTCTGCCACTACCTTTATGCTGACACAGTATTCGTTTTTGACGACGGCTGTGGCTTGTCTGCTACAGGCTGTTTTTGGGCATCGCAGAGCATTGATGGAAGGGCCGGGGGGGTTGTGGTGGGGCACAATGCTGACGCTTGCTTTGGCCGAGTCGGCCCAGGGAACACCGCTCGCTTCGATTGGCGGTAGCCTGGTGGTTGGTATTGCGCTTGCGGGGGCATTAACGGTGGTCATCGGTGTCAGTGGTCTTGGCCCTTTGCTGGCAAAATTGTTCCGCCCAGCCGTGATGGTCGTGTTTATGTTTTTACTCGGTGCACAGCTCACCACTATCTTTTTTAAAGGTATGTTGGGGCTACCATTTGGGGCGGTAAGTGGCCCGGTAAATCTTAACGGATCTATGTTTGGCCTGGCCGTCGCAGTGGTTATTTTTATCGTCGCCTTTATTACTATCCTCCCACTGCATATCGGCAAATTTGCTGTTTTGCTTGGCACAATACTGGGTTGGTTTATTTACGTTTGTTGGTTTGGTTCGTCCTCACAAGTTGCAAGTAGCTCGCTCTGGCAACTCTTTCCGCTTGGCGCGCCAGAAGATATTCGCCCGGGTATTGTTATCACCGCTGTTCTCACCGGCCTTGTGAATATTTCAAACACCTTTGGCGCGATACGCGGCAGTGATACGTTTTACGGCAATGAACCGGCATCGGCTGCATTGTATCGGCGGAGTTTTATTGTCTCCGGTGTTGTTACGCTTGCTGGCGCACCGCTTGGTGTGGTGCCGTTTTCTCCGTTTGTCTCCTCAATTGGCTTGATAACCCAAACACGCGACGCCACCCAGCGTGCGTTTATCGTTGGCAGTTTGCTGTTTCTTGTTATCAGTTTGGTTCCTGCGTTCACCCGCTTTTTCTGCGCTATTCCTCTGACCATCAGCAGTGCGGTAATGCTCGTCGCCTATTTGCCGCTGCTCTGGTCGTCGTTCTTATTTGTGAATTTAACGTCGCTTAATGCGCGAAATATTTACCGCATTGCCATCCCGCTTTTTTGTGGTGTTTTTTTGATGGGCATACCCGGTATCTATTTGCAGCAACTGCCACTGCTAGTGCGCCCGTTGCTCAGTAATGGCTTGCTAATGGGCGTGCTACTTGCGGTGGCACTGGAAAACCTTTTTCCCTGGGATCGCGTGAAATAACGCGTCTGTTTTTTTAAGGATGAAATAATGAAAATTGTTATTGCACCGGACTCTTTTAAAGAAAGCCTTAGCGCAGAACGCACCGCACAGGCGATTAAAAAGGGCTTCAAAGACATATTTCCCCATGCCAACTATATTTGCCTGCCCATTGCCGACGGAGGAGAGGGCACGGTAGATGCGATGATTGCCGCCACAAACGGTAAACGCGTTGAGCTAAATGTTACCGGCCCACAAGGCACATCGGTTGCTGCATTTTATGGTGTGACGGGGGATGGACAGACGGCGGTGATTGAGATGGCTGCCGCCAGCGGTTTGATGCTTGTGGAACCGGAACAACGTAACCCGCTGCTGGCAACCAGTTTTGGTACCGGTGAGCTAATAGGGCATGCTCTGGATGTGGGGATCCGCCACATTATTCTCGGAATTGGCGGTAGTGCGACTGTCGATGGTGGCGTGGGTATGGCGCAGGCGTTGGGTTTTCATTTTTACGATGAGCACAATAACGAACTGCCTGCCGGTGGGGGCGGATTAGTTTCTCTTACACGAATCGACAGGCAACACCACGATCGGCGTCTGGAAGCGTGCCGTTTTGAAATCGCTTGCGATGTCGATAACCCTCTAACGGGAGCACTGGGTGCCGCTGCGGTATTTGGGCCACAAAAAGGGGCGACGCATGAGATGGTGGCTCAGTTAGAAAAAGGGTTGGTAAATTATGCCGCTGTACTCGGTGTAGAAACTGGGTGTGACATCAATGCGATTATCGGCGGCGGGGCCGCCGGTGGAATGGGGGTTGCCGCGCAAATTTTCCTCGGCGGTACAATGAAACCGGGAATCGACATTATTATGGATGCTGTTGGGATGGATGTGGCACTGGAAGGTGCAAATCTTGTTATTACCGGTGAAGGCCGCATCGATAGCCAGACAGTGGGTGGCAAAGCACCGATAGGCGTGGCAAGAGCCGCCCAAAGGCACGGGGTTCCCGTTATTGGTATCGCGGGTGTGTTGGGTGAAGGGAGCGAGATTGTGCATCAGCACGGTATTGATGCGGTCTTTAGTATTTTACCGCGCCTTGCTCCGCTCTCAATGGTGCTCTCGCAAGGTGAAATAAACCTTCAGCATTGCGCACGTAATATTGCTCAAGTCATGAAGTTAGGTCAGGTGTTAGTCGACTGACGAAAAAAGGCCACGGTATTACCCGTGGCCAACCGACTAGCTAAGAAAAATGGGTACTTAAATTTCTACATCACGATTGCAATCTTTTGAATAAATATAGCTGAAAGCTTCATTGCGCCCGACGCCATAGCCCGCCTGTAATGAATAAGCGCCCATAAAAATGTAATCGCCTGTTTTCACGGGTATCCATTCGTTATCGAGATTATAAACCCCCTGGCCGCTGAGAATATATGCACCATGTTCCTGAACGTGAGTTTCGATATAACCGTGTGAAGCACCTGGCGCGAAAGACAAAATGTGCATGTTCATATCAAAACCGAGATCTTTGGGCAGGAAATCTTGCAAAATGACGTCGCTCATACCTTCGTATTCAATGCGTTCGAGTTGATTGACATTGCCGCTAACCACATGCGCTTTATGACCAACGGCAGGAATATAACGACGCTTATACAAGAACAAACGGCTGTATTGTTTACTACTATTGGTAAAGGTCATCACAGTATCGGCTGGGCAATACAAGTAGCCACCCTGCGATAAGGTAAAGTTCTGCGAACCTGCGCTGGCTTTAATTTCACCGTCAATCACGTAAACAAAGGTTTCTACACCGTTGCCACCAAAACCGCTTTGATTGCCACCTTCCTGATGTAATGTCACCAAATAATCCACGAAAGTAGCACCCAGTTTTGGGGTGGATAAAATAGTTACATCACAGTTTTCGAAACCAGGAATAATGTTTTTTACCAGACCATCTGGGGTAATTAAGGCGTAATTTCCCCGTTTGATAATTGAACGGGATGCCAATAAATCGCTAATATAGCCAGTGTTGTTATTAATATAACCCATGTTGATTTTCCTTATTCTTTATAAGCTAGTTCATAAAGCATTAGCGCAAGTGTTTTCACGCCAGCCGCCAGATCGGTAATGTGTGTATCTTCCGCCGGGTTATGGCTGATGCCACCGATGCTCGGCATAAAAATCAGGCAAGTTGGAATAACAGGTGCAAATATTTGCGAATCGTGTCCGGCACCGCTGTGCATCCGGCGATAATTAATCTTTCCGGACTGACAAAGTGTTTCCAGCTTACCGACCAGTTGAGTATCCATTGGCACTGGAGCTTCATCCATCCATAAATCGATATCGATACCAATATCCATTTCATCGCAGATACGGTGCATGTCACTTTCTAACTGCTCAGTAAATTGTTTGAGCGCGATGGCGTCAGTGTGGCGGCAATCGATAGTGAAACACGTTTTTCCCGGCACCACGTTTACGGTATTCGGTTGTGGTTCAACTTTACCGAACGTTAGCACCAATGGATCGCCTGCCGCATTAGCTTTGGCGATTGATTCGCAGCAAATGCGACTAAAAGCATGAACAGTGTCGCGGCGATAACTCATTGGCGTACTGCCCGCATGATTTGATTCACCGCTGAGCATCACGGTATAACGACGCTGACCGACAATCGCTGTTACCACTCCAATTGATTGCTGATGGGTTTCCAGAATTCGCCCTTGCTCGATGTGTAATTCGACAAAGGCTTTTATGTCGCTACGTGCCTTGAGTGGCGCATCTGCAAGTGTAAAACCGCAGGCTGCCATGGCATCAATAAAACGCACGCCTTTTGCATCTTCAATATGGCGCACATCTTCGGGCTCAGCTTTGCCGAGAATATTTTTGCTGCCCCAGAAAACGTAAGGGAAACGGCTACCTTCTTCTTCTGCTAGCGCCACCATTTCCAGGGTGCGTAATGGTGCACCGTAAGTTTTATTCAACCAGCGAATAGCAAGCCATGCCGCCAGTGCGCCAAATTGCCCGTCAAGACGGCCGCCATTAACCACTGTATCAATATGTGAGCCGCTCAGAACCACTTCATTCGGATAACGCTGTCCGGTAATACGACCATATAAATTACCTACTTCATCAAAACGAGTTTCTAATCCATCTTGCTGCATACGCAATTTAAATTGCTGTTGTGTTTCCAGCCACAGTGGTGAATAAAGTAAACGCGTTATTCCCCCAGTGGGATCGGCTCCTATTGACGAAAGCCAGGGTAGAACATCTTCAATATCAGCCTGAAATGAATTCATCATTAATTATCCTTAATTATTGCGCGAAAGGATTTTTAGTTTCATAAGAACGGGTATACAGCGCATCGGAAACTAAATATTCATAAATATCGTCAACAATATCGATACCTTCACGGTCGGTAGTTTGTTCATAAATATCGAGGTTTTGTCCTGGATAATAAACCTGAGAGAAGGCTGGTGCCGGTGTGATGGCGTTGAGTTGCTGCATCGTCTGGGTTAATGCACGGCGGAAATATTCACTATCACCGAAATATTCGGGATTAATCACCAGGTGGAGCTGGCCAAGATTACGGCCGGCGCTCAGGTCGTCATACATAGAGGTCACTTCTTTGCCAAACGGCAGGCCAAGTAGGATGCCGGAAAGTACGTCAATCATCATCATCAAACCGTAACCCTTGGGCCCGGCGGCTGGAAGCAGCGCGTGTACTGCAAAGGGGTCGGTAGTGGGTTGGCCGTTTTTATCAACGGCCCAGGTATCCGGAATCGTACTGTTATGTGCCCGAGCGTCGAGAATTTTGCCCCAGGCCTGCACGGTGGTCGCCATATCAAAAGTGATTATATCGCTGTTTTCCCCTGGTGCAGCAAAGGCTAGAGGATTCGTGCCATAGTAGATCTCTGCGCCACCAAAGGGGACGACCATTGGGTCGGACTGGCATACGGAAAGCCCAACCAGCCCAGCTTTTGCAGCCATTTGTACAAAATAGGAAAGTGCCCCGCTGTGCCCCATGCTGCGAATGCCGACCACAGCCACACCGTTTTCCTGCGCCATATTAATCGCGTGTTCCATGCCGAGTTTCGCCATGACCTGGCCCGCGCCGTTATCGCCATGCAAAATAGCGGAGCAGGGGCCTGTTTTCTCAAAGCGAATCTCCGGGTTGCAGTTAGTGCCCCCCTTTGAAATCCTTTCAGCATAATATTCAACACGCACCGCGCCGTGGGAATGAATGCCGCGAGCATCTGCATAAACAAGCACTTCTGCCACAGTTGCCGCGTGAGCGTTTTTTAACCCGGCCAGAGATAATTTATTTTTTATAAGCTGCAGGAGTGTTTCCCGACTGATTTTCATCTGCCTTCCTTTTTCTAACATATAGAGCTTTTTCCTGGGGTAAACATACCTGTTGATAAAAGTAAAATTGTGATCTGTGTGGGCTAATTTCCATTGTTAGAATTAATTTGAAGGTGGCTATGTTTTCTGTAATTAATTTCTACTAATAATTTTTCTGTATAATATTAAATAATAAGATGGGGAATGTTTAAATTCATTTGCTAATAACACTAGCGTGATATCTATCACCTTATTATCCATTGTGAACAAATAATCTTCGTGCCATTAAACAGGCTTTTCGGTGATGAGGAATTATCAATGATTCACGCCTTTATTAAAAAAGGATGTTTTCAGGATTCGGTCAGCTTAATGCTTATTTCACGTAAGCTGAGCGAAACCGAAGGTGTTGAGGATGTCTCGGTAATGATGGGGACACCCGCTAACAAAGCGTTGCTTGAGACAACGGGTTTTTGGCATGACGATTTTGCCACTGCAACGCCTAACGATATCTGTGTGGCGATCCTTAGCCAGAATGAAGATCCAGCCATTGTACTGAAGATCTGCCAGCAACTTGATTCAGCGCTTGAAGGTGTTGGGCAAGCTAATGGTGCAGGGCAAAAGTTGGTGCAGGCGAGACGTTGGGAGAGCGCCTGTCAAAAATTACCGCTGGCTAATTTAACGCTGATTTCTATCGCTGGTGAATATGCCGCAGAACTGGCTAATCAATCATTAGATAGCGGTAAAAACGTTATGATCTTCTCCGATAACGTCTCTCTCGAAGATGAAATTGCGTTAAAAACTAAAGCTCGAGAGAAAGGGTTAATTGTGATGGGGCCGGATTGCGGCACGACAATTATCGCAGGAACGCCGCTGGCGTTTGCCAATGTCATGGCCGAAGGCAATATCGGTGTGATTGGCGCATCCGGTACCGGCATTCAAGAACTGATTTCGCAAATTGCCCTTAATGGGCAGGGTATCTCCCATGCGCTAGGACTCGGGGGACGCGACCTATCGGCACAAATTGGTGGTATCAGCGCACTTACAGCCGTTGAAATGTTAAGTGCTGATTCGCAAAGCCAGGTGCTGGCGTTTGTATCAAAACCCCCTGCGCAAAGTGTGCGGAAAACCGTCATTGCCGCAATGCATGCGCAAAGCAAGCCGGTTGTGGCGCTCTTTTTGGGGCATAAATCGGCGCAAAAACGTGATGGCAATATCTGGTTTGCCGAAACCCTCGATGACGCCGCGCGCCTGGCTTGTTTGCTTGCAAACGTGGAACGCCAGCGAGCCATGGCACCTCTTGTCGCAGGTGGCAAAATCACTGGGCTGTATACCGGCGGTACGTTGGCGGCAGAAGCAGCCATGCTGTTAGCCGAACAGCTTGGTGTAGAAGCTGATGATGAACATCATCACGGTACGATGCTGGACGCGGATGGTCATCGGGTGGTCGATCTTGGCGACGATTTTTACACCGTTGGCAAACCGCACCCGATGATTGACCCCACCACCCGCAACCAAATGATTAAAGATTTGGCCACGCAAGATGAAGTTGGCGTACTGCTGCTCGATGTGGTGATTGGTTATGGCGCGCAAGCCGATCCTGCTGGAACGCTGGTGAGTGCGATAACCGCGCTTCAGGATAAACGCCGCAAACCGTTGGCGATTATTGCGACCGTAACCGGTACCGAATCAGACCCGCAATGCCGCTCAAAACAACGCGCTATTTTGCGCGATGCCGGAGTTATCGTGATGGATACCCTGCCGGAAGCCACTTTGCTTGCAAGCAAGCTTATCCATTCTCAACCCCTTGTCACCCAACAAACCACTCACCCGTTGCTTGAATACGTTGCCGTTATTAACGCGGGATTGCGCAGCTTTGCTCAGGATTTGCAGGCAACCGCGACGCCAGTTGTGCATTTCCAGTGGGCACCTGTGGCCGGTGGAAATCCCAAATTAGCCCGTTTATTAGCCCTATTAAAGTAAGAGGTTGTTATGACTACATCTCTGGCTCAAGCCAATACTGATGTGATTGAACGTATCCGCAAAGCTCGCCCACATTGGCTGGATGTTAAGCCCGCAGGCTTGTTAATCAGCGTGTTAAATCAAGGCATGACCTTACTGCATTCCGGCCCACCAATACGTTGGGAGCAAATGACCGGCCCGATGAAAGGGGCGTGTATTGGCGCTTGCCTGTTTGAAGGCTGGGCGAAAGATGAGACACAAGCCGTACAGTTGCTGGACGGTGGTGACGTGACGTTTGTGCCATGTCACCACGTTAGTGCAGTCGGACCGATGGGCGGGATCACCTCGCCGCACATGCCGATGTTAGTCGTAGAAAATATCACTGACGGCAATCGTGCTTACTGCAACCTGAACGAAGGTATTGGGAAAGTGATGCGTTTTGGCGCATACGGTGAAGATGTTCAAGTGCGCCACCGCTGGATGCGCGATGTGTTGGGGCCGGTACTCAGCGGGGCACTTTCAAGTATGGAACGTGGTATCGATTTAACCGCGATGATGGCGCAGGGCATCACCATGGGCGATGAATTCCACCAGCGTAATATCGCCACGTCTGCACTGCTGATGCGCACACTGGCCCCTTACATCATCCGCCTGAACCATGATAAAGAGCAGCTCGCCGAAGTGATGGATTTCCTAAGCATCACCGATCAGTTCTTCCTGAACCTGGCAATGTCTTACTGCAAAGCCGCTATGGATGCTGGGGCAGAAATTAAAGCTGGGAGCATTGTCACCGCCATGACACGTAACGGCCATGAATTTGGTATCCGCGTCAGTGGATTGGGCGATCGATGGTTTACCGCACCGGTAAATATGCCGCAAGGGCTGTTCTTTACTGGCTATTCGCAAGAACAAGCCAACCCAGATATGGGCGATAGTGCGATCACCGAAACCTTTGGTATTGGTGGAGCGGCGATGATTGCAGCCCCTGGTGTAACCCGTTTTGTGGGGGCTGGCGGTATGGATGCGGCGCAGAGCGTATCCGAAGAGATGGCGGAGATTTTCCTCGAGCGCAATATGCAACTCACCATTCCTGGCTGGGATTTTCAGGGGGCCTGTTTAGGGCTGGATATTCGCCGCGTGGTGGAAACGGGGATTACGCCGCTAATCAATACTGGAATTGCACATAAAGATGCAGGTGTCGGGCAAATCGGTGCGGGAACAGTGCGTGCGCCGCTGGCCTGTTTTGAGCAGGCGCTGGAAGCGCTAGCTGAAGCCATGAATCTTTCTTGAGGTAGCCGGTGATTTACGCACAGGCAAGCAGTCTGCACGCACCATATCATCTTGATAACTGGCGAGTGGCAGGGGTGTATACCCGCGCCATTAATCTGGTTGGGAAATCGGGGAATTTATTAACGTTGCAGCGAGCTGGAAACGGCATCAGTCCGATGAGCTGGGTGTTACGCAGCCACGATTTCGACTCACTGCGTGAAACGTTAACCTCAGGCTGCAAAGTGAATGTGACTCCACATTACCTTGAGTTGGGTAAACGTAAGGTTTATGCACCGCAAAGGCGCTATTCATTGCGTTTGGTCTCGACAGCCAGTGGCGGCAATACAATACCGGAGAGTTACGTGAAGCGCGGGGATGAAACGGGCCTGTATGGCCCGCTTTCTTCGGCACTGTCTCATCCGTTGCATAGTGAGTTGCTCAAGCTAATGAGTCTGTTTCGTCAGACACTACGTGGGCGAAATGTTGACTGGTGCAGCCATCTGGGCAAAGGGCCGGGTTTAACGCCGACACATGATGATTTGCTGGTAGGCATGTTACTGGCAGCAAGGCTTAACGGAGTGCTAAAGGATGACCGTTTTTTTGCTGCATCCGGCAGTTTGCGCGCCGCGACCACGATGGTAAGCGTGGCTTATTTAGAGTACGCCGCGCGGGGGATTTTCGCCTCGCCGCTGCTTCATTTTGCTTACGCGCTTTCAAAGACGGAGCGCTTGCCCATGGCTGTGGAACAACTGTTGTCGTTAGGGCATACCTCTGGCGCGGATACATTACTGGGATTCTGGCTAGGGCTGCAGGCCATCCGATTATTATAAAGGAATCGTTATGAAGACTTTGGTCGTCGCCCTTGGCGGCAATGCTTTGCTTGAGCGTGGAGAAGCGCTGACAGCAGAAAATCAGTATCGCAATATTGATAAAGTCGCCGCAGCACTTGGGCAGTTGGCAAGCAAATATCGTCTGGCGCTGATTCACGGCAACGGGCCACAGGTTGGGCTACTTGCCTTACAAAATCTGGCCTATCGTGACGTGACACCTTATCCGCTGGATATCCTGGTGGCGGAAAGTCAGGGCATGATTGGCTACATGTTGGCTCAACGTCTGGCGCAACAGCCAGGCGTTCCTCCAGTGACCACCGTTTTGACGCGTATGCTGGTCAACGCGGGCGATCCCGCATTTTCAAGCCCGGAAAAGTTTATTGGCCCAATTTACGACCCAACGCAACAGGCGGAGCTTGAAGACCGCTACGGCTGGACGATGAAAGCCGATGGGCGTTATTTACGCCGCGTAGTGCCTTCGCCAGCACCGTTGAAAATCGTCGACAGCGAGGCTATTAATCTGCTGCTACAACACAATCATATCGTTATCTGTAGCGGTGGAGGTGGTGTGGCAATGGTCGAAGGTGAAGAGGGTGCACAGGGCGTTGAAGCGGTGATTGATAAAGACTTGGCCGCTGCACTGCTAGCTCAACAAATTGGCGCGGATGGCCTGATTATTCTGACGGATGCTGATGCGGTTTATCAGAACTGGGGCACGCCAAAGCAGCGTGCTATTCGTCATGCCACGCCGGATGAACTGGCACCGTTTGCTAAATCCGACGGTTCAATGGGGCCGAAAGTGGCGGCGGTAAGCGACTTTGTCCGCACATCAGGCAAGCCAGCTTACATTGGTGCGATTCATCAGATTGACAAAATTCTCGCGGGTGAAGCGGGGACTTGTATCTCGCTTTAAATCTTATCCCTGCCGGCTGCTGCTGATATTCTCACGCAGCCAGGCTTCCACTTGCTGGTAATCCCCACGAAAGACAATGTTGGCTGCTTTTTTGCTCAATTGATAGCGATACATTGGGTCGTAATATTCTTCGAGCAGCGGGGCAAGCCAGGCGAGATGTCCATCAACGGAACCGGTTTTACGTTGCAATTCCAGTGCTTCATCCAGACGTGCTGTGAATTGTGCAAAGCGCTCCATTCCTAAACGGCGACGAATGGCAAACAGGCCGTGATGCAAATACTCACCGTAATTCTGCCAAGCCGTTTCTTCATCGTTAACCGACAAAAATGCCGCGCTCATTTGCTGGAAATATTCTATTTTTAGTCGCTCTAAGCGTTTTTCAAACGGATCGTCAATCACCACAATCGGTGAGCGCAACATTTGCTCTCTGAAGCATTCCGGGATATGGCGTGAGCCAATCATGCGGCCTTCATCTTCGACAACCCAGGTAACTTCTGCGCCGTCACTTTTCTTGAGTAATGACACCGCCAGGTTGTTTTCAAAGTTTGTCTGTGAAGGTTGTTCGACAATCGTGCGGCCAAATGACGAGCCGCGATGATGCGCCAGCCCTTCCAGGTCGACACCGGTTGGCAGCGAGCGAATCAGGATGGTTTTACCACCGCCGGTGTTGCCACTGACGAGGATCATCGGCCAGCGCGAGCGGGTTTCAATCACGTCCATCGCATAATGGCGCAGCGCTTTATAACCGCCTTCAACCAGCGGGTAGTCAACGCCTGCGTCGCGTAACCATTCCTGAGCAAGGTGAGAGCGCATACCGCCTCTGGCGCAGCACAGATACCCTTGCGGATTCTTGCGGCAATGTTCAAGCCACTTCTGCAAACGAGCTTCACGGATTTCGCCATTGACGAGGCTATGGCCCAATTCCACCGCAGCTTCCTGCCCACGCTGTTTGTAGCAGGTGCCCACTTGCGCACGCTCATCATCAGACATCAGCGGTAAATTTAGTGCAGCAGGCATTGCCCCCTGGTTAAATTCAACCGGAGCACGCACGTCGATAAGTGGGATATCAGCGCGCAGCAGATGTTCATAATTTTGGGTATTGGGACGAGCGTTTTGCATACATAAACCTTAAAGCGAGTGAGGCCGAAACGCCGTGGATTGTGCGCCTTGCAACGAAGAAAAGAAAGTTATGCGGGGATTGAGTTGTAGGGCAGGCCAGCGCAAGCGCCAGCTGCCGCTATGATTACTTGGTGAGTTTACTCTGCGCCCAGGCAATGCCGCTGGCATAATCCGCAGTTAACAACGGCACTATCGCTTCAAGCGTTGCACTCAGTCTGTCGGTGTCGTTGTCGTTCAGGTTGAGATGGCCCACTTTGCGCCCATCACGGACGTCTTTATCGTACCAATGCAAATGCACTAACGGCAGTTTTAGCCAGTCGTAATTCAGATCGGTGCCGATAAGGTTGATCATGACTGAAGATGAGTTAACAACCGGTTGTGGCAATGGCAGGTCAACAATCGCACGCAGGTGCAATTCGAACTGGCTGATTGATGCACCGTTTTGCGTCCAGTGCCCGCTGTTGTGCACGCGTGGCGCCAGTTCATTAATCAGTAATCCGGCTGGCGTGATGAAGCACTCCATCGCCATCACGCCGACATAGTTCAACTCATGCATGATAGCTGAAAGCATGGCTTCAGCCTGCAACTGTTGTTCCACGTTGGCGTGTGGAAAAACCACGCTGGTGCGAAGAATGCCGTCCTGATGCAAATTATGCGTCAACGGGTAAAACACTGTTGTACCGTCATACCCACGCGCACCGACAAGAGAAACTTCTCCAGAGAAGTTAATGCCTCGCTCAACGATACACTCGCCATAACACTCATCAGGTAATTGATCTGTTTCGTTGCTGCGTAAACGCCATTGTCCGCGCCCGTCATATCCACCGACGCGGCGTTTCACAATCGCCAGTTCGCCCAGGTTTTGGAACACGTCAGTCCATTCGTCGCGGCTGGAAAGTAATTGCCACGGGGATGTCGCCAGTTCGAGCTTATCGAATAGCTGTTTTTGCGTCAGACGGTCGGCAATTATCGGGAAAACATCACGGTTCACAAACGCATTATGACGAGCCAGTTCGCGTGTGAGGGCAGTTTCAGGCCAGCGCTCAATTTCAGCGGTGATAACACTTTGTGCAAAAGGGACGGCCTCGGGTTCAGCGTCTAACCCAACGGGATAAACTGCGATACCCAATGGTTCGCCCGCCTGGCGTAACATTCTGCCTAATTGGCCGTTGCCCAGTACGCAGACGCGTTTCATGCCTCACCCCGAGGATCTGGGTTTTCCAGCACTTCATCGGTTTGCGCCTGGCGCCAGGTTTCCAGGCGTTGAGTGAGAGCCTGGTCATGCAGAGCGAGGATTTGTGCGGCCAGCAGGGCTGCATTGGCTGCACCCGCTTTGCCAATTGCCAGAGTACCGACCGGAATACCACGCGGCATTTGTACAATGGAATAGAGACTGTCCACGCCGCTTAATGCAGCACTCTGAACTGGCACACCCAGAACGGGAACCAATGTTTTCGCTGCTATCATGCCCGGCAAATGCGCAGCACCGCCCGCACCCGCAATAATGACCTGATAACCGTTGCTGCTTGCTTGTTCGGCAAAACTGAAAAGTTTATCGGGAGTGCGGTGTGCGGAAACCACTTCTACGTGGTGTGGGACATCAAGTGCGGTGAGGATTTCTGCGGCAAACTGCATGGTAGCCCAGTCACTTTTGGAACCCATGACAATGGCGATACGCGCCGGGGTCTGGTTGGAGGACATGCGTCTCAAAACTCCTGTGGGTATGCAAACATCACCGAACGTGGCTCGAACGGTCAGAAGGGCTCAGAGAATAGCATGAACATAGAGCAAGGAAAACGGTTGCGTGGCTAACAAGGCAGCAAAAAGAGGTGATTTTGTTTAAAAGGGGAAAGGAATTAATTCGACGTCTTCGGCGGTAACTTTAATCATCGAACCTTCGCTATGCCATGCGCCAAGTACGCAGCGAAACGCGGGTTTGCCATTTGCACTGATAGAGTGAATTTCTGGGCGGTGAGTATGTCCGTGGATGGCCCACTGCACCTGGTGGCGTGTGAGGGCATCGATAACGGCTTGCGGATTCACATCCATAATCGCCATCGATTTAGAGCTGTTAGACGCTTTACTGTTGGCGCGCATTTTGGCGGCCACACGTTTACGAATAAACAGCGGCAGGGCGAGGAACAAACATTGCAACCATGGTTGATGGACTTTCTTGCGGAAGGCTTGATAACCGTGGTCGTCGGTACAAAGTGTATCGCCATGCAGCAGCAACATTTTGCGCCCATACAGGTTTAGCACTTGTTCTTCCGGCAGCAACGTCATTCCACTTAAACGTGCAAAACGTTTGCCGAGCAGAAAATCACGGTTGCCATGAATAAAGAAGCAGGGCACACCTGAATCAACCAAATCTTTAATGGCTAAGGCAATTTGGCGGTGCAACGGCTCGGGGTCGTCGTCACCAATCCAGGCTTCAAACAGATCGCCAAGAATATAGAGTGCATCGGCCTCGCGCGCAGTGCCCGCCAGAAAACGCAGAAAACCGGCGGTAATCGCCGGTTCTTCTGAACACAGATGTAAATCTGCGATAAAAAGCGTCGCCATGGGGCGAATTATTCGCTTACGGTTACGCTTGTGATAACCACGTCTTCTTTAGGAACGTCCTGGTGCATACCGCTGCGGCCAGTGGACACGCCTTTGATTTTCTCAACAACGTCCATGCCTTCTACTACTTCAGCAAACACGCAGTAACCCCAACCTTGCATGCTTTCGCTGCTGAAGTTCAGGAAATCGTTGTCAGCTACGTTAATGAAGAACTGAGACGATGCAGAGTGTGGAGCCTGAGTACGCGCCATTGCCAGCGTACCACGGGTGTTTTTCAGGCCGTTGTTCGCTTCGTTTTGAATGGTGTCTTTGGTCTCTTTCTGCTTCATACCCGGTTCAAAACCGCCGCCCTGGATCATAAAGCCGTTGATCACACGGTGGAAAATGGTGTTGTCGTAGAAACCTTCGCGGCAGTAGTCGAGGAAGTTTTTAACAGTAATCGGCGCTTTATCATCAAAAGTTTTGATTACGATATCGCCGTGATTAGTATGAAAAGTAACCATGCTGTGTATCCTATATTAGTCAGACAGTGTTCAGGCAGACGGTGCCATGACACAAGGTGGTTGTTATAGCATAACTGCACCTGTTCATCACCTTGCAAAGCGTGCTGCTTCCAGGCGGAATTTTGAGGTAACATATAGTCCAATATCGTCTACACACGCTTATATGGAATCCCCTGATGCTAAAAATCTTTAATACAATGAGCCGCCAAAAAGAGGAATTCAAACCTATTCATGCCCCAGATGTTGGCATGTACGTGTGTGGTATCACCGTTTACGATTTGTGTCATATTGGACATGGACGTACTTTTGTTGCCTTCGACGTGGTGGCACGTTACCTACGTTATCTCGGTTATAACCTGAAGTACGTGCGCAATATTACCGATATCGACGATAAAATCATCAAGCGTGCCAACGAAAATGGTGAGGATTTTGTCGCTCTTGTTGACCGTATGGTAGCTGAAATGCATACCGATTTTGACGCATTGAATATTTTGCGTCCGGATAGCGAGCCACGCGCAACCAAACATATCCCAGACATCATCGAAATTGTTGAACAGCTTATCGAGCGCAATCACGCTTATGTTGCCAGCAACGGTGACGTCATGTTCTCCGTCGAATCAGATACTGATTACGGGAAACTTTCCCGCCAGGACCTGGAGCAATTGCAGGCCGGTGCACGCGTAGAAGTGACGGCAGACGTTAAGCGTAATCCAATGGATTTCGTATTGTGGAAAATGTCTAAACCTGGCGAACCGAGCTGGTCATCCCCATGGGGTGAAGGCCGTCCAGGCTGGCACATTGAATGTTCAGCGATGAACTGCAAACAGCTTGGCAATCATTTTGATATTCATGGTGGCGGTTCAGATCTCATGTTCCCGCACCACGAAAACGAAATTGCTCAGTCAACCTGTGCGCACGGCGGCGAATACGTCAACACCTGGATGCACTCCGGGATGGTGATGGTCGATCGTGAGAAAATGTCTAAATCTTTGGGCAATTTCTTCACTGTGCGTGATGTTCTGAAGTATTACGATGCGGAAACTATTCGCTACTTCCTGATGTCCGGCCACTATCGTAGCCAGCTGAACTACAGCGAAGAAAACCTGAAACAAGCGCGTACTTCGCTGGAGCGTTTGTATACCGCACTGCGTGGTACAGATGCCAATGCACAGCCTACGGGTGGCGAAGTGTTTGAAGCCCGTTTCCGCGAAGCGATGGACGATGACTTCAACACTCCAGAAGCTTACTCCGTGCTGTTTGATATGGCGCGTGAAGTTAACCGCCTGAAAACAGAAGATTTGGCAGCGGCAAATGGCCTGGCAGCTTCGTTACGTCAGCTTTCAGCAGTGCTTGGCTTACTTGAGCAAGAACCAGAAGCCTTCCTGCAAAGCAGCGTACAAGCTGATGATGGTGAAGTGACTGAAATCGAAGCGCTTATCAAACAGCGTAACGATGCCCGCAAATCAAAAGACTGGGCGCTAGCAGACCAGGCCCGTGACCGTCTTAATGAGATGGGTATCGTGTTGGAAGATGGCCCACAGGGTACAACCTGGCGTAGAAAATAGGTCCTGATCTTGTTAGAGATAAAAAAAGCGGCGTAAGCCGCTTTTTTTATCAGCTATTATACTGGATATAAGCATACAAAAAGGTTGATTCATGGGTAACGTAAATGACCAGAATAGTGATGCTGCCACTCATTCTATTTACCCGCCACGACCCATTGCTGAGATAGCAATTTTGCAGCAGGCACTTTCTACGTTAGGAACGGAACATATTTTTCATCCACGAGATGAAATTTATGCCGTCCAGGAAAATGAAAAATCCCTCTACTTGTTCAATGATGGGCACTTTACGTTTCTTCGGGCAAGCGATGGCTTAGTGCTTTCTTCGGGGCAAGGTGGGATGATTTATGGCATTGCTGAGTGTTTACGACCTCGTGGAGGCTGGTATCTGAAAGTTGGAGAACCTTGCATGGCACAGGTTGTAAAGGCCGAAGAGGCATTTGAAGTTTTTACCAAACAGCAGTTATGGGAACCTGTGGCTAGTCTTCTGGCCTGGTATTTGCAGATTTATTCTTTACGTGACGAGCATCTATTCGGTGTAACGGCGTATGTGATGATCCGTAATAAATTGTTGGAATTACATTCGCAACCACCTGGAATACGCAGCGGAATTAATGTAGCGGATTATATTCAGGAACGAACTCAACTGTCGCGCAGCACAATAATGGCGATTCTTGGCGAGTTACGCCGCGGAAATTACGTTGAGATTAAACGTGGAAAGCTGGTGGACATTAAGTATTTGCCAAAAGAATATTAAAAATGGCCCACAAGTGATGGGCCATTTTTTTAGTACTGACAGTATTATGAGTTACGAATCAAATAATCAAATGCGCTCAGAGAAGCTTTAGCGCCTTCGCCAGTCGCAATAATGATTTGTTTGTACGGTACGGTGGTGCAGTCGCCAGCAGCAAACACACCTTTCACGGTTGTTTCGCATTTCGCATCAATAATTATTTCACCCATGCGGTTGCGTTCAACGCTGCCTTCCAGCCAGTTGGTATTTGGCAAGAGACCAATTTGTACAAATATCCCTGCCAGTTCAATGTCATGTACACTTTCAGTGTTGCGGTCTTTATACTGCAAACCGGTCACTTTCGTGCCGTCACCTTTCACTTCCAGCGTTTGTGCGTTCAGAATAATATCGACGTTTTTCAGGCTGCGAACTTTATTTTGCAATACCTGATCGGCTTTCATTTCTGGTGCAAACTCCAGCAAAGTAACGTGTTCTACAATACCCGCCAGATCAATTGCCGCTTCCACACCGGAATTACCGCCGCCGATGACCGCCACGCGTTTGCCTTTAAACAGTGGGCCGTCACAGTGCGGACAATAGGTCACGCCTTTAGTACGATATTGATCTTCACCCGGAACATTCATGTTGCGCCATTTCGCTCCGGTGGCAATGATAATGCTGCGTGCGCTCAGCGTGGCACCGGATGCAGTTTGAATCTGATGCAGGCCGCCTTCCGTTTTAGCCGGAATCAGCTTGCTGGCACTTTGAGTATCAATAACATCAACGTCGTAATCGTCAACGTGGGCTTTCAGTGCGCCCGCCAGTTTCTGACCTTCGGTTTTCGGTACGGAAATGTAGTTTTCGATATCAACAGTATCTAATACCTGGCCGCCAAAACGCTCACCCATCAGACCGGTACGGATGCCTTTACGTGCGGAATAAACCGCTGCTGCTGCGCCTGCTGGGCCGCTACCGACAATCAGCACATCGTAAGCTTCACGTTTGTTCAACGCTTCTGCCGAGCGTTTTTCAGCTCCGGTATCAATTTTCCCAACGATTTCGGCAAGCGTCATACGCCCCTGGCCGAACTCTTTACCGTTGAGGAACACCGCAGGCACACCCATTACGTTGCGTTCCTGAATTTCATTCTGGTAAACGCCGCCGTCAATCGCGGTATGGCTGATGCGCGGATTTAGTACCGTCATCAGGTTCAGCGCTTGCACTACATCCGGGCAGTTATGGCAGGAAAGCGAGTAATAGGTCTCAAAATGGAAATCGCCGTCGATCTCGCGGATTTGCTCAAGCAAATCTTGCGATTCTTTCGACGGATGTCCCCCGGTTTGAAGCAACGCCAGCACCAGAGAAGTAAATTCGTGGCCGAGAGGGGAACCTGCAAAACGCGGACCCTTATCGGAACCTGGATTTGTAATTAAAAACGACGGCTTGCGCACCGGCAAGTCGTTATTAATGCTGAAAGAAACTTTGTCTGATAACTCCGCGATTTCTGCCAACAGTTCCTTTATCTCGGTTGATTTTGCACTGTCATCCAGCGTGGCAATCAACTCAACAGGTTTGGTTAATCTCTCAAGGTAGGCCTTGAGTTGGGTTTTCATGTTGTTGTCGAGCATGTGTAATCTCCCTGATGGCGAGAAAAATCGGCAGCAAAATGCTGCCGATAAATTAGAAATAGTGCGTGGTAATTTAGATTTTACCGACCAGGTCCAGAGACGGAGCCAGAGTCGCTTCGCCTTCTTTCCATTTAGCCGGGCAAACTTCACCTGGGTGCGAAGCAACGTACTGAGCCGCTTTCACTTTACGCAGCAGGTCGGATGCATCACGGCCAATGCCTTCAGCGGTGACTTCGATAGCCTGGATGATGCCCTGTGGGTCAACAATAAAGGTACCGCGGTCCGCCAGGCCCTCGTCTTCACGCATATTCTCGAAGTTACGAGTCAGTGCACCAGTTGGGTCGCCGATCATCGCGTATTTGATTTTACGGATGGTGTCAGACGTTTCGTGCCATGCTTTATGGGTGAAATGGGTGTCGGTAGATACAGAGTAAATATCCACGCCCATTTTCTGGAATTCTTCGTAATGGTCAGCCACATCGCCCAGTTCAGTTGGGCAAACAAAAGTGAAGTCAGCTGGGTAGAAGAAGAAAACGCTCCAGCGACCTTCTACATCTTTCTCGGTAACTTCAATGAATTCACCGTTTTTAAAAGCGCTGTTTTTGAATGGTTTGATTTTGGTATTAATTAAAGACATTTGTACTTCCTCCGTTTTGCGATGGGAGAAAGGTACCGAATATTGTTGTAAGGCTCTAATGGGTAGAATGTATTGAATTGATAAGTAATACCTAACAACCGAAACGGCAGATATAAAAAAAGCCACCCTGTTGCCAGGGTGGCCTCTTAATGTTGCGCGTTACAATTCCACTTTAAAAAATCATAACAGCGGCGGGATTAAATCATTGATGCGCAGGACGGGTCAATCCATCCAATCGTTGTATTAACGATGACTCTGATAGTTATTAGCTATCAGACTTATGCTTTAACTACGTACATTTCTGAAATGAAGCACACTTTTGTGTCAGAGAAATTGCAGGAGTGTGACAACAACGCTAGATTTAGCGCTCAGATATTATTGAGCACAGCTTTGCGCCATTGCGCGCGTTAATTTCGAGGGTTTGGCGTTGTCGGAAATGCTTTCAATTGTGTTGTTTGTCGCAGCTGTTGCCGTGTACGCCGTTAAAGCAGGCCGTAACACCTGGTGGTTTAGCGCCATCCTTTTTATTCTAGGTCTGTATATTGTTCTGAACGTGACGTTTGTCGCCTGTAACTACTTTACCGGCGAAGGGATTAACGATGCTGTGCTTTACACCCTAACCAGCAGCCTTACCGGGGCAGGAATCGGAAAGTATGTTCTGCCCGGTATAGGGGTTTTTGTTGCTCTGGTAGCGGTGTTCGGTGGCTTAACCTGGATTTTACGGCGCCGTAAAGGATATCCCCATCATTTTGGCTACAGCCTACTGGCGTTGGTCTTGGCGATGGCATCAGTGGACGCGTCCTCCGCGTTTCGCCAGGTTGTGGAGCTGGTCAAATCCCAGACTCGAAGCGGTGATTCTGATTTCGATGTTTATTATAAAGTCCCGCAAGGTACCATTAAAAATCCGAAACTGAATCTGGTTTATATTTATGGCGAAAGCCTTGAACGCACTTATTTACAACCAGAGTTATTCCCCGATTTAGCGCCGGAATTAACCGGGCTTAAAAATGAAGGAATAGATTTCAGTCATACAGTACAATTGCCGGGTACTGATTATACTATTGCCGGGATGGTTGCCTCACAATGTGGTATTCCATTATTTGCGCCATTTGAAGGTAATTCATCGGCTTCGATGTCGAGTTTTTTCCCTAAAAACATCTGCCTGGGTGATATTCTGAAAGCCTCAGGATATGAAAACTACTTTATGCAAGGTGCAGACCTGCGCTTTGCTGGTAAAGACATCTTTTTACAGTCTCATGGCTTCGAAAATATGTACGGTGCCCAAGAGCTGAAAAGCATGGTTGCCGATCCGCTGTATCGTAATAACTGGGGCTTCTACGACGACACTGTGTTGGATGAAGTCTATGAAAAATATATTGAACTGTCGAAGACGAATAAACGCTTCTCACTCTTTACGTTGACCGTTGATACGCATCATCCTGACGGTTTTATCTCTAAAACCTGTAAACGTCGTAGCTATAAGTTTGATGGCAAAGAAAATCAATCATTTAGCGCAGTTGCCTGTAGCCAGGAACATATCGCTGCGTTGATAGAGAAAATAAAGGCGTCACCGTATTTTAAAAATACAGTCATTGTCGTGAGTTCCGATCATCTGGCAATGAATAATACTGCGTACAAATACCTCAATCAGCATGATCGTAATAATCTGTTCTTTATTATTCGTGGCGATAAACCGCAGGCGGAATTGGTATCGGTAAAACGTAGTACCCTTGATAACGGGGCGACGGTATTAGATGTGTTGGGTGGTGATAATTATCTTGGATTAGGGCGTAGTAGTTTATCCGGGCAGTCGATTGCATCGGTATTTCTTAACGTTAAAGAAAAGGTGATGGAGTGGAAACCGGACGTTATTGATCTGTGGAACTTCCCGAAAACCATTACTCAGTATGAAATTGACCAGAAGAAAAATACCTTCAGCTACTCTGGCGCACATTTCAAAATGCCGCTGCTGCTACGTATTCTGGATAAAAAAATAGAGCCATTACCTGAAAGCGAATATTCAGCCCCGCTGCGCTATCAACTGGCTGACTTTAAAGAAAATGATAAATTTGTTTGGGCTGATCGCTGTTTCAAAATGGCACGTTTGTGGGAACCTAAACTGGCATTGTCCACCGGGCTTTGTGTGGCTCAAGGACAAGTCGGCGGCCAACCGTCAGTGCGTTTAATTGAACAACAACAAGAGCAGCATACTGTGCAATTCGCGCCGCAAGACATCGACAAGGCGCGTTTTAAAAAGAATATTGCCTTGTTGAAACTGGACGAAAATGCCATTCGTTATCAGGCGGATAGCTTTATCTTCAATGTGCCGGGTGCACCGCAAAACGTGAAAGAATTTGCCGGGATTTCGCGCCCGGAAGACTGGGGCCGTTGGTCAAATGCCAATCTGGCACCAGAAGTGAAAATTGAATACGCTGAGCCGCTACCGGAGAAATTCGACCTGGTGATTACGGCCAAAGCATTTGGCCCAAATATCGGCCAACCGGTACCGGTAAAAGTGGGAAGCCAGCAGCAGACGGTAACGCTTGGTGAGGAATTGAGTACCACGACACTGCATTTTGATAACCCGGAGCGCAGCAATCTGCTGGAAATTATTCCGCCGCAGCCGCAGTTATCTAACGAAGGCAATATTCTTGGTCATGAACCGCGCAAGTTGGGGATTGGTATGGAAAATATTAAAGTGGTGCCAGCGGTATAAAGGTTAGCCCTCAGCCTAAAAAGTTGAGGGCGTATGACCTTACAAAATACCTTGCCCTAACATCGCATCGGCAACCTTAACGAAGCCTGCAATGTTCGCGCCGCGTACATAATGCGTTTGCTTATCTTCACCGCCGTAGTTCACACAGGCTTCGTGAATATCTAGCATGATGTGATGTAGACGGATATCAACCTTCTCTGCCTTCCAGCTCAGACGTGCCGCGTTCTGCGCCATTTCCAGACCAGAGGTTGCTACACCGCCAGCGTTAGCTGCTTTACCCGGTGCAAACAATACTCCCGCATCCAGGAACAGATTGGTCGCTTCGATGGTGGTTGGCATGTTTGCACCTTCAGCCACGGCTTTCACGCCGTTAGCAATCAGTGTGCGCGCAGCTTCGGTATCGAGCTCATTCTGTGTAGCACAAGGCAGCGCGATATCAACCGGCACGTTCCACGGTTGCTGGCCTTCGAGGTATTGCAAACCAAACTCTTTTGCATAATCGGCAACACGTCCGTCGCGGCTGGCTTTAATTTCGGCCAGACGAGCCAGTTTCTCTTTAGTGAAACCTTCTTCATCGACAACGGTACCGTTGGAGTCAGAGGCAGTAACCACACGCGCACCCAGAGATAACGCTTTTTCGATGGCGTATTGCGCCACGTTACCTGAGCCGGAAACCGAAACCCGCATCCCTTCAAAGCCCAGACCATGGCGCTGGAGCATTGCATCGGTAAAATAGATGAGACCATAACCCGTCGCTTCGGGGCGAATCAGGCTTCCACCAAATGACAGCCCTTTGCCCGTGAACACGCAAGCGGTGTTGTTGGAGAGTTTTTTCATCATCCCCGCCATGAAGCCCACCTCACGCCCACCAACGCCAATGTCGCCCGCAGGCACGTCAGTATCTGGCCCCAGATGGCGATACAACTCGATCATCAGTGCCTGGCAAAAACGCATGATCTCGCCTTCGCTTTTACCTTTAGGGTTAAAGTCGCTACCCCCTTTACCCCCGCCCATTGGCAGTGTGGTTAACGCGTTTTTAAAGGTTTGCTCAAAGCCTAAGAATTTCAGAATCGAGAGGTTAACAGATGGATGGAAGCGCATCCCGCCTTTGAATGGGCCAATTGCGGAGCTGAACTGTACACGCCAGGCACGGTTAACCTGCACCTGATTATTGTCATCAACCCAGGTTACGCGGAACTGAATCACTCGCTCGGGTTCGACTAAGCGCTCCAGCAAGGCTGAACGGCGGTACTGAGGATTTTGTTCCAGAAACGGCCACAAGGTGGTCATAACTTCGCGGACTGCCTGAGCAAATTCTGGCTGGTGTGGATCACGCAGTTGTACAGAGGTGAGGAAGGATTCGAGGGAAAGCGAGTTTTCCATAGATTAAGGAGTCCTTGTTATAAGTGATGTTATAGATGTGTGTGTTCTTTCGAATATAACATTCACTTATTACTGTGCCGCAAGCGATTTCTTTTTATTATCATCCAAGCCGTATTAGCGTTATTAATTGCGCTGCGTCACCTTTCCATGTGGCTATGAATGTGTCACCTTTTTGATATGGCCCAAGCGAATGATTTAATGTCAGACTCAGGTGTTGGTAATCTATTTCATTTAGCGACGCAGCTGAAAAATCAAAGTAACGCCCGACGTGGCGAAACAATGCTTTGAATAAACTTTCCTTCGCGGAAAACACTAGCGTTAATGCGTAATTAAACGAGAAGGGTGAAGCGCTGATAAGCTCTTTCTCCGCACAATCTATAATGCCACCATAGATTTCTTCGGCAACCTGTGGCGCGATAATTTCTTCATAATCAATACCAATCCCCATGCGCTGCAATGGATTGTCAGTAATCACTGTCGCAAGCGCCACATTGCCACTGTGAGTAATGCTGCCGGTAAACCCCGGCGGCCAGCAGGGCTCACGGTGTAAACCAATACCGGGAATATAATCCTTTATTCCATGAAATCTCAGGGCCTGGTTTGCAGCGATTCTTCCTGCCAAATGTTCGGCTTTACGCTTATTCACTGCATTGGATAAACGATTATGGTGAGGGATCCATAATAGGTCTTCTGGCTTAAAAGTTGCGGCATCAAAATCCACGCGATAAACGTGAATATCAGGGGAAATATCGAATTGAGATAGCTGATGTTCCATCGTAAAAAGGGAGGAGAAAACTCTCCTCCCATCCATTTTTAGAAATGGGTATTCACACTCACATAGTAAGTACGACCGGATTCGTTATAAGTTTCGGCGCCTGCGCCATACATATAACCAACATCACCGCCCGTGGTTTGGGCATTACCCGCACGCCAGTGGCGTTTGTCGAACAGGTTATCGATACCTGTAGTCAGGCTGACGTTTTTGGTCGCATCCCAGGTTCCGCTCAGACCAACAATGCTATATGGGCTAACTTCGTTGGTTTCTGGTCCTGTCGCCGGTTGACCTTTGTAGTTGTACTTCTTCGGCTGCTGTTTGCCGTACCAGGTAAAGGTCGATTGCACAGAAATATCCTGACGAACCTGCCAGCTTAGCAACGAGTTCAACGTATATTCCGGGATAACCGACAAACGTTCACCGGTTTCTTTGTTCTTACTTTGCAGCATATAAGTGACGTTGTTGGTCCAGTTTACGGTAGTCGAAACGGGTACGTTCAATGTCCCTTCAAGGCCTTCAACCACAGCCTTAGGAATGTTTTCCCACTGATAGATATCAGTTTTGGTTTTGCCTTTTGAGGTCTGGCCGATAGGAGCGTAACCCGCTTCAATTTTGTCGCGATAATCGTTACGGAACCAGGTCACACCCGCGAGCCAGCCATCGCGTTTGAACTCAAGACCGATCTCTTTGTTGATGCTGGTTTCAGCCTTCAGATCGTCATTGCCCATCATGTAACAACCCACGCCGGTGCCGCTTGCATAGCAACCCTGGCCTTTACTGTACAGAATGTAGTTCGGGTTGGTTTGATACAGGCTCGGCGCTTTATACGCCTGGGCGATACCCATTTTTAGGGTGAAGTCGTCGCCCAAACCTTGAGACAGGTTCAGGGATGGGCTCCAGTTATTGCCCACGATGCTGTGGTGGTCAAAACGCAGACCTGGCGTCAGCATGGTGCTGTCTGTCAGTTCCATGTTGTCTTCAGCAAACAGCGAGAAGATTTCTGCCTGGGAATACGGGCTACGGTTAGTCCCGCTTGAGCCCGGAATATCCCCACCCATAAAGGTTTGATTGTTCGAGGACAGATCCTTCATTTTCTGCTGGTTCCATTCAGTACCCAGCGTCAGGTTCTGGTTGAACACGAGATCAATCGGGATATTCACTTCGCTGTGTAGCAGTACGTCACTCAGATCAATATCACTGAATTTATCGCTGGAGAAAATCCCTTCAGTGCCACCGGCCAGGCCTTCTTGCATACGCGAGTTACGCGTGTGTTCGTACTGAACCCAGTTGCTGGTCGTCAGGCCGCTGTCCCAGCCACCGTTCCACGTCAAAGAGTAGCTCTGGCGATACAGACGGTTAGTCTCATTGCCATAGTTATCTTTAACAATCTGGTTGGTATTGGTGTTCTGTGTATCACCGGAATACAGGTTACCCTGGCGGCTGTAACCCGCTTCCAGTTCCAGAGATTGCATTGGCGCAAAGTCCCAACGTACCACACCGTTAATGTCTTTATTAACAACACCTTCACGGCCGGCTGGCAGTGTATCGGCATAAATACCTGTGCGTTCAGACTGATGACCCTGGTTGATATCCCACGCGTCAGCCTGGGTTTTATCGAGGTTGCCATACAGACGGAAGCTGAAATCCCCGCCCAACGGGCCATTCAAGCTAAAGTTGGTGCGTTTAGTGGAGCCCTCATCTTTATGCTCTGGCGCATTGAGATAAGTGTTCCATGAACCATGCCATTCGCCGCTGCCTTTTTTGGTGATGATATTCACCACACCACCTGCTGCGCCGTTACCGTAACGTGCGGCAGCTGGGCCACGAATGACTTCAATACGTTCAACCATTTCTGGCGGAACCCAGCTTGCGTCGCCACGTGTATCACGCTCGCCACGCCAGCCAAGACGCACTGAGTTACGGCTGGTCACGGGTTTACCGTCGATGAGAATAAGGGTGTTTTCCGGTCCCATGCCGCGAATGTCAATCTGACGGCCATTACCACGCTGACCACTGGTGGAGTTACCCGTCAGGTTTACGCCTGGCATGGTACGGACGATTTCGGAAATATCACGCGCTGGTGGGCGTTTTTTCAGTTCTTCTGCGGTGATGGTTGAAACGCCCGGAGCCTGCAAGTTTTGCTCGGCTGCGGTAACCACCATAGTGTCTTCATTTGCGAGGTTCTGTGTGTCGTCGTTGTTAGTGGCAGCGGTCTGAGCCGCTGCTGATACCGCTTGTTCTGCTGCGAAGACAGGTTGAGCGACACCGTATATTCCCAGATTAATGAGCATAGCGAGGGAATAGTTAATTTTTTTATTCATTATAGCAGCCTGCTTTTCCGCTGAGCCCGGCGTAATTCCATTCCCTTAAGGGATCGGGCACAGCATGGATTTCACGTAGTGATACCGAGATCTATCCGGCAATCGCCCTGAAATGAGGGATTCGTGCGTTCAAGTTCGGCAATTTATTGTTTTTGCACCTGGAATCGGGTAACCCAAAGCGCGGAAATACGCTATTGCAAATGAAAATAATTATCAATATTATTATCAATATATTTCAGCTTTATTGATCGTTATCATTAATTTCATAGGGTTATGTGCGAGTGACAATTTTGCTTACAGGAAGTAAGGGCTGGTGGCAGGAAAAACAGGCACAGGGAATTCCCCTGGTGACGCGCGAAAATGCTGGCCAGTGTGCAGTGGTTTTTTTGTGGCGTGACCCCCAAGGCTGTGAGCAAACCTCTCCGGTCAAACGAGTATGGGTTTATGTCACGGGCGTCACCGACCATCACCAACGTTCCCGTCCGCAAACCCTCGAGCGCGTGCCTGGAACGGATGTCTGGCAATGGCAAACCCGCTTAAGCGCGACCTGGCGTGGCAGTTATTGTTACATCCCGTCGACCAACGAAGACGATTTCCCAGCCGCAGCCTTCGAAGGAATCGTGCCAGCGCCTATGGCGCTGCGTGAAGGTTGGCAAAAACTGCTACCTCAAGCGATTGCCGATCCGCTCAACCCTGAAAGCTGGCTCGGTGGGCGAGGGCATCCGATGTCGGCGCTGCATCTTCCTGGTGCGCCAAAACAAGCGGGTTGGGATAAACCACACACACCTTTCAGCGCACCGCTTTGCATCACCTGGCAAAGCCATTGTCTGGATAATCAACGCAATGTCTGGATATTTTCGACCGGTGACGCGCAACCAGAACAGCGTCCATTAGCTATTGTGCTCGATGGCCAATTTTGGGCAGAAGGCATGCCAGTATGGCCCGCGCTACAGGCTCAAACGGATGCCGGGGAATTACCACCTGCGGTTTACGTGCTGATTGACGTCATCGACAACACGACGCGCAGCGATGAACTCCCGTGTAATGCGCAGTTCTGGCAGGCAGTGCAGGAAGAGTTATTACCGCAGATCCGCACACTTATCCGCTGGAATGAAAATCCAGAAACCACCGTGGTTGCCGGGCAAAGTTTTGGCGGGCTTTCAGCGCTTTATGCCGCACTCCACTGGCCGGAAAAATTTGGCTGCGTACTGAGCCAATCAGGTTCGTACTGGTGGCCACGTCGTGAAACATACCAACAAGGTGGGCTGCTAATACAGCAACTGGAAGAGGGTTTTCAGTGTGATAAACCGCTACGTATCTATCTTGAAGCAGGGGTCAGAGAACCTCTCATTCATCAAGTAAATCAACGCTTATATCCCTTACTACAACAAACACAGCTAGCTGTTTTCTACCGTCAGGTTGACGGTGGACACGATACGCTTTGCTGGCGTGGCGGTCTGATTGATGGGCTTGCCTGGCTTTGGAAAGCATCTCATTGACAGGAGAGACGTATGGAATTCAGCAACCCCTTTGATTCGCCACAGAGTCGTTTTTTCATCCTTGAAAATACGTTAAAGCAGTTCAGTTTGTGGCCTGAACATTGTGCAATACCTGACGGCTGGCTAGTCGTTTGCGAAGCTGCATCCAACGAAGAATGCAATCGTTGGCTACTCGACAACTGGACGCAGCTGCAACCCACAACTTTTGCAAAACCAGGGGTGAGCGGTGAGTGAGTTAATGATGGCACCAGCTCAGGAACAACAGATCGAAACCATGCCGTTAGAAACCATGCCGTTAGTCGCGGCGCAGCCCGGTATCTGGATGGCGGATCAACTTTCACCACAGGCGAATGCGTGGAGTGTGGCGCATTACGTTGAAATAAAAAGTGTTGAAATAGAAAGTGCCGAGCCAAACGGCAATATCAACGAAGCGCTATTGTGCAAGGCGATAATGGCGGGCATGAAAGAGGCCGATACTCTTTGCATGCGCTTTAGCGAAGTGGACGGTGAGGTGCGCCAATGGGTCGACGGCCGCGCATCGTTTACTTCGCCACTTTGCCGCGACTTGCGTGATGAAGCCGAACCAGAAGCCACAGCGTTAGCCATTATGCGTGACTGTCTCGAGCAGGACTTGCGCATCAACAGTGGTAAACCGCTCTACCATCATCAGTTACTGCGTTTGAGCGAAAAGCGCTGGTTCTGGTATCAGCGTTTTCATCATTTAGTGGTAGATGGCTTCAGTTTCACGGCTATTACCCGCCGAATTGCTAATATTTATAGCGCGTATTCCCAAAATAAAACGCCCGAACCTGGCCCGTTTACACCGTTTAGCGAAGTTGTCGCGGAATATGAGCAATATCGCCAAAGCGACACGTGGAAACGCGATGCTGCGTTTTGGGCAGATTATGCTAAACAATTGCCGCCGCCAGCCACGCTATCAACACAACCGTTGACCGGTCCTGGTTCCACTACGCAACTGATTCGCCAGTCGCTCAGTTTTGATAACGCTGATTTCCACTCGCTGTTAGAGGGCGCTCGCGCCCACAACCTGACTGCCGCCGATATGGCATTGGGTTTAGTGGCTCTTTGGCTCGGGCGATTAAGTGGGCGCGCTGATTATTCAGCCGGGTTTATCTTCATGCGCCGCATGGGCTCTGCTGCGTTATGCGCAACCGGGCCGGTGTTAAACGTGCTGCCGTTTGGTGTGCGTATTGAACCGAACTTTACCCTTGCGGAACTCGCGTCAAACCTGGCTAAAGAATTGAAGGGAATACGCCGTTATCAGCGCTACGACGCCGAACAAATCCAGCGTGACCTGGGGAAAGTCTCAAGTGGCGAGCCACTTTATGGCCCGGTACTGAATCTGAAAATGTTCGACTATCGCCTCGATTTCGCTGGTATCGAAGGTATCACGCACCAGTTGGCTTCAGGCCCGGTACGGGATCTGGAAATTGCGCTGTATATCAGTGAACAAGGTGACTTTTCCCTTGAAATGCTGGCAAATTCAGAACGCTATGATACGCAGACTTTGCAGCAACATATCGCACGTTTACCACTGCTTTTGCGCCAGTTTGCGGGCAATCCCGCATTACGTTGTATCGATGCACAACTGCTGCACACGCCGGAAATAGAGCTTCTGGAAAGCGTGAATACGACGCAATCTGATGTTCCCGCGACGACGTTAAGTCATTTGATAGCGGAACAAGCCTCTCGTACGCCAAATGCCCCAGCGCTTGCCGATGAAAACCATCAGTTTACCTATCGCGAAATGCGCGAACAGGTCCAGGTATTGGCGTGTGAACTTATCGCGCGTGGTGTAAAACCGGGGGATGTCGTTGCTGTGGCGCTGCCTCGCTCGGTGTTTTTATCATTGGCATTGCAGGCCATTGTTGAGGTGGGGGCGGCTTGGTTGCCGCTGGATACCGGTTATCCCGACGACCGCCTGCATATGATGCTGGAAGATGCTGCACCACGATTACTGCTGACTTCATCCGAACAATTGCCGCGTTTTAGCGCCATAAACAGTCTGCAAACCTTCTGCTATCAGAAGATGTTAGCGCCGGAAAATATGGCGGAATGCAAGAATCGCTCGGCTCCTGAGCATACTGCCTATGTGATATTCACTTCCGGTTCTACAGGCCGCCCGAAAGGTGTCATGGTCGGGCAACAGGCCATCGTTAACCGGTTGTTGTGGATGCAAAATCACTATCCGCTGAATGGCAATGATGTGGTTTTGCAAAAAACACCGTGCAGTTTTGACGTTTCAGTATGGGAGTTTTTCTGGCCGTATATCGTTGGTGCACAACTGGTGATGGCACCACCTGAAGCACATCGCTGTCCGGAATCGTTACAGCAACTTTTTGCCCAATATCGTGTGACCACCACGCATTTTGTTCCGTCGATGTTAGCGGCTTTTGTCGCGGCATTAACCGACGATGACGCGATTGCAAATTGCGCCACGTTACAGCGTGTTTTTTGTAGCGGCGAAGCGCTGCCAACCGAGCTTTGTCGCCAGTGGGAAACGCTTACCCATATACCATTGCACAACCTTTATGGGCCAACCGAAGCTGCCGTGGATGTCAGTTGGTATCCGGCATTTGGCAATGAACTGGCTCGCGTAACGGGTAGCAGTGTGCCGATTGGCTGGCCTGTCTGGAATACCGGATTACGTATTCTGGACTCAGCAATGCGCCCGGTTCCTGTGGGGATCGCAGGTGATCTTTATCTCACCGGCATTCAACTGGCGCAGGGCTATTTATCCCGCCCGGATCTGACTGCCAGCCGCTTTGTTGCCGATCCTTTTGATGCGGGCGAGCGAATGTATCGCACTGGCGATGTGGCCCGTTGGCTTGATAACGGTGCGGTGGAATATCTTGGGCGCAGTGACGATCAACTAAAAATTCGTGGTCAGCGCATTGAATTGGGTGACATTGACAGGGCATTACAAGCGTTGCCGGATGTGGCTCAAGCCGTCACGCACGCCTGCGTACTCAATCTGGGGGCGGCTGCAAGCGGTGGCGATGCTCGTCAGTTGGTGGGTTATTTGGTGTCGGCATCGGGGCAGGTGTTGCCAGTTGATGCGATGCGTGAACAGCTCAGCGCCATTTTGCCTGCGCATATGGTGCCAGTCGCACTGGTCCAACTGGATGATTTCCCGCTGAGCGCCAACGGCAAACTGGATCGCAAAGCGTTACCGTTGCCTGAACTGGCGTTGCGTGGTTCTGGTCGCGTACCTGAATCGAGTCTTGAAAAAACCATCGCTGAATCTTTTTCCCAGCTATTGGGCTGCGAAATTCAGTCTGTTGATGACGACTTCTTTGCACTCGGTGGGCATTCGTTGCTGGCGATGCGCCTGGCAGCACAGTTACGCCGTACGCTCGCAAGGCCTGTGACCGTTGGGCAAGTAATGGTTGCGTCGACAGTCGGGCAACTTGCCGAAACTCTGGCGCAAGAACAGAGTGAAGAAGAAGCCAATCTTGCTGGTTTTGATGTGGTGCTGCCGTTGCGTAAAAGTAGCGGGCCAACGCTTTATTGTTTCCATCCGGCGTCCGGTTTTGCCTGGCAATTTAGCGTGTTGCAACGCTACCTTGACCCACGCTGGTCAATTACGGGTATTCAGTCTCCACGCCCTACAGGGCCAATGCAACTGGCTGAAAATCTTGCGCAAGTTTGTGAAGCGCACCTGCAAACGCTACGTGAACTTCAACCCCATGGCCCGTATTACCTGATGGGATATTCTTTAGGCGGTACACTGGCGCAAGGTATTGCAGCACGGCTTGAAGCAGCAGGGGAGAAAGTTGCTTTCCTCGGTCTGTTGGATACCTGGCCACCAGAAACGCAAAACTGGGCTGAAAAGGGCGCGAATGAACTTGATCCGGCTGTTCTTGACGAGATCAATCGCGAACGTGAGGCCTTCGTTGCGGCACAGCTTGGGTTGGCGTCTGATACGTTATTCCAGGCAATTGAAGGGAACTACGGCGATGCGGTGCGCTTGCTAACCACAGCGCAAAGCGTGCCATTTGGCGGTAAAGCGACGTTATTTGTTGCAGAGCGAACGTTACCGCAAGGGATGGAACCGCAAAAAACCTGGGCACCGTGGGTAGCTGAACTTGATGTGTTCCGTCTGGATTGCGCCCATGTCGATATTATTTCCCCAAATGCTTTTGCGGAAATTGGGCCAGTGTTGCAGCGGGTATTAGCGCTGGATTAAATCAAAAGGGTGGATGTCGCTAATCCACCCTACAAAATCCGAGTCCGTAGGTCGGATTAGCGTTAGCGACATCCGACATTAACCAAACCTTCAAAGTGCTGGCTCATCCGCGTCCCAACGGCACCACCAAAGGTGTATGCGCTACCGGGTCCTCGATAATCATGCAGCGTAAACCGTAAATCGCTTCGATAAGCTCTGGCGTGACAATCTCGGTCGGAGCACCTTCGGCAACAATCTTTCCATCACGCAGCGCGATTAAGTGCGTGGCGTAACGGCAGGCCTGATTCAAATCGTGCAACACAGCGGCAAGCGTAAAACCTTGTTTTTGGTTCAGTTCACGCAATAACTCGAGCAAATCAATTTGATGGCTGATATCGAGCCAGGTTGTTGGCTCATCAAGCAGCAAGATCGAGGTTTCTTGTGCCAGTACCATAGCAATCCATGCACGCTGCCGTTGACCACCAGAAAGCGTATCGACAGGTTGTTCGGCTAGATCTTCAATGTTCGTGGCTTTTAACGCACGTTCTACCGCCTGGCTGTCTTCTTCTCGCCAGCGGGAAAACATCGGCTGGTGGGGATATCGCCCGCGAGCGACCAGTTCTGCCACGCTAATATCGCCCGGTGCACTGGAGTTTTGTGCCAGTAATCCTACACGCCGCGCCACTTCTTTGGTCGCAAAGCGGTGGATTTCATTACCGTCTAGCCACACCTGGCCGTTCATCGGTTTCATCAGACGGCTTAACGTGCGCAATAGCGTCGATTTTCCGCAGCCGTTGGGGCCGATAATGGCAGTAAATTTGCCATCAGGAATGGCAACTGTCAGGCCGTCGGCGACCACATGATTGCCATATCCCAGCTTTAGCTGTTCGCCATGCAGGCGCGATGGAGAGGAGATTTGGCTCATTTCTTACGGGACTCCTGAATCAACAACGCAATAAGATAGATGCCGCCGAGGCTTACGGTAACTACGCCAACCGGCAACTGATATGGCATGAAAAGTTGTTGGGCGCACAAGTCAGCCCCAAGTAACAAGGCTGCACCACATAATCCCGATTGCAGTAAACCCCAGCGCGAAGTGCCACTCAGACGACGTGCGATGTGCGGTGCCACTAGCGCAATAAATGAAATTGGCCCGGCTAATGCGGTTGCTGCAGCGGTGAGGATAACGCCGGTCAGCATCAGCATCAGGCGGGAGCGCTCAACTGAAACACCGAGTGCGCAGGCGCTGTCATCACCCATTTCCAACAGGCGCATGCGGCGTACTAGCAGTGCTCCGACGACCAATGCCAGTAGCATTAATGGTGCGGCAGGGAAGATTTTCCCCCAGGTCAAACCGTTCAGAGAACCGGCATTCCACAGGCCTGCAGAAATAGCGGTTTCAAGCGATGCATGCAGCAAAAGCCAGGTGTTAAAGGCCACCAGCATGGCTCGTACGCCGATACCGATAATGATCAGGCGGAAGGTTTCGATGCCGTTGCGCCAGGCCAGCAGCCAGACAATCAACGCCGTAATGATGCCACCTGCCATGGCTGAGGTGGCAATTGCGGTTTGATGTTGACCGAACAGCACCATCGCAATTAACACGCCGGTCCACGCGCCAGTGTTAAACCCCATCACATCGGGGCTGCCGAGTGGGTTGCGCATAAGCGACTGGAAGATGGCCCCGCTGACGCCCAATGCCCCGCCGATTAGCAGCGCCATCACCACGCGAGGTAGCCGCCATTCAACGACCACGAGCGAGATATTGCGCGGCGCGGACCCTAAGAGTGCGTCAAAAACCTGGCTTACCGTAAGCGGCAGCACGCCACTTCCCAAGCTCCATAAACCCAGAGTGATACTAAGCAGCAATAAGAGCAGGCTGGCGATTAACAAGCGAGGGGAGAGGCGGCTCATAACCCGGCTCCTTTGCGGCTACGGCGCACCAGATAAATCAACATTGGCGCACCAATAAACGCACTAACCACCGAAACGCGTAACTCGCCGGGGACCAACATGCGGCCAATAATATCGGCGAACAGCAGTAATGCGGGCGTGGCGATTAAAGTGACGGGAAGTGACCAGCGATGATCGGCACCCACCAACCAGCGCGACAGATGCGGCATCATCAGGCCAATAAAAGCGATTGGCCCAACGGCTGCCGTGGCGCTTCCACACAGCAATGTAATGGATATCAAGCCCAGTAATTGGGTGCGAGCAACTTTACTGCCAAGTGCTGTGGCGGTATCGGTACCCATGCTCAGGCTATTAAGCGAGCGACTGATAAATAACGCAATTACGCAGCCTGCAAGCACTGGCAGCACAATAATTTTTAATGTCGAAAGGGTGCGAATATCAAGCGTTCCGGCTTGCCAGAAGCGTAGTTGGTCGTACACCACCGGGTTCAGAAGCGAGATACCGTTGCTCAAACCTTCAAGTACCGCGCCAAGTGCCACGCCCGCCAGGGTTAATCGGACAGGGCTTAGTTGCCCTCCGCCCTGACTGCCAGTAAACGCCACCACTAATGCAGCGAATAGTGCGCCAGAAAACGCCAGGCCAAGCAGTGCGAGTGGTGAGGAAAGACTCCAGACTGCGGCACCCAACACAATGGCGAAACTGGCTCCGGCATTAACGCCAAGCAGGCCAGGGTCGGCGAGTGGGTTACGAGTCAGGGTTTGCATCAGCGCACCAGCAAGGCCAAGTGCGCCTCCGGCGAGAATACCTGCCAATGTGCGCGGTAAACGTGCATCAAGTACGATAGTGCAATCCGCACTTTTACACTGGCCGCTAAGTGCCTCCATAACGACTTCAACAGGCAGTGATTTTGCGCCTAACAGCAAACTGAGTGTTGCCATTAAAAGCAGCAAGAAAAACAGGATAAGCAGAACGGATAGCCGAGAAGCCGACATATTGTTACCTGATACAAATTCCATGTAAAATTTAATGATAGTTATTATCATTATCACTCTTATTTGTTTATGTTAGCATGAGCCGCCTCGCACCCGGAAAGAAAAATTCGTTTTAAGGCCATGTAATGAACCGCAATTCTTTGCTGCTAAATCTCAGTTTACTCAAGACTCATCCCGCTTTTCGCGCCGTTTTCCTTGCCCGTTTTATCTCCATTTTATCTTTGGGGTTACTCGGTGTTGCGGTGCCAGTACAAATTCAGATGCTTACGGGTTCCTCACTGCAAGTGGGTTTAGCGGTGACGTTGACCGGCAGCGCGATGTTTATCGGTTTGATGATGGGCGGGGTGCTGGCAGACAGGCACGAGCGTCGCCGTCTTATCTTGCTGGCGCGTTCTACCTGCGGAGTAGGTTTTATTGGCCTGACAATTAATGCTGCTTTGCCGGAACCTTCGCTAGCCGCGATTTATCTGCTTGGCGTGTGGGATGGCTTCTTTGGTGCGCTCGGCGTCACAGCACTTCTCGCCGCAACACCTGCGTTGGTCGGGCGCGAGAATTTAATGCAGGCAAGTGCGATTACTATGCTCACTGTGCATCTCGGCTCAGTGATATCGCCAATGATAGGCGGGATGTTGCTGGCATCGGGCGGTGTAGTGTGGAACTACGCGCTGGCCTCAATCGGCACCTTCATTACTTTACTTCCATTGCTGAGTTTGCCGAAACTGGCACCACCGCCACAAGCGCGTGAAAACCCACTGCTTTCTTTGTGGAACGGGCTACGCTTCCTGGTCGGTCATCCGATTATCGGTGGCATTGCGTTAGTCGGTGCGTTACTGACGATGGCGAGTGCGGTGCGTGTTCTCTATCCGGCTTTAGCCGGGCACTGGCACATGAGTGCGGCGCAAATCGGTCTGATGTATGCCGCGGTTCCTCTGGGTGCTGCTATTGGTGCATTAACCAGTGGACGCATCGCTCATCATGCGCGTCCAGGCATGATTATGCTGGTGAGTGGTGTCGTGTCGTTTATCTCTATTGGGGTTTTCAGTTTGATGCCCTTCTGGGGATTTGGGCTTGCTTGCCTTGCGCTGTTTGGCTATCTCAGTGCAATCAGTTCTTTGCTGCAATACACCTTAATTCAGACGCTTACACCAGACGGTATGCTAGGCCGTATTAATGGATTATGGACGGCGCAAAACGTGACTGGAGATGCGATTGGAGCCGCGATTTTAGGCGCGATGACGGTGGCGTTAACGCCCGTTGCGGCGGCGAGCTCCGGTGGTTTTGCGTTGACGTTATGCGGGATTGTGCTGGCGGTTGTTCTGGTGCAATTACGACGTTATCAGCAAGCCGCTCCGGCGCAAACCGAAGCAGCTACGGCTAAGTAATCACTTGCTGGCAAATAACTTGCTCATGCGATCAAGTATTTGAGTGGCACTGTAATAATCCAGACGGAATGTTTCTGTGCCCAGCGCGTAAACCTGTTCTTTCTGCACCGCAGGAATATGCGAGAGCAGCGGGTTGGTTTTAAGCAAGGTGGCGTCTTTCTCGTCGCTGGCAAACAGGAACAGACTCTCGCCATTCAAACCAGTCGCAAGGTTTTCACCACCCAGTTGCACGATATCGTGACGTTTTCCCATGCTTTGGAGGGCCGGAAGCGACGCAGGTAGAGCCGATAACGTGAAGCCAAGCTGTTGGAGTAATTTCCCTTGCGCGGATTCCGACGTCCAGAGGTTAGCCGAACGAGATGCCGGGGTGTAAACCAGCGCGGTAACAGGCTGCGGTGGCAATGTCATATGCATTTTGGCTTCACTCAGTTGCTTATCGAAGCTGGAAATTCTGTCGGCCGCTTGCTTTTCGTGGCCAGTAATTTTGCCGAGTTGAGTGAGTAATCCCTGCCAGCTTTTATCGTCATAATTAATCACGAGCGTCGGTGCGATGGCGGATAACTGGTCATAAAGGGAGAGCGCGGAATCACCCCCGGTGGCGCTGACCAAAATAAGATCCGGCATTTGTGCCGCGACGGCTTCTGCGCTGGCTTCGCCAATATACAAGCGTTGTATGTTACGTGTTTTGGCCACATCACCCCATTGACGAAGGAATCCTTGCGAGTCCGCCATGCGGTTGCCCGGCGTCGTTGCGCCGCTCGCGACTATTGGTGCATCAATTGCCAGTAGCGAGCCGGTTAATGTCACGCTGGTTGAAACAATCCTCTGCGGTGCCTGTTCAAGCGTGTGTGTACCACGGGTGTCAGTGATGGTTCGTGGCCAGTCGGCTGCATGGGCAAGGTTGCTCAGACATAAAAGGATAACTGCGGAGAATCTGATTTTCACTCAATGACATCCTGTTGAAATTTGCGCGCAATGTTATGGTAATGCTTCTCATTTTCACTATTCTGCCATCCCGGCGCAAGTATGACGATTGTTAAAAAAAATTTGCCTTTGTTGACAGCGGGCGGGTTTCTCTTTAGGTTACGACTCCGAAATACAAATGATAATTATTATTAATATCCTTTATCATTTTTTAACGGAGGACGCATGGAAACGTTACTGGCGCCGCAGTCACAAGAAAAACAGCTAACACATTGTGCAGATAGCTTTTTCTTTATGTCGCCTTACCGCAGTTTTTCGACAAATGGCTGCTTTGCTCGTCTGGATATCCCGGCGCTGGATGGCGCAAACCCCCATGGTCACTTGCAAACACAGCTTCGCGAAGCGTTTGAAAATGCCAAAAAGCATGGCATCGAGAAGCCCGTTGTTGTCGGCGCAATCCCGTTTGATCCCCGCAAACCATCAGCTTTGTTTATTCCTGAAAGCTCGCAGACGTTTTCTCGTGCGCAGCGCCAGGACGATGCCTGCCAATTTGTTACGGGGAAACCGCTAAACATTGCGGCGCGCAAAGCGATTCCAGAACAAGACAAATTTATGGAAATGGTAGCGCATGCCGCTGCCGCAACCGCGCTGCCGGATATCGACAAAGTGGTGCTCTCGCGCCTGATTGATATCGAAACCGATGCGCCTGTTGATCTCGATGCGTTGCTCAATCGCCTGATTAGCCAAAACCCGACCAGCTATAACTTCCATGTTCCGTTGCCAGATGGCAGCTCGCTGGTGGGGGCAAGCCCGGAATTGCTGTTACGCAAATCCGGCAAGAATTTCAGCTCGTTACCGCTGGCAGGTTCAGCGCGACGCGACAAAGAAAATATCCCACGTGATAGCGAAATTGGCGCGCAACTGCTGCGTTCAACCAAAGACCGTCATGAACACGGTCTGGTCACTCAGGCGATGCAAAGTGTATTGCAGCCGCACAGCCAGTATTTAACGCTTTCCGATACACCAGAACTGATTACGACCCCGACGTTATGGCACCTTGCCACGCCGATTTACGGGCAGATAAAAGACAGCCAGGACAACGCGCTAACGCTAGCCTGCTTGCTGCATCCAACTCCTGCGTTAAGCGGCTTCCCACACGATGTCGCGCAAAAACTTATTGCCGAACTGGAACCGTTTGACCGCGAATTATTTGGCGGAATTGTCGGTTGGTGTGACGCCGAGGGTAACGGTGAGTGGGTTGTGACGATTCGTTGTGCCCGCGTGGGGGGCAAACAAGTGCGCTTGTTCGCAGGCGCGGGCATCGTACCAGCCTCATCACCGGAATCAGAATGGCGCGAAACCGGCGTAAAACTTTCCACCATGCTGCACGTATTCGGACTCAATTAAATGGCGATTCAATTCACTCGCTGGCCGGCGGATTTGGCCGCACGTTATCGTGAGAAAGGCTACTGGGCGGATTTACCGCTTACCGACATTCTTACTCGTCATGCAAAAAATGATGCACTTGCGCTGATTGATGGCGAGCGCCATTACAGCTACCGCGAACTGGAGCTAGCAGCCACTCGTCTGGCGTGCGCATTGCAGCGCCGTGGCCTGAGTTCCGGTGAAACAGCATTGGTTCAGCTTGGCAATGTGGCGGAACTGTACATCACGTTATTTGCGCTACTGAAAATTGGTGTCGCCCCAGTTAACGCGCTCTTTAGCCATCAACGTACCGAGATGGAAGCGTACGCAAAGCAAATCGAACCGGCGGTACTGATTGCCGATCGCAAACACAACTTGTTCTCTCACGACGATTTTCTGGATGCGCTCTGCCAACAGAACCCGTCGCTGCGTATGGCGGTATTGCTAAATGAAAACGACCGCGAACGTTCGCTGAGCGCGTTTATCAACGAGTCGGAAGATAACTTTGTTGCCTGTCATTCGGCTGCTGATGAAGTTGCTTTTTTCCAGCTTTCTGGCGGCAGCACTGGCACGCCAAAACTGATTCCGCGCACGCATAACGACTACTACTACAGCATTCGCCGCAGCGTAGAAATATGCCGCTTTGATGCCAACACGCGTTTCTTGTGCGCGATTCCTGCGGCACATAACTACGCGCTGAGTTCACCAGGTTCGCTGGGTGTATTTTACGGCGGTGGCCGAGTGGTGCTGGCAAATGACCCGAGCGCCACGCTGTGCTTCCCACTTATCGAACGCCATCAAATTAATGCTACCGCACTGGTGCCACCGGCTGTCAGCCTTTGGCTACAGGCAATTAGCGAGTGGGGCAGCAATCAATCCCTTGAATCTTTAGAGCTGTTACAGGTTGGCGGCGCGCGTTTGAGCGAAGCTCTGGCTGCACGAATTCCCGCGGAAATTGGTTGCCAACTACAGCAAGTATTCGGCATGGCTGAAGGGCTGGTGAACTACACACGCCTTGATGATGACAACGACCATATCTTCAAAACCCAAGGCAAACCGATGTGCCCGGACGATGAGGTTTGGGTAGCTGATGAAAACGGTAATCCGATGCCAGCGGGGGTAGTGGGCCGCCTGATGACGCGCGGGCCATACACCTTCCGAGGCTATTACCGCAGCCCGGAACACAATGCCAGCGCCTTTGATGCCAACGGTTTTTACTGTTCCGGCGATCTGATTTCTATTGCCGAAGATGGTTACATCACGGTTCAGGGGCGCGAAAAAGATCAGATCAATCGTGGTGGGGAAAAGATTGCCGCCGAAGAGATAGAAAACCTGTTGCTGCGCCATGAAGAGATTATTCACGCAGCACTCGTCTCGATGGAAGACAGCCTGCTGGGTGAGAAAAGCTGCGCATTTATTGTTGGCAGCCGCCCGTTCCGCGCAGTGGAAGTTCGTCGCTATTTGCGTGAATTGGGTATTGCAGATTTTAAGCTGCCGGATCGTATCGAAATTGTTGGAAGTCTGCCGCTTACCGCTGTAGGCAAAGTAGACAAAAAACGTTTGCGCCAGTTGATTGCTGATAAGCAACTGGCTTCTTGATTGACGGAGAAATTATGGCTATCCCAAAACTGAACGCGTACACCTTACCGACGGCTGCCGACATCCCAGAAAATAAAGTGAGCTGGGCGTTTGAACCTGAACGTGCGGCGCTGCTGATTCATGATATGCAGGAATATTTCATTGATTTCTGGGGTGATGATTGCCCGATGATCCAACAGGTTATCGCCAACATTGCTGCCCTGCGTCAGTACTGCAAACTGCACAATATCCCAGTCTATTACACTGCACAGCCTAATGCTCAGAGCGATGAAGACCGTGCATTGCTAAACGACATGTGGGGACCTGGCTTAAACAAACACCCTGAGCGCCAGAAAGTAGTGGCTGAACTTGTGCCTGATGAACACGACACGGTTTTGACTAAATGGCGTTACAGCGCGTTTATCCGCTCGCCGCTGGAACAAGCTTTGAAAGAAACTGGCCGTAACCAACTGATTATCTGCGGTGTGTATGCCCACATCGGTTGTATGACGACGGCAACTGACGCGTTTATGCGTGATATCAAACCGTTTATGGTGGCCGACTCACTGGCAGATTTCAGCCGTGAAGAACATATGATGGCGCTGAAATACACCGCCGGTCGTTCAGGGCGCGTGGTAATGACTCGTGATTTGCTACCTGAAATTGCGCCGCAAAACAAACAGCAACTGCGTGAAGTAGTGCTGCCATTGCTTGATGAATCCGATATTCCGGAAGACGATGAAAATTTGATTGATTACGGCCTTGATTCGGTTCGTATGATGGCGCTTGCAGCACGCTGGCGCAAAATCCACACTGATATCGACTTCGTGATGCTGGCGAAAAACCCGACCATCGATGCATGGTGGACGGTGCTGTCACGGGTACCACAAGCATGAACATCGACTTTAGCGGCAAACGTGTCTGGGTGACGGGGGCGGGCAAAGGCATTGGCTATCATACTGCGCGGCTATTTAGCGAAGCTGGCGCGAAGGTGACGGGTTTCGATGTGGCGTTCCCGCTCGATGATTATCCCTATGCCACAGAAATGCTGAATGTCGCGGATACCGACCAGGTTGCCAGTGTTTGCCAACGTCTTCTGAGCGATGAGCCGCAACTGGATGTGCTGGTCAATGCGGCGGGTATTTTGCGTATGGGTGCAACGGATGCGTTAGCGCTGCAAGACTGGCAGGACACCTTTGCCGTCAACGTTGGCGGCGCGTTCAATATGTTTCGCGTCGTCATACCGCGAATGCGCGAGCAGCGTAGCGGGGCGATTGTGACGGTTGCCTCTGACGCCGCTCACACGCCGCGCACCGGCATGTCTGCTTATGGCGCTTCGAAAGCGGCGCTAAAAAACCTTTCTCTGACGGTTGGTCTGGAACTGGCACCGTTCGGCGTGCGCTGTAACGTGGTGTCGCCAGGCTCGACCGATACCGATATGCAACGTACGTTGTGGACATCACCAGATGCCGAACAGCAACGCATCAAGGGTTTCCCTGAACAATTCAAACTGGGCATTCCGTTGGGCAAAATTGCCCGTCCACATGAAATCGCCAGCACCATTATGTTTCTCGCCTCACAACATGCCAGCCACATCACCTTGCAGGATATTGTGATTGATGGCGGCGCAACGCTGGGAGCTTGAATGAGTATCTGGAAACGGCAGCTAACGCTTGATGAGCTAAACCGCACCAGCGTGGGAACCCTGGTTGAACACCTCGGCATTATTTACACGCGCATTGACGACGAAAGTCTTGAAGCGCAAATGCCGGTCGATAACCGCACTCAGCAGCCGTTTGGTTTGCTGCATGGCGGCGCATCGGTGGTGCTGGCGGAAACGCTGGGGTCGATGGCGGGTTTTTTGACAACGACGCAAGGGCAGTGCGTGGTGGGAACTGAGATTAATGCCAGTCATCATCGCGCGGTGGCGTCAGGTATGGTGCGTGGCGTATGCAAACCATTGCATCTTGGTAAGACTTCCCAGGTTTGGGAAATTGCCATTTTTGATGCCCGTGATAAACGTTGTTGCACCAGCCGTTTGACGACGGCGACGCTGGGATAATAATTGGTGGTGGGGGCTTTGCTTCTCCACCACTCGACGCTTATTTGCCCTTACTCTCTCAAATATTGCAACTCTGTTGCCCTGCATTTTCCTCGCAAAGTGATCCCCTTAACAAGCTGATGTAAAGACCTGGTCAAACCACTGTATTATAACGTTTCAATATTGTTAAATCCGCGTGCTTGTTCTAGAACAAAACGGTAATACCGTCTACCTCTGGCTCTACACATGGAAAACAAATATGAATAATCCAGGGAAACACCTCATATGGGCTGTGCTTGCACTGATAGGTGCATTCGCGCTCGGCTACATCGCACTCAATCGTGGTGAACAGATAAACGCATTGTGGATTGTGGTTGCTTCAATCTGCGTTTACCTCATCGCTTATCGTTACTACGGCCTGTTTATCGCTAAACGAGTCTTAACTGTTGATGCCACTCGTATGACGCCAGCTGTGCGCCATAACGACGGGCTTGATTACGTTCCAACCGACAAAAAAGTGTTGTTCGGCCACCATTTTGCTGCCATTGCTGGTGCGGGGCCGCTCGTTGGGCCAGTACTTGCCGCGCAGATGGGTTATTTGCCGGGTATGCTCTGGCTGCTGGCGGGTGTGGTGTTGGCCGGCGCGGTACAAGATTTTATGGTGTTGTTTGTCTCAACCCGTCGTGACGGGCGTTCGCTGGGTGAACTGGTGAAAGAAGAGATGGGCAACACGGCTGGCGTTATTGCGCTGGTGGCCTGCTTTATGATCATGGTTATCATCCTTGCGGTGCTGGCGATGATTGTGGTGAAAGCGTTGACCCACAGCCCGTGGGGCACGTACACCGTGGCGTTTACCATTCCGCTGGCGCTGTTTATGGGTGTGTACATTCGCTATTTACGTCCGGGACGCATTGGTGAAGTGTCGGTCATTGGTCTCGTAATGCTTATTTTCGCCATTATCTCTGGCGGTTGGGTCGCGGAAAGCCCGACCTGGGCTCCGTACTTTGACTACACCGGCGTGCAACTGACGTGGATGCTGGTGGGCTACGGATTTGTCGCCGCTGTATTGCCAGTCTGGCTGCTGCTGGCGCCGCGTGATTACCTCTCAACCTTCCTGAAAATCGGTACCATTATCGGGCTGGCGATCGGCATTTTGATCATGCGTCCAACGCTTCAGATGCCATCTTTGACTAAATTCATTGACGGTACTGGCCCGGTCTGGACGGGTGACTTGTTCCCGTTCTTGTTTATTACTATCGCTTGCGGCGCGGTTTCTGGTTTCCACGCGCTGATCGCCTCAGGCACCACACCAAAAATGCTGGCTAACGAAAACCAGGCTTGCTTCATCGGTTACGGTGGCATGTTGATGGAGTCGTTTGTGGCGATTATGGCGCTGGTTGCGGCCTGTGTTATCGACCCAGGCGTGTACTTCGCAATGAATAGCCCGATGGCCGTTCTGGCTCCGGCTGGCACCACCGACATTGTGGTATCTGCGGCAAGTGTGGTCAGCAGTTGGGGTTTCCATATCACTCCTGATACGTTGACCAATATTGCTAACGAAGTGGGCGAGCAAAGCATTATCTCGCGTGCGGGTGGCGCACCAACGCTTGCAGTCGGGATGGCGTACATTCTGCATGGCGCGCTTGGCGGCCTGATGGATGTCTCGTTCTGGTATCACTTTGCTATTTTGTTCGAAGCATTGTTCATTCTGACGGCGGTTGATGCCGGTACGCGTGCTGCACGCTTCATGCTGCAAGATTTGCTGGGCGTTATTTCACCTGGGCTTAAACGTACCGATTCGCTACCTGCGAACTTACTGGCAACCGCACTTTGCGTCATGGCGTGGGGTTACTTCCTCCACCAGGGCGTTGTCGACCCACTTGGCGGTATCAACACCTTGTGGCCACTGTTTGGTATCGCCAACCAGATGCTGGCAGGTATGGCTCTGATGCTGTGCGCGGTCGTATTGTTTAAGATGAAGAGACAAAAATACGCGTGGGTGGCCTTGGTGCCAACCGCATGGTTGCTGTTCTGTACCCTGACTGCTGGCTGGCAAAAAGCCTTTAGCCCAGATACTAAAGTGGGTTTCCTGGCTATCGCTAACAAGTTCCAGGCGATGATCGACAGCGGCAATATCCCGGCGCAATACACCGAGTCACAGCTTTCTCAACTGGTGTTTAACAACCGTCTGGATGCTGGACTGACTATCTTCTTCATGGTGGTTGTAGTGGTGATTGGCCTGTTCGCCATTAAAACAGCGCGACAGGCGTTGAAATCTGACAATCCAACCGCGAAGGAAACTCCTTACGAGAAGATGCCAGAAGACGTTGAACAGATTGTTGCGCAGGCTAAGAGCGCGCACTAATCGGTCACTTTTCCTCACCTGGCCCTCTCCAGAAGGAGAGGGCCACTGGATTTAACCACGGGAGGCTCTATGTTCGACACCCTCGCCAAAGCCGGTAAATACCTCGGTCAGGCCGCTAAATTGATGGTTGGCGTACCGGATTACGACAACTACGTGCAGCACATACGGCTGACTCATCCAGAACAGACGCCTATGACATACGAAGAGTTTTTCCGCGAGCGTCAGGATGCGCGCTATGGTGGAAAGGGCGGCGCTCGCTGCTGCTAACCTAAGGAATCTGACATGAATCAAGCGGTATCTGTCACCCTGTTAACGGGCTTTCTCGGCTCAGGGAAAACCACACTTCTTAACTACTTTCTTGCCCATAACGACAACCAACCCGTCGCTATTCTTGAGAACGAATTTGGGGCCGTAAACATCGATGGCGCACTGCTCAGAGGCGGAGAAAACGTCAACGTTGTGGAATTAAGCAATGGTTGTGTTTGTTGCAGTGTGCGTGGGGAATTCACCGCAGCATTAAGAGAAATGCTGGATAAACGCGCGGCAGGCCTTCTGAAATTTGAGCGCTTGATTGTCGAAACTACCGGCCTTGCCGATCCTGCACCAATCGTCCAGACGTTCTTTGTCGATGAACACCTGCGAGACGCGTTACGCCTGGATGCGGTGATTGCTCTGGCAGATGCGGAACACATTGCACGCCAGCTTGATGAACATGCCGTTGCTGCGTCACAACTGGGTTTCGCCGATCGAGTCTTGCTGACCAAAGCGGATCGTGTTGACGATGAAACAAAGCAGCAGGCGCTGGAGCGTATTCATCGGATCAACAACAAAGCCGATCTTTTTGAAATCGTTAACGGGGAATGCCCGGCAGAACTGTGGCTTGATCTTAATGCTTTTGAACTCACCGATAACATCGAAATGGCAGCAGGATTTCGCATTATCAGCGCTGATTTAGACCATCCCGTTAGTTTCCAACCGTTTCGTAAAAACTCAGCGAAACGCTCGTGGGACGACGCAATTCAGGCTCATGTATTTGATGCCGGAATGCTGGATGTGAAAAAAATTGGCGCATTCATGGAAAGCTGTATCGCGCGTTTTGGCAACGATATGCTGCGTTACAAAGGTGTGCTGGCGATTGCCGACCACCCGCAACGCCTTATCGTGCAAGGCGTGCATAAAGTGGTGGGCTTTGATTATGGCTCATCCTGGCATCCAACCGAATCACGCGTTTCACGCCTGGTGGTGATTGGCCGTTATTTGCCAATTGACGAGCTGCGCCGGGAATTTGCTGCAACGGCTATCTAAGTTATAAATCAAGGATGTGATCTTAAGCACGATTTTCATCCCTGACGAATAAAGCTGTTGTGTGAAACGAAGCAGTGTGTTTGTATAAATTTCGACGTTAAAAACGCGTAACTCATATTCAGGACCCAAATGACTACATTCACTCGCAACTCTGGCCTACTACTAACCGCGCTACCAGCCGCGGTGGTCGTCGTGCGTGTGGTGGTGGTCGTCGGCAATGCGCCGTAGGGTCTGAATCAACGCATCGATTCCAAAACCCCGCCGGCGCAAACCGGGCGGGGTTTCTTGTTTTAGTCCCCCGGCCAAAAGCGAAACGGCACGAGAAGAAGGACTGGAGCATGGCAATTTCGGAAAACCCACCGCAAGCAAACCGTATTACGGGCGCACAGTTAATCGTGCAACTGCTTGAGCACCATGGCATTAATACCATCAGCGGAATTCCCGGTGGCACCGTTCTGCCGCTCTACAACGCACTCAGCCAAAGCAAAAAAATCCGCCATATTCTGGCACGCCACGAACAGGGTGCAGGCTTTATGGCGCAGGGAATGGCGCGAACTCAAGGCAAAGCTGCCGTGTGTATCGCTTGTAGTGGGCCTGGTGCTACAAATCTGGTTACTGCTATTGCCGATGCACGTCTCGATTCTATCCCGCTGGTGTGTATCACCGGTCAGGTGCCGAAATCGATGATCGGTACCGATGCTTTCCAGGAGGTCGACACCTACGGCATTTCTATCCCCATCACCAAACATAACTATCTGGTTCGCGATATCGCTGAACTGCCACAGGTCATTTGCGACGCGTTCCGCATTGCTGAATCTGGCCGTCCAGGACCGGTATGGATTGATATTCCGAAAGACGTACAGACCGCTGAGATTGATATCAGCGAGTTACCGCCCGTTTCTGCACATACCCCTGCGCCACAGTTTGAAGCCCAACAGATTGCCGATGCTGCCGCGATGATTAACCAGGCGCAGCGGCCGGTGCTGTACCTCGGTGGTGGGGTTATCAATGCCCACGCTAACGCGTGCGTTCTGGCTGAGAAAGCCAACCTGCCAACCACCATGACGTTAATGGCGCTCGGTACCATTCCGGCAAAGCACCCGTTATCACTGGGGATGCTGGGGATGCACGGCGCGCGCAGCACCAATTATATTTTGCAGGAAGCGGATTTGCTGATTGTTTTGGGTGCGCGTTTCGACGACCGGGCGATTGGTAAAACTGAAGAGTTTTGTCCGAATGCGAAAATCATTCACGTTGATATCGACCGTGCGGAACTGGGTAAAATCAAACAGGCTCATGTCGCGATTCGTGGAGATGTGGGTGAAGTGCTTGAGCAATTACTGCCAAAAATCGATGCCCAACCGCGCCAACAGTGGTTGCAGCAAGTTGCCGGTTTACAGCAAGAATTCCCATTCAATATGCCTGGTGTAGATAACCCGTTAACGCCATATGGCCTGATTAACGCAGCAGCGGCATGTGTGGATGACAACGCGATTATCACCACAGACGTAGGTCAGCACCAAATGTGGGTGGCACAAGCATACCCGCTGAACCGTCCGCGCCAGTGGCTGACATCCGGCGGGTTGGGAACGATGGGCTTTGGCTTGCCAGCGGCGGTCGGTGCCGCACTGGCTGAACCGACGCGCAAAGTGCTGTGCTTCTCCGGTGATGGAAGCATCATGATGAATATTCAGGAGATGGCGACCGCAGCAGAACATAATCTGGATGTGAAAATCATCCTGCTGAACAACCAGGCACTGGGGCTGGTGCATCAACAACAAACGCTGTTCTACCAACAAAATGTTTTTGCCGCGACCTACTCAGGGCAAACTAACTTCCTGAAAATTGCTGAAGGTTTTGGCCTGGCGACGTGCGATTTGAATGCCGCAGAAAACCCACAGCAGGCGCTGCAAGAAGCTATTTCACGTCCTGGTCCGTGCCTGATTCATGTCCGCATTGATGCCAGTGAAAAAGTATTCCCGATGGTGCCGCCAGGTGCTGCCAACATTGAGATGATTGGAGAATAATCCATGCAACAACTAACCGTTATTCTAGAACTTACGGTACGCAACCATCCTGGCGTCATGTCTCACATTTGCGGCCTGTTTGCTCGCCGTGCCTTTAACGTCGAAGGCATTCTCTGTCTGCCGCTCCCGCAGGGTGATCAGAGCCGAATCTGGCTGCAAGTGGTCGACGACCAGCGTCTTGAGCAAATGATCAGTCAAATCGACAAGCTCGAAGATGTGGTGCAAATCCGGCGTGATGCCGATGGCGCAGGGGTGTTTGGGAAGCTGGCCGCGTTAGTGCAATAAGTCAGTGCAGAGTGGATAAACGCTGGGTTTATCCACTTCACCATCATCCTAAAGTGATGGCAGAAGTTACACTGACATGGTTTTTTGACGTCTGTTTTCGACGGTGAAAGATGCAAAATTGTTGTATGGCGTTGCTATTTGCCAGAGCTAAGCGCTGATATTTTTTTGCAATTTCTCGGCAATATCGCTCATCTGCGCCGCAGAACCGTGACCTATAACCATAAACATGTGGCTTGGCGTTGCCCAATAAACAATGTTCATGCCTAGCCGTTGCTCGTTTTGAGATGTCATCGGCGTGCCTGTATTGTGCGTAATACACAACGCCAACGGGCCGCTTGTGGCATCAAGCCAGGTGATTTGTGCGATGCGTTGTTCGTCATAAGCCAGCACACGAGCGTTTTTCAGTGTGGCATTTGGCAAGGCAAGATTTGCAGCGATGAGAGGCACACCCAATCCTGTCCCCGTGCTTTGCAACTGCGCTTCTAATGCTTGATTAGTCGGCGTTTCAGCAAGGGTTTCTGGTGTATAAAGCGCCATATATTGAGCCACTAATTCGCGCCAGTTTTCTTCGGGTTGAGCAAAGTGCAGGAAAGTACGATCGCCAATCACGCCGAGCGCCAGAAAACTGACTGCAGCAGCAATCAAACTGCGCCGTGATACAGCAGAGGTTGCGGTTGGCTTCAGATGGGTTTGCAACTTAGCCAGCGGCGCGGCTTCCAGCAGCGGTTCAAATGCTGCTTTAAACGGTAAGCTGGTGTGCTCGAAAAAGGCCAGCCGTTTTGCCAGATAATCATCGTGGCTAAGTCGTTCTTCAAGCTCGGCTCGTTCGTACACGCTGAGTTCATTATCCAGATAAGCCACCAGCAGTTCATCCGTGTTTCCAGAAAAGCTCATGATTTATCTCCTTTCATCTGCGGCGTATCAGGTTGAATGGCCGGCTCCTGAGCCAGTGTCAGGCGGGCTGTGGCTAATCGACTCATTACTGTGCCAAGTGGAACATTTAACACAACTGCGGCCTCCCGGTACGACAGCTCTTCAACGTAAACTAAAAACACCGTATCGCGCTGCGCTTCGGGTAAACGATTCACACATTTCATCACGTCGTTAGACCAGATGGGGTCCTCGCTATTTCCCGCGCCCGTGAGTTCATCAACATCTACAAAACCCTGGCCACGACGAATCAGTTGGGAGCGAACTTCGTTAAGCCAGATGGAGTGCAGAATGGAAAACAACCAGCGGTCCATTCTGCTGCCCGCAATAAATTGTGCAGAACGCTCAAGCGCCCGCACGCAAGTTGCCTGGACTAAATCGTCAGCAACGTCCCGCCGATGGCTTAACACAAGGCCGTATCGCCACAGGCGGGGGAGATATTGCGCGATTTGCTGGCGTATCGCTTCGCTGCTGATTTTCGCCTCCAGGGGCATTTAGATCAGGATTCAGGATGGCCGTCGATGGCGGCTGCCAGGTCGCGATATTCTTCGCAGCTTGTACCGCACAGGGTTTTAATTGCGGCAAGCTGTTCGCGGGCAAGGTCGGGACGGTTTTTGATCATGTACGCTTCGCCCAAGTACTCGCGGACTTTAGGATATTTAGGATCAAGCGCTACAGATTTTAAATAATAGCTGATTCCTTCATCAGTATGGCCCAGCTTGCGAGTGGCATATCCACGATAGTTCAGGGCTTCGGCAGTGTTGGGGTCTTTAAGGGTATTGAGCATATCCAACGCTTCCTGATAGCGCTTATCTTTTGCCAGCGCATAAGCATAGTCAGTGCGCGCCTCGTCGCTAATCATCCCGCCTTTGTCCACCATGCAGGTCTTGGTTTTAGCATCGTAAATTTGCCCTTTAGGGCAGGTTGGAGGAACGGGTTCATTATTGCTGCCGCCCATGGCCTGAGCGTAGCCGGATAACAGCAAAAAACTGGTTGCAACAACGGGTAACAGATGGGAAATAAAACGCTTCATGATAATGCCCTCACTGTGTTCGGTATGCAGTGAACACCTGAGCGGCGGGATTTATTCGATTTATTTTTGTGTCATGGAATAAGTGCCGCAAAGCGTAAACATCCTTTCTAACTTCGCTCTTGATTTTCCTCAACCTGAAATAGATTGCTACGGCAAGCAGTTGCATCGCTCAAAAAAATCATTGACTGGTGTGGTATAAAAGCTACAATTGAGAGGTTTCAAGGATGAATATTATTAAGTTCTTCACGCTACAAAACGGTAGGGCACCATTTAACGAATGGTTAAAAGCATTAAGGGATGCGCGGGCTAAAACAAAAATTGTCCGGCGGATTGACCAGTTAGCGCTCAGCAATCCAGGTGATCATAAGCCTTGCAGGAATGGCGTTTGGGAAATGCGTGTAGACGAAGGGCCTGGCTACAGGATCTATTACGCTCATGAAGGAAAGGACACTTACTTGCTATTACTCGGTGGGGATAAACGCAAGCAGCAGGCAGATATCGACCAGGCCGTTGCGTGGTGGCAAGAATATCAGGAGTCAAATAATGCAATTTAATGAGTTCGATAAAACAGTCATCGAAATGCTTCAGGAAGATCACGCCTTTGCCGTTGAATACATGAAAGAGGCATTTGCGGGTCTGGATGAAGAAAACGGTGAGGTATTATTCCTTCTGGCGTTACGTCGTCTTGTGGAGGCGCGAGGTGGGTTTAGCAAGATTGCAGCCGAAACAAAACTCAATCGTGAAACACTTTACAGAACGCTTTCTGAACGCGGTAATCCTACAATAAGCACCACAAAAAAAATCATTAATGCGGCTGGCATCCACTTTGCCGAGCTGACAGGATAAGTGAAATGCTCGCCACGTTTTCCAAGGCGAGCCACTCATTATCTAAAACCCAACCGCCATACCCTCTGGCGAAAGAATATCTTTCAGACCTTCGCGTACCAGCAACTCAGGGCTGATTTCGGCGATGTTTTTTGCGCCAGTCAACGTCATCGCTACGCGCATTTCTTTCTCGATTAAGTTCAGCAGATTGGTAACGCCTGCCTGGCCATGAGTTGCCAGAGCGTACAGATAAGCACGACCCAGCAAAACGGTGTCGGCACCCAATGCAATCATGCGTACAACGTCCAGACCGTTGCGGATCCCGCTGTCGGCAAGGATCGCAATATCGCCTTTTACTGCATCGGCAATGGCGGGCAGGGCGCGACATGACGAAAGTACACCGTCGAGCTGGCGGCCACCGTGGTTAGAAACCACAATTCCATCGGCACCAAAACGCACCGCGTCTTTGGCATCTTGTGGATCAAGAATACCTTTGATAATCATTGGGCCGTCCCAGAACTCACGGATCCACTCCAGATCGCTCCAGGAAATAGATGGGTCAAAGTTATTTGCTAGCCAACCAATGTAATCTTCAAGCCCCGTTGGTTTACCCAGATAGGCAGAGATATTTCCTAAGTCGTGCGGGCGACCGTTCAGACCCACATCCCACGCCCATTGTGGATGCGTTACTGATTGCCAGTAACGGCGCAGCGCGGCATTTGGCCCGCTCATGCCAGAGTGGGCATCACGGTAACGTGCACCAGGTGTTGGCATATCGACGGTGAACACAAGCGTTGAACAACCTGCCGCTTTGGCTCGCTCCAGTGCATTGCGCATAAAACCACGGTCTTTCAAAACATAAAGCTGGAACCACATCGGGCGGTCAATCGCTGGGGCAACTTCTTCAATCGGGCAAACGGACACCGTGGAAAGTGTGAACGGAATGCCTTTGGCTGCGGCAGCTTTGGCCGCCTGCACCTCACCACGACGGGCATACATACCACACAAACCCACTGGTGCCAGCGCAACGGGCATTGAAAGCGTTTCATTGAACAGTTTGGTTTCAAGGCTTAATTCGGACATATTTTTCAACACGCGCTGCTTTAATGCCACCTGAGCCAGGTCGTCAACGTTGCGACGTAGCGTGTGTTCGGCATAAGCCCCACCGTCGATGTAATGGAACAGGAATGGGGGCAGAATGCGCTGTGCCGCGGCGCGGTAATCAGTTGCAGCGGAAATAATCATGGATTTTCGTCCCTTATTACGTCGGTGTCTTCATCCGGCAAACGGTTAATTCGCACTTGCCGGGCTTCGTCTTCATGTAGGGTTTTTATGGTGGTATGGACAAACCCGAGATGTGTTTTCGCGGCTCGGCGTGCGCGCTCCGGGTCGCCTGCCAGAATGGCCTGCAACAGTTCGTTATGCTGTTCGGTGAGTCCGGCAAAAATGGCCGGTACGGTGTACATGCGTTGGCGGCTATGCATCACGGAGGATTGCAACAAATCGAAAAAGCCGCGCATTGTCTGGAGTAACACGATGTTGTGCGAGGCTTCGGCAATCGCCAGATGAAAACGCACGTCGGCTTGTGCTGCCAGGTCTGGATCGTCGCTCTCTTTGAATTTCACTGTGGCGTCAAAGCAGGCGATGAGCTTTTCTTTATCGGCCTGGGTTGCACGCATCGCGGCATACCAGGCGGTGCTGGCTTCAATCGCGTGGCGGGCTTCTAAAATGTCGTAACGGTAATTGGGGTCATCTTCAACCAGCGTTTTTAGTGGCTGAACAATACGCTGTTCCGACCACGGCTGGACTTCGTAACGTACAAACGTACCCCCGCCGCGACGGCTAATTAGCACACCCTCACTAATCAACTTTTGAATGGCTTCGCGAATTGATGAGCGTGAAACGCCCATTTCAGCAGCAAGCTGGCGTTCAGCGGGTAATCGCATACCCGCCTCCAGTTTACGTTCGTTAATAAGCGCCTTAACGCGCTCGACCAGATGGTCAGCCAGGCGCGGTTGTATTGTCATCAAGGGATCATCCAGGTTAAGACGTAAGCCTGTAGCGTGGTGATAACCCCCACCATACAGGTGAAAATCAGGCTGTGTTTTACGGTAAAGCGGAACAGGTCGGACTCTTTGCCCACCAGGCCAACGGCTGCACAGGCGATGGCGATAGACTGCGGCGAAATCATCTTACCGGTAACACCACCCGTGGTGTTTGCGGCAACCAACAGTAGATCTGACACACCAATTTGTTGTGCTGTTGTCGCCTGCAATGCAGCGAACAAGGCATTTGACGACGTATCAGAACCGGTCAGGAACACGCCCAACCAACCGAGGAATGGCGAGAAGAAGGTAAAGGCATGTCCGGTGTGCGCCAGTGCCAGAGCAAGCGTTGCCGAAAGGCCAGAATAGTTGGAGATAAACGCGAACGCTAACACCATACCGATGGAGTAAATCGGCAGCGCCAGTTCCCTGAGCGTTTCACCGAATGTCTCGATAGCCGCTTTTGGCTTCATGCGCAGATAAACAATGGAAATCAGCGCGGCAACCAAAATCGCGGTACCGGTTGCGGAGAACCAATCAAATTTGTAGACCGCAGCGTAAGCCATGCTCTGAGCCACCACAGGCGGCATTTTGGCGACCATTTTGTCGAGGAACGGCACAGAGAAGTTAAATACCCAGTCAGCCATTGCGCCACCAGGAGCAAATAGCGCTTTAAACGGCGGGATACTCCACAGCGTGACGGTGGCGGTCAGGAAGATAAACGGCATCCAGGCGCGAACCACCTGGCCCATGGTGTAATTTTTGCGAGCCAGCGTTTGGTCGGTAACAGACGCACCGATATCGCCAAAGCGGAAGATGCGAACCGGCTTCCAAACGCGCAGGAAAGCGGTCAAACAAACCAGCGAAACCAGCGAAGAAATAATATCCGGCAGTTCCGGGCCTAAATAGTTTGAGCTGAGAAACTGCGCGATGGCAAATGATCCACCCGCTACCATCACGGCAGGCCACGTCTCTTTAATGCCACGCCAGCCATCCATAATCGCCATAATCCAGAACAGCACGATGATCGTCAGGAATGGCAACTGGCGGCCAACCATCTGACCAATTTCAAAACTGTCCAGTCCGGTCACCTGGCCTGCAACAATAATCGGAATACCCATCGCCCCGAACGCGACGGGCGCTGTGTTTACAATCAGGCACAAACCGGCAGCATATAGCGGGTTAAACCCGAGACCAACCAGCAATGCGGCGGTAATGGCTACTGGCGCACCAAATCCTGCCGCACCTTCAAGGAATGCCCCGAAAGAGAAACCGACAATCAGCATTTGCAGGCGCTGGTCTGGTGTAATGGAAAGAATCGAGGAACGAATAATGTCGAACTGCCCCGTTTTCACCGAGATTTTATAGACGAAAACGGCGGCGATAATAATCCACGCAATGGGCCACAATCCGTAGAAGAAGCCGTACACCACTGACGACAATGCACGGTCAACTGGCATGCGGTAGAAAAATAGTGCAACGAGTAATGCCAAACCCACGGTGATGGTTGCGGCTGTGTAACCCTTCATGCGCAGTTTAATCAGTGCGAAGAAGAAGAAAATAATCGGTATAGCGGCGATAAGGCTTGATAGCCAGATGTTACCAGCGGGGTCGTAGACTTGTTGCCAGGCTTGCATGCAAGACTCTCCAGAACGTGATGTGCTTATTATTTTTCGCTTTATTGGTCAGACCAATCTGGCGATATAGGGTAAACAATGCGTAATGGTTAATCTTTTGTTAATTAATGGCAATTGCTGTGTTGTTTAATTGTCATTATTCGTAAATGAGTCACGTTTTTTTCTGAATTGGTAGGACCAATATTTGAAGCGCAGGGGGAGTGGGGCTTTGGGGTTACCCTCTCTTTTTACAGAGAGGGGTGAGAGCAATCAGGCTTTCAGTGTCGCCATATCAATCACAAAACGATACTTCACATCGCTTTTCAGCATTCGTTCATAGGCTTCGTTGATATCCGCCATATTGATCATTTCGATATCAGAAACGATGCCGTGTTCACCGCAAAAATCCAGCATCTCCTGGGTTTCTTTGATGCCACCAATACAGGAACCGGCAATCGAACGACGGCCAAGAAGCAATGGCAAGGTACTGACTGGCGGCTCAATTTTACCAAGCAAGCCGACGTACACTAATGTCCCGTCCAATGTCAGCGTAGGCATATAAGGATTGATATCGTGGTTGTAAGGTACGGTGTCGATAATCAGGTCGAACTGATTCGTCACAGAGGCCATTTGCCCATCATCAGTAGAAAGTACAATGTGATGTGCACCCAAACGACGGGCGTCGGCTTCTTTGCTGGCAGAACGTGTGAACAGCGTAACTTCTGCTCCCATTGCGTTAGCTAATTTCAGTGCCATATGGCCTAAACCACCCAACCCGATAACGGCCACTTTGCTGCCTTTGCCCACATTCCAGTGGCGCAGCGGTGACCAGGTGGTGATACCTGCACACAGCAGCGGGGCCGCACCTTTCAGATCCATACCGTCAGGCATTTTCAGCACAAAATCTTCAGAGGCGATAATGGCTTGTGAATAGCCACCGTATGTTGGCAAATGATCGTGGCGATCGACGCCGTTGTAAGTCTGGACGTTGCCTTCTTCGCAATACTGCTCTAGCCCTTCTTTACATGGATGACAGGTACGACAGGAATCCACCATGCAACCAATTCCGGCGTAGTCACCAGGTTTGAATTTCGTAACATCGCTACCCACGGAGGCCACGCGACCGACAACTTCGTGTCCTGGCACCAGCGGATAACTACTGAATCCCCAGTCGTTGCGTGCCTGGTGAAGATCTGAGTGGCACACGCCGCAATACATCACTTCAATCACCACATCATCAGGGCGCGGTGAGCGTCGCATAAATTCGTATGGCGCAAGGGGAACCTGTGCGGATTGAGCCGCATATCCGAGCACTTTCATCGTCATGTTTGTTCTCCGGATTGAGATGCTATTTTTTGTATTGATCGTCGCTGACGTGTTCCATCCACTCAACAGGGATGCCGTTAAGTGATTCAGCAATCGCGATATGCGTCATAGCGTTGTCAGGCGTTGCACCATGCCAGTGCTTCACACCCTCAGGGATCCAGACGATATCGCCTTGATTAATAGTACGGATTTCAGCCCCCCATTCCTGTAACCAACCGTGGCCATGCGTAACGATCAGCGTTTGGCCAAGCGGATGGGTATGCCATGCGGTACGTGCGCCGGGTTCAAATGTGACGGTTGCGCCACCAGTACGTGCAGGAGGCGTGGTCTGGAAAGGTGCATCAATACGGACTCTGCCTGTGAAGTAGCTTTCCGGACCTGATTGAGAAGGTTGTGAGCCTGCCTGGACAATTTTCATTTTTTCTTCCACTTTTTCCTCCGTTCGGCATTTGCAGCCGGGTTTGTAAGTGCAACCAACACCCCTGCAACTTGCAGGATGACGGGTTTAAATGGACAACATCGACTTTGAAGTATAGGAAACGTGTCCTGGCTTGCCGTGTTATCGGAAAACAAACTGTATCGCTAATGGCATCAGGTAATTAGTCCGCTAAATGCGAAAGGAGCTATGAGCTGAACTCATGAATCTGCATATACTCAGTGTCTGTTAATGAGAAATGGCGGTAGAAAACCACATGTTAAAAGAGAATTTTAACGATCTGATTTCATTCCTGGTGGTGGCTCGTGAACGCAGCTTCACTAAGGCTGCCGCCAAACTAGGCGTATCGCAGTCAGCGTTAAGCCATGCTATTCGTGGGCTCGAAGAACGTCTCGAATTGCGTTTACTCACGCGAACCACGCGCAGTGTTGCGCCAACTGAAGCGGGAGAAAAGCTGGTGGAAAGCCTCGGGCCACGCTTTGCTGAAATCGAAGGTGAGCTGGAAGCGCTGATTGAAATGCGTGCAAAACCGGCGGGAAATATCCGCATTACCGCAGGTGAGCACGCGGTTGATTCAGTTTTGTGGCCGGTGCTGAAATCATTTCTCAGCGAACATCAGGACATCAAGGTAGAAATCACTGTCGACAACACACTTGCCGATATCGTTAGCGGGCGTTTTGATGCCGGGATCCGCCTGGGTGAGCAGGTTGCCAAAGATATGATTGCGGTACGTATCGGGCCGGATATGACCATGGCCGTCGTTGGTTCGCCAGATTACTTTGCGAAAAAGGGTGTACCGCAATCTCCGCAGGAGTTGCAAAATCACAATTGCATCAATATGCGCCTGCCCACCATGGGAGGCCTGTACGCGTGGGAATTTGAAAAAGATGGCCGAGAATTACGTGTTCGCGTAGATGGGCAACTGACGTTTAACAGCCTACGCCAGCGTATTGATGCCGCCGTGGTCGGGTTAGGCCTGGCATATGTACCGGACGACACCGTAAAAGAGGCTATCGCGCGTGGTGAACTCGTAAAAGTGCTGGAAGAGTGGTGCACTCCGTTCCCCGGTTACTATCTTTATTATCCAAGTCGCAAACAGCACACCACGGCATTTTCGCTATTTATTGAAGCACTGCGTTATAAGGGTTAATTCGTATTCATAAACGCAACTTATAAGCTTATCCAGAGTGAGTGTCTAACGTGTTTCTTAGCGATGTTTTGTCTATTTCATTCATTTTGTTGCCCACATTTCGCAATGTTCGCGCATCAATTCGGTCAGGAGGCCACCATTCGCGACAAACTCACGAATGCGTCGTGTATCACTGTCGTTATTACGCACGTAACCCTCGATGGCTTCTAAAGCTGATGTGGCGCGAAGTTGTGCGGCATAAGGCGCGAGAGTATCAAGCAGCGGTAGAATATCTTCTGCAAGTGTTCGTTGTTCACTGGTACGCACATCGGTCAGAACCCCATCCAAACCAAAGCGGCAAGCCTGAAAACGGTTAAAGCGATACAGCAAATAGTCTTCTGAACGCGGTACAAATGGACGTTCGCTAAGCAGCCAGTGGGCCAGAGCCTGAATAAACCCGGCAATATTTACTGCACGATACAGAGTCAACGGCGTATCCATGACGCGTACTTCAATGGTGCCAAATTTCGGGCTTGGACGAATATCCCAGTGCAGGTCTTTCATTGACTGGACGATGCTGCTGGACTCAAGGCGTTGATACATCCATTTAAACTCTTGCCAGTCACCGACAAAAGGGGCAGGGCCGTTGTCCGGAAACGCTGAGAAGATATTCAGGCGTGACGAGGCATAAGTGGTATCCGAACCCTGTATATAGGGCGAGGATGCCGAGAGCGCGATGACATGCGGAACGAAGCGCGATAAGCCATGCAGTAAATAGATAGCATCTTCTTCGTTTTCACACCCAACATGCACATGTTGGCCAAATACTGTTGCTTGTTTCATTAAATAGCCATACAGCTCAAGCGTCTGATTATATCGTTCGCTCTGGCAAACTTCCTGACGCTGCCATTTTTGAAACGGATGCGTCCCGCCACCACAAATGGCCAGATGATGTTTGCTAGCCGCTTGCAGAACGTGTTGGCGTAAATGGGCAAGTTGTGAATTAGCCTGCGCGATGTCGATACAGACGCCGGTTGCGATTTCCAGCATGCTTTCAGTGATGTCATGTTTGACTTCACCTTCGGTCACAGCACCTTTCAGTGAGTCAATCAGCAGCGATGAATCCTGGCTAAGATCGTTGGCTGGCGGATTGATTATCTGCAATTCCAGCTCAATACCGAGGGTGTAGGGATCAGAATGAACAAAATCGCTTAAAGGCATACTGAAATCTCGCTGTTTTAACATTCTTAAATTTAGTATAGCCAGACGTTGAAAAATCTCTCGCGCTTTAAATTTTTATCTATTTATTATCCCTAAGAATTATCCACTACATCATGAATGCAATGAAAATATTGTAAGGAATATTCAAGGAATTAAAATTGACATTGCAGTTGCAGATGGAATCACGAGCCATCATGATATGCCCTGGTGAGGAAGGAGTAATTATGAAAGAATTGAGTTTGTTTTTGAGCCGCTTTGGCGTTGTTCTTGACCCGACAACTTCAATATTAATGGTTTTGGGTATTATATTTATATTTTCTCTGGTCGTGCATTTTATTCTGCACAGAATAGTGCTGCGAGCCTTTGAGAAACGTGCTAATTCCAGTCAGCATCTGTGGTTGCAAATCATCACAGAAAACAAATTGTTCCACAGGGTTGCGTTCACCCTGCAAGGCGTTATCGTTAATATTCAGGCAGTTCTGTGGTTGCAGAAGGGCAGTGATGTCAGCACGATATTGATCACCTGTGCACAGTTGTGGATTATGCTTTATGCTTTGCTGTCGTTATTTTCTTTGCTGGATGTTATTTATAACATCTCGCAAAAATTCACCCTCGCGTCGAATATTCCCCTAAAAGGGATATTCCAGGGTGTAAAGTTAATTAGCTCAATTGTCATTGGTATCATGATCGTCTCAAGAATTATTGGCCAATCGCCTGCCATTCTTATCAGCGGTTTAGGTGCGATGGCAGCGGTGCTGATGTTGGTCTTTAAAGACCCCATTCTTGGATTGGTAGCGGGTATTCAGCTTTCGGCAAACCGCATGTTAAAGCTGGGTGACTGGCTGGAAATGTCTAAATTTGGTGCTGATGGTGCGGTAACTGATATTGGCCTGACGACAGTGAAAGTACGTAACTGGGATAATACCATTACCACTATTCCAACCTACGCGCTGGTTTCAGATGCTTTTAAAAATTGGAGCGGCATGTCGCAGTCTGGCGGTCGCCGTATTAAGCGCAGTATTAATATTGATACCACCAGTATTCATTTCCTTTCAGCCGAGGAAATAGAGCGTTTGCAGAAGGCTAAGTTATTGAAACCTTATATGGACGTGCGCAGTAAAGAAATTGAAGAGTATAATCGCACGTATAATAGCGAGAGTGTTTCAGTTCTTAATGGGCGTAGCATGACTAACGTCGGCACATTTCGTGTTTACCTGAATGAATATTTGCAAAACCATCCGCGTATTCGCAAAGACATGACGCTGATGGTTCGCCAGTTAGCGCCAGGTGCAGAAGGTTTACCGATTGAGATTTATGCCTTTACCAATACCGTAGCGTGGCTGGAATATGAAGCCATTCAGGCTGATATCTTTGAGCATATATTTGCTGTGGTTGATGAGTTTGGCCTGCGTATTCATCAGGCACCTACCGGCAACGACATTCGTTCTATAGCGGCAATACTCAATCGCTAATCCCATCATTCAGGCGGTTAATTACCGCCTGAAACCTCTCTCTATGCATCCCTCTCAATTGAAAACCAACGTTTCCAGATAAAGCGAATCACGAAGTATTCGATGGCACCCAGCCCCAGAAACCACAGGCAGAAAATGATGGTGTATAGCTGGTTAATATCCAGCAAATGGAACATCGCGATCAGTTTTTGTGCCAGTTCGATGGTCAGCGCTGGGGCTGGCAGCAGCAGGCAGGAAAAGAAGGCTAGCAGCAAGATACCGCCAGCACTCATCAGGGTTTCCAAAGGGTGTTTCATGTCATTGTTACGCCGGAGTTAAAAAACTAAAGGCATTGTCCGGGAAAATAACCGTTGATTCAAATCCCCGGCGATAAATTCGCCGGGGAGAACGATTACAACCCTTCAGTGCTTTCTTTCTTCGCTTCCCTGGCAACAATGGCGCGATACCAGCGCGGATGGTGTTTCTGCGCCCAGCGGCGGCTGACTTTGCCGACAATCATCCCTTTTATCGACCCTTTCACCCAGAACGCCATGTACATATGAATCAGGATGGCGTGGATCAAAATGATGGCAACAGTCGCGTGGATAAGCAGGCTGTAGCGCACAAGTTTGATTGAAAAGTACGGTGCAAAATAAGGCCGCCAGATAATCACGCCGGTCACCAGTAGCACGAAAATCATGCTCATAATGGTCCAGAACATCATCTTCTGCCCCGCGTTATATTTGCCAACGTCCGCCACTTTATGTTCGTTACCCTTCAGCACTTCAACAATGTTTTTAATCCACGGCCAATCCTGCTTTTCCGGGATATTGTGATGCACGAAACGTACAAACATAAACATCAGCGCCACGAAAATCAGCACGCCGAAGAACGGGTGCAAAATGCGCCCCATCTGCGGTGTGCCGAACGTTTCTGTCAGCCATTGCAGCGTAGGAAAGAACAGCGCGATGCCTGAGAGGGATACAAGGAAGAAACACATCACCACCGTCCAGTGGCAGGCGCGGTCGATAAACTTCGTCCTGACAATGGATTTGCTCTGCTTAATCATGATGTTCTTCCTCGTCTTCATCCACCTCTTCGTTAGGCCCAATACCGATGTAATGGAAAATCAGCCCGGCAAACGTGGCGATGAAACCTGCTGCCGATAACGGTTTGAGGATCCCTTTCCATAGGTTGATTGGTGTATCAATTTTCGGGTCTTTTGGCAGATTGTTGTACAGCTCCGGTTGGTTGGCATGATGCAGTACATACATTACATGCGTACCACCAACCGCTTGTGGATTGTAGAGTCCTGCGTGTTCGTAACCGCGTTTTTGCAGTTTCGCCACACGTTCGTCAGCCACATCCAACATCTCTTTCTTGGTGCCAAAATGAATGGCCCCCGTCGGGCAGGTTTTCACGCAGGCAGGCTCCTGGCCAATGCTTACGCGATCGACGCACAGCGTGCATTTGTAGACGCGGTTATCGTCTTTATTCAGGCGCGGAATATTGAACGGGCAACCGGCGATGCAATACCCGCAGCCAATACAATGTTCCGACTGAAAATCGACGATACCGTTGGCATACTGGATGATGGCACCGGCAGATGGGCACGCCTTCAGGCAACCCGGATCTTCACAGTGCATGCAGCCATCCTTGCGGATAAGCCACTCCAGCTTGCCGTTTTGCGTGGTTTCGCTAAAGCGCATTAACGTCCAGGATTTAGCGCTCAAATCGGCGGGGTTATCGTAAACCCCCACGCAATGACCCACTTCATCGCGGATGTCGTTCCACTCCGAGCACGCCACCTGGCAGGCTTTGCAGCCAATACAGCTTGTGACGTCAATGAGCTTTGCGACTTCTTCCTTGAAGTCACGAGCTTGCGGCGGCGGTGTGAAACTGTTAGTTGCCGAACGCTTGATAATATCCTGAGATTGCATGGACATGATTTCGCTCCTTATGCCTTCTCAATGTTGACCAGAAACGCCTTGTACTCTGGCGTTTGCGAGTTAGCGTCACCGACTGATGGCGTCAGGGTATTGGCGAGATAGCCTTTACGCGCTGTGCCTTCAAAGCCCCAGTGCAGAGGGATACCCACGGTTTCCACTTCCTGCCCACCCGCATTGAGCGTTTGCAAACGCTGAGTCACCACCGCAACCGCACGAATAAAGCCACGCTTGCTGCTGACTTTTACATAGTCGCCATTGGCAATCCCTTTTACTCTCGCCAGTTTCTCGCTGATTTCTACAAACTGCTCAGGCTGTACGATGGCGTTAAGCCGCGAGTGCTTAGTCCAGGTATGGAAATGTTCGGTCAGGCGGTACGTAGTGCCGACATACGGGAACTGCTCGCGCTTGCCCATGCGTTTGGCATCGGCTTCGTACAGGCGTGCTGCCGGGTTCGAAACCACATTCGGGTGTAGCGGGTTGGTGCCAAGCGGCGTTTCAAACGGCTCGTAGTGTTCAGGGAACGGGCCTTCCGCCATTTTGTCGATGGCAAACAGTCGACCCAAGCCTTCCGGCTGCATGATAAACGGCCCGACGCCACTGCCAGGCGCGGCAGTGTTGTAGTCCGGAATATCGTTACCGACCCACTTCACACCGTTCCATTCGATAAGCATCCGTTTCGGATCCCACGGTTTACCTTGCGGATCGGCAGATGCGCGGTTGTAAATAATGCGGCGGTTAAGCGGCCACGCCCAGGCCCAACCCAGCGTATTGCCAAGGCCAGACGGATCGGCATTGTCGCGGTTTGCCATCTGATTGCCTTTCGCAGTCCAGCTACCGGCGTAAATCCAGCAGGCGGAAGCGGTAGAGCCGTCGTCACGTAAGAGTGCAAACGAATCCAGAAGCTGGCCTTTTTTCGCCAACAGATTACCGTGCTGATCATAGAGATCCTCCAGCGCGTAACCGTTGTTCTCTTTGGCGACTTCTTCGGACTCTGGATTGTCGGGCTGCTCATAATGCCAGCCCATTTTCAGAAGCGGCTCGGCACCCTTACCGCCTTCAGTGCGGTACATCTCGCGTATGCGATGATAAATCCCGGCCAAAATTTCACCGTCAGTACGTGCGTGTCCTGGCGCGTCGGCCCCTTTCCAGTGCCACTGCAACCAGCGCCCAGAGTTGGCAATTGAACCGTCTTCTTCGGCAAAGCAAGTCGAAGGCAGACGGAATACTTCGGTCTGAATCTCAGCGGGATTAACGTCGTTCATCTCGCCGTGGTTCTGCCAGAAGTTCGACGTTTCAGTGACTAATGGATCGATAATCACCAGATATTTCAACTTACTGAGGCTCGCGACAATTTTGTTTTTATCCGGGAACGACGCCACCGGGTTAAAGCCCTGGCAGATATAACCGCTGACTTTGTTGCGGTCCATCATGTCGAAGTACTTCAGCACGTCGTAGGACTGATCCCACTTCGGCAGCCAATCGAAGCCCCAGTTATTTTCTTTCTGTGCATCATTGCCATAAAACGCTTTCATCAGGCTGACGAAGAACTTCGGGTAGTTACCCCAGTAGTTCACCTGATCTCGCAGCGTGGCTTTTGGCGTGTTGGCAGCAAGATAGGTTTCAAGCGTTGTATGTTTCTCCGACGGCAAAGTCAGATAACCAGGCAGGCTGGTGGAAAGCAGGCCGAGATCGGTTAAACCCTGAATATTGGAGTGCCCGCGCAATGCGTTCACGCCGCCACCCGCCATGCCCATATTGCCGAGCAGCAACTGGATCATCGCCATAGTACGGATGTTCTGCGCACCCACGGTGTGCTGTGTCCAACCCAACGCGTACAGGAATGTCGTGGTGCGATCGGCAGCACTTGTGGAAGCCAGCACTTCGCAGACTTTCAGGAAGTCGGCTTTCGGTGTACCGCAAATGTGTTCGACAACTTCTGGCGTATAGCGGGAAACGTGCTCTTTTAGCAAATTCCACACGCAACGCGGATCGGTCAGTGAATCATCGCGTTTCGCGTAGCCGTTTTCATCGAACTGATAGTTCCAGCTCGTTTTATCGTACTGGCGTTTATCTTCGTCATAGCCGCTAAACAAGCCGTCATTGAAGCTGAAATCGTCACGCACCAGCAGGCTGGCGTTGGTGTAATGCTTAACGTATTCAGCGTTGATTTTATTATTGGAAATCAGGTACAGCAGCACACCCGACAGGAAAGTAATGTCGGTGCCGGAACGAATCGGCGCATAAATATCCGCGACCGAAGCGGTGCGGGTAAAGCGCGGATCGACCACAATAAGCGTGGCATCGTTGTTGTTTTTGGCTTCCATCGCCCAGCGGAAACCCACCGGATGAGCTTCAGCGGCGTTACCGCCCATCACCATCACAACGTTTGCGTTTTTGATATCAACCCAGTGGTTGGTCATCGCACCGCGGCCAAATGTTGGAGCAAGACTTGCTACCGTTGGTCCGTGTCAGACGCGCGCCTGGTTATCTACTGCTAACATGCCCAGTGAGCGGACAAATTTTTGTGTCAGCATGCCGGTTTCGTTGCTGGCCGCCGACGCACATAACATGCCGGTGGAAAGCCAACGGTTGACCGTGACATTCTGCTCGTTCTTCTCAATGAAATTGGCATCGCGGTCGTCTTTCATCAGGCGAGCGATACGTGAAAAAGCATCTTCCCAACTGATGCGTTGCCATTTATCAGAACCTGGTGCGCGGTATTCTGGGTAACGCAGGCGGCTTTCGCTGTGGATGTAATCCAGCAGGCCCGCACCTTTCGGGCATAACGCGCCCCGGTTGACTGGATGATCCGGGTCACCTTCAATATGGAAAATGCTGGATTTGGCGTTTTTCGCACCATCGCCCAGGCTATACATCAATAATCCGCAACCTACAGAGCAGTATGTACAGGAATTGCGGGTTTCTTTAGCGCGCATTAGCTTGTAATTGCGCACCTCCGCGAGTGCCGCTTTGGGTGCAAATCCCAGAACTGCGGCGGTTGTCCCTGCCATCCCGCCGGCACAGATTTTGAAAAATTTTCTGCGACTGACGTCCATCGTAACCTCATTGTTATGACGTATGAATGGCCGCGAAAATACCAACAGTTGCTGATGGGTTATTGAGCAAAATCAATTCGCTAAGCATTGGGTAGTGAACCCATACTTAATGAGTAGAAGGGCGAGAAATCAGATAACCACAAAGAGTGTGTGAATATAGGTCTAACAATAGTGCGGTAACTGGTGATAAAAAAATAAGCTAGACCGCAAATATCTCAACATCATAATCAGGGTTCACAATGTTAAAAATTGCCAATACTCAGGTCATCACCGTAGCGCGCAATATGGTGCATTTTATTGCCGACATCACGCACGGATATCCCGCTGCCAAAACGAGTAGCAGAGCAGTTGAAACTGAGCATTGAAGGGAAGTAATTACCTCGAAGTGATGTAACTTTATACGGGTGAAAATAAGGGATGTTATGTTCACCCGTAAAGTCGATTACTTACGGATTGGACCGGGTTGCCTGAGGTTACCTGTGTGCCCTAAGACCGGCATCGTCACAGGGTTTGTAATCTGAATGCCAGTACTGTCAGGCACAGTCCCGGTATCACTTCCCTCTAAAGTCCCAAGTAAGTCGCTACTGCCCTGGATGGCAGACGTTTGCTGGCTAGTGGAGGTGGACGAACTGCTTGTACTGGAATTGCCGATATTATTCGTCGTCAATTGAGCAAACGCCGCCGTGGTAGCCACAGATAAAGCGACTGCCAGAATGATTTTTTTCATGAATTTTTTTCCCATTCAGTACAAACAGTACAGACAATAAGGAATATGTGAGGGGCGTGGGCTTTTGTTTGGTGCCAGAGCGCACCAGAAAAGAAAACCCGCCGGGCACAATGCCGTTAACTTAAGCGTTGGTGATACGCGTTACACACCAAAGGCTGGGCTGCACTGATTATTGTAATCCATGGCTTAGATTTTTCCTGTTCTACCCCCAGGTTTGATGACCTGTTTTAACCCTAATCCCGATGCAACAAATCCTGATACATCTCCGTTAGCATTCCACCTGCCGCAAACTGTTTCTTAATCCACTGGGTGACTTGTCCGGTAGCGGCGTGCTGGGTAGCAAGTAACATCCGCGAATCCTGGCGCGGATTGTTTATCTGGCGCGTCACAAGTAGGCCGCTTTCCTGGGCTTCGCGCACCATGTAGCTTGGTAAAAAGCCGACGCCTTCGCCTAAAATCTGGCACTGGCATTTGGTGTTGAAGTCTGGCACCAGAATTGCTTCCTGCCCGTGTAGCAACCAGCCCACCTTTTTATTGAGCGTCAGTGCGGTGTCTTCGACCATGATATTGGGATACAGGCGCAACTGGCTTTCGGAAATCGGCTCGGGCATAAAGGCCAGCGGATGTGTGGGGGCGATGGCGAATTCCCACCGAATTGCACCGATTTCGGTGTAGTCGATGCCGCCGCCGTCGAGCAGCGTATCCGGCGCACCAATCGCGATATTTGCCTGGTTATTGATAATCGAATCCCACACGCCGTTGTAGACCTCGGTAGTGATGGTAATCAGGCAGGTTGGAAATTGTTTTTTGAGAATTTGCAGCAGCTTTGCAGTATGGCGCGGGGTATAGAGCAACTGATTGATACAGATGCGTACCTTCACCTCAATACCTTGCGAAATGGTATCGACGCCGCGTTTGATGGCATGAAAATCGTTAAGCAGCTCGGTTGCCTTGCGATAGAAATAGTAGCCGGACTCGGTTAATTCAATACTGCGGGTATTGCGCACAAACAGAACTACATCAAGGTAAGTCTCTATTCGCTTGATGGTGTAGCTGATGGCTGACGTGGTGACACCCAGCTCTACAGCGGCTTTGCTGAAACTGGCGTAACGGGCAGCAGTGGTAAAGGCATGGAGGTTTTCTTCGGTGAAGATGGAGTTCATTACGCGATTCCCCCTGAACAGACGCATTGTTGAATGTATTTGAAATTCCTATGATCCCGGCCAAAGCCTTGAACCATATTTAACACTGCCGTTACAAGTGATTTGAAGAGTATCACACTTCTTGAATCCTGTTTTTCCCGCTTTGGACAAGGGTTCACGGCTATCCGGATAGTCGGTGCTAAAGTGTCGCGAAAACGGTTTTATCATAGGTAAAAGATTGCGCTAAAGCACATTTTGCTCACATTGTTGAAATCTATTCAACAATGCTGTCATTAACGATGAATGATTTTTAAACGGATGTTAAAGCTCTCAGAGTGTTGCTATTCTCAATTCATCGGAAATAGCAAAGTATGGGAGTATGGATATGTCTCAGAAAGAACTTATTGCAGAATTTCTAAATGCAGCACAAGAAGGGCATCTGGAAAATCTAAAACAATGCCTTAGTGATGGCGTGGAAATAAATGCCACTAACCGCCAGGGGCGCACCGCAATTACACTTGCCAGCCTGCACAAAAAATATGATTGTGTGGAGTATTTAATCGCGGCTGGTGCCGATATTAATAAGCAAGATGAAACCTGTTTTAACCCTTTCTTACTCAGTTGCCTGAATAACGATCTGGTATTATTACGCCTGATATTACCGGCAAATCCAGATCTGAATGTTTTATCGCGTTTTGGTGGCGTGGGTATCACCCCTGCCAGCGAAAAAGGTCACGTCGAAATTGTGCGTGAATTAGTAACGCGCACGGAAATTAATGTCAATCACACCAATTTTGTTGGCTGGACACCGTTGCTGGAAGCCATTGTCCTCAATGATGGCGGCACCCGGCAGCAAGAGATAGTCAAGCTGCTTCTCGACCATGGCGCGAATCCGCACATGACAGACAAATACGGCAAATCCCCCCTTTTCCTGGCTCGTGATAAGGGCTACCACGAGATTGCCGAACTGTTAGTTAACGCCGGGGCTTAAACAAAGGAGACGCACTATCGCCGATTATTTTTTGCGGCAGTGCCTCTTTGTACAAACGGCAGATATCACCTTTTTTGAACCAAGTTTTCCAGGTGATACAACCGGTTATGTTGAGCAGGTGTTTTCCAGGGCAGTTAATATCCTTCTCCCTGAAAGACAGCAGATATTCACTTTGTTGAGTACCGACTGTGATAACGGACCGAACAGCTGCCGTTTAGCACTTGAGCATTGTCATCACTTATTCCAGCCCGGCGAACGGGTCAGTTTTCACAACAACGGCATTAATATTGGTACGGATAAACGCATCGACTTTTCGCGCTGTACACGCTGGCAACCTGATGCACCGTATTTAACACAAGCCAGAATAAAAGAGACAGACTGGCAAAGCCTTGCTCAAATCACACAGGCCAGTGTTGAGCAAAGCGCGTCATTATTTTACTTCCACAGTGGCAATATTTTTTATGAAGAAATGAGCCGCTTGTTGCAATTACATCGCGTGCAACTTATCGCTGCATTACGCGCAGGAAATTGTGACGCTATTGAAAATGAAATAACCGGATTATTAGGTTTGGGTATTGGATTAACGCCATCAGGTGACGATTATCTGGCGGGGCTAAGTGCATTTTTATTTGTTGATGGACATCCAGCACGAAAATATCGCGATAACTTTATTTCCGTACTAGAAAGAGAAAAACATAAAACCACTCTGCTTAGTGCAATTACGCTGCGTGAAGCTATTGACCAACGATATCGTGAAAGTATTCATAATTTTATTAATCAGGTGGTCAGTGGCGATTTAGAAAATACTCAGCAGCTAATTAACGAAATTAAAAAAATAGGGTCGAGTTCAGGATGCGACATGCTTTGTGGCATGGCGGATGCCTTCGCGTTGACCCGATATGACGGAGAAAATCATGTCGACCAGGATTGTAATTAAAAAGAACACCTATTTTGATTCTGTCTCACTGATGTCCATTTCAACCAAAGCGAATCAGCTTGAAGGGGTGGAACAGGCGTTTGTTGCGATGGCTACCGAAATGAATAAAGGGGTGCTGAAAAACCTCGGCTTGTTAAACGACGAGCTAGAACAGGCCAAAAATGGCGACCTGATGATTGTCATCAAAGGTGTAAGTGATGCAGCAAACGAAACCACACTTGAAGCCATCGAAGGGTTGTTCACCCGCAAAGATGACGGTGGTTCACGCCACGAAGCCCGCTACGCAACGCTTACCAGCGCGCACAACAACATTCCTGACAGCAACCTCGCAGTGATTTCGGTCAACGGCGCATTTGCGGCCCGTGAAGCGCGTCAGGCACTGGAAAACGACCTCAACGTGATGCTGTTTTCCGATAACGTTTCGCTTGAGGACGAACTGGCTCTCAAACAACTCGCACATAGCAAAGGGTTATTAATGATGGGGCCGGACTGTGGCACCGCGATTATTAACGGCGCGGGGCTGTGTTTTGCCAATGAGGTGCGTCGCGGTTCTATCGGTATTGTGGGTGCCAGCGGTACGGGTAGCCAGGAATTAAGCGTTCGTATTCATGAGCTTGGCGGTGGTGTTTCCCAACTTATCGGTACTGGCGGGCGTGATTTAAGCGAGAAAATCGGCGGCATCATGATGCTGGATGCTATCCAAATGCTCGAAGATGACCCGCAAACCGACGTGATTGCCCTTATCTCTAAACCGCCTGCTCAGGCCGTGGCAGAAAAAGTGCTGGCACGTGCGCAAACCTGCCGCAAACCGGTAGTGGTTTGTTTCCTCGGGACCGGGGAAGTGCGCGAAGACCAGCCGGGTTTGCAGTTTGCTCGTGGCACCAAAGAAGCCGCGCTGAAAGCCGTTCTGCTCACCGGTATTAAAAAGGAATCGCTGGATTTACATCCGCTCAACTGGCCGCTTATTGAAGAAGTGCGTGCGCGCCTGAAACCGGAACAGAAGTATATTCGTGCGCTGTTCTGCGGCGGCACTCTGTGCGACGAAGCAATGTTTGCCGCGTTGGAAAAATACCCTGACGTTTACAGCAATATTCAGCCAAACCCGGAATATCGCCTCAAAGACGTCAACGTCAGTATTGCGCACACTTTCCTTGATTTTGGTGATGACGATTTCACCAATGGCAAACCTCATCCGATGATTGACCCAACCAACCGCATCAGCCGCCTGTTGCAGGAAGCGCGCGACCCGGAAGTGGGCGTGATAGCGATGGATTTCGTGCTGGGCTACGGCTCGCATGAAAACCCTGTCGGCGTGATGCTCGACGCTATCAAAGAAGCGAAAGCCATTGCGACCCGCGATGGGCGTCATCTTGAAATTTTGGGTTACGTACTGGGCACCGACCAGGATACCCCTTCACTTGAACAGCAATGCCAAATGTTAACGGACGCGGGCGTTATCTGGGCAAGTAGCAGCACCAACACCGGCCTGCTGGCACGCGAATTTGTCTGCAAGGAGAAAGCACAATGAGTTTGTTCAACCAACCCCTGAACGTTATTAACGTCGGCATTGCGATGTTCAGCGATGATTTGAAAAAACAGAACGTACCGGTAACGCAACTGGACTGGACGCCGCCAGGTCAGGGGAATTTAGCTGTCGTTAAAGCGCTGGATGCGATTGACGCACCAGGGCTTGCCGAAAAAGTGAATGCTGCAAACAAGCTTGCCGTTGAGCGCATCATTCAGTCCCAGCCTGTGCTGGTGGGTTATGACCAGGCGATTAACGTGGTTCCCGGCATGACGCGCAACACTATTCTTCATGCCGGGCCGCCGATTACCTGGGCAAAAATGTGCGGTGCGATGAAAGGTGCGGTGACCGGCGCGTTGGTCTTTGAAGGATTGGCTGCAAACCTTGAAAATGCAGCGCAACTGGCGGCATCGGGTGAAATCATCTTCTCGCCATGCCACGAACACGACTGTGTGGGTTCAATGGCAGGTGTGACGTCCGCTTCCATGTTTATGCATATCGTCGAGAACAAAACCTATGGCAACCGTGCATACACCAACCTCAGTGAGCAAATGGCGAAGATCTTGCGCATGGGCGCTAACGATCAAAGCGTCATTGACCGTTTGATCTGGATGCGCGATGTGCTTGGCCCAATGTTGCGCGATGCGATGAAACTCGCAGGTGAAATCGATCTGCGTCTAATGCTGGCGCAGGCGCTGCATATGGGCGATGAGTGCCACAACCGCAACAATGCAGGCACCACGTTGCTGATTCAGGCGCTGACGCCGTGGATTATTCAGACCAACTTCACCGTGGCGCAGCAAAAGGAAGTGTTCGATTTTGTCGCCAGCAGCGACTACTTCTCAGGCCCAACCTGGATGGCAATGTGCAAAGCGGCAATGGACGCGGCGCACGGCATCGAATACAGCACCGTGGTCACCACCATGGCGCGTAACGGCGTGGAGTTTGGCTTGCGCGTCAGCGGTATGCCTGGTCAATGGTTTACCGGTCCGGCACAGCAAGTTATCGGCCCAATGTTTGCAGGTTATAAACCGGTAGATTCCGGTCTGGATATTGGCGATAGCGCCATCACCGAAACCTACGGCATTGGCGGTTTTGCCATGGCAACGGCCCCGGCAATTGTTGCACTGGTGGGCGGCACGGTGGATGAAGCTATCGATTTCTCACGCCAGATGCGTGAAATAACGCTTGGCGAAAACCCTAACGTCACGATTCCGTTGCTGTCGTTTATGGGCATTCCGACCGCCATTGATATTACGCGTGTGGGCAACAGCGGCATTCTGCCGGTGATTAACACCGCCATTGCCCACAAAGACGCGGGTATCGGCATGATTGGCGCCGGGATTGTGCATCCGCCGTTTGAATGTTTTGAGAAGGCTCTGCTCGCCTTTGGTGAGCGTTACTCTTTCTAAGGGAAACACCGATGACAAACATAAAGCTTGAGTGGAAACGCGGTGACTGGGCGGCATATTTCGGGTTAATGACCAACAACCTGACCAACTTGCTGACCATGATGGGGTTGCTCATTTTTGTAGTGGGCATCCCAACTGAAATTGTTTATGGGCGTATTGCGCCAGCCTTTGGGCTGGCGGTGCTGGTGGCGAGCATTTGCTATGCATGGTTTGGTCTGCAACTGGCAAAAGAGACTGGGCGAAAAGATGTTACCGCACTGCCTTCCGGGCCGAGTGCGCCATCGATTTTTACCGTCACATTTTTGGTATTGATGCCGGTCTATCAGCAAACGGGCGATGCCGAGTTTGCCATTCAGATTGGCCTGGTGTGGTGCTTTGTTGAAGCGATGATTCTGGTGGGCGGTTCGTTCCTGGGCGAAACCATCCGCAAGATGATCCCGCGTACCGTTCTGCTTTCATGTTTGTCCGGTTTAGGGTTGCTGTTACTGGCGATGAACCCGATGTTGCAGGCGTTTGAAGCCCCTACGGTTTCGTTCATCGTGCTGCTGCTTATCTTCATCAACTGGTTTGGTAAAAAGCCAATATTTGCCCGTATTCCTACCGGTTTATTACTGCTGGTTGCCGGTACCGCGCTGGCGTGGATTTCGGGCCTGCAAAGCCCGGAAGCCATCAAAGCGTCGATGTCATCGTTTGGTTTTAACCCGCCAACCATTCATGTTGATAGTTTCTTGCAAGGCTTGCCGCATGCGCTGCCATACCTGGCATCAGCGGTTCCGTTGGGGCTGGCAAACTACATTTTTGACCTCGAAAACATCGAAAGTGCCCACGCGGCGGGTGATGAATACAACACCCGTAAAGTGATGCTGACCAACGGACTTGCGTCCACGCTCGGTTGTCTGATGGGAAACCCGTTCCCGGTCACGGTGTATGTCGGCCACGCGGGTTGGAAAGCGATGGGTGCCAGCATCGGTTATACCCTCGCATCTGGCGTCACCATGTTTATCGTCCCGTTGTTCGGGTTGGGCGCGTTCATGCTCGCCATTATCCCGATGACCGCGATTGTGCCGATTCTGGTGTTTATCGGCGTGGTTACCGCAAACCAGGTGGTGCGCGAAACGCCGAAGATAGAAGTGCCGGTTATCTTCATCTGCCTGTTCCCGTGGATAGCTAACTGGGCGCTCACAATGGTGAATAGCGTGATGGCAGCAGCAGGAACAACGGCGGCAAAAATCGGCCCGGATGCGCTTGCTCACAAAGGTGTGTTTTATCAAGGGCTGGTGCATTTGGGTAACGGAGCACCGCTTGCCAGTATGTTGTGGGGATGCGTGGCAATATTTGCGATTATCAACAAACCGTTACGCGGCGCGGTTGCGGCGGCTGTGGGGGCGTTGCTGGCGCTGTTTGGCGTGATTCATGCCCCGATAGTCGGTTTTGCGCAGGGTAGCTCAATGATGTTCGTCACCGCGTATCTGATGATGGGCTCGATGTTTGTCGTCAAACATGTGCTCGACAGACGTGAAGCGGCGACCCAGGCTGTGGCTCCTGTTTCTGAGAGTTAGTGTGTCTTTCTCCCTCTCCCTTACGGGAGAGGGGATTAAAAAGGAATAACAATGAAACAGCTCGTGGTAGTGGCAATTGGTGGTAACAGCATCATTAAAGATAACGCCAGCCAGTCAGTCGAACATCAGCAAGTCGCGGTAAAAGAAGTCGCAGAGTCCGTTCTGGCTATGCTGGCATCGGATTACGACATCGTTCTGACTCACGGTAACGGCCCGCAGGTCGGACTGGATTTACGCCGTGCAGAAATTGCCCATGAAAAAGAAGGGCTGCCATTAACGCCGCTCGCCAACTGTGTTGCGGATACCCAGGGCGGCATCGGATATTTAATCCAACAGGCATTGAACAACCGCCTGGGGCGCAGCACGGATAAAAAAGCCGTCACCGTTATCACTCAAGTGGAGGTCGATAAAAACGACCCAAACTTTATCCATCCGACAAAACCGATTGGCGCGTTCTTTAGTGCGCCGCAGTGTGAAGCATTGAAAGTTGCACATCCTGACTGGCAATTTGTTGAGGACTCCGGCCGTGGTTACCGCCGAGTGGTGGCGTCTCCTGAGCCGATTCGCATTGTTGAAGCTGATGCAATAAGTGCGCTCATCAAGCAAGGTTTTGTGGTGATAGGTGCTGGCGGCGGTGGCATTCCGGTTGTTCGCACTGAACAGGGTGAATACCAGAGCGTGGATGCGGTTATCGACAAAGATCTTTCAACTGCATTGCTGGCCCGTGAAGTGAGCGCTGACATCCTCGTCATCACCACGGGGGTCGAGAAAGTGTGTATTAACTTTGGCAAGCCTGAACAGCGCGCGCTGGATGAAGTGACGGTCGCGCAGATGGAACGCTACAGCGAAGAAGGCCATTTCCCGCCTGGCAGCATGTTGCCGAAAATTACCGCAAGCCTTGCGTTCCTACGCAATGGTGGCAAACGCGTTGTCATCACCACCCCTGAAAAATTACCCGAAGCCCTACGCGGCGAAACCGGAACTCATATTGTTAACGCCTGAGAGCGGGAGAACTCGATGAATAATGCTGAAAAAAGTCGCCGTGAATTTTTAAGCGGTAGCAGCAAAGTGGCGGCAGCCTGCGCGCTTTTTGGTGCCACCGGCTCTATGGCGTATGCTGCGAAACCAGCATCCACAGCCTGTGAGACAGATAATCGCATGAGCGCCATTAAAGAATCACACTATTACCTCGACAACGTTCTGCTGGAGGCGGGGTTCCGCCGCGATGGGCAGAATATCGTGGGAACGGAAACTGAGCTAAAAACGCTGGAAATCAAAGATGGCGTTATTGCGACGTTGCTCGCAAATAAACAACATCCTGATGTCACGCTTGCACATTACGATGCGGCGGGAAAATTGCTGTTACCGGCGATGCGCGACATGCACATCCATCTGGATAAAACGTTTTACGGCGGCCCGTGGCGTGTACATTCCCGCCCGGCGGGCACCACTATTCTGGACATGATCGCCCTTGAGCAAAAACTGCTGCCCGAGCTGCAACCAGTCACGCAGGAACGTGCGGAAAAACTGATTGATTTGATTCAGTCGAAAGGCTCAACCATTGCTCGTAGCCATTGCAACATCGAACCCGTTTCCGGGCTGAAAAATCTGCAAAACCTGCAAACGGTGTTAGAGCGCCGTAAGGCAGGATTTAGCTGTGAAATCGTCGCGTTTCCACAACATGGCTTACTGCATTCAGATTCGGTTCAACTGATGCGTGAAGCGATGCAAGCGGGCGCTCACTACGTCGGTGGTCTTGATCCCACCAACGTTGACGGCGCGATGGAAAAGTCCCTCGATACTATGTTCCAGATTGCCATCGACTACAAAAAAGGCGTGGATATTCACTTGCATGAAACCAGCCCTGCGGGTATTGCTGCAGTGAATTACATGGTTGAAACGGTTGAGAAAACCCCAGAGCTGAAAGGCAAACTGACCATCAGCCATGCGTTTGCGTTGGCAATGATGAATGAGCAACAGGTTGATGATATCGCCACGCGTATGGCGGCTCAGCAAATCACCATCGCATCCACCGTGCCGATTGGCACAATGCATATGCCACTCAAGCAGTTACAAGAGAAAGGTGTGTTTGTGATGACCGGAACGGACAGCGTTATCGATCACTGGTCGCCATATGGCCTGGGTGACATGCTGGAGAAAGCCAATTTGTATGCGCAGCTCTACGAACGCGTGAGTGAATTGAATCTTTCACGATCGCTGGCGATTGCTACTGGCAACGTGCTGCCGCTTAACGATAAAGGCGAACGTGTGTGGCCAAAAGCGCAGGATGAAGCAAGCTTCGTGCTGGTGGATGCTTCTTGTTCGGCAGAAGCCGTGGCCCGTATTTCGCCACGTACCGCGACATTCCATAAAGGCAATATGGTTTGGGGAGAGCTGAAGGTTTAATGCTCTGTAAGATGTTTATGTTTCTTCCCGGCACTCCGTTGCCGGGAAACTCGTCATTAACTACGCCAGAACGTTCTCGAGAATAGAATCAATACCGGATAAATTTCCAGTCGGCCTAATAACATGGCCGCGCACATCAAGTATTTTGCGCCATCACTCAGTGTGCCAAACCCTGCGGCCGTCTCACCAAATCCCAGCCCCATATTGTTAATACAAGCCGCGACGGTAGCGAACGACGTTAAAAGGTCGTAGCCCATCAGGTTCAGCGTCCAGATAAACAGAAAAGTGCAGGCGATGTAGAGAAAGAAAAAGCTCCACACTGAACGCAGCATTCTGTCATTAACCGGCGTTTTGCCCACGCGAATACTCATCACGGCACGAGGATGCGCAAGTTGATGAACTTCATGGCGGCTTTGTTTAAACAACACCAGAAAACGCAGTGCTTTAATCCCACCACAGGTGGAACCCACGCAGCCACCAAAAAAACTGGCTGACAGCAGCAAAATGACGGTATGTACCGGCCAGGAGGCGTAATCGCCGGTTGCCAGACCGTTATCGGTAATCATCGAGCTGGTCAGGAAAAAGGCATGCACAAATGACGCAGGCAGGGCGTACATTCCCGCTCGCCATACTTCAAGGGTGATTATCAAAATTACGATGCTTGCGACCATCAGGAAGAATCGTAGCTCTGCACTTTTTAGAAAGGGTTTGATGCTGCGACGGCCCAGGGCAACAAAATAGAGCGTGAAGTTAATCGCCGATAGTAGCGAAAAAGCCCCGGCAACCAGTTCGATGGCGTAGCTGTCGTAAAAGCCGATACTTTCTGTGCGTGTGGAAAATCCGCCAAGTGAAACGGTAGAAAGTCCGTGGCAAAGCGCGTCAAAGAAAGGCATTCCCGCAAGCCGATAGGCTAAGGTACAAGCGCCGCCCAGCAGTAAGTAAGTCAGCCACAGGCTTTTAGCCGTATCGGCCAGGCGCGGGGTAAGGCGTTCTTCTTTAAACGGTCCTGGCATTTCGGACTGATAAAGTTTCATGCCACCAATGCCCAGCAGGGGAAGCACTGCCACAGCAAGAACGATGACACCTAAGCCGCCGACAAAATTAAGCTGCGCTCGGTAATAGAGAATTGATTTAGGTAACGCGGAGACATCGTTAAAAACAGAAGCTCCAGTCGTGGTAATGCCCGAAACACCTTCAAATATGGCATCAGCAAGTGACACGTTATAGCTGTCATCTAGCCACAGCGGCATGGCGCTGATTAGAGAGAAAAGTAACCAAAACAAGACGATGATGATAAAACCATCACGTGTTTCGAGCTGAATATTAGAACGCCCCGTCAGCGCCCAGCAAACGCTTCCCACGGTAAAAGTGATGATAAAAGTATAAAGAAACCCAAAAAGGCTGCGCTCTTTCTCGACTAATGCCAGCAACATTGGCGGGATCATCGTCAAACTGTAGAGAACAACCAAAAAGGCGCATAGGTGAATGACAATTCTAAAGCGTGTTGAAATATACATCTGTGGTAGCCAGATACCCGCGTTATCAATCAGGTAGGATGGCAAAGTATAGAATATTTCTGGTTGGAATGGCGACAGGGTGTTGATTTGGCGGAAGGCATTATTGAATGGGCAACGCAGGATTGCCCATTTTTACTAAACCAGAATGAAGATTATTTCTTCTTATACACGTCTGCTGTGCCGTGAATTTTATTACCGGTATTCGCAGAAGTTACCACGTAGAACTGGCCACCAAGGGCATCAGCTTTTTTAGAGAGTTCTTCTTTTGCGTCACTCGGTGCCATTTCGCCGTCAGTGACAATGGAACCTACTTTTACATACTGATCTTTGTGTTCTTTAAACGCTTCCTTGGTTAATAACTCCGCAGACATTGCGCCAAATGACACCGCGCTTAATGCTATCGTTGCAATAATGACTTGCGTAATTTTCATAACAAACCTCTTTTTTGGGTTGTGGAAAATGCAATGCGATCCTTACGTTACGCTTATGACTATGGTTCAGTAAGTTGATTTTTGCCACTTTTGAATGATGACATTTTTGTTTAAAAATAAACAAGTACCGGATTTTTGGTGTGGTTTGTGGTATCGGCAGCTTGTGAAAACTCACCGGTTCCCGCAAAAAATATGCACGTTGGTTTACAGATATGGGCGCTTTTGGGGATTTGTTGGGTGTCGCTGCACTAATCCGACCAAGGTTGAGAATATTTTGCGGGAGGAGAGGGTGGATTAACAACATCCACCCTCTATTTTGGTTTTAAGACGTTATTTGCTCAGTTATTGGCACTGCTGCTGTTTCTTTTTGCAATTTACTGGCCTGCTCTTCGCGATATTTCAGGTTATCCCAGATACGGAAGAACGGGTAATACATGACCAGCGAAATCCCCAGGTTCACGATTTGCAGTATCGAACCGGATATATGCCCGCCCGTTGCCAGGTATCCACTGACGATGATAGGTGTGGTAAACGGCAGTGCAATTCCCGCAGGTTTGGCGACAAGACCAGTAGTCATTGCCACGTAAGAAACGATGACTAATACCACTGGCGTGAGGATAAACGGCACGACCAGATACGGGTTCATCACAATTGGAATGCCGAATACCATCGGTTCGCTGATGTTAAACAAGCTGCCCGGTGCGGCGATTTTACCCAGTTGTTTCATCTGGACGCTACGGCTGCGGATCAGCATGAAAATCACCAGTCCGAGCAGGGCGCCGGTACCGCCTGGGGCAATCCACAAATCATAAAACTGCTGCGTGATGATATGCGGAATGGGTAGCCCATTCTGAAACGCCTCGAGGTTTTCTGACATGTTGCTCAACCAGACCGGGCGGATAAACACCAGAACGATGGTGTCGCCATGCAGACCCAGCATCCACAGAATACCAATCAACAATACCGAGATAATCATGCCTGGGAGCGAACCGCCAACATGGCTCATTGGGATGCCAACCAGTTCGGTTATCATGGTGTTGATATCGCCAAACGGTGTGGCTTCAACCAACAGGCGCAGCGCCAGAACAACCGCTAAAACACAGAAGCCTGGGATCAATGCCAGGAAGGATTTTGCCACCGCTGGCGGTACACCTTCTGGCATGCGGATAACCAGGTTACGGGCGTTGATAAAGCGATAAATCTCGGTTGAAAGCAGCGCAATAAGTATTGCGACAAACAATCCCTGGCTGCCAATCTGGCCCATCGGCATCACACCTTTTACCAGTTGAGCCGCGCCGCCCGCAGCTGGGGTAAACATAATGTGCTGAGGGATGGTCATAATAAACGCCACCAGGGAAACGGCCCCAGCGGTCAGCGGGTCAATGGTGCGGTATTTTTCCGCCAGGCGATAAGCGATACCAAAGGCTGAGATAATCGCCATGATGTCGTAAGTCGCCTTAACCGGATACAGCACTTTTTCCTGCCAGGTCGGGCCGAAAAACTCGCTCATCATTTGCGCATAACCCGGTATTGGCATGTAGGCAAAAATAAGGAAGAACGAGCCAATCAACATAAACGGCATATTAAGGATGATACCGTCACGCACTGAGAGCACGTGTTTTTGCCCGGCAATTTTTAGCGCGGTCGGCAGTACATATTTTTCGATAATTGATTTATTCATAGACACAGACACCCCCTGCCCGGATACGGGCTGACCGATCCGGGTATTATTATTGTTTTGGTGAATTGCTTATTTATTTGCCGAACTGCGGCAACCACGCTTTGTTGATGCTCAGGACTTCTACTACTAATGCTGAAGCCAGATTCACATCGGCCACCAGTGGATTTGCAACCAGCGCCAGTAACGCTTGCTGCTTATCACCATGAACGGCGGCCTCAATGGTCAGGCGTTCAAAATCTTTTACCTGCTGCGTCAGGCCATTCATCAGCGGTGGCAGTTTGCCAAACGCCAGTGGATGCGCGCCAAGTGCGTCAATCAGGCAATTGGTTTCAATCACCGCGTCGTCTGGCAAACCCTGAATCGCGCCGTTATTGGCGGTGTTAACGACCATCTCTACGCCGAGATTGTTATGCAGTGCGTCAATCAATTGCACTGCAACTTCGGAATAGAACGAACCGCCACGCTGGCTGAGTTCTTCCGGCTTTTTATCAAGATTCGGGTCGGCGTACAGTTTAAATAATGATTCTTCAACCTTCATGACCTGCTCGGCACGTGTGCCTTTGGTCGCGGCGTCAGACAGCTCGTCTTCAAGCATGGTGCGCGTTTGCCAGAAGTAGCGGTGATAAGGGCAGGGAATGGCACGCAGTGCGCGTAACATGTCGGCAGGCCACGGTATCGCTTTAATGTTGTTCATGGAAAGCAGCTCGCCATCGCACAACATTTCGATAACTTCGTCGGTGGCATCGCGCCCGTCAGCCAAAACTTTGTGTACCCAAACCATATGATTCAGACCCGCAAAGCGCAGTTTCACGGCATCGTGTGGCAGTTTCAGCATGTCGGCAATCATGTGATGCATCGTCACCGGCACATTACACAGGCCGATGATTTTTGCTTTACTGTTGCGCGATACCGCTTCCGTCACAATGCCTGCCGGATTGGTGAAGTTGATAATCCAGGCGTCTGGTGCGAGACGTTCCACCCGACGAGCAATATCGAGCATCACCGGAATAGTGCGCAGTGCTTTGGCAAATCCACCTACGCCGGTCGTTTCCTGGCCGAGTAGTTTGTGGCTTAAACCCAGACGCTCGTCGGCGGCGCGGGCGGGAAGTTGCCCCACGCGTAGTTGCGTTAAGACAAAGCTTGAGCCTTTGATAGCCTCATCGGCATCAAAATGCACCGAAACTTTCACCGTTTCCAGCCCGTTACGGTCGAGCATGCGGCGGGCGAGTGCGGCGATAATATCGACTTTCTGGCGGCCCGCTTCCACATCAACCAGTGCCAGCTCCGTTATTGGCAGTGAAGCGTGGCGCACAATCAATCCTTCAATCAATTCTGGGGTGTAACTGCTTCCCCCACCAACAACGGTAATTTTCATGCTGTTCTCCGCGGCGTTAAGCCATAAGGGCGATGGCTTTATCCAGTACGCGATCGCCGCGCATGGTGCCGTAATCCATCATATCGATCACCGCGACAGGTAAGCCGCGCGGAGTAGAAATCTCGGTCAGGCGCTGTAATTCGTACTGCACCTGGGGGCCAAGTAACACCACGTCGGCGTGGTGCAATTGGCTTTCAATTTCTGAAACCGGGAAGGCGTCGATTTCGACTTCCAGAGAACGCTTTGCGGCTTCAGCACGCATTTTCTGTACCAGCATGCTGGTGGACATCCCTGCGGCGCAGCACAACATAATTTTTTTCATTACAACTTTCCCCGTGTTTGAAAACATATTTCATACATTAGCCGTTTTGCTCAGTATTTATGAAAATTATTTTCATGAGTGTGATCGCGGTTGGATTATTGTTTTGCGGCACTCTGGCGCAGTAAAAATGTGATCTATACGGAAATAACACACATCTGATTGGTAAAGACTGTCGTGAGTCAGCCTGAGTAGACGAGATGGATTGAAAAATAATTTCAAACATTTATGATGCATTTAACGAGCAGCAAATGCCGATATCAGGACACCTCCCATTATGGATATTGTTTACCAACTGGTGCATGGGTTATCTGGACTACCCGCTGCAGAATCGCGCCTTGCACGCTTTTTCCTCGATAATTTCGCGCAGATACCCGAAGCGACGATGGAAGAATTAGCGGCAAAAGCGGGTGTTAACCCGGCCACATTGCAGCACTTTGCTCGCAGCATTGGCTGTGACGATATCAATGATTTTATCGGACAGGTGCGCCATCAGCAGCAGGAAAACAACCTGAACATTGCGGCGGCACCAATGCTTGGTGATGCAGCCTGGGTTGACCCCCGCACATTGCAGAAACTGGCTACCAATGCCGGTATTGGTAGCGAAATACTTGACCGTTTCTCGCACTCAATTGGCCGTGAAAATAACGCAGATATTCTTGGCCAGATCCGCAATCGGCTGGCTGACTTCAGCCAGCAGGAATCGCGCGTGGCACAGACCATCCTTGATGATGTTTCTTTTGCCGCGTCAGCCACCATCGATCAACTTGCTACAGCTGCAGGCGTCAGCCCCGCGACAATTACTCGTTTTGCCCGCGCTGCAGGTTGTGACGATATTCGTGATTTGCGTATGAAGCTTGCGCAATCCAGTACACCCGCGCCTGTCGGGGATATGCCCGCTCCGTGGCGTGAAAAACTCAACAATGTACATAGCGCGTTAAATTCACAGTTATGTGAGCTGCAACCGTTGGCCATCAATCACGCCATCGATCGGCTAAAACAGGCGAAAGCGGTGCATATTTTCAGCGCCAGCGCAGCGGATACACCGTTTGCGAGCCTGCTTCAATACCGTCTTTTGACTCAGGGGTATCCGGCCAATATTTGCCAGGATACTGCGCTGATGAGTATCACCGCGTCTATGCTCGGCACCGGGCAGGTACTGGTGGTTTTCACCGGTTCCGCCCCGGAAAATGCCTTGATTGCGGCAGCACACCAGGCGCGTTGGCTGGGTGCGGAGATCATTATCATCGGGCAAGACGGCGGCACGCTGGTTCATCGCGAAGATGTTCACTTGCCGTTAAAAGAGTCGCGCTATGGTTCGCTGCTGGTTATCGATTTGCTTTGTGAGGGGATTGATAGCTGACAAGCTTACCGTCGTAACGAAATGGTGGATGTCGCGCACCGCTAATCCACCCAACAAATAGCTTTTGTAGGGCGGGTAAGCGTAGCGCACCCGCCAGATTTAAAGCGAAACTTAGAACGCCGTCTCTAACGTTTCCAGTACGTTGTACTCGTCATCGATCAAAAACAGTGCTTTCCATTTGTCGAACGTCAGGCAAGGGTGGGAGGTGCTGAACACCAGAATATCCCCCACCTGTACGTCGGCACCTGGCTTGATTTTCAGCATGGCATGTTGGTCCATAATGCCGGTAGTTTCCAGTGCATCAGGCGTGAATTCTACTGCTTTGCCTGCGCGGTAATGTGCGACGGGCTGTGGCAACCCTGCGTCAAACGCGCTGTCGCGTTTACCGAAGTTCACAATGGCACGATCGCTTTCTGGCACCGATTGCACCATCGCAATCAGCTCTAATGCAGAAACTAAATCCCCGCCTAAATCGCAGGCGACGTTGTCGCGCGCCATTAACTCGTCCTGTGCTTCTTGATAAATTCCGGCATCGTGCGTGATGTAACAACCGGGGCGGATCACCACGCGGCAGTTTGCTGGTTTTTTCGCTTCCAGCCAGACATTGCACACCACGTCATACCAGACCGACCCCGCACCGGTAAGAATAAATTCGCCATCCACATACTGCTCAAGCTGGCAGGCGAGGGCTGCGGCATCACGTAGTAATGCTTCCACTTTTGGCTGCGGGTTTTCTCCGTGCAGCACACCTTCGTACAGCTCCAGCCCGCGTAAACGCAAGCCAGGCAAGGTCGCAATTGTTTCCGCTAATGCCAGTGCCTGTTGCGTGGTGCGGCAACCGCAACGCCCGCCGGGTACACCTAACTCAAGCAAAATATCTAACGTTTGGTTTTTAGCACTAAAGAAGTCGGAAAGCGTTTTGGCATTGGCAACGCTGTCGACACAGCACAGGTAATCGACGTCCTGATAGTGTGCTTTTAACTCAGACACAACCTGCATATTCGCTTTACCAACCAATTGGTTAACCATCAATACGCGTTTTACGCCGCTCACCATTGCAATGCTGGCTTGCCAGGCGCTGCCGACGCCAACAGCCCAGGCTCCGGCTTGTTGCTGTTGCTGGAAAATCCACGGCGTCATGGTGGTTTTACCGTGTGGCGCAAGCAAAACGCCGCGCGCGTCTGCGTAACGCTGCATCCACTGGATATTGTTCTCTAATGCCGCTTTTTTTATCACGGCTGCAGGCAAGCAGACATCTTCATTCAGGATGTTGGCCGCAGTAAACATCGGGGCCGATTTGTGTGGGATGAGGTTACTGTTCTGGTATTTCATAACATTATTCCTTTGATTTTATCTTTTACTTCATGATGGATATCATTAGTAAATACATGAAAATATTGGAAATTATTTGTTGTTTTAAAGTTTAATGAATAAAAGTATCACAAATTCATATGAATTTTGCGTAGTCTTCCACTGTTTTTTACGCTTGTAAATGGTTAACTTTAGTCCAGCACATAACGGGGGTAAGGAAGAGATGAAGTTCGACTATCTGTTCAGGAATGTCACAGTCATTGATGGTAGCGGCGGCCCGGAATACCGCGCAGATGTTGCCGTGCAGGGCGATCGTATCGCACAAATCGCACCGGCGATAAGCGGTTCGGCACAGCACGAAATTGATGGCACAGGCCGTGTACTGGCCCCAGGTTTTATTGACGTCCATACCCACGATGATATTAACGTTATCCGTATGCCTGAATATCTGCCGAAAATCAGCCAGGGTATCACTTCGGTGATTGTCGGCAACTGCGGTATTAGCGCCGCGACGGCGACGATGAAGGGCAGTGTGCCTGATCCGATGAATTTACTCGGTGAGGTGGAGCACTTTATTTACCCAACGGTTGCCGCCTACGCGCAGGCCGTAGAACAGGCTAAACCTGCGATTAACGTCGGCACGCTGATTGGCCACACCGCGCTGCGCAACAATCATATGGACGATTTATACCGCGCCGCCACCGAGGAAGAAATTGCCGGAATGCGCGAACAGCTCCGCCTGGCATTGCAGCAGGGCGGCCTGGGATTAAGCACCGGCCTTGCTTACGGCAGCGCGTTCCAGTCCACCACTGAAGAGGTGATGGCGCTGGCCGAAGAGTTAGCTGCTGGGAAAGGTATTTACACCACTCATTTACGCTCTGAATTTGAACCGATTCTGGACGCGCTCGATGAAGCGTTTCGCATAGGCCGCCACGGCAAAGTGCCCGTTGTGGTTTCGCACCATAAATGCGCCGGGGCGAAGAACTGGGGCCGTACAGTCGAAACGTTGAAACTGTTCGATAAAGTGCGCGAACAGCAGGATGTTTCCTGCGACTGCTATCCGTATTCCGCCAGTTCTTCCACGCTGGATATGAAACAAATTACCGATGAGTTCGACATTATTGTTACCTGGTCGGAACCGCATCCTGAAGTCGCTGGGCAGTCGTTGAAACAGATTGCTGAAAGCTGGTCGCTGTCGCTTCAAGAGGCGGGGAAACTACTTATGCCCGCCGGAGCGATTTACTACAACATGGATGAGCAGGATGTGCGGCGAGTGTTGAGTTATCCGGTGACGATGGTCGGTTCAGATGGTTTGCCAAATGACCCAATGCCGCACCCACGCTTGTGGGGCGCATTCCCGCGCGTGCTGGGGCACTATAGTCGCGACGAGAAATTGTTCCCGCTCACGGTTGCCGTTCACAAAATGACGGGCATGTCAGCGGCGCGTTTCCAGCTTCCCGATCGCGGGTTGGTGAAATGCGGCTACTATGCTGATTTGGTGATGTTCGACCCAGACACTGTTCAGGACGTAGCAAGCTTTAGCGACCCTCAACAACCCGCCGCCGGCATTGAAGCTGTAATGGTTAACGGCGTGATGAGTTATGGTCGTGATAAACAGGTTATTGGCCGAGCCGGACGGTTTTTGCGCCGGTAATATTTAACAACCCTTTTCCTCTCCCAAAGTGGGGCAGGGTGAGGGTATAAACAAATAAGGAGCAACAATGAGCATTAAACGTTATGGAGTAGGTGGCAGCACCGGTACGGGCGGGCAGCGTCTACCGTTTGCCAAAGCGGTGGAAGCGGGTGGCTGGCTGTACGTTTCCGGGCAAACCCCGATGAAAGACGGTGAAGTGGTGGAAGGCGGTATTATCGAACAGTCCCGCCTGGCGATTCAGAACTGCGTGGATATCATGCAGGACGCGGGTTACACCCTGGAAGACGTGGTGCATGTGAAGGTTTTCCTGACTGATGCGCGTTATTTCCAGTCGTTTAACAAAGTGTTCAGCGAATTCTTTGCCGACCATCCGCCTGCACGTGTGTGCTGTGTGGCGGACCTGGTAGTCGATTGCAAAGTGGAAGTAGATTTGACTTGTTATCGGGCGGACAGAGGCTAGTTTTACCCTCACCCCAACCCTCTTCCTAAAAGGGAGAGGGAGCAAAGAAAATTAAATATAAAACTATTTCGGTACGCCCTCGATCGTGCCAACGGGTTTTCTGTATCTTATTTTCAGGCTACCCATTTAACCTTAACCCTACGATGACCTGTTAATACTTCAGGTACCGTTATTAAGTATTTGGAAGTGAATGATGAACAGTCAGGTATTTTTAATCGGCTTTATTATTTACGCGCTGGCCATGATTTGGATCGGTTGGTATGTTTCACGCAACCAAAAAAATGGTGATGATTTTTTACTGGGCGGCCGTTCTTTGCCAATGTTTTTAACGCTTGGCTCAACGGTTGCGACAATGGTGGGCACTGGCTCCAGTATGGGCGCAGTCGGCTTTGGTTATAGCAATGGTTGGGCGGGAATGCTCTATGGAGTGGGCGGAGCCATTGGCATATTGCTGGTCGCCTGGTTATTTGCGCCAGTGCGAAAATTTCGTTTTATGACCATGAGTGAAGAACTTTCTTATTATACGGGTGCCAGTCATTTAATTAAGAATATTGTTGGCTTACTTATTTTTATTGCTTCAATTGGCTGGCTTGGCGCGCATATCTTGGGCGGCAGTATGTATCTTTCTTGGGCGACCGGAATTGATATGACAGTGGCGAAAATAATTATCGCACTGGCTTTTGCCATTTATGTAGTCATTGGCGGATATTCTGCCGTGGTCTGGACAGATACGATTCAGGCGTTAATTCTATTTTTCGGTTTTATATTAATGGCGATTCTGGCAGTAATACATGTCGGCGGCTGGAGCGCGATTACCAGCGCGATGGATCCGAAAGCGTTAAGCTTGTTTGCCGTGGATAAATTGGGTGTTATCCCTGCGTTTTCGCTCGCAATGGTGATTGGCGTAGGGGTGCTGGCCACACCGTCTTACCGTCAGCGTATTTACTCCGGCAAGGATGTTTCATCCGTACGCCGTTCGTTTGTTTATACCGGCGTGCTGTATCTGTTTTTCTCCATTCTTCCGGCCATCATCGGTATGGCTGCGTTCACCATGAACCCGAATTTGCAAAACAGTAACTATGCCTTCCTGTTTGCCACCAGTTTCCTGCCCAGCATTTTAGGCCTGGTGGTGCTGATCGCAGGTTTGTCGGCGACCATGTCTTCTGCAAGCTCAGATGCCATTGCCGCAGTCGCTATCATGATGCGTGATCTCTACACCATGGTGACCGGCAAAATGCCTCCTGAGCACAAAGCCATCACGTTGTCTCGCTGGATGTTGGTGTTCGTAATTGGCCTGGCACTGATTTTTGCACTGACCTCCAACGACATCATTAGCTACATCACGAAAATGATTTCTACCCTGATGTCTGGATTGTTTATCTGCTCAATTCTTGGGCGTTTCTGGCTGCGTTTTAACTGGCAGGGGGCGTTAACTGCACTGCTCAGCGGGGCGGTGGTTTCTATTGTCGTACTGATAAACGATAGCTGGATGGGGTTCTGGGGTAATCCGTGCGTGCCGTCGGTACTGGCGAGTCTGGTTTGCGCGGTTGTGGTCACACTGATGACACCAGCTAGCAAAATGAGCCGTGAAGAAGCACTGGAAATGATCACCCGTGAACGTGAAGGTCAGCCGCAGACAGTAGCGGTGCCGTTGGGTAAAAGCGCAACGGAGAATGCATGATGAGCGAAAACTATATCGCCATCGACTGGGGCTCGACGCACTTGCGCGCCTGGCTATATCGCAACGGGCAGTGCGTGGACAGCTTACAACTGCCATATGGAGTAAGCCGCCTGGTTGAGCAAACCGCTCGCGAGGTGTTCGATAAATACATTCAACCGTGGCGCAAACCCGAAACGTTGCCCGTGGTGATGGCCGGAATGATTGGTAGCGACGCGGGCTGGCAGCCCGTGCCCTATCTGGCGTGCCCTGTGTCGCTGCATGAACTTAGTGCACAGCTTTATGAAGTCGCCCCGCAAGTGTGGATTGTGCCGGGTTTGAACACCTTGAGAAACGTAATGCGCGGCGAAGAAACGCAGTTGCTGGGCGCGATGCAATTGGCTCCCGCCTCTTGCTACGTTTTGCCCGGCACCCACAGCAAATGGGTGCGGGTAGCGAATGGCGTGGTGAACGGTTTTTCTACGGCGATGACCGGCGAACTACACCATGTGTTGATGAACCACTCGCTGATTGGCAAAGGGTTGCCGGAACAAAGCGAAGACCCCGCAGCATTTCAGGCCGGCCTGCAATGCGGGCTGGATTCACCCTCGTTAGTGACCCGACTTTTTGAGGCGCGTGCATTGCGAGTGCTGGGTGAACTAGCGCCAGATTCTGTCAGCGAATGGCTTTCTGGTCTGCTGATTGGCGCGGAAGTTGCGGCAATGGATGCGGTAGAAAATGTGACGCTGGTAGGTGGAGAATCGCTTTGCCGCCGTTATCGGCAGGTATTTGAAAAGGCCGGCGTAGCGGTTAGTGAAATTGCGGGCGATACCGCATTCCAACAAGGGATAAGGAGCATACTCAATGCAAGATGCTAAACCGTTAGTCGCTATTTTACGCGGCATTGAGCCTCACGAAGCCAACAGCCATGTGGCAGCGTTGATTGAAGAGGGGTTCCGCTACATTGAGATCCCATTGAATTCACCGGACTGGCAACAAAGTATCCCGCAAATGGTGAGCCGCTATGGTGAGCAGGCATGTATTGGTGCGGGAACGGTGTTGAACGTCGAACAAGTTGATTTTCTGGCGCAGGCGGGTGCAAAACTGGTGGTCACACCGAATACCAATCCGGCAGTGATTCGCCGGGCAGTAAAGGCGGGAATGCTGGTTTGCGCAGGATGTGCAACCGCCAGTGAAGCCTTTACCGCACTGGAAGCGGGTGCGCAATGGTTGAAGATTTTCCCGTCATCGGCATTTGGCCCAGCCTATATTTCTGCACTTAAAGCTGTATTGCCGCCCACCGTGCCGGTGCTGGCAGTGGGTGGTGTGACACCGGAAAATCTGCACGAATATATTCAGGCAGGTTGCGCTGGTGCGGGGCTGGGTAGTGATTTATATCGTGCTGGTCAGAGCATGGAAACCACGCGGGTTAAGGGGCGGCTTTTTATGGCGGCATTCGATGAATGTCATCGCTGATGCAAGCGGCACAAAAGAGAGCTGTCAGCATTGCTTTTGAGTAAGCGATACGGTCTTCGAGATTGGCTCTGCCGTTTACCCGTTCAGTCAACATAACCAGATCCCAGTTATCGGTGAATAGCGAACGGCAGACATTTTCGGGTTTTCAGGTACCAGCAGCCGAAAATTATAGCCCCTTGGTTTACCTCGATAGTTTTATGTAGATAAGAAGACAACAAAATTTAGTATTTCATTTTTTGTTAAAACTTCGATAATAAAAAATGTTAAGTGAAAAGAATAGTCATCACACATCAATATCAAAGTATATACAGGCTGTTTATTTTTAATTTATTTATTTTTAAAGCATGGATGTAATTATATTTATTGGAAATGATGTGAGGTTTATTTTATTACACATGCTGCGTTGGCTTAATATATATTCTAGAGTCAGTGGCCAGCTGGGGTAAGGTCATGGGTGAGGTACCGTGAATTCTAGTGCCAGCCCGATTAGTGTCATATTTTGTACCGACGGTTCCCACGATGCCGAAATGAGTGTTCCCTGGAATTTCAGTTTTTTAAACGGTCCATTAATAATGAGCCTGGCACGGAGACTGGGCAGAGCCTGGGAACTGACAGGATAAACAACGCGACCTTTAATGGTTATCGGTATTTTCCTGAGATCAATGCGCTGCAGCACGCCGATAGTGGAATAGAGCAGCGCAACTGGCGTGACGGATATCAGTGATTGAGTGGAGACACTGATAAAATCCAGCAGCAGCTCAGGTTGTAGATAGTGCAGCCCACCATGGGTTATGGTAACGCCCGGAATTTCCGGCATTGGAAACGTATGGGGTGTGAGGTGCAAATCAGTCATCGACTCGTCATCCATCAGAATAGATACATCTAGTATAAACTCCGCTTTAATAATGCGGATTTTTTAGTATGCCAGTACAACCTTATTCAGGGTGTATCCACGACTTAATCCCGTGTCCTAATCCCCCAATGGCTGCCGATCCACGCCGCCACGGTGGCTGTCCAACGCCAACTTGATACGGCGCAGGCGGTCTTTGGCTTGGTTTTTATTCGCCATCGCAAGTTCCGTTGCTAACACGTCCACCATCGCTAGCATCGCGTAGCGAGAAGTGCTCGGCTTAAAGATGTAGTCGTTTTCGCGCACGATAAGCGGCAGCACGATATCGGCGTTTTGTGCCAGAGGTGAATCTTGCGGCGTGATAGCAATAACTTTTGCACCGTATTGCCGGGCAATAGCTGCACTTTCAATGATTTCCGGCGTGTATCCACCCAGCGAAAGCGCAAGTACTACATCGTTGGGCGCTACGGAAGAACACATCATTCTCACCAACAAGCCATCACTCTGGCTGACGACCGGCAGACCCAGACGGAACAGGCGGAACTGGACTTCCTGCGCACAAATCGTTGAACCGCCACCCATCCCGATAGCCAGAATTTGCCGTGTGTCGCTCAACCATTCCACCGCTTTTTTTAGCGACTCGGGGTTTAGCGCCCGGCGGTTAATATCCAGTACATTAATGATAGTTTCGTAGATACCCTGCACGCCTTCGAGGTCTGGTACATCAAGAATAAAGCGTTGCCCCACCGCCAACGACTGCGCAAGTTTCACTTTTAATTCACGAACGTCTTTGCAGCCAATGGCACGTGCAAAACGGGTTATCGACGCCTGGCTGGTATCGGTAAGCCGCGCCATTTCAGCAATGGGCAAAGTCGCGGCAGATTGCACATCATCGAGAATAAATTGGGCGATACGCTTTTCAGTGGCGGTCAACTCCACGAAGCGGTCGGTAATACAGGAAATAATGTCGATGGAAACTGGCATGGCGCATCCTGAAAATGATAAAAAAGTGCTGGTACTTTGTACCATAAAAATCATTGGCTGTGGGATTGGCGCGGATTTGTTGGAAGTTATCGCTGAGTTTATGTAAGAAAAGACCCGTGTTTGGGGCGCGGGCCTTTAAGCGGTTACATCAATTTTGAGGCGCAGCTTTTGTGCTATCCAACGTTTGTTCATCGGCTTTAATCGAACCGCTGTTTGCCGCCCAAACACCTTCCTGGGTTTTGGTGATGGCCTCATGTTGGCCATTCAGATTTTGCCCCATGGCGGCGATATGCGTGTTTTCAGTACCGCCGCTATTATCTGCCCATGGAATAACAGGGTCTGCAGCGAGGGCAAGTAAAGGCAAGCAGAGTGCCCCGGTAAACAATGCGTAAGTGACTTTATTCATTTTTCTCACCTGATAAACATATCAAAGGAATTGCCGGTATGCGGATGACCGATTTCTCCGGCTACGGTGAATACTTTAATCCTCTTGCAGGAAAGGGGTTTTACCAACGGTAAATAGGCGTGTCCATCTGACATATCTGCTGCAAAGAAATAATAGAAAATTTAATGGGTTAGTCGTCTGGCTGCTGTTTCATAGGAAATGATTTGCACACTAATCATAATGATTAATATCTATCTGGTTTAATCATGTCAACGTCGCGATTCTATTAGGTTGGTTCGCGATTTATAAATGCCATTGAATCTGCCATATAATTAAAAATTAACGTTCCTTCAAGCTGGTTGATGTTTATTTTAAAATAAAAAACAAATTGCATTATTGTGTGCTACCACGAAAATACAGCGCGATTTATTGATTAAATATGAAATGATTACAACTGCTTACATAACATCTGTAATCGTAAGAATGATGCTTGATAGCATTTAGCCTTAACTGTTCTATCCTAATAATGATTAGGTGTATTATATTTTGAAATAATAGTTCTCTTACATTAATGCAATACCTGTTATCTGCATGCTTGGCCTTTATTATGCCAGGTTTGGATAGCTACGCTGTCACCTTCACCTGGAATAACATCTTATGGAAATTAACGAACTATCCATCGTCGAGAAAAGACTGGTTGCCAGATTTCTGGATATGTTCATCAAGCTTGGCTTTATCCTGGCACTCGGTTCCTTCTGTTTTACCGTCATTTCACCCTTTATGAATATGATGTTGTGGGCGCTTATTTTAGCGGTCACGTTGTACCCTCTTCACCAACGTTTCGCCGCCTACCTCGGGGAAAAACAAGGCTGGGCATCGGTATCAGTAGTATTGCTGGGGTTGTTGTTGGTCGTCTTGCCAACTATCGCCATGGTCAGCTCATTGGGTGATAGCGTGAGCGCGCTGGTACACAACGTGAGTGCTGAAAGCTTGGTTATCCCACCTCCTACGGCTAACGTTGCATCCATTCCTATTGTCGGTGGAAAAATCTACGTCGTGTGGATGAAAGCTGCATCTGATTTGCCCGGTATGATCACCAGTTATCGCCCGCAATTGGGGGATATAGCGAAGCAGGTTGTTGGTGTGTTGGCTAGCATGGGCGGCGGTTTAATCGGTTTTATTGTCTCCTTTATCGTTGCCGGAATCATTATGGTTTGGGGTGCCGCAGGTGCATCGAGTGCCAATCGTATCGCGATGCGTATCACAGATGAAAGCAAAGGCATGGCGCTGATTAAGCTATGTACCAGCACCATTCGTGCCGTGGCTATGGGGGTTATCGGGGTCGCGTTTATTCAGGCGCTGCTGGCAGGTATTGTCATGGCGATAGCTGGTATTCCTGCTGTCGGGATCTTCTTCGTACTGGCGCTGATTCTGGGGATTGCCCAGATCCCCGTTATTCTGGTGACCGCACCTGCAATCGCTTTAATGTGGACGATGGGCGACCACGGCATGGCCATGAATATCTTCTATACCATTTTGCTGATTATCGCCGGGATGGTGGATAACGTGCTCAAGCCATTGTTGCTGGGACGAGGTGTTGATGCACCTATGCCGATAGTGCTGTTGGGCGCGCTTGGCGGCATGGCAGCCAGTGGCATTCTTGGTATGTTCATCGGTGCGACTTTGCTTTCCATCGGTTATCGAATCTTCATGGCCTGGGTCAACGAAGGTTTGGCGAACCAGGCCGTGAATAGACATGACGCTCCATAACTTTCACATTTGGCGCCTCCAACTGAAAAGGGGGCGCCAGCCTCGCACCGGGAGCGCACTATGTTGCTGGTGCTACTAACCGGAATGCCGGTCATCCTGTGCAACATGCTGTTGCAGTCGTGTGTTTCTATCTGGAGCATCCGTTTTTACATCAAACATTTTCATCATAAAGAAGGGATGATTGCCGGAGTGCTGGCACTATTTGGCATCATCATTATCGTTCTGATGGGAAATCTGCTGCAAATCTTGCTCTGGGGGATCTTGTTCCTGTGGCTGGGCGAATTCACCAACTTAAAAGAGGCTGTTTATCACTCTGGCGTTAACTTTGCCACGTTGGGCTATGGCGACATCGTGATGAGTGCGAAGTGGAAACTACTTGGCCCATTAGAAGCGGTGAATGGCGCTTTGATGATTGGCCTGTCAGGTGCCTGCATGTTGGCGGTTCTGCAACATCATATCCGCAAGCAGCTCGGGAAATTTCGGTAACACTTCCAGATGCTGGCCCGCCACCAGATAGCTAAAGGGTACTAAAGTTAACAAGATACCCAAGTTATCGCGGTGCTGGCGAAAGGAAAGCATCATGTCTGTAAGCCATCTATCAGAAGAAAAAAATCAGAGCAGCATGACCATGCTCGCCGGTGGTGCGCTGGGTGTCGTGTTTGGCGATATCGGCACTAGTCCGCTGTATACCTTGAAAACAGTGCTATCGTTATCGGGCGATGCACCCACTCCTGATGTGATTTTAGGTTTGCTGTCGCTGATTTTCTGGGCGTTGGTCATCGTCACTTCGCTGAAATATGCCATGTTTGCAATGCGGATTGATAACCACGGCGAAGGCGGGATTTTGGCGTTAATGGCTCTGCTTGTACGCAAGAAAAGCCAGCGACCAATTGTGATTTTTGCTGCGTTGTTTGGTGCAGCACTCATTTATGGTGACGGGGCGATTACGCCGGCTATTTCAGTGCTTTCGGCGCTGGAAGGCTTGAAAATCATCCTGCCTGAATCCAAACCTTTTATTCTGCCTGGCACAGTTGCGATTCTGGTGACGTTGTTTGCCATTCAGCCACTAGGCACAGCGCGCATTGCGAAAGTATTCGGCCCGGTAATGGGGTTGTGGTTTGCCACTATTGCCGCGCTGGGAATTTGGGGCATTGCGCAATATCCCTCAGTATTGATGGCGTTAAATCCGCTGTATGGCATCCGGTTTTTGTTCTCCAACGGCATCGTGAGTTTCATGGTGCTGGGGGGCGTATTTTTGTGCGTGACCGGGGCGGAAGCGTTGTATGCCGACATGGGCCATTTCGGTAAAAAACCTATCTGGATTGCCTGGTTCGCGATTGTGTTTCCGAGCCTGCTATTAAATTACGCAGGCCAGGCCGCGCTTATTCTTTCTGGCGCGGATATCAGTCAAAATATCTTCTTCCGTTTATGCCCACCTATTATGCAAATCCCGCTGGTGATATTGGCGACGCTTGCGACAATTATTGCCAGCCAGGCCATTATTAGCGGGGCATTTTCCATGACACGGCAGGCTATTCAATTAGGATGGTTACCGCGTTTGCATATAAAGCAAACCACCGAGGAAAGTTACGGGCAGATATATATAGGCCCGATAAACGGATTGCTGATGTCAGCCACGGTATTTTTGGCGGTCTTTTTTAAATCATCGGATAGCCTGGCTGCGGCATACGGTATTGCGGTGTCGCTAACCATGATTATGACCTCGGGCCTGCTGTTTGTTTCCATGCGTGAAGTGTGGCGCTGGAGCCTGCCATTAAGCCTGCTGGTTGCGGGCATTTTTACCCTCGTTGACCTTAGCTTCCTGATTGCAAATATGGCGAAGGTGCAAGACGGTGGGTATATCCCGTTATTACTGGCGACGGCAGTCTATGTAGTGATGCTTATCTGGCATCGCGGGGCGGTTGCGGTAGCCGCAGCAATCAATGAGAAAACTGTGCCAGTGGTTGATTTTATGGCGGATATTAGCACCCGGGAAATTCCCAGAATTCCCGGTACTGCCGTGTTTCTGACCCGCACGCAATACGGCACACCCGCAGTAATGAAGTGGCACGTAAAACGTAATGGTTCACTGCACGAGCATGTTTTGGCACTCAGTATTGTGATTGATAACATCCCTCGAGTTGACCCATCCGAGCGCCTGACGGTCGAGAAACTCAACCCTGGATTTTGGCGTGCGACGGCGCTCTATGGATTTATGGAACGCCCCAATATTCCGTTATTGCTGCGTTATCCGGAAATTCAGCTTTGTAATTTAGATCTCGATGAGGTGACCTATTACATGGGGCATGAAGTGATTGTTAAGCGTGAAGGCGGCTCAGGTTTACCCGCATGGCAGCGCAACGCCTTCGCCATGATGGTTCGTAACAGTGCGCATGTGACGGATTACTACTATTTGCCAAGTGATCAGGTGGTTGGAATTAATCGCATGGTGCCCATCTAAAAGAAATATTTTCTTCTACTGTGCAAAAAGAAAAGCTGATTACGTTAAAGGAGGGGAAGGGTTTGCTGCCGACCTCGCAGGGGCGCTTTTCTATTTTTAAGCTGAAAACACTAAGCCAAAAAGGTGACAACTGCTGTACAAAAGCTGAACTATAATACTGGTATCATCTCCAGTATTACTAAAGTTATGGGCTGTTTCATCGTGTTAAATACCCTTATCCTTCAGTGATATCTCTATTTTTCACACAAGTGCATTCCAGTAATTGCCAATGGTAATTATGTGTAATTTGATTTATTTGTCCATGTTATCAAAGGTGTGTTCGTAGGCAGGCAATTTCCAACGGAATGATAAACATGAAAAAAATTATTGGTCTTGTCGTTTCACTCACTCTGCCCTCCGGTTCAGCTTTTGCCGTAACCGCCCCTGATTGTGTGAAAGTTGATAAAGCACAAATTGAAGGGTTGTTTGAAAAATGGAACGAGTCGCTGAAGACGGGTAATGCGAAGACGGTTTCTGAAAACTATCTCAGCGATGCGGTTTTACTCGCTACTGTATCTAATAAACCACGTTTGACCGACGCCGAACGCATTGACTATTTTGAGCATTTCCTCGAAAAAAAACCGATCGGGAAAATTGACTCCCGCACTATTCGACTTGGCTGCAATAAAGCCGTCGACACCGGCACTTACACCTTTACCTTTGCTGATAAAACTACCGTTTCAGCGCGTTATACCTTCACTTACGCGTGGGATGGTAAAGAGTGGAAAATCTCTACCCACCATTCTTCGGCGATGCCAGAAGGTTAATAGTAAAAAACCGGCTGCTGGGCCGGTTGAAATCTGACAAACATTTTTTGTAGGGCAGAGCAGTCGTTCGCATCTCCTGCAAATTATTCTAATAGCTGTGGTGTTCTGGCTTATGCAGCAGATGCTCCACTGAGGGTGATAACGCAGCATGATGTTCGTGTATCGCGCTCGGTGCCATAACCGGAGCCAATGATACTGGCGCGCAAAGCGTATTGCTGTGGTGATCATCTGTCACAATCAGTTGGCTAACATCATCGCTACCCTTTTCGATTTCCGTCGCTAACGAGCTGAGATCGATTTTATCCGCCCCATGGCCTTGCGTAATCGTGGCATCCACACTTTCACTTTGATTCACTTTGCCAGGATGCAACAGGGCATCCATATTGAGATCGTTATTCTCATGATGGCCGAGAATGCTCACAGAATATGTGTGATGCACATCGGGCGCGTTGTGAGCTGTCGCGAGATCGGCTGCATGATGTTGCGCTGAATTATCGTCAGCGGCAGGTGCTGGCGAAGGAGCCGGGTCATGATGTTCATAACTGCCGTGGCCTGTAATAACGGGTTTCTCATCACCATGAACGCGTATCGTAATGTCATCATGCCATGTCGACCCAGGTCCTGGATTGTCGATAACATATTTTCCATCATCCCCAACGGTATAAATGGCTCTATCCCCGTCCATAACCTCTGTGCCTTTCGGCAACCCTTCAAGCGTTATTTTGCTCAAAGAATCTGTCTTGTCATCGTCAGTCAGTGTTGCAGTGACATCGATAATATAATCATGCGCCGCAGGGGGCGGTGCTATGTGATCAAGGGTTGTCGGGCTGCCAGACGCGGTGTGAATTTTGCCATCACCAAAAATAACCCCTTCAATCTGATTACTGCCTTGCCCAAAGTACGAGCCATGCTGCCCGTCAGCAGTGGTGTAAGTCACGGTGACGCCATCTAACGTATTGACGTTATGATTGCGGTTATCGGTTTGATGCGTCGCCTCCGGAGTGACACCGTCTTGCGTCTGCACAAAAATATAATCTTTATGGCTGTCGGAATTGCCTTGTGGCTGGGTATTGCCATGCACAGAATCCAGATCTCGGTGGTTGCCATCCTGGGTATAGCCACTGCCTTTATGTACTACGAAGACGTCAGAATAGGCGCCATCTCCTCCCGGATTACCGTTGGAATAATGCATTACCTGATGACCAGGATCGGCACAGACAGGAACGTCATCCCCCTCGCTTAACCAAATACGAACCTCCGAACCGATAGCGACAATTTTGCCATCCTTCACGTCGAAACCATCTGGCGACTCACTGCCTCCGTTAACTTTAATGACATCAGATCCCGATGTATCAGCCGGGACTTCGTGAAGATTAACACTGACATCCACATGAGCGAGAGATGCCGTAACGGTGTTCTTCGTGGGAACCAGATCGGTGACGGGAACCGTATGAATCGTCGGAATCAGCTGGGCCAATGGAGTTAGTGGATGTTCCGGAGTCAGCTGAGTCAGTGGCGTTGGCGGATGTTCCGGAGTCAACTGAGTCAGTGGCGTCGGTGGACGTTCTGGAGTCAACTGGTGCAGCGGCGTCGGTGGATGTTCCGGAGTCAGCTGGTGCAGCGGCGTCGGTGGATGTTCCGGAGTCAACTGGTGC
>NZ_VEXQ01000060.1 GCF_006376615.1 Buttiauxella sp. B2
CGGGCAGGTCACTACCGGTGGTGTGCAGTATGAGGTGTATCAGCATGCAAGCTCGAATGCTGAACTGCTTATTCAGCACGGAGTGGAACTGCAACACGCCTGATAACTGAGTAATCTTCGCGTATTACTGCAAAACCCTGGTTACTGACCAGGTTTTTTTCATGTGATTTTAAATATATTAACTGTACTGATCTTCCGTAAGCGATGAGATGGTCTTTCCGCTCCTTACGGCTACATATATTTGCATCGTAAGTTAGCTTGCTTGAATCTATCCGTCGTCTGAATGGAGTTTCATTTCCACACCTGATAAACCGCTATAAAATATACGACTTCAGCAAGCCTTTCCGTTTTACCCTGTGTGCTGTAAAACCTCGCCCTTTGTCGATAAACTGAATCACACTGGTAATCAAGCCTGGTTTGCGGGGCAAGGAATAGCCAAAGACTGGAAAATAAAACGAGATATGTTGTCGCCAGCTTATGCAACTAACCGGAAGAAAACCCCAAAATTAATAATAAAATAAAAGATTGAGATTCAATATTTATTAAAGGCCGTGGGCGGTTAACCCCACGACCTTACTTACGCAGCCACTATATTCAGAGGAAAGAGCGGATCAGTTTCAGAAGCATAACATCACAAAAAAACAGTATGTTACACGACGTCGCTTTAATGCGACAGAACCATTGTAGTTGTACCAGAAAATCAATTTAATGCATTGCGCACCCTGTTTTATTAAAATGATTTATCGAAAATATAGAATCAACAAAAATATAATATAAATATCATCGAGCATGTAATTAAAAAACCACACTATTCAAGTTGTTATGAACAGACTGCTATATGAGCATAACAATAAATACCACCATATTAGACTATCCCTATCATTGCTATTGTCACAGCCGATTGTTCGCATTTTATATGAGGAATAACATCACTTACGGAATGAGTAACACTACACTTAACAAAAAGGATTGAGCATGAATATCAACGCTTCAAGATTTATTATAAGTTTACTTCCTCTGGCATTGTCTGTGAACTCTGCATTAGCTCAAACATTATCTTCGGATAATATCCGATGGTGGCCTGATGAATTAAACTTAGCTCCGCTGCGATCGCATGATATTGAATCCAACCCTTACGGGAAAACTTTTAATTATGCGAAACAGTTTAATAGTCTGGATCTGTCCGCAGTAAAAGCAGACCTAAAAAAAGCCCTAACAACCTCTCAGCCCTGGTGGCCTGCCGATTACGGTAACTACGGACCCTTTTTCATCCGAATGGCCTGGCATGGTTCAGGAACCTATCGCGTCTATGATGGCCGTGGAGGTATAGCCGGTGGGCAGCAACGATTTTCACCTTTAAATAGCTGGCCAGATAACGTAAATCTCGATAAAGCCCGACGTTTAATATGGCCTGTAAAGCAAAAATACGGGGCCAAAATATCTTGGGGTGATTTGATGGTTCTGGCGGGAAATGTCGCCATGGAATCCATGGGGTTTAAAACGTTAGGTTTCGCAGGCGGCCGTGAAGACGACTGGCAATCTGATTTGGTTTATTGGGGAACGAGTCCAAAGCCGTTATCAAATAATCGGGATAAAAATGGAAAGCTTGATAAGCCTCTGGCAGCAACGCAAATGGGTTTAATCTATGTTAATCCGGAAGGGCCTGGCGGAAAACCAGATCCGCTTGCTGCTGCAAAAGATATCCGTGATGCCTTCGGAAGAATGGCAATGAATGATGAAGAAACGGTTGCTTTAATCGCAGGCGGACATACCTTTGGGAAAGCTCATGGTGCCGCAGCGCCTGATAAATGCGTCGGCCCTGTTCCAGACAAGTCTGATTTAGCACAACAAGGCCTAGGTTGGGCAAATAAATGTGGCTCAGGAAAAGGAAAAGATACCATTAGCAGCGGCCTTGAAGGTGCCTGGTCTACCGATCCAACACATTTTACTTTGCAGTATTTCAGAAACCTCTATGCGTATGATTGGGTACTAACGAAAAGCCCTGCAGGTGCATGGCAGTGGAATCCCAAAGATGCAGAAAATATCGTGCCTGATGCAACAGATCCAAATAAACACCATCCTCTGATGATGTTCACCACGGATATTGCACTTAAAATGGATCCTGAATACCGAAAAATCTCAATGCGATATAAAGATCACCCGGAAGAATTTAAGCAGGCTTTCGCTCAAGCCTGGTTTAAGTTAACTCACCGAGATATGGGCCCGAAATCCCGTTATTTAGGAAATGAGATCCCGAAAGAGGATTTCGTCTGGCAGGACCCGCTGCCAGTTGCACGCTATGCAATGATTGATAATAACGATATCTCTTCGTTGAAAAAAAACATCCTGAATGCCTCTTTATCCGATAGTGCTCTTATCAAAACAGCATGGGCCTCAGCCTCCACTTTCCGTATCACAGATTACCGCGGAGGAGATAATGGTGCCCGCATTCGCTTACTGCCGCAGAAAAACTGGGAAGTGAATGATCCAAAGGAATTAAAAAACACCCTGGCAACCCTGGAGAAAATACAGAATGAATTTAACAATAAAAGCACCGGAGGAAAGAAAGTCTCACTTGCTGACCTGATTGTATTAGGTGGAGATGCAGCTATTGAGGATGCAGCAAAGAAAGCAGGCTTTATCCTGAGTTTGCCCTTTACGGCAGGCAGAACAGACGCATCTCAGGAACAAACGGATATCCACTCCTTCTCTGCGCTTGAGCCAACAGCGGATGGGTTCCGAAACTACTATGACAACGCTCAAAGCACCCGCTCACCGTTGGAATTACTGGTAGACCGCGCAGATAAACTTGATCTGACTGTGCCTGAAATGACTGTTTTAGTTGGAGGATTACGTGTTCTTGATGCGAATGCCGGACATTCTGAAGTCGGCGTTTTGACCAAAACCACGGGATTACTTAATAACGCGTTTTTCGTGAACCTCTTGGATATGTCTACTGAATGGAAAAAGTCTTCAAAAACTGAAGGCATCTATGAGGGATACGAACGTCAGACAGGTAAACTACAGTGGACAGCCAGTCCTGTTGATTTAGTGTTCGGTTCAAATGCTGAATTGCGCGCTGTTGCCGAAGTTTATGCTTCAAATGATGGCCAGGATAAATTTGTGCAGGACTTTGCAAGGGCGTGGGTAAAAGTGATGAATCTGGATCGGTTTGATCTTAAAAAATAACAGAACTGTGGAAGTATTCAATTTATGCCAACATCGCGTCCGGTAACGATATTGTTGCCGGATGCGATAACACAGTTTTGGCCAACCTTTATATTACAAACATCACTATTTAACAAAAAAGACAGAGGCATGTCCACTGTAGGGCGCACTGCGTTCATTGACATCCTCCCCGCCCTAAAGAGCGAGGATTCCTACAGCGTTCAGACCGGAGTCTGACTCGCCTCGGTGGGTTCCTGCTTC
>NZ_VEXQ01000061.1 GCF_006376615.1 Buttiauxella sp. B2
CAGCTGTTCCCGGATACAGATAACCGGGACCTGAGCGAAAGCGATAAGCAGCTGATCAGCAATCTGGCGACCATCGCGTCGGGCCTGGCAGGGAATCTGACAGGCGGCGACAGCAGCAGTACCACCGCCGGAGCACAGGCCGGGAAGAATGCGATTAATAACAACTTGCTGGGTGGCGGAACCGAGGACGGACAGGCAAAAGCGGCACAGGAGCATGCGAAAAATGTGATGTCCTGTTCAACCGACCCTGGCTCTGACAGTTGCCGCAAAGGGCTGGCGATGCAGGATGCGCTGATGGTGGCACTGCCGGCCGGGCTGGGTGGTGGCATGCTGGCGGCAGCGACCCCGGAAATGGCAGCCGCCGCGCAGGCCGCGATACAGGGTTGTGCGGGAAGTATTGTGCTGTGCCTGAATAATGTCGGTATCCAGATGTCGGAAGCCATCGTGCCGGGCGGTGTTGGAGCTGGCGGTGCGGTGGGTATCGGCAAGACAGCGGCAGAGGCAACGGCGGCGAAAGCTGAAGCTGTGGCGGCTAATGCGGCTAAAAATAGTCAATTACCAACTGGAACCGTCTTTGATTCAATTAAAGGCACTCAGCCAGTGTATCCCGGTTCGGTCATTCCAAAATCTTTTGAAATGACATTACCAAATGGGCAAAAAGTATGGGTTCATGGGAATGCTACAGAACATATGGCAGAATATGCGGCATCAAAAGCTGTTACGCAAACACCTGAAGCTGTAAGGCTTGCTAGTCAGGAGGAATTGAGAAGTTTCCAGGCTGCTGTAAATACTGCAACGAAAAATAATATGCCATATGGTGAAAGAATTACCGTAGATGGCTGGCAGTTGGAAATTAAGCCTCCACGTAGTAGAGGCGAGTTACCAACTATTATCCATGCTCGTTACTTGGGGTCACATTAAATGGATATAGAAATTAGCAGTCCAATAAATATTACAATGGATGTGATAGAACTTGATGAACATGTTCCATCACTAAAATTTAGTATTACGATCCGAGTGAAAAAATTTAGCTATAGTTCGGAAATCAATTCTCAGCTATGGATTGAATGCCAATGTTTTGATGACTTTATCGATAATATGCGTAAAGGTGATACAGCAGTACTCAAAGATATGAATGATTTTTTTGAATTGCGTGTAAACCCTATGCAAAATTGGCTTGAGTGGTCATGTGCTAGAGAAGATATGGAAGGGAATATCACATCAGCGAATGGCAAGGAAAAGCTAACTGATCAATCAAAACACTCATTGTATGAAGTATTTAACGATTATCCTAAATGGTGGTAACAAGACGAAAATCCCAGACCTTGGAGTCTGGGATTTTTGCTTTATAGCAGTTACGGCTTCGCTTCTATTAAGATAGTCGTAGCGATTGCGTTTGATCGTAAGAATCAGGTGTTCTCGCTGTAGTAAAATTTTTAAACAGGATGTGCTTTGGTTGCTCTTTAACATTCTCTGAGAAAATAGGTAATGGAGAGCGAAAACGCACGTCGGGGAAAAATAACTCAATTGCATAAGTACACTGGTAAAAGCAGCATGTAACCTGCTGACTGTATTATGAAAATGTCGTTATTCTCACCATAACCGTGTCGGAACGAGTTGTTGTTAAGAATGACGGTAACGATATCCACATCAAAGGCTCCAGTGTGATTGGTGGCGGCGCGGTAACGTTGCAGGCCGGACACGACGTCAACATTGTGGCGGCCACGGAAGAGCAGTTCAGTTATCGGCTGAAAGAGAAAAAAACCAGTGGTCTGATGAGCACGGGAGGCATTGGTTTCACGATTGGCAGTAAATCGTCGCGCCATCAGGTGGACGAAGACGGCATCACGCAAAGTCAGAGTGTCAGCACCATTGGATCGACCGGCGGCAATGTGAATATCTTTGCAGACGGGAAAGCCTATATCAGCGGTGCAGATATTATTGCTGCTAAAAACCTTAACGTGGCGGCGGGGGAAATTGTTATTGACCCCGGTAATGACCAGCTTCACCGCAAAGAGAGTTACGAGCAGAAACAGAGTGGCGTGACGGTATCTGTTTCTTCTGCGGTGACGGATACGGCACTGGCGGCGAACAGTGCGTACCAGCGCAGTGATGAGGTCAGTGATGACAGGCTGAAAGCGCTGTATGCCCTGAAGGCTGCGGATAATGCCTGGGCTGCAGGGGCGGGGGTGTCAGCGATGACGGGCGGCACTGCCCAGGAAAATCTGAACGCGGTAAAGGTGGAGGTCAGTGTTGGTTCAGGCTCCAGTAAATCCGAATCTGAGTTAACGCAGAACGAGGTGCGTGGCAGCACACTCACCGCAGGCGGTAATGTCACGATGGTGGCCACGGGTGGCAACGGCACCAGTGGCGATTTACACATCAGCGGCAGTGGTGTGACGGGGAAAAACGTGACGCTGGTTGCGCAGAACGACCTGCTGCTGGAAGTGGCATCAAACAACCGCGAGCAGACCAACAAAAACAACAGCAGCGGCTGGAACGCCGGGGTGCATGTCTCGCTGGGCCAGGACACAGGGATTGGTGTGTCGGCGAGTGGTTATTAGTCGAAAGGCACATCGGACGGTAACACTAGCGAGTACGTCAACACGCGCATTAATGCCAGCAATGAACTTAGCATGAGCAGCGGGCGCGACACGGTCATCTCAGGTGCTCAGGCGCTGGGGGATAAAATCACCGCCGATGTGGGCCGGGATTTAACCATCAGCAGGCTGCAAAACACCGACGATTATCACAGTAAGCAAACGGATGTGAGCGGCGGGGCCAGCTTTACCTTTGGCTCAATGACGGGGTCGGCGTCGATAAGCATCAACAAGAGCAAAATCGACAGCGAATACGCCAGCGTGGGCGAGCAGAGCGGGTTGTTTGCCGGAGACCGCGGCTTTGATATCACGGTGGGCCACCACACGCAGCTTAACGGCGGGGTGATTGCCAGCACGGCGGAGAGTATTAACAACCAGCTTGATACGGGTACGTTGGGCTGGAATAGCATTGATAACAAAGCAGAATACAGCGCCAGCAGCATCGGCATCAGTGCCGGGGTTTCAGGATCCGGAGGGAAAGGCAGCGGTGGTGTGTTACCGATTATCGGCATTGGCAGCGATGGAGATGCATCGGGTACCACACAGTCAGCCATTGCCGCAGGCAGCATCACTATCCGCGATAAGGAAAACCAGCAACAGGATGTGGCGGACCTGAGTCGCGACACAGAGCATGCCAACGACAGCATCAGCCCGATTTTCGACAAGGAG
>NZ_VEXQ01000062.1 GCF_006376615.1 Buttiauxella sp. B2
AAAACACCTTCGGTGTTGTAAGGTTAAGCCTCACGGTTCATTAGTACTGGTTAGCTCAACGTATCGCTACGCTTACACACCCAGCCTATCAACGTCGTAGTCTTCAACGTTCCTTCAGGACTCTCAAGGAGTCAGGGAGAACTCATCTCGGGGCAAGTTTCGCGCTTAGATGCTTTCAGCGCTTATCTTTTCCGCATTTAGCTACCGGGCAATGCCATTGGCATGACAACCCGAACACCAGTGATGCGTCCACTCCGGTCCTCTCGTACTAGGAGCAGCCCCCCTCAATTCTCCAGCGCCCACGGCAGATAGGGACCGAACTGTCTCACGACGTTCTAAACCCAGCTCGCGTACCACTTTAAATGGCGAACAGCCATACCCTTGGGACCTACTTCAGCCCCAGGATGTGATGAGCCGACATCGAGGTGCCAAACACCGCCGTCGATATGAACTCTTGGGCGGTATCAGCCTGTTATCCCCGGAGTACCTTTTATCCGTTGAGCGATGGCCCTTCCATTCAGAACCACCGGATCACTAAGACCTACTTTCGTACCTGCTCGAGCCGTCACTCTCGCAGTCAAGCTAGCTTATGCCTTTGCACTAACCTCACGATGTCCGACCGTGATTAGCTAACCTTCGTGCTCCTCCGTTACGCTTTAGGAGGAGACCGCCCCAGTCAAACTACCCACCAGACACTGTCCGCAACCCGGATCACGGGTCTACGTTAGAACACCAGCCATTAAAGGGTGGTATTTCAAGGTTGGCTCCACAAGAACTGGCGTCCTCGCTTCAAAGCCTCCCACCTATCCTACACATCAAGGACCAGTGTTCAGTGTCAAGCTATAGTAAAGGTTCACGGGGTCTTTCCGTCTTGCCGCGGGTACACTGCATCTTCACAGCGATTTCAATTTCACTGAGTCTCGGGTGGAGACAGCCTGGCCATCATTACGCCATTCGTGCAGGTCGGAACTTACCCGACAAGGAATTTCGCTACCTTAGGACCGTTATAGTTACGGCCGCCGTTTACCGGGGCTTCGATCAAGAGCTTCAGCTTGCGCTTAACCCCATCAATTAACCTTCCGGCACCGGGCAGGCGTCACACCGTATACGTCCACTTTCGTGTTTGCACAGTGCTGTGTTTTTAATAAACAGTTGCAGCCAGCTGGTATCTTCGACTGCCTTCAGCTCCATCCGCAAGGGACTTCACCTACCGACAGCGTGCCTTCTCCCGAAGTTACGGCACCATTTTGCCTAGTTCCTTCACCCGAGTTCTCTCAAGCGCCTTGGTATTCTCTACCTGACCACCTGTGTCGGTTTGGGGTACGATTTGATGTTACCTGATGCTTAGAGGCTTTTCCTGGAAGTGCGGCATTTGTTACTTCAGCACCGTAGTGCCTCGTCATCACACCTCAGCGTTATACAGAAGTCCGGATTTACCTAAACTTCCCGCCTACATGCTTAAACCGGGACAACCGTCGCCCGGCTAACATAGCCCTCTCCGTCCCCCCTTCGCAGTAACACCGAGTACAGGAATATTAACCTGTTTCCCATCGACTACGCCTTTCGGCCTCGCCTTAGGGGTCGACTCACCCTGCCCCGATTAACGTTGGACAGGAACCCTTGGTCTTCCGGCGAGCGGGTTTTTCACCCGCTTTATCGTTACTTATGTCAGCATTCGCACTTCTGATACCTCCACCAGACCTCACAGTCCAGCTTCAACGGCTTACAGAACGCTCCCCTACCCAACAACGCATAAGCGTCGCTGCCGCAGCTTCGGTGCATGGTTTAGCCCCGTTACATCTTCCGCGCAGGCCGACTCGACCAGTGAGCTATTACGCTTTCTTTAAATGATGGCTGCTTCTAAGCCAACATCCTGGCTGTCTGTGCCTTCCCACATCGTTTCCCACTTAACCATGACTTTGGGACCTTAGCTGGCGGTCTGGGTTGTTTCCCTCTTCACGACGGACGTTAGCACCCGCCGTGTGTCTCCCGTGATAACATTCTTCGGTATTCGGAGTTTGCATCGAGTTGGTAAGCCGGGATGGCCCCCTAGTCGAAACAGTGCTCTACCCCCGAAGATGAGTTCACGAGGCGCTACCTAAATAGCTTTCGGGGAGAACCAGCTATCTCCCGGTTTGATTGGCCTTTCACCCCCAGCCACAAGTCATCCGCTAATTTTTCAACATTAGTCGGTTCGGTCCTCCAGTTAGTGTTACCCAACCTTCAACCTGCCCATGGCTAGATCACCGGGTTTCGGGTCTATACCCTGCAACTTAACGCCCAGTTAAGACTCGGTTTCCCTGCGGCTCCCCTATACGGTTAACCTTGCTACAGAATATAAGTCGCTGACCCATTATACAAAAGGTACGCAGTCACCCCATAAAAGAGGCTCCCACTGCTTGTACGTACACGGTTTCAGGTTCTGTTTCACTCCCCTCGCCGGGGTTCTTTTCGCCTTTCCCTCACGGTACTGGTTCACTATCGGTCAGTCAGGAGTATTTAGCCTTGGAGGATGGTCCCCCCATATTCAGACAGGATACCACGTGTCCCGCCCTACTCTTCGAGTTCACAGCATGTGCATTTTTGTGTACGGGAGTATCACCCTGTACCCTGCGACTTTCCAGACGCTTCCACTAATACACAAACTGATTCAGACTCTGGGCTGCTCCCCGTTCGCTCGCCGCTACTGGGGGAATCTCGGTTGATTTCTTTTCCTCGGGGTACTTAGATGTTTCAGTTCCCCCGGTTCGCTTCGTTAAGCTATGTATTCACTTAACGATAGTGTGACGAATCACACTGGGTTTCCCCATTCGGAAATCGTCGGTTATAACGGTTCATATCACCTTACCGACGCTTATCGCAGATTAGCACGTCCTTCATCGCCTCTGACTGCCAGGGCATCCACCGTGTACGCTTAGTCGCTTAACCTCACAACCCGAAGGTGTCTCGTAAGACACAATCAAGGTCGCAAAAATTTGAGAGACTCGAACACACTTACCTTCCTTTCTTATTACGGAGAAAGGAAACAGTGTGTCGTTTCAATTTTCAGCTTGTTCCAGATTTTTAAAGAGCAA
>NZ_VEXQ01000063.1 GCF_006376615.1 Buttiauxella sp. B2
TACGTGAAGCGGTAAAACGTATTGAACAACTAAAAAGCGAAGATTCATATGATGATGTCATGTTTTCTTTGTTGAAGCTGGCAAGCCCTGAACTTAAAAAGTCAATTATTACCGGGTTAATGGCGGGGGTGATGTGTGAACAAGAGTTGAAAAATAAGTGAATACAAGAAAAAGAAACAGGCGAAATGCAATGATTAATTGGTTTGTACTCATAGGTGGAGTAGCATGAATATTTTAAAGTTCTCTGTGCTTATCATTTCTTTAAGTTCTGCTATTGGTGCTTTTAATGTTGCGGCTGATACATTACCAGCAACGAATGATACGAACAAAGGAAAGTCTGCTAACGAGCAAGTGGTTGAATATTTAAAATTGGCAAACACTGTTCAGGATACAGTTATAATTAAAAGCCTAACTACTAATACTTATGAAGGGAAGGCGGATTTTAGTTTTATTCGTTTGTCAAAATATAATGGCTATGTTATTTGCGAGCAAGTAAGTGGTAATCTATCTTATCATTTTCGTCAGTCGGGTAATGAGCGAATAATTCAGGTTGATAAATTTAAATCAGAGAGCATTAGTTGCTTAAAGTAACAGCGTATGTTTATACAGTCCAGCACTTTACATTAGATCGCAAAGAGCTGCGTAACGAATGGTATCCACTCAGTTTCTATAAAGCTGAATATGGATTAAAAGAGTGATTCCGGTAATTCTGTCCAGTTGTGCTGGAAGTACAGGATCTGGACAGGTATTATTGGTTTGTGTTCGTTAATTTATAGGCGAGAATTTCCCATGAAAACATTAATTATTGAATCTCCCCCTGAAACTGTATTAAGCACACAGCCTTATCCCATCACGCCTGATTTAATTGAGTCTATGTTTCGTGGTAAGGCATCCGTAATGGTTATTGGTGAAATCAATAAAGGCAATCCGGCATTTAAAGACTGGAGTAAGCGGCTCTCATACGGAGAAAAATTACCTCGCGGTAAATATTTCCGCAAACAGGAAGAGAGCCGTTTGTGGTTTTATTCATTTCTGCACCAGTCGTACAAGTGACTTGCCCGACTATCCAGATTATTTAAAGGTGACATGAAATGGAAAGCCAAAATTTTGATTCAATTGTTAGCTCGGGAACTGATCAAATTTTAAATGTAACAGTAATAATTCTTATTGTTCTTTTTTTAATTTCGTTATGGGGTGTATTACGTGGTGTCTTTATCTTGAAGTACATAAAACAACCTTCGCTAAATGAAGAAATCACTAAGGAAGAGGCTCATCTTCTTAAAGTACAAGCGAAAACTATGTTTTTCATCTTTTCCCCGGTCTTGGTTATGAGTGTTATTGCTCTTATATGGTATTTCATAGCATCTTAATCAAAATAAATTAGGCCGCTTGTCGGCCTTGCTGCTGCCGTTCTCTCGCTAATTCTCGCGCTCAATCCCCCTGCCAAAATCTCAGATTTCACGTAGCGCAACGTGCTTCCTGATACCATCAAAAAAACTCACCAATATTTTTTGCATTGCAAAATACTTAACTCACTGTAAAACAACAAATCATACTCGCGCCGGTTGCGCATCGAGAACGCTGGCCAACGCGTTCGCGTGACACGACCGTAACAGTTTATTTGAACAAGATTTTACGCGCTCCGGGGCGCATTCCGGTAAACTGTCCGGGCTTGTTCCAGGCACCGGAACCCCTCTCCTTTTAATTCCCCAGGCACTTAGACATACAGCGCTTTCTGTCCAGTTACCCTTCTCATCATGCAGTAGTTACAACATACACATATTCATCACAACATCTGGTGCCTGTCGGCGGCATCGTGCCTGTATCCTGGGCTGTCCAGATCGGAGGGGCGAACCGCGCCCCAAAAAGTCAGAAACCGGACACGTACCCGACCAGGCAAAACGGCACTATCGGAAAAAATGTCCAATATTTATTTTGGTGATCGGATTTATTACGCTCGGCCTGTCTGCCGCGCTGCGTCATAATTAACGGCGGCGCGGTGTGGGGGCTATTACGTCACCCACAATAGGAAGATACCTGCCTGGCGGTTTTCATTTCGTCACCCATAGTAGGAAGATAACGCCGTTACCCGGCGCGTTTCGGTTTTGTCTACTCGCGTAGACAAGCGGCGGTGCTGACCTGACCGGGTTAACCACTACAATAGAATCACAGATCAGATCACGGCTTTTAGCGAAGCCGGGAAACTGCCGGGAAATTTTTTCCCGGTGGGCCCACGGCTGGACAACACCGGGCTGACTGCCCGGCGGCGTCAGTGGTTTTTTTGAGGATGCGGAGCGTTAAAAATTGAGTCACTTACCCCCGGCGATGTTGCAGAATTTACACAGTGGTGCCATCGTTCCCGCTGGCGGTTCGCTGTCCCTCGATGCTGCCCGGACAATGCGCGATTACGCCGCACACCTCGGCGCAGGTCTGCCGAAATATTTACTCGCCCCTGAAATCAGTCTGCTGC
>NZ_VEXQ01000064.1 GCF_006376615.1 Buttiauxella sp. B2
AAAATGCCGACATAAATGGCGCACGTAATATTTTAGCGGCAGGACATGCCGCACTAGCCTGTGGAGAGAGGGCAGATTCAGGCCGCTAATGAAGCAGGAACCCACCGAGGCGAGTCAGACTCCGGTCTGAACGCTGTAGGAATCCTCGCTCTTTAGGGCGGGGAGGATGTCAATTTCAAAAGTATGTTCACCGTGATGGAAATGATGAGCGGCGTCTACTCATGGCTAAAGCCAAAACATTAAAAACCTCGCGGCGTTCTGATGAGCAGTGCAACGTCGCACCCGGACGCCAGCAGAATAAAGTTAAAAAAAGCCCGAGCCAGGGGCTTGGGCCTAAAAAGAACCACTCTAATGAAATCGGACTCACAACAGCACATAAGACATTTTACACCCATATGTCTCACCTGATAGTGGCCTGTTAATGGAAAGACTGTCTATATATTAAACAGGATATCGTTAATTTTAAGAATGTTCATGCAGATATAGGGAATAATAACACTGGCTCATTTTGTTCATAATCTGGATGATCTCATCAAAAACGCTGCTATTTAACATATTACCCAGAACGTGCTGTACTATCGGCAGGTTAAAAAGTTGAGTATAAGGGAAACTGCGGAGGTTGCTGGTTGCATTCCTTCCCAAGTTTGTCGAATACAGGCAATTCATAAAATCTATGTGTCTGATTGAAAAACAGGCATAACGTACAATAATTTCCGATCCCCAAACTCCCCCAATTATCAAGGCAGAAGACACCGGTGCGTATCGATGGCGGTGAGACAGTACAAACCGGCTAGTGTAATTACGCCGCAAACGCCCCCCGGAATGCGGAAAACGCACTTCTGCTATAGAACGCGCCAGGAACAGCAGCTGCCTACCAGGTTGAGTTTAAACGGATCTGGATGGAGTAGCGCTTGCGGTACTGAAATAAAATCATGCCAATACCGCAAGCGTTGCTATCAGGCGTCGAGTCATCTACTCATAATCGCCTTATTAAAGAAGCGCTATATTTAGTCTCCCGGTACAGCAATAGACTGAGAGCTACTCATATCTGAATGGACGGATATTGTCGCTACTCCGGAGGTGTAATTAGTATAAGCAAATGTTCTATGATTACCTATCCAATAGGATCCTGACTCTCCGTTTGCCGAGATTGAATTATTGAGAGTCAGATTGCCCGTTGTTGTTTGATAAACCGTCACACGGGAATCATTCAGAACGTTGTTATACGGGTCAACAATATAGGCCAGCACATACTGAGCACGACCATCACCTCCCGTCCTGGTGGTTAACGTTATCCTTTGAAGAATAGGGTTCGCATAGTCAGCGGTGATTGTTAGTGCAGCCGTTTTCGACACACCGTCAAGCGTAGCGGTCACGGTATCCGTTCCTATCGTGGTGCCGATAATACCAGGTAACAACGCAACACCTGACGCATCCGTAGTCACGGTCGCAGTGGTCGTCGCTGTACCACTATCAGAGAATTTACCCGCATTATTTACGGATAGTGAAACACTAACCGGCGTATTTTTGAGCGCAAGCCCGGTATTTGCGTCCGTAAAGGTGGCTGAGAATGTATTACTCGTAGTTCCAGCCACTACCGTCGTTTGCCCACCGGTGATAATCATAGAGTTTAACTGCGGCGTAGCGACAAACGTGGTCGCCACATTCTGGCTGTGGCCATTAACTGTAGCTGTCACGTTACTCACGCCGATAGTCTGGCTGGTCAGTGTTATCGTCACACTGCCATCCGCCGCCGTTGTGCCCGCGGGCACAATGGTTGCACCATTATCTGCAGTGAAACTCACCGTCTGGCCTGCCAGCGGGTTGCCATTGGCATCTGTCACCATCACTTTCACACTGTTTGTGGCGATACCATTAGTAATGGCATCGTTGGCCACCACCGTCATCGCACCATTCTCAATGGTCGCGGTAGAAACATCCGCCACAAAGGTCGCCGTCACGCTCTGGTTGCTGCCGTTAATGCTGGCGGTCACATCGCTGGTGCCTGCCACGGTGCTGGTCAGCGTCATTTTCGCCATACCGGAAGCGTCAGTGGTTTGTGTCGCACCTATTGTCGCGCCGTTGCTGGCACTGAAATTAACACTCTGATTTGCCAGCGGGTTGCC
>NZ_VEXQ01000065.1 GCF_006376615.1 Buttiauxella sp. B2
AAGCCATCACCAGCGTGGAAACCGGTGGCAACAGCTGCAGACCGATACAAATAAATGTCACAATTTTTTTTCTGACGGCAACAGAATACCTGCCGTCTGAACAGGGGTTATTTTTCATCATAGTCTCAAAATAAATACCAGTTAATCGCGCAGGCGTGGAATATACTGCCGTCGATATAAATATCCTGAGAGAATCATACCAAAATAACACATGAAATATCTTATAATATACTTTTAAATTAATTTAATCTGCAATAAAAACAATGATAAATAAGCAGAGAGAAAAAAGTAATTCGTGATAAATTAAATTTAAAATATTTAAATAAATAATTAAGAAAAATTAAAATAAAACCAAAAGAGTCAATAATCAACAAGGCGGTAACATTTTAAGTTCAAGTAACGAATTCTATTTCCCTTAGAAATTATTTAGTGAGGAGCATTGATCTGAGGTGAGCATATTACCTCAGATCAGGTGGTCAAATTCAGTAAACCATATATGGACGCCCCGGGTGATGCAAGTACTGGTTCGATACGGTTTGCGACCATATATCCGACGTCGTTAGTGGGTTCAATAATCCGCGCCATGATGTTATCCGAGCCCTGTTTCCTTATCACTACACCGGTATACGATTACCCAGGTCAACTTCAGGCTGTTACAGGGACGGTAGCCGTTTTCTCATCAGTGAATTGCCACGTCTAATTTAGGCACTTCCATGCCAATTTGCCTCAGTTAAAAGAAACGGCAATGCTCAGGCGGGCAGTTGACTCAGAAATTCCGATACCGGCATGGGCTTGCCATACAAATACCCTTGCAGGAAGGTCACGTTACGCGTCCTCAGGTAGGCAGACTGCACCTCGGTCTCTACCCCTTCCGCCACCAGTTTCAGGTCGAGCCGGTTCGCCAGGTCGATAACGTTGTCCACGATATGTGCGGAGAGTGCGTCAGTCCCAATCATGCTGACGAAGCTCTTGTCGATTTTGAGAATGTCGATGCTGAAGTTTTGCAGGTAGCTCAGGCTGGAATTTCCGGTACCAAAGTCATCGATAGCAATGAGGACTCCGAGGGCGTGAAGTTCGGCAATCAACTGGCCTGTTATATCATCCGCCACCAACAATTCGCGTTCGGTTAACTCCAGTATCAACGTGATGGGATTGTCCCGGAAGGTATCAATGAACACGCGGCAATCCTCCACCAGGCTAAAATCCTTGCAGTGTGCGGCACTGATATTGAAGCCAAAATGGAAGCCTTCAGGTAGCTGATGTACCAGGGGGGAAAACTGTTCACGTACCTGCTCCATCAGAACCCGGGTCATGGGGATAATAAGGCTGCTGTGTTCCGCTGTGGGGATGAAACGATCCGGCGATATGATGCCCTGCCGGGGATGTTGCCAACGCATCAGGACTTCACAGCCTGTCATGCGCTTATTTTCACCGGACACTACGGGCTGGATGTAGGGAATGAACTCCCGATGCTCCAGCGCCCGTCGCAATTCTTGCTCGGGCGAGTGCATGCGTCCCGACTTCCTGAACACCCAGACACCCGCAACCAGACTCAGAAGAGCCCAGGCAATGAGACTGAATCTGGAAAAACGCCAGATATTATCGAAATAGTCAGTGGGAGATATGCGGGTAATGATCCGAAACGGGTACCGACTTGATGACTGCTCCAGATACCCTGGCGTTTCAAGGGGGAAGAGCTGATCGGGGGGTGTTTCCCCGGCGGTCCATCGCTGTGGCCCCACAATCAGACTCAGGGACGTATTGGTACTCATCTTATCGAGCCCGGAGAACAGCAGGTAACCATAGAGTCTCACCGTGATACTGTCGTTGCCGACAACCTCCCGGTAGACCACA
>NZ_VEXQ01000066.1 GCF_006376615.1 Buttiauxella sp. B2
ATCAGACAATCTGTGTGAGCACTACGCGGGTTTGTATCTTTTAGGTAAGGAGGTGATCCAACCGCAGGTTCCCCTACGGTTACCTTGTTACGACTTCACCCCAGTCATGAATCACAAAGTGGTAAGCGCCCTCCCGAAGGTTAAGCTACCTACTTCTTTTGCAACCCACTCCCATGGTGTGACGGGCGGTGTGTACAAGGCCCGGGAACGTATTCACCGTAGCATTCTGATCTACGATTACTAGCGATTCCGACTTCACGGAGTCGAGTTGCAGACTCCGATCCGGACTACGACGCACTTTATGAGGTCCGCTTGCTCTCGCGAGGTCGCTTCTCTTTGTATGCGCCATTGTAGCACGTGTGTAGCCCTACTCGTAAGGGCCATGATGACTTGACGTCATCCCCACCTTCCTCCAGTTTATCACTGGCAGTCTCCTTTGAGTTCCCGGCCGAACCGCTGGCAACAAAGGATAAGGGTTGCGCTCGTTGCGGGACTTAACCCAACATTTCACAACACGAGCTGACGACAGCCATGCAGCACCTGTCTCAGAGTTCCCGAAGGCACTAAGCCATCTCTGGCGAATTCTCTGGATGTCAAGAGTAGGTAAGGTTCTTCGCGTTGCATCGAATTAAACCACATGCTCCACCGCTTGTGCGGGCCCCCGTCAATTCATTTGAGTTTTAACCTTGCGGCCGTACTCCCCAGGCGGTCGACTTAACGCGTTAGCTCCGGAAGCCACTCCTCAAGGGAACAACCTCCAAGTCGACATCGTTTACGGCGTGGACTACCAGGGTATCTAATCCTGTTTGCTCCCCACGCTTTCGCACCTGAGCGTCAGTCTTTGTCCAGGGGGCCGCCTTCGCCACCGGTATTCCTCCAGATCTCTACGCATTTCACCGCTACACCTGGAATTCTACCCCCCTCTACAAGACTCTAGCCTGCCAGTTTCGAATGCAGTTCCCAGGTTGAGCCCGGGGATTTCACATCCGACTTGACAGACCGCCTGCGTGCGCTTTACGCCCAGTAATTCCGATTAACGCTTGCACCCTCCGTATTACCGCGGCTGCTGGCACGGAGTTAGCCGGTGCTTCTTCTGCGAGTAACGTCAATCACTGCGGTTATTAACCACAATGCCTTCCTCCTCGCTGAAAGTACTTTACAACCCGAAGGCCTTCTTCATACACGCGGCATGGCTGCATCAGGCTTGCGCCCATTGTGCAATATTCCCCACTGCTGCCTCCCGTAGGAGTCTGGACCGTGTCTCAGTTCCAGTGTGGCTGGTCATCCTCTCAGACCAGCTAGGGATCGTCGCCTAGGTGAGCCATTACCTCACCTACTAGCTAATCCCATCTGGGCACATCTGATGGCAAGAGGCCCGAAGGTCCCCCTCTTTGGTCCGAAGACGTTATGCGGTATTAGCTACCGTTTCCAGTAGTTATCCCCCTCCATCAGGCAGTTTCCCAGACATTACTCACCCGTCCGCCGCTCGTCAGCAGATTAGCAAGCTAATCCCTGTTACCGCTCGACTTGCATGTGTTAGGCCTGCCGCCAGCGTTCAATCTGAGCCATGATCAAACTCTTCAATTAAAAGCTTGATTTGCTTCAACTCGTGAAGCGGTGCTCAAAAATTAACTTTCGTAATAATTCAACTAAATGAATTACTGCTTGGTCACTCTTCAAGACTTGATATTTTTTT
>NZ_VEXQ01000067.1 GCF_006376615.1 Buttiauxella sp. B2
CGGCGCAGGTATTGTTATCAGTATCTATGCCAATACCGAATTTCTGGGGCATGCCACTATCGGGGATGACGGTTTCTGGTCCTTCACGCCGGAGCAGCCTCTGGAGGTTAACCAGGAATACATCTTCCAGACACTGGTACAGGACCCGGGCAGCGATGCTCTCCTGATATCCCTCCCTTATAAGGTTTACACCATCGAAACCAATGGTGATGTCCCGGCGACCATCTCGCTGGACAGTATTGTCGATAATATCCGCGGCTTTTATGGCTATACCGGCGCACTCCCGGACGATGGCCGTGGTCTGACGAATGATGCGCACCCTGACCTGTCCGGTAAGGCAAACGCCGGGGCACGCGTGAACGTCTATGACAACGGTACCCTGATTGGCTCCACCACGGTGGGTGCAGACGGAAGCTGGAAGTTCACTCCGGCCACGGCGCTGAAGGACGGCACTCACGTGCTCGTCGCCACCGTGGTCACCGCAATCGGTGAAAGCAGCCCGACTGCCGGTTTCACCATTACAGTCGATACCGTTAACAGCCAGCCGATCCTCGATACAGTGCAGGATAACGTGGGCACTGTGCAGACTTTGGTGAGCAACGGGGGGCTGACCGATGACAGCCGTCCGGTACTGACCGGCCATGCAGAAGCAGGCTCCCGTGTGGACATTCATGTCTTTGGTCCGAACGGTAAAGCGCTGTATTACCAGAGTGTCACGGCGGGAAATGATGGTTCGTGGACCTACCAGCCAAAAGCCTTCACCACACACGGTAACTACTCATTTGGCATTACTGGTATAGACCAGGCCGGGAACGCGTGGCGTACTTATGGTGATAAATTCACTGTTAAATATGTTGGCAGCAACCAGGACGACACGTCGGTTCCGGATGCGGCGACTGGCCTGGTACTGCACGATGATGTGGGCAGCATTAAAACTGACATCCAAAACAAGGGCATCACCGATGACAGCAAACCGACACTGAGCGGTCATGCTGACGCCGGTGATATTGTGCTGGTTTACGACAACAACAAAGTGATTGGCTCGGCGACAGTAGCCAGTAACGGCAACTGGAGCTTCACCCCGGCGACGGCTCTGAACGATGGCAGCCACAGTTTCACGACGGTGGTGAAGAATGTGGATAACGGTCACACCAGTGCGGCGTCTGCGGCTATCGGCTTTACCGTGGACACCGTTATTACGGCACCGGTGATTACCGGTGTGTGGGATAATGTGGGAACAAAAACGGGTAATGTCGCCAATGGCGGCGTAACCGATGATATTCTGCCTAAAATCTCCGGTACGGCCGAGGCTGGCAGCATGGTGACCATCACCCTGACAGGGCCAGCAGGTCAACGCTACACATATGATGCCGTCCAGGCTGACCAGAACGGTAACTGGCATTACTATGTTGTCGGGGAGCTGGGATGGACTGCAGGTAATAGCCGGGCGTTCACGTTTACGGCCACCGCAGCGGATGTCGCAGGCAATGTCAGCCACAGCAGTGAGAAATATGTCATCAATTATGTTGACAGCAACCAGGACGACACGTCAGTTCCGGATGCGGCGACCGGTCTGGTATTGCACGATGACGTGGGCAGCATTAAAACTGACATCCAAAACAAGGGCATCACCGATGACAGCAAACCGGCACTGAGCGGTCACGCAGACGCCGGTGATATTGTGC
>NZ_VEXQ01000068.1 GCF_006376615.1 Buttiauxella sp. B2
ACCGGCACTGAGCGGTCACGCAGACGCCGGTGATATTGTGCTGGTTTACGACAACAACAAAGTGATTGGCTCGGCGACAGCAGCCAGTAACGGCACCTGGAGCTTCACCCCGGCGACGGCACTGAACGACGGCAGCCACAGTTTCACGACGGTGGTGAAAGATGCGGTTAACGGCCACACCAGTGCAGCATCTGCGGCTATCCACTTTACTGTCGACACACATATTGCTGCACCAGTTATCACTGGCGCAACCGATGATGTCGGTCCGAGAACCGGGGAAATCAGCAACGGTGGAACAACTGACGATAGTCGCCCGGTGATGCACGGTACTGCAGAGGCTGGTGCTACCGTCAATATTTACGATGGTAATAATGAGCTACGAGGCCAATCCATAGCTGACAGCCACGGTAACTGGTCTGTGGAGCTTGCTTACTCTGCAGTCAATATTACTGCCGGGGCACGTAACTATTACGCCGTTGCTGAGTCTGGAAGTGGGGCGACCAGTGCACATAGCAACTCGTGGTTGATCTGGTATGCCCAGGAGACACCGACTGCATTCGCGGAGAATTTTAATGAATTGCAGAACCAGGCATTCAGTAATTCCGCGGTTTATCAACTGGCTCACTTTGATGTCTCAGTCGCTCAACACGGAAACACTTCGGCATATAGCCCAGGTTTCAATGACACTCATTATGGAGTATCAAGACCTGTCAGCAGCAGAGCGATGACTTTCACTGAAGGAACTAAAGTAACGCTTGACATGCATAATCCTGTTTCAGATATATCATTCAAGATTGGCGATTTGACAACTAATGAATCACTTTCAGTGACTTACTATGATGCACATGGCAGTGCATTGCATACTGAAGTGCATGCATGGGTGGAAGGTTTACTCACAACAGCTCACTATACTGCTCCTGCAGGTAGCTATATTGATTCTGTGCAGATGAGCTTGACAAACCCGGGCTATGTTTACTCTCCAATTCAGACATATGTCTGGATCGATGATATTTCAGGGCATTATTATCCTCATGCCGCGACTCAGTCTGCGCAACTGATGGCAATGCCATTAATGCAAGAAGCTGAGTTTGTGCAAGCAGACACGCATCAAGTGTCGGCAGAAGTCACCCTGGCTGGCCTGTATGATGGAGCACATGTTCAGCATGCTACAGTGGTTCTGAATGGCAACGGACAGCAGACATTGTCTCTGACTGCTGAGGATATTCTCAGTAATGCGCAAACCGATCTGTTTATCCACGATGGCAGGCAACAACTGGCTATTAATGGTGATAAAGGGGATGTGGTTGAGCTGAAAGTATCTGACCTGGCGGCGAATGGCCAGTGGCACGATGCCGGGCAG
>NZ_VEXQ01000069.1 GCF_006376615.1 Buttiauxella sp. B2
TGTAGATAATATTAAAGGTGACCAGGGACTCAACGTTTCCGGCTGTTGGTTTTAAACCGGTAGGCACGTAATCAATAGTCAGTGGAACAGTGTTGAACCCGCTCTTTAACACCACAGCGGAAGAGTCATTGGGGATGATTTTTTCACCATCCGGGCCATAGAGTTGCAGGCCAACATGTTCAGCGTAACTAATACGGATTTAAACGTTGTATCTGTCTGGCCATTAAAGCTCACCTGCACATTGGTATATACCGAGGTATTACAGTCATTGAGAATAATATGGAACAGTTCAACCTGCCCCGCAGGCTTTCCTGGTGTAGCCAGGTTGCGAGTTTCAACCATCTTCACTGGAAAACATGCTCAGGTCATTAAGGCTCAGATACCAGCACCGGAAATTAGCGTAAGAGTTCAGGGCCAGTATTTCTTCACTGTTGTTACACAGATGCAAGCCACTTCGGTTAAAAGTGCGCATGTTAATTATAGACAAATGACATGGTTATTGCGGCACTGATGGTGCCAGGGGTTGCACCGCCTAAGGAATAAGCCTCAGTGTCTAACTGAAAGTCAACGCCACCACCAGTAATGGGCAAAGTCATTGACTGTCCATTTCCTTTGCCATGCCCTACGCCGTCTGATAACTGAACAGTAACATTTTTTGCGGTACCGCTATTTGCATACAACCAGTTTGGCTGACTAGGATCGTTGGTACCATGAAAAGTCGCCGTAACCTCACTTGTACCTGCCGGGCAATCGATCAGTTTGATATGAAACTCAACCGGTGGAGAGACTGAAGCGTTGTTGACCAGATCGGCAGCCTGAATATTATCTCCCAGTGCGATAGTCGTTGGGTTAGTGGGGTCCACTTTGCATGGTGAGGCAACAATAGTCCCTGCAATATTAATTTGTGCATCGTCGCCTGCCATCGCTGATGCGCTGCCCGTTAATGTACTTATTAATAAAAAAAAGAGCAGCGTGTGTTTCATTTAAATATTTCCTGAAGATGGATGTTAGTTAAAGGATATCTTTTATCACGCTTAGCTAAAAAAGATTTATTCTCTAATTGAAGATGTAAAAATAGAATTCCAGCGTTCGCC
>NZ_VEXQ01000007.1 GCF_006376615.1 Buttiauxella sp. B2
CAGTCAGAGTTGTTTTACCATGGTCAACGTGGCCGATAGTACCGACGTTGACGTGCGGTTTTGTACGTTCAAATTTTTCTTTAGACACGGCTATATTCCTTACTGTTGTGCTCTCACCATGAGGAGAGAGCACGGGATCAATGTTTTTAAACCCTGGGCTTATTTACCGCGGGCTTCGATTACGGCCTGAGCAACGTTGTTCGGCGCATCATCATACTTCAGGAATTCCATGGAGTAAGATGCACGACCTTTGGTCAGAGAACGCAATTGAGTTGCGTATCCGAACATTTCTGACAACGGAACTTCAGCATGAATCTGAACGCCAGTAGCGTTAGATTCTTGACCTTTCAGCTGACCACGACGACGGCTAAGGTCACCGATAACGTCACCAGTGTTCTCTTCCGGAGTTTCAACTTCAACCTTCATGATAGGCTCAAGCAGAACTGGTTTCGCTTTCTTAAAGCCATCTTTGAAGGCAATAGAAGCGGCCAGTTTAAACGCCAGTTCAGAGGAGTCAACGTCGTGGTAAGAACCGAAGTGCAGACGCACGCCGAGATCTACTACTGGGTAACCCGCCAGAGGACCAGACTTCAGCTGCTCCTGGATGCCTTTATCAACAGCAGGGATGTATTCCGTTGGGATTACACCACCTTTGATGTCGTTGACGAACTCGTAACCTTTCGGATTCGAACCCGGCTCCAGTGGGTACATGTCGATAACAACATGACCGTACTGACCACGACCACCAGACTGCTTAGCGTGTTTACCTTCAATATCGGTAACTTTCGCGCGAATCGCTTCACGGTAAGCAACCTGAGGTTTACCAACGTTAGCTTCAACGTTGAATTCACGTTTCATACGGTCAACGATGATGTCGAGGTGAAGCTCACCCATACCAGCGATAATGGTCTGGTTGGTTTCTTCATCAGTCCATACGCGGAATGATGGATCTTCTTTAGCCAGACGACCCAGAGCCAGACCCATTTTTTCTTGGTCAGCTTTGGTTTTTGGTTCAACAGCGATAGAGATTACCGGTTCAGGGAACTCCATGCGCTCCAGAATGATCACATTGTCCTGGTCACACAGGGTATCACCGGTGGTCACTTCTTTCAGACCAATAGCTGCAGCGATGTCGCCTGCGCGAACTTCTTTGATCTCTTCACGTTTGTTAGCGTGCATCTGTACGATACGGCCCAGACGTTCACGCGCTGATTTCACCGGGTTGAACACGGTGTCACCAGAGTTAACCACGCCAGAATAAACGCGGAAGAAGGTCAGGTTACCAACAAACGGGTCAGTTGCGATTTTGAACGCCAAAGCAGCAAACGGCTCATTGTCGTCAGAGTGACGAACTGCCGGAGTGTCTTTACCGTCGTCCAGCATACCGTTAATCGCAGTAACATCAGTCGGAGCTGGCAGGTATTCAACAACCGCATCCAGCATCGCCTGAACACCTTTGTTCTTAAATGCAGAACCACAGGTAACCAAGATAATTTCGTTGTTCAGTACGCGCTTACGCAGAGAAGTCTTGATCTCTTCTTCAGTTAGCTCTTCGCCACCAAAGAATTTCTCCATCAATTCGTCAGAACCTTCAGCAGCGGCTTCAACCAGTTTCTGGCGCCATTCTTCGGCCAGTTCCTGCATATCAGCTGGGATCTCTTCGTATTCGAAGGTCACGCCCTGATCGGCTTCATTCCAGTTGATCGCTTTCATTTTCACCAGGTCAACAACACCGGTGAATTTCTCTTCCGCGCCGATAGCCAGTTGCAGAGGAACCGGAGTTGCGCCCAGACGTTTTTCAATCTGATCAACAACTTTCAGGAAGTTAGCACCCATACGGTCCATTTTGTTAACGAACGCGATACGTGGAACTTTATATTTGTTTGCCTGACGCCATACGGTCTCAGACTGTGGCTGAACACCACCAACAGCACAGTAAACCATTACCGCGCCATCAAGAACACGCATGGAACGTTCAACTTCGATAGTGAAGTCAACGTGCCCTGGGGTGTCGATGATGTTGATGTGGTGTGGTTCGAACTGCTTCGCCATACCAGACCAGAAACAGGTAGTCGCAGCGGACGTGATGGTAATACCACGTTCCTGCTCCTGCTCCATCCAGTCCATAGTTGCTGCGCCGTCATGAACTTCACCGATTTTGTGGTTTACACCGGTGTAGAACAGAACACGTTCGGTAGTCGTTGTCTTACCGGCGTCGATGTGAGCACTGATACCAATGTTACGGTAGCGCTCAATGGGTGTTTTACGAGCCATTTGATTCCTCTATATCCTGAGACGTTCATTTAAGTAACCCAAAGCGGGCAGCTTATGTGAAGCGCCCGCTTGGTGACTAACACTCCGAAGGGATTACCAACGGTAGTGTGCGAACGCCTTGTTGGCTTCAGCCATACGGTGAACGTCTTCACGTTTCTTAACTGCAGTACCTTTGTTCTCTGCAGCATCAGAAAGTTCGTTCGCCAGGCGGAGAGCCATGGATTTATCACCGCGTTTACGAGCAGCTTCTACGATCCAACGCATTGCCAGAGCATTACGACGAACCGGACGTACTTCTACTGGAACCTGGTAAGTAGAACCACCTACACGGCGGGACTTAACTTCGACAGTCGGACGAACGTTGTCCAGAGCGACTTCGAAAGCTTCCAGTTCGTTTTTACCAGAACGCTGAGCCAGGGTCTCCAGCGCGGAATAAACGATAGATTCTGCAGTAGATTTCTTACCATCTACCATCAGAATGTTTACAAATTTGGCCAGCAACTCTGATCCGAACTTAGGATCTGGAAGAATTTTACGTTGACCAATGACGCGACGACGTGGCATGGGAATACTCCGTTGTTAATTCAGGGTTGTCCAAAACTCTATTGAGTTTGACATTTATTTAAAACGTTTGGCCTTACTTAACGGAGAACCATTAAGCCTTAGGACGCTTCACGCCGTACTTGGAACGAGATTGCTTACGGTCTTTAACGCCGGAGCAGTCAAGTGCACCACGAACGGTGTGGTAACGAACACCTGGCAAGTCTTTTACACGACCACCACGGATCAGGATCACGGAGTGTTCCTGCAGGTTGTGACCTTCACCACCGATATAGGAGGTAACTTCAAAACCGTTAGTCAAACGCACACGGCATACTTTACGCAGTGCGGAGTTTGGTTTCTTAGGAGTGGTAGTATATACACGAGTACATACGCCACGTTTCTGCGGGCAGGCTTCCAGCGCAGGCACGTTGCTTTTTGCAACTTTGCGAGCGCGTGGTTTGCGAACCAGCTGATTAACTGTTGCCATTAAATAGCTCCTGGTTTTAGCTTTTGCTTCGTAAACACGTAATAAAACGGCCTCATATAATATGAGGACGCAGAATTTTAGGGCTGAGCCGAAAAGGTGTCAAGAAATATACAACAATCCTGGATTTTACCAGGAAATCTGCTGTTCGTGTTTAACCGTCAATCTGACGAAATCAGTATAGCTGACCTGGCCTATGCCGGTTGAAATTTGAGCAGCTATGCCGCGAGCCTCGATATCTTCCTGCAGAGCATAAATAGAAATGGGGGCGGCGAGCAACAAATCAAGGGCTCTGGTCCCGGATAGGGCAGCAATAACCGCATCTTGTCGCAATAAAAGTTCATCACCGTGTTTCACACAGCGCAGCAACGATTCAAGATCGGTCTGAAAAGGTGAGTGTTGTAAAATATGCAGCATGCCGCCTCAGAAGGTTAATAGCACATCAAACTGATGCAGTAATTCGCACAACGCATCGGGCTCAAGCGGTTTTGCATCAAGAACCCAGGCACTTTCTGACGAGAATCCCCGTTCGCGGATAGAAGCAGCGCAGAGATAGCACTGCTCAATATCGTATAACGGCAGTACACGGAATGTTGCTATGTAATCTCTGGCAAGGATAAGCCCTGGCTGCTGGCCTGCTATCAACTGCAATACTCCGTCACCAATGAAAAACACACCAATGTCTTCGGTTAATGCCGATGTGGCGAGTAAAGCATCTAACCCTTCACGACCTGCAGCACTACCATGAGGGGCCGATTTAAATACAAATGCGACTCGCTTCATCAGAATTGTACCGTCCGATCGCACGTCAGCGATGCTTGCGCTAATGCACCCAGCCCACTGAGAGTGAAACCGGGTTGCAAGTTATGACCCGGCAGACCGAGTTGAGTGGCTTGTTCTGCATCCGTCACACCACGACGTAATGCCGCAGCTATACAGATATGCAATTCAACACCATATTGCTGATGTAATTGTTGCCAGGCGCGAACCAAATCGAATTCGTCACTTGCAGGCGAAGTCAGAAGGTTGGCGTTATGCACACCCTCACGGTAGAAAAATACGCTTTCCAACGTGTGACCTTCTTCGATAACAGCCCGGGAAAATTGCAACGCACTGCTAGCCTGCTGCGAGCCATAGGCCGGACCTGTCACCAGGATGGCAAAACGCATTACTTATCCTGTCCCTGGAAATCACCGTTTTTGAATTGGCGAATATAGAGATAAACCGTGTGCTTAGAAATGTTCAAACGATCGGCAACCTGGTTGATCGCATCTTTAATATCAAATATACCTTTCTCATAGAGGTTCAGCACAATCTGTCGATTCTTGGCGTTGTTGGACACATTGCGGTCGGCATTCACCTCTTCAATCGTGAATTCCAGAGCCTGCATAACCAGATCCTCCACCGAGGACGCAAAGTTAACGGAAGAAGCCACTTCTGGCGTTTCCGGTGGGATAAAGGTCGACATGATTTGCGAGAATGGAACATCAAGGTTGATGTTGATGCACAACAGGCCAATGACACGTTCGTCACGATTACGAATGGCAATAGTCTCTGATTTCATCAGGACGCCACTTTTTGCACGGGTGAAATAGCATTTGGAAACGCTACTATCCGCACCGGTCATATCATGCAGCATACGCAATGCAAGATCGGTAATTGGCGAACCAATTTTACGGCCGGTATGTTCGCCATTCGCAATACGGATGGCGGAACATTTCAGATCTTGCAGCGAGTGCAACACGATTTCACAATGAGAACCAATCAGCATCGCTAACCCGTCCACTACCGCTTCGTAGGATTTTAATATTTCAAAGTCGGTTTGTTCAAAAGGACGCTGGTCCAGTAAATCGAGCTCACTGGTTTCATTGGTTAAAAGCGAATTGGACATTTAAAAATACCACCCTCTACAGAGAGCCTGTCGCGCTTATATGGTGTCAGGGCAGACTCAAACTCGTTGTTGCGCAGTCTGCTAAGGTAATACAGCGTAAGATGCGCTTTCCAGCTTTTATTATATCCTGCCTCAAATAAAAAACCGCCGCCCCTGAGGACGGCGGTTAATAATGCCTTATTTGCTCTTCGCAGCATCTGCATCTGGAGCGGCTTCAGGAGCAGCATCCGGTTTAGCATCTGCTTTTGGCGCAGGCTTGATATCCAGCAGCTCAACGTCAAATACCAATGTGGAGTTTGCTGGAATTCCTGGGACGCCAGTTTTGCCATAAGCCAATTCTGGTGGAATAACGAGTTTGATTTTCCCGCCTTTCTTAAGGTTCTTCAGACCTTCAGTCCAGCCAGGGATTACACCGTCAAGACGGAAAGACAGTGGCTCGCCACGGGTGTAAGAGTTATCGAACTCTTTACCGTCGATAAGCGTACCCTTGTAGTTCACAACAACAGTGTCGCTGTCTTTCGGTGCTTCACCAGTACCGGCTTTGTCGATTTTGTACATCAAGCCAGTATCGGAAGTTTTAACGCCTTTCTCTTTTGCGAAAGCATCACGGAAGGCTTTGCCTTTATCCGCATTTTCTTTAGCGTCTTTTTCCATTTTCGCTTGAGCGGAAGATTTCACGCGAGCTTCGAAAGCTTGCAGCGTCTGCTCGATTTCCTGATCGGATAATTTGCTCTTATCAGCAAATGCATCCTGAACACCAGCGATCAGCTGATTCTTATCCAGCGTAATCCCTAGTTTCTCTTGTTCTTTCAGAGAGTTTTCCATGTAACGGCCCAGCGAAGCACCTAATGCATACGCAGATTTCTGGTCGTCATTCTTGAATGCCGCGTTGCTTGCAGCAGGAGCCGCAGCATCTTTAGCGGCAGCAGCCGGGGCAGCGAACGCCGGAGCGCTCAGGGCAACGGCCATCGTGGTCGCCAGTAGCGTTACTTTAAACAGTGATTTCATCCATTTCTCCAGGGCCGGGGCCTCTAACCCCAAGGTTATTATCAACTAAGAGACGTACTATAACGTCGTGGAAGAAATCTACACAATCTCTCCGCGTCTTATCGAGACAAATTCAGACTCTTTTTGTATAAAGAAGTTTCGTCCTGAGCAAAACGGCGCTGTAACATGCGTTTTTTTTCAGTAGAATCGCCGCAAATTGTCCATCCGCAGGCCAGGAGAGATTAGCCATGCAACAAAAGTCGACCGAACAACGGCTGGAAGAACTTGAGAGTCGTCTCGCTTTCCAGGAGATTACAATAGAAGAGTTAAATCAGACAGTAACGGCACACGAATTGGAGATGGTCAAACTACGCGAGCATTTTCGTTTGCTGGTAGAAAAGTTGAAAGCTAGCCAACCATCGATGGTTGCCTCGGAAGCTGAAGAAACACCACCTCCGCACTACTAGCGATACAAAAAGAAAAGGCGTGTCAGTGACACGCCTTTTTTATGTTTAGCAGATTAGTGGCAACCGCAGCCGCCATTACCGCCACAACCGCCTTTACCATGTTCGTGATCATGATCGTGACCGTGGCCACCACAGCAACCATCGTCGCCGTGATCGTGGTGATGGTCGTGCTCGCCGTGAACGTGGCCATGAGCCAGCTCTTCAGCAGTTGCTTCACGAATTGCAATAACTTCTACGTTGAAGCTCAGGTTTTGGCCTGCCAGCATGTGGTTGCCATCGACAACAACGTGTTCGTCTTCAACTGCAGTAATCTCAACTGGCACTGGACCTTGGTCGGTATCAGCCATAAAGCGCATACCCACTTCCAGCTCGTCAACACCCATGAAGACGTCTTTCGGTACACGCTGAACCAGATTTTCGTCGTATTGGCCGTAAGCGTCATTTGCGCCAACGTTCACGTCGAAACGATCACCAACTACGTGACCGTCCAGAGCTGTTTCTAAACCTGAAATCAGGGAGCCATGACCATGCAGATAGTCAAGCGGCGCACTCACCGGAGACTCATCAACCAACACACCGTCTTCTGTACGTACCTGATAAGCCAGGCTGACCACCAGGTCTTTTGCTACTTTCATGATATCTCCTGAGCGAGCGTGAGAAAAAAACTGGCGCCGATTGTAGCGGAATTTAGCGCCGGTGTACCCCTAAGCTTAAAAAAAGCTGACGCATCTCGCTAGTCCGGATGAAAAATCCCGATGACTTGCTCTTGTTCGCGAACGTGCTCGCGAGCCTGCTTATCCGCCTCACGCATCTGGTGGCCGCACTTAACACATTCAACAATATCGACATTGTTCTCACGCCACATCGCGAGGGAATCTCGCGCCTGGCATTTGGGGCAAACGGCCCCAGCAATAAAACGTTTACGCACCGGCATTCGCTTCACCTTAATTATTCAAAATCATCCCAACCATCGAACTGCCGACGCTCTAGTTGCATCTCGCGCTCGAAAATCTCTTCTAACTCACGACGAGCTTCACGCACCCTGGAAATTTGTGCGTTATCGGTATGAATCGGCATTAACTCACGCAGCATACTCATATCTAACCGCCGGAAGTGAAGTTGTGCGCGATGCGCCTGATGTGGATGCATACCTAACGTCATCAGCGCCTTACGCCCTAACTCTAGCGCACTGGAAAACGTCTCGCGTGAGAACTGCGTTACTCCAGCTTGCAACAATTCGTGAGCTTCTACACGTCCTCTGGCACGAGCCAAAATCGCCAGATGTGGAAAGTGTTGTTGACACAAATGAACCACTTTCATCGTATCTTCCGGCTCGTTACAGGTAATCACGATAGATTTTGCGGTCTCGGCACCCGCAGAACGCAGCAGCTCAAGTTCAGTCGCGTCGCCGTAATAAACCTTATAGCCGTATTTCCGCATCAGGCTTACGGAGCTGATATCTCTCTCCAGCACGGTGATGCGCATTTTGTTCGCCATCAACAAACGTCCAATCACCTGCCCGAAACGCCCAAAGCCAACAATAATGACTTGCGGTTGGTCGTCTTCCACGTACGGCTTTTCATCAATTTCATCATCGGCAACGTTAAAACGTCGCGCAAGAATGGCATCGACACCTTTCATCAGCAATGGAGTCGTCATCATTGAAAGCGTGACGGTGACCAGTAGCAATGGCATCTGGTCACCACTAAACAGCTTTTGCGATGAAGCGGTAGAAAACAGAACAAATGCAAACTCCCCGCCCTGGCTCAGAACGCCAGAAAACTGCAATCGTTCAGAGCGTCGCAAACCATAGAACCACGACAAGCCATACAACACTGTGGCTTTAACTGCCACCAGCACCAGCACACCCAAAACGACCCAGAATATATGGGTGTAAAGCACGCCAAGATTTAGCGCCATGCCCACGGAGATGAAGAACAACCCTAGCAATAACCCTTTAAAAGGATCGATAGCGGTTTCCAGTTCGTGCCGATATTCACTTTCAGCCAATAGCACACCCGCGATGAATGTACCTAGCGCCATGGAAAAGCCCAACGCATCCATGAATAACGCCGAGCCCAACACCAACAGCAATGCCGCAGCGGTAAAAACTTCCCGAACACCGGAACCGGCAATAAACCGGAAGAGAGGCTTTAACAGGTAACGTCCGCCAACCAACATGCCTGCAAACGCCAATACTTTGAAGCCTACTTTTATCCAATCGGGGCTATCGTCACCATGCCCTGCCAGCAGAGGTACCAGAGCAATCGCCGGAATAACGGCTAAATCCTGGAACAACAGAACAGAAAAACCGAGCTGTCCGGATTCGTTGCGATTCATACCTTTGTCGCGCATCAACTGTAACGCCATAGCGGTGGATGACATCGCCAGGCCAATACCGCCAATCACCGCCGCCTGCCAGGAAAACTGCGTCAGCATCAGTAGCCCGGCAAGCACCAGTGCGCTAAGCAAGACCTGTGCTGCACCCACGCCAAATATAGAACGTCGAAGTTGCCACAATTTTGATGGGTTCAATTCAAGCCCGATAATAAACATCAGGAACACAACACCCAATTCAGAGAAGTGAAGAATTTCATCCACATCACTGATAAAACCTAAACCCCACGGCCCAATAGCAATACCTGCAAGTAAATAACCCAGCACCGCGCCAATGCCCAAACGAGCGGCTATGGGTACAGCGACAACCGCCGCAAACAAAAATAGAACCCCGGCTAGCAATACGTCCGATCCTTCCATCAGCGACCTCCCGGTGGTAACGGCGACGCCAACCATTCACCATACGCTTTTGCATGGCTGGCTAGCTCCTGAGGAGATTGGCGGCGAGCCCAGTAAACAATGATGGGATTCATCCAGTGCATACGGCACATCGCAGCAGTAAGTTCAAAGGGGCGCAAAATATCGGTTAGCGGAAAACGATTAAAACCATCATGCCGATAGGCACCTTCCGGCTCTCCGGTGGTGATCACACTACGCCAGTACTTTCCCGCCAGAGCATTACCTCCGACACCGCTTGCAAATCCACGGCTCAGCACACGATCCAGCCACTCTTTGAGCAATGCCGGGCAACTGTAGGTATAAAGAGGATGTTGGAAGACGATGACATCATGTTCTTGCAGCAAGGCCTGCTCACGATAGACATCGATAAAAAAATCAGGATAGTGCGCATAAAGATCATGCACAGTCACATTTTCAAGCTTCTGCGCCGCCTGGAGTAAGACGCGGTTGGCGACCGAGTCTTGTGACTCCGGATGGGCATATAGCAGCAAAACTTTCGGCGGCTGCGACATCATTACCCTCCAGGGCGTCGTCATAGTGATTTTTTTGGGCTACCATGCAGCCCGACGCGGTGCCGACAGCATCACGTTACCTTAATATAATGACAATTTAACATACTCTGAACATACGGCGCTTTATGATTGTTTTCTCCTCGTTACAAATTCGTCGCGGCACACGCGTTCTGCTGGATAACGCCACCGCTACCATTAATCCGGGCCAAAAAGTGGGTCTGGTGGGTAAAAACGGCTGCGGTAAATCCACGCTGCTGGCGCTACTGAAGAACGAGATCAGCGCCGATGGTGGCAGCATGACCTATCCTGGCAACTGGGCGCTGGCTTGGGTTAATCAGGAAACCCCTGCATTGGCGATGCCGGCCATTGAATATGTTATTGATGGCGATCGCGAGTTCCGCCAGCTTGAAGCTGAACTGGAAAAAGCCAATGAACGCAACGATGGCCATGCAATTGCGCTGGTTCATGGCAAACTCGATGCAGTTGATGCCTGGACTATTCGCTCCCGCGCCTCAAGTTTGCTGCACGGCCTAGGCTTCAGCAATGAACAGCTTGAACGTCCGGTTAGTGATTTTTCCGGTGGCTGGCGCATGCGCCTGAACCTGGCACAGGCACTAATTTGCCGCTCCGATTTACTGCTGCTTGATGAACCGACTAACCACCTGGACTTAGATGCAGTTATCTGGCTGGAACGTTGGTTGAAAAACTATCAAGGCACGTTGATTCTTATTTCCCACGACCGTGACTTCCTCGATCCGGTAGTCGGTAAAATTATTCATATCGAACAAGAGTCGATGTTTGAATACACCGGCAACTATTCATCGTTTGAAGGCCAGCGTGCCACGCGCCTTGCTCAACAACAGTCGATGTTTGAAAGCCAGCAGGAGCGTGTCGCGCACCTGCAAAGTTTTATCGACCGTTTCAAAGCCAAGGCCAGTAAAGCTAAGCAAGCGCAAAGCCGCGTGAAGATGCTTGAACGTATGGAGCTGATTGCCCCGGCGCATGTCGATAACCCGTTCCATTTCAGCTTCCGCGCCCCAGAAAGTTTGCCGAATCCACTTTTGCGTATGGAAAAAGTCAGTGCAGGTTATGGCGACCGCGTGATCCTTGACTCCATCAAACTGAATCTGGTCCCTGGTTCTCGCATCGGCCTGCTTGGCCGCAACGGTGCCGGTAAATCAACGCTGATTAAACTTCTGGCGGAAGAAATCAAACCTTTGCAGGGCGATATTGGCCTGGCAAAAGGGGTTAAGCTGGGTTACTTCGCACAGCATCAATTGGAATATTTACGCGCTGATGAGTCTCCGTTGCAGCATCTTTCACGCATCGCGCCGAAAGAGCTTGAACAACAGTTGCGTGACTACCTGGGCGGCTTTGGTTTCCGGGGCGATAAAGTCACTGAGCAAACCGCACGTTTCTCTGGCGGTGAAAAAGCACGCCTGGTACTGGCACTGGTTGTCTGGCAGCGCCCTAACCTGCTACTGCTCGATGAACCGACCAACCACCTTGATCTCGATATGCGCCAGGCACTAACCGAGGCGTTGATTGATTTCGAAGGCGCACTGGTTGTGGTTTCGCACGATCGTCACTTACTGCGTTCAACTACCGACGATCTCTATCTGGTACATGATGGAAAGGTCGAAGCATTTGACGGCGATCTGGAAGATTATCAGCAGTGGCTTGTGGATTTGCAAAAGCAGGAAAACCAACCGCTTGATTCGGCAAAAGATAACGTAAACAGTGCCCAGGCGCGTAAAGATCAAAAACGCCGCGAAGCGGAGTTACGCACCCAAACGCAACCATTACGTAAGCAAATCACGCATCTTGAAAAGCAGATGGAAAAACTGAACGTACAGCTTGCTGCCGTAGAAGAAAAACTGGCTGATAGCGCTATTTACGACCAAAGTCGCAAAGCAGAAATGACCGAATGCCTGCAAACTCAGGTGAAAGTGAAGTCGGCGTTAGAAGAATGCGAAATGGAATGGCTGGATGCACACGATCAGTTAGAACAGATAATGCAGGCCGAATAATCGGCTTGCACAGCCCTCTCCCGTTGAGAGGGCTGTAAAAACAAAATCAGTGCCAAATCAGCAACACACAGGCAGCGGTTAGCAATCCCATAAAGATGTTGAAGGTTGCCCAAGCGCGGCGGCTACGAAGCAATATGCCAATCATGCTGCCGAATGCAATCCAGATGATACCCGCGACAATGTTGACCAACGCAATACCAATACTGATTAACACAACAGAATGCAGATACTGAGTACCGGCGAGAGTGAAACTCGCAACTGCGCCTAGCGCCATCAACCATGCTTTGGGGTTGATAACCTGTAACAAACCGCCCTGCCAGAATGGAATAGGTGCCGGAGGTGGTGCATCTGCTTCCAGTTTTTCGTAGGTTGCGGTGCCGATTTTCCAGGCAAGCCATAAAAGATAAGCGCTACCGGCAATCTTCAGGATAAGGTGCAGGGCAGGATAAACCAGGATTAAGCTACCGACGCCGAAGGCCACCAGTAAAAGGATGCACTGCATCCCCAGCATAATGCCTATCATCAAAGGTATGGTACGCATAAATCCGTAATTGGCGCCGGAAGACGTAAGCAACATATTGTTTGGGCCGGGTGTAATGGCAGCGACCCAAAGAAAACCAAGCATTGAGAAGAAAAGCGTTTCCATGAAATGGGTGTTCCACACCCGGTAAAGTTAATTAGCAAACTAAATGAAACTAACAGTGTGATATGGCCACGACAAGTCCCGCAGCATTGAATTTTAATCACATAGACGATGAGCAGTTTCGTCCGTTAAGAGGTGTCAGTAATCCACACCTGCAAACCATGCTCCCGCGGTTAATTCGCCGTCGCCTTAATTTCAAACCTCACTGGCAGCGCCTGGACATGCCGGATGGGGACTTTGTCGACCTTGCCTGGAGCGAAGACCCACGACAGGCAATGCATAAACCACGGTTAGTTGTTTTTCATGGCCTTGAAGGAAGTCTGCATAGCCCGTACGCACATGGTCTAATTGATGCTGCGCGTAAGAAAGGCTGGTTAGGTGTGGTGATGCATTTCCGTGGTTGCAGCGGTGTACCTAATCGCATGAAACGCATTTACCACTCTGGTGAAACAGAAGATGGAAGTTACTTCCTGAGCTGGCTCAGCACACGTTACGGTAAAGCACCGACGGCGGCTGTCGGGTTTTCACTCGGCGGTAATATGCTCGCCTGTTTAATGGCAAAACAGGGAGCTGATTGTACGCTTCAGGCAGGTGTTGTGGTTTCTGCTCCACTGATGCTGGAGCATTGCAGCAAGCATATAGAAAAAGGTTTCTCTCGCGTTTACCAACACTATCTTTTGAATTTGCTAAAGAAAAATGCGGCACGTAAGTTAAGAAGCTATCCGGGGACTCTCCCTGTTGATATGCGCCAACTTAAAGGCATGCGTCGTTTGCGTGAATTTGACGATTTGATTACCTCAAAGATTCATGGTTTTGCCGATGCTCTTGACTATTACCGTCAATGCAGTGCCATGCCATTACTGCCACAAATCAAAACACCGACGTTAATCATCCACGCTAAAGATGATCCGTTTATGGATCACCATGTGATCCCCGATAAGGCAATATTGCCTGCTAATATCGAATATCAACTGACTCGCTACGGCGGGCATGTTGGATTTGTCGGCGGTACGCTTCGTCGCCCTGAGATGTGGCTTGAACAGCGTATCCCGCAGTGGCTAGCTCAGTTTTTGGACCCGTAATATGATGATTCCCTGGCAAGATCTCCCTCCCGAAACACTTGATAATCTGATTGAATCCTTTGTATTACGCGAAGGCACAGATTATGGTGAACAAGAGCGCTCACTAGAGCAAAAGGTGGCCGATGTTAAGCGCCAGCTACTAAGTGGTGAGGCCGTGCTGGTATGGTCAGAGCTCCATGAAACGGTGAATATCATGGCTCGCGGGCAATTTCGCGGCTAAACATTCAACGCCTGGGTTGTCTCCTATACTGCATAAGGCTTACCTCTTATTAACAAGACCGTTGTGATTACCCATGGAGTTGTTGCCTTATGTCAGCCAAACATCCGGTTATTGCCGTAACAGGTTCCAGCGGCGCGGGAACGACCACCACCAGCCTTGCCTTCCGTAAAATCTTCCAGCAACTCAATTTACGCGCAGCGGAAGTTGAAGGTGACAGTTTCCATCGTTTCACCCGCCCTGAAATGGATATGGCTATCCGTAAAGCCCGTGATCTGGGCCGTCATATCAGTTATTTCGGCCCGGAAGCCAATGATTTCGGTTTGCTTGAGCAAACATTTATTGAATACGGAAAAACAGGGCAAGGTAAATCACGTAAGTATCTGCATACTTATGATGAGGCCGTACCCTGGAACCAAATTCCTGGCACCTTTACGCCCTGGCAACCGTTGCCAGAACCTACCGATGTTTTGTTCTATGAAGGTTTACACGGTGGAGTCGTTACGCCGCAACATGATGTGGCGAATGCCGTCGATTTACTGGTAGGTGTTGTGCCAATTGTGAATCTGGAGTGGATACAAAAACTGGTGCGCGATACCAGCGAGCGTGGGCATTCCAGAGAAGCAGTGATGGATTCTGTAGTACGTTCGATGGACGATTACATCAATTACATCACACCGCAATTTTCCCGCACGCACATTAACTTCCAGCGCGTCCCTACTGTTGATACTTCCAATCCGTTTGCCGCTCGCGGCATTCCGTCGCTGGATGAAAGCTTCGTGGTAATTCATTTTCGAGGGCTGGATGACATCGATTTCCCATACTTGCTCGCCATGCTGCAAGGCTCATTCATTTCCCACATCAATACATTAGTGGTGCCAGGCGGCAAGATGGGACTGGCAATGGAATTGATCATGACGCCATTGGTGAAGCGCCTGGCGGAAGGCAGAAATATTAATCAGGGCGGCTAATCACCGCCCAGTTAAGAGCTTCTCTAGCCTTCAATCACTTCATAACTATGGGTAATGTTCACCGCTTTTTCCAACATCAGAGCAACAGAGCAATACTTCTCAGCAGACAAATCTACCGCGCGGGAAACCGCGTTATCTTTCAATTCCTTGCCTGTCACGATGAAATGCAGATTGATATGCGTAAACAAACGCGGTGCTTCTTCGCGGCGCTCTGAGGTCAGTTTCACTTCGCAATCAGTCACGTTGTAGCGGCCTTTTTGCAAAATAGAAACCACATCGATTGCACTACAACCACCAGCGGACATCAGTACCATTTCCATCGGACTTGGGGCTTTATCGCCTGCATTGCCGTCCATCAGAATCTGGTGCCCTGAAGCAGACTCTCCAATGAAGGTTAACCCTTCCACCCACTTCACTCGTGCCTGCATGTTGCTTCTCCCATTGAAAAAATTACCTCTCAGAGTACGCGGAAGCAGCAAAACTGGCAATGGAAGGAGACCTACATCAAGCTGAAACGAGACAATAGGAGACACCTGTCAAAAGCTATGCTAAAACAATCCAGATGATACATTGACGTTATGCATGTTTGCATTGGACATCACTAATTACAGGCAGCAAGAATGACTTGCATGCCACCTCCCCAAGGTGGGGAATTTTCTAATACTTGCAACGCCAGACAGGATGTTTAGCGTCCCGTCGTTGGTAGCCAGTTATAACACAGAGGATAACCGCGCATGGTGCTTGGCAAACCGCAAACAGACCCGACTCTCGAATGGTTCTTGTCCCATTGCCATATTCATAAGTATCCATCGAAGAGCACACTGATTCACCAGGGTGAAAAAGCAGAGACGCTGTATTACATCGTCAAGGGTTCTGTGGCTGTTCTGATTAAAGATGAAGAGGGCAAGGAAATGATCCTCTCCTATCTGAATCAGGGCGATTTTATTGGTGAGTTAGGGCTGTTCGAAGAAGGTCAGGAACGCAGTGCCTGGGTTCGTGCTAAAAGTGCTTGTGAAGTGGCTGAAATTTCCTATAAAAAATTCCGCCAGCTGATTCAAGTCAACCCAGACATTCTGATGCGCCTGTCAGCACAGATGGCAAACCGTCTGCAAGTCACGTCTGAAAAAGTCGGCAACCTGGCATTCCTTGATGTTACCGGTCGTATCGCACAGACGCTGCTGAACCTGGCAAAACAACCTGATGCAATGACCCACCCAGACGGTATGCAGATTAAAATTACCCGCCAAGAAATCGGTCAGATCGTCGGTTGCTCTCGTGAAACCGTTGGTCGTATCTTGAAAATGCTGGAAGATCAAAACCTGATCTCCGCTCACGGTAAAACGATCGTCGTTTACGGCACTCGTTAATCTCCGTCTCAAAAATGGCGTATCGCTTCGGTAATACGCCTTTTTTATCTCTAAAATTCATACACCTGCAACTTGAAGTATGATGAGCATATGTGGCGCAGACTGATCTATCACCCAGAAGTTAACTATGCACTGCGGCAAACGCTTGTGCTGTGCCTTCCTGTGGCGGTAGGTTTACTGGTTGGTAATCTACAAGCTGGCCTGCTGTTCTCGTTAGTTCCTGCCTGCTGCAACATTGCGGGTCTGGACACGCCCCATAAACGCTTTTTCAAACGTCTGATTATCGGTGGTAGCCTTTTCGCCGTCAGCAGTTTGATCATGCAACTTTTGTTGCTCTACACCACCGTACCGCTGCCCGTCATTCTTATTGTTATGGCGTTACTGCTAGGGGTCACCGCTGAAATCAGCTCCCTTCACGCTCGCCTGCTTCCTGCCTCACTGATTGCTGCCATTTTCACACTCAGCATGGCCGGAAATATGCCAATCTGGAAACCAATGTTGCTGTATGTCTGCGGCACGATTTGGTACGGCGCTTTTAACTGGTTTTGGTTCTGGATGTGGCGCGAGCAGCCGCTGCGCGAATCATTAAGTCTGCTCTATGGCCAGTTAGCAGATTATTGCGAAGCCAAATACGGTTTGTTGACTCAGCATACCGATCCTGAAAAAGCACTTCCCCCATTGCTTGCACGTCAGCAAAAAGCGGTCGATCTGATTACCATCTGCTATCAACAATTACACATGCTGGCGGCAAATCAGCAAAACGGCTACAAGCGCTTGTTACGCTCATTCCAGGTTGCATTAGATCTTCAGGAACACATTTCTGTCAGTTTGCACCAGCCTGCTGAAGTTCAAAAACTGGTTGAGCAAAGCCATGCTGAAGCCGTGATTCGCTGGAATGCCCAGACAATCGCAGCGCGGTTACGCGTGCTGGCAGACGACATTCTTTACCATCGAATGCCACAGCGTTTCACGATGGAAAAACAAATCGAAGCTCTCGAGAAAATTGCCCGTCAGAATCCAGATAACCCAGTAGGCCAGTTTTGCCATTACCACTTCAGCCGTATTGGCCGCGTCTTGCGTACTCAACGTCCTTTATATGTCCGTGATTTAATGGAAGACAGGCAACGCCGCTTGCCTCTTTGGGCCGCACTCAAAAGTTATTTGTCATTGCAATCCGCCGCCCTAAGAAATGCCGCCAGATTAGGCGTGATGCTCACCATTGCCAGCCTGTTTGGCGCGTTTTTACATCTCCCTAAGCCCTACTGGATATTAATGACAATAATGTTCGTAACGCAAAACGGTTATGGCGCTACGCGGGTACGTATCCTGCACCGATCTGCAGGCACCATCGCGGGCTTGGCCATCGCGGGCGTGGCGTTGCACTTCCACTTCCCACAAAGCATTGCGTTGGCTGCGATGCTCGTCATCACGCTGGTCAGTTATCTGTTCATACGCAAAAGCTACGGTTGGGCGACAATTGGCTTTACGGTGACGGCGGTATATACCCTGCAACTGATCACACTGAGTGCCGAGCAGTATATCGTTCCCCGCTTAATCGATACTTTGCTGGGCTGCCTGATTGCTTTTGGTGGCATGGTGTGGCTGTGGCCACAGTGGCAAAGTGGTTTGTTAAGACAGAACGCCCACGACGCGTTGGAAAGAGATCAGGATGCTATCCGCATAATTCTGAGCAGCGACCCTGAGCCCACACCACTCGCTTATGCACGCATGAAGGTCAATCAGGCACATAACGCCCTGTTTAACTCGCTAAACCAGGCGATGCAGGAGCCGGGTTTTAACTCGCACTATCTGGCAGATATGAAACTGTGGGTAACGCACAGTCAATTCATCGTTGAGCACATAAATGCCATGACAACGCTCGCCCGCGAGCACAACATGCTCACCCCGGATTTAGCCCAGCGTTATTTACAGTCATGCGAAATTGCGCTGCAACGATGCCAACAGCGGCTTCAGTACGATGGGCCAGGGGAAACCAATGATGCGAATATTCTGGACCCACTGGAAGGGCTTCCGAGCGGGCCGTTAAGTACGATGGAGCAGCATTTACAACGGACTCTGGGCCACCTCAGCACCATGCATACCATTTCTTCGGTTGCCTGGCGTCAGCGGCCACATCACGGTATCTGGTTGAACCGCCGATTAGGACGGTCCAATTAGATCAGCCTTTGACGATTTTCGCGACCGCTTTAGCAAAGTGAATCATTCCTTCGTCAATATCAGCATCTTCGATAATCAACGATGGTGCGAAGCGCATGACATCTGGACCAGCGTTCAGAACCATGACGCCTTCCTGAGCAGCTGCATGCAAGAATTCACGCGCACGGCTTTTGTATTGCGGTTTAAGTTCGGCACCAATCAACAGCCCCATACCGCGAATATCGCTGAACACATCGAACTGCTCATCGATTTGCTGCAAATGCTTCACGAAAAGCTGGCGCTTCGCTGTGACACCGTTCAACAGCGCCGGAGTATTAATGATATCAAACGCAGCACCTGCTACCGCACAAGCCAGCGGGTTGCCGCCGTAGGTTGAACCATGTGTACCAACATGGAATGCCGAGGCAATGTCCTGCGTAGTCAGCATTACACTCACCGGGAAGCCACCGCCGAGTGCTTTGGCACTGGTCAAAATATCTGGCGTCACACCATAGTGCATATAGGCAAACAGCTCACCGATACGCCCCATTCCGCACTGCACCTCATCAAATACCAACAGCGCTTTATGCTCATCACACAACTCACGCAAACCCTGCAAGAATTCTGGTGTTGCCGCTGTTACGCCACCCTCACCTTGAATAGGTTCAACCACTATTGCGCAAGTGTGGTCATCCATCACAGCTTTTACCGCATGCAAATCGTTAAACGGCACATGGATAATATCGGCGGGTTTAGGGCCAAAACCATCGGAATACTTCGGTTGTCCACCGACAGAAACGGTAAATAGCGAACGGCCATGAAAAGCGTTATGGAAGGCAATGATTTTGGTTTTGTACGGACTATGGCGCGTAGATGCGTAGTAACGCGCCAGTTTAAATGCAGTTTCATTGGCTTCGGTGCCGGAGTTCATAAACAACACGCGTTCAGCAAAAGTGGCATCAATCAGCTTACGGCCAAGACGTAGCGCGGGTTCGTTGGTGAAAACATTGCTGGTATGCCATAGCGTTTCGCCCTGGCTTTTTAACGCTTCTACTAACGTCGGATGGCAGTGGCCTAACGCAGTAACCGCAATCCCCCCCGCGAAATCAACATACTCTTTCCCTTGTTGATCCCATACGCGACTGCCTTTGCCTTTTACGGGGATAAACTCCGCAGGTGCATAAATCGGCAGAATTACTTCGTCGAAAGTTGCGCGGGTAATTGCTGATTGTTCAGTTTCCATTTGTTGCCCATCCCCTTTTTACGCATAAAGCTTCATGAAAGACACTTGAAAATATAATCATGAAATATGCATAAAAAATCACTACCTGGCAATAAGAAATCAACGCTTGAGGAAATTGTCGAGTAACTGATGCCCTTGCTCGCTAAGAATACTTTCCGGGTGGAACTGCACACCTTCAAGATCCAGCTCACGATGCCGGATGCCCATAATCTCTTGCTTATCTGTCCAGGCCGTCACTTCAAAACATGTGGGTAACGTTGCCGGGTCGATAACCAAGGAATGGTATCGCGTCACCGTCAGAGGATTGTTCAGGCCGTTAAATACACCGGTATTGTTGTGCGAAATGGCAGAGGTCTTACCGTGCATAACATTTTCAGCACGAACAATGATCGCACCAAATGCCTGCGCAATAGCCTGGTGGCCGAGGCAAACACCCAGAATGGGTAATTGCCCGGCGAATTGCGTGATAGCAGAGAGGGAAATACCCGCGTCACTGGGAGTGCAAGGGCCTGGGGAGATAACTAATTTCTCTGGCGCCAGCATGCTGATATCAGTAAGGGTCAGTTCATCGTTACGTTTCACCACCACCTCCGCGCCCAATTCGCAAAAGTACTGATAAAGGTTCCAGGTGAACGAGTCGTAATTGTCGATAAGCAGTAGCATCGCGGCTCCGGGGTAAAAAGAACCGCGCTATTCTATTCGTTTTCGCGCGCTTCACTCACGACTTTAGTGAAAATCTCGCATAGCGGGGTTAAATCCCCCAGCGCACCAGCCTGATTCGCCGCTTGCCATTCGTCAGGATCAACATCGCGCCAGTCCAGAACGTATCCGGCATGAATAGCCAGTTGCTCGAAGAACACACGCTGTGCTCGTCCGCTGCCAACAAAGAACGGATGAAGTACATTAATTTCACAATAGTAATGTGCCAGGCGATTAATGAACTCGGTTTTGGCAAGCCCGACCAGATAATGCTCGTCTTCCATTTCCTGCATCAGATCGTTGCCTTCATTTTCGATGTACTCGAAATGACAGAAACGTGTCTCCCCTTTGGAGATATCCACATCACGTAGCTCACCAGCCCAGTCGAAAACATCCTGAAAAAGCTGCTGATGGATGGCACAAAGCCAAGGTAATCCGCGATGCAGCGGGCCAAGTTCAATTGCCTCTACGCGCTGTGCGATAGTCTCATCTTGCGCATGAGGCTCAAGAATATCCAGCCGGCTACTGGCCTGAAATGAACGGCTACGCTGTTGCTGCCAAAGGCGGGACTTTTGTTTGTCGGTTAGTTTCTTTGCCATGATGCCTCCCTAACATGACCCATTCTTGCCACAAGTATAAGCAGCAATCGGCGGACGTGCTGGAAGGTGAAAATGCGCGAGAACAAGATGCCCGCGCAGGAATTTTTACGGCAAGACTTTCGCGGAGAGGATAACTACTGGTTTTGACGGAACATTTTGATATGGGCCGACATCATGAGTCTGAACCTGAGAGATCTTATCGGCAACGTCCATCCCTTTCACAACTTTACCAAATACCGCATAACCGAAGTCGCGTTGGCCATGATCGAGGAAGGCGTTATCTGCCACATTGAGAAAGAATTGGCTGGTTGCGCTGTCTTTATCTGCAGTACGCGCCATAGAAATAGTACCGCGAGTATTACGCAGACCGTTATCGGCCTCGTTTTTAATTGGTGGGTTTGGCTGCTTCTGATTCATATCTGCAGTGAAGCCGCCACCCTGAAGCATGAAGCCCGGAATAACACGGTGGAAAATGGTGTTGTTGTAGAAACCGCTGTTAACGTAATCCACAAAGTTTTTCACAGAGACGGGGGCTTTCTGGCTATTTAACTCAAGCTCAATTTCGCCCGCTGAAGTGGTCAACAGAACGTGAGGGTCACCTTTAGCAGCAAGTGCCGCGGGGGATAGAGCGGTTAGAGCAAACACAGTTGCTACAGCCGCCAGAGTTGATTTGAGCATGAATAATTCCTTACGAAGGCAGTGAGTAAAGCAAGTTGCTAGAGTGTAAAGATGCACTCCAGTATGTGCCAGCCATTTACTGTTTTTTACTTTCACACAAATCAATAAGTTAAATCAGTGAATTAATGGATGTCGTCACATTTCATGACACACATCACTCTAAACAGTACTCATTGCAGTAAATGATTCATAAAATATATAAATACGTCACACTTTTGACTAAAATCCATTCTTCTCAAGTGCTGTCAAAGCATTTTACATTTCTATTTACAGGCTCGTCATGACTAACAGCAACCGCAGTAAGCTCACATGGATCAGCTTCTTCTCCTACGCCCTCACTGGTGCGTTGGTAATTGTCACCGGAATGGTGATGGGCAATATTGCCGAATACTTCCACGTTCCCGTTTCCAGTATGAGTAATACCTTTACCTTCCTGAATGCGGGGATTTTGATTTCTATTTTCCTGAATGCCTGGTTAATGGAAATCGTGCCACTAAAAACCCAACTGCGCTTTGGTTTCATACTGATGGTGCTGGCAGTGGCCGGGCTGGTCTTTGGGGATAGCCTGACTATCTTCTCGGTCGCGATGTTTGTGCTCGGGCTGGTCAGTGGTATCACGATGTCGATTGGTACATTCCTGATTACCCATATGTATGAAGGCCGTCAGCGTGGTTCACGTCTGCTGTTTACCGACTCCTTCTTCAGCATGGCGGGAATGATTTTCCCAATGGTGGCCGCGATTCTGTTGGCCCGCAGCATCAACTGGTATTGGGTTTACGTTTGCATCGGCCTGATTTATGTCGCCATCTTCATTCTGACCATCGGCTGTGATTTCCCGGCATTGGGCAAACACGCACCGCAAACTGAAAAAGTTGCCGAAAAAGAAAAATGGGGCATTGGCGTGCTGTTCCTGTCCATTGCTGCGCTGTGCTACATCCTTGGGCAACTGGGCTTTATTTCCTGGGTGCCGGAATATGCCAAAAGCCTGGGTATGAACCTGAATGATGCCGGTCAGTTAGTCAGTGATTTCTGGATGTCTTATATGTTCGGGATGTGGGCATTTAGTTTCATTTTGCGTTTCTTCGATCTGCAACGCATTCTTACCGTGCTTGCGGGCGCTGCTACCGTTCTGATGTACCTGTTCAACAAAAGTGAACCTGCGCATCTGGCATGGTTTATTTTGGCTCTCGGCTTTTTCTCCAGCGCAATTTACACCTCTGTTATCACACTGGGTTCTTTGCAGACTAAAGTTGCCTCGCCAAAACTGGTTAACTTCGTACTCACCTGCGGCACCATCGGCACCATGCTGACTTTCGTGGTTACCGGCCCGATTGTTGCCCACAGTGGCCCACTCATGGCACTGCAAACTGCAAACGCCCTGTATGCGGTGGTCTTTATCATGTGCCTTATTCTGGGCCTGGTAACGAAACACCGCCAGCATAACGCGGCTGCGCACTAACCGCCGACGTCGGATGTCGCTTCGCTAATCCGACCTACAAAACGCTCATGGCGGGTAACTCCTCGTTACCCGCCAAATTTAATCTCTTCCGCCTCATGCAGCATCACCCACGTTTGTGACAACTGTGTGGTTGCAATCACCTTCCCTGTCCGTACAGACCAGCGCACCGGCACCTGGCGCCGCACCGCATCAAAACCATTTTCTGCCGGAAGAATAATGAGGTTTGCCGCATTTCCTTCTACAAGGCCATAATCCTGCACACCAAAAGTACGAGCGCTGTTATCTGTAATCAGTTTCAGCCCTTCATCAATTTGCTGATAACCCATCATCTGGCAGACATGCAACCCCATATGCAGTACTTGCAACATATTGGCCGTACCCAGCGGATACCATGGGTCGAAGACATCATCATGACCGAAACAAACGTTAATACCCGCCTCGAGCAACTCTTTCACGCGGGTGATACCACGCCGTTTTGGATAATCATCGAAGCGGCCTTGCAGATGAATATTCACCAGAGGATTAGCGACAAAATTTATCCCGGACATTTTCAGTAAGCGGAATAGACGCGAGGTATAAGCACCGTTGTATGAGTGCATCGCCGTGGTATGGCTGGCGGTGACTCGCGCCCCAATACCGTCTCGCAATGCTAGTGCCGCCACAGTTTCAACAAAACGCGACTGCTCATCGTCAATTTCGTCGCAATGAATATCTAAGGGAAGGTCGTATTTCTGTGCCAGTGCGAAAACCTTATGCAAAGATTCAACGCCGTATTCGCGAGTGAACTCAAAATGTGGGATCGCACCGACCACATCCGCGCCCAAGCGCAACGCTTCTTCAAGCAACACTTCACCATTCGGATAGGAAAGAATCCCCTCTTGCGGGAAAGCTACTATTTGTACTTCAATCCATGGCGCTGCTTCTTGCTTAACTTCCAGCATCGCTTTTAATGCGGTAAGCGTTGGGTCTGAAACATCAACGTGGGTGCGTACATACTGGATACCATTGGCAATCTGCCATTTCAGTGTTTTCCAGGCTCGCTGTTTTACATCCTCATGCGTGAGTAACGCTTTGCGTTCTGCCCAACGTTCAATGCCTTCAAACAGAGTACCGGACTGATTCCAGCTGGGTTGCCCGGCAGTTTGTGTGGTATCGAGGTGAATATGAGGCTCAATAAAGGGTGGGATTGCCAGGCCACCCCGCCCATTAAGAATTTGCTGGCTTTCGGGTTGGGGTTCGCTCATCGGTTTTATTGTTTTAAAACGCCCATTTTCAATAACGAGTTGCCACAGGCCTTCTCGCCCAACAAGACGCACATTTTGGATCAATTCCAACGTCATTTTGTTCATACCCACCCCTTCATGATTAACCACCTCTACTTCATAACACGGTCTGCAAAATAAGGCATTTATTGTCTTACCGCGAATAATCAAACAATTCCGACACTTAGAAAAACCTTCTAAAATCAGACTCATACCCATTAAGAGGTATATAAAGGTGTATTTGATTTGTATCAATAATCGCCATTGCTGAATCGTTAAGGTAGGCAGTAATAAAAAAGAAATTGAGGCAAATATGAGCAAAGTCAAAATCGCAGTAGTCGGTAATGGCATGGTCGGCCATCGCTTTATCGAAGACTTACTTGATAAAGCCCTGCCAGGCCAATTCGATATCACTGTTTTCTGCGAAGAGCCACGTAAAGCCTACGACCGCGTGCATCTGTCTTCCTATTTTTCCCATCATACCGCTGAAGAATTATCTCTGGTTCGCGAAGGCTTCTACGAGAAGCACGGCGTCAATGTGTTGGTGGGCGAACGCGCCATCACCATTAACCGCCAGGAAAAAGTCATTCACTCAAATACTGGCCGTACTGTTTATTACGACAAGCTTGTGATGGCGACCGGTTCTTATCCGTGGATCCCGCCGATCAAAGGCTCTGAAACACAAGATTGTTTCGTCTACCGCACTATCGAAGATTTGAACGCCATTGAAGCCTGCGCCCGTCGCAGCAAGCGCGGCGCCGTTGTTGGTGGTGGTTTGCTTGGCCTTGAAGCCGCAGGTGCGTTGAAAAACCTCGGCGTAGAAACCCACGTCATTGAATTCGCCCCAATGCTGATGGCCGAACAACTCGACCAAATGGGCGGCGAGCAGCTACGCAATAAAATCGAAAGCATGGGCGTGCGCGTTCATACCAGCAAAAACACCCTGGAAATCGTACAAGTTGGTAACGAAGCACGTAAGACCATGCGTTTTGCTGACGGCACCGATCTGGAAGTGGACTTTATCGTCTTCTCCACCGGCATCCGCCCACGCGATAAACTAGCAACCCAATGCGGCCTGGCTACAGCTCAGCGCGGCGGCATCGTAGTTAATGACACTTGCCAGACTTCTGATCCAGATATCTACGCCATTGGCGAATGCGCAAGCTGGAATAACCGTACATTCGGCCTGGTAGCGCCTGGTTATAAAATGGCACAAGTCACTGCTGACCATCTGCTCGGTACAGAAAACGCGTTTGAAGGCGCGGACATGAGTGCCAAGCTGAAATTGCTCGGTGTCGATGTCGGCGGGATTGGTGATGCTCATGGCCGCACACCAAATTGCCGCAGTTATGTTTATCTCGACGAAAGCAAAGAAGTTTATAAGCGTCTTATTGTCAGTGCCGACAACAAAACCCTGCTCGGTGCGGTTCTGGTTGGCGATACCAGCGACTACGGCAACCTGCTGCAACTGGTATTGAATGACATTGAGCTGCCGGAAAACCCTGACGCACTGATCCTGCCTGCGCACGCCAGCTCAGGCAAACCAGCCATTGGCGTTGATAAACTACCGGACAGCGCACAAATCTGCTCCTGCTTCGATGTCACCAAAGGGCATCTGATCAAAGCCATCAATAAAGGCTGCCACACGGTAGCGGCGTTAAAAGCTGAAACCAAAGCAGGCACTGGCTGCGGTGGCTGTATCCCGTTAATTACTCAGGTATTGAATGCTGAGCTGAGCAAGCAAGGCATCGAAGTTAACCACAACCTATGTGAACACTTCGCATTTTCTCGCCAGGAGCTGTACCACCTGATCCGTGTTGAAGGCATTAAATCTTTCGACGAGTTGCTGGAAAAGTACGGTAAAGGCTACGGTTGTGAAGTCTGTAAACCGACTGTCGGTTCTTTGCTGGCCTCTTGCTGGAACGAATATGTGCTTTCTCCAAAGCACACACCACTGCAAGACACCAACGACAACTTCCTGGGCAACATCCAGAAAGACGGTACTTACTCTGTAATCCCTCGTTCAGCAGGCGGTGAAATTACGCCGGAAGGCTTGATGGAAGTAGGCCGCATCGCACGCGAATTTAATCTCTACACCAAAATCACCGGTTCCCAGCGTATCGGCCTGTTTGGCGCGCAAAAAGACGACTTACCAGAAATCTGGCGTCAACTGATTGAAGCTGGCTTCGAAACAGGTCATGCGTACGCGAAGGCACTGCGTATGGCGAAAACCTGCGTAGGTAGCACCTGGTGCCGTTACGGCGTTGGTGACAGCGTAGGTTTCGGCGTCGAGCTGGAAAACCGTTACAAAGGTATTCGTACTCCACACAAAATGAAGTTCGGTGTTTCTGGCTGCACCCGTGAATGTGCAGAAGCACAGGGTAAAGACGTGGGTATTATCGCCACCGAAAAAGGCTGGAACCTGTATGTGTGCGGCAACGGTGGTATGAAGCCACGTCATGCAGACTTACTGGCTGCGGACTTAGACAACGAAACGCTGATCAAATACCTCGATCGTTTCATGATGTTCTACATCCGCACTGCAGACAAACTGACCCGTACTGCGCCGTGGTTAGATAGCCTGGAAGGGGGTATCGACTATCTCAAGCAGGTCATTATCGAAGACAAGCTGGGCCTTAACGCTCAACTTGAAGCCGAAATTGAACGCCTACGTGAAAAAGTTATCTGCGAATGGACTGAAACGGTTAATACCCCAGAAGCACAGGTTCGCTTCAAACACTTTATCAATAGCCCGCAGCGCGACCCGAACGTACAAATCGTGCCTGAGCGCGAGCAACATCGTCCGGCTACGCCTTACGAACGTATCCCGGTCACTCTGGTAGAAGAAGTGGAGGAAAATGTATGAGCCAGTGGACTACCGTTTGCCCGTTAAACGACATCCTGCCTGCTACCGGTGTTTGCGCATTGCTAGGTAATGAGCAGATAGCAATTTTCCGCCCACGGAACGATGATCAAGTTTTCGCTATCAGTAACATTGACCCGTTCTTTGAAGCCAGTGTGCTGTCGCGCGGCCTGATTGCCGAACACCAAAACGAACTGTGGGTTGCCAGCCCGTTGAAAAAGCAGCATTTCAGACTGCGAGACGGGTTGTGCATGGAAGACGAGAGCCGCTCAATTGCGCATTACCCAGCACGCGTTCAAGACGGTCAGGTTCAGATTAAAGCATAAGATAACCCTCACCCCAGAAGAAAGCGGACACCGTTCAGTCCCCTCGCCCCTTTGGGGAGAGGGGAAGGGTGAGAGGCAATAACACCGTATTCGATTTCATTATTTTCTTTTAATTTATTGGGATAACAAAATGTTCACCGATACCATTAATAAATGTGCGGCAAATGCTGCACGCATTGCCCGACTGTCAAAAAACAACCCGCTTGGTTTCTGGATAAGCTCCGCGATGGCGGGTGCTTACGTTGGTCTTGGGATCATCCTGATTTTCACTCTTGGTAACCTTATTGAACCTGCGTTGCGTCCACTGGTTATGGGAGCGACCTTCGGTATCGCCCTGACGCTGGTCATCATTGCTGGTTCTGAATTATTTACCGGCCACACCATGTTCCTGACGTTTGGTGTAAAAGCAGGCACTATTTCCCATGGTCAAATGTGGGCGATTCTGCCAAAAACTTGGCTCGGCAACCTGATTGGTTCTGTGTTTGTCGCCCTGCTTTACAACTGGGGTGGTGGCAGCCTACTACCGTTAGATACAAGCCTAGTCCACACCGCCGCACTGGCAAAAACCACCGCGCCTGCAATGGTGCTGTTCTTTAAAGGTGCCCTGTGTAACTGGCTGGTTTGCCTTGCAATCTGGATGGCAGTGCGTACCGAAGGTGCCGCTAAATTCCTCGCTATCTGGTGGTGTTTGCTGGCGTTTATCGCTTCAGGTTACGAACACTCTGTTGCCAATATGACCTTGTTTGCGCTTTCATGGTTTGGCCATCATAGCGAAGCTTATACGCTGGCAGGAATCGGCCACAATCTGTTGTGGGTAACGCTTGGGAATACCCTTTCCGGTGTAGTATTCATGGGTCTGGGTTATTGGTATGCTACCCCGAAAGCCGAGCGTCCACAGCCTGAGCGAATCGCCACGCCGGAGACTGCACGCAACTAATTTCTTTTGAGGATTGACCGTGGATCACCTGCCTATATTTTGTCAATTGCGAGGTCGTACCTGCCTGTTAGTCGGCGGTGGCGATGTTGCTGAACGTAAAGCGCGTTTGTTGATGGAGGCAGGTGCACAAGTCACTGTGAATGCCCTGGACTTCTCCCCGCAATTTCATGTGTGGGCTGAACAGGGCATGATTACTTTAGTCCAGGGTGAATTCCAACCCACGCTGCTTGATGTTTGCTGGCTAGCTATTGCCGCAACAGACAACGATGTAGTGAATCAACAAGTCAGCGACGCTGCTGAATCCCGCCGTATATTCTGTAATGTGGTCGATGCGCCTAAGCAAGCCAGCTTTATCATGCCATCGATTATTGACCGTTCACCGCTGATGGTTGCGGTCTCATCTGGTGGGACTTCCCCGGTACTTGCCCGTCTGCTGCGTGAAAAACTCGAAGCCATTCTGCCATTGCATCTGGGAAAAATTGCCTCTTATGCAGGAACCCTGCGTGGTCGAGTGAAAGCGAATTTCAAAACCATGGGCGAACGCCGCCGGTTCTGGGAAAAGTTCTTCACTAACGACAGGCTGGCGCAATATCTGGCCAACGAAGATAAGCACGCCATCGACCAGGAAACCGAGTCGATGTTTGCAACACCGTTGGATCATCGCGGTGAAGTGGTGCTGGTCGGTGCAGGTCCAGGCGATGCAGGGTTGTTGACGCTCAAAGGGCTACAACAAATCCAGCAAGCCGATGTGGTGGTTTATGACCGACTGGTGTCCGATGACATCATGAATCTGGTGCGTCGCGATGCCGACCGTGTGTTTGTAGGTAAACGCGCGGGCTACCACTGTGTTCCACAAGAAGAAATTAACCAGATTCTGCTGCGCGAAGCGCAAAGCGGAAAACGCGTCGTGCGCCTGAAAGGTGGTGATCCGTTTATCTTTGGGCGTGGTGGAGAAGAACTGGAAACCCTGTGCGAAGGCGGTATTCCGTTCTCCGTCGTGCCGGGTATTACTGCCGCTTCCGGCTGCTCTGCATATTCTGGTATTCCATTAACTCACCGCGATTACGCACAAAGCGTGCGCCTGGTTACCGGGCACTTGAAAACGGGTGGCGAACTGGACTGGGAAAACCTGGCTGCGGAAAAACAGACGCTGGTCTTCTACATGGGTTTGAACCAGGCACCAGCGATTCAGGAAAAATTGATTGAGTACGGGATGTCTGCCGAAATGCCAGTTGCATTGGTAGAAAATGGCACCGCAGTGACACAACGTGTGGTCAGCGGAACATTAAACGAACTCGGTGCATTGTCCACTCAGGTCGCAAGTCCGGCATTGATTATCGTCGGCAGAGTTGTCGCATTGCGCGATAAGCTGAACTGGTTCTCGAATCACTGATCTACCCGTCATAATTCAAGATGCAGGTGCGTTGGCAGTGTTCGCACGCCCCGGTCACATAGTTTTAGTTATGCTCACAAGACCTTCCTGCAACTCAAATTATTTTGGGTATACATCCAATATCGCTCTCTTTAAGAGAGCGATTTGATTTAGAGACCCTTACAACTTTCCTGCAAAATACGTATCACCGTCTGCGCACCGCTGCGATTGGGATTAATACGGATCATTCGTTGTTCAAGCGTAGGGTCTGACTGACGAAACGTACCGGACACACGGTAAAACAGCGGCGGGATTTCATACTTCGATTCCGCGCCAACCGGATATGGTAACGCACCTAACTGCTGCGCACCGTTGAGTACCCGCTCTGCAATCGGTTGATGGAACTCCACCAACACCACCTTTGATTGCGCATTAGCGATAAACGCCTGCTTCACTTGTGGAATGATGCCTGAGTTCAGCGCGTCGACAAGATTGTCGTTAACCTGCGCCTGCACTGCGTGCATGACTGGCGCAAACACCAATCCCCGCAACGCTTCCATTGCCTGAAAACCCTGCACCTGGCAGCCGCCTGAATACATGCTCTGACGCACCGCATTAACCACTTTCTCGTCACCGACCACAACACCAATGCCCGCTGGTCCAAACAGCTTGAAGCTCGAAAAGGTCGACAGCGTCGCACCACATTCACAGCCAATACCGTCGACCTTCATCACCGCATAGTTGTCATCAGTTAGCGACGGTATGCCATGTTGATTGAAGCAGGCGATAACATCCTGCAAGACATACGAGTCATCTATTTTCTGTCGGGTATGCTGAATAAGTGCCGCCTGCGGGCGGTGCAATTCAATGGCCCGGTTCACCTCATCAAGCTGATTAAAATCGGCACGAATTAGCGTTAAACCCATCTGTTCGGCAATCACCGCCGTAGTGGGGTAAAGAGGCGCATCGTGGATAAGCAGGCTTTCACCGGCTTTCAACAATGCTACCAATCCACAGCGGATTGCCCCCGTTCCCGCACCCTGTACCAACGCTGCGGCAGGAGAAGCAAAGAAATCAGCTATAACGGCTTCAACACGCTGGGTCATTTGTGGCTGATTAAGACCCGGAACTAAACCCAAATCGCCAGTATTAAGAAAGTCGCTTCCCGGGAAATGGTGACAAATGGTATCCACAAGCTTGAACTGTTTGAGCTGCGCCTGTTCCATCGTCAAGCTTTGTAGGGGATAAGTTTTCATTGGTATGCTCCGTTAAATCCCCCTGCGGCATAGAGCTGACGCAGGGGAAGTACAATTAGCCAAGGCCAACCAGATTGATTACGTTGGCTAAAATCCCCACGATAATGGTCGCAATTGGGCCAATAGCCATTTCAACGAGTGGTCGTTTAGACGTGCGGTTCAGCAGATAGATCCCAGCTACCACCAGGAAACCCATTCCCGGTAAAATAGCGTTGGAAGCCATCATTCCCCCAACCAGCAACGACACTTCCAACATCCGGGTGATGGCTGTACGGATATGATCACCACACGCTTTAACACCAGGATATTTATCCAGCCAGATCGCTATTTTTCCCAGCAGTCGGATTTCAGCGAACATAATCACGCAGCCAGAAATAAACGCGATCCACGGATTGTTGGTTGCCAGGCCTGCCACAAACACGAACTTCATGCCTTCCGGACTATAAACCCCAGTGGCAATGGCTGTAGTGCCCACTAATGGCACAAAGCTAATTGCGCGCGCCAGCGCTACTAACATGGCACTGGTACCTTCTCCTTGCGCCATCAGTTGCAAGGATACCGGCCCTTCCGCTAGCAGGCTGAATGACATGGTTCCCGCGACAGCGACTAGCCCGCCACTGAGAACCAGGTACCAGATGTTTTTCTGGATACGCTGAATACGAGTAGAAAATAACCCGACCAACATTTCATTCGCGCCAACCGCAGGTGCCTGGCCATCAGCCGCTTTCGCAGGACGTTCTTTAATAGCGAAATAGAACATTGCCACCATAGCAAGCAGCAGTGCGATGCCATTAGGATCAAGATTAACGGGTTTGCTCAGGCGGCCGCCGAAACTCATTGCGCCAAGGGACTGTGTTGCCAGATAGCCCGTCAGCGTCACTACCAGAACCCAGAGCCCTTTGCGATAACCATACTGGTATGCCACTACTAGCGCGGGGAACAAAGCAAAACAGACGATGATGGGTTCACCAACTTTGCTCAGTTGATTCATAAAATTCACTGGCAAATGAGCAAATGCATCGACTACGGAACGTAGACCGGCCATCAGCGCGATGGAATACACGACGCCTATGACCCCCGATAAAATGAACCCTTTCCTACTGTCCGCACACCAGGTCCCGATCACGTCAGTACCGAGTAACAGGCTGTGCACCAGAATAATCGGTGCAGCCAGAGAGAACGGAATACCAAAACCAATAACCAGTCCAAAACTCAGTGCAAAACTGGTGGTTGCAAGTACTTTACGGCTCATCCTGCCTTCAAGGTACTCAGGTACTAATGGCCTCAATCCATCGTGAAATACGGCCACACCTCTGTTAGCCATCATGGCCGAGATCCCACCAATGAGCGCCAGCAGGCCGGCTTTGGTGGGATCGATTTCCATCAATCGGGTTAGAAACTCGAATCCCATAAACCGGTCCTCTACTGAGATAAAATCGCTTTAATCACAACAGGCATCACGACATCGATATCCTGACCAGTAAATCCAAATGCCGTTTTGCCCTTGTTCACATGACCGATGATTTCTTCATCAGAAAGGATTTTCCCGGGCATCCCGAGGGTGACACATTTATCGGCACCAACAATGGCGATAGCCATTGCCAGCGCCCCGCCGCCACCTGTATTACAGGCGCCAAAGTAAAAATCAGCATTACCACTTTTCAATGCCATCGCGGCTTCAATATCACCCATCACTGTGATGGAAGTAGCACGTTCACCCGCCAGAGATTGCAGCACATCAGCAATTCTCTGTTTTTCAATTTGTCCGCCAATTACGAATTTCATAGACTTATCCTTCATTAACAATATTGTGGAGTTGTATCTGCACTTTTTCTTAGTTACAGCCAGAGATGACGTTCACTCCGTCAGGCAACCTGGTGCAGCAGTCTCAATAGTTTTTTCATCAGTTCGCGCTGTAAGCCAGCAACACCGATTTTTTCATTGGGAATCCTTATTTAAAGAACACAGAGGGATTTTCTCGTAGCATCAAATCAACGTCGGCCTGCGTAAAACCTGCTTCCTGTAACATAGGCACAAACGTTGTCATCAAATAGTCGAAACCAAGGCCACCATTGGCTTTCAGATGGGAACGACGGGTAATATCCATGGAGAGCATGACGTGGTCGAGCAAGCCACGGCTGGCGATTTCCCGCAGCATGGCAATACGTTTTTCATCCGGGTAATAGTTGTTTTTTCCAATGGTATCGAACTGCACGTAGGCACCCTGTTCAATCATGCGCAGGATGTTCTCTAGATTGTCTTTCAGGTCACAATGGCCCACGACCACGCGGGAAAGATCTACGCCATAGCTTTTGAGCAATGCCAATTGCTCCAGACCCATGGTGCTAAATGAGGTGTGTGTGGAGATAGGGCGTCCGGTTTCCCGATGCGCAATTGCTGCGGCGGTAAACACTTTTGCTTCGTCCGGTGTGATTACGTCAACACTTGAACCGATTTCAGCAATGATCCCAGCTTTTAACCCTGTACCATCAATACCCTGTTCAATTTCATCAACCATTTCTTGTGCCAGCTTTTCGACGCTAGCTGTGGCAACGTGAGCTGGGAAAAAATCGTGTTGGTAATAACCGGTGCAAGCCACAACATTCATGCCAGAATCACGCATAATATCTAGCATAAACTGAGGGTTGCGACCCATATAACGGTTGGTCATTTCAATGATGTTACGCACACCCAGGCTATAGAGCGTTTTCATCTCTTCGCAAATCAAGTCGTACTGATCCAACCGGCAATCAATGTTGTTTTTGAACGACGATAGATCGATATGCAGGTGTTCGTGTGCATAGGTGTAGCCCGACGAATTGATTCTCAACTGTTCAGCCATGATGGTCTCCAGTGTTCACGGTATGCAGCAGCGATAGGAATGAAGTACCGTTTTGCGGCGCGGCGGCGTGGAAGAAATCGCAGGCCGTAGCGCCTACATCAGACAATGTTTTTCTGTTCCCCACAGACACGTTCACAATTCCTTGCGACCAAACCAGTAGCGGGACGTTTTCACGCGTGTGTTTACTGTGACCAATAGTGGGGTCGTTGCCATGGTCGGCCATCACCACCAGGCAATCGCCGTGTTGCATCACCCCCATTAATCGGGCGAGATTTTCATCCACGACCTGAAGTCGTTCAGCGTACCGCTCCACATCCTGCGCGTGCCCGGCAAGATCGGTTTCCTGAATATTGGTACAGATAAAAACATCGCCTGGCTTTTGCACTTCATCGAGCGTAATGTCCATAATCTGTTGAGTATCAACAAGATTCTGATAGCTAACACCGTGTGGGTTAATGGCGATATCTGCCACCTTTCCTATCAACACCGTTTTGACATCCACCTCATGCAACTTCTGTGGCACCTGTACACTGGCATCCACACCAAAGCCCATATGAACGACCTGAAAACCCTGCTGATAAACCCCGGCTCGCGGTGCGTTAATACCGATGTATTTGCCCTGTTTTTCCTCGACAGCATTCTGGAGCTGCTGGCTACTTTCCAGTTCTCCACCAAATGCGATGACCCTTCCTACTCGCACGCAGCGACGTACAATTTCGCCAATGGTGCGCACTTCCTCGAAAGAAATAGCATTCAAATTCGCGCTGATGTTAAACACCTGGCCGAGGTCTGCTTCAAGGTTATCGCCTATCGCTACCGCATGATTCACCCACAAATATTGCAGTCTGTTGCCGATACGCTCGACCTGCCAGCAATCGGCAATCAACGCTCGTTCAACTTCATCAATCACTTCAGAGAAGGGCATACGCAGCGGGGGGCATGGCCGGGTGCCGAGAATTTCCTGGTGGCCCATAAAGGTATCACCCCCTTCATGTTGCAGCGCCGCAGTACCGTAAACGGCGCTCGCAGAAGGGCGCATCGCCCCTTCGATGTAACCCAACGCATTGATAAGACCAAGTTTTTCAAGAGCAGGTAAACGTAACTGCGGGAAGTGCTGCAAAATGTGCCCACAGGTATTCGCACCAATATCTTCCGGCCTGTTCTGCGGCACATCCTCCATTGCACCAATACCAAAACTGTCTATTACGACCACCACAAATTTACTCACGTAGACCTCCGCAAATGGGATTACCGAGACTGTCATACAGTGCTTCAAGCACCGGAGTTCCACTACTGATGCCAGATACCAGTGCAACGTCACTGCGTGTGACAAAAACCTGCGTTCGAAAACACATCACCACCGGAGTACCGACCGCGAATTCACCTGCAAGCCCGATGTGGTAATCAATGCTGCTGTCGTCCATTGGCAGCAATTTGGCAGGAACCGCATCGTTTCCTGGCCCCTGGAAAACCAGTGCGTTTTGTGCGTGCCCACGACGGTAATAACCGCCGCCAAAGCAGTAACTGTTGCCCTGAAACTGATGTGAGATTTCGGTGAGATACAACATGGCTAGCTGTTCTGGCTGGTCGCCATGCTGATTAGCAGGAATGGTGCCCGTAAGCGCATGGCCCGGCTCGGCATGCGTCACACCATATTCAGCAAGCAATGTGAATGTGGTGCAGCTCGATGCAGACGGCGCATTAAGCTGCGTTACTTCGATTCCCTGCATGCTAAGTTGGTCGCGCGCTTGTAATAGCGTGTGCAGATTAGGCGTAACATGAGTTTGCTGTGAATCTTCATCCCAAAGTAGGCAAGGGAAATGGGTCAATCCGGAAATTTTCACACCAGGCATTTTGCCGACGGCAGCAACCGTTGCATCCAGTGTCAAGAGCGGGAACCCCGCCTCCTGGCCTGGGTAAAGTTTGTCTTTATCGCCGACGATTTTGAGCATAATGGGTTGGATAAGCCCTAAACGCTGAGCGGCATTTGAGATCTCTTGTGCTTTCTCCAACGAAAAAACAGTGATCATCTCCGTCGAAGCTGCAACATTCTCATCGGCCAGATTGGCTGGCACTTGCACCAAATGCCCGACATGTAAAACAGGTACTTTAGCGTTGCGCAGTGTGCGCGCTTCTTTAAAATCCACCGCCACGACCCCGTGAAAACCGATCTCAATCAGTTTTTTTGCAAGCCACGGATTACGTCCGATTTGCTTGGTCATCAAATAGAGGGTTATTCCGTGGCGAGCGGCTGCATCAAGCAGTTTCCGTCCATTTTCCAAAACCTTGTCTACATCGATGACGTACGTATCCGGCAGAATAGCGCCTTGCCGCCATAAGCCGCGCGCAGCCTTAATCAATTCCGGGTTTTGTGCCTTGAGCGCCTCAATAAACATTGCCTTGCCTCTCGACTACAGTATGTGAAATAAATCTAAATAATCATTTTTTTGAATATTTAAGGCGTATCAATAGCACTAAAAAAATGCGTTATGCCTTATGCGCCATCCACAGGCTATAAAGATTAGCCAGCAGATAACCTTCTTCATTAGGATGCAAAGCCAGCGCAAAAGGCGATATCAACGACTGATGAACTTGCACGAGTTTAGGGTAAATATCCGCTTCTTTGATTTCGGCTAACAACTCATCGTCCAGCGGGCCAATCTCCACGCCACGACGACTACGCATCAACGCATTTGCCATATGCGTAACCGCCATTTCGCCCTGCTCGTTGCGCATGGGAATTCCCCACACGCTTTCCAGTTCTGTGACGACATTCAACATGCCGTCACAAATATCCTGGTCAATAACACCTGCCTGGCAAAGCAGGTTGAGTCTGTTTTCCATAAAGTACTCACTTTCAGTAACTCGGTTCTTGTACCCCACCCAGCACACGTTGCTGATGGGCTAATAATTCGTGTTTATCTACTACTGTGCGTAAGAGTTGCTGAATGGGAATATCATCAGAACGCGTTAGCACCACCGCTTCGGAAGCCTGCATATATCGTTCATCACCATGAAGCGGTAAAGCCTCAAGGCCATGTAGTGCCAAATCAACGTCACTACCCACATTCCAAATCACCGCATCAATCTCACCTTTGGTGATGCGATTGAGACATTCATGGTAAGGAACATCCAACACTTCTACGTTCTGACCTGCAAAATAAACCTCCGTCATAATGCGCTGGTCGGCAGAACGTGGGTCAAGCCCAACACGACGAATGCTCTGTTGCTGGCCCACACGGCGAATGAGTTTATGCTCGCCAACATAAGTATGCGGCCCTAGTTCCAGCGCCATACACAAACCGCTGTTATCAAGGTAACTTTGCGCCGCCAGACGGGATACTACCGCAAGGTCGTACACACCATTTAGCAAGCATTCAACGCGAACATCTGAACCGCGCATATGCGCGTAATAAAAAGGAATACCATCAAACTGAGCTTTCAACCCGCTGGCTAACCCTTCATACAAACGCGTGTAGGGTAATGGCATAGCGCACACAACATTGCCAATATCTGCAAACGCCAGTAACGCTTTGTTATCCATGCTGACCAGGTAACTGCCATTGCGCCCGCGGCGTTCCACTGAGATAGCACCAGCGTTTTCAAGTGTCTTTAAGGCCGCTTGCATTAGCCCTACGGAAAAACGACATTCCGTTGCTAACTCACCTATTGTTTTCAATCGGTTGCCGCTTTTTTCGCCCAGCAAATAACGCGCCAGACTCGCTTGTGCGACACCCTCTTTCTTAATGAAACTACGGCTCATGAATAATCTTCATTTTTTTGAATGGTTATATCTTCATAAAAATGAAGATAGATGGCAATCGGCAAAGATGCAAAAAGAGAATGGGGTCACACAAAAAGAAAACCCGCCATATAGGCGGGTTCAAAAAAGCTTATGAGCTTATAAATTACGGCTGTGCGACAAACCCAATCACTTCATAGACTTTTTTCAGTGTAGCGCTAGCATGCACACGCGCTTTCTCAGAACCGTCTTTCATCACTTGCTGTAAGTAGGCTTCATCGTTACGGAAACGGTGGAAACGTTCCTGCAACTCGGTCAGCATGCCGGATACCGCATCAGCAACATCACCTTTCAGGTGGCCATACATTTTGCCTTCAAACTGCTGCTCAAGTTCTGGAATAGATTTACCCGTTACGCCCGCCAGAATATCCAACATATTGGATACACCCGCTTTGTTAGCGGTGTCGTAGCGTACAACAGGCGGCTCGTCAGAGTCAGTTACCGCACGTTTGATTTTCTTCACCACCGCTTTCGGGTCTTCCAGCAGGCCGATAACATTGTTGCGGTTATCGTCTGATTTAGACATTTTCTTGGTCGGCTCGAGCAGAGACATCACGCGCGCACCAGATTTCGGGATAAACGGCTCTGGTACTTTAAACACATCGCCATATAGCGCATTGAAACGCGCAGCGATATCGCGGCTTAGTTCCAGGTGTTGTTTCTGATCTTCGCCAACCGGCACCAGGTTGGTCTGGTACAGCAGGATATCGGCGGCCATCAATACCGGGTAGTCAAACAAACCGGCGTTGATATTCTCTGAATAACGGGAAGATTTATCTTTAAACTGAGTCATGCGGCTCAGCTCGCCAAAATAGGTGTAGCAGTTCAGCACCCATCCCAGTTGTGCATGTTCTGGCACATGGGACTGAACGAAGATGGTGCTTTTAGCCGGATCAATACCACAAGCCAGATACAATGCCAGCGTGTCTAGCGTTCGGCTACGCAGTTGCGTTGCATCCTGACGCGCGGTAATCGCATGCTGGTCAACGATGCAGTAAATGCAGTCGTAATCATCTTGCATATGGACCCACTGACGCAGCGCACCCATGTAGTTACCAATGGTCAATTCACCTGATGGCTGTGCGCCACTAAAGACGATGGGCTTACTCATGTTCTGATTCCTGATGTTCTTTGTTAGAGAGCCCTAATGCGGGCAATAACTCGTTGAAATGGTCAAATACGTAATCGGGTTTGCTCAACTCGATGGATTCACCATAGTTGTAACCGTAAGTCAGGCCGATAGAACAACATCCTGCGGCCTGCGCTGCAAGAATATCGTTACGGGAATCACCCACAAATAGCAGCTCTTCGGCACTCAGATTCAGCTGTTCCATCACTTTGTGCAGCGCTTCAGGATGTGGTTTTTTATTTTCCACATCGTCGCCACCAATAATGACCTTGAAGTAATGCGCGATACCTAATCTTTCCAGCATCGGTAAGACAAATGGAGTTGGCTTATTCGTAACTAGCCCCATCGGCAGTCCTTTTTCGGCCAATGTAGCAAGCGTGTCAGCCACTTCAGGGAACAGGAAGCTGCCTTCCTCCGCAGTTTGTGCGTAGTAAGTATCAAACAGTTTACGTGCGATACGGCATTTGTCGGCTTCTGGCTCTTCACCTTTTAACGCCCAGGTCAGCGCTCGCTGAACCAGCACGTCGGCGCCATTACCGATCCACTTCTCGACCTTATCTTCACCCGCCGTCGGCAACTCCAGGGCATACAGCGCCTGATCCATTGCTTGGGTCAGACCTAATGCGGTGTCAACCAATGTACCGTCTAAATCAAAGGCGATACCGCAAATTTTATTTAACTTATCCATGACTTACCTTTGCCAATTCACTGCGCATACGATCAATGACGGCTTTGTAATCTGGCTGATTGAAAATAGCTGACCCCGCGACAAACATATCCGCGCCTGCGGCCGCAATTTCAGCGATGTTGTCAGCTTTCACGCCACCATCAACTTCCAGGCGGATTTCATAACCGGATGCATCAATGCGCTCGCGCACCTGACGTAACTTTTCCAGTGTATGAGGAATAAAAGATTGGCCGCCGAAGCCCGGGTTAACGGACATAAGCAGAATCACATCCAGCTTATCCATCACGTGGTCAAGCCAACTCAGCGACGTAGCCGGATTAAACACCAGCCCAGCTTTACAACCATGCTCTTTAATCAGTTGCAAAGAGCGGTCAACATGTTCAGACGCTTCTGGATGGAAAGTGATGATATTCGCACCAGCAGCAGCGAAATCAGGGATAATTCGATCGACAGGTTTTACCATCAGATGTACATCGATAGGTGCGGTAATACCATAATCACGAAGGGCTTTTAACACCATCGGGCCGATGGTGAGGTTCGGTACGTAATGGTTATCCATAACATCAAAATGGACGATATCCGCACCAGCTTCCAGCACCGCTGCCGTGTCTTCACCCAAACGGGCAAAATCGGCTGAGAGGATTGAGGGGGCAATCAAAAACTGTTTCATCCGCTTCTCCAATAGCAAATCATTAACGTCTGCGGGCGAAACGGCTCAGGCACTAACTTTATACAGCGCCAGCAGTTCGTCCACCTTGTTACGTTTTCCACCATCCCGACTAATACTGCGTCGCACTTGTACCACATGCAGTTTTGTTGCCTGGTGGTACCACGACCGGGTAAGTTCCGTATCATGGTTAGAAATCAGCACCGGAATGCGATTTCCTTGCAAATTTTCGGCTAACTGTGCGAGATGTTGCTGCTGCACAGCGTTAAAGCTATCGGTGTGATACGCAGTAAAATTAGCCGTTGCAGACAAAGGCGCGTACGGAGGATCACAGTACACAACTGACCCCTCGACTACATTCGCCATGCTGACATCATACGACTGACACAGGAATGTGGCGTTTTGTGCCCGTTCGGCAAAATGATACAACTCTTCTTCCGGAAAGTAGGGTTTGATATAGCGGCCAAACGGGACATTGAATTCACCACGTAGGTTATAACGACAAAGGCCGTTGTAACAATGGCGGTTCAGATATAAAAACAGCAGCGCACGACGAAACTCATCTTTGCACTGGTTGAATTCGGTACGATTGAGATAGAACACCTGCTCATCGTTTTGCTCGGCAGTAAAGAGTTTTCGAGACTCCTGAACATACTCTTCCGTACGGGTTTTGACGATGTTATAGAGGTTTATCAGATCGCTATTAATATCTGCGAGGATATAACGGGAGTAATCAGTATTCAGAAAGACTGAGCCGGCACCAACAAACGGCTCAATCAGACAATCACCTTTCGGCAGATACTTTTTAATGTCTTCGAGCAGGGGGTATTTCCCCCCCGCCCATTTCAGAAAAGCGCGATTTTTTTTCATGCTGCCTAACTATTTACACCTTTTCCTGCTGTGGAAAGGTTCCAACAGCGGCTGCGCTTGCTCATCACTTCAGATCAGACTGAACCTGATGGATAGGTTTTGCCCACGGGTTCTTGGCCTGCACATCAGCTGGCAATGTTGCAACGGCACGTTTTGCCTCATCTTTGTTGGCATAAATACCGCTAACCAACACATACCAAGGTTGACCGTTTCGTACGGTCTGGTAAACCATGTAGTGTTGCAGATTCTCTTTCTTCGCCCAGGCATTCAAGTTTGCTGAGTTAGAAGAAGAGCTGAGCTGCAAGGTGTAATGGCTACCTGGTGCGCCTTTGATTGCACTATCATCACCAGCTACTGCGCCAGTTGCTGCTGTCACAGGTGCTGTTGCTTTCGGTGCGACTGCAGTTTCCGTGGCAGTTGCTTTTGGTGCAACTACGGCGGCAGGTGCTTTCACTGGAGCAGTGGCCGTTGGCGCTGTAACCGGCTCACTACGTTTAGCAGTTACAACCGGTTTTGGTTCAGTTACTTTCGCCACTGGCTGCTTAGCAGGCTGCGCTTTAGGCTGCGGCGCGATAACAGCAGTTTTACGTTCTTGACGTGGTGATGTTTGCTTCGCAGGTTCAGATTTTGCTACCTGACGCGGAGCTGTCGTTGCACCATTGCTACCCGCAACTGCCGCGACAGTAGCCGGTGCTGTTGGTAGTGTTGAGCTATTGACGGCATTATCAATCTGGCCCGATTGTTGGGTCAGTGCATTATTCAGATCACCCGGAACTTCTACACGTTGCTGGCCTTGAGGTGCAGGCTGAGACTGTGCGTCGGTCGGCGTTGAAGAAATGGCAGGAAGCGTGACCTCTTGTGGGTTACCTGCAGTTTCTGTCTGATTAGCCGCAGACGTATTACCCGGTTGTAGTTGCGCACCATTAGCCTGGTCAGCAGCATTGCCGTTAGAACCAGACAAATCGATATTTTTCTCAGCACCAGGCTTCTGCTCTGCAGTTTCCGGAGTCGAGGAAGGGGCTTTAAGTGCCGAACCAATTCCAATGATCAGTAGCAATAGTACAAGAATACCAATGCCCATCATCAGATGCTGGCGAGATACCGGAACTTTCTGTTTAGCGGATTTTTTACGGGTACGCGCCGGACGACGTTCTTCTGCATCAACTTGCAGATCATCATCGCTCTCATATTCTTCTTCGTCACGAGTACGGCGGGAACGCGCAGGGCGAGGCTCGTCGGCGTCTAATTCAACATCATCGACATTGATTTGTGGCTCGTTGTCACGCTCATCAGCTCTACGGGCACGGCCTGAACGGCGATCGCTTGGATCGGGTTTCAGTTCGTCTTCCGGTTTAAACTCATCCATTTAACACCCCACTCAAAGGCTTATGCCAGTAATTCGAACTCAGCACGTCACCCGAAGTTAAAAATCGCCTGACTTCAGCGACCGAAATTTCTAATAATTAAGCCTGCTGACAATCAGCTATGGCGGACAAAACGACATCATGCGGCACTCCAGCACGCATTTCACTCTTCCCTATTGCCAGCGGCAGCACTAAGCGCAGCTCACCAGCCAAAACTTTTTTATCACGCATCATGTGGGGCATATACGCGTCTGCTGACATTTCTTTCGGACCGGTAACCGGCAGCCCAGCACGTTGCAGCAATTTGATAATGCGCTGTACATCTACCGCACTGAAGTTACCAAGACGCTGTGCTGTACGTGCAGCCATCACCATACCTGCGGCAACAGCTTCACCATGCAGCCAGTTGCCATAGCCCATTTCAGCTTCTATAGCGTGACCAAAGGTGTGACCCAAATTCAGTAAAGCACGTAAGCCGCTTTCGCGCTCGTCAGCAGCGACAACTTCTGCTTTCAGCTCACAACAACGACGAATACACCAGGCCAAAGCTTTGCCATCAAGCGCAAGCAATGCATCCAGGTTTTCTTCAAGCCAGTCAAAGAACTTACCGTCAAGGATGATGCCGTACTTAATCACTTCTGCCAGGCCAGACGCCAACTCCCGCGCGGGTAAAGTACTCAGACAGTCGAGATCCACCACAACCGAAGCTGGCTGGTAGAACGCACCAATCATATTTTTACCGAGGGGATGGTTAACGGCTGTTTTACCGCCAACAGAAGAGTCCACTTGCGAAAGCAAAGTGGTTGGAACCTGAATAAAACGTACGCCACGTTGATAACTCGCCGCAGCAAAGCCAGTCAGGTCACCAACGACACCACCGCCAAGGGCGATGAGAGTCGTGTCACGACCGTGTGGCTTTTCAAGCAACGCGGTAAAGACAGTGTCTAATACTGCGAGGCTTTTAAATTGTTCGCCATCCGGAAGGATGACGGAATCGACTTTAACGCCCGCTTGCTCCAGCACGCCACGCACCTTATCCAGGTAGAGCGGCGCCAGGGTTTCATTGGTCACCAGCATCGTTTGGTCACCAGCTTTCAGCGGTCCAAAAGATGCCGAGTCACTAAATAACCCAGCAGCAATGGTGATAGGGTAACTACGTTCCCCGAGAGTGACTGTTAACCTCTCCATAACGCGAAGACCACCTTGATGTTGCTTAGCCCGCAGGCGTTTTTTTCGATTAAGCCAGAATCAGTTGCTTTCCAACATATGAATAATCTGGTTAGCAACCACTTTGGCACTTTGGTCGTCGGTGCGAATCGTCACATCAGCAATCTCTTCATAAAGAGGATTGCGTTCTTGAGCTAATGCTTCAAGAACTTCACGCGGTGGAGTTTCAACTTGCAGCAGTGGGCGCTTTTTATCACGCTGTGTACGAGCAAGCTGTTTTTCGATCGTGGTTTCAAGATACACCACAACTCCACGGGCGGAGAGACGGTTACGGGTCTCACGAGACTTAACAGAGCCGCCGCCAGTTGCCAGCACAATGCCCTGCTTTTCAGTGAGTTCGTTGATGATTTTTTCTTCGCGATCGCGGAAGCCGTCTTCGCCTTCAACGTCGAATACCCAGCCCACATCTGCTCCGGTACGTTTCTCAATCTCTTGATCAGAATCGAAAAATTCCATATTGAGTTGCTGAGCTAACTGACGCCCAATAGTGCTTTTGCCGGCACCCATAGGCCCAACCAGAAAGATATTGCGTTTCTCTGCCATTTTTTCGGTACTACTAAGACAATTCGTTGATGATAAACCCGCCCTGTTAAAACCAGGTGCAGCGGGACATGAACTGAAACCTCATAAGCGATAGTGCGAGAGTCAGACTGAAAATTATCTCAATACTCAAGGTGGTTTGGCAACCGATTATATTCCCCTGCGTTTCTATGACGAAGAAAATGCATAAATCAGGGTTATCTGTCACAACTCTTGAGCAACCAGCCTCTCGAAACGGTACACCTTGTAAGCTAATTCCTCTCTGCCGTCAAACACCTGGGCATCGTTTCAAAGAAAAATCCCACTATGGTGAACGAAAATACTACTGAACAGGGATAAGTCGAGGTGTAATAAACACCACTAATTCACGGCGCTGATGGTTTTTAGCATCATGACGAAACAAGTTACCCACCAGCGGTATGGAACCAAGAAGGGGGACGCTATCGCTGCTGTCTTTGCTCTGTTGCTGGAAAATCCCACCCAGCGCGAGGGTTTCGCCATCTTTCACTGCGACTACCGTTTCTATCTCTTGCTTATCTATCGCCAGTACTTCGCCATTAGCCTGCTGAATACTCCGCCCTGGCATGTTTTGGCTAATACGTAGTTTTAAGCGGATGTTGCCGTGCGCTTGAATCGTAGGTGTCACTTCCATCCCCAGAACAGCCTCTTTAAATTCAATTGCGGTCGCCCCACTGTCACCGCTGGAAACCTGATACGGAATTTCAGTACCTTGTTTAATGCTTGCTGGCTGTTGGTGCGCTGCCATCAAGCGCGGGCTGGCGATAATTTCCAACTGTTGCTGTTGTTCCAGAGCCGATAACTCAAGTTCGAGCAGCCGCCCATCTATACGAGCAATGTTAAAACCTACTTTTGCTGTTGCTGTGCCGACAGAAAGGCCAGCGGAAACTCCGGTGGGTTGATGAAACTTACCTTCGTCTGTCAGTTCCGCAGCAGACCATTTCACGCCAAGCTCACGAAGTTTGTCCTGATTAATGGTGACAATATGCGCAGCAATTTCAACTTGCCCTATTGGCAAATCCATTTCAGTGACCCAATCAGCTATCTGTTTCAGCACAGCCTTATTGTCCCGCACAATCAGTCGATTGGTACGTTTATCTGTCGTGATATTTCCCTGCGCACTCAATAAATTACTTCCGCCCGCTTTTAGTGCCGCGGACAACTCTTCAACGTTCGCATAATGAGGGGCGAAGACCTGATATAGCAGTGGTTGATTAAGAGCTTCCCGTTTACGAAGTTCCATCGCTAAAGTTTGTCTCTCTTGCAGACGTGCTTTTGGTAAAATTTGTATGACATTGCCTTCGCGTTGCTGGCTAAGTTCCGCAGTATTCAATACCAGTTGGAATGCCTGTTTCCACGGCACGTTAATCAAATTAAGTGACAGCGCGCCGTCAACACCTGGCGCGATCATCAGGTTAACGTTTTGATTTTCAGCCAATGCTTGTAGCACCTGAGCTACCGGTGCGTTGTCTAGCATCAAAGAAATGCCTTTATCTGCCTGGCTTGTGAATGGTAGAGCGAGCGCCAGAAGCAATACTCGAATCCATGGCATAGGTTGTTCCTTTTATATCCCAACGGTAAGAAGAGGGCTGGCAGACTGAAACGAGTTTTGCAGCCACAAAACCCGCTCCCACACTTTCAATATGGACACCTGGAAAAAGTTCGCTACCTGCTTTGATTCGCTTCCATGTACCTTGCGGGCTGAGCATCAGGGCTGTGCTCGTGGTTGATGAGCTAACGACCCCTTGTAACGCCCATCCAGCAAGTTGTTCTGCCAGTTTTTCACAAGGTGAAATCTGCGGCTGAAAAGGGTTAGGAGGCATTGCTCGCACAGATGACGCAGCAATTAATAATCCTATCCAAATGCTACGGCTCATCGGCAAACTCCATTGTCAGCACAAGTTTGAGCCATTCCCCTTGAGTCGTAATAGTGAAACTGTGGCTCGATACAACGCGATACTCGGCAAGCCTGGTAAAAAAGATCGGTAGCATTTCCCATGGAATAAGCATCTCCAGCACGCCCTGTTTCTCTTCAGGCTGCCACTTCAGCAACTGCCCGTTTGATTGCCCAACGAGCTGCGAAACAGAAAATATTGGCGCGCTTATTGATAAAAGCGATTTTTCGAGCGACTTAATTTCCCAAATTTTTCGTCGCAACTCAGTCTGTTTTTGATTCGCCTGCTGATTACCTGTTACCAGTTGCTGCGTAAGAGAATGTTGTGGATGTATCACGAAAAACCATGCTGCAAGCGTTAGCAAGATTGTTATGACCACAAGCGATACGATGCGTATCCAGACTGGCCCACTCAACCACCTTTCAATTAGCCAGGGCATTTACCACCTCAGAGAGAGTTACCGTGAAAGTAAAACCAAATCCGCCCTGTGCTTCATGCAGTACCGCACCAGCCCGAACGGTAGAAATGCCTTCAAGTTGAGCAAGTTCCTTTTCCAGCTTCTGCATTGCTTCCAAAGCAGTGGCGTGGCCCTTAACGACGAAGAATTCTTTTTGTAGTGATAACGAGGACAACCAGGTTCCCGCAGGTAAAAGACTGGCAAGTTGTATCAACCGTGTTTCCCAAACCTGAATAACCAGTTTTTGCGATTCTTTGATTTGCTGTAAATGCAGCAATTTATTGTTCTGCTTTTGTAACACCAGTCGCTGCTGATAGAGCTGTTGCAACGCGGAATGCATGCCTGCCTGATAGCCGCTTTGCGCCTGTAACTGGCGTACTTCCCATGCCGATAACGCCTGCCCTCTGACGACCAGCAGTGGTATCAGCATCAAAACCAGTGCGAATAAAGTGCTCCAGCGATGCATGCGCTTTTTACGCTGGCTCTGGCGCCAGGGCAGCAGATTGAGAAGGAGTGTCATCGGGATATTCTGCCAATTGCCAGTCCTATAGCGACCGTAAACATCCCTCCATGGCGCGGTAACGGTGGTTGCAAACGTGAAAGGGCTCCCCAGGCATTTAAGGGCAAAACACCTATTGGAAATGGCTCAGAATGCACGTGGCTCAATGCGACTAATTCCGGTTCGGCGGTTAATTGCTGACACAGGTCGGAAATTGTCGGTACCGTGCTGGTATCAGCCCACCCCCAGCGCCGGGAGGCATCTGTAGAAACCCACAGCCAATGATTGTTTTCGTGATGCACTAGATATTGGCATGCCTCCAGATGGCACGGCGTAATCAGCGTTGACAATGCACTGGCAGCGGGAGTCAGCGTTGCTGGGTACAACCTGACTGTGGCCAGGTTTTTAAGCAACGCAGCGACATCTGTCTGACGTGCAGCTACTATCAAATGCGGGTCAGCAACATCTTGTGACGCTAAATAATCCCAACACAGTTGAGCTGGTGACATTTGCAACTGCCGAGCAGTTGCTGAGGCGATATAAGTTTCACTTGCAGGTTCGGACAGGCGTTTATCGGGCGCAGGGACTGGACGTTGTAATGTTCGCTGCGTAGGAAAAGAGACGCGTAACTGATGGCGAAAAGGTAACTCATTTCGCCAGTCCGCCAGCGTCTTTGTGAATGCTTCAGCATTAGTTAATAAACCGTCGCGAAAGGTCCCTTCAGGAAGTGAAAGATGCCACCAATGCCGAAGCTGCCATCCTTGCCGTTGGCGTTGAACTGCCACAGCACGAATGCTTTCATATTGAATATCCAGGCCAATTTGCCAGGTATTGAACATCATGATTACGATCTCCTTATCGCCGCGTGAGGAAAATGCCGTACCAATGCCACTGGCTTGCCTTTATACTACCGCGCGGTTGTTTATAAACTGCCCAATGGAAACGAAATGGGAAATTTAAGGTGAAGTTCGTAAAGTATTTATTAATCCTTGCAGTATGTTGCATTCTGCTGGGAGCAGGCTCGATCTTCGGGCTCTACAAGTTTATTGAGCCGCAGTTGCCTGATGTCGCCACGCTTAAAGATGTGCGACTACAGATCCCAATGCAGGTTTATAGCGCCGATGGTGAGTTAATCGCCCAGTACGGTGAGAAGCGCCGTATCCCAGTAACGCTCGAACAAATTCCACCAGTGATGGTGAAAGCGTTCATTGCGACCGAGGACAGTCGCTTCTATGAGCACCATGGCGTCGACCCTGTGGGGATTTTCCGCGCAGCCAGCGTAGCGCTGTTTTCTGGCCATGCATCCCAGGGCGCGAGTACTATTACGCAACAACTGGCGCGTAACTTCTTTCTGAGTCCTGAACGCACTTTGATGCGTAAGATAAAAGAAGTGTTCCTGGCGATTCGTATTGAGCAGCTACTGACCAAAGATGAAATCCTCGAGTTGTATCTCAACAAGATTTATCTCGGTTACCGCGCTTATGGGGTGGGGGCTGCAGCGCAAGTCTACTTTGGTAAGTCGGTTGATCAGTTAACACTGAGTGAAATGGCAGTGATTGCCGGTTTGCCGAAAGCACCGTCGACGTTTAACCCACTTTACTCAATGGATCGCGCAATTTCTCGCCGCAATGTGGTGTTATCGCGCATGTTGAGCGAAAACTACATTACCCAGGCACAGTACGACGAAGCGCGTAACCAACCTATCGATGCGAATTACCATGCACCAGAAATCGCATTTGCCGCACCTTATCTCTCTGAACTCGTACGCCAGGATATGGTTGCACGTTACGGAGAGAAAGCTTACGAAGATGGTTACAAGGTATACACCACCATCACTCGTAAAACGCAGCAGGCGGCGCAGCAGGCTGTTCGCAACAACGTCATGGCTTACGATATGCGCCATGGTTACCGTGGCCCATCAAATGTGCTGTGGAAAGCAGGCGAAACGCCGTGGGACAAAACTAAGATTGTCGATTCTTTAAAGAATTTGCCGACTTATGGCCCCCTATTCCCGGCTGTCATTACCCAGGCATCTCAGAGCGAAGCCACAGCATTGATGTCTGACGGCAGCACCGTTTCCATCAGCATGGACGGTATGCGCTGGGCGCGACCGTATCGTTCGGATACTGCGCAAGGCCCAACGCCACGTAAAGTAACGGACGTTGTGCAAGCAGGCCAACAAATCTGGGTACGTAAAGTGGATGACAGTTGGTGGCTTGGACAAGTCCCAGACGTCAACTCCGCGCTGGTTTCAATTAATCCGCATAATGGAGCAGTCGTAGCACTGGTCGGCGGTTTTGACTTCAATCAGAGCAAGTTTAACCGTGCGACTCAGGCATTACGCCAGGTTGGTTCCAACATCAAACCGTTCCTGTATACGGCTGCAATGGATAAAGGGCTGACATTAGCGAGCGTGTTGAACGATGTACCGATTTCCCGCTGGGATGCAGGTGCCGGTTCCGACTGGCGGCCAAAAAACTCACCGCCAGAGTACGCAGGCCCAATCAGATTACGTCAGGGTTTGGGACAGTCTAAAAACGTTGTGATGGTGCGTGCGATGCGTGCGATGGGCGTAGATTACGCGGCAGAATATCTGCAACGCTTTGGATTCCCAGCGCAAAATATTGTGCATACTGAATCACTGGCGTTAGGTTCGGCATCATTCACCCCAATGCAAGTAGCCCGCGGTTACTCCGTGATGGCTAACGGCGGCTTCTTAGTCGACCCTTACTACATCTCGAAAATTGAGAATGAAGTTGGTGGCACTATTTTTGAAGCGAAACCGAAAGTGGCATGCCCGGATTGTGATATTCCGGTTATTTACGGGGAAACGCAGAAGTCTAACGTACTGGAAAATCAAGATGTTGAAAACGTCGCGCAATCTCAGGAAAAGCAAAACGCCAGCGTGCCGATGCCGAAGCTTGAACAAGCTAATAGCGAATTAGTTGCGCAGAGCAGCCCACCAGAATACGCACCGCATGTCATCAATACACCATTGGCATTCCTGATTAAGAGTGCACTCAACTCGAATATCTATGGTGAACCAGGTTGGCAAGGTACTGGCTGGCGTGCAGGCCGTGACCTGAAGCGTAATGATATTGGTGGCAAAACCGGCACCACTAACAGCTCAAAAGATGCGTGGTTCTCAGGTTATGGGCCGGGTGTGGTGACATCCGTCTGGATTGGTTTTGACGATCATCGTCGCGATCTTGGACGTACATCCGCATCAGGGGCAATCAAAGATCAGATCTCCGGTTACGAAGGCGGGGCGAAGAGTGCTCAACCGGCATGGGATGATTTTATGAAAGCCGCACTGGAAGGTGTGCCGGAAGAACCGTTAACTCCACCGCCAGGTATTGTTACGGTGAATATCGACCGTAGTACCGGGCAATTAGCTAATGGTGGAAATAGCCGTCCTGAGTTCTTTATTGAAGGCACCCAACCAACGCAGCAGGCCGTGCACGAGGTGGGTACGACGATAATTGATAATGGTGAAAGCCACGAATTGTTCTAAAACTTTGATACAGCCCGCTTCACTTTGAGGCGGGCTGCTATATACCCGTTAGCATTCGAGTTGCAGGTAGGCGGCAAGGGGGCTTATCACGATGAGCCTACTTGAGTAAGTGATTCGGGTTAGTGAGTGTAGCCAACACCCCCTGCGGCTTGCAGGATGACGGGTATAGAAAGGATTTACAAACGCCCGTTCTCTTTCAACCACTCACGCACCAGGAAAAGCGCACTCACATTTCGCGCTTCGCTGAAGTCTTCCTCATTGAGTAAATCGAGCAGCGATTCCAGCGGCCAGCGTACTTGCGGCAATTCTTCCGGCTCGTCACCTTCCAGGGATTCAGGATAGAGGTCCTCAGCAATCACAATATTCATTTTGCTGGAAAAATAGGACGGTGCCATAGTCAGCTTTTTCAAGAATGTCAGTTGATTAGCCCCGAAACCAACCTCTTCCTTCAGTTCACGATTAGCCGCTTCAAAGACAGTCTCGCCCGGATCAATTAACCCTTTTGAGAAACCAAGCTCATAAGATTCCGTGCCAACCGCGTATTCACGAATCAAAATCAAATGGTCATCGACGATAGGCACTATCATTACAGCTTCGCGCGCAGACGGTCGCATACGCTCATAAACACGGCGCACACCGTTGCTAAACTCCAGATCCACCGTTTCTACGTTAAACAGCCGTGAACGAGCCACGGTTTCAACATGTAAAATAGTTGGTTTTTGTAATGGTTTACTCATCGTGGCTGGGCTAACAGTAAATGCAGGTGCTCCATTGTGCGTTATGCCACATATCTGACGCAACGGACATTGGTTATTATTTACATTTTTGCAACTTTAAGTGATTTTTCAAAGCCTCTGTTACATGTCAATAGGCAGCAAATGAAATAGGAATTTGCTGATATTTCTCGTAAAGTCGCTTTGCTAACATTATGTTACAGCAGGCTATACAGATAAAATGCCTCAAGATTGAGGCCATACCTGCCGATAACGATTTTTACACCCAATGCTGTAAGGGGTGAAATTTGCTGCGTTTTACTAAGAAAACGAGTGTTTGATGGGGAAGGCATGAGCACCTTATTACTTCTTTTAGCTGCTATGCTGGCCTGCATCTTAATTGCGGGGTGGCTCATCTGGCGTAGCCTGCGATTACGCGCTCGTGTCTCACAAGCTCAATCGTTCAGTGGTGCAACTACTCGCAAGTTGACCGCTGATGAACGCGCCGCTGTTGAAAACTACATCGAATCATTATCCCGCTCGCAGGACATCGTGGGACCGTCAGGTGCGAGCGCTGCACCGGCAAAACTTGTATTGAACGCACTGAGTAATACAGCGCTTTCTCTTACCCGCTCCATCACCCGTTATGGCTTATCGACTGACGACCCCAATAAATGGCGCTATTACCTTGATTCAGTTGAGGTTCATCTTCCACCATTTTGGGAACAGTACATTACCAACGATAACTACGTTGAGCTGATTCGTACTGAAACCATGCCGTTGGTTATCTCCCTAAACGGCCATACGCTTATCGACTACAGAAGCGAAAACCGTGGTTTCGCTCTTGAACAAGTCCCTCACAGTCAGGCGTCTATTCGTGGCGAAGAAAGCGAACAAATAGAGCTGCTGAATATCCGTCAGGAAACACCTGAAGAGTACGCACTGAGCCGCCCCGATGGATTGCGTGAAGCGATTCTGATTTGCGTAGCGTTCATGATGCTGTTCTTGTGTCTGGTTACCCCTTCGGTCGTTTTGCCATGGTTAATTGGCGGCGCTTTTATGCTTCTGGCGGCCAGCTTGTGGGGTTTATTTGCTCCACCAGCAAAAAATGCACTGCGTGAAGTCCATTGTTTGCGCGGAACGCCCAAACGTTGGGGGTTATTTGGTGAATCTAATCAGGATCAGATTAACAATATATCTTTAGGGATCATTGACCTGCTCTACCCTGCCCACTGGCAACCATACGTTGCTCAGGATCTTGGGCAGAAAACAGATATCGATATTTATCTCGACAGGCATGTGCTCCGCCAGGGGCGTTTCCTTTCTCTGCATGATGAAGTGCGCAACTTCCCAATCCAGCATTGGGTGCGCAACATGGTCATTGCGTCAGGAAGCCTGATGATTCTGATAATGCTGACTATCTGGGTGCCGTTGGAGATGCCTTTAAAGCTGAGTCTTTCCTGGTTGAAAGGCGCACAAACTATTGAAGCCACCACTGTCGCAGACCTGGATAAAAAGGCACTTCGCGTTGGTGATACTCTGAAAGTGAACGGTACTGGCATGTGTAATATCCACATGCCGGGCAACTACACCACACGGCAAACTTACCCGTTTACTCCGTTCGACTGTTCGCAAATCATCTGGAATACTGCGCCATCAATGCCGCTGCCGGAATCCGAAATCATGGATAAAGCCATCGCACTGACACAGGCTGTCAGTGGGCAAATCCATCCCCAGACCAGTGACGACTCAAAGGTTAACCCGCAACTACGTAGCGCGATTCAGAAATCAGGCATGGTGTTGCTGGATGACTTCGCCGGTATTGTTCTGAAAACCCAGGCGCTGTGTACCGCAGAAGATGAATGTGTACGTCTGAAAAATGCGTTGGTAAACCTGGGTAACACGAAAGATTGGGATACTCTGACCAAGAAAGCTGATTCCGGCAAACTCACTGGTGTGAATGTTTTGCTGCGTCCGGTCAGTGCTGAATCACTTGATAACCTGGTTACGACTTCCACGGCCCCGTTCTTTATTCGTGAAACAGCTCGTGCCGCGCAGGCTCTTAACAGCCCTGCCCCTGCCGGATATGTCATTATTAATGATGAAGGCAGCGACCTGGTAGACCAGCCATTGCCGCCGGTTCCGTTATATGACATTCCCGCGCAAGAGCAATGGGGCGAGTTTTTACGACTGGCCGAAATGTTGCTCAAAACGCCATTTAGTGCAGAAGGGATTATTACCGGCATTTATGAGGATGCAAACGGCACACAGCACATCACCCTGCATAAGATTCCGGATAGCAGCAGCTTATGGCGATATATCAGTACCACATTGTTGCTCATCAGCATGATTGCCTGTTTGTTGATCAATGGTGTACTAGCTATTCGCCGTTACCGACGCAACCGCAACCGCCTGGCGCAAATCCAGCAGTACTATGACAACTGCATGAATCCCTCGTTAACCACGATCTCCGCTGTACACCCGCTGTTCTAAACCTCACGCGACAGGTTGTGCTAACCTGTCGCGTTGTTTCTCTTAATCAGGTCCGAACTTATGCATATTGATATTGCCTGGCACGATGTTGATACCGTATTGCTGGATATGGACGGTACGCTGCTGGATCTCGCTTTCGATAACCATTTCTGGCAGAAACTGGTGCCAGAAACCGTCAGCCAGCTAAGAGATATTCCGCTTGATGAAGCGCACCAGCTGATCGCCCGCGAATATAACGCCGTGCAACATACGCTAAACTGGTACTGTCTGGATTACTGGAGCGAGCGTCTGGGACTGGATATTTGTGCAATGACCACGGCGCAAGGGCGAAACGCGGTGCTACGTGAAGATACCGTTCCTTTCCTCGACGCCCTCAAAGCCTGCGGCAAACGACGCATCTTACTGACGAACGCGCATCCGCATAATCTGGCCGTCAAACTTGAACATACCGGTTTAGCTCAGCACCTTGATTTATTACTTTCCACCCACACATTTGGTTATCCGAAAGAAGATCAGCGGTTGTGGCAAGCCGTTACCGAACAGACCGGGTTGGACCCTGCCAGGACGTTATTTATTGACGATAACGAACCCATTCTGGATTCCGCCGCGAAATTTGGTATCCGCTATTGCCTGGGCATCACCAATCCAGATTCTGGTCAGGCTGAAAAAACCTATCAACACCATCCGGCATTGAACGACTATCGCCGACTGCTCCCGAAGTTGATGTTTAAGGAGTCGTGATGAAAGAAAAATCGTCTGAAGGTGTGCGTCTCGACAAATGGCTTTGGGCTGCACGTTTTTATAAAACGCGTGCCATTGCCCGGGAAATGGTGGAAGGCGGTAAAGTGCATTACAACGGGCAACGCAGTAAGCCGAGTAAAATCGTTGAGCTGAATGCTATGTTGACGCTACGTCAGGGCAATGACGAAAAAACCGTCAAAGTGCTGGCAATTACCGAGCAACGCCGTCCGGCCACCGACGCTGTGCAGCTTTATGAAGAGACTGCGGAAAGTATCATTAAGCGAGAAAAAGTGGCGCTGGCGCGCAAAATGAATGCGCTGACGATGCCCCACCCCGACCGTCGCCCCGATAAAAAAGAGCGTCGCGATTTGATGAAATTTAAACACGGTGGCAACGAATAGACCCAATAGATTTCGAGATGCAGGAAGGCAGCAAACCGAGTGAATCCCGATGAGCTTACTCAAGTAAGTGATTCGGGTGAGCAAGAGCAGCTAACGCATCTGCAACTTGAAAGATGAAGGGTATAGCGGCTATCTGAATGAGAGAAAATTATGACCCAACACGACCAACTGCATCGTTACTTGTTTGAAAATTTCGCCGTACGCGGTGAACTGGTAACGGTTTCCGATACCTGGCAGCAAATCATGGAAAACCATGACTACCCAGCCCCCGTGAAAACCATTCTCGGCGAATTGCTGGTGGCAACCAGTTTGCTGACTGCAACCCTCAAATTTGATGGCGATATTACCGTGCAATTGCAGGGTGATGGTCCAATGAGTCTTGCGGTAATTAACGGTAATAATAACCAGCAAATGCGTGGCGTCGCGCGCTTTAAAGGTGAAATCCCGGCTGATGCAGATTTGAAAACGTTGGTTGGCAATGGTTACCTGGTTATCACCATAACCCCGGCTGAAGGCGAGCGTTATCAGGGCGTTGTTGGGCTTGAAGGCGATACCCTGGCAGCCTGTCTGGAAGATTACTTCTTACGTTCAGAGCAGTTACCAACACGCCTGTTTATCCGTACCGGTGATGTTGAAGGTAAACCAGCGGCTGGCGGCATGTTATTACAAGTTCTACCAGCACAAGATGCTCAGGCCGATGATTTCAATCACCTGGCAGCACTCACCGAAACTATCAAGGCTGAAGAGCTGTTAACCTTACCGGCCAACGACGTATTGTGGCGCTTGTACCACGAAGAAGAAGTCACACTGTACGATCCGCAGGCGGTCGAATTTAAGTGTACTTGTTCACGTGAGCGCTGTGCCGATGCGTTGAAAACACTACCAGATGAAGAAGTGAACAGCATCATTGCCGAAGAAGGCGAAATTGATATGAACTGCGATTACTGCGGTAACCACTACGTGTTCAACTCCATGGACATTGCAGAAATCCGTAACAATGCCTCCCCGGCAGATCCACAAGTTCATTGATTTCCTGACCTCACTTTAGTTTTCTCCCTCTCCAGAGGGAGAGGGCTGAGGCGAGGGTATTGAGACTCAAATCATTTCATAGTTTGCACACGAACGCGCGCTCAATCACACCCGTCCGTTAATCGCACTATTTTTTAACATATTCAGAATATTTTCCCTGCTGTATTTGCATTTCCTGCCATACTCTCACCCCGTTGTGACTCGCTTCACAGCGTTTTCCGCTATATAGATTCGAGTGGATGCTCAAATCTATGATAGGAGTCGCGGTTAACAACCAATAAACAACCCTACAATATCAGGCAGTACAAATTGGCTAAGGAGCAGTGAAATGCGAGTTAAAGGTATAACCCCGCAAGATCTCAAGGCTTATGGAATTCATGATGCAAGTGAAGTGATTTATAACCCTGATTACGACACCCTCTATCACGAAGAACTGAATCCCAACCTGGAAGGATTCGAGCGCGGCGTAGAAACAAATCTTGGTGCAATAGCTGTTGATACCGGCATCTTTACTGGCCGTTCCCCGAAAGATAAATACATTGTTCGTGATGACACCACGCGCGATACCCTCTGGTGGGCAGATAACGGTAAAGGTAAGAACGATAACAAACCGCTTAGCAAAGAAACCTGGCAACATTTGAAAGGTCTCGTCACCAACCAACTCTCTGGCAAACGTCTCTTCATTATTGATGCTTTCTGCGGTGCGAATGCAGATACCCGTCTATCCGTGCGTTTTATTACCGAAGTGGCCTGGCAGGCTCATTTCGTTAAAAACATGTTCATTCGCCCAACTGACGAAGAGTTAGAAACATTCGAGGCTGACTTTGTGGTGATGAATGGTGCTAAGTGCACCAACCCACAATGGAAAGAACAGGGATTGAACTCTGAAAACTTCATCGCTTTCAATCTGACCGAGCGCGTGCAGTTAATTGGCGGTACCTGGTACGGCGGCGAAATGAAAAAAGGGATGTTCTCTATCATGAACTACCTGCTGCCGTTGAAAGGTATTGCATCTATGCACTGTTCGGCTAACGTCGGCGAAAAAGACGATGTAGCGGTGTTCTTTGGTTTGTCTGGCACAGGCAAAACTACGCTTTCTACCGATCCGAAACGCCGCCTGATTGGCGATGACGAGCACGGATGGGACGACGATGGTGTATTCAACTTCGAAGGCGGCTGCTACGCGAAGACCATTCGCTTATCTAAAGAAGCAGAGCCAGAAATCTACAATGCTATCCGCCGTGATGCGCTGCTGGAAAACGTAACAGTACGCGACGACGGTTCTATCGATTTTGACGATGGTTCTAAAACCGAAAACACCCGCGTTTCCTATCCTATCTACCATATCGACAATATCGTTAAGCCGGTTTCGAAAGCGGGCCATGCCAAAAAAGTTATTTTCCTGACTGCTGATGCCTTTGGTGTACTGCCTCCAGTTTCACGCCTGACGGCAAACCAAACGCAATACCACTTCCTGTCTGGCTTTACTGCCAAACTTGCTGGTACTGAGCGTGGTGTAACCGAACCAACGCCAACATTCTCAGCCTGTTTCGGTGCGGCATTCTTGTCCCTGCACCCAACGCAGTACGCTGAAGTGTTGGTAAAACGCATGCAGGCCGCAGGTGCGCAGGCTTATCTGGTTAATACTGGCTGGAACGGCACGGGCAAGCGCATCTCCATCAAAGATACACGTGCGATTATCGACGCTATTCTGGATGGTTCGCTGGATGACACCGAAACCTTCACGTTGCCAATCTTTGGTCTTGCAGTTCCAACGGCATTGGCGGGAGTTGATGGCGATATTTTGGATCCGCGTAATACTTACACCTCCCAGGAACAGTGGCAGGAGAAATCGGAACAACTGGCTAAGTTGTTTATCGAGAACTTCGAGAAGTACACCGACACCCCTGCGGGTGCAGCACTGGTGAGTGCAGGGCCAAAGATTTAATTCGCCCTACCGTTGATAGTTAAAAGCCTTCTCGAGGACGAGAAGGCTTTTTTTATTCCCTCTCGCTATTGAGAGGCTGAGGAGACTTGTTCATCGGAACTGGCAAATAAGCCCTTATCCGCAAACCGCCCCGCTCACTAACACCGATATCCAATAGACCGTTATGGTTGTCGATAATACGCTGCACAATCGCCAAACCTAAACCGGTTCCGCTGGTGCTACGTGCGCTATCACCACGTACAAACGGCTGGAACAGATGCTTAAGCTGCTCGGGTTTAATCCCTGGGCCGTCATCTTCCACCTGGAACCAGGCGCGATTTACTTCACCACCGCTGCTGACTTTAATCCAGCCATTGCCATAACGGGCAGCATTCACCACCATATTGGCTACAGCACGCTTGATCGACAGCGGATGGATATTCACCAACAGCTCACCGGCTTGCAAGTCGGTGTCAATTTCGCGCTCATAACCGCTTTCCGCAGCCACCACTTCCCCCAATACACTATTGAGATCGGCGGTTTCCAGCGGCATCTCTTGCCCTGTGCGCAGGTAATCAATGAATTGCTCGATTATCGCATTGCATTCTTCGATATCTTTGTTAATCGACTCAGCAAGATAGCCATCTTCTTCACCCATCATTTCGGTTGCCAGACGAATACGCGTGAGTGGTGTACGCAAATCGTGGCTGACGCCCGCCATTAGCAATGTGCGGTCATCGGCAAGTTGCTTCACACCGGCAGCCATATGGTTAAACGCTCTGGTCACAGAACGCACCTCGGAAGCACCATATTCGCGCAACGGCGGCGGAATAATGCCTTTACCCACTTGCAAAGCGGCATGCTCAAGGTCAACCAAGGGTCGGTTCTGAATACGAATAAACAGCCATGCACCGCCAATCGCTAGCAGCATTATTGCCAGCGTATAACGGAACAACGGTGAAAAATCGCCCTGATGAATTTCAGTTAGCGGAACACGAACCCAGATATTTGGCGACAGCCACGTCTTCAGCCAGACAACAGGCGAGCTTTTGTTAACCTCAACACGCACTTCGGTTGGGCCACCCAATTGCTGCGCCATTTGATGACTAAGGAATTCGTAATGCTGCGCCCAGCGTAAACCCGCGTCTTCCGCCGCTTCATTGGAATAAAGGGAAATACCCAATTCACGATAGATTTCACGCCGAAATGCAGGCGGAACCACCAGTTGCGTGCCATCTTCCAGTTGCAGTTTATCGGTCATCAGCATACGGACTTCGTAAGCCAGCACCTTATTAAACTGCTGCAAACTCGGCAGAATAGCGAAGTTCAACACCACAAGGTAGGTCGTCACCAGGCTGACAAACAGCAAGGTGACGATCAGTAACAGCGTCCGGGCAAACGAGCTTCTGGGGGAGAAGCGGACTCGCCTCATGCCTTGGAACCGTCCGGCACGAATACGTAGCCCAGGCCCCATACGGTCTGGATATAACGTGGATGCGCAGGATCTTCTTCGACCATGCGGCGCAGACGAGAAATCTGCACGTCGATTGAGCGTTCCATCGCACTGTATTCACGTCCACGAGCCAGGTTCATCAACTTGTCGCGAGACAACGGCTCACGCGGATGACTAACCAGCGCTTTCAGTACCGCGAACTCGCCGCTAGTTAATGGCATAGGCTCATCTTCACGGAACATCTCACGGGTGCCGAGGTTCAGTTTAAACTTACCAAACGCAATAACCGCTTCTTCCTGAGAAGGTGCACCAGGCAGTTCATTAGCCTGACGGCGCAGAACAGCACGGATACGTGCCAGCAGTTCACGCGGGTTAAAGGGTTTTGGAATGTAGTCATCAGCACCAATTTCCAACCCTACAATACGGTCAACTTCTTCGCCTTTCGCGGTAACCATAATGATTGGCATTGGGTTGCTTTGGCTGCGCAGACGGCGGCAAATAGACAAACCATCTTCGCCAGGAAGCATCAAATCAAGCACCATCAGGTGGAAGGACTCACGAGTTAGCAGGCGATCCATCTGTTCTGCGTTAGCGACGCTACGGACCTGGAAGCCTTGTTCGGTGAGATAACGCTCTAGCAGCGCACGCAGGCGCATGTCGTCATCCACGACCAGAATCTTATAATTCTCTTGCATTCTTATACTCCCAAAGGCTCGAACAGTGAGTGCGTATTCTTAAAAAACTGCGACGTTACGACCAGTCAATTCTGGTATATATTCTAGTCGAAATTGTTACAAAGCATATTAAACAGATGGTTATAGGCATTTTTTAACCAAAAGAATGACCTGGTTCGCAAATCTCCGGGATTGCCATCACCCTGATATTTCGGTTTAAATCACTTATATCGCTATACACTTTGCAAGGTTTGAAGATGAAAACGCCATTAATCACCCGCGAAGGCTATGAAAAGCTCAAACAAGAAAAGGACACCTTGTGGCGTTTCGAGCGTCCAGAGGTGACAAAAAAGGTCACCTGGGCTGCAAGTCTTGGCGATCGCAGTGAAAATGCCGACTATCAGTACAACAAAAAACGGCTGCGAGAAATAGATCGTAGAGTGCGTTATCTCACAAAATGCCTGGAACAGTTAAAGATCGTCGACTATTCGCCACAACAAGAAGGCAAAGTGTTCTTTGGCGCATGGGTCGAGATTGAAAACGATGCAGGAAACCAACTGCGTTTTCGCATTGTGGGTTACGACGAAATTTTTGGGCGCAAAGATTACATCTCTATCGATTCACCCATGGCTCGTGCCCTGTTGAAAAAAGAAGTGGGCGATCTCGCCATTGTGCAAACGCCTGCAGGTGAAGCGCAGTGGTACATCAATGAAATCGAGTATGTGAAATAGCCCGCACAGCCAGCAACAGAACTGTCCGATTCATCACCTCCAGGGCGCTGTGGCTGGCATTTTCGCCCTCCAATCCGTATAACTATCCCTTGAAATTTCGACTCACACAGATGAAAAAGCCATGATGAATGATTCACTCTGCCGCATTATCGCAAGCGAGCTAAAGGCCAGAAATGAACAGGTTGATGCCGCCGTTCGCCTGCTGGATGAAGGGAATACCGTGCCATTTATTGCACGCTATCGTAAGGAAGTCACCGGCGGTCTGGATGACACGCAACTGCGTCAGTTAGAGAGCCGTCTTAGCTATCTGCGCGAGTTAGAAGATCGCCGCCAAACGATACTTAAATCGATTACCGAGCAAGGTAAATTGAGTGACGAACTCGCCGCGGCCATCAATGGTACGCTGAGCAAAACCGAGCTCGAAGACCTCTATTTACCGTATAAGCAAAAGCGCCGTACGCGCGGACAGATTGCAATTGAAGCAGGGCTCGAGCCACTGGCTGAGCTGCTGTGGAACGACCCGTCACACACACCTGAAGATGCTGCAGCCCGTTACGTTGATGCCGACAAAGGCGTTGCCGATACCAAAGCCGCACTGGATGGTGCGCGCTACATTCTGATGGAGCGTTTTGCAGAAGACGCCGCGTTGCTGGCAAAAGTGCGTAACTACCTGTGGAAAAATGCACATCTGGTTGCCAACGTGGTGAGTGGCAAAGAAGAGGAAGGTGCAAAATTCCGTGACTATTTCGACCATCACGAACCGATTGCCACCGTCCCCTCTCACCGTGCTCTCGCTATGTTCCGTGGCCGCAACGAAGGTATTTTACAGCTAGCACTGAATGCTGATCCGCAGCATGACGAACCACCGCGTGAAAGCTACTGCGAACAGCTGATTATCGACCATCTTGGTTTGCGCCTGAACAACGCACCTGCTGACGCCTGGCGCCGTGCTGTTGTGAGCTGGACATGGCGCATCAAAGTGCTGATGCACCTTGAAACCGAGTTGATGGGCACCGTGCGCGAACGCGCCGAAGAAGAAGCGATTAACGTTTTTGCCCGCAATATGCACGACCTGTTGATGGCCGCTCCTGCCGGATTACGCGCCACTATGGGCCTCGATCCCGGCCTGCGTACCGGTGTGAAAGTCGCCGTTGTCGATTCCACCGGCAAACTGGTCGCCTTCGATACTATTTATCCACATACCGGCCAGGCGGCAAAAGCAGCGGCGGCCGTTGCGGCACTATGCGAAAAACACAATGTTGAGCTGGTCGCTATCGGCAACGGGACTGCATCGCGTGAAACCGAGCGCTTCTTCCTCGATGTACAGCAGCAGTTCCCGAAAGTCACCGCGCAAAAAGTGATAGTCAGTGAAGCGGGCGCTTCTGTGTATTCTGCATCCGAGCTGGCAGCACTGGAATTCCCTGACTTAGACGTATCGATTCGTGGCGCAGTTTCGATTGCCCGCCGCCTGCAAGATCCGCTTGCCGAGTTGGTTAAAATCGATCCGAAATCCATTGGTGTCGGCCAATATCAGCACGATGTGAGCCAGTCACAATTGGCGAAAAAACTGGATGCAGTAGTAGAAGACTGCGTAAACGCCGTTGGCGTCGATCTCAACACCGCTTCAGTGCCGCTGTTGACTCGCGTGGCAGGTTTAACACGCATGATGGCGCAAAATATCGTCAACTGGCGTGATGAAAATGGTCGTTTCCAGAACCGCCAGCAGTTGCTGAAAGTCAGGCGTTTGGGGCCGAAAGCCTTTGAGCAGTGTGCGGGCTTCTTGCGTATTAACCACGGCGACAACCCGCTGGATGCCTCCACCGTTCACCCGGAAGCATATCCCGTTGTTGAGCGCATCCTGGCCGCAACCGAACAAGCGCTACAGGATTTGATGGGCAACGGTGAAGCATTGCGTGGCCTTAGCGCACGCGAATTTACTGACGAACGCTTCGGTGTACCGACTGTTACCGACATCATTAAAGAGCTTGAGAAACCAGGCCGCGACCCTCGTCCGGAATTCAAAACAGCGAAGTTTGCTGACGGCGTTGAAACCATGAACGACCTGCAACCAGGTATGGTTCTGGAAGGTGCTGTTACCAACGTGACCAACTTCGGCGCGTTTGTGGACATCGGCGTCCACCAGGATGGTTTAGTCCACATCTCCTCACTGTCCGACAAATTCATCGACGATCCCCATAAAGTGGTGAAAGCGGGGGATATCGTCAAAGTGAAAGTGATGGAAGTGGATCTGTCTCGCAAACGTATCGCATTAACCATGCGTCTTGATGAGCAACCAGGGGAATCCAACCGCCGTAGCAGTGCGCCACGTGAACAAAGTGAACGTCGCCCGGCACAAGCGCAAAAACCTCGCGGGCGTGATAACGCTAGCAGCGCAGGCAACAGCGCGATGAGTGATGCATTGGCGGCAGCACTCGGTAAGAAGCATTAGAGTTAGTCAAATCCCCCTATCCTGAAGGAGAGGGGGCTCCAATATTCTCTCCATCCACAATGAGCACAATGTGTCTGTTTCATTCCCACCTGCAAATTAATAACATTTCATTATCATCCCAATCCATTTATCAGAAAATAGAATGAGTTTGCGATAGATCAATTTTGATAAAAATATAAAAACGGCAGTAATACTTATCAAACATGTAACACATGAAATATCCAGACAACATTAACTGAGATAATATAATAAATTCATCATTGAAAAATAATAACAAACCATTGTTATTATTTGATTTATTATAAAAACCTCGTTGCATGCACCACAACCTCAATAAACAACACTCACCTGAAAAATAAGTGAGAACCCGTTGTTCATCACAAAAATAGTTATTGAAGACAGAAACCATTCTCATTATCATTGATTTGTTCGTTATTTCTACTCCATCCAAAGAACATTCTTGTTAGCGTTTCTCATTAACGTAATAAAGAGCCCAGCTCTAAGTAGGTCCTATGCGATTATTGCCAGGTAGTACGTGGAAAATTACCGGTTTTGCCAGTGAAATTAGCCCGTCTTATCGCCAGAAATTATTATCACTCGGTATGCTGCCCGGCTCTTCGTTCAATGTTGTACGTGTAGCACCGCTGGGCGACCCGATTCATATCGAAACACGTCGCGTCAGTTTGGTATTACGTAAAAAAGATCTCGAACTACTACACGTTGAAGCCATTGCCTGATTGGCGGGGTGAGCGCTAGCGCTCGTTGTTATTTTCTTTAAGTTCACGAATAAAATGAAAAAATTAACCATCGGCTTAATCGGTAACCCTAACTCCGGGAAAACAACGTTATTTAACCAGCTCACCGGCTCACGCCAGCGGGTTGGTAACTGGGCGGGCGTTACTGTAGAACGTAAAGAAGGTCAGTTTTCAACGCTTGCACATCAGGTCACACTTGTCGATCTGCCCGGCACCTACTCGCTGACCACCATTTCATCGCAGACCTCTTTGGATGAACAAATCGCCTGCCACTACATCTTGAGCGGCGATGCTGACCTGCTGATTAACGTTGTTGATGCGTCCAACCTTGAGCGTAATCTCTATTTGACGCTGCAACTTCTCGAACTGGGTATTCCATGTGTGGTCGCGCTTAACATGCTCGACATCGCCGAGAAGCAGGATATTCGTATTGATATCGATGCGCTTGCCGCTCGCCTTGGTTGCCCGGTTGTTCCACTGGTATCAACGCGTGGCCGTGGTATGGAAGGCTTGAAACTGGCCATCGACCGCCGCCAGCCAAATACACATACCGATTTAGTACTTTATCCGCCGAAATTGCTTGAAAGCGCAGAAACACTGGCTGCTGAGATGCCTGCAGATATGCCCGCGCAGCGGCGCCAATGGCTGGCTCTGCAAATGCTCGAAGGTGATATTTACAGCCGTGATTTTGCCGGTCACGCAGCGGATAATCTGGATGCCATTCGCGCCCATTTGGTGGAAAAAAATGAAGACCCAGCGCTGCTCATTGCCGATGCGCGTTATCAAACCATTGCCGCCATCTGCGATTCCATCAGTAACAGTCTGACTGCTGAACCACACCGTTTAACGGCGATGATGGACAAAATCATCCTTAACCGTTTCCTTGGATTACCTATTTTTTTGCTGGTGATGTACCTGATGTTCTTGCTGGCAATCAACATCGGTGGCGCATTACAGCCTATTTTTGACGGCGGATCTGCCGCTATCTTTATCCATGGTATTCAGTGGATTGGTGCCACATTGCACTTCCCAAGCTGGCTGACAATTTTCTTAGCCCAGGGGATTGGTGGTGGTATCAACACCGTGCTGCCATTGGTGCCACAAATTGGCATGATGTACCTGTTCCTGTCGTTCCTTGAAGACTCCGGCTACATGGCTCGTGCAGCATTTGTGATGGATCGCCTGATGCAATCCCTCGGCCTGCCAGGCAAATCCTTCGTTCCATTGATCGTCGGATTCGGCTGTAACGTGCCCTCGGTAATGGGCGCACGTACACTGGATGCCCCACGTGAACGCCTGATGACCATCATGATGGCGCCATTTATGTCCTGCGGTGCACGTCTGGCGATTTTTGCGGTGTTTGCCGCAGCCTTCTTCGGTCAGCAAGGCGCTCTGGTCGTCTTCTCGCTCTACATTCTGGGCATTGTGATGGCGATTCTTACAGGCCTGATGCTCAAACACACCATCATGCGTGGTGAAGCAACGCCGTTTGTGATGGAACTGCCGGTGTATCACGTTCCGCATCTGAAAAGTCTGCTACTGCAAACCTGGCAACGTCTGAAAGGCTTTGTGCTGCGTGCCGGTAAAGTTATCGTCATCGTCAGTATCTTCATTGGCGCACTGAACAGCTTCTCGTTTAGCGGCAAAGAAGTGGACAACATCAATGATTCCGCGCTGGCATCTGTCAGCCGTGTGCTCACCCCGCTATTGAAACCAATTGGTGTGCATGAAGACAACTGGCAAGCGACTGTTGGCCTGTTCACCGGGGCAATGGCAAAAGAAGTCGTCGTGGGCACGCTCAACACGCTCTACACCGCTGAAGACATGCATGAAGAACCGTTTGATGCAGCGAACTTCAACTTGCTTGATGAGCTGGGTGGCGCGGCGAGTGAAACCTGGCAGAGCCTGAAAGACACTTTCAGCCTGAGCGTACTGGCGAACCCAATCGAAGCCAGCAAAGGCGACGGTGAAATGGCAAGCGGTGCGATGGGCGTAATGAGCAGCAAATTTGGCAGTGCGGCTGCGGCCTACAGCTACCTGATTTTCGTTCTGCTCTACATCCCATGCATTTCTGTGATGGGTGCTGTGGCCCGTGAGTCCAGCCGTGGTTGGATGATGTTCTCAGTGCTTTGGGGGCTGAATATTGCTTACTCGCTTTCCACGCTTTACTACCAAACTGTGACGTTTAACGCGCATCCGCAATACAGCCTGGTTTGCATCCTCGCGGTAGTGTTGTTCAATGTGCTATTGATTGGTGGTTTGCGTCGGGCTCGTAGCCGTGTGAATGTCAGCCTGATGGCGGCACGCCAAACGGCAGCCTGTTGCAAAAGCAGTACTGGCGATTGTCACTAAGGAGAAGGTATGGCGAGTTTAATTGAGATTCGTGATGCGCTGGCGCTGCAAGGGCGTTTGGATGCGACGCAAATTAGCCAACAGCTCGCCACGCCGTTGCCGATGGTGAATGCCATGCTCAGTCGCCTTGAAGCGATGGGCAAAGCGATTCGTATCACCGAAGACCCAAGTGACTGCCTGACGGGAAGCTGTAAAACTTGTCCGGAAGGTAAAAAGTGTATTCGTGAAGTTTGGTCGCTACGGGCGTGAAAAAAATTGAGGCGGGAGCTAATCCCGCCTTTTTTATTTAAAGCTGCTTTTGAAATTCCTCAAGAACCTGGCAAACGTCATGCGGATGAGAAATAAACGGCGCATGGGCGGCTTTCGGGAAAATCACCGTTTTACTTTGTGGCAAGTGTACATCCAGCAAACCCGCTATTTTGCGCGGCACCAGCCCATCAAGATGACCATACAAGCGCAAGAAAGGCACAGTGAGATGTTTCAAAGGCTCGCGCAAATCTGCCGTTTTCAGGATTTCCAGACCACCGTTTAACACCTCAATGCGCGGCATTGGCTGCTCAAGTACTACTGATTTCAGGCGGCGAGCATCCTGCCGTGCAGTTTCTGTACCCAAGGTTTGTAGCGCCAGAAAACGTTCCACGGTGCGCTGAAAATCTTCACTTAGCTGATGCTGGAAACCCGCAAGAATTTCAGGCTTGATGCCCGGCCAGTCGCCGTGAGTGGTAAAACACGGTGAAGATGCGACCGTCACCAGCCCTTTCACTCGCTGTGGATACTTTAATGCAACCTGGCTTGCTACCAACCCACCTAAACTCCATCCAAGCCAAATAGCTCTGTCTGGTGCCTGCGCTAACACTAATTCTGCCATTTCCTCGAGAGTCAGCGCACCAAAACCCTGGCTGCGGCCATAGCCTGGCAAATCGACAAGATGGAGACGAAAATGCGAGCTTAGTTCCTCGCAAATGCAATGCCACACTTCCGCGTTCAGTCCCCATCCGTGCAGCAGCACAAGATCGTCTTTTCCTTCACCTTTTGTCTGCCACCAAAGCTTGCTCATCAGTTACTGTTCTCATTTTTCTCTGCAAGGAAGCGAATATGCTAACAATCCCAGGGCTATGTTGGCTATGCCAGATGCCACTCGCTTGTGCAAAATGGGGATTTTGTTCTTGCTGTGCCAAAGCATTACCTACGCCACCGCCCTGCTGCCCGCGCTGTGGATTGCCCTGTGCCTGGACACAGTCACCTTGCGGTCGCTGTCTGCAAAAACCGCCAGCATGGGATGCACTCGTCTTTGTTACCGATTACTGTCCACCGCTAAACCTGCTTATTCATCGCTTCAAATTTAACGCCACCGTCGCACTGGCACAGGCTCTGGCGCGATTAATGCTGATAAGCGTACTGGATGCCAGACGGCATTCTCAGAGGCAGAAACCAGATTGCATTGTTAGTGTTCCGCTGCATTCACGCCGCGCCTGGCGTCGAGGCTTTAACCAAAGCGCACTGCTGGCAAGCCACCTTTCCCACTGGCTGCAATGTGAATATTTACCGCAAGGAATCAGACGGATACGCGCTACTCATACGCAGCATCAACTCAACGCCCGGATGCGTCGCAACAATCTTAAAGGTGCTTTCAGGGTTGATTTTCCCGTGGCTGGCCGCCATATAATTATTGTGGATGATGTCGTCACGACGGGCAGTACGGTGGCGGAGATTGCGCGGTTGCTGAAAAAGCAGGGCGCGGCGACTATCCAGGTATGGTGCCTTTGTCGAACCTTGTAGACCCTCGATGATGGGCGTATTATAACCGACTAAAATAGTCAACTATTGAGCAATCGTTATGATCCGTATTTCCGATACAGCACAATCTCACTTTGCCAAACTGCTGGCAGGTCAGGAAGAAGGGACGCAAATTCGCGTATTCGTCATTAATCCTGGTACTCCAAATGCGGAGTGCGGGGTTTCTTACTGTCCGCCGGATGCGGTAGAAGCATCAGATACTGCCCTCAAATTCGAGCAGCTGACCGCGTACGTTGATGAATTGAGTGCACCTTATCTTGAAGATGCTGAAATTGATTTCGTCACAGACCAACTCGGTTCACAACTGACGCTGAAAGCGCCAAACGCAAAAATGCGTAAGGTGTCTGACGATGCGCCACTGATGGAACGTGTTGAATATATGCTGCAAGCAACAGTTAACCCACAGCTGGCAGGGCACGGCGGCCGCGTTACACTGATGGAAATCACCGATGAAGGTTTCGCCATTCTGCAATTCGGCGGCGGCTGCAACGGCTGTTCAATGGTCGATGTGACCCTGAAAGAAGGCATCGAGAAGCAACTGTTGGCAGAGTTCCCGGAACTGAAAGGCGTTCGTGATTTGACCGAGCACCAGCGTGGCGAGCACTCTTACTACTGATTAAAAGGTGGATGTCGCAAGCGACATCCACCCTACAACCTCTTTCGTAGGTCGGATTAGCGCAAGCGACATCCGACATTACGCTTATCTCTTTTTACGTCGCTTATCCAAATCCTTGAGCAACTTATTCACTTCAGCGTCTGCGAACATCGTCTCAAGCGATGTCGATAACTTACGCCGCCAGTTTTTATACTGGTAACTAGTGCCTGGAATATTGACCGGCTCCGCCATACCTAACCAATCTTCCGGTTGCAGGCCCAGCAGAGCACTGTTGCTATCGGCAATGTAACGCTGCATTGCGCGATTTAGCGTGGAGGTCATCGCCATCAGCGAGGCTTTGTGCCCTGCTCGTTTTGGCAAACAACCATACTCATGCAAACCATTCAGCAAACCCTGTTTAGCGCGTTCGCGATCCTGATACAGCTCAGTCAGCATTTCTTCATCAGGATATAAGCCAAGCGTTTTACCCAACGTCAAATCACCGCTTTCCCAGTAACCACGCAGCGTTGGTAAATCGTGAGTGGTTGCCACCGCCATCGACTGTTTCGGCCACGATTTAGGGGCACGAAATTGTTTCTCGTTATCGTGCTCGAAATAGAGCACTTTGTACGAGTAAACTCCGCTGTCGCGCAGCTTGCCGACAATCTCTACCGGAACTGTCCCCAGATCTTCGCCGATCACCATACAATTGTGACGCTTACTTTCCAACGCAAGGATCGACAGTAGATCGTCAACCGGGTAATGCACATAGGCACCTTTGTCTGCCGTTTCACCGTAAGGTATCCACCACAAACGCAGCATCGACATAACATGGTCAATACGCAATGCACCGCAGCTTGTCATGTTGGAACGCAACAGTTCGATAAACGGTTGATAGGCACGCGCAGTAATTACATGCGGATCCATCGGTGGTAAACCCCAGTTCTGGCCAAGAGGGCCAAGAATATCAGGTGGGGCACCGACAGATGCTTTTAGGCAGTACAGTTCGCGGTCACACCAGGTTTCTGAGCCACCTTCTGCCACGCCAACGGCTAAGTCGCGATACAAGCCAATCGGCATCTTAAAGCTTTGGCTAGTTTGCCAGCACATCTCAAACTGAACGTACGCCAAATATTGCAGCCACAGGTAGAAATTCACTTCGTCACTGTGCTCTGTGCAGAAAGCTTTCACCTCTGGGTTATGTGCATCACGGAAACCTTCCGGCCAAACTGGCCAGCCCCAACGCATTTCATCTTCTTTCACTTGATAAGCATGCAGCGCGTCGAACGCTGCCTGGTAATAGAGGCTATCGCCGCCTTCCTGCACAAACTTTTGGAACGCAACAACTTGCTCATCGCGCGCACCACGCAGAGAAAACTGCTTCCACGCCATGCGAAGTGCGGTAATTTTCAGAACAGTCACGGTGGAATAATCTACCCACTGCGCATCCCGTGCTGCTTTCAGGGTCGCCTGCGTAGTGGGCATATTCCACCACGTCTGCGCTTCGTCACTGAGTAAGAAATCATCTACCGCATTCACGTCGATATAAATCACGTTCAACCAACGGCGAGATGACGGGCTATATGGGCTGGCACTTTCAGGATTTGCAGGGTAGAGCGCGTGAATCGGATTCAGGCCGATAAACGCACCGCCCCGCTTTGCCACATCCACCAGCATGCGCTGCAGGTCACCGAAATCACCAATTCCCCAATTATGGGCGGAACGTAATGTGTAGAGCTGAACGCACGCACCCCACAGTTTTTCATCCTGTAACAGAGCGGCGGATTCATAACAACGCTTCGGTGCCACAATCACGCGGCATTGCCAGTGATGTTCATCCTGGCTGACCGTAAGGTCGTGATAACCTTCCGGAAGTGCCGCAGGCAGCGCTAGCTTTTTACCCGCCAGAGCATGCCCTTTGTGCTGCTTACCGTCCTCGGTGGTCAACTGCCAGCTGTAATCACCGTTTCCTTCCAGTACCGTCGCCATGCGAGTACCGGAAGTAAACACCAGGACATTTGCCACCGGAGTTACCGCCACTTTTTTCAAGGTGGTGGTAAGGTTCATTGCCTCCAGCAAACGCTGCTTGGTATCTGCAGGAATAGCCTGCGGTTTGCCGTGGGCGTTAATGTAGTTTGGGCTAATTCCCGCCGCCAGGGCGGCGTTATCAAGACGTTTGCTGTCCATCGCGTTCCCTTAGCGTTTTGCCTGCCAGATACGTTGCTGATAATCACGAATGGAGCGGTCTGAGCTAAACATGCCGCAACGAGCCGTGTTAAGAATAGCGGCACGCGTCCACGCTTCCTGGTCAAGATACAACGCATCCGCTTGTTTCTGTGCTGCCGCATAAGCCGTGAAATCTGCCATAACTAAATATGGGTCGCCACCTTCTTTGCCGATACTGTGCAGCATCTGGTCGAAAGCATGTTTGTCACCCTCGGCGTAAATGCCTTTCTCCAGTTCTTTGAGCACCGCATCCAGCACTTTGTCTTTCTTACGCCATTTCACCGGGTCGTAACCTTTGGCTTTGAGAGCCTTCACTTCTTCCACGGTATGACCAAAGATAAAGATGTTTTCTGCACCGACTTTCTCGGCGATTTCCACATTCGCCCCGTCCAGTGTACCGACGGTCAACGCACCATTCAGAGCCAGTTTCATATTGCCAGTGCCAGATGCCTCTTTACCTGCGGTAGAGATCTGTTCGGAGATATCGGCTGCCGGGATCATCACTTCTGCCGCAGAAACACAGTAATCCGGCAGGAACACCACTTTCAGTTGGTCGCCAACAACCGGATCGTTGTTGATTGCGTGCGCAACTTTGTTGATTGCGAAGATTATGTTTTTCGCCAGGTAGTAACCCGGTGCCGCTTTCGCACCAAACAGATACACACGCGGTACACGGTCAGCCTTCGGATTTTCACGAATTTCTTTGTATTGAGCCAGAATGTGCAGCAGGTTCAAGTGCTGGCGTTTGTATTCGTGTAAACGCTTAATTTGCACGTCAAACAACGCATCAGGGCTTATCACAATACCGGTACGTGCTTTCACAAACGCGGCCAGCTTCACTTTGTTCTGGTATTTGATCTCACGGTATTCCTTGTGGAATTTCGCGTCATCAGCGTATTTTTCCAGTCCTTCCAACACATCCAGATCGTTAGCCCACTCTTTCTTAAGCTTTTTGTCGAGTAGCGCGGCCAGAGCCGGGTTGCACTGTTTTATCCAGCGACGTGGCGTAATACCGTTGGTAACGTTGTGGAATTTGTTCGGCCACAACTGGTGATACTCAGGGAACAAATCTTTCACTACCAAGTCGGAGTGCAGTGCTGCCACGCCGTTTACCGCAAAACCACTGACCACACACATATTCGCCATGCGGACTTGTTTGTGGTGAACCACCGCCAGTTTCGCCCACACGGCTTCATTCCCAGGCCAGGTTTTGTCTACCAGCTTCTTAAAGCGGGCGTTAATTTCGTTGATTAGCTGCATATGACGCGGGAGCAAAGCTTTTACCAGTTTCTCGTCCCAACACTCCAGTGCTTCAGGCATCAGGGTGTGGTTAGTGTAAGCGAAGGTTTTGCTGGTTATAGCCCAGGCATCGTCCCAGCTCATTTGATGCTCGTCGATGAGTACGCGCAACAGTTCAGGGATCGCGATAGTTGGATGGGTATCGTTAAGCTGAATCACTTCGTAATCAGCCAGTTCCGCAAGCTTGCGGCCCGCCAGATGGTGGCGGCGTAAAATATCGCCCACAGAACACGCGCACTGGAAGTACTGCTGCATCAGGCGTAGTTTTTTGCCATTCAGGTGATTGTCGTTCGGGTAAAGTACTTTAGTCAGTTTTTCAGCGTCGATACCCTGTTGTTCTGCTTTCAGGAAATCGCCGTCGTTAAATTTGGTTAAATCAAATGGGTGGGCATGCTTTGCTTGCCACAAGCGCAGAGGTTGCGCCACACCGTTACGGTAACCAATAACCGGCAAATCCCAGGCTTCGCCGTGGAAGATAAACGCCGGTTCCCAGCGAATATTCTCACCGTCTTTAATCACTTTGCCACCCACGCCAACTTGTACGTCGAGCGCAGAATTGTGTTGGAACCACGGATAGCTGCCGCGCTTCCAGTCGTCCGGCGCTTCCATCTGGTGGCCATCTTTGAAGGACTGGCGGAACAGACCGTACTGATAATTCAGACCGTAACCAATCGCCGACTGGCCGACTGTCGCCATGGAATCCAGGAAACACGCCGCAAGACGACCCAAACCACCGTTACCTAAAGCCGGGTCGGTTTCTTGTTCCAGAAGATCAGTCAGATTGATATTGAATGCTTTAAGTTCATCCGCCACTTCCTGATACCAACCCAGGTTCAGCAAGTTGTTACCCGTCAGGCGACCAATCAAAAACTCCATTGAGATGTAGTTTACGTGCCGCTGATTTTTTTCCGGTTTAGCGACAGGCTGAGCCGCCAATAATTCTGCCAATGCGCCACTGACAGCGTGCCACCACTGATGCTGGTTCATTGCGGAGGCTGAGTGCAGCCCGTAACGCTGCCACTGACGGGTCAGTGCAGCCTGGAATTGTGCTTGATTGAAGGTCGTCTGTGACATGGGGGCTCGGGTCCTGTGATGTTCTAATTTCATTACCCGTTAGTTTGACGGGTGGCCTGGGCTAATTCCTCATCCCGTGGGGGATTAGGGAGGGAGGAGTAGCGGGGAGTAGCTAAAAATGTGATCACCGCCACTTAAAGTTAGACTCTCAGGGCCAAAATACCCACCAACCCTGAGCTTTCCGTCTTGGACCCCAACAATTTCAGATTGGATTCATTTAATGAATAGAATTGTGACCAGGAGCAACTTACAACGCCTGAAACCCTCAACAATCTTGCAATAACGCACAATCTGGTCGACCTTGTAGTAAGCATTAATTACGAAGCGTAAAAAAATTCACATTCGTACACATTTTATACACAGTGAAGTGACAGACCATGCTGATCCCCTCCAAATTAAGTCGTCCAGTACGTCTGGAAAATACAGTGGTCCGCGACCGTCTGTTGATGAAGTTATCGACGGCCAATAATTATCGAGTGGCGCTAATTACCAGCCCAGCCGGCTATGGAAAGACAACACTGGTTTCTCAGTGGGCGACGGGGAAAAATGAATTGGGTTGGTATTCCCTTGATGAAGGGGATAACCAGCAAGAACGCTTTGCAAGTTACTTAATCGCGGCAATTCAACAGGCCACGTCGGGTCACTGTGTCACCAGCGAAGTGATGGTACAAAAACGCCAGTACTCAAGTCTGACGGCTTTATTTGCTCAGCTTTTTATCGAAATGGTGGAATGGCATCGCCCACTGTTTTTGGTCATTGATGATTACCATCTGATAACCAATCCCGTTATTCACGAAGCAATGCGCTTTTTCATTCGCCACCAGCCAGAAAACCTGACTTTGGTGGTACTGTCGCGCAACCTGCCACAATTGGGCATCGCTAATTTGCGAGTGCGCGATCAACTGCTGGAAATCGGCAGCCAACAACTCGCGTTTACCCACAACGAAGCGAAACTATTTTTTGACCATCGGCTGATTTCGCCACTCGAGCATGTCGAGAGCAATAGCCTGTGTGATGATGTCGCAGGCTGGGCAACCGCGCTGCAACTTATTGCGCTTTCCGCCCGGCAAAATAGTAACTCCTCGGCGCAGCACTCTGCTCGCCGGCTTTCCGGCATCAATGCCAGCCATTTATCTGACTACCTGGCGGATGAAGTGCTGGATAATGTCGATGTGCAAACCCGTAACTTCCTGTTGCGTAGCTCGATTCTACGCTCGATGAATGATGCCCTGATTGTACGCGTCACCGGCGAAGAAAACGGCCAAATGCGCCTTGAAGAAACGGAACGTCAGGGGTTATTTATCCAACGTATGGATGACTGTGGTGAATGGTTCCGCTTCCATCCGCTGTTTGGCAACTTTTTGCGCCAACGCTGCCAGTGGGAACTTGCAACTGAACTCCCGGAAATTCATCGTGCCGCAGCCGAAAGCTGGATGGCTCAAGGTTTTCCAAGCGAAGCCATTCACCACGCCTTAGCCGCAGGTGATGCCAGCCTGTTGCGCGATATCCTGCTCAATCACGCCTGGGCGCTGTTCAATCACAGCGAATTAGCGTTACTGGAAGAATCTTTAAAAGCGCTGCCGTGGGAAAGTCTGTTGGCTAATCCTAAGCTTGTGCTGTTACAGGCATGGCTGATGCAAAGCCAGCACCGCTACAGCGAAGTGAACACGCTTTTAGCTCGTGCCGAGCAGGAAATGGATGTCGTGATGGACGATACCATGCACGGCGAATTCAATGCATTACGCGCCCAGGTTGCCATTAATGACGGTAATCCTGATGAAGCCGAACGTCTGGCAATGGTTGCGCTGGAGACGCTCCCACTGGCCAGTTTTTACAGCCGGATTGTCGCGACTTCAGTTCATGGTGAAGTGCTGCACTGCAAAGGCGAGCTCACCAAATCTCTTTCTGTTATGCAGCAAACCGAACAAATGGCGCGCCGCCATGACATGTGGCACTACGCGTTATGGGGTTTATGTCAGCAGAGCGAAATTTTATTAGCCCAGGGTTTCCTCCAGTCAGCGTGGGAATCGCAGGAAAAAGCTTTTGCTCTGATTGAAGAGCAGCACCTTGAACAACTCCCGCTCCATGAGTTTTTACTGCGTATTCGCGCACAACTGCTTTGGGCGTGGTCGCGGTTGGATGAAGCCGAAGCGACAACACGCATGGGTCTGGAAGTGCTTTCCGGATATCAGCCACAACAACAATTACAGTGTCTGGCGCTGCTAGTGCAATGTTCGCTGGCTAGGGGAGATTTGGACAACGCACGTAATCACCTGAACCGTCTGGAGAACTTGCTTGGGAATGGTGCGTTCCACAGCGATTGGGTTTCCAACGCTGACAAAGTGCGGGTGATTTACTGGCAAATGACGGGCGATAAAAAATCTGCCGCCAACTGGCTGCATCTGACGCCGAAGCCTGAGTTTGCTAATAACCATTTCTTGCAAAGCCAATGGCGCAATATCGCTCGAGCGCAAATTTTGCTGAGTGATTTTGAACCGGCTGAAATCGTACTGGAAGAATTAAACGAAAATGCACGCAGTCTGCGTTTGATGAGCGATCTCAACCGCAACTTGCTGTTGTTAAACCAGCTTTACTGGCAGGCCGGGCGTAAAAGCGATGCTCAACGCGTTTTACTGGAAGCATTAGCGCTGGCTAATCGCACCGGGTTTATCAGCCATTTTGTGATTGAAGGTGAAGCGATGGCGCAGCAATTGCGCCAACTTATTCAGCTCAACACGCTGCCGGAATTGGATCAACATCGTGCGCAGCGCATTTTGCGTGAGATAAACCAGCATCACCGCCATAAGTTCGCCCACTTTGATGAGAACTTCGTTAACCGCTTATTGACGCATCCTGAAGTGCCGGAGCTTATTCGCACCAGCCCGCTGACTCAACGTGAATGGCAAGTACTGGGTCTGATTTATTCAGGCTACAGTAATGAACAAATCGCCGGAGAGTTGGATGTCGCAGCAACAACGATTAAAACGCACATTCGTAATTTGTATCAGAAATTAGGAGTCGCACATCGGCAGGATGCGGTATTGCATGCGCAGAAATTGCTGAAGATGATGGGATACGGAGTTTAGTTTGTGACGGATGGCGCTCACGCCATCCGTCATTTACATCAAGATGCCAGCGATAACCGCGCCTTACCACCCCGCTTTACCAACCACTGTGACACCCGAGCCTGTTGCTCTTTGCTCAGCCACATTCCAAGCTTGGTACGACGCCAAATAGCATCGTCAACGCCGCGAACCCACTCATGATCGGCCAGATAACGTAATTCGGCTTCGTAAAACTCGTGGCCGAAGTCTTCACCCAAATCACTGACGCAGGTAGTACCCGCCAGAATTAATTCGCTATTGCTGCCGTAGGTACGTGAGTAACGACGAGCCATGCTTTCGCTCAGGAATGTGTAGCGACGGCGTAACTGCGCAGCGTAATCATCGCGGTCTCCATTAATATCACCACCCGGTAAAGTGCAACCTTTGGTCCAGGCAGGCCCCATTTTCGGGTAATAAGCTTTCAGCTTATCCAGCGCATGTTCCGCCAGCTTGCGATAAGTGGTGAGCTTGCCGCCAAACACTGACAGCAGCGGTGCTTTACCTTGCTCATCATGAATATCGAGCGTGTAGTCACGGGTGATTGCCTGCGGCGAGTCAGATTCATCGTCACACAACGGACGCACACCAGAGTAAGTCCAGACGATATCGTCGCGGCTCAACGTCTTTTTAAAGTGCGCGTTATAGGCAGCCAGCAAATAATTGATTTCATTATCATCGATATGGACAGCTTTCGGGTCACCCTTATATTCCACATCGGTGGTACCAATAATAGAGAACTCATCCATCCACGGGATAACAAATACAATACGCTTGTCTTCGTTTTGCAGAATATAAGCCTGCTTCTGATTGTGAACGCGAGGCACCACAATATGGCTGCCTTTAATAAGGCGAATGCCGTATGGCGAAGGCAATTGCAGGCCATCGTCAAAGAAGTTTTTCACCCACGGACCCGTCGCATTTACCAGACCACGCGCACGCCAGGTGAAGGTTTCACCAGTATCAATATCTTGTGCTTCGACAATCCAGTAGCCGTTTTCACGCCATGCACGGGTTGCGCGGGTACGGGTTTTCACCTCGCCACCTTCGCGCATCACCATCTGCGCATTCGCCAATACCAGGCGAGCATCATCTACCCAGCAGTCAGAATATTCGAAACCGCGCACGATATTCGGTTTGAGAACGGAGTCTGCGCCAAAACGCAAACCGGTGGAAGCAGGCAAGCTAGTGCGCTTACCGAGATGGTCATACATAAACAGACCAATACGAATCATCCACGCAGGGCGTAAATGAGGACGATGAGGCAAACGAAAACGCATTGGGAAGGCAATATGCGGTGCCATATTCAGCAGTACTTCGCGCTCGGCTAATGCTTCACTCACCAGGCGGAACTCGTAATGTTCCAGGTAACGCAGGCCACCATGGATCAATTTTGAACTGGCCGAGGATGTTGCACTAGCCAGATCCTGAGCTTCGAGCATCAACACGGATAAACCACGGCCTGCGGCGTCAGCGGCGATACCTGCCCCGTTAATCCCTCCGCCAATCACAATCAGATCTTTAGTTTCCATGCTGCCCTCACACGCTTTCGTTAAAGTTCAAATATGTTCGTTATCGCTCATACTAGCAAGACTACGCGCGCTTTGTAACGAAAAAAAAACATTACTGCGTGATATGGATAACATAATGACGTTAATATCAGCGGCCAGAGGGCAGATTCCCTTAATATGGCGCAAGCCGATTCAATAAAGTGACGAGCAAATCTATGGAAACTTTTGAGTGTATTGGTGTAGAAGAAGCACACCAGAAATTGCAGCAAAAACTGGCAGTGTTAGTGGATATCCGCGATCCGCAGAGCTTTGCGATGGGCCATACGCCTGGCGCATTTCATCTGACTAACGACAGACTAGTTGCCTTTATGCAACAAACTGAATTTGAAACACCAGTGATGGTGATGTGCTACCACGGCAATAGCAGTAAAGGTGCAGCGCAATATTTGCTGCAACAAGGTTACGACCAGGTCTATAGCGTCGACGGCGGTTTTGACGCATGGCATCGCCATTTCCCGGCGGAAGTCGAACACGGCGCATCGTAAGTCATCAAGAAATCGCTGCGTTGCAGGTATACTGCTTCCTTTTGTACGGATTTGGTTGAAACTTTATGATCATGATTACCTCGTTTGCCAACCCGCGAGTAGCGCAGGCATTTGTCGACTATATGGCGACGCAGGGCATTATCCTTACGATTCAACAGCATGAGCAAAGTGATATCTGGCTGGCAAATGACAGCCAGGAATCCCGCGTTCGTGCAGAGCTTGAACAATTCCTCGCGAATCCAGGCGATTCTCGTTATCTGGCTGCCAGCTGGAATACCGGCCATACCGGCAGCGGTTTGCGTTACCAGCGCTTCCCATTCCTTGCGACTGTGCAACAAAAAGCGGGCCCTTTCACACTGCTTATCATGGCTGCCTGCGTGTTGGTTTATTTGCTGATGCAAGTTATCGGCGACCGAGCAGTAATGGTCTGGTTAGCATGGCCCTATAAAGACAGTTTGCACTATGAATTATGGCGCTATTTCACCCACGCGTTGATGCACTTCTCAATAATGCATATCGCATTCAACTTGCTATGGTGGTGGTATCTCGGTGGCCCACTCGAAAAGCGCCTCGGCAGCGGAAAACTCATTACACTGACGCTGATTTCAGCTTTATTAAGTGGTTACGTGCAGGCTAAGTTCGGAGGCCCACTTTTTGGTGGTCTATCTGGGGTTGTTTACGCGCTAATGGGTTATGTCTGGCTACGTGGTGAACGCGATCCTGACAGCGGTATCTATATGCAGCGCGGGCTTTTAGCCTTTGCAGTGCTGTGGATTGTGATAGGATTTTTCGATGTTTTAGGAATGTCGATCGCCAACGCCGCACACATTACCGGTCTGGTGGTTGGGCTTGCGATGGCTCTGGTTGATACAATGCATGCGCGAAAACGAACATAGCATTTCAGGAGAATAAAACAGCGTGAAGCAAACACAACGTCATGATGCGATTGTCGAACTGGTAAAAAAACAAGGCTATGTCAGCACCGAAGAGCTCGTCGAGCAGTTTGCTGTCAGCCCGCAAACAATTCGTCGCGATCTGAACGATCTGGCAGACCAGAATTTGATCATGCGCCATCACGGTGGGGCAGCTCTGCCTTCAAGCTCAGTGAATACACCGTGGCACGACCGTAAAGCCACTCAGACTGCGGAAAAAGAGCGTATTGCCCGGAAGGTTGCTAGCCAGATCCCTAATGGTGCCACGCTGTTTATTGATATCGGCACCACGCCGGAAGCGGTCGCCCATGCGTTGTTGAATCACAGCAATTTGCGCGTGGTGACCAACAATCTCAATGTGGCAAATACGCTCAAGGTAAAAGAAGATTTCCGCATTATTCTGGCGGGCGGTGAGTTACGCAGCCGTGACGGTGGGATTATTGGTGAAGCAACTCTCGATTTTATCTCCCAGTTCCGCCTGGATTTTGGCATTTTGGGTATCAGTGGTATTGATGGTGATGGCTCATTGCTGGAGTTTGATTATCACGAAGTTCGTACCAAACGCGCCATTATTGAAAACTCGCGCTGCGTAATGTTGGTTGTTGACCATTCGAAGTTTGGCCGTAACGCGATGGTGAATCTTGGCAGTATCGGCCTGGTGGATCAGGTTTACACCGACATCTTGCCACCTGCGGGCGTAATGCAGGTGATTGCCGAGAACAATGTGTTACTGGAGTTGTGCTAAAACAGCCCACAACTGCCGCTTCCCGTTCAGGGTAATACCCTCTCCTTCAGGGAGAGGGTTGGATGGTTTTAGCTCCTACAATCTCACTGGCTTAATATGCCAAATCTCATCGGCATATTCCTGAATCGTCCTGTCAGACGAGAAATAGCCCATGTTGGCAATATTGTGTATGGCGCGAATAGTCCACTCTTCCGGCTGGCGATACAGTTCATCGACTTTGTCCTGGCAATCCACATAGCTGCGGTAATCCGCAAGTACCTGATAGTGATCACCAAAGTTAATCAGTGAATCCAACAGATCGCGGTAGCGAGTAGGCTCGCCAGGGCTGAACGTACCGGTACCTATTTGCGTCAGCACCTGATGCAACTCTTCATCTTTTTCATAATATTCACGCGGCTGATAGCCTTTACGCCGTAGCGTTTCGACTTCTTCCGCCGTATTACCAAAGATAAATATGTTATCTGCCCCAACATGCTCCAGCATTTCGACGTTTGCACCGTCGAGTGTGCCGATAGTCAGCGCACCGTTTAGGCCAAACTTCATATTACTGGTGCCGGAAGCCTCAGTTCCCGCCAGAGAAATCTGTTCGGAAAGGTCCGCCGCAGGAATAATGATTTGTGCGAGGCTTACGCTGTAGTTCGGGATAAACACCACTTTCAGTCGGTCTTTGACGTCTGGGTCGTTGTTGATCACCGCAGCCACATCATTGATGAGATGAATGATGTGTTTCGCCATGTAATACGCCGACGCCGCTTTTCCGGCGAAGATGTTCACACGCGGCACCCAATCTGCTGTTGGGTCGGCCTTGATCCGGTTGTAGCGCGTAATCACATGCAGCACGTTCATCAGCTGGCGTTTGTACTCGTGAATACGTTTGATTTGGACATCAAACAGCGCATTCGGATTCACCACCACATTCAGTTGCTGGCCGATGTAACTTGCCAGGCGCTTCTTGTTGGCGAGTTTCGCCTTGCGCACATCCTGATGCACGGTTGGGTAATCAATATGCTGCTTCAGCTCGTTTAACTGGCTTAGATCGGTACGCCAGGTCCGGCCAATGTTTTCATCAAGCACTTCCGAAAGCGGGGGATTAGCCAGAGCCAGCCAGCGACGTGGTGTCACGCCATTGGTTTTATTGCAAAAGCGCATTGGGAAAATAGCGGCAAAATCGGCAAACAGAGATTGCACCATCAAGTTGGAATGCAGCTCAGAAACACCGTTAACTTTGTGGCTGGCAACCACAGCAAGCCACGCCATGCGTACTTTGCGACCATTTGACTCATCAATAATCGAAGTACGACCAAGCAACGCCGTATCGTTCGGATACTGCTCCTGTAAGGTTTTCAGGAAGTAGTCGTTAATCTCAAAGATTATCTGCAAATGGCGCGGCAGAATTTTGCCCAGCATATCAACCGGCCAGGTTTCCAGCGCCTCGCTCATCAACGTGTGGTTGGTGTACGAAAATACCTGACAAGTCACTTCAAACGCATCTTCCCAGCTGAACTTATGTTCGTCGATTAACAAACGCATCAGCTCGGGGATTGCTAACACTGGGTGCGTGTCGTTAAGGTGGATGGCGATTTTATCCGCCAGGTTGTCATAAGTCTTATGGAGCTGGTAATGGCGGCTGAGAATGTCCTGCACGGTGGAGGACACGAGGAAATATTCCTGACGCAAACGCAGTTCGCGGCCTGAATAGGTTGAGTCATCCGGATAGAGCACGCGTGAGACATTTTCCGAATGGTTTTTATCTTCAACTGCCGCGAAGTAATCACCCTGGTTAAATTTACCGAGGTTGATTTCACTACTCGCCTGCGCATTCCACAGGCGCAAAGTGTTGGTTGCATCGGTGTCGTAGCCAGGGATTATCTGGTCATACGCTACCGCCAAAATTTCTTCCGTTTCTACCCAGCGGAATTTTTTCGCTTCCATCTGCACACGGCCGCCGAAGCGCACTTTGTAGCGTGTGTTGTGGCGTTTGAACTCCCACGGGTTGCCATATTCGAGCCAATAGTCCGGGGACTCTTTCTGGCGTCCATCAACAATATTCTGTTTGAACATACCGTAGTCGTAGCGAATACCGTAACCACGGCCAGGCAAACCGAGTGTCGCTAGTGAATCGAGGAAACAGGCGGCGAGACGACCGAGCCCGCCATTGCCAAGGCCGGGGTCGTTCTCTTCGTCAATCAACTCTTCAAGATCGAGGCCCATCTCCTCCAGCGCATTTTTAACATCTTCATAGATACCTAATGAAAGCAGTGCGTTAGAAAGCGTTCGACCAATCAAAAACTCCATCGACAGATAGTAAACCTGGCGAACCTCCTGGGAAAGCTGAGCACGATTAGAACGCAACCAGCGCTCTACCAGCCGGTCGCGAACTGCAAATAACGTGGCGTTCAACCACTCATGCTTATTCGCAATGGCGGGGTCTTTCCCAACTGTAAACATCAGCTTATAGGCGATTGAGTGCTTTAATGCCTCAATACTGAGCGTCGGTGAAGCATAGGAAAAGGGTGCATTCATATCAGTGATTCCTGGTAATGGCTACAGCAAACGTTGGTACAGATCGCGGTAGGAATGCGCCGCCACCTGCCAGCTAAAATCCATGCCCATGGCCTGACGCTGAACAAATCGCCACAGCGAAGGGCGAGACCACAACACGAAGGCACGTCTAATCGCTCTTAACAGCGACCAGGCATTACTGTCTTCAAACACAAATCCACTGGCGATGCCGTCAGCCAGATTTTCGAGCGAACTGTCGGACACTGTATCCGCAAGCCCGCCTGTACGCCGCACAAGCGGCAAAGTACCGTACTTCAAACCATACAATTGCGTTAAGCCACAAGGTTCAAAACGGCTCGGGACCATAATCACGTCAGCGCCACCCATAATGCGGTGCGAGAAAGCTTCGTGATAACCGATTTGAACCCCAACCTGCCCTGGATGTTCCGCTGCCGCCGCAAGAAATCCTTCCTGCATCACCGAGTCACCTGCGCCCAATAATGCCAGCTGCCCGCCCTGCTCAAGTAAACCAGGCAACGCTTCCAGCACCAAATCCAAACCTTTCTGGCTGGTTAAACGGCTCACCACTGCAAACAGAGGTGCTTTGTCGTTAACTTTTAACCCCATCGCCACCTGCAACTGGCGTTTGTTTTCAGCTTTATCTTCGAGGGTATCTCGTGTGTAGCGAGAAGCCAGCAGCAAGTCGTGCGCAGGGTCCCAAATTTTTTCGTCAACACCATTGAGGATACCGGACAACCGCCCTTCACGATGACGCTGGCGCAACAGCCCTTCCATACCGTAGGCGAATTGCGGTTCGGTTATCTCGCGCGCATAGGTCGGGCTGACCGCCGTAATATGATCAGCATAGTAAAGACCAGCTTTCAAGTACGAAATTTGACCGTTAAACTCCAGACCATTCATGTCATAGAACGACCATGGCAGGTCAATTTCACTCATATGATGGGCATAAAACAGCCCCTGGTAAGCCAGGTTGTGAACGGTAAATACCGACTTTGCTGGCCGACCACGAGCCTCCAGATACGCTGGCACCAGTCCCGCATGCCAGTCGTGCGCATGAACGATATCCGGGTGCCAGAAGGGGTCCAGACCACATGCCATCTCAGCACCCACCCAACCTAATAGTGCAAATCGGTGCACGTTGTCGGTGTAAGCGAACTGATTGGTATCGTGATACGGGCTGCCAGGACGGTCATATAAATGTGGGGCATCAATGAGGTAAATCCCCACGCCGTTGAAATGGCCATATAACAAAGTCATATGACCCGCGAAGGTGTCACGGTGCGCAACTACCTGCGCATCGACAATTCCACGGCGAATGTCAGGAAATGCGGGCAGTAAGACTCGCGTCTCAACGCCGCCTGCGATTTGTGCCGCCGGTAGCGCACCAATAACATCTGCCAGGCCACCTGTTTTCAACAGGGGAAAAATTTCAGAACATACATGTAGGACCTGCATTATCGCTCCCATATGGAAAGTCGTGGCGCTATCTATGATCAAACTTCAGGTACGCCAAACGATAAAACTACAACGCGCAGCCCTTGCTGCGCGGAGGTCAATTCCACTACTTAATTAGATAACTTTGCAAGCATCTCACGCGTGACCAGCACAATGCCTTCTTCGGAACGGTAGAAACGGCGTGCATCTTCCTCTGCGTTTTCCCCAACCACCATGCCTTCAGGAATGACACAGGCACGGTCGATAATGCAACGGCGTAAACGACAAGAGCGCCCAACCTGTACGTCTGGCAACAATACTGAAGAGTCAATGTTGCAAAACGAGTTAATGCGCACGCGCGGGAATAACACCGACTGAACGACTACCGAGCCGGAAATAATGCAGCCGCCAGAAACCAATGAGTTCAGCGTCATGCCGTGGCTACCTGAGCGGTCTTGCACAAACTTCGCCGGTGGCAGCGGTTCCATATGAGTACGGATTGGCCATTCCTGGTCATACATATCCAGTTCTGGCGTCACAGAGGCGAGGTCGAGGTTAGCTTTCCAGTAGGCTTCCAGCGTCCCTACGTCGCGCCAATACGGCTCGGCATTCGGGTCAGACTGCACGCAGGAAAGCGGGAATGGATGTGCAAAACAAACGCCTGATTTCATTACGTTCGGGATAATATCTTTCCCAAAGTCATGGCTTGAGGAGTCGTCTTTGTCGTCAGCTTCCAGCAATTCGTAAAGGTAATCGGCATCGAAAACATAGATCCCCATGCTGGCAAGCGCTTTGGTATCGTCACCAGGCATTGACGGAGGGTTAGTCGGTTTCTCAACAAATTCGATAATTTTATCTTCGTTATCAACCGCCATCACGCCAAAAGCCGAAGCTTCATGCAGTGGCACAGGCATACATGCCACAGTGCAACGCGCACCTTTTTCTACGTGGTCAATCAACATGCGCGAGTAGTCTTGCTTGTAGATATGGTCACCCGCGAGGATAACGACATATTCCGCTTTGTAACGGCGAATAATATCGAGGTTCTGCGTAACCGCATCAGCCGTGCCACGATACCAGTTTTCACCGTGTACACGTTGCTGCGCCGGAAGCAAATCCACAAATTCATTCATCTCTTCACTGAAAAATGACCAACCGCGCTGAATATGCTGCACCAGCGTATGCGACTGATATTGGGTAATGACACCAATACGGCGGATACCCGAGTTAATACAATTTGACAGCGCAAAATCAATGATGCGGAACTTGCCACCAAAGTGAACAGCAGGCTTGGCTCGCGTAGAGGTTAAATCTTTCAATCGGGTACCGCGCCCACCAGCCAGAATCAGGGCTACAGATTTATTTGGCAGTTGTCTTGCCAGCATCAGAGGATCGTTCTTATCAAGCTTAACCATGACTGACTCCTTTTTTATGACTTCTGGAATACGCATACTCCGTGCGCAGGACCATGCCATACAGCCATTACCACCGGGTTGTCCTCACCGGCAAACGGAGGAATGGCACGCCACTCCCCTTCGGGTAGTACGATGTCGGCAACTTCTTCGGTTGCGTTTATCGTAATAAGCCAACGTTCTGAGAGCTGGATTTGCAAACGATGAACCCCGTTCTCCCACTCGTCAGCACTCAGAGGCTGAGCCTCTTTATTCCACCAGCGAACATTGTCATCGCCTTCCTCCCACCAGATATTCCGGGTTAGTGCCGGAATTGTCTTGCGTAGATGAATCAATGCCGCGGTAAAAGTGGTTAAGCCATCGTTACAGTGTTCCCAGTCAAGCCATGTCAGTTGGTTGTCCTGGCAATAGGCGTTGTTGTTGCCGTGTTGGCTGTGGCCATGTTCGTCACCGGCCAACAGCATCGGCGTACCCTGGGAAAGCAGTAACAATGTAAGCAAGGCGTGAACACTATCGCGCCGTCTTTCTTTGATATTTAGCGAGGCTTCCAGTCCTTCGAAACCGTAGTTATTGCTGTAGTTATTACCCGTACCATCACGGTTATCTTCGCCGTTAGCTTCATTGTGTTTTTGATTGAAGCTGACACAATCACGCAACGTGAAACCGTCATGGGCAGTAATTAAGTTGATACTGGTTGAAGGGCAACGCTCTCCACGACGATATACATCGCTGGAACCGGCAAAGCGGCAAGCGAATCCCCCCAACGATAAATCTTGTCGTAACCAGAAACGCCGCATGCCATCACGAAAATGATCGTTCCATTCAGCAAATAACGGTGGGAAATTCCCAACCTGATAGCCACCCGCGCCGATATCCCACGGTTCAGCAATCAATTTTACCTGTGACAAAACTGGATCGTTTTTAATGGCTTCGAACAATGGGGCATCCTGGCGGAATTCCGGTGTCCGCCCCATAACCGAGGCTAAATCAAAGCGAAAACCATCAACATGGTAGCTGTCGACCCAATAACGCAGGCAATCCACCATCTGAGCAACGACGCCAGGGGTGCTCAAATTCAACGTATTACCGCACCCCGTCCAGTTCTGGTAATCACCATTGTCCATTAACCAATAATAGCTACGGTTGTCGATTCCGCTCAGAGAGAGGGTTGGACCATCGCGGTCTAGCTCAGCACTGTGGTTGAGAACGATATCGAGGATCACCTCAATACCCGCTTCATGCAGCGCTTTTATGGCACTTCGCAGTTCGTTGGCGGCGGTCATTGGGTCTTGATTCACCGCGTAGTAACCTTCGACGGCGTACAACCCGCGTGGGTTATAGCCCCAATAGTTGCTGAGCCCTAAATGGGCAATGCGTGGCTCGGTAACAAAATGGGCCACTGGCAGCAATTCCAGCGCAGTTATTCCCAGTCTTTTGAAGTAGTTAATCATCACCGGATGGCCGAGTGCGGCATAAGTACCACGCAGCTCTTCCGGAATGCCAGGGTGAAGCAGTGTCAGGCCCCGAACATGCGCTTCGTAAATAACGGTATCGCCCCACGGAGTACGTGGATGAACATCATCTTCCCAGTCGAATTTATCCTGCACTACCACGCATTTCGCCATGTGCGGGGCACTATCTTCCAGATTCGGCTCATCGTAACCACCGTGCAGGTGCGGGTGGTCATCAGCTCCCCCCACCACCACGCGGGCACAGGGATCAAGCAACAGCTTGGCCGGGTTAAAGCGATGACCGTTTTGCGGTTCCCACGGGCCATGTACGCGATAACCATATTTCAAACCCGGTTTGGCGTTGGGTAAATAGCCATGCCAGATGTCACCGGTTCGCACGGGTAAATCGTAACGTTGCTCATGGCCATGTTCGTCGAAAATACACAATTCCACTTTGTGCGCATTCGCAGAAAATAGAGTGAAGTTCACTCCTTTCCCGTCATAGTGCGAACCATACGGCGTGGAGTTGCCAGCGCTGAGTTGCGTCATTCAGTCTCCCGTACCAGCCAGATGGTGGAGAGTGGTGGCAACGTCAAGCTCAGGGAATGCTCGCGCCCGTGGCTTGGAATCGTATCACTGTGTACCACCCCACTATTCCCGGTATTACTACCGTGATAATGCATTGAGTCGGTATTCAGTTCCTCTCGCCAGCGGCCCGGTTGGTTAATACCAAACCGATAGTTGTAGCGTGGCACTGGTGTAAAGTTACTCGCGACAATGATTTCATTGCCCTTAGAATCCCGGCGTACAAAGATAAATACGGAGTTAATGTTGTCTTCAACGACCAGCCATTCAAAACCATAGCTGTCAAAATCCAGTTCGTGCATTGCAGCATGGTGGCGATAGGTTTTGTTCAGATCGCGCACCAGACGTTTCACCCCGTGGTGCCAATTGTCACCACCTTCCAGAAGATGCCAATCAAGACTACTGTCGTGGTTCCACTCCCGCCCTTGTGCAAACTCATTCCCCATAAACAGCAGCTTTTTACCCGGGAATGCCCACATCCAGCCGTAATAAGCACGCAGGTTGGCAAACTTCTGCCAGGCATCGCCAGGCATTCTGTCCAGAATGGATTTTTTACCGTGCACGACTTCATCGTGCGACAGCGGTAGTACGAAGTTTTCGGTACTGTTGTACAGCATGCCAAAGGTCATCTTGTCGTGATGGTACTGGCGGTGTACTGGGTCGAGCTTCATGTAGTCGAGCGTGTCGTGCATCCAACCAAGGTTCCATTTAAACCAGAAACCCAGCCCACCCATTGAGGCTGGACGCGACACGCCAGCAAAATCAGTAGACTCTTCGGCCATGGTCACCGCACCCGGCGTTTGCTCGCCGATAACCCGATTGGTATTTCGCAGGAATTCGATAGCTTCGAGGTTTTCACGCCCGCCTTTATCATTAGGTATCCATTCGCCTGGCTGGCGGCTGTAGTCGCGGTAAATCATCGACGCCACAGCATCAACACGTAAGCCGTCAATGCCGAAACGTTCAATCCAGTACAACGCGTTACCCACCAGGTAGTTGCTGACTTCACGCCGACCGTAGTTATAAATCAGCGTGCTCCAGTCCTGGTGATAACCTTCACGCGGGTCGCCATGTTCGTATAACGCGGTGCCATCGAATTTCGCAAGCCCAGCATCGTCAGTCGGGAAGTGGCCCGGCACCCAGTCAAGCAGTACGTTCAGACCCGCTGTATGCGCGGCATTAATAAAGTAGCGGAAGTCTTCTCGCGTGCCGAAGCGCCGTGTTGGTGCGTATAAACCTTGTGGCTGGTAGCCCCAACTGCCATCAAACGGGTGCTCGTTAATCGGCAACAGTTCGAGGTGCGTAAAGCCCATTTCTTTCACGTAAGGCACCAGTTGATCTGCCAGTTCGCGATAGCTGAGCCAGAAATTATTGTGCCCATGACGTCGCCACGAGCCGAGGTGTACTTCATAAATTGAAATCGGCTGGTCGAAACCGTTTGCATGTTGGCGCGCAGGACTAAGCGTGGTTTTGTCCGGTAGCCCGCAGATTAGTGATGCGGTTTCAGGGCGCATTTGCGACTCAAACGCATACGGATCGGCCTTCAGGCGCAAATGACCATGGGCATCAATCAGTTCAAATTTATATAACTGCCCAGGGTGAGCGCCGGGAATAAAAAGCTCCCAGATGCCGCTTTCACGACGTAAACGCATCGGATGTCGACGGCCATCCCAATAGTTAAATTGGCCTACAACGGAGACACGGCGAGCATTGGGCGCCCAAACTGAAAAACGGGTACCTGTGACGCCATCCATTGTGTCGGCGTGTGCTCCGAGCGTTTCATAGGGGCGTAAATGCGTGCCTTCGGATAATAACCAACTATCCATTTCCTGAATGAGCGGCCCAAAGCGGTAAGGATCGTCAATGAGATTTTCATGGCCGTGCCAGATGACAGCCAACTGATAACGGAAAAAATTTTTACGGCGCGGGATAACCCCACAAAAGAAACCACGTGAATCTATGCAATCAAGCTTACCGACCTTCCCACCCGTTTTGGGTTCAATAACCCACACTTCGGTGGCATCCGGTAACAAAGCGCGAACTTCCAGCCCGGCCTCGGTTTTATGCATTCCCAGCAAGGAAAAAGGATCAGCGAAATGGCCTGCAATTAGCGCATTTATCACGTCTTTTTCTGGATGAACAGACATGGCATTCGTCCTGTTTTTTATGTCTCATCCTGGCGCAACGCTTACACGCTCAGGTGAAAGTTGACCCCAACAGGCAGCGGAAATGGAACTCCTGTAAGCTGCTCTGCCCAATAACTCATCACAATGGTTTTCACCATTCTGAATAAAGCATAGCCAACGCGCTGTTTTACTCCCGATAAATAATGAAAGACAGTCATACTCTCCATGTATGACGCGAAAAAAAAGGGGCTGCAATGCCCCTTATGTAATTAAGTGTACTTATGCGAGCAAGCGCAACATTCTACGTAACGGTTCTGCAGCACCCCACAGCAACTGGTCACCTACGGTGAAGGCTGACAGGTATTCAGGGCCCATATTCAGTTTACGCAAACGCCCGACCGGTGTAGTAAGCGTGCCGGTTACCGCCGCAGGGGTCAGTTCACGCATAGTAATATCACGCTCGTTCGGAACGACTTTCGCCCACTCATTATGCCCGGCCAGCATCGCTTCAATAGTTGGCAAAGAAACATCTTTCTTCAGTTTGATAGTGAACGCCTGGCTGTGGCAGCGCAGTGCGCCAACGCGGACACATAACCCATCAATCGGGATAATGGTGCCGGTATTGAGGATCTTGTTCGTCTCAGCCTGACCTTTCCACTCTTCACGCGTCTGGCCGTTATCAAGCTGTTTGTCTATCCATGGGATCAGGCTGCCGGCTAATGGCACGCCAAAATTATCAGTTGGCAGGCGACCGCTACGTGTCAGATCGGTAACTTTGCGCTCGATGTCCAGAATAGCTGACGCAGGGTTGGCTAATTCACTGGCAACATGGTTATGCAACAGGCCCATTTGGCTCAGTAGTTCACGCATGTGACGTGCGCCGCCACCGGATGCCGCCTGGTAAGTCGCAACAGAAATCCAGTCAACCAGGTCGTTTGCAAACAGGCCGCCCAGCGACATCAGCATCAGACTGACAGTACAGTTACCACCCACAAAGGTCTTCACACCTTTGTTCAAACCTTCCTGGATAACGTGCTGATTAATCGGGTCAAGGATGATAATCGCGTCATCGTTCATACGCAGTGAGGAGGCCGCATCAATCCAGTAACCTTCCCAGCCGCTTTCACGAAGCTTTGGATAGATTTCGTTGGTATAATCGCCGCCCTGGCAGGTAATGATAATGTCCAACGCCTTCAACGCTTCCAGGTCGTATGCGTCTTGCAGCGTGCCATTATTCAGGCCTGCAAAAGACGGGGCCGCGAGGCCTAACTGAGAAGTAGAGAAGAAAACCGGACGAATGGCGTCAAAATCGCGCTCCTCAACCATGCGTTGCATGAGAACGGAACCGACCATACCGCGCCAACCGATAAAACCAACATTTTTCATAGCGACTAATCCTGCGGGGGTTTGCATTGTGTGTGTTAATTAGAATTACCGTCCACATTACAAAATGCTGCCAAAGTCGCAAGTGAAATTAATCAATGATATGCACGCTATTAGAAATACAACTTATTAGAGACCACCATTCATGACCGAAATTATTTCTGCGGCAGTTTTGTTAATCCTGATTATGGACCCGTTGGGGAACCTGCCGATTTTTATGTCAGTGCTCAAGCACACGGAGCCAAAACGCCGCCGGGCCATCATGATCCGCGAGTTGCTGATTGCGTTGATCATCATGCTTATTTTTCTGTTTACCGGGGAAAAAATTCTCGCGTTCCTTAACCTGCGAGCGGAAAGCGTGTCAATTTCAGGCGGGATTATCTTGTTCCTGATTGCTATTAAGATGATTTTCCCAAGCCAGGAAGGTAACGCTTCCGGTCTACCTGCGGGTGAAGAACCGTTTATCGTACCGCTGGCGATTCCACTGGTAGCAGGCCCTACACTGCTCGCCACGCTTATGTTGATGTCGCACCAATATCCGAATCAGATGGGGCATTTAGTCGCGGCCCTATTGTTGGCCTGGGGTGGAACCGTGGCTATTTTGCTGCAATCGTCACTGTTCTTGCGTCTGCTGGGCGAAAAGGGTGTGAATGCGTTGGAACGCCTGATGGGACTTGTGCTGGTGATGCTGGCAACACAGATGTTCCTGGACGGGATTCGGGCGTGGATGAAAGGATAACTCATTCGGGAAAGCCCACTCTCTAGCGTAACCATAAGCCCTCCACCCCGGAGGGCTTTTTTATTAGCTAATGCCGCGCTTTAAATTTATCAACACCTTTAAGTGATTAAATTGAATAAAAAACCGCAAGTATAAAATTGAACAAAAATCTAACCTGCTTCCGTTATGCAGCACAAATATGCAGCAAAAATAAGAATATTAATTTCAATTTAAATATACGACTACTAAGGAAAGATAATGCGTAAATCACTATTAATGGCTGTACTACTGCTTTCATCCGGCGCCACCTTTGCTACCACTACTCAAGCAGGTAAACCCTTTGAGGGCTGGTTAATTGGCGGTAACTTAGGTTATGCCAGTGGAAACAATCAGGATGTTTCTATTTCCCCAGGCCAAACAGAACCCTACGGAACACCGCGCGATATTGACGGAACAGTAGGAGGCATTCAGGCGGGATATAACTGGCAACTGGATAATGACATTGTTTTAGGGGTTGAGACTGGATTTTCAGCCGCGAATATAAGTGGTGGGCTTAACAATCCCTCTAATTCGTCATGGTATGACGAGGTAGACATTAATCAGGCGTTTAATTTAAATCTAAAGGCTGGTTATGCAATTGGCAATTGGCTGCCATATGTAACGGCAGGTTTAACAGTCGCATCAATGGAGCTTGCAAAGGGTTGCTCTGTTAATCCTGCCCCGGCTGTTCAGGATTGCGGCAACGCGTTTAAAACAACAAGCGATGATGTTCGTTTGGGTTATAACGTTGGCGCGGGTGTTGAATGGAAATTCAGCGATAATTTTTCAACCGCGCTTGAGTATCGCTATACCGATTTGGGCGAAAGTGACGCGTTCGATCCAGAAGGTAGTAGTGTCGTTTACCCGAAATTCAAAACTGATTATCAAGAAATTACTTTGCGCCTGAACTATCATTTCTAACAAACTGACTGGCGTTAAGCATCACAAACAATAGCACTTGTAGTGATTTAACCCTCTCCCCCTCAAAAGTCACATTAAAACGAAAAAATCAGGCTTTCAAAACCCTCTCCTTCGTGGAGAGGGTTTAGGTGAGAATAGTTTTTAGCTCAGGAGTGTAAAGGCAATCATCCCAACAATCGCACCGGTGGTACCGAGAATGGTTTCCATCATGGTCCAGGTTTTCAGGGTTTGCCCTTCGGTTGCCCCTGTAAACTTACCAAACAGCCAGAAACCCGCATCGTTTACATGGCTCACCACAATCGAACCACCAGCGATACAAATCGACAAGGCTGCCATTTGTGCACCACTGTAATTGAGTTGTTCGATAACAGGCATCACCAAACCCACTGCGGTCAGACAAGCAACCGTTGCGGAACCCTGGATGATACGAACCGCAGCAGCCAAAACGAAGCATGTCAAAGCAATCGGCAAGCCCATACCTGTCAGCGCTTCACCCAATGCCGGGCCAACACCGGAATCTACCAGCACTTGTTTGAACACGCCACCAGCGCCGATAACCAGCAAGATAATACCCGCCGGTTGCAGCGCGTGGCCGCAGATTTCCATGACCTTCTCTTTCGCCATTCCCTGACGATACGCCAGCCCGTAAATAGCAACCAGGCAAGCCACCAGAATCGCAGTGAAGGGATGCCCGATGAACTCGAGCCATTCGTACAAAGTGGAACCTTGCTCGACGAAACGTGCAGCGACAGTTTTAAGCCCTACCAGCACGAGCGGCAGCAGGATCAACGACAGGCTGAAACCAAACGAAGGCAGTTTACCTTCGCCCAGGTGCGGTTCGGTAATATCGTCAGGAATATGCAGTTCGACATATTTGCTGATGAAGTTACCAAATATCGGCCCGGCGATAATCATGCTTGGAATCGCAGCACACAAGCCCAGCAAAATCATCCAACCAAAATCGGCATGCATCTGCGAGGCCAGCAACATTGGTGCAGGCCCTGGCAGCAGAAATGCAGCAGCGGCAGCAACACCTGCAAACAGAGGAATAACCAATTTAACGAGGTTCGTCCCTGTGTGGCGCGCCATAGAAAAGGCCACGCTAATCAGCAGGACAATAGCTACTTCGAAGAAAAGAGGGAGTGCGCATATCAAACCCGCAAGGCCAATCGCATAATGTGCGCGGCTGTGGCCAAAGGACTTGAGCATTTTGACGGCGATTTGGTCTACCGCACCGGTTTCATGGAGAATTTTACCAAACATCGCGCCGAGCGCGACAACGATGGCCAGAAATCCCAACGTTCCGCCCATTCCTTTTTCCATCGTTGCCGCGATTTTGTCGAGCGGCATTCCGGAAAATATCCCTGCACCAATTGAAACCACCATCAAAGCAACGAAGGCATGCATACGTGCCTTCATTACTAAAAACAACAGCAGCAAAACCGAGCCTACTGCTGTTAAAACAAGCGTTAATGTACTCACTGCGCACTGCCTTTATTAATCACATCAATAGTGCTGGCCACCACGCCTTCAAGCGGTTGGTCAATATCCACTACCAGAACATCAGGTTCATCAGAATTTGGTTCTTCCAGCGTTTCAAACTGGGTGACAAGCATTTGAGTTTTGAAGAAGTGGCCCTTACGCGCTTTCAGACGGTTTTCGATAACTTCAAAAGCCCCTTTCATGTAGATGAAAGAGAGGTTCGGGTTACCATCACGTAATTGGTCGCGATAGACCTTTTTCAGCGCTGAGCAGACAATCAGGGATACTTTGTTAGTACGCTGCATGGCGAAAGCCGCATCGTTTAATGCTTGCAACCACGGCTTGCGATCGTCGTCATTGAGTGGCTCACCGGAAGCCATTTTCATGATATTACAACGTGGGTGCAGGAAATCGCCGTCAAGAAACGCGGCTTTAAGTTGATGTGCAACTTCGCTCGCAACAGCAGATTTACCGCTGCCAGAGACGCCCATCAGGACGTAGATGTGGTGGTCATGGTTGGTAGTGCTCATAGCGTAGCTCCGACTGGCACAGTAAGTTGTTACGGGTAACTGTTATCGGTAACATTGTCAGGAGAGCTTTCACAATAAGCAATAACCATTCACTTAAAAAGTGAATAAGTGTGAACTACATCAAAAAATGTGCCGTAATTAATCTGAGTTGCAGCCAACGCGGCTGCAACCTGAACCCTGGGGGTTAAATTGAACCGCCTGGAGCCAGCGTAAAGCCAAGATCGAGCATTTGTGGCGTCACGGTTTCACCACGAATTCTTGCCAGTAAACGCTCGGCACCAATGCGGCCCATGCGTTCACGCGGGGTCAGTACGCTGGCAAGACGTGGTTCCATGACCTGGCCAATATCGTGGCCGTGGAAACCCGCAATCGCCATATCTTTTGGAATACTTAGCCCTTGCCGCTGGCATTCAAACGCCGCACCGATAGCTAAGTCATCGTTGGTACAGAAAATACTATCAAGTTGCGGATATTCACGACGCGCCTGACGGAACAGTTCGATACCAGTGGAATAAGAAGACGATTGTTCAACCATTACGCTGTAAGGCACAAGCCCTGCATCAAGCATCGCTTGCTCATAGCCTTTTTTCTTAATCACAGTACGTTCGTCGAGACGAGCGCCAAGATAGGCGACGTGACGGTGGCCGCGCGCAATAATGGCGGCAGTCATCTGGCGTGCGGCTTCGAAGTTATCAAACCCTACTGCAATGTCGAGACACGGTGAAATGCTGTCCATTAATTCCACAACCGGGATCCCTGCCACTTCAATCATTTTCAAGGTGCGCGGGGTATGTGTGCGTTCAGTGAGGATAAGTCCGTCAATATTCCAGGAAAGCATCGATTCCAGACGTTCTTCTTCCAGCTCGGGCTTATAGCCGTAGTGAGCAAGCATGGTCTGGTAGCCGTAAGCATCGATAACGTTTTCAACGCCACGCAGCACTTCCGCAAAAACCTGGTTGGTCAGCGAAGGCAGTAACACGCCAATTGCGCGGCTAGTAGAATTGGAAAGGATGTCTGGCGCGCGGTTAGGAATGTAGCCAAGTTCATCGAGGGCTGCGGCAATTTTTACCTGTAACGCGGCGGAAACCTGGTCAGGGTTACGTAAAAAGCGACTGACCGTCATTTTGGTTATTCCAACGCGGTCTGCAACGTCCTGTAATACCGGTCTTTTCTTTTTCATTGTCCTGCTGTGCGGGTTAACAATCGACACGCAAGTTTAGCACGGACAAAGCACAACCTTCCCCTGTTTAAGGAGAAGGTTGTGACCGGTAACTATTGGAAAATCTTAGACTGGCGGTAAATCGAACAGCAACACTTCACTTTCGATATTTGCATGAATCGAAATCGCTTGTTCATCCCATACCGCAACGGCATCGCTGGTTTTTGCCTGAGTGCCATTAATCGACACATCACCTTTCACCACCTGAACCCAGATACGTCTATCTGCCGGAATCTGATAAACAGATTGTTCGTCTTTTGCCAACGCCCAGCGCGACAGTTCCATATCCTGATTCACTTTCAATGAACCGTCACGAGCATCCGGTGAGAGCACCAGTTGGCGGCCCTGTGGCGCATCAAAACGGCGTTGATCGTAACGCGGTGTAATACCTGTTTTATCTGGGATGATCCAGATTTGATACAAGCGCAGGCGTTCAGTTTTACTTGGGTTGTACTCGGAGTGAGTAATCCCCGTACCGGCGCTCATAATCTGGAATTCGCCTGCGGGCACCTTTTCTTCATTGCCCATACTGTCCCGATGCGCAACCGCACCTTCCAGCACATAAGTCAGGATTTCCATGTCTTTGTGTGGATGGGTACCAAAACCTTCACCCGCTTCCACCACGTCTTCGTTAATCACACGTAACGCCGAGAAACCCATGTAATTGGCATCGTAATAGTTGGCGAAAGAGAAAGTGTGCCAGCTATCCAACCAACCATGATTCGCGTGACCACGTTCTTCAGCTTTTCTTAAGTAGATCATCTTCATTTCTCCGTAATTCGTTTGATGGGACTAAGTGTGTACCTGAATCGGAAATGATCATAGAGGGTGAAAATTGACGCCTCTGTTCAAAAAAAGTGAACGAGTCTGAGGCGCCGTTGAAAGGCTAGGTGAGGCTTATAACAGAAGGTGAAGCTTGTTCGAAACCACGTTCGAGGATCTCAAGATTGGTCAGTGCTTCAATTTCACTGACGAAATTCGGCTTGCCATTATTAATGGTTTCATACAGCGCGTCGTAAACACGCCCGTAGTCGCCCTGCTCCGGTTTCATCTCTTCACGCACGGTTTCGCCTGCGTCATTCACATACTCCAGTACGCCTACGCTGTTGTCTGCTGCAAAGCCTGGTTCGCCCGGCATGATGTAAGCCTTCAGGCTGGTTTCCTGCTGGTCAATACCATACTTGATGAAGGAACCTTTGGTACCGTGAACCTGGAATTTCGGGTAGTCGATTTTCACCAGATGGCTGGTTTTGACGATGGCTTTCAGGTCGCCGTAGAAAAGTTGCGCTTCGAAGGTATCGTCAGGATTGGCTTTATTACGCACGCTACGAATGTCGTAGGCAACTTTGTTCGGGCGACCAAACAGCGAAATGATTTGGTCCATGGTATGTACGCCAAGACCATAGAACGCACCGTCTGCATACGTTCCAGGTGCTGTAGGAGCTTCCGGGCGATACATATCAAAGTGGCTTTCAATCTCCACAATTTTGCCCAACTTACCGCTTTCGATGGCTTTTTTCATCGTCAGGAAGCAGGAGTCAAAACGGCGATTCTGGTATGGCGAAACGGTCAGCCCTTTGGCTCGAGCCAGCGCAAACAGTTCCTTGGCTTCAGCAAGCGTTGGGGTAAACGGTTTTTCCACTAACACATTTTTGCCTGCTTCCAGCGCGCGTTTCGCGTACTCGAAGTGGCTGTCCTGATGAGTACAAACCACCACCAGTTTGACCTGCGGATCATTCAGGATGTCATCCAGAGCGCTGGTGAAATGAATGTGACTGTATTGTGGCTGCTGTTCGATTTCCGCTTTTTCATGGCGGCGGAAGATATGCGCAACGTGGAATTTATCTTTGCGTACCAGCACATAAGGAAGATGGTAACGAGTGGTACTTTTGCCAAAACCTATAAAAGCGCAGTGTAGGGTCATTGCTTCGTCCTTTTGACTTTAAATTGCAATTACCATACTGCAGTCTTTGGCGGATGTCGCTGCGCTTATCCGCCCTACGAAAACCCCAAACAGTTTACCTAAATGAGTTGGAGTTGTAGCAAGGCGGTAAGAGAGTGAATCCCGATGAGCTTACTTATGTAAGTGATTCGGGTGAATGAGCGCAGCCAACACAGCTACAGCTTCAAATTCAAATAAGAAGGGCAAAAAAAAGCCAGCACTAGGCTGGCTAAAGTAATACTGGAAGCAATGTGAGCAATGTCGTGCTTTCAGGTTGTCTCCGTAGGGGTCTCCCCTGAACGCATGGCAATAATAATCATTATCATTCGCACTTGTCTACTGTTTTTTAGAAAAAATTGGCAGTTGACGAAAACTAAAAAGTCAATAATGTTGAAGGGGTTACCTAACCACTTGAGGAGAAAAGGAATGAGCGATATTGCGATACGCCACGCTGAATTGAGAGATCTTGATGCTTTACGTCAGATTAACGCCCAGCCAGAGGTTTATCACAACACGCTACAAATTCCGCATCCTTCTCTCGAGATGTGGGAGGAACGTATGAAGCATCCATATGCAGGCCGCAAACATCTGGTTGCTTGTATTGATGATGTGGTTGCGGGCCATCTGGTAGTGTCCGTCGAACCAAACCCGCGCCGTAGCCATGTAGCCTCTTTCGGTATCGGTGTTTCAGCACACTTCCGAAACCGCGGAGTAGCATCAGCGCTATTAGCCGCGATGGTAGACTTGTGTGATAACTGGCTGCGCATTGAGCGTATTGAGCTGACGGTGTTTGTCGATAACGAACCAGGTATCGCGGTTTACCGTAAATTCGGGTTTGAAATTGAAGGCACCGGGAAGGACTACGCGCTGCGTAACGGGCAGTTTGTGGACGCGTATTTTATGGCACGATTTAAGCCACTCTAAATTAATGGCCCTCAGATGAGGGCCATTAGCTTGTTAAAACCCTGCGGTGAGATCATCCACCGAACGTGGGTCAGACGCACCATACAGTGCACCATCCGGCCCAACCATAATACTTTGCGTACTCCCCATTGCCTCTTTCACTTCTACCTTTTGGCCTTTTCCTTTCAGAAGTTTGAGCGTATCCGGGCTAAAGCCTTTTTCGACCCTCAACTCATCAGGCAGCCATTGATGATGGAAGCGTGGTGCGTTGGTTGCTTCGGCGACGTTCATACCATAATCGATAGTGTTCATTACCATTTGCAGCACAGTTGTAATAATTCGACTACCACCAGGGCTGCCGGTCACCAGCCAGGTTTTCCCGTCTTTTACCACGATAGTTGGCGACATCGACGACAGCGGGCGTTTATGCGGCCCAACGGCGTTTGCATCACCACCCACCAGCCCATACACGTTTGGCACGCCAGGCTTGGCCGAGAAATCATCCATTTGGTTGTTCATGATAATGCCGGTATTGCCCGCCACAATGCCTGTCCCGAACACGGTGTTGAGCGTGTAAGTCACCGCCACGGCGTTGCCGTCTTTATCCACTACTGAGAAATGTGTGGTCTGGTTACTTTCATACGGCGCCAGCTTGCCCGGTTTGATTTCACTAGACGGTCGAGCTTTATTGATATCTATCTGTTCTGCCAGTGATTTGGCGTAGGCTTTGTTAGTCAGCGCCTGCCACGGTACTTTTACAAAATCAGGGTCGCCGAGATATTCCGAGCGATCGGCATACGCGTATTTTTCGGCTTCAGCGGTGAGTTGCATCGCATCGGCGCTACCAAAACCGTATTTGGAAAGATCGAAGTTTTCCAGAATATTAAGGATTTCGACGATATGGATACCGCCAGAAGACGGCGGCGGCATGGAGAAAATCTGGTAACCACGATAATCACCGCTAATAGGTGCACGCTCAATAGCTTTGTAATTTGCCAAATCGACCTTGCTAATCAGCCCACCATTTTTTGCCATTTCCTCAGCAATTTGGCCAGCGATAGCCCCTTTGTAGAAAGCGTCCGGGCCATTTTCAGCAATCATCTCCAGGCTTTTGGCAAGATTGGCTTGCACCAGTTTGTCGCCTTTTTGCAGCGGATTGCCATCTGCTTTCCAGAAAATAGCTTTGCTGTTTGGATGATTAGGGAGAACTTCCGCACCGTACACTTTCAGGTCTTCGGCCAGTGCATCGTTCACGGTAAATCCGTCCTGCGCCAGTTTGATGGCCGGTTGGATGACTTTATTGAGTGGCAGGGTGCCGTATTTTTCCAGTGCCATGGAGAAGCCCGCAACGGTGCCAGGTGTGCCTGATGCCAGATGAGAAGTCAGGGATTTTTTACTGTCGGCATTGCCGGCGCTATCAAGGAACATGTCGCGCGTGGCCTTTTCTGGTGCCATTTCACGGAAATCGATGGACGTAGTTTTACCGTCTTTAGTGCGCAGCATCATGAAGCCACCACCGCCGATATTACCTGCCTGCGGATGGGTTACTGCTAGTGCAAATCCCACCGCCACCGCAGCATCAACGGCATTCCCACCTTGTTTAAGAATATCAACACCCACCTGCGTGGCGAGAGAATCCTGCGACGCAACCATGCCATGTTCAGCACGTACAGGATGATACACATCCGCTTCAACACCGTAAGATACAGGAGCCGCTGGAGTTGGTGCGGCACTAACAGAGAGGCAAAGTCCGATCATTAGCGCAGGGATGGTCATCCAGCGCAGTATTTCTAAACGAAAAGTTTTCCACTGCTTCATCTTTATTTTCTCCATGTTTATCAGGGGCAATCCCCCAATAAGCCTGGTCTAAAAATCCTAAATAACCATCGGGATGGTGGAAAACGAGTAAACTTAGTAGATCGCCCAAATGGAGGAAGTGACGATGAAAAAAATATTACTTCTGGCAGTACTACTGCCATTGACCAGTTTGGCACAGCCGATTAATACCCTGAATAATCCAAACAAACCGGATTACCAGAACCCAAGCCAGCAACGGATGCAGCAACAGATGCAAACGCAGCAGGTGCAGCAAAAAGGGATGTTGAATCAGCAGTTACAAACGCAAACGCGTGTACAACAGCAGCATCTGGAATCGCAGATAAACAATAATTCGCAGCAAGATGTCTTCAAAGTAAAGAAGACGTTGCCAAATGAATTGGATGTCGGGACGCAGCAAGTATTGCCCAATACCCAAGGTGGAATGTTAAGCGGTAGCGGATCCAGCGGCCAGGATCACATGCTGCAACCGAAAACCAATGGCAGCATGCTTAATCCGCAGAGTAACTCGATGACACCGCAGCCGAGTATTCCGCTGAAAACTATTGGGCCATAAAGTCAGCACCAATCTGGTCAATACGGTCTGTGCAGATAGTATCAACGCCCCAGCGCAGCAGCGTAGCTGCTCGTTGGGGAACATTCACTGTATAAACCAGAATATGTAACCCCGCCGCTTTGAGCTCGCGTACGCGGGATTCATCCAGCAATTTATGATTTAAATGGATAGAAACACAGCCGAGCTGGGTAGTCAGTTCACGCCAGTCATCACGCCATTCATCCAGCAACAACCCACGCGGCAATTCTGGAGCAGCAAGCTGTGCAGCTTCCAGTGCTTCGATGGAAAACGAAGATAACAATGGCGCGGTTTGCCCCTGCCATAACTCTTGCGCCGCCAGCGCGACAACTTTTCCGGTTTCTGTATCGGTGTCGGTTGTCGGTTTAATTTCAATGTTTGCCATCATGCCGTGTTGTTTACAACGTGCAGCAACCTGCGAAAGCAAAGGTAATGGCTCACCTTTAAACTCACCGCTAAACCAGCTTCCTGCATCAACGTTCCGTAATTTATCCCACGGTAAATCACCCGCGACTCCCCAACCATTGCTGGTGCGTTCAAGCGTGTCATCATGCAGCAGGAAAATTTTCCCGTCTTTTGAAAGCTTGGCATCAAACTCAATCATGGTGTGGCCGTAGCGTGCGCCGACATCAATCGCTGCCAGTGTGTTTTCCGGTGCCAGTTTCCCGCCGCCACGATGGGCTGCAATTTTTGGATAAGGCCAGTTGCTCATAAACGTTGTCCATTTTCTTCATCAAAGAAATGCAGATGGTTTTCAGGCAGATGCAACCACAGCGTGCTACCAGGTTGAGGCCGTTTCTGATACGACAGGCGCACCACCATTTTTTGCTCACCCCAACGCCCATGCACCAGATTATCCGCGCCGAGCATCTCCAGCGTGTCTACCATAAATGGCACACCGCCTGCGGTTTGTGAGCTTAACGCAATATGTTCTGGGCGGATACCCAGCGTCACCGCTCGGTCCCGATGTAAATTTTGCGCGCTTCCCAATGGTAGTGCCATTCCGCCTGCAAGCTCGAAACGCGTGCCATCAGCACTGATTTTACCTTCCAGCAGGTTCATAGCAGGCGAGCCAATAAAGCTTGCCACAAAACGGCTTGCCGGACGTTCGTAGACTTCAACCGGCGTACCAATTTGCTCGGCGACACCTTTGTTCATCACCATGACACGCTGCGCCAGCGTCATCGCTTCTACCTGATCGTGCGTAACATATAAGCTCGTTGTTTTCAGGCGACGGTGCAGCTGCTGTAACTCCAGGCGCATCTGCACACGCAGCTTGGCATCGAGGTTTGATAGCGGTTCATCGAACAGGAAAACGGCGGGATCGCGCACGATAGCACGGCCCATGGCTACGCGCTGGCGCTGCCCACCGGAAAGCTCGCGTGGGCGGCGTTTGAGCAAACCATCAAGCTCCAGAATACGGGCCGCCTCCACCACTTTCTGCTGAATATGCGCTTTACCCATACCGCGGATTTTCAGCCCCCACGCCATGTTTTCTTCCACACTCATATGTGGATAAAGCGCGTAGTTCTGGAACACCATCGCAATTCCACGCTCTTTTGGTTCCATTTCTGTGACGCGCTGACGGTCAATCCAGATGTCACCGCTAGTGACACGTTCAAGCCCCGCAACCATGCGCAGCAGCGTGGATTTACCGCAGCCCGACGGGCCAACCATTACGATAAATTCGCCATCGGCCACATCCAGCGTCAGCGGCTGAATCACTTGAGTTTTGTTGTCCCAACTCTTACTTACTGCCTGTAACTTCAGTCCAGCCATGAAAGGTTGTATCCCTATTTCTCACTATCAACCAAGCCACGCACGAACGCGCGTTGCATTACTAAAACGATAATTACCGGGGGGATCAGGGTCAGTAGCATTGCGGCCATAACCTGGTTCCACTGAGTGCTACCTTCACCAGAAGACATCATGCCTTTGATACCTGCCACAGCAGTGCCGAGGTTAACGTCGCTGATAATCAGCAACGGCCACAAATACTGGTTCCAGCCGTAGATAAAGGTGATGACGAACAGCGCCGCGAGATTGGTTTTTGAAAGAGGGAGCACAATGTCGCGGAAAAAACGCATTGGCGATGCGCCGTCGATACGTGCCGCCTCCATCAATTCATCCGGCAGCGTCATAAAGAACTGACGGAATAAGAATGTGGCGGTTGCTGAAGCCATTAACGGCAACGTTAAACCGGTGTAGCTGTCGAGCATTTTGAGATTAGCGATAACCTCAACCGTTGGAAAAATACGCACTTCAACTGGCAACATCAGGGTGATGAAAATCATCCAGAAGAATAGGTTACGCAGTGGAAAACGAAACCAAACTATGGCAAATGCAGACAGCATGGAGACGGTAATTTTGCCAATGGTTATCACCAGCGCCATCACAAAACTGTTGAGCAGCATCAGACCGAATGGCGCACTGTTTGCTCCCACGCCATGCATCCAGATATACGTCATATTTTCCAGCAGATGAGTGCCCGGAATCAGCGTCATCGGCGTTTGAAAGACAGCTTCGTTATCCAGCGTCGCCGCGACAAACGCGACATACAGCGGGAATAAAATAACGATGATGCCAAAGATGAGCATCGTATGGCTGAAAATAGTCAGCCCGCGGCGGTTCTCAATCATTGGTAGCGCACCTTACGTTCCACAAAACGAAACTGAACCACGGTCAGGATTATCACGAGTAACATCAGCACTACGGACTGTGCCGCAGATGCGGAAAGGTCGAGACCGGCAAAACCTTCGCGATAAATTTTGTAGATAAGCGTGGTGGTTGCCTGTACAGGTCCACCGCCCGTTGCCGCATCGATAACCGGGAAAGTATCGAAAAAGGCATAAACCAAATTAACCACCAGCAAAAAGAAACTCACCGGGGCAATTAAGGGCAGCGATAAGCGGAAAAAGCGGCGTATCGGGCCTGCTCCATCGATAGAAGCGGCCTCAACCAGCGAGCGAGGTATCGATTGTAATGCTGCGAAGAAAAACAGGAAGTTGTAGCTAATTTGCTTCCAAACGGAAGCAAACACCACCAGGAACATCGCCTGTCCGCTGTTCTGCGCATGATTCCAGTGATAACCAAACTGCTCGAGCACATGTGTGACCAGGCCGCGTCCGGGGTTAAACAAAAAAATCCACAGTACGGCAGCAATCGCGGGTGCCACGGCATAGGGCAGCAACATGAGTGTTTGATATAAACGGCTGCCGCGAATGACGTAATCCGTCAGGGCTGCGAAAAAAAGCGAGACAAGCAAACCACTGCCCGCCACTAATCCACTGAAAATTAGCGTGGTATAAAAAGAGTCGAGATAGTAACTGTCGTGGAAAAGCTGCTTGAAATTATCCAGCCCGACAAACGTACTCGAAAGCCCAAAAGGATCGACGTTTTGCAGTGAGTACCACAGCGCTTCACCCGCAGGCCAAATGAAAAAGATAATGGTGATAATCAGTTGCGGCAGGACTAGTGCATACGGCAACCAGCCAGAACGGAACACCGGACGAGATGATGACATAGTGTTGCTCTTATAGAGATTAATGGTGGATGTCGCATGCGCTAATCCACCCTACAACGGCTTTCGTAGGTCGGATTAGCGTTAGCGACATCCGACACCAACAAAGCTTAAGATTTGGTCGACTGCTCAAAACGGCGTAACAACTGATTGCCACGCTCAACGGCGCTATCTAATGCCTGCTGAGGGGTTTTCTTACCGGTCCACACAGATTCCAGTTCTTCATCCACGATGGTACGAATCTGCGGCATATTGCCCAGACGCAGACCTTTGGTGAACGGTAATGGCGGCTTGTTCATCATCTGGCGCGTAGCGATATCAGCACCTGGATTCTTCTCGTAGAAACCTTGCTCACGCGTCAGGTCGTAAGCGGCTTTGGTAATCGGCAAGTAACCGGTTTTCTGGTGCCACTCGGCAGCGATTTCCGGCTGAGCGAGGAACTGCATAAATTCAGCCACACCTTTGTACGTCGCGGCATCTTTACCCTGCATCACCCACAAACTTGCTCCGCCGATAATGGCGTTCTGCGGCGCATTTGGAATGGTTGAGTCATAAGGCATCATGCCCACGCCGTAGTTGAATTTAGCGTAGTGGCGGATATCAGCCAGCGAGCCAGAAGAAGCGGTGGTAATCGCACAATCACCGTTGTAGAACTTCTCGGTCGATTCGTCTTTGCGACCAAAGTAGCTGAAATCACCTTTCTTGTTCAGCTCTTCAAGCAAGGCAATATGTTTGACCTGCTCTGGTTTATTGAATTCAAGAACCGCGTCAGTACCGTCAAAGCCGTTGTTTTTCGTTGCAACTGGCAGACCGTTCCAGGCGCTGAAGTTTTCGATTTGAATCCAACCCTGCCAACCGCTGGCGTAACCGCATTTCATGCCCGCAGCTTTGAGCTTGGCTGTATATGCAGCCAGATCCTGCCAGGTTTTTGGTGGTTGCTCGGGGTCAAGCCCAGCTTTCTTGAAGGCGTCTTTGTTGTAATACAGTACCGGAGTCGAGCTGTTGAACGGTTGTGAAAGCAGATGCCCGGTTTTCGCATCGGTGTAATAGCCGGAAACCGTCGGCACAAATTGAGATTCATCGAACTTAATGCCCGCATCACTGAACACTTCGTACACCGGTTTGATCGCTTTCGAAGCCATCATGGTCGCGGTGCCCACTTCGTAAACCTGCAAAATAGCTGGCGCGTTACCCGAGCGGAAAGCGGCTATCCCTGCCGCCAGGTTTTGTTCGTAGTTGCCTTTATAAACAGGAACAATTTGGTAGTCAGGATGCGTCTGGTTAAATCGTTGAGCCAGCGAATCGACTTCTTTGCCCAGTTCACCTTCCATTGAATGCCAGAATGGAATAGAGGTGGCGGCGATGGCGTTGCTGCTAACTACGCATCCAAGCGCAAGGCAAAGTGCTGTATGTCGTAACGATGCAGTCATGTCTTATCTCTCTAGTTATGAGGCATTTAAGCTGCGCGAAAATACGCGTTTTTGTTCGCATCAAAACATGACATGCGCGTATGACAGAAAAATAACCGAGAGGTGACAGGATCATGACGATGGGGTGAAGGAAAGAAGACAGTCGGAAGAATGCCATAAAAAAGGAGCCCGTAGGCTCCTTCATGATTAAGCAATAAATTAGCCGCCCAGATAGGCGCTACGTACCGCTTCGTTAGCTAATAGCGCATCACCGGTATCTTCCAGTACCACGTGGCCGTTTTCCAACACGTAGCCTCGGTCAGCGAGTTTCAGCGCCTGATTGGCGTTTTGCTCGACGAGGAAGATGGTCATGCCTTCGCTGCGCAGTTGTTCGATGGTATCGAAAATCTGCTGGATGATAATTGGCGCAAGGCCAAGCGATGGCTCGTCCAGCAGCAGCAGGCGCGGTTGGCTCATCAACGCACGACCAATCGCCAGCATTTGCTGCTCACCGCCGGACATGGTGCCTGCACGTTGAATACGGCGTTCATGCAGACGCGGGAACAACTCGTAAACGCGTTTGATGCGCTCTTGAAACTGGTCGCGCTCGGCGAAGAAACCGCCCATCGCCAGGTTTTCCTCCACCGTCATACGTGAAAATACGCGGCGTCCCTCTGGAACAATCGCTACTGCCTCACGCATGATGCGCGCGGTGTGCCAGTCAGTAATGTCTTTACCATCAAAGGTAACCTTACCGCTAGAAGCGCGTGGATCACCGCACAATGTGCCGAGCAGCGTGGTTTTACCTGCACCGTTCGCACCAATCAGAGTAACGATTTCACCCTGTTTGATGTGCAAGCTGACCTCGTGAAGCGCCTGTATTTTGCCGTAATGCGCGCTCACATGGTCAAAGGACAACATGATATTTTCCATCTTATGCCTCTCCCAGATAGGCGCGGATTACGTCAGGGTTATTGCGGATTTGCTCCGGCGTACCATTTGCTAACGGTGTTCCCTGGTTCACAACGTAGATCCGGTCAGAAATGCCCATCACCAGTTTCATATCATGCTCGATTAACAGCACGGTGGTGTTGTGATGGTTACGCAGCTCCATGATCAGTTCATCAAGCTCATGCGTTTCTTTCGGGTTAAGGCCAGCGGCCGGTTCATCCAGCATCAGGATTTCTGGCTGAGTCACCATGCAGCGCGCGATTTCAAGGCGACGCTGATCGCCATACGCCAGGTTACTCGCCTGACGGTTAGCCTGCTCAAGCAGCCCAATACGATCAAGCCAGATAGCCGCCCGGTCGAGCGCTTCGCTTTGTGACCGGCGAAAAGCTGGGGTTTTCAGCAATCCTGAGAACACACCGGTTTTCAGTTGCATATGTTGGGCAACCAACAGATTTTCAATGACGGTCATTTCACGGAACAAGCGCACGTGCTGGAAAGTGCGCACCACGCCCATACGCGCAATTTGTTGGCCCGGTAGCCCTTCCAGGTGCTGGTCACGCAACATAATCGAGCCGCCCGTTGGTTTATAAAAACCGGTCAGGCAGTTAAATACTGTGGTTTTGCCCGCGCCGTTTGGGCCGATTAACGAAACAATTTCTTGTGGATGCAGTTCCAGAGAAACATTGTTTACAGCGAGAAGGCCACCGAAACGCATCATCAAGCCGTTTACGGATAACAATGGCTGACTCATGCCTGCTCTCCTTTGGCTTGTTCTACTTGCTCTTTCTTCAGTTTCAATTGAGGGCGCGTCATTGGCAGCAAACCTTGTGGACGCCAAATCATCATCAGCACCATCAACCCGCCTAGCATCAACATGCTGTATTCGTTCAGGTCACGCATCAGTTCACGTGACACGACCAGCAGAACTGCGGCGAGGATAACGGCAAATTGCGAACCCATACCGCCCAGTACCACAATCGCCAGCACGAATGCCGATTCGGCAAAGGTGAATGATTCCGGACTCACAAAGCCCTGGCGCGCAGCAAACAGTGTTCCGGCAAAACCTGCGAACGCGGCGCTGATAGTAAATGCGGTCAGTTTGATGCGAGTTGGATTCAGACCCAGTGAGCGGCAGGCGATTTCATCTTCACGCAATGCTTCCCAAGCACGCCCCAGCGGCATACGCAGCAGTCGGTTAATCACAAACAGCGAAAACACAACCAGCAACAGCGCAACAAGGTACAGGAAGATAACCCTGTCGCCGGGATTGTAGGCGACGTTAAAGAAGTTGCTGAAGGTATCCCAACCGCCTTCACGCGCACTACGGCTGAATTCCAGACCGAACAGCGTGGGTTTTGGGATCTGGCTGATGCCGTTCGGTCCGCCAGTTATTTCGGTGTTATTGAGCAGCAAAATACGGACGATTTCACCGAAGCCCAGCGTCACAATCGCGAGGTAGTCACCTCGCAGCCGCAGCACCGGGAAGCCCAGCAGGAAGCCTGCTGCCGCAGAAACCAAACCTGCGATTGGCAAGCAAGTCCAGAATCCGAGACCGTAATAGTGGTTCAGCAACGCAAAGGTGTAAGCGCCGATGGCATAAAAACCACCATAGCCCAGAACCAACAAGCCAGACAAACCAACGACCACGTTCAAACCGAGACCGAGAATAATGTAGATCATCGTCAGCGTGGCGATATCCACCGTGCCGCGTGAAACCACGAACGGCCACGCAACGGCAAGCACCAGCAATGCCAGCAGGAACAGTTTTTGTTTTGGCGTGGAACCGTCGAGCGCGGGCAGAACAAACTTCGGCCCGGAGACTTTTTTCATGCCTTTCTGGAATACAGGACGCAATAACTGGAAGACAAAAACAATCGCCGTACCAATCAGAACCCATTCCCAGCGCACTGTTTCAGCGCTGTGTACCACAAGTTTCGTTCCATCGAGGCTGAGCTGCACACCCATGAACACACCCGCCAGAACGAAGAACATGACCGCCGAAAGTGCTGCAAAAACAACATGCATCGGTTTCATACTTTTTCTACCTCCGGACGGCCCAGGATACCCGTTGGCATAACCAGCAGAACCACGATGAGCAGCGCAAAGGAGACAACATCTTTATATTCAGTGCTCAGATACGCCGACGTCAGCGCTTCTGCCACACCTAAAATCAAACCACCAATCATTGCACCAGGAATACTACCGATACCGCCAAGAACCGCTGCGGTGAAGGCTTTCATCCCAGCCATAAAGCCGATGTATGGGTTGATTACACCGTAGAATTGGCCAAGCAATACACCAGCAACCGCTGCCATTGCCGCGCCAATCACGAACGTCAGAGAGATAACACGGTCTGTGTTAATACCGAGTAGGCTCGCCATTTTCAAATCTTCTGCACACGCACGGCAGGCACGGCCCATGCGGGAATAGCGGATAAACAGCGTCAACGCCAGCATCGCAAGGAAAGTCACAACCCAGATAACGAGCTGCATGGTGGTGATAGTTGCGGTGAAGTTATCGCTCGCCCCTACAATCCATTGGCCGTTAAACAGGCTTGGTAGCGCGATATCGCGCGAACCTTCAGTGAGACTGACGTAGTTTTGCAAGAAGATGGACATACCGATGGCAGAGATCAGTGCAATCAGACGCTTAGAGTTACGCACCGGCTTATAAGCGACGCGTTCGATGCTCCACCCATAGGCGCTGGCGATAACAATCGCACCAATGAAACCCGCACCGACAAGCATCCAGCCCGCATCAATGCCCATCATCATCAGTGCTGCGATGATCATAAACGAGACGTAGCTGCCTATCATGTACACCTCGCCATGGGCGAAGTTGATCATGCCGATAATGCCATAAACCATGGTGTAACCGATGGCAATCAACGCGTAAGTACTGCCCAGCGTGACGCCGTTAAACATCTGTTGCAGGAAGTAGAGGAACTGCTCGGACATACAATAACCTTATTTATTCCTTCTCCGACGCATAGCCGCCGGAGAAGTAGGATGACCCAGAATTGCCGGTCTGTTTATTTCGCCACAGAGGACGAACCGTCGGCATGCCACTGGAAGACACCAAATTCAAATCCCTTCAGATCGCCTTTCTCATCCCAGTTCAGCGGCCCAATCACGGTTTTCGCACCGTTTGCTTTCAAGTCTTTGATTAAATCAGCAGGTTCAGCGCTGCCAGTACGCTCAAGCGCGGTTGCCAGAGATTGCACGGCTGCGTAAGTGATCCAGACATATGGGCCACTTGGGTCTTTCTTCTCAGCTTTCAGTTCGTCAACGACAGCTTTGTTCGCTGGGTCCTGGTCATAGCGTTTTGGCATAGTCACTAACATACCCTCGCCCGCAGCACCCGCGATGTTGGACAGCGATGCGTTACCGACACCTTCTGGGCCCATGAACTGAGTTTTCAGGCCAACAGCACGTGCCTGACGCAGAATCTGGCCCATTTCTGGGTAATAACCACCGTAGTAAACGAAGTCGATATTTTCTTTCTGCAGACGTGCAACCAGCGTGGAGAAGTCTTTATCGCCTGCGGTGATGCCGTCGAAGAAGACGATGTTTGCGCCCGCTTTTTTCAGACCGTCTTGTACAGAACGCGCCAGACCTTCACCGTATTGCTGTTTGTCATGAATGATAGCGATACGTTGAGGCTTAACGGTTTCAAGAATGTACTTAGACGCCGTTGGACCCTGGGAAGAATCCAGACCAGCGGTACGCATAATCATCTTGTAGCCGCGGTTTGTCAGCTCTGGGTTAGTAGCACCAGGGGTTATCATCAGAATGCCTTCGTCTTCATAGATATCAGACGCTGGCTGAGTAGAAGAAGAGCACAGGTGGCCGATGACATAGCGCACACCGTCGTTAACGATTTTGTTGGCAACCGCTACAGCTTGTTTTGGATCGCAAGCATCGTCGTATTCAACCGCAACAAGTTTGTCGCCTTTGATGCCACCTTTGGCGTTGATGTCTTTGATTGCCTGGCGAGCACCGTTAAATTCCATGTCGCCCCACTGCGCAACCGGGCCTGACATGGCACCAACAACCGCAACTTTGATATCCGCTGCAGTTGCCGCGTGAGACACCGCCAGCGCAATAATCCCAGCGAGTAATGTCTTCGCGTTTACTTTCATTCGTTGAATCCCCATTTCTCGTGATTATGTGGTTTTATTATGGTTAAAAAACATGCTGCACATTTTTTAACCTTTAACCATTTTTATGATTGTCTTTAAGGGTTTAGCGCTAAAATTTACAATTTTTACGGCTAAACTCTCTATTTTTCAGGCTATTAAGCAAAGATATTATTCTGTATTTGCTTATAGTTAAACAAAAAAAAGCAGCTTTTTCAGCATAAAATAGCGATACAAAGAACGGAATAAATCACTAGGTTTTAGGGTTTTATACTGAACAACTTTCAATCTGACGCTGATAGAACTGGCATATGTTTTCCACAAAAACTAATCACCTGGTTTATGGTGGATAAAAGATAAAGCGTCTGGCGCAAATAAATTGGTTACACTCGATGTTTTCCCGCTTTTTGGTTAGCTCGCTTATGAAACTCACCATCATTCGTCTGTTTGAGTGTAGTGCTCAGGATGAGATCGATCTTGCTAAGATCTGGCCGGAATATTCCAGCTCCTCGCTCACCCTTAGCGATACCCACAGAATTTACGCCGCAAAATTTAACGACAGGCTATTGGGTGCGGTGCGCGTCACGCTTGCCGATACGCATGGTGCATTGGATTCGCTACGGGTACGCGAAATCACCCGTCGTCGTGGCGTTGGGCAATATTTAGTAGAAGAAGTGATTCGTGATAACCCTGACATCACCGGATGGTGGATGGCAGATGTCGGCATGGAAGACCATCGCGTAATAACCGCGTTTATGCAGGCGTTGGGTTTTAAAGCTCAGGATGGTGGTTGGGAGAAGTGATTCATTCGTTCCCTCTCCTGTTGGAGAGGGAACGAATTTAGAAAAATTACTTAGCGTCGGTCGCTGTACCGTTAGCATGCCAGGTAAACACACCAAACTCAAAACCTTTCAGATCGCCTTTCTGATCCCAGCTCAACGGCCCCATTACGGTTTCAACTGTGCTGCCTTTCAGGTAAGTCGCGATCTTCGCAGGATCTTCTGACTGCTTCAGACCCGCCGCTAAAGATTGCAGAGCTGCGTATGTTGTCCATACGAATGCGCCGCTTGGATCTTGTTTCTTCGCTTTGATGGCATCTACAACAGGTTTGTTCGCAGGAATCTGGTCGTAGTTCTTCGGTTTAGTGACTAACAGGCCTTCAGCAGAGTCGCCAGCAATGTTAGACAGAGAAACGTTCGCCACACCTTCCGGCCCCATGAACTGAGTTTTCAGACCTGCTGCACGAGACTGACGCAGGATCTGACCCATTTCTGGGTGATAACCACCGTAGTAAACAAAATCGATGTTTTCTTTCTTCAGGCGCGCCACCAGCGTGGAGAAATCTTTCTCGCCTGCGGTGATACCGTCAAAGAACACCACATTAGCGCCGCCTTTTTTCAGGTTGTCCTGAACCGAACGCGCCAGACCTTCGCCATACTGCTGTTTGTCATGAATGACCGCGATGTTTTTCGGTTTCACATGATCAAGGATGTATTTCGCAGCCGTCGGGCCTTGATCGGAGTCCAGACCGGTAGTACGCATTGTCAGTTTGTAGCCACGTGCTGTCAGCTCAGGAGCCGTTGCCGCAGGCGTAATCATCAGAATACCTTCGTCTTCGTAGATATCAGACGCAGGTTGAGTGGAAGAAGAACACAGGTGGCCGATGACGTATTTAATACCGTCGTTAACCACTTTGTTGGCGACCGCTACCGCTTGCTTCGGGTCACAAGCATCGTCGTATTTGGTAATAACCAGCTTATCGCCATTAATACCACCTTTGGCGTTAATATCGGCTACCGCTTGCTCTGCACCGGTAAATTCCTGGTCGCCATATTGTGCAACCGGGCCAGACATCGCCCCAACTACCGCTACTTTGATATCCTTAGCAAATGCTGCGTTGCTCATCGCAAGTGCAATACAACCAGCCAATAATGCTTTGCCCTTCATTTTCATCCTGAGAATCCCCATTCTTGTTGTGATTGGTATTTGTTGTGTTGTTTCGGCACGATTTTATTTTTGATTTACGAATACCGCGTGTGCCTTCACCGCATCCAGAGTTAAAAACATACCCGAATTTGCGGTTTTTGGAATAACAATTTTTTCACAAGATGAACAGGAAAGTAACAGGCATAAAAAAACCGCCCCGAAAGGCGGTTTTTTTCTAACTGAATAACTTACGCTTCGATTGCCATGCGCAGTTTTTTCATCGCGTTCTTTTCAAGCTGGCGCACACGCTCAGCGGAAACGCCGTAACGATCGGCCAACTCTTGCAACGTGCTCTTGTTGTCTTCGTCAAGCCAGCGTGCGCGGATAATATCCTGGCTACGCTCATCCAGACCCAACATAGCGTCGCTGAGTTTATCAGCCGCGTGCGATTCCCAGTTATCGTCTTCAATGCCATCGGCAAAGTTAGAAGACTTATCCTGCAAGAACAGCACAGGAGCCATTGGCGCGCTGTCTGAATCGTCGTCGTTACCCATGTCAAACGTCATGTCCTGCGCTGCCATGCGAGATTCCATCTCACGGACATCTTTGCTGGAAACACCCAGCTCGTTGGCAACCATTTCAACTTCGTCTTGATTGAACCAACCCAGACGCTGTTTGGTTTTGCGCAGGTTAAAGAACAACTTACGTTGTGCTTTAGTGGTTGCCACTTTCACAATACGCCAGTTACGCAGAACGTATTCGTGAATTTCAGCTTTAATCCAGTGCACGGCGAACGACACCAGACGGACACCCACTTCCGGGTTAAAGCGGCGCACAGCCTTCATCAGGCCAATGTTACCTTCCTGAATCAAGTCAGCCTGCGGCAAGCCATAGCCCGAGTAATTACGAGCGATATGAACAACAAAGCGCAGGTGTGACAGGATCAGCCTTTTCGCTGCTTCCAGATCGCCCTGGTAATGCAGCTTTTCAGCCAGCTCCTTCTCTTCCTCAGCCGTCAACATCGGCCAAGAGTTAGCGGCCCGGATATAAGATTCCAGGTTACCAACAGGGGCTAAAGCTAAATTTTGCATTTCTTTGGTCATTCAAACCCTCTCTTAGAAGCTAACGTACAGGTTGCTACAACATGCTGCACCTGACTTCACGTCAAGCGCCAAACCGTACCATTCACAGTAAACTCAGACAGTGATGTTATCCACAAGTTCACTGTAAAGCTGTGCATATATTACACACAAAATGTGACAGAGCTATGAAACTGGGCAGGAGAAACACTAACCGAGGTGGGAGCATGTCCCCTGCTAACGGGTACTTCGTAGCAGGGAACAAGTATATCAAAAAATTTTTACTCTGGGGTAAAACGACGTAAATGTTGTACCGTTGCGATCCATGCAGCCAGCCAGCCGCTCATAGATGCAACCAGCAGCAACAGCAGGCATTCGTCGAATCCTAAGCCGGTAAGATCGAACTTAGTGCCGAACACTTGCGCGACTTCGGTTACCGCTGACGACAAGCGCCAAACCAGGATTTCAGTCAGGATCAGCGACAAGAACGCACCGCTAAAACCTAACAATGCGCCACCATATAAGAACGGGCGCAGGATGAATCCATCTGTGGCGCCAATCAGCTTTTGCACGTTGATGGTGTCGCGGCGGGCAAAGATGCTCAAACGCACACTGTTCCCAATCACCAGAAACACCGCCGCAACCATCAGTACGCCAATCATCGCGGCAACACGGCCCACAAGACCTGTCAGCGAAGCAAGACGCGCAAACCAACTGTCGTCCATGCGCACTTCATCGACACCATGAATACGCGCCACGCGATCACGCAACGTGTTCAGATGATCTGTAGTTTGGAAGTCGAGCTTCGGGTTAACCACAGCAACCGCAGGCAGCGGGTTTTCTTCCAGCATATCTAGTGCGCCACCAAAACCAGACCAGTTACGGAACTCGCCCAGCGCTTCGTCACGCGAAAGATAATTAACTTTATCGACACCCTCTTCAGCCTGAATCGCGCCCACCACTTGCTGCGCGGCATTATCATCGAGCGCTTTATCGAGGTAAACGGTGATTTGCGGAGACGGATAATACTGTGTGGCAGCCTGGTTCACGTTCTTGTAAACCATGTAGCACACGCTTGGCAGCGTCAGTGAAATGGCGATAACCATCACCGTCAGAAACGTGGCTAAAGGTTTGCTGCGTAAGTCTTGTAAAGCGCCCTGCCAGGCATAGCGGAACTGCTCATTCACGCCGCCTTTAAGAGATTTGCTTTTTGATTGAGGCCCTTTGCTGCGTTTTTTCACCGAGCGGCCTAAATCTCCTAACTTATTCAGCGAGTTGATTTTATCCAGCTTATTGCTAAAACGCTTTATTTGATTGAGCGCGCTGCGTTTATTCACCTGCAAGGCCTCCATGCAAATGGCCGTCACTTAACGTCAACATGCGGTAATTACGGCGAGATATCAGCCCAATGTCATGCGTCGCCATCAGAACGGTTACACCAACGCGGTTAAATTCCTCAAACAGACGTAAAATCCCTTCCGAGAGCGCATCATCAAGGTTACCGGTTGGTTCATCCGCCAATAGTACAGCAGGTTTGTTCACCACCGCACGGGCAATACCTACACGTTGCTGCTCGCCGCCGGAGAGTTGAATCGGAAGATTCTTCGCTTTATCAAGCAGGCCTACTTTATCCAGTGCTGCTGACACACGGCGGCGAATATCTTCACCGCTGGCACCCGCAATGATCAGCGGGATTGCCACGTTGTCGTACACGGTTCTGTCCATCAACAAATGGTGATCCTGAAAGATCATTCCAATCTGGCGGCGCAAGAACGGCACTTCGCGGCTCTTGAGGCGGCTAATATCATGGCCGCCAAAAGCTATCTTCCCGGCACTTGGCCGTTCAATACCGCAGATAAGCTTGAGCAGGGTACTTTTCCCCGCGCCAGAGTGGCCGGTCAGAAAAGCCATCTCGCCAGGTTGCATGTGGAAGGTGACTCCCTGCAACGCTTGTCTCCCACCGAGATAGGCCTTACTAACGTGTTCAAAGCGAATCATGGTTAATCCTCTCGGGCAAAAAGTGCCTCAATAAAATCGCCCGCATTAAACGGACGCAAGTCCTCAATACGCTCGCCGACACCAATGTAACGGATCGGAATACCAAACTGATCGGCAACGGAGAAAATCACGCCGCCTTTGGCTGTACCATCCAGTTTGGTTAGCGTAATGCCTGTCAATCCAACGGCTTCATGGAACAATTTAGCCTGACTAATCGCATTCTGCCCGGTGCTGGCATCAAGAATGAGCATAATCTCATGCGGCGCATCCTCGTCCAATTTTTTCATGACACGGACGATTTTCTTCAACTCTTCCATCAGGTGCGCTTTGTTCTGCAAACGCCCAGCGGTATCAGCCAAAAGAACGTCGACATTGCGCGCTTTTGCCGCCTGAATAGCATCGAAAATCACCGATGCAGAATCAGCACCAGTATGCTGAGCCACAACAGGAATATTGTTGCGCTGCCCCCATACCTGCAATTGTTCTACCGCTGCGGCACGGAACGTATCGCCCGCGGCCAGCATCACAGATTTACCTTCTTGCTGGAACTGGCGAGCCAGCTTGCCAATGGTGGTGGTTTTACCCACGCCATTAACGCCAACCATCAAGATGACGAACGGTGTTTTGCCTTCAACTTTCAGTGGCTCATCTACTTTAGCCAGAATTTCGCCCATATCTTCTTTCAGCAGACCGTACAACGCTTCCGCGTCACGTAACTCTTTACGGCTCGCGCCTTCTGTCAGATTAGTGATGATTTTACGCGTTGTTTCAACACCAACATCCGCGATAAGCAGCTGCTCTTCCAGCTCTTCAAAGAGATCATCGTCGATTTTCTTGCCACGGAAAAGACTGATAAATCCGGAACCGAGGTTTTGTTTAGTCTTAATTAAGCTGCGTTTAAGACGCGCAAAGAAACCTTCTTTGGTTGGTCTCTCCTGTTCTTGCTGAGTTTCTTCGGCTCGAGATTCTTCGACGGCTTCTTCAGGTTCCAGCTCTTCGTGCGTTTCTTCAACGACAGCGGCTGCAACAGGTACGTCTTCAGCAATCACTTCTTCGACAGCAACGTCTTCAACAATTACGTCTTCAACTACAATTTCTTCAACCGGAACAACAGCGACTTCTTCGGGTTCAATGACCGTTTCAGTCTCAATTTCGGCGACAACAGGTTCTTGTTCTGGCTGCCATTCTTCTGGCTGCTGTACCTGTACATCGTCTGGAATGATATCTTCAGGAACAGACAATTCTTCATGTTCAACGGCAACTTGCGCAGTGACTTCTGGCTCAGGCTCCGGCTCTGGAATAATTTCTGGCTCAGCCACCACTTCGCTTTCAGCGAGTTTTTCACTCACTTCCACGATGTCGTCTGCGAAAACTTCAGGTTCATCACGCTTTTCAAGCGCAACAGGTTCAGCTTCTGGCTCTACAGTTTCTTCCGTTGTCTCCGGTTGTTGAACGTCAATAGTTTGCTCAACAACTTCTTCCACAACCGGTTGTTCTTCTGCTGGTTTTTGTTCTGATTCTTGTTCAGAAGCCTGTTCTTTCTGGCCAAAGCCTAACCATGAAAAAAAGCCACGTTTTTTCTCTTTCGCCATTTGCGAACACACCCCTCGCTGTTAATTCATGGCACAGGCCCGATTGAGCTTGCCACGGGCACTGAAAATAATTATCGAATGAATACGTTAGTCTATCACTTTCCCCGCTTTACACACACCGTTACACTAGGCGGCAAGAAATTGCATCGCAGTGAGTCTCATGAAAAAACCGCAATCTACTGGCACCGGCCAGATCCGTATTATTGGTGGCCAATGGCGCGGCCGTAAACTACCCGTTCCTGACAGCCCGGGTCTGCGTCCTACCACAGACAGAGTTCGTGAAACTCTGTTTAACTGGCTGGCCCCGTCAATGGTTAATGCAACTGTGCTGGATTGCTTTGCAGGAAGCGGTGCCCTGGGGCTCGAAGCCTTATCGCGTTATGCAGCCAGCGCCACATTGTTGGAGATGGATCGCAACGTCTCGCAGCAGTTGCAAAAAAATCTCGTCACCCTGAAAGCAACTAATGCAAAAGTGGTGAACGCCAACACGCTGAATTTTTTGGCACAACCCGGCGCGCCGCACACCATCGTGTTTGTTGACCCGCCATTCCGCAAAGGGTTGCTGGACGAAACATTAGCACTGCTGGAACGCAACGGTTGGCTGGCAGATGAAGCACTGATTTACGTCGAAAGCGAAGTTGAAAATGGAATGCCTGCGGTACCGGCAAGCTGGTCACTGCATCGTGAAAAAGTCGCAGGCCAGGCCGCTTACCGTTTATTTAGCCGTGAATTTAAGGAGCTACACAATGCTGATTAATATAGGCCGTTTGCTGATGCTCGGCGTGTGGGCATTTTTGTTACTGAATATTTTCCAGCCGTTCCCGCGCCCGCTGAATATCTTCATTAACGTGGCGCTGATTTTCACCGTGTTGATGCACGGAATGCAGTTAGCATTGCTGAAATCGACCCAACCGAAAGATAGCCCACCGTTGAGCCGTTCTCAGCAAATTAAGATTTTTATCTTTGGGGTGTTTGAACTATTGGTCTGGCAGAAAAAACTGCGTCAGGGCAAATAAAATCACTCGGGGATGAAGCCGACAAAGCGCGTCCCCTTGTACTGCAACATCCCTTTATCCCCAACGGTCATTGAGTGATATTGCTGCGCCGTTACCCGCATTTTCAGCTCCAGCCCACCACTTTGTGGCCGAAACCAAATCTCATAACGCATCGTATCTTCGACGGGTGTCACCTGCCGTTGCCGTGACCGACGATCGTTGGTTGGCGTTTCACGTTTTGTCGCCACCAGCACGTTTCGTTGCATCACTGGTGCCGCATCATTTTCCGCATTCTGACGACGTTGCTGAACAAAGCGAAACGACGCTGCCACGACGATTATCGCAACGATGGCAATGAAGAAAAGTGGCATTTTACTCATGGATTTATCTCGATTTGTCAGGCACTTTTAAGAATACCCTGCCGTTCAGGACGTTGTCATCAGACTCTGTTGACCACTAGACTGAAACGAGGCTCCGTATTTCTGGAGTCTGCAGCAGATTAACTAATAGAAAAGGGACACGCCATGCTTTGGTCATTTATCGCCGTATTCTTTTCCGGATGGCTCTACGTTGACGCCTCTTATCGTGGGCCAACCTGGCAACGCTGGGTCTTCAAACCCGTCACACTTCTGCTTTTATTACTACTGGCCTGGCAGGCGCCCATGTTTAACGCGACTGGCTATTTGATTGTCGCAGGCCTGCTGGCAACACTACTCGGTGATGCACTAACCCTGCTTCCAACCCAGCGCATGCTGTACGCCATCGGTGCATTTTTCCTGTCGCATTTGCTCTACACCCTCTATTTTGCCAGCCAGATGACATTTAGTTTCTTCTGGCCATTGCCGCTAATTCTGTTGGTTGTTGGCGCATTACTGACAGCCGTAATTTGGACGCGCCTCGAAACTTTCCGCTGGCCGATTCTGACCTTTATCGGCATTACGCTGGTGATGGTATGGCTTGCCGGTGAGCTTTATTTCTTCCTGCCGACGCGTCCAAGTTTCTCGGCCTTTATCGGCGCAATGCTGCTGCTTTTAGGCAATATTGTCTGGTTAGGAAGCCATTACCGCCGTCGCTTTACGGGTGACAGCGCCATCGCCGCAGCCTGCTATTTTGCCGGGCACTTTATGATTGTCCGAGCGCTGTATATCTGACCGTCCGGGCGGTATTTACCGCCCACCCAACTTCCCTCTTGACTCTGGAGTCAACTCCAGAGAGTAACATGGGCAATGAGAACATTATCATTACCCCGGAGGGCGCATGCTCAACTCCCCAAAATCACCTCAGTTTGCTAAAGCCAAACTAAGCCCGTTGCCAGCCAAGGCTGGCTCCTGTCGCAGTAATGATTGTTGTCGTGATGACGTTTTAACGCCTGAAACTGAAAGCATTCCGGATACCGGTGAGCGCTATAGCTGGCTGATAGACGGTATGGATTGCGCAGCCTGCGCACGCAAAGTCGAAAATGCAGTGAAACAAGTTGCTGATGTGCAACGTGTTCAGGTGCTGTTCACCACACAAAAACTTCTGGTCACTGCCAGTAACGATATTCGCCTGGACGTTGAAAAAGCCGTTAAAGCTGCCGGATATAATCTGAGAAGCAGTACGGCTCCGGCCCCAAAAACTTCCAGCCTAAGTGAAAACTTACCGCTCATTTTACTGATAATAATGATGGCCCTGAGCTGGGGTCTTGAGCAATTTAACCATCCATTTGGCAACTTGGCGTTTATCGCCACCACGCTGGTTGGCCTGTGGCCCATAGCCCGTCAGGCCGTTCGTTTGATGCGCAGCGGTAACTGGTTTGCCATCGAAACGTTGATGAGCGTGGCGGCAATTGGCGCACTGTTTATCGGTGCAACAGCCGAAGCCGCGATGGTGCTGTTGCTGTTCTTAATTGGCGAGCGGCTAGAATCTTACGCAGCTAATCGTGCCCGCCGCAGCGTAAGTGCATTGATGGCACTGAAACCTGAAGTTGCTACACGCATTCGTAATGGCGAACGCGAATCCATCGCCCTTTCTGACTTACGCCCAGGCGACGTTATAGAAGTCGCTGCCGGTGGGCGTTTACCCGCAGATGGCCGATTGTTAACGCCTTTCGCCAGCTTCGATGAAAGTGCATTAACCGGCGAGTCCATTCCGGTCGAACGCCAGCAGGATGAAAAAGTTCCGGCGGGAAGTACCAGCGTCGACAGACTGGTCCAGCTTGAGGTGATTTCAGAACCCGGCGACAGCGCTATAGACCGCATTCTGCGTTTAATCGAAGAAGCAGATGAACGCCGTGCACCGATTGAACGCTTTATCGACCGTTTCAGCCAGATTTATACGCCGATTATTATGGCCATTGCACTGCTCGCGGCGGTTGTTCCTCCGCTTTTATTCGGGCAAAGCTGGAGCGAATGGATTTATAAAGGATTGGCGCTATTACTGATTGGTTGTCCGTGTGCACTGGTGATTTCTACCCCAGCGGCAATTACATCGGGGCTTGCTGCGGCGGCGCGACGTGGCGCTTTGATTAAAGGTGGCGCAGCACTCGAACGCCTTGGAAAAATTCAGCACATCGCTTTTGATAAAACCGGCACATTAACCGCAGGCAAACCGCAGGTTACGGCCATTGAATTCAATAATGAGCTTAATGAAAATGCACTGCTGGCACTGGCCGCAGCCGCTGAAATAGGCTCTTCACACCCACTAGCACAAGCAATTGTACGTGAAGCTCAGACCCGAGAACTGACATTACCCACCACCAGCGCACATCGGGCACTGGCAGGTATCGGAGTGGAAGCGACAATAAACGACGAAACGCTGCTATTGAGCGCGCCTGGCAAACTTGCGGATAACGTACTGGATGCAACCTGGCAGCAGCGTATCACCAAGCTAGAAGCCGAAGGCCAAACAGTCATTGCGGTTGTGCTGCAAGGTCAGTTGCTCGGCGTTATTGCTCTGCGAGATACCTTGCGCAGCGATGCAAAAATGGCGGTTGTGGCACTGAAAAATATCGGTGTTCAAAGCGTGATGTTAACTGGCGACAACCCACGGGCGGCGGCGGCTATCGCCCAAGAATTGGGAATGGATTATCGAGCCAGCTTGCTTCCTGGCGACAAAGTTAACGCTGTGAACGAACTCAACGCTGGCGCTCCACTTGCGATGGTGGGTGATGGCATCAACGATGCACCAGCGATGAAAGCAGCAACTATCGGTATCGCCATGGGAAGTGGCACTGATGTCGCGCTCGAAACCGCAGATGCCGCGCTGACGCACAACCGCCTGACAGAACTTGCCAGCATGATAGGCCTGGCGCGCGCCACGCATAATAATATTCGCCAGAACATTACTATCGCATTAGGTTTGAAGGGGATATTTCTAATAACTACGTTGCTTGGTATCACCGGTTTGTGGCTTGCGGTATTAGCCGATTCTGGCGCGACAGCATTGGTCACGGCAAATGCTTTGCGATTGCTGAAAAGAGAATAAATATTTACTCTGCCCATCCTTACTTTTCGGCAAGGATGGGTCAAACGGATTAACTCGTCATACCCAGAATATGTGGCAGCCACAGCGAAACGGCCGGAATGTAGGTCACCATTGCCAGCACCACCAGCAACATGGCGTAGAACGGTAGCATAGCGCGAACCACCACTTCGATTTTCTGCTTACTGACTGCACTGGCGACAAACAGCACCGAACCTACCGGAGGGGTAATCAAACCAATACCGAGGTTCACCATCATGATCATGCCGAAATGAACCGGATCGATGCCCAGCGAATTGGTCACCGGCAGCAGTACCGGCGTCAGGATCAAAATGATCGGTGCCATGTCCATCAGAGTGCCAATCAGCAGTAACATAACGTTCAGGTACATCAGGATCACGTACTTGTTGTCTGACAGCGAAGTGAAGAACTCGGTGATACGCGACGGCAATTGCATGTATGTCATTACTGCGCCAAACGCCGCCGCAAAACCAATTAAAATCATTACGATAGAAACAGTTTTTACAGTGCGGAACATCAGCTTCGGCAATTCATTCCACTTGTAGTCACGGTAGATAAACATGGTGACGAAGAACGCCCAAACGCAAGCCACGGCCGCAGATTCCGTCGCGGTAAACACGCCGGTAAGAATCCCACCGAGAATAATAACCACCGTCATTAAACCCCAAAGCGCATCGAAGAAAATTTTGACCGCTTGTTTGAAGGGAATGCGTTCTCCTTTCGGATAGCCACGTTTATGAGCAAATGCCAGACACATCACCATCAAACTGAAGCCCAGCAAAAGACCGGGCAATACTCCGGCAATAAACAGTGTTGCGATAGAAACGCTGCCGCCTGCCGCTAACGAGTAAATCACTGAGTTATGGCTTGGTGGGATCAAAATCGCCTGCACAGATCCACTGGCTGTAACCGCCGCTGCGTACTCACGTGGATAGCCCTTTTTCTCCATTTCGGGGATCATCACGCTACCGATTGATGCCGTATCCGCGACCGACGATCCTGAAATCGCACCGAAGAACGTGGACGCCACAATATTGACCAGCGACAAGCCGCCGCGAATAAACCCGACAAAGATATAGGCAAAATTAACCAGGCGACGGGCGATACCGCCTTCCGCCATGATGGCCCCAGCCAGGATGAAGAATGGAATCGCCAGCAAGGTGAATTTGTTCACCCCACTGGTAATTTGAATCATGATCGCTTCCAGCGGCAAATCTATCCATAGCGCGCCCACAATTGCGCTAAGCCCAACGGCAAAAGCCACAGGCATGCCCACCGCGAGCAACACCGCAAGTGTTGCTAATAAAATAAATGCGTCCATGTTATCCCCTGGTCTTAACCGTGATTACCAAGCAGCACTATTGGGCGGTTCTCTTGGGAGCCAAACAGCAATCGCTCAACAACAAACAGGATCAATAAAATCGAGCCTACAGGCAGCGGAAGATAGGTTTGGCCGGAAGTGAGAATGGGGAATTCGGCAACGGGCTGTTCCCATAAATCGGCGCACAAGTAGAAGCTGTAATAAAACATCACTGCCGAAATGAGCAGCATTAGCAGGTCGACGATACGTGCACAGACCCTCTGCCACGCAAGCGGCAGACGGTCTGTCAACATGTTCACAGCGATGTGTGAACCGGCGCGGTAACTCACCGCCGCGCCGATGAACGTGAAGGTCACCATGCAGATTATCGCCACCGGTTCCGGCCAGGATTCTCCACGGTTAAGGACATAGCGCGAGAAAATCCCAATCGGAATAATGATTGTCATCACCAATAAAGACAGCCCTGCAACAATCATCGCCAGCAAATAAGCTTTATCCATCAATTCTGAATAGCGTTGGGACATATGCCCTCCACGAAAGCGTTAGCAATAAAAATTACTGAACATCAGCAATGGCTTTCATCAGATCCTGATGCTTATCGCCATACTCTTTACGAACAGGTTCAGTCGCTTTCACAAACCAGGCTTTGTCGATTTCATGGAACTGAACGCCACCAGCTTTCATTTTTTCTAATGATTGAGTGTTATACGCATTCCACAATTGGCGTTGCTCCATTTGAGCGTCACGTGCCAGTTTCAGGATTTTTTGCTGTTGGTCAGGTGTTAGTTTGTCCCACTTCACTTTTGAATAAAGCAGCATTTCTGGCGTGATAAAGTGGCCACTCAGCGTGTAGTTTTTGGCAACCGGCATATAGTTTTGAGAAATAAACGTTGGCGGGTTATTTTCCGCACCATCAATCACTCCGGTTTGCATCCCGCTATACACTTCGCTCACACCCATTGCGACTGAGTTAGCACCCATGTCTTTAAGCGTGGCTAATGCCACAGGGCTCCCCTGAACGCGGATTTTCATTCCCTGGAGATCTTCCGGCTTTAAGACCGGTTTTTTAGTGATCAGGTTACGTGTGCCAGAGTCCATCCAGCCGAGGAACACCAGCCGAGATTTCGGATTATTGGTCAGCTTGTCACCAATCTGTTTACCCAGATCACCGTCGATCACTTTGTGCATATGATCTTCATCGCGGAAGACATACGGCAGAGTGAAGACTTCAACATCAGGGAGGATCGCAGCAACCGGAGCCATCGAAACACGGATCATATCGATTGCCCCCATCTGCGCTTGTTCAATCATCTGTTTTTCATCGCCCAATACGCCACTTGGGAAGACTTTAATTTCTAAATCACCGTTGGTTTCTTGCTTAAGTTTTTCACCCATGTGCTGCACGGCGACCACATTCGGATAGCCTTCCGGATGAACATCGGCTGCTTTAATCACTTGCGCGAAAGCAGATTGGGCAAACAGGACTGATGCAGTGGACAGACATAAACCAGCAAAAGCAGGTAGAAAGGTCTTCTTCATTATTGTGTCGCTCCAGCAGAGGTATCGATGTGAGGTAAGAAGTAAAACAATGTTTTATTTTGTAGGATAAAAACTAGTCTATGTGGAAAAAAGCGTGGGTGAAGCACTTCACAAAAAGCGACAAAAAATGAAATTGGGGTTCAACGGGGATGCAAAGAGGGTTCAGAAGCCCAAAGCGGGGAGCAAAGGGCTAGTACGGCTTACTGGCCTTTACGCAGCAAGTACTGGTAAGGCAATGATTCTACTTGCTTAGCAAGCAATTCATGTTCCATAAAAATGCAAAAACCGGGGATATCACGCGTCGTTGCGGGGTCGTCGGCAATCACCAACAACGTTTCACCAGCCTGCATATTGCGGACTGTTTTGCGTACCATCATTACGGGTTCCGGGCAGCGTAGGCCTAGAGCATCAAGCGTGTGGTCAGGATTAGAAAAAAGATCGGTCATCAGCGGTCTCGCATTTAACAAACCGCGATAGTTTACGCCGGGTAAATTATCACGCAAGTCACGTGAACGATTGCGCTAAAATTAACCATTGCAATGTGGGGTTAAAGCAGTATCATCGCCCCGTTTTAAAATACCAGGAGCGTATATTCCTGGAGCAATTTTGGGTTCCCTCACCCCATTCCAATAAAAAGGCTACAAAATGACGCAGTTCAATTCAACTGAGCGCACTAAAGCGCTGTTCTGGCTATCGCTATTCCATTTGCTGGTGATCACCTCCAGCAATTATCTGGTGCAACTACCGGTTTCGGTTTTTGGTTTCCACACCACCTGGGGCGCGTTTAGTTTTCCGTTTATCTTCCTGGCAACCGATCTGACAGTACGCATTTTTGGCGCGCCTTTGGCACGACGAATTATTTTTGCCGTGATGCTGCCCGCCCTGATCATCTCCTACGCCATCTCTGCGCTATTTTATATGGGCACCTGGCAAGGATTCGATGCGCTGTTGCACTTCAACCTGTTTGTGGCTCGTATCGCTATCGCCAGTTTCATGGCTTACGCTCTCGGGCAGATTCTGGATGTGCGTGTATTTAACCGCCTGCGCCAGAGCCGCTACTGGTGGCTGGCACCAACGGCATCTACGCTGTTTGGAAACATCAGCGACACGCTGTCATTCTTCTTTATCGCTTTCTGGCGCAGCCCAGATGCTTTTATGGCACAGCATTGGGTCGAAATCGCCATCGTGGATTACTGCTTCAAAGTGCTTATCAGCATCGTATTCTTCTTGCCGATGTACGGCGTTCTACTGAATATGTTGTTGAAACGGCTGGCAGATAAATCTGAAAGCTCGGCGTTACAGCCAGGTTGACGGTGGTTGAATTATCTTGTGATAAGATGCTGAGATCGGCCGCAAAGGCTTACTAATGTAAAGGAAGAAGTCATGGGTAACCTGGTAAAATATGTCGGTATCGGCCTGCTGGTATTAGGCCTGGCCGCTTGCGATAACAACGACAGCAAAACAGCTACCACACCAGCGGCGGAAAGTAGCTCAGCCAGCCAGCCGGTAAGCTTGCTGGACGGAAAAATCAGCTTTGCACTGCCTGCCGATATGACCGACCAGAGCGGTAAATTAGGCACTCAGGCAAATAACATGCACGTTTATTCTGATGCTACCGGCCAGAAAGCAGTGATTGTGATTGTGGGTGAAAACACCCCAGAAGATCTGGCAGCATTAGCAAAACGTCTTGAAGATCAGCAGCGTATTCGTGACCCACAATTGCAAGTTGTCACTAACAAAGCTGTTGAGATTAAAGGCCATACACTTCAACAGCTAGACAGCATTATCTCGGCAAAAGGCCAGACAGCTTACTCATCTGTTATCTTGGGTAAAGTGGATGACCAACTGCTCACCATGCAGATAACACTGCCTGCGGATAATCAGCAACAGGCGCAAACTGCCGCTGAGAACATCATTAATACCATCACCATCAAGTAACTATTGATGTGATGATGACACGGCCCCCGGTTGCTCAACCGGGGGCCGTTTTTTTAGTAGCCACGCCATGATAAGCGCGATCCAAACCAGAACTGCCGCGGCAAGATAAATCACTGATACACCGGAGTAAGCCATCACTAACCCGGCTAACGGCCCAGTGACCCCCAATGATAAATCCATAAATACGGTATAGGTCGCCAACGCACTACCCTGGTTTTGCTGTGGCACCATTTTCACCGCCACCACGCCCAGTGCCGGGAACACAAGTGAGAAACCAGCGCCGGTCAGGAAAGTGCCTGCTTTTGCCATCCACGGTTCAACTGCAAAGCCGACTAACAGCAAACCTATAATCTCGACTGAGAAACAAATCATCGCCACGTTCAGGCCACCAAGTCGGTTAATACCGTTCGGGAAAAGTAAGCGAGTGCCCACAAACGCACAGCTAAAGAGTGTCAATGCGAAGGCCGCGCCATCCCAGCCTTTAGCGTCATAAAATAGCGTAATGAATGTTGCGATAACGCCAAAACCTGCGGATGCCAGCGCAAGTGCCATACCATAAGGCCAGACGCGGCCAAGAACAGCGCGAAACGGCAGCGGTTTGCCTTTACTGGCTTTCACCGCCGGACGAGGAAGTGCCAGTAGCACTGCTATCAATGCCACTGCCATAATAATTCCCGCTAATAATTTGAGCCCGCCCAAGTGATAGAACAGCACACCCAGCGGAGCGCCCATAGCCATCGCGCCATAAGTCACAATACCATTCCAGGAAATTACCCGCCCGATGTGCAGTGAACCCACCACACCCACTCCCCAAAGCGTTGAACCGGTGCCCGCAAAACTTTGCCCAATTCCCAAAATAACCCGCCCAAGGCAGAGTAAAACCAAACTCACCAGCGGCCAGGCACTACCGAAGGCGGCCAGCATGTAACTTGCGCCACTGAGGAAACAACCGCACAAGCCAAAGACAACGATTTTTTTCGGGCCAAGAATATCCGCATAGCGCCCCGCGTGAGGACGGCTTAATAGCGTGGCGAAATACTGAAGGCTAATCACTAGCCCCGCCCAAAACGCGCTGTATCCCATAACGTCGTGGACATAGCCCGGCAATACCGCGAGCGGCAGGCCAATCGTCATATAGCTGGCAAAATTGAACATCACTACGGAGACAATCTGTAGATTGAGACGGAAACTACTTATTGCGGGGACTGGTGTAAGGTCAGGCATAGTTATTCACTTATAAAACAGCGTTCCCAAGTATAAACAATTCGCAATCAGAATTTCAGCAACTGACTTTCAGACTTGCCCTGCGCATGAGAAATAAACGAGACGCTACACTAAGAAGATCCCTCGTACACAGGATCTTTTCATGGTTTATCCAGAACCCGATAAAGCCGGGCTACATATTCTTCTAAAACTTTCTGCGCTGGTGATTATTCTCGCCGGCATTCATGCTGCGGCGGATATTATCGTCCAGCTATTGTTGGCGGTCTTTTTTGCCATTGTGCTTAATCCACTGGTGACCTGGCTTATTCGTCGAGGGATAAACCGCCCGCTGGCAATCTCCATGGTCGTATTTGCAATGCTTATTGTGCTGACCATGCTGGTCGGCGTGCTGGCGGCATCGATGAGTGATTTCATCGATATGATGCCAAAATACAACAAGATGCTGACGAAAAAGGTGTACGACATCGAACAAATGCTGCCGTTTATGCATTTGCGATTATCACCAGAACGCATGTTGCAGCGAATGGATTCCGAAAAAGTCATGTCTTATGCCACCACGCTGATGACCGGACTTTCCGGCGCGATGGCCAGCATTCTGCTGTTGGTCATGACCGTGGTTTTTATGCTTTTCGAAGTGCGCCACGTTCCCTATAAACTACGTTTCGCCCTTGCCAACCCGAAAGTTCACATTGCTAGCCTGCACCGCGCACTCAAAGGCGTGACGCATTACCTGGCGTTAAAAACGCTAATTAGTTTGTGGACTGGCCTAATTATCTGGCTTGGGCTGGAACTATTAAACATACAGTTTGCGCTGATGTGGGGCGTGCTGGGTTTCTTGCTCAATTACATCCCCAATATCGGCTCGGTGATTTCTGCCATTCCCCCGATGATTCAAGCGTTTCTCTTCAACGGTACCTACGAAATGATTCTGGTCGGCGTACTGTTCCTGGCGGTGCATATGGTGCTGGGGAATATCGTGGAGCCACGAATGATGGGGCGCGGCCTTGGGATGTCGACGTTTGTGGTTTTCCTCTCCTTGCTGTTCTGGGGCTGGTTGCTCGGCCCGGTGGGTATGTTGCTTTCCGTCCCTCTCACCAGCGTGTGTAAAATTTTTATGGAAACCACAAAAGGCGGATCCAAACTAGCCGTTTTACTTGGCCCTGGGCGGCCCAAAACCAGGTTGCCGGGATAGGCTCAAGAATCACCAAGTGGTAAGTTAAGGTTCATCCTGGGAAAAAGAAAAAGGAGTTACAGACCCATGCCGCACCCCCATTCAACGATTACGCTTGCAACCATCAAACAGCCGGAAATTTACCCCGGCATCCCGAGCGTTGTATTAAATGACCAGACAATTCAGCAACGCCACAGCAAGATTTTGCAAGGAATGGCGCAGCAGAATCTTGATTCGTTAGTCGTCTACGCCGACAAAGAACATGGCGGAAATTTTGAATATTTGACTGGGTTTATCCCGCGATTTGAAGAAGGATTGCTGGTATTACATAAAAACGGCGAGGCGGTGCTGGTTCTCGGTAATGAAAACCTCAAACTCGCGCAGTATTCGAGAGTTTCGGCTAACGTGGTACACGCTCCCTGGTTTTCTCTGCCAAACCAGCCGATGGACACCACGCTTTCGTTAAGCGAAGTGCTGCAACAGGCCGGACTTAACGGGCAGCAGCGTGTCGGCGTTGCGGGCTGGAAGCTGTTCACGGGCAGCCACGATAACAACAAATCGCTATTTGATATCCCCACCTTTATCTTTCAGGCACTTCAAACGACACTCACGTCCACGTGTGAGCTACTCAATGCCACAGATCTGTTTATTTCACCCCGCGATGGCGCCCGTATCATCAATAACGCCAATGAAATCGCCCATTACGAATACGGCGCAAATCTGGCGTCAAGTGCAGCGCTGGCCGCGCTGAATGCGATTGAAGTGGGTAAAACAGAAAAAACAATTGCCGCATTGCTGGCAGCCGAAGGACAAGCCAATAACGTCGTCACTATTGCCGCCACGGGTGAACGCTTTGAAAATGCCAATTTGTATCCGTCGGATAAGCGCATTCAGGCAGGTGATAAATTCTCGTTAACCGTCAGCTACAAAGGCGGTTTATCCAGTCGAGCGGCGTATGTTGTTAATCAGGCCGATGAGCTACCTGATGAAGTAAAAGATTATCTCGACGTGGTCGCCATCCCCTATTATCGCGCCGTAGTTAGCTGGCTTGAGCATATACGTGTCGGTGTGAAAGGCCATGAAATATATGACCTTATTGAGCGTGTGCTGCCAAAAGCTGAATACCACTGGCATCTGAATCCCGGCCATTTGGTTGCCGATGAAGAGTGGCTGTGCTCCCCAGTTTATCCGGCATCAAATATACCTTTAGCCAGCGGAATGTTGCTGCAAATCGACATAATCCCCTCGCGCAAAGGTTACGCCGGAGCCAGTATCGAAGACACCATCGCGCTTGCCGATAAGTCTTTGCGCCTGCAATTAGCCACGCTTTACCCAGAGTTGTGGCAGCGTATTTGCACACGCAGGAAATACATCCATGACGTGCTCAATATTGAGTTACACGAGGATGTACTGCCTTTATCCAACACAGTGGGTTATTTACGGCCTTATCTATTGAATAAAGATTTGGCGTTGGTTTGCCAGTAACCCTGAAACTCCTGCACAGATGATATTTTCTGCGCAGGAATATTAAAAATCACGCGGGCATTCAATCTGGTGGGCAAGGTCTGGTGTCCAGTGATATTCAACCGCATATCCATCTGGGCCTTTTACTGAAATATGCAGCTGCGCAAACTCGCCTGACTGAAGGGTAAAGAAAAGCTGCGTCAGTGAATACGGATAACCTGCACGATAGGAAACAAACATTTTTTGCCGTGTTCGCTGAGAACCTCTTTGCGTATTAATGACTAATTCAATTATCATATGCCCAGAAATATCTCGTTCAAATAAAGCATGGGCCGTGAGATATTGATGGCCAAACTGATTGTTATACGACACCCATATCTGATCTTTGGTTTTAACAAGCATTGTATGCATAGTTTATCTCACTCATTTATTGATAATCAATATTGAAATACAAAGTAGCGTGGACTTTCCCAGGTCGCACATTTTCATCAATTTGATAATATTGTGAATAAAATCTAATGGAATATTTGTCCGACTGCGCGTTACGCAATTCAACCTTTTTCAATTCCTGAAAGTTAAGTGGGTTATTTTCATCGTCCAGCACCTGAACCCCAATCCCCGTAGCCGCAGAATGGCCAGTAGCAGAGTTTCTTAGTACCCCGTCAGAGCCTGATTGCCTGGCAAACTGGCCATTCCATTTCAAATAAACAGCAGAATTGATTTCATTAGTAGCAGTACAGGTTAAATGAATATCGAAGGGTTTTCTCCCGGCAACAGCCCCCAAGGATTTAAACCTATCTAGCAAGACACCAGGTAAAGTCACATTCCGTGTTTTATCACCATATATTTGGCAAGAGCGACTCTGAACCGTAACAAATCCAGAAGGAATATAAATATCCACCAGTGGCGAAGCCTGTAATAGGTTATTAATTTCAAAGTGCATCCCCTCTGAACTATTCCTGGAGGATATATCATTATCAACTTTAATCAGTTCCATAATTATTTTAGAACCTGATAATTCTGACAAACTTGCAGAAAATTTAGCAGGCCAGGTGATTTCTCGTCCACTTGAGGTGACCAATGTAAATTTTACCCCAACACCTTTGGCATTTGTTTGGTAAACACCCAAAGTGCTTACTTTCGATGCACCACCGGGAACATCGACACTAAATTGAATAATCTGGTCGCAATCTGCATTTTGGGGAGTATGGATCGCAAAAGAACTCTTTTTTAGTACGGCACCTGAAGACGAATTGTTCCTGCTCATCAATGTTTCTGGTGATACCGTAATTTTCTGCGTTTTTACACTACATGCCGCCTGAATATCAAAACCTACCGCCAGCAGCACTAACAGTGATAAACCTGCACGAATTAACGACATGTTACCTCCTGGCTTTCAATATCAACGATGCATGTTTCTTTTTCCGATGAAATACTGACTGTTGGCGATTGGGTTTGATCTATATAAAGAAGCCCTCCCTGGCCAACATAACCAATATGATTGTTTTCCTGATCTTTGATCATTGCCCCAAAAGGCAGTGTTTTCTGCTTAAGTAATTTAGGATGAATAATGGTCTGCTTATTTATCTTTGTTTCAAAAGCTACGTGAACCACATTCCCCTCAAACGGAACCACTTTCCTTTGTGTCTGCTGGAAATTTAATGCGCCGTCTGCACCTTTGGGGTTAATAACCACTTCGTTAACGCGCCATGCCCGTAACCATGGCATTACAGCGTAGCCATTTGAATCAAAACGAGTTCCAGGCGCACCTTCAAGCCGGGCGCCCTGAGCGTCTTCAGCGTAAACCAGTGCTACCGTGTCGCTACGTTCAGGTGAAAAAGTCACTCCACGACGGTGAGCAATCAATGAACCACTCAAGCCCGCACTGGCCTGGTGCCAGTCATTACCCTGGCTTAATGTCGTGCTCAGAGTGCTGTAAGGTGAACGATAAGAACCGTTCATTCCCCAGTCCATTTCTCCTCCACGGCCATAACCTGCGTTCATGCCTAACGTAGTATTATTTTCTTCATCCATCGAGGTTGAGAACCCGATACGTGTATTGCTGGCTTTGCCGTTGCTGCTATAACTGTCCGAATAGATTTGTGTATATCCAGAGTCTGAGCGAGGCAGGTAATAATTGAAGTTAAGAGCTATCTGATCATCTTTCATAACCTTGCCAATTTCATCTTCATTCCATAAGCGCTGTACTGAGAGGGTCCAGTTTAAGTTTCCCCAGCTATTACTGTAGCCGACAGAATATTGTCGATAGCTGTCCTGTTTTCCCCAGTATTTATTGATGGAACCAGAGACATTTAATGCCCCCCATTCTTCCAGGAGAGGTTGACTCAGGTTTAATGAATACGATTGTTTTTCACGTAATACCTTGTATTCCGTACCGTTGTCTTGTTGTTCAAAAGCATCACGCTGACCGTAATAATGCTGCGTATTGAATTTCCCTTCTAACCATAATGATGTCTGTGAAAAAGGTATCGTTCGGTTATAGGTTAAGCGATAACCTTGCCCGTGGTTTTCCTGAGCATCGAAATTAAAGCGTGACTGCGTAATATCGAGTGCAAATGCGCCAAAAAAGGTATTCAACCCTGAGCCAATCAAGACTGCCTGATAATGATCAAACCCCGTGGCTCCCGAATAAAGTGACACATAGTTATTTAACCCATATTGCCATGTCGCCTGGGCTGCAAAAGGGGCATCATCGCTATCTTGCTCATCTATTTTCCCGGCAGAAAGGTTATAGCGGCTCACTCCCGGCTTTAATAATTGCGGCACTGACGAATATGGAACAGAAAAGCGCCGAATACGGCCATCGGACTCCTGGATTGTGACGAGTAAATCAGCACCGGTATTTGCCGGTAAAATAGATTCGATAGAGAATGGCCCAGCAGGAACAGACGTTTGATGGATTATCCTTCCATCCTGTGTAACAGTGACTCGCGCATTTGTTTCAGCAATACCCCTGATGTTTGGTGCCCAGCTCAGTGTGTTATCGGGGTGCATTTGATCGTGTGATTCAAGCGATGCTCCCAAAATACTCAAACCGTCAAACAGCTTATTATCAGTATAAAACTGACCTGCGCTGAGCATAGACTTCCAACCAATCAGCGGTTTTTTTAACGTTGTTCTGTTACTCGAATAATGCTTTCCACTGTCGTTATTCCAGTCCAGGCTACCAAAATGTTCCAGCAACCAACCTGAAGCGGAAGCTCTGATATCAAGCCCAAGCCAGGCGCTGTCTGAACTAGTACGGTTATCACCTCGCTGTTGCATGGAATAGTAGTCGCCCATATAACCGAGATTGATTGCAGGAATACCTTTTTGCCATTGTTCAGGCTGAACATAATTACTGTCGGTATTATCAAGATAAGCCTGTGGAACGCTCATGCGTAACTCAAGCTGCCCGGCATTAAACGTTTCCACTGCATTACCATAAACGTCCCATTTATTAATTGTGCCGCAGTAATTTTTATCCTCTGCGAAGGTTTTATTCATCCGTATAGAATTAATCCCGATAGAATCGAGAAAGTAAGCAGAGTGACATGTTGCCAGGTCTCCACTTTTATCCTTGCTTAAGAGAATTTCATGGCGGCCACGCCAGTAATCATTAACATAAATATCAACACTGTAACTGCCTGGCGGTAGTGACTTTACATCAAAACTGCTGAGGTCGTTTCCTTGCGCATTACCCATCAGAATTGCATTATTAAATGTATAGCGCGTATCATCTTCTGCATATACTGACATAGGTAGTAACGATATATGAGCCAGAACTAAAAATGGAGTAACACTCGTTTTCTTATTAAAATCCATCTTGTTATTCCCTTACTATCCATGTGTGGTTATTTTTGTTTCAACCATTCCGCCATAGTCGTTAACACTCTGGACAACTAAATCCTTCCCAGCTGGTATTTTTTCTTTTATTTTCAATTTCGCTTTGCTTTTAGGAGCAACCATCTCTCCTTCTTCTAAAAGACCTTTATCTGAATCCGTTTTGATATCTACAATAGTAATAAAGAAAGGTGATGGATTGTAAATGGTAATATTATTACCGGAAACGAATAGCTCCAGTTTACTTTCAGCATCTACCCTGTCACCTAAGCCTGCTGGCCGCCAGATAAATTTAAACCTGGAACGGATCGCCATGTTTAATGTTCCGGCACCATCTTTCATTTCATTGTTATCTATTGCAGGAACGTCCAGAATATTTAACCACCAAAGTGATTCTCTATCGCTAATAGAAATATCCTGCCCTTCCTGCTTTTTAATGCGTATTGACTGGCCATTTTGAGAGTCAATACGTGCAATAGGGGGTGATATGATAAACGGGGTAGAAATTCTCTCGGGCAATACGTCAGGGTCACCTTCATCCAGCCAGATTTGCGCCAGTGATGGCGTGCTAGCCATATTTGTCATCTGGATAGTGATTTCAGAGGAACCCGCCGGATAAATAAATCGCGTGCCATTAACAATAATATTATCAGCATAGGATAATGGCGTTATTGCCATGGACAAATAAAAAAATATGAACCTCATAGCGACCCTCATGTGAGTAATACCATGGACATAAATGCCCATGGTATTACTATCTTACAGATACGTTATACGATAATAGGCTTGTGCCAATACAGGGCCGACAGTCGTAGATGCTTTGTATTCGTTATTGAGTTTTATATAACCTACATGGAATTTGTAGGAGCGCGCATTACCATCAGATTGTTCAATACTAGTTGCAGCCTCATGATACGTCGTCGTGCGAAGATCAATAGCTTTTCTGTTATTGTCCATTAACAGCAAAGCTATATTTTCTGGCCCGTTGCCAGTATTTTTAAGATATCCATCTTTTGTCGCATTACTGCTATTACGATCCAAAGCAATCACAGGGGCTCGGTTTGCAATTGCATTACAGCCATGAAGTGTTATCGTAAAGGGTATAGCGATATTTCTTTCCACACCTTCCTGTACATCAGAATATCTAACAGCGGGGAGGCTGATAGTTTTATTCTTATCAGCATTCGATATCTGGCATGAGCTGTCATATACAAAGCCATCAAATGCTACAGTGCCAAACCACTTATCAAGCATTGAATCGCCCGCAGCCATTGCCGAAGGAATAGCTGTAATACATGTCAATAAAGCAAGAGTTGATACCTTATTCATAATGTTTTCCTTTTGTCAGAAATACAATAGTTCTGTATCTATCAAGAGGTGCTTACCTCACATATATTATGAATAAGCAGACTAATAAGTATCTACGATCATTATCTCATTTGAATGAGGCTTACAGCTTGTAGATAATAAATAAACATTAGAATATTAATAGCGTCATTACGAGTATACTTTCACTTATTAGTGACACGCATAAATAAAAACAACGGCTTTTTATCAGTCATAATAACAATGATTAAAGCGTTAAATATCAAAGCACAAGAGACTTATAATAAAAACACCGAATTAATAGCTCGGAAAAAACGACCCAATATTATGCACATTAAGCTAAATATCATTAGTACCAACCCATTATCTTTGCTCTGATCAGTCGATGAAGGTGAGTTTTTATCACCCAAAAAATCATTTCGGACGGAGGACGTAAAATGCTAACACAAACAATAGAGCAAAAATTGTTCTTAGTGACCAGGCCATCTGTACAAAGCCATCTTCTTCTGGAACATCTTAACCAAGAGATTAATATCCCGGTGGTCGTTCTCAATGTGAAGAAGCCGATGATGTTTTATTCATCTGAAAAATCTATATTTGTTTACGATACTGAAGCTGCCAGTAATAAATCCAACAAAATTTGGCCAAAATTGCTGACCGAAAGTCAGTCCAGAATGAGGATATGCTTACTTAATTGTTCAAGAGCATTATCCGTTTATGAGAAATCCGTCTGGCATCATTTCGACACAGTCGTACCTGATGAAGCAACCCCAGATAGCCTCGTTAAGACCATTAGAAATATGGTTCTAAATAAATTGGATGAAAGAGCAAACGGTTGCCATAAAATGGTACCAGAGCAACCGTTTTATGGAAAAAGTTCGGGGAATTTGACCGAACGAGAATATGAAATACTGCATGAATTATGTAAGGGTGAATCTAATGCACGTATTGCCAGTTCTTTTTTCATCAGTGAAAACACCGTCAGGACGCATCTCTATAATATTTTCAAGAAAATCTCAGTAACTAACCGGATCCAGGCTGTGAATTGGATTAATAATCAAATGGTTAGCTAGGCGCATTAACTTCTATTAAAATTTATAATCACAGCATTTATTATACATGCCATTATTATTACAAATGTAACGCTGCTAGTCGCGATTATATGCACCAAGCAATATTACACTGCACATGGTTTCACACGTAACTGAAAAATAAATTATCTGATTTTGTTTATTGACTCACAAATATACTATGTGTAAGTCTGACAAGGAGTTTTCGCATTCATGGATGTTGCGCCTATGCCCAAAGAAAAAATAGTACAGGAAGTATTAGATTACATTGAAAAACATATTGAAGTGAATATTAACATTGATGATATATCGATACTCGCAGGTTACAGTCGCAGGCATATTCAATCTATTTTTAAACACTATGTGAAAATATCCCTTGGTCTATATATTCGCAAGCGTCGAGTCACTCGTGCATCAATATACCTACGGCTAACCAACATGAATGTCATTGATATTTCATCAAAATTTGGTTACGACTCACAACAAACATTTTGCCGGGAGTTTAAAAAAGCAACAGGTATAACGCCACTTCAGTATCGCAGAAGCCACTATTGGGATTTTGCGCCACTATTGGCAGAATTTAAGTTCCGACCTATTAATGTCGGTAATTTACACCTGTGTACATTACCTGGGGGGTATGTTTCTGGAAATATTTCTCATCATGAGATATCTGTTATAACAGGTGATACTTCTATAGAGGCTCGGTGGAAAAAAATAATCAATAGCCTGAATAATAAAAAGCAAAACATTTGGTCATTATCAGAATATGAGGCACATAAAAAGCACTCCATGCGAATAAAAGTAAGTTCAGTCTTTGGTATACACAAAAATAATCACAGCGAATGCAGTAATGATTATGAATACCCTTCCGGTCTCTACGCTCGATTTTCATTCAGATGTAGCAAAGAGGAATATCGTACATACTCGAAACACATCTATCTTAATGTTTTCCCAAAGCATAAATTAAAACGCAGAACTGCACCTGATATCGAGGTCTTTACTTATAATGGTTATACCACCCACGATAATACTTTAGATTGTGAATATTATATTCCAGTCGAAGTATGACAACTAACTATGCTGTCTGGCCTGTGCTGCATTATTAAGTCTTCTAACTGATGGAGTGAAACTGACAACAATTGTCGCCACCACAACGGCCACTGCTGATGCTAGCAGAACCTTTGTAGTGCCGTAATGCATAGCAAGCGGGCCGGCAGCAAGTTCACCAATCGGAATTGCCACAAAAGACCCCAATGCATCATATGCATAAACACGTGCAAGTTTTTCAGGCGGAATATGGGTTTGCAGAGAATGCGCCCAGACGACGCCAAAGAGCCCAAAACCTACACCGGCGATAAAAAATGTAGCCATCAGACTCGGTATTGACGGTATCAATCCCAGCACTGCAATCGGCCCTGCGCAAAATATCACCAGCATAGTACCAATTAATAAATCACGCCGTGGCCGCCAGCGAAGTGCAATAAAAGAACCCGCAATCAAGCCAATACTTTGCGCGGCGATTGCCATTCCCCAGCCAGCCCGGCCAAATGTGGAATCCGCCACGACGGGGCCGAGCACCATCATCACACCGCTAAATGCTGCATTGACGATGGTAAATTGCACGACGATAGCCCAAACCCAGGAGCGCGAAATGAATTCAGCCCAACCTTCTTTTAAGTCCTGCAAGATATTAGATTGTGATTCCAGGGGATGTGCAAAGCTGGTGCGAATCATTAGATAAAGAGGTGCCGATGCAGCAAACCCTAAAGCATCAATAGCCAGGCCCCATCCAGGCCCCGTCACGCTGGTAAGAACGCCGCCAAGGGATGCGCCTATTACCGTACCACCGTAAATCCCCAACTGAATAAAGGCATTGGCTTCCCGTAGGCAGTGCACCGGTACGGTTTGTGGAACCATGGCTTGCGAAGCTGGAAGTGAGGTACCCGCAGCAGCTCCATTTATTGCCCCCAGTAGCGCGAGCAAAGTGATCGTTGCAGAACCATCCAATACTAAACAGGCAACAATGCCCTGAGATATGGCGGCGATAACGGATGAATACAGCAATACTTTGCTTCGGGAATAACGATCGGCAAGCACACCGCCAATCAGCAAGAAAGCCACATTGAAGATAGAACGAGCCGCGATAACAATGCCCAAATCGGCGACAGTGCCTCCCATATCGAGAACGGCAAAAGCCAGTGCAATCGGTGCAATTCCATTTCCCAGAACGGTTAGCAAGCGGGCGAAGAACAGACGACGAAACGGAACATAGTGAAATGCCCGTTTTGAAGATAATGCTGTTGGATCGTGGCTCACATATTATCCCTGAAATGGTGTTATGTCTTAGCTGCTCACTGCAGGAGCGAAAGCGTTATCTACAGCATGACTCTGAAGTGCCGGCCAAAAGTGCCTACCAAACTTTTGGTGATCCAGTGTATTAGTTCAGGCACTACCTGACAATTGCCGGGTTTCCCCTGCAGAAACTGGCTGCATGGGCGAGTTCTGTCATTTACGCCAGATAACCGACCTTGCACCTCGCCCTCCAGAAGCTGTTTGTAAAACAGCAACTGAACGTGGCGGCCTCAATGCAATTGCGGTGGGCTGGGCGAGTTGCCAATGTGCTGTGGATGATGTTTGAAGACGAGAAAGTTTATAACGCTACTCCTTAAAATTAAGCGTACGGGCTTGGCGGTGGTATTAAATTTAGTGGTATAACGTCAATCACACAAAACACTTAGCGATACGGCTTTTTATTAGCGCACCGCTGGCCTACCCCCACAATTACACACAACGGTCACTGAATAATGTCGGTTTGTTCAATGCTCAACTCCCCCGTTTCGCCAGTCCGCTGTAAATTCAGACGGTGTCAGATAATTCATCACAGAAGTTTACGGATTGCCCGAAGAATTCACTGACAGTGAGGACTTTTTAACTAAATCAGAACACGTTACCTGTAGATCACCATATAGAATACATGACCGAGGTGTACGTAAAAAGCTAAGTTTTTACACATCCAGGTGGGTAATATTAGTTTTATGAGGCTAATGTTCTCAACGGAAGTGATTATCCAGATAAGCCAAATGCAAATAATGGCAGCCATGACCACTACAGTGTCGTAGGATACATTTATTTTCGTAAAAAAATAAAACATATGAACTAATACATGCCTCATTATTTACTGTTCATTTTTTGTTTTTTATAAAAAAGTATATGTATTCCACCTCTTAACACTGATATTGCTGAGCGATGAATTTTATTATTTTCAATAGAATATTAATTTTGTCATTAGTTATTTTAAATCATTAATGCGACCTGACGTGCCTCATTTGATAATAAATAGGGTTCATCGTCAGTCCCCAGTGTTGGATCAGCATACTCCATTTTTCACCACATCCAGGATTGCCAGATATTACGTCGATTCAAGTGGCTAAATGCACTCTGCCACTACACGTACCATTAATTGTGCAATCCGAATGATTTTTGTTGAGTTTTATAAAGGTAGGACGGAGCAAAGAGTATACCCATTATGCTGCCCCGTTTAGGTCAAAAACGTGTCGCCATCTGATGTCGAAAGTGCTCTGGGAGGGGGACACCACAAAACAGGATGACAACCATGGCTGATTATGTCGATAAAGACGTGATTAATGCCCTCATTGCAGGTCATTTTTCGGATCCTTTTTCCGTACTAGGAATGCACCAAACTCAATTTGGGTTGGAAGTCCGCGCCCTCTTGCCCGACGCCAGCGAGGTGTGGGTAACAGACTCTAAAACCGGACGTAAGGTCGGCAAGCTGGAGTGCCTGGACTCACGCGGTTTTTTCTGCGGAATTTTGCCCCGCCGAAAGAACGTATTTCGCTATCAGCTTGCCGTTATCTGGCAGGGGCAACAGTACCTGATCGATGATCCCTATCGTTTTGGCCACCTGATAAAAGAGATGGATACCTGGTTGTTATCTGAAGGTACCCACCTGCGTCCTTATGAAACGATGGGGGCACATGCGGAGACAATCGATGGTGTGGCCGGAGTCCGGTTCTCCGTCTGGGCACCCAATGCTCAACGCGTTTCTGTGGTCGGCGAATTCAACTTTTGGGATGGCCGCCGCCATCCTATGCGCTTGCGCAAAGAGTGTGGCATCTGGGAATTGTTTATTCCTGCCGTGAAATTCGGTCAGCTGTATAAATACGAGATAATTGACGCAAACGGTAATTTGCGGCTCAAAGCCGACCCGTACGCTTTTGAAGCGCAACTGCGCCCGCAAACAGCTTCGCTAATCTGTGGATTACCAGAAAAAGTAGTGCAAACCGAGGAGCGCATAAAAGCGAACCAGTTCGATGCACCGATTTCCATCTATGAAGTGCACCTTGGTTCGTGGCGTCGTCATGCCGACGACCACTCCTGGCTTAGCTACCGCGAACTGGCGGATCAGTTGGTTCAATATGCTAAATGGATGGGCTTTACCCACCTCGAACTGATGCCGATTAATGAACACCCGTTTGATGGCAGCTGGGGTTACCAGCCGACAGGACTGTACGCTCCGACTCGCCGTTTTGGCACGCGCGATGACTTCCGCTATTTTGTCGACGCCGCTCATCAGGCTGGTCTGAACGTCATCCTGGATTGGGTGCCGGGACACTTCCCGGCAGACGACTTTGCACTTGCAGAGTTTGACGGCACCCAACTCTACGAGCACAGCGACCCTCGCGAAGGCTACCACCAGGACTGGAATACGCTGATTTACAACTATGGACGCCGCGAAGTCGGGAACTTTCTGATGGGCAACGCCCTGTACTGGGTTGAACGTTTTGGCATTGATGCACTGCGCGTGGATGCTGTGGCATCGATGATCTATCGCGATTACAGCCGCAAAGAAGGTGAGTGGATCCCTAATGAGTTTGGTGGGAGGGAAAATCTCGAATCCATTGAATTCTTACGTAATACCAACCGTATTCTCGGCGAACAAGTTCCGGGCGCGATAAGCATGGCAGAGGAGTCTACAGACTTTGCCGGGGTGACGCGGCCACCTTCAATGGGGGGGCTGGGTTTCTGGTACAAGTGGAACCTGGGTTGGATGCACGACACGTTGAACTACATGAAGCTGGATCCGATTTATCGCAAATATCATCACGATATGATGACTTTCGGCATGCTTTACAACCACACCGAAAACTTTGTCTTGCCACTGTCGCATGACGAAGTTGTACATGGCAAAAAGTCGATTCTCGATCGTATGCCGGGAGATGCATGGCAGAAGTTTGCCAATCTGCGCGCCTATTACGCCTGGATGTGGGCATTCCCCGGTAAGAAATTGCTGTTTATGGGTAACGAGTTTGCTCAGGGTCGGGAATGGAATCACGAGACCAGCCTCGACTGGCATTTACTGGAAGGAGATGACAACTGGCACCACGGCGTACAGCGATTAGTTCGTGACCTTAACCATATCTACCGTCAATACAAAGCGCTGCATGAGCTTGACTTCGATTCTTACGGTTTCGAATGGTTAGTTGTCGATGACAACGAGTGTTCGGTGCTGGTTTTTGTGCGTCGCGACAAAGATGGCAACGAAATTATCGTCGCGAGCAATTTTACCTCAGTGCCGCGTCATGGATACCGCTTCGGTGTTAATCAACCGGGCTATTGGCGTGAAATCCTCAATACCGACTCCAGGTATTACCACGGTAGCAATACCGGTAATGGTGGAGCGGTACACAGTGATGAGATTGCCAGCCACGGTCGCCAGCACTCACTGAGTCTCACACTTCCACCGCTGGCGACTATCTGGCTGATTCGGGAGAAGGCGTGACGGGGGTTTGCACACAGACTGCGTGTGTTTCAGATCTGATAAAAAAGGAGCCAATAATGAGTTTAAATAATAACGATCGCATGATGTTGGCACGCCAGTTGCCATTGAAGTCAGTTGCCTTGATCCTGGCCGGTGGTCGTGGCACCCGCCTGAAAGATTTAACTAATAAGCGTGCAAAACCTGCGGTGCACTTTGGCGGCAAGTTCCGAATTATTGATTTTGCATTATCCAACTGCATTAACTCAGGAATTCGACAAATTGGCGTGCTTACGCAATATCAGTCTCATTCTCTGGTGCAGCATATTCAGCGCGGTTGGTCGTTCCTTAATAGAGAGATGAACGAGTTCGTCGACCTGCTACCTGCCCAGCAAAGAATGCGGGGAGAAAACTGGTATCGAGGTACGGCAGATGCCGTGACTCAGAACCTGGACATCATCCGTCGCTACAACGCGGAATATATAGTGATCCTCGCAGGCGACCATATTTACAAACAGGACTACTCGCGGATGCTTCTCGACCACGTCGAGAAAGGTGCTCGCTGTACTGTTGCTTGTATACCAGTGCCAATTGAAGAGGCGAGCGCGTTTGGTGTTATGGCGGTTGACGAAAACGACAAAATCATCGAATTCGTCGAAAAACCAGCAAAACCTCCATCCATGCCAAACGATACAACCAAATCTCTGGCCAGTATGGGGATCTATATTTTTGACGCCGATTACCTCTACGAGCTACTCGAAGAAGACGACAAAGATGACTCTTCAAGTCATGACTTCGGTAAAAATATCATTCCGAAAATTACCCAGGCTGGCATGGCTTATGCGCATCCGTTCCCACTGTCCTGCGTGCAGTCTGATCAGCAAGCTGAGTCATACTGGCGTGATGTCGGTACGCTGGAAGCTTACTGGAAAGCCAACCTCGATTTGGTAGCGACGACGCCTGAGCTGAACATATATGACCATAACTGGCCTATTCGGACATATGTGGAACCGTTGCCGCCAGCAAAATTTGTGCAGGATCTATCAGGCAAACACGGAATGACGCGCAATTCACTGGTTTCTGGCGGATGTATTATCTCAGGCTCGGTGGTGGAGCAGTCGGTGTTATTCCCACGTGTCCGGGTGAATTCATTCAGCAACATTGATTCGACGGTATTATTGCCTGATGTGACCGTTGGAAGCTCTTGTCGTTTGCGTCGCTGCATCATTGATCGTGGCTGTGTCATTCCTGACGGCATGGTGATTGGTGAAAACGCGCAAGAAGATGCACGTCGCTTCTATCGGTCAGAGGAAGGGATTGTGTTAGTGACACCTGAAATGCTGCGTAACTTGCCAGGTTAAGCAGTAAAAGGATTGGCCCACGCGTGGTACGTGCCACGCGTTGCCACTTTATCGTTCGGTGCTTGAACCTTAACCGCAGTTGCAGCGCAATCTTATCGTGACCTTTATCAACGCTTGATTTAATTATCCAGGATTCATTGATATGAACGCACCCTTTCCCTATGCCTCACCGACGCTTAGCGTCGAGGCACTTAAACATTCTATTGCCTACAAGCTGATGTTTACGATTGGTAAAGACCCGGCTATTGCCAACAAGCATGACTGGCTAAATGCCACGCTATTTGCCGTGCGCGATGGTCTCGTGGAACGTTGGCTGCGCTCTAATCGTGCTCAATTGTCGCAGGAAACCCGTCAGGTCTACTATCTGTCAATGGAGTTCCTGATTGGCCGAACCCTTTCCAATACACTGTTATCGTTAGGGGTTCATGACGTGGTTAAAGACGCGCTGGACGCGATGGGGTTAGATCTCGAAGAACTGATCGATGAAGAAAACGATCCCGGTCTCGGCAACGGTGGTCTGGGGCGTCTGGCGGCTTGCTTCCTCGATTCGATGGCGACGTTAGGCTTGCCTGGGTGTGGATACGGTATCCGCTACGATTACGGTATGTTCCAGCAGAACATCGTTGACGGTCAGCAGAAAGAGTCTCCAGATTACTGGCTGGAATACGGAAACCCATGGGAATTCAAGCGCCATAACACGCGCTACAAAGTACTCTTTGGCGGCCGTGTTCAGCAGGAAGGAGAAAAAACTCGCTGGGTTGAAACCGAAGAGATCCTGGCGGTGGCTTACGACCAGATTATCCCAGGGTATGAGTCTGATGTCGCCAACACACTGCGTTTATGGAGCGCTCAGGCCAGTAACGAAATTAACCTCGGTAAGTTTAATCAGGGTGACTACTTCGCGGCGGTGGAAGATAAAAACCACTCGGAAAATGTATCGCGTGTACTTTACCCCGATGACTCGACCTATTCCGGGCGTGAATTACGTTTGCGTCAGGAGTATTTCCTGGTATCCGCAACGATACAGGACATCCTGAACCGCCATTACCTGGTGTACAAAACTTACAATAACCTGGCGGACAAAATCTCCATTCACCTCAATGACACCCATCCCGTGCTATCGATTCCTGAACTCATGCGCTTGTTAATCGACGAGCACAAATTCAGTTGGGAAGATGCCTTTGAGGTTACCTGTCAGGTGTTCTCCTATACCAACCATACGTTGATGAGCGAGGCGCTGGAAACCTGGCCGGTCGACATGCTCGGAAAAATTCTGCCGCGCCATCTGCAAATCATCTTTGAGATTAACGATTACTTCCTGAAAACCCTTCAGGAGCAGTATCCGAACGATTCTGGTCTACTGAAGCGAGCGTCGATCATCGACGAGTCCAATGGTCGTTGTGTGCGCATGGCTTGGTTGGCCGTGGTGGTTTGCTATAAGGTCAATGGGGTTTCTAAGCTGCACTCCAATCTGATGGTGCAGTCGCTGTTTGCTGATTTTGCGAAGATATTCCCAACCCGTTTTTGTAATGTCACCAACGGCGTAACACCAAGGCGCTGGCTGGCGCTGGCGAATCCGCATTTATCCAACGTGCTGGATAAAAGCATTGGTCGCTGTTGGCGCACTGACCTGAGCCAGTTGAGTGAGCTTAAGCAGTACTTTGATTTCCCGCGGATGAACCATGCTGTGCAGCAGGCAAAGTTTGAAAATAAAAAGCGTCTTGCAAAATTCCTTGCCCTGCAACTGAACGTCATGGTGAATCCGAAAGCACTGTTTGATGTGCAGATTAAACGTATTCATGAGTACAAACGTCAGCTGATGAATGTGCTACACGTGATAACCCGCTACAACCGCATCAAAGCTGATCCTGATGCCGCTTGGGTGCCACGAGTGATTATCTTTGCCGGAAAGGCGGCTTCGGCCTATTACATGGCAAAACACATTATCCGCCTGATAAACGACGTGGCTAAGGTCGTCAATAACGATCCGCAGATTGGGGATAAGCTGAAGGTCGTGTTTATCCCCAACTACAGTGTCAGCCTGGCACAGTTGATTATTCCTGCGGCTGACCTGTCTGAGCAGATTTCACTGGCGGGCACGGAAGCATCCGGCACCAGTAACATGAAATTTGCTCTCAATGGTGCATTAACCATTGGCACGCTGGACGGTGCCAACATTGAGATACGAGAGCATGTGGGGAAGGAAAATATCTTTATCTTTGGCAACACGGCGAAAGAGGTAGAAGCACTGCGCAGGCAGGGTTACCAACCTCGCGAATATTATGAAAACGATGAAGAGCTGCATCAGGCCCTGACGCAAATTGGCAGTGGGGTGTTCAATCCGGAAGATCCGGGACGCTACCGTAACCTGGTGGATTCGCTGATTAATTTTGGCGACCACTATCAGGTGCTGGCGGATTATCGTAGCTATGTTGATTGCCAGGACAAGGTGGACGAACTGTTTGCTTGTCCGGAAGAGTGGACCGCGAAAACGATGCTCAACATTGCCAATATGGGCTATTTTTCCTCTGATAGAACTATCAAGGAGTACGTCGAGTCCATCTGGCATATTGATTCGGTGCGCTTGTAAATGAAGAGACCCGGTAGTGCCTGCACTTGCCGGGTCTCTTAAGCCGCTAACGCTAATCCTGATTTTCAAGAATTTTTAGATGTCGCCCTGGATATATGAGATAAATGTTATCAAAGGATATGATTTTCAGGGCCGACTAATGAAAAAAATGACCGTTAAAGCAATAGTTGAGTGGATTGAAGATAACGTCTCATCTGGCATCTCTATTGATGACATCGTAAAAGTTTCTGGATATTCACGGCGATATATTGAGAAAATTTTCAAAGAACATGTTGGTATGCCTCTGGGCAAATATATACGGCATCGTAGATTATCAATGGCAGCCATTAGGTTAAGACTGACATCACAATCTGCAACTGATATAGCACATCATTTAAATTTTGACTCCCAGCAGTCTTTTTCCAGAGAATTTAAAAAACTATTTAACCTTTCCCCTCGTGAATATAGAAAAAAAGAATGCTGGGATCTGGCAAACTTAAAGTCACCATTTAATTTCGAATCAACTTCTTTACCAGTAATAAATTTAGTGGAACTTCAGGAAATGGAGATTGTTGGCCATGAATTAAATTATAGCGAATCTATTATAGATAAACCTATAAACAGTAATCCACTCAGGATGGATGCTATAGTGACGAATTTAAACTATTACAAAGAGGATATTTATCTGTTATCGAGTTTTGAACCAACAGGAAAAGCAGGAAATAGTCTGAATATAATGACTTTCATTGGCATCAAGGCTCAGAAGAATAAAAAATACGGAACGGCGAAGAGTCAGCGTTTGGCTGCGGGTCTGTATGCAGGGTTTAATTTTCGGGGGCGGTGGGAGGATTACGAATCACTATCAAGGCGAACTTATATGGAAACACTGTCAAAGTGTCACCTTAAAAGAAGAAAAGGAACTGATGTTGAACATTTCCGATTTGTAGCAGATATCTCCACTGAAGAAGACTTCTTATTTGAATCTGAATATTACATCCCAGTTACGCATTAAATTTCATTGTGCACAAATAGATGTTGAGGGGTCAGAATTATTAACTGGTGGTGTTTTTGTGCATTCATTGCAGAAGTTGATTTACAAAACCGTTCACTCATCATCCTGGCTACACCGAATGCCATGCGGCAAAGCAAAAGTTCAGAATCACCAACTTGAAAAACCACCATCAGGCTCTCATCAATAGCGGCTCCATGACTTTCTGGCTCGATGAATTAGCCATTCAGGGATGGTATGAGGAAGTCACTGAGAGAGGGGTTTTTATCTAAATCTGATTTATTCAACACAGCCACTCCACGGTTACTCTTATAGATAAAACAGGTGAGAATGAGAAAGTGTAAAATAATAATTTACGCTTTAACAATTTTTGTTAAACATTCTTATTACAATTATATATACTTTAAGTACATTACTAAAACCAACAATATATTATTACACGTATCAGGGAATATAATGCGTGAATCATTTATCGCCTCAATCTGTGGCCTGCTGTTTTTTATTACTGGTGTGTTGGCATTGAATTGGCAACTCTGGCATTCAGAGATTGCTGTGAGAAAACAGGAAGCACAGTTATCAGCCTCACTGGTTGATGACATGATTGATGAGGCTAGAAAAGCAACTGATGCCGTTCGCACAATAACAACAGGTCTTTGTACACCTGATGCCCAGAGGTTATTAAATCGTGAAGCTGCGATGGGTCCACATCTGCGCTATGTGGTTTTGATCAGAAATAGCGAGGTATGGTGCTCATCGTTACTCGGGAATAAAAGTCTGAGAATACAGGGAAGTACTTCCGCCACCACAAATCTTACGCTTTACCCAGGTGATGAGATTTCTGGGGGGAGTCCAGTACTGTTTTATCAAACTCCGGGGTATTCTGGTTATATTGGTGCAAGTATTGGTTTTTCCCACATAAATATTGCCCTCAAGACAGCATCAGATAAAATATTATTTACGCTTGTCGTGGGTAAAAATATGTTACCTTATAATAGCGTGGTCAAACCTCTTGCCCATGGAAAACTCTCTTTACATTCAATTCATTATCCATTCAGTATAGATTACGAACCACCGCCTTTTTTTAATTGGGAACGGTTAATCACTCAGGGGAATTTCCTGATGATGATTCTCGCAATTATGTCATCTATTATAGCCTGGTTCATTCTTCGTTATCTGAATCAATATATTACACCGGAAGAAAATTTACGTAGAGCAATAGCCCGTGGTGAGATAGTTCCGTTCTATCAACCTATCGTAAATAGCGCTAGTGGTAAAATTAGTGGTTTCGAAATTCTTGCAAGATGGAAGCAACCGGACTCTGGTTTTATTTCACCTGATATTTTTATCCCAGTGGCAGAAAAATCGGGTCAGATTATTGAGTTGACGCATGTGCTAATGATGCGTGTGATTGAAGATTTGCGTACTGTAGCGCTATATATGCCAGAGGGGTTGCATATTGGTATTAACATCAGCGCCGCCCATGAGCACAGTGAGGAATTTGAGTATGATTGTCTGCAATTGCTGGAAATCTTTGCTGACAAAAAGATAACGTTGGTATTGGAAATCACAGAACGGGAACCGCTAGCGTTGACTCCAAAAGGTAAGGCTATGTTCGCCCGGCTGCGTAGTCACGGTGTGCTGCTGGCGCTGGATGATTTTGGTACTGGTTATTCAGGTATTTCTTATCTCAATGATTTTTGTATTGATTATTTAAAAATTGATAAAAGTTTCGTCAGAAGAATCAGCCCTTCTCCTGATTCTACTCTGTTAGTAGACTGCGTCATCGACATGGCGAAAAACCTGTCATTAAGCCTGATCGCCGAAGGCGTCGAGACACAGTATCAAGCTGACTATCTGAATACGAAGGGTATTCAATTTCTGCAAGGATATTACTTCTGGCGCCCAGTGCCGTTTACCAGACTAGCCCCTGCGTTATTATTGAGTAGCCGCAGGGTGACATGATAGCGCGCTATGCACTATTGGAAATTGGGCACTTGCGCGCGACCAAACCTTTGCTGTTTTCCTGAAAGTACCTGGTGTCATCGCAAATTCACGCTTGAATGCCCTGGTAAATGACTGCTGGCAATCGAAATGGTATTTTAGTGCTATATCTAATATTGAGTGATCGCCAGACTGTAATTCACGCGCGGCTTCAGTCAAACGTCGTGTGCGAACATAACTACCTAGCGACACCCCTTGTACTTGTTTAAAAACCAATTGTAGATACCATTTAGAATAACCTGATTTAATGGTAATGGTATCTAATGTTAATCTTTCATCCAGATTCTCATCAATCCAGGAAATTAAATCCTTCACATAGGATATTTTTTCCATCATACACCCTTATATAAACAGAAATTATTTAATGATCTAAATAGAGATAGTGCATCCAACTGGTCATTCGCAGCAAAACCTTTCTCATTATTGAAACATGAGAAAAATGATCAGAGTAAATTGCTACCTGAGCATAAATACCATCGGGTAATGATTCGATATCAGCATTAGGTTCAAGTTCAACCATCGCCATTACTCCATCACCATTAGGTTGAATATTTAATGTTTGCAGTGTTCCTGATGCCTGATAAGCACCTGTAGGTACTACGGGGATCACTGACTTTAACTTTGCAGCGTAGACTTTCCCTGGCAGGGCATTAAATACGACTTCCGCTTCATCGCCAGGTTTAAGACGCAATAAAGCATTTTGACGGAACGTTGCAATAATTTGACGTGTTTGCTCCGGAATAAATACCATTACGGGGCGCAAAGGTAGTGCCGCAGCGAAAGTACCCGGACGAATGAGGACCTGCGTGACATAGCCGTTGCTGGGAGCCCGAACAATAGTTTGCTCAAGGTCATATTGCGCTTCTTTAATTTGCGAATTCAGGCTGACTACCTGCGAATTTTCGCCATGTATTTGGCTATCCAGTTGTGCCTGAATCTGCGCTTCCCCTGCCTGAGATGCCTTATAATTTGCTTCTTGCGCCAGGTATGCCTGCCGCGATGTATCAATATCCCTCTCCGAGAATGGATTTACTTTTGCCTGGCTACCTTGAAGATAACGCTGATAATTTTTATAACTATTATCTCGTTCCGCACGGGCTTGGTCTGCTAGCGCGTGTGCTTGTTGCAGGCTTGCTTTTAAACTATCAACAGCATGTTCCGTCGTTGTTTTGTCAGCCAGCAGTTTGTCCAGCCGTGCCTGAAAACGTGTAGGATCAAGCTTAAAAAGGACTTCGCCTTTCGTAACCCTTTGATTCGTTCTATCAGTCACTTCTGTCACAATACCTGTGACCTGAGGAACGATCGGTATGGATACCACTGCTTTCTGTGCGGTAAAAGTATATGGATGATTATAATTCATCACCAAAACTAGTCCGCTGACTAATATTATTCCACCAAGTGCGGCGGTTGGTACGCTCCATTTATTAACAGGTATTTTAAAAATCTTGAATATTAACCAAGACAGTGCAATGTAAGTTAAAATAATCAATAAATCCATGTGGACACACCTTTACTTCATGATACCAATAACATTAAAATACTAAGCGATGCCTTAAAACTTAAAATCAATAAAGCACAATACAAAATAATAAACACCAATGTAATATTTATAAGGTGCATTTTTACTTTCTTTCCAGTTTGTTAATTTTCATTTCCAGGTCTTCAAGTCGTTTTTTTATTTCTAGTGCGTCTGTATTTCTCTCCATTCCCCACCCATGATCTTGACGATAAAGCGTTGCCCATATCCAGAGGAAAGGCCATATTACATGCAGTGTGAAAAGGCTGACCCAACCTGCAACATGTATTGCATCTTCATGTGGGTGGTTTCTGCGTTTTGCTATTTCATAAGGGATGTCATGAATAATAATTATTCCATAGAACAACACGAGAAAAACGACAATAAGCACAGCTAAAGCAAAATAATCAAGCATGATATTTACCCCTGAGTATTTTCATTTATCTAGACCTTGCCATTGACATGGTGATTAAACATATGTTTTATTCTCTTAACCATAAGAATGAATTTGCACTACCAGAATCGTTACAATAATAACAAATGAAATATAAATAAAAACAAGAATAAACTTATTAAAATTATTTTTATTCCTGTAAGTTAAAAAGATAATGGGTAGTTAACACTGAGTGAGTCTGTAGTGGATTTTTTTTTGCAAATTACATACAAAACAAATAGTTATAAGGTTATGGGAAAAAGTGCTGAGTATGCAAAGTGTTACGATTAGGTTAGTGAAAACATTATCTTAATAGTTTACTATAGTTGTTAAGAAGTTTATTAAACATCTTAATAGAGTTTAGTTTTAAGGCGAGCCGGTATGCACTCAAGAATTCACCTCAACGGCAATGTCATTTTTGATAGCCACAATAATACACTTACAGTTACAAGTGAGAATGATCGCATTGTTAAACTTAACGCCCCGGTAAGTCGTTGCCTGTTACTTTTATTAGAAAAGTATCCAGAAGCGGTGACACAAGCCGATTTATTTCAGTTTATTTGGGGGAGTGAAGCGAGCCAGATTCCACTCAACGCACTGTATCAAAACATTTCACTTTTGCGCAGAAGCCTTAAGAATGCCTCGAATGGGTTATCTGATATGGTGATAACTGTTCCCAGAACAGGGTTTCGGCTAAGCAGTGAATTGAAAGTTAGTTTTGAAGAAGCAGATGTCAGCCATTTAAAAGAAAAGGCTAATAGAAAACCATCACAGGTAAGTATGCCGGATGCATTTTCTCCTCCACTGCGTAAATTTCTTGCGAATACCGTATATTTAAAGCCCATGCTTTTTGTTGCCATTGCTTTATTTAGCGCAGGCCTTTTTTGGCTGGGTTTTTCATCTCAGAAAAATGAGAGAACAATTATATTTGATAGCTATACACTTGCTACTGAACACGGTGGTTGCAATGTTTTTACCTATCCAGATTTTGCACAAAATAATACTTCTGAGTTAAATGGTTACTTTAATAAATTTAATATTACATGCAATGTATTAACAAATGCATATCTTTCGGTAAATACTGCGCGTACTCGTGTTTCTGTTATGTATTGCGATAAGCCTGTCCTTGAGGCAAAAACCTGCGTAACGAAAATTTACTGGAATGATAATTAAATGAAAAAATCATTAGTGTATACATTGGTTGGTTTCACCATGCTGGTAATGATAACTCTAATTACTACATGGTATAAGACGAATACCGCAAATATTAACTGCCAGGCAAGAACGGTGTTACATGACAGAGACAATACGCTTAATATAAAAACGATTTTACATATGAGCCCGGGTGATAACTTTTTCGAATTATTCATGACCTTCACAACCCCACCGTTGTTGCCGGAAAAATTTCATCGGGTGGTCAATTTTAGTTACGACAAAGATGGTGATGTCTATAAAATGTTTTCCGATGCTACAAATGATAATGCGCTACCGCCTGCTGTGCGTAATTCTTTGAATGATTTAGTGCCTGATTTTTATTTGATGCCACAGCGCGGCATACGCATTAAAATTGATAAGACCAAAAATGGTAACTATCTTATTCTAAATGACAGGTTACCAGTGTTTCTCTGTGTGCCAATTGCAAGCTGAAATATGCCAACTTGCCTTGATAATGCAGATGTTATGTTCGAATAACGCTTTTCTGCAACGAGCTACTGGGAAGTACCGGCACTTTATTTAATAATCTTCGGGGAGGAGCATCAGGGTTTTATTACATTAAACAATCGAAACTAACCACAGATGGGTTGTTGAAGTTTTATGCAACCAAAAGATAAAACTGTTCTACCGGGGCTTTTCATCCTCGGGTGGATGTTGATAGCGTCCTTTGCATATCAGTTAAAAACCAACCAGAATACCTTGCTCATTAACTTTATCTTCATTTGATGCCCAAAGTGATCCCTCTCTACAAGATGGTTCAGGTATTTTCTTCATCTATATGATGCATGACCGTACTCCATAAAAATGAAAACCCTTAAGATGCTTAATAAAATCCTTATTATGCAATAAATCATTAATACAATTTCGGTTTAACCTAATTGCAACACTTTGCAATTGTTATACCCTCACGTTTAGTTGTGCGTAATCGATTGTTTTAATTTAATATTCCATAATGAATCGTAGCCGATGAAAGCAATGTCACTTATCCACATATTTGTTAATGCGTAATATTTTTAATAAGATACTTTTAGTTTTCATTTATTTCTTCCTGCCGTATATTATCAACACTCTGATGAATGCAACTCTGAATACTTTATCGCGGATGATATGGAGGCCAGAAAAATAAAATACATGTTCAATCAATTCGTGCTTTGTACTTATTATTGCTTTACTGGCTTATTGTTTTCTCATGATGGCGTTGTTCTCTATTGGATTGCTACCCATGAATTTGTTATTACAGAGAAATAACAAATAAATTAGCCACATATAGGCAGAGTACATGTTACCGGTTGAGTTAATTTTTTACTCACATACAAGTGTCGAATGTTAATTTCAGTGGCTTTCACTATATTCAAGTGTGAGCTACATTTAATTTGGTTATTATTATGCAACAAAATTTTATCGACATAAATATATGCAGCAATGATACCTATTTTAAGGCCGGTTTGCAGGTTCTTTTAGAAAGGCTACATTTGGCTTCCATTGTTAGCACCGCCAGGATAGTTTTTGTTGACCTTGTCTCTCCTGGTGAAAATAGTGAAATAAGCGATCTTGAATCCTGTCACGTTTTTTTTGCAAGCAGCGCAGGTTGTACAAGTAGCATATTTAATTTTACAGATCCGGTAAAATTTGATGTTAATACCTATTTCTTTGACAGAAGGATTAACATTCGTAAACTCTATGCAAAACTAAGCCGGGTTCTTAGAAAAATAAAGCTCGGCGAGTGCAATTCGGGGGTTCATAACCCTATGCCATGCTTTGATAAATTAACGCTAACGCAATACCAAATAATCACACATGTCTTGAATGAAATGTCAACCAGTGACATTTCAAGAAACATGTCTATAAATAAAAAAATAGTTAGCCAACATAAAATAAATGCATTAACGAAATTGAATGTCAAAAATGTGTGTGATTTAATTAACATTGAACGTCAATCACAAAATGTAAAAACATTCTATTCTTATTATAAATAACATTTTAGGAAAGTATCTCTCAGCACAAACTAATCTTAGAGGCGCATTGTGCTTAGTAGTTTATGTTGCATCGTGTAAATCGATACCACAATACTAACTGATAGCAGAGTAATATCGTTTCAGATAAATATATCGCCACACCACCTGGATGATGGTTGTAAAATTAAAAACAACCGCTTTCAATAGTAGAGAGAAAATGATGCTTACGCCGGGCTAAAGCCAAAATTACGAACGGTTACCGTTTAATTGAACATCCTGGGTCGGAAGCAAAGGTTAATAATTTTCACCATAACCTATACCGCCGCCCTCTACTCATGATTGTAATCCCGGCGATGCATGGTATTAACCCTTGCACCAACAACAATATTCAGCATGAAAAATAGAGCCACGCTCTATTTAAGCATGCAACTTTATTGTCACTCGCCAGCTAAATCCTGAGCACAAGCCCAGGCAGAACTCCATGCCCATTGGAAATTATACCCACCTAACCAACCGGTAACGTCCATCACTTCGCCAATGAAATAAAGGCCGGGCACATTACGTGCTTCCATAGTGCGTGAGCTGAGCTCATTGGTATCCACGCCGCCAAGCGTCACTTCTGCGGTGCGATAACCTTCTGTACCGTTAGGTTGTACTTGCCAGGCTTGCAGTGTTTCTATCAATTCACTTTGTTGACGGGAGTTGAGTTGTTTTAGCGTGACGTCTGGAATTTGGCCAAGCAGTTGCAGACATTCCACCAGGCGCTTTGGTAGCACCATCCCCAAAGTATTTTTCAAGCTTTGATTCGGATGAGCGTCGCGCTGCTCATTGAGAAACTCATCCAGATCGGTATCAGGAAGTAAGTTAACACTCACATACTCACCTGGCTGCCAATAACTGGAAAGCTGTAATACTGCTGGGCCAGATAAGCCGCGGTGGGTAAACAGTAAATTCTCGCGGAAGCTAACACCATTCTCTGCTGTGATTACCGATGGCACGGAAACGCCAGATAGCACCTGTAACTGCTCAAGCAATGGTTTATGTAGAGTAAACGGCACCAGACCGGCACGAGTCGGTAAAACTTTCAGACCAAACTGTTCAGCAATTTTGTAACCAAACGGCGTTGCACCCAAGCCTGGCATTGAAAGCCCACCGGTTGCGATGACCAATTTTGCCGCTTGTACACTGTCGCCATTTAATTGGATGGTATAGCCGTTTTCATCACGTTCGATACTCAACACTTCACTGCGTAGGCGCGTGGTGACTTGTCCTTTTTCACATTCGGCAACCAGCATATCCACAATCTGCTGCGCTGATTCGTCGCAAAAAAGTTGGCCCAAGGTCTTCTCATGCCATGCAATACCGTGCTTACCGACCATGTCGATAAAATCCCACTGGGTATAACGCGCAAGAGCAGATTTACAAAAATGAGGGTTTTGGCTTAGATACGCAGCAGGTTCGATATAAAGATTAGTAAAGTTGCAGCGCCCTCCTCCTGACATGAGGATTTTACGCCCTGGCTTTTTACCGTTATCGATAAGCAACACTCGACTGCCTGCTTGCCCAGCCATAGCTGCACAGAACATTCCTGCGGCCCCCGCACCAATAATAACGGTATCAAACTTTCCCACGACCTACTCCCGACTATGCTTAATGCAAGGAATTGTAAAGATAGCGGCTTGGTCGCACCAGCTAAAAGCGGCTTAACAATTGCAGGTGATTGAAAATAAATATGTAAATCTTTTCGATGTTTGACGGTTAACGGACAAACATCAAGAAAAGTCCATATTTCTGTTGGCGCATTACGGAGTTGTCTTACATAATGCGCCGCGTTCATGTCCTCAAAATGGCGTAACGTCTATGGAATTTCTGTTTAATGGCCTGGATATGCATACCGGGCTTTTGTTATTACTTGCTCTGGCGTTTGTTCTCTTCTATGAAGCGATCAATGGCTTTCACGACACTGCTAACGCAGTGGCAACTGTTATCTATACCCGTGCAATGCGATCGCAACTCGCGGTGGCAATGGCGGCGTTGTTTAACTTCCTCGGCGTTCTGCTCGGTGGATTGAGTGTTGCGTATGCAATTGTGCATATGTTACCAACCGATCTACTGTTGAACGTAGGGTCTGCTCATGGCCTCGCCATGGTGTTCTCTATGTTGCTAGCCGCTATCATTTGGAACCTTGGCACCTGGTACTTTGGTTTGCCGGCTTCCAGCTCCCATACGCTTATCGGTGCCATCATTGGTATTGGTTTGACGAATGCATTGATGACCGGTACCTCGGTAGTTGATGCGCTGAACATCCCGAAAGTCATTGGGATTTTCATGTCGTTGATCCTGTCGCCATTGGTCGGTCTGGTGATTGCGGGCGGGCTTATCTTTTTGTTACGTCGCTACTGGAGCGGCACCAAAAAGCGCCGCCGTATCCACCTCACACCTGCTGAGCGCGAGAAACAAGACGGCAAGAAAAAGCCACCATTCTGGACACGTATCGCCCTGATTCTTTCCGCCATTGGCGTGAGTTTCTCTCATGGTGCGAACGATGGTCAGAAAGGCATCGGCTTGATCATGCTGGTGCTGATTGGTGTGGCCCCTGCGGGCTTCGTGGTGAACATGAATGCATCCGGTTACGACATAGCTCGTACTCGCGACGCCATCACACACCTTGAGCAATACTATGCGCAACATGGTGATGCGATTAAGCACGTGATTGATCTCAACCCGGCTATCCCGACCCCTGATGAAGTACAGGGCCAGGATAAACCTGCTGAGTTCCATTGCGATGCCAGCCGCGCCATGATTGCCGTGCAGCGTGCGAAAGAGTTGCTGGGCAATATTGACAGCTACGACAAGCTTAGCGTTGAACAGCGCAGCCATATGCGCCGCCTGCTGCTTTGCATCTCTGACACCGCTGAGAAAGCTGCAAATCTGCCGGAAACAAAACCGGACGATAAGCGCTTCCTGAAAGAATTGAAAACTGACCTGCTGTATACCATTGAGTATGCCCCAATCTGGATAATCATGGCGGTCGCTCTGGCGCTCGGCATCGGTACTATGATTGGCTGGCGTCGTGTGGCGACAACTATCGGTGAGAAGATCGGTAAAAAAGGTATGACGTATGCGCAGGGCATGTCCGCGCAGCTGACAGCCGCCGTCTCCATTGGTGTTGCAAGCTATACGGGTATGCCGGTTTCCACCACACACGTACTTTCGTCTTCCGTTGCGGGGACAATGATTGTTGATGGTGGCGGTTTACAACGTAAAACGGTGACGAACATCCTGATGGCGTGGGTGTTTACTTTGCCAGTGTCGATTCTGCTTTCCGGTGGTTTGTACTGGATTTCACTGCACTTCATCTAAGCATGATGCAGTGATCGCAAGACGACAAAAAGCGGGTCAGGAAACTGGCCCGCTTTTTTATGCGCTGAAACTGCTAATGCCAAATCATCAGTCCAACGAGACTTATCACCACTAGCCCACACAACGCGCTGGTCAAAATAAACTGGCGCCGTAGACGTTCACAGCGGCGGATAAACTCATCGTCGTGATGGTCCAGATAACGTTGAGCGTAGATATAACTCACCAGCCGAATCTGTTTGCTAGGCTGCCCGTGAGAGGTAAAAAAACCGCCTCCATCGACATACTGATACAGCAACGGATCGCATCCGCGCAGTACCACCAGCAGTGCACGCAAAGATGAGTAATAGCGCGCCATATTCACAACACAAACTACACAAAGCGCCCAAAATAGCGCGACGGTGCTGATCATCATATTTTCCCCCCCGGTGAAGCCCCAGTACATCACTCCAGGGCAACTACTCACCCCGAAAACCAGAAAGACCGTTCAGCGAGCCCAAAAAGCCGATCCGGTTCACATTACTATTCCGGAACGGCTTATTTAATAGTGTAGGAGATCCGTTAATTTTTTTGCCACATCGTTAATCTTTATCAAGGCGATAAAACTCATTTTTGGCTTCAATGTATACAGCGGTGGCACATTGACGATTTCTATCATTCGCTATAGGGTAGAAATATCATCTACAATTTAGGTCTTTACACGCGGATGGCACAGATGCAGAGCATCGTGTTATCCGACCAGGCTGGTCATCGACAACTTATGGAAGGAGTAAAATTATGGCTTACAAACACATTCTGATCGCGGTAGACCTCTCCCCGGAGAGCAAAGTACTGGTGGAAAAAGCAGTTTCTATGGCTCGCCCATACAACGCTAAGGTTTCCCTGATTCATGTCGATGTAAATTACTCCGATCTCTATACCGGATTGATTGATGTAAATCTGGGCGATATGCAGAAACGCATTTCTGAAGAAACTCACCACGCGCTGAGCGAACTGTCTACTGGCGCAGGTTATCCGATTACTGAAACCCTGAGCGGTAGCGGCGATTTGGGCCAGGTACTGGTGGATGCCATTAAGAAGTACGATATGGATTTAGTGGTCTGCGGGCACCACCAGGATTTCTGGAGCAAGCTGATGTCTTCCGCACGCCAACTTATCAACACCGTTCACGTTGATATGTTGATTGTTCCACTGCGTGACGAAGATGAAGATTAATTTACCCTTCGTCTTTCACGCTACAGGTGCGTTGGCTGCGTTCACTCACCCGAATCACTTAGTTCACTAAGCTCATCGGGATTCGTTCTCTTGCCGCCTTCCTGCAACGTAAAAGACATTGGGTATAAATGCTTTGAAGCCCCGCGATGCGGGGCTTTTTCATTCTGGTGTACCTGGATAAATGTCAAAGCGGTGGCCTTTAGTCACCACAGCATTATGCGTTTCCACACCGCCGAGCGGTGGTGCGTAATCCGGGCGTTTCACAACAACGCGTTTTTTCGCTAACTGTTGCGCGGGTAACAGCAAACCATCGGCATCTTCATCCGGCCCCACCAGTGACTGAAACACACGCATCTCTTTCTTCACCAGTGCACTTTTTTGCTTGTGCGGAAACATAGGGTCGAGATAAACCACTTCCGGGCGTGGCGTAATGTCGCTTAATGCGGTCAGGCTCGAGGCGTGGATAAGCTGCAAACGTTCCTGTAACCAGCCACCGATTTCGCCATCCTGATAGCCACGGCGCAAACCGTCATCCAGCAATGCTGCAACCACTGGGTTACGCTCTAACATTCGCACTCGACAGCCCACAGACGCCAGTACAAATGCATCGCGCCCAAGCCCCGCAGTCGCATCGACAACATCAGGTAAATAACCGCTTTTGATACCAACGGCTTTCGCCACCGCTTCACCGCGCCCACCGCCAAACTTACGGCGATGCGCCATCGCACCCGAGACAAAATCGACAAAAATGCCGCCCAACTTTGGCTCATCACGCTTGCGCAGTTCGAGATGTTCCGGTGTTAAAACCAGCGCCATCAGTGCATCTTCGTCGTGTGTCAGACCCCAACGCTCACTCAAAAGAGATAAGGCGCCGGTGTCGGCGCCTGATTCAGTTAATAAACAGATTTTCACAGAATGAATTAGCCCTTGATACCGTAATGAGCCAGCATCGCATCGAGCTGCGGTTCACGGCCACGGAAGCGTTTGAACAGCTCCATTGGCTCTTCAGAACCACCACGGGTCAGGATGTTATCAAGGAAAGACTGCCCGGTTACACGGTTGAAAATACCTTCTTCTTCAAAGCGTGAGAATGCGTCCGCCGCAAGCACATCAGCCCATAGATAGCTGTAATAACCCGCAGCATAACCACCCGCAAAGATGTGGCTGAAAGCATGTGGGAAACGGCCCCATTTTGGTGAAGGCACAACAGCAACCAGCTTCTTGATTTCATACAGAGTTTCCAGCACTTTCGCACCAAGCTCTGGGTTGAATTCAGCATGCAGACGGAAGTCAAACAGGCCGAACTCCAGCTGGCGAAGGATAAATAGCGCAGCCTGGTAGTTCTTCGCCGCCAGCATTTTATCCAGTAATTCTTTTGGCAGCGGTTCACCTGTTTCGTAATGGCCAGAGATAAACGCCAGCGCATCAGGCTCCCAGCACCAGTTTTCCATAAACTGACTTGGCAGCTCGACAGCATCCCACGGCACGCCGTTGATACCGGAAACGCCCGCCGTTTCGACTTTGGTCAGCATATGATGCAATCCGTGGCCGAACTCATGGAACAAGGTGATCACTTCGTCATGGGTAAACAGCGCCGGTTTGCCGTTGACTGGACGGTTAAAGTTGCAGGTCAGATAAGCGACCGGTTTTTGCAGCGAACCGTCTGCCTTGCGCATCTGGCCCACGCAATCATCCATCCACGCCCCGCCACGTTTGTTTTCACGGGCATACAGGTCGAGATAGAAGCTGCCGCGCAGTTCACCTTTTTCGTCATACAGTTCGAAGAAACGTACATCTGAATGCCAGACATCGATGTCTTTACGCTCTTTTGCGGTTATACCGTAAATGCGTTTCACCACTTCAAACAGGCCGTTAACCGCGCGATCTTCAGGGAAGTACGGGCGCAGTTGTTCATCGCTGATGCTATACAGATGTTGTTTCTGTTTTTCGCTGTAATAGGTGATATCCCACGGTTCCAGCTCCGTGACATTAAATTCTTTTTTCGTAAACTCACGCAGTTGCGCCAGTTCAGCTTCACCCTGTGGGCGCGCACGCTTAGCGAGGTCGGTTAAGAACTCCAGAACCTGCTGCGGGTTTTCAGCCATTTTAGTGGCCAGCGATTTTTCCGCGTAGTTACCAAAGCCCAGTAATTCTGCCAGTTCATGGCGTAGCGCCAGAATCTCTTCCATTACTGGTGTGTTATCCCACTTGCCTGCATTCGGCCCTTGATCGGAAGCACGAGTGGCATAGGCGCGGTACATTTCTTCACGCAGTTCGCGGTTGTCGCAGTAAGTAAGTACTGGCAAGTAGCTTGGAATATCCAGCGTCAGCAACCAGCCGTCCTGGTCTTTCGCTTCGGCCTGGGCACGTGCTGCCGCCATTGCGCTTTCCGGCATACCGGAAAGTTCGCCGTCATCAGTAATCAGTTTCGTCCAGCCCTGAGTCGCGTCCAGCACGTTATTGCTGTAGGTGGAACCCAGTTCAGACAAGCGCGCAGCAATCTCGCCATAACGCTTCTGTTTCTCTTCCGGTAAACCGATACCAGAAAGTTCGAAATCACGCAGCGCGTTATCAACAGCTTTTTTCTCTGCCAGGCTGAGATCGGCGTAATTCGCACCGTCACGCAGGTTGCGGTAAGCCTGATATAGCCCTTCGTGCTGGCCCACCCAAGTGCTGTATTCAGACAGCAACGGAAGCGTTTGTTCGTAGGCTTCGCGCAATTCCGGGCTGTTTTTCACAGAATTCAAATGGCTCACTGGTGAGAAAATACGTCCCAGACGGTCATCAACTTCAGCCAGCGGCTGGCAAAGGTTTTCCCAGCTATAAGGCGCACCCTGTGCCACCACACTTTCGACTTTCGCACGACAATCATCCAGTGCTTGCTGCACGGCAGGGACAATATGTTCAGGTTTTAAGGCGGAAAACGGCGGCAGCTCGAAAGGTGTTAACAATGGATTAGTCATAAGCGCGGTTCCTGATATCTGAGAAATGGAGCGCACGATGCGCGCTACAAAAGCAATCTTATTAAGATGAGGCTTAGTGTAGCTAATTTCAATGCCAGGCGGGGACGAAGCGGGGCAAGCTGGTTGCCCCAGAGTCTAAAATCAGTGAATTTTTTGCGCCATTGAGTATGCAGCAGGCAAATTCAAACGCTGCCAAAACTGTTGTTCAGCGGTTGTGCCTGAGGGCGGATAGCCCGCAGGTATTGCGGTTTTGACCATCAATGCACGGCGCTGAGCGGCAGAAATGTGCGGTAAAGCGGTTTCCAGCAGCACTTCAGCCCCCTCAGGCACCTGAATCTGTTGTTTCTCACCCTTCTGCTGCGGCAAATCGTAAGTCATGGTGAAGCGGTAGAACGTATTCATTGCCGGGTCACGATACGGGTCGTCTTTGCCGGTGCTTTTTGCGCATTCAGCAAGCGGCATTCCACACTCTTTTTCTAACGCGGTGCGTAACTGGTCTCGCGCTTCGTTGAACAATGCGCGGTACTTACCGTCATTAAGATAGTGAGCGACATTGCGTTCGGCTACCATCCGCGATCCCATCACATCTAGCGGATAATGCACGCCAAGCACAATACGCGAGTAACCGTAGCGGGCACCTCGTATAACCAGTGCGTCAAAACGTTCCGGGAGCATCTGCGCCATCAACAGTGCATCGGTATAACCGGTGTTTGTATGGCCACTAGGGAATGAGCCACCGTCAGCCGTGTATGGCTTTTTGTCCTGAATAATCACATCGTCCGGTACCAGGTGAACGGTATTCCCTTCGACCAGAAAAGGACGCGGGTAGTTGAAGTGTTTTTTTGCAGCGCCCGTGCTGACTTCGCTGGCTTTTATCAGTGCCGCCGCTTTGCTTAGCTCGCCTTTGTCATAGGCGGCGAGAAAGGCTTTACCAAGGCGTGGCCCCATTGCGCCACTCAGAAAGTAGAGAAAACTGATGCCTTCGGCGTCAGCAAGGGCCTGATGCCGGGTAGTTTGCGTGGCGTCCCGGTTGATGGCGGCCACGGTATCACGATTGGCCTGCAATACTGAATCCGGCAGTGTGCTAAATGCAGAGAGCAACTCCATGCCCGCCTGCTGATTAACTTTGCTCTGGAAATCATAACCGCTTGCTTTAAGCCAGGCGGTATCAGCCTGGTTTGCGCTCTGTGTAGCTTTTGCCAGTTGGTCACGTTTTAAGGTAGTGGCGCTGCCTTTAAGGGCATGACGTAACGCCGCAAGCGATTGGCTTTCCAGCGCATTAAACGCCGGGCTACTCGAGGCTTGTGTAACACTGCCTGCAATGGCATCCGCCAGGGCTAACGGAACATTCTGCGCCAGCGCTGGCAGTGTTGCCGCCATCATGGCGAGTAACATCGAAAGACGAGTTTTCATTATTTTTCCTTTTACTCAAACAATTACCTTGCCTGAATACGACGCTAGCGTAGCAAATTGATACTTTTATGACAGGCCCTTCGAAACAGCCAGCCAGCCTCTGCGGTAATCTGGCGCAATCTGCGGTAAACTGTGTGAAATTTGTTTTCTCATTTCCGGAATTCCTGCATCCATGCTCAGTTATCGCCACAGCTTTCACGCCGGCAACCATGCCGACGTACTAAAACATACCGTTCAATCCTTAATCATCGAATCGTTAAAAGAGAAAGAGAAACCTTTCCTTTATCTCGATACACATGCGGGAGCTGGCCGATACAAGCTGAGTAGTGAGCATGCCGAACGAACCGGTGAATATCTGGAAGGGATCGGTCGCATCTGGCAGCACGATGATCTACCAGCCGAACTTGAACCCTATATCAATGCAGTTAAAGCCTATAACCACAGCGGCCAACTGCGTTATTACCCGGGCTCCCCGCTGATTGCACGCCAGCTTCTGCGCGAGCAAGACAGCCTGCAACTGACTGAACTGCACCCGTCAGACTTCCCGTTGCTGCGCAACGAGTTCCAGAAAGACAATCGTGCCCGTGTTGAACGCGCTGACGGTTATACCCAGCTGAAATCTAAACTGCCGCCGGTATCGCGCCGTGGTCTGATTCTTATCGACCCGCCATATGAAATTAAAACCGACTACCAGGCTGTCGTCACGGGTATCAACGAAGGTTACAAACGTTTTGCGACGGGTACTTACGCGCTGTGGTATCCAGTCGTTATGCGCCAGCAAATCAAACGTATGCTGCGTGAACTGGAAGAAACAGGTATCCGCCGCATTCTGCAAATTGAACTTGCCGTGCTCCCGGACAGCGACCGCCGTGGCATGACAGCTTCCGGCATGATTGTTGTCAATCCACCGTGGAAACTCGAGCAGCAAATGGCTACTGTACTGCCGTGGTTGCATAAAACCCTGGTTCCTTCAGGTAATGGTTCCACCACGTTAAGCTGGGTCGTACCGGAATAAATCCACCACTAAATGATTCGAGTTGCAGGTAGGCGGCAAGGGAGTGAGTCCCCTGGAGCTTACTTTAGTAAGTGACTGGGGTGAAGGAGTGCAGCCAACACCCCTGCGGCTTGAATTATGACGTGGCTATTGCAGCCATCGGTGGAACCTTGCTTCTAAACACTCGCGAAGCGTTACAATCGCGCATATTTTTCGACTCAATAGGGAAACATCATGACCAAACATTATGACTACCTCGCCATTGGCGGCGGCAGCGGCGGGATTGCCTCCATTAACCGTGCGGCAATGTATGGGAAGAAGTGCGCACTGATTGAGGCGAAAGAGCTGGGCGGCACCTGCGTAAACGTGGGTTGTGTACCGAAAAAGGTGATGTGGCATGCGGCACAAATCGCAGAAGCCATTCATAACTACGGCCCGGACTACGGCTTTGACACCACGGTGAATAAATTCGACTGGGACAAACTGGTCGCCAACCGCACCGCGTATATTGACCGCATCCACACCTCTTACGACAACGTGCTGGGTAAAAACAACGTAGATGTGATTCGTGGCTTTGCCAAATTTGTCGATGCGCACACCGTAGAAGTAAACGGTGAAACCATCACCGCTGACCACATTCTGATTGCGACCGGTGGCCGCCCAAGCCGCCCGTCTATTCCAGGCGCTGAATACGGTATTGATTCCGACGGTTTCTTCGCACTGTCTGCGCTACCAAAACGTGTTGCAGTAGTGGGCGCAGGTTATATCGCAGTTGAAATCGCAGGTGTGGTTAACGCGCTGGGTTCAGAAGCGCATCTGTTTGTGCGTAAACACGCACCGCTGCGTACTTTTGATCCGCTGATTGTTGAAACGCTGCTGGAAGTGATTAATACCGAAGGCCCAACGCTGCATACGCAAGCCGTGCCAAAAGCAGTTGAGAAAAATGCCGATGGCAGCCTGACCCTGCACCTTGAGGATGGCCGTTCAGAAACTGTAGATTGCCTGATTTGGGCGATTGGCCGTGAACCAGCAACGGACAGTTTTAATCTGGCTGTTACCGGTGTGAAAACCAACGCTCGCGGTTATATCGAAGTCGATAAATTCCAGAACACCAACGTGCCGGGCATTTATGCCGTGGGCGATAACACCGGTGCTGTGGAACTGACTCCTGTGGCGGTTGCCGCTGGGCGTCGCTTGTCAGAACGCCTGTTTAACAACAAGCCAGACGAACATTTGGATTACAGCAATGTGCCAACCGTCGTGTTCAGCCACCCACCAATCGGTACGGTCGGTTTAACCGAGCCACAAGCGCGGGAGCAGTACGGCGACGATAACGTGAAGGTATATAAATCTTCCTTTACTGCGATGTACACCGCAGTGACATCTCACCGCCAGCCATGCCGCATGAAGCTAGTATGCGCGGGCCCAGATGAGAAGATTGTCGGTATTCACGGTATTGGTTACGGCATGGATGAAATGCTGCAAGGCTTTGCGGTCGCACTGAAAATGGGCGCAACCAAGAAAGACTTCGACAACACCGTGGCGATTCACCCAACTGGGTCGGAAGAATTCGTTACTATGCGCTGAAAGTTCTAGTGTAGAAAATGAATCTGCACACCTTTGTCATTCTGAAAACTGGCTGTAACAAGCCAGTTTTTTTATGCCCATTTTTAATGATTGTGATTCTGATATTACATTCATGCCTGCATCAAATATCGAACGTGTTGCCGCATCTTGTGAATCTGGTGTTTAAATCGCATCAGCACTGGTGACAAGGAAAACTGCAGTTCCACTCATCATCTGAAGTGAATATTCCGCAGTTGTTTCCTGTCACGCTTGAGACTGATACAGGATTTCAAGCAATGACCCCGCTTCCTACGGGGACGGAAATCTGGATTATTGCCGGTACTACCTACATGCTAAACGGCTTCAATATCCGTGGCGATTCAGTGTTAGCCTAATGATAAGTGCATAAATAGCTGATGAGATTATCTGGCAACTGAAATATATTACAGGCTCGCTGAATCCCTATTTTTTTTAATGCATTGCGTTGATGTTGATATGCCGTCTTGATGCATATATCTAAACTCCGGCTCATGCTACTGATTGAGATTCCTTTAACAGTAAAGAGCAATATATCTTTTTCTCTTCCTGTAAGCTTAGGTATATTGGCAACCTTAGCCTCCGAATATTTAAAATGAATAGCTTGTAGTAAATCACTAAGGTAGAACTTCTTCGGAATTAACTGATACTGAAATATGAGACCCAAAATAGACGTGCTTTCAGTTTTTGTTATAATGACCGACGCCTTGCTATTATTAAGCCCAAGCAACACATCAAAGCTCAGCTTATAAAAATCAGGCAACAACACAAAAACATCCTCTTTTGAAGCACAAAAAAATAAAAATGCATTATACGGAGATGATGGATCAACCTGCACGCAATTATAGGCAAGCCTATCAGACAGCGCATGCTTAATTCCATTAAACATATAAAAATCGTTCGTTAAGATGAAAATATTCATATTAATGAGTCCAGAGATATCGAGTTAAAAATCACAGGGGAATAGCGATAACAAAACCCTTATTTCACTTAATAAACAAGACCAAGGGTACAAGCCTGGCATCATTGTTATTATTTGCTTTTATTCTTATTTTTATTCTGCGATTGTGATTTCTGTATGTTCTCTTGTGGTTGAGATGCAATAATCGCCACATCAGAGAAATATTCCTTCCCAAGGATGCGCCCATTACCAAACCAATCCACACCGCGAGCACGTAAACGGACACTATTTTTGGTTTGTATCAACTCATTCCCATTATCATCAGCGACGGCAAACCCATCCTGAGTTAACGCATTTATCTGAAGGTGGCTGGCATTATTACCGTAGAATTTTTTTAGTGTACGGAAATACTCCGGCGCATAATTCATAACAGCGCTCATAATGCGTTTTTGCAATTCACTTACAGAGATGTTTTTGTCAGCACCCATGTTCTTTGCGATGACTGCATACAATTGTCCAGTTGACTGAGCGATAGCCATTTTCACTCTGGCGTCTTCCATAAAACCAACCTGGTCGAATGATTTCTCCTCTAATGTTTTAGTATCACCAGTGGTGTTTTTCTTCTCCTTCACTGTATTTTTATCGGTACTCGCGACTTTAGTTTTAAAATATGCAGAGCTGTCTGTTGTATAAAATAGTGATGATGATAAATAAGAAACACAAGCCATCTGCTGTTGAGCCAGATTCCCATTAACCAGCATGGAGAACACAGCGCCTTGCTGAGGTATTTTAGTTGCATCAATATTATTTTTTTGCAGCATAGTATTCACTTCCTGCTGCGTTTTATCACCTCTAGCCAAATCGCAAACCTGCTGCATCAGAAACTCATTTCGTTTGCCGTCTAATTTCGGTGTTGCCGAAATTAAGGTATCCGTAATGATATTCCATGATGGAACACTGATTGACTTGACGGTTAAATCTTGTGGTGCAGACATGGCTAACGCTGATGCCTGGAGAATAAGACCGCCAATGGCGGTCTTGATTAATTTACGCTTGAGCATATTACTGACTTATCCTGCGTTGATATCAACGGTCATACGGCGGTTTGGAGCCAGGCAATCAATGACTGCGGCAGATTGTTTACCCGGGCAAAAAACCTGAGGATTACTGTCGCCCATACCGCGCGTTTCAATGCTTTGGGCAGGGATGCCATTTGTCACGAGCAGCTGCTTCACTGAATCAGCGCGAGCCTGTGACAACCGTTGGTTTTGAGCAGGATTACCAATTCTGTCGGTATAGCCGGTAACAACAATATGTTTGCCCGTAAGAGACTCAGATTTCAGCTCAGAGGCCAGCAGCTTTACGTGCTTAACACCTTCCGCAGACAGTGATGCACTGCCAAAAGCAAACAGGCTTGAAGCACTCAATTCTTTATGAACAGGAGCGACTGGGGCTGCTTTTAATTGAGACAGGCAGTTTTCCGGAAGGAAATAGAAGCTCTGTGCTTTCATGTCAGTATCAAATAACACTTTATACTGGCAGGTCAGTACGGATTTATCTTCCTTGGTAAAGTGGAAAATATAGTTCCACTCTTTCACTTTCATGACGCCTTCACTGAAATGCGGAACACCCAGCAGTTCATAAATTTGCGCTTTAGTCATACCGGCACGAACCTGCTCCAGGTTGGCCACATTAACGAAGCTACCTTCCGTTCTGACAGCGCTTGCCGCATCCGGGAATACCGGGTTATCGGTTTTACCCTGTGAATCGACATTACTGGTAGAGCGAGTACAGCCAGAGAGCAGAAGCAGAGCACCAACAACCATCACTAAACGGTTAGGTTTGGATTTAGTAAACATATTTAATTCTCACTTAATAATTTTGGGATGAGTCCCCGGCAAGCGCCGGGGACGATAAAGCACACTATTGAAATCTGCGTGTTACCACTGGTAACCCACACCGACTGCCGCACCCAGGTCACCCTGAGAGGTGCTGGTACCGGACAGTTTAGTGACCCATTTTCCATTGTCGGAAATGGTAGACACGCCCAGTGCGACGGCAGACTGACCCTGATAGGTGCCTCCACCCATGCTGACCATGCTTGCACCTGGAGCGTAAGGCTGAGGCAAACTTGCCATTGCCATCGCACCCGAAATACCGGCACTTAACTTGTCGTTCTGGTCATCAACCATATTTTTCAGTGAGTTAAATTTGTTATCTGTGTACTGATTAGCGTTAGTGACCCCTTGTTTCAACTGGCTGACGTTAACCGCATCAGTACCCTGGGTACCCGCGGCCACATTTGCAATTTGACGCTCAGAACCTGCAGCACCGACAGACACGGTATTTGCACGGTCAGCAACAGAGTTTGCACCCAGCGCTACGCTGTTATCCGCTGAAGCAACAGCACCAGCACCACCGGCAGTTGAATCTTTGCCCGTTGGTTTAGGTTTCGGCAGATTACTGGTGTTGTTCACCTGGAACATGCCATCTGTGCCTTCTGCAATGTTGGTCACTTGGTTTGCCACGGTAGTCAGCTGCGAGTAGTTCACCGCATCGCTAGGTTGTGTGCCGTCTGCGAGGTTGGTAATCGTCGTCGGATTTCCTTCAAGCGTAATCTTGTCGTGGTTAACAGTGCCATCTGGATTGTGATCGTACTTCACAGCTTCCCCATCAAGCCCGTTCTGACCCGCACTCAGTTTATTAATTGCATCTACTGTTGCGTACAACTGAGAACCGTTAATCGCATCGGTACTGGTGGAATTAACTTGACCTGCCGCCACGTTAGTAATGGTACGTTCTGCATTTTCATCACCAACACTAACGGTACCGACTGGGTTTTTGCCCTGAACTTCGTAGTCAACACCACGGATAGTCATATGATCCAGGCCGATTGCCGTCTTAGTTTTAGCTCCATCGCCAAGGGCGACGCTGCTGGCCGTAACAGCCTGAGCACCAGTACCAATCGCAATTGAATTTGATGCCGTTGCAGTCGACCCGGTACCCACAGCTACCGCGTTGTTACCTGAAGCAGCAGCACTTACACCTGCGGCCATAGAGTTCGAACCGGTGGCCCCATCGTTGTTGTAGTTACTTCCAGTCGATCGGTTGGCGCTGCTCATGCTGTAGTAGTGCGTTTGGGAAGCCTCAGCACCGGCTTGTACGGCCTTAAGCTGGCTAACGTTCACCGCATCGGTATCGGATGCACCTGCCGCAACATTAGTAATACGACGCTCTTGGCCCGCAGAACCAATGGACACTTCACCCACCGGGCCCAGACCCGCGATAACTGCGGTTGTGCTTGGGTTGTAACCTGCCAATGAAAGGTTTGCCAGCGTGGTGCTGTTCGCACCCAGCGCTACGCTGTTATTAGCTGTTGCACTGGAATCACGGCCCATTGCCAGGCTGTTCAGGCCAGAAGACTGTGCCTTGTAACCCAATGCGGTGCTGCCCTGCCCCATTGCATATGAATCAAGCTCTTCCAATCCCGCTTCGTTGGTACGTGCATAACGAATGCCCACACCATACTCATCGGTGTACTCATTTGTCGTGTTACCAGCGATTTTGTACAGCTGGCTACCGTTGATGGCATCAGAACTTGTTGAGTTAACATCCCCATTAGCCACGTTGGTGATCTTGTTCTTCGCTACAGTACCGTGTTTAGCACTAAACGCGTTCGCACTCGGGTCCCACAACAGGGCGTCCTGAGACAGTCCATCAATCGCATCAAATGCGGTATAAAGCTGCGAGCCGTTAACCGCATCAGTGCTGTCCGCTGTTACATGTCCTGCCGCTACGTTCGTGATAAGGCGCTTATTATCTGTGTTGCCTACGCTAACCTGGCTTGTTGGGCTAGCACCTGCAAAGTCACCAAAAGTATGACCATTTACTGTTACGCTGCTGGTACCTTCAGTTGTGCCTGTGACAGAACCGGAACCCAGGGCTACATCTCCTGCATTCAGAGCTTTTGCACCATAACCCATTGCTACAGAATCAACACCTGATGCAGCAGCCCGTGCGCCTGCGGCCATCGCATTTGCACCGGTTGCACCGTCATTGTTGTAGTTGCTACCTTCAATGTTTTCAGTACTGTTCACACTGTAATAGTGAGTTTTCACTGCATCTGCTGAGGTTTTAAGCTGGGATACGTTTACGGCATCAGTATCGTCAACACCTGCTGTCACATTGATAATTTTCTTACTGCCTGCATCAATACCGGTTACCAGTACTTTCGGCCCGTTAGTCAGCGTCAGGCCGTTGTCATTCAGTAAGCTGTTACCGATGGTCATGCTACCGGTTGAAGTCAAATCCAGGTTCTTATTCAATGCAAAGTTCATAACACCCGCATCATCAGCACCACTCTGGGTGACAGCGATGTTGTTATCAGCACTCTGGAAGATCACCTTACCTTTCGGGCCAATGTTTGCACTAGTGCCACTAGCATCAGTCACATCCCAACCTGCATTAGCCATTTCAGCAACGGACGACAGCTGTGCCACGTTCACTGCATCACTGCCTGCCGTACCCGCTGCAACACCCGTAATTTGACGGAAGTTACCTGTTGAAGCATCGCCCACAGACAGCGCTGCCAATGTACTCGTTGTTGCATTAATTGCTGTTTGAGCAGCAGCCGAGACACCTGCTGGTACATAGCCTGCATGTCCAAAATCAGTAGAAGCAACTGAACCTGCACCCAGTGCTATACCTTTTGCCACGGTAGCGCTAGCACCGGTACCAAGAGCTAATGAAGACTCCCCATCAGCTTTTGAACCCTGGCCCAAAGCCATGCTAGAAAGACCAGCAGACAGGGAGCCGATACCCATAGCTACAGAGTTTTGACCTGCGCTACGTGCACCGATACCCACAGCCACTGAATCCAGACCGGTTGCACCATCGTTCGCATAGTTGGCTTTGTTCACGCCACCATCATTTACGCTGTAGTAGTGAGTTTTTGATGCATCCAGGTCCGCTGCAACGGCATACAATTGTGAACCATTGATAGCATCAGTGCTGTTTGATTCCAGGCGGCCCGCGGCCACGTTGGTGATAGTACGTTCTGCACCGGCTGCACCTACGCTCATCGCAGCTACAGGTGTAGCACCAGCGAAAGTAAAGGTGCTGTCGCCAATAGTTTTGCTCGCAGTACCTACAGCTGCCGCAATAGTTGAGTTATTACCCAGAACGATGGAATCATTCAGGCCGGTACCAACATTGACGTTACTGCCGACAACAAAGACGTTATCGGAGTCGATGAGGTTGCTATTACCCAGTGAGTAGCTGCCGGTACCATTAATAATGCTTGGGTCACCAATCGCTGCGGAATTATTACCGTTAACGATATTGCCGGTACCGATGCTGATGGAGTTGGTGCCGTTAGCTTGGGATTTGGTACCCATAGCCACACCATTGATGCCTACGGCTTTAGTATGATCGCCAATAGCTACGGAGTCAGTTCCACTCGCCACAGCCCAGAAACCATGTGCTAGTGAGTAGTCACCAGTAGCATTTGATCCCCCCCCCATTGCAACACTTGCAATACCATTAGAATTAACCATTTGACCAATGGCAATGGAGTTATCTTTGGTTGCTTGAGCATCATTACCCAATGCAAAAGAATTACCTGCAGAAGCAATTGTTCCTTCACCTATAGCAATGGCGCCGGTACGGTTGGCATATGCGCCGCCACTACCAGTACCAGTTGCCTGAGCCCCACGCCCAATAGCGATATCACTCACATTATTGGCTGCAGCACTAACACCTAAAGCAACGGTATAATCTTTATCCGCCAGGGAGCTGTGGCCTATAGCAACACTATCTATACCTTTAGCAAGTGATAAATACCCAATTGCATTGGAATAGGCTCCATTAGCAACTGCGTAGGGGCCCATTGCGTAACTATTCGCGCCGTTTCCTTGAGCATAATCCCCTATTGCAACCGCACTTTGGCCCGTAGTTTTAGCTGAAGTACCTAAAGCCATTGACCAGTTGCCAAGTGCATTAGCCTGATAACCAATAGCTGTTGATTTGACACCCGTAGCAACTGTGATATCACCAATAGCTACACTCCCACCTGATTGAGATGTAGTTGATCCTGCAACCCTACCGTCTCCGGCTGTTGCAGCTCGACCAATAGCAATGTTGCCTCCCCATGTAGTTTCAGGAGTTGGAGTAGGAACTGGCGCGGCAGAGGCACCAGACCCAATGGCGATATTTATAGCCAAACCTGAATCGGTGGTGGCCCCTCCGGCCATATAAGCTCGAGCATCTTCCATACCCACCATTGACAGTGCGAGCGCACCGACCACGCCAGCCGTAGTAGCAGCAACACTTTTTCCTTTGCCTTTTGCTTTACCAAATTCACTGACCGCGATAAGCATTTGCAAGCTTGGATTCCAGACTAAACGATAAATCTTATTCATAATATTTCCTTTCCGGCCATCACTGGTCCGGGATAATTCCAGTTAGTAGGGCAACACCGGGTTACAGCGCGGCCATTTCCTTGGTGATGAATGGGGTTTCCAACGAAACGTTGTTCAATTGGCTTCTGTTCTGATCAAAAAGATTTTTTGCTGCTGCATTGTCATGCTTCACATACAGCAGCCAGGTTCCGGTGAAGAAAGTGGCTTCGGTTAAGGCATCGCTGCGTTCAAGTTCAGTAGTGAACGACATGGCCTTAACTGCGCTAAACACCGCTTCAACAGAGCCTTTTCCGGTATATAAATTGGCAATAGCCTGTTCATTCGGCTGGGCGAGAGAAATAGCGCCAACCGTGTCTTTCTTGTTGCCATGCGCTTTCTGGCCAGTACGGGCGTTGAGCCACAACTGCCAGAGGCGGGCATAATCCCTATCGCGAACATTCGGGCTAAGCGTTAATGCATCAAAGGCTTTGCTGGCCTCAGCGAAACGACCCAGCGCCACAAAGTTGACCGCAGAAGGAACCGCAATTTGCGAGTCCAGTTCGGTACCTTTCAGGGTGTCGTAAGCACGGCGGGCTGCTGTAGGGCGGCCAGCCAAATCGTTCGCCACTGCCTGGTTGAACATCGCAATTCGGTTTTCCTGGGTCTGAGGTGTCGCAGAAACTTGCGTTGGTTTTTTATTTCCGCTGCTGGCCTGCGCCACCTCAACAAAATAGGAGGCCGCCATTAAACTCAACGAACCAATTAGCAATATGCGAATCACACCAGGTAAGAACGTGCGAGTGCTTGAATAACCACGCTGGGTTATTCGCGAAATAAATTTGGTCATAGAACTATCACTCAATTAATAAGACGGTTTGATACCGTAGATTGAGCAGCATTTATTAATGCCACCCGCTCATTACTTATCCTTGTAAAACAACTTCTAAATTAAAATTTATAGAACCTCTGAAAAGGTTATAAGGACCCCTTCTTTTCAGAATTATTTTATTTGTTATGGGTAATATTTACGGGTGTAACACCCTCAAACTAGCACATCAATTTAATTAACTTAGACGAACTCTCCATCATTGATTACAATTGGGAGCTCGCTAACTCGGTAATATAGAGGAGTAATTTCCTTATAGTTAACGGTGTAACCTGCACCTCTTATTGTCGCGATAAAGCCATCAGGCAACCCCAGTGACATTAATTTTTTATTAAGCCCATTCAATACTTGCCATAACCGCTGTGGAGAAGAACTTAATTTTTTGTCTTCCCAGATTTTCACTAACAACTCATCCTTGGAAACTCGATTCCCTCTGGCATTATTCAGCATATAAAGGAAAAGCTGGAACATTGTTTCGCTAAAGAAAACCGTCCCAAACATCAGATTTTTTTCCGTGCCATTTGAGGAAAGCCGATACACTTGCCGGTGTTCAATGTCGAAATGAATATCTTTCCCAATTAAGAATCCATACAGTTGATAGCTCATATCTTCTCTTACATATACATATACATTATTAAAATGAAGTTAATATCTAAAAGCAGTAGGTGAATATCCATACTCGTTGTATGCGGCAATTATATTGAGACACTTAATTATTTCAATATACATTCAGACATACTAACTACCACAGCATTCTTTCATTCGAAAGATCTCTTACCCTTTAAAAACACAAGGATTTAGATTTTTTCACTTAAATGTTAAAAACAAAGCAAATTTAATGCTGATTTTCGTTATTTTCAAAAACTCAAAAATAAATATTTTATTGGACAATAGAGATGAATTTTTCTGCAAATTTATTGAGTAAACCCATAATTTACAAAAGGAAACATTTCAACGGTCGGGTTAAATTCCTAATAATAATCAACGATTACATTATATTATTATTTATCAACACATTACTCATTTTACATACTGGTTCATGTAACCCAGTCAATTTTGCTAAACCGCTATACTTAGCTCACTCATCCGGCGAGATAAACAATAAAACACTTTCCTAAAATGGCGGAATGATCTTATGTGACTTATACTAATTCAGAACTAACATAATGATTTTTAATAAAAAAATAAAAAATTGCTAATGATGAAATGATTATGAAGGTGTGATGATTCATAACTAATTGATAGGATAGAAATTTAAATCTAAATCAGATTTTCTCCCGATTATATTAACATTTAATTAACCTATTATTTCTGGAAATATTAGCTTAATACCTCCTGAAAAACAGAGTAAGCGACTGATTTATGAAAACAAATTACATTATTAACGAAAGTGTAGTTTTTGACCCCGAAGAGCAAAGTCTGTCGCCTTACGACCAACCCGGTATAGAGGTCACTCTCCACATTCCAGCAAGTGAATGTTTGCGTCAGTTGCTTTTGCATCAAGATGAGGTCGTCAGCCAGCAGTTTTTGTTTGAGCAGGTATGGGAAAAAAATGGAACCTACGTTTCAGCCAGTACTCTTTATCAGAACATTGCCTCTGTCCGTAAGGCGCTTAAAGCTGCCGGGCACCTGGAAGACATTATAAAAACGGTTCCTAAGGTAGGATTTAAATGCATTGCAAACATCAGAGAAATTGAGAAAGTAAGGGAGGAGTTACAAAATGAAGTCACTACTGCCACTTCAACCGAAGAAATAAACAAAGAAACTATCGCTGTAGCTGAAAAACCCTTACTCCCTGGGCATGAAAAAAAACTGGCTCACATCATCAAACCGTTTATTTATATAGCTGCTTGTCTGGCTTGTTTTGTTCCTGCTATCACGATTTATCTGCAGCAAGATAGCAATACTGCGTTCTTTTCGAATTACAGCCATTCAGGTAAAGTTGGAGAATGCGAATTATACTCATACTCTTCGAACTCGAAAAAAAGCATAACCATTTTTACAGGGTTAATGGAAAGACAACAGTTGCATTGTAGCCAGGGCGAAGTAGCTTATATGACTGCTAGCCAGGGTCTAAATTTAGCCTCGATTCTATTATGCGATCGTGTAATTAGCAAAATGGGCGTTCAGTGTGAAACATACGTCTATAAAGGAAAGGGCAATGAAGAATAGAAAATTCATACTACTTGGTATACTCGTTGTGGTTTTTTCTTGCCTACCTCTATTGTGGCTTGAGTTTCAGTCATGGCAAAATAATCATTTTTCTTGTGAAGGTGATTTAACACTAATCACTAAAGATGGCGTGATCAACGCAAAATTGAAATTTCATTTCAATAATGGAGATGGCGAATATTATGGCGTCAGCAAACAGATAGTGGCTAACAAACCAGAACAAGATGTTAACAGAAGCGTACGATTTAAATACTGGCTTGAAAAGAACGAGGTCTTAATGGTATCTGAGGGAACGAGTGATGAATCAGAGCTGGCTAATAGTTTAACCCAAAATATACCCGATTTTTTCCGATATAAAGGAAGGGGGCTGAATCTTAGATTAGTCACTCAAGGATATGCGGGGTTTGTGATCGTTGAAGATGATCTTCCTCTTTTTTATTGTGCTCGAACAAATGAGAAACATAACTTCTGGTGAAACACTCCATTTTCACACAGATTGGTCAACTAACCCATGTTGCTCATGCCATTCAGTAATGTGAATGGCTAAATTATTTGGGATATTAAACTACCATTACCGTTATAAAAGATTCTTTGAAACTGATAATTATAATGCTTCCTCCCACATCATGCACACAACCCAACTGACAATACAATTCGCTATGCCTAACAGCATATTCAATCAAATTATGAGCATCAAGAAATTCAGATTCTGCGGAGGCAGTTATTGAAAGATAGCGACTGATTACGGCATAACGTTGGTCAGGGGAATTGCGTACAGTGAACTCGATAAGTTCTTTAATCATCTGACTTTCCCTAAGAAAACCCTGGTCTCCTTCCGTTTATATTTTGGATAAAAGCAGCATTAACCTCTAAGGGGTGCAATGCCAGCTACGGAAACTTCATAAGTAATTAGTGCAGATATTATAGCGAAAAATGCCCTAGCTAAGTTCAGGTCATATTCCTATTTATTAATGAGTGTAGCGCGCCTGCACCACATCAATATGAGAGCCAGCCGCAACCCATTTACCTATCATTCTGGTGCGGTGTGTGATGGCGTTTACTATGACGATTACCCGAAATATTTTCTGGCAACAGAGAACATCTCTGTTTTCGTCGAGCGAATCCGTCATGCCCTTGATAAATAGTCAGTATTGCGCTGGCAAGCCGCTTGAGTTATTGCCACTAAAATCTAGCAAATTCCCAAACAGTTTTTATGGTCTGATATGAAGTAAAAAAATGCTCATGTATCCAGACTTCATATGTGTTCATTGGTGGGTAATCTATCATTCCTCTGATGATATAAAGTTCATTAATCAATGTAATATTACGTTCCCTCCCGCACTTTACGGGTCAGATGAGACTCACTCCCCACTCGTAAAGAGGATGGGAAGTTTTTGTAGGAAGCGCAAAACCTTCAATAAACTTAGCCAGCTTGTCTTTTTATTGAAAACGTTCACATTCCTGCCATAAATAATAAATAACGAAAACCATTCAGTTTAATATTTAAAGAAAGCACGCATCGGAACCAGGATTCTTACATACAACATCATTCGGGATCTAATTTTAGACCAGATATTCATTGTAGAAATGTACACCCACATTCAAAATATAAAACATTGGAAAAAATATGGTTAGTTTTAAATCATTTATTAATAACTTTAAATATCAGCGCGTACCAAATATCTACATTTAAACCAGCACTGTTATGGAAGGTAAACCTTTTTATCGATCAGTGGTTCTTTGTCACCTCAGCAAACTTGGTATCTTATGTTTAATATATTAATTACAGGGCAGGATAATTTTTTTCGCCACGGATTGGAGTCTGTTTTTTCACATATTTTAAAATTTTATTTTTGTCGCTCACCTGTTTTTCACGATAACTCAGATGTGAACGTGATCCCCTGTCTTGATGTTATTGTTATTCTGTTTGGCCCTGGGGAAAGTTATCTTTGCTATCCGGAACTGGTCAACAGAAAGAAAAATTGTCTGGTTATCGGGTTCCATAATTCAGGGGGAAGCAGAGCTCAGGGGTATCTACCAAAATGCTTTTCTGGTGCACTATTTTTGAATACTGAACAATCAGTACAACAGATTATGAGTAAAATTATTTGTGCGCTAAAAGTGGCCCGAAAGCTCACTAATTCACTTAACGAACTGCAATGCCACTTGTGCCGGAGGCGAACATTATCCAGGCAACAGTACATCATCACCGAGCGAATCTGCAACGGTGAGGGAATCCAACAGATTGCTCAAGAATTAGGGATAAGTAATAAAACGGTCAGCTCACATAAACGCCGTATAATGGATAACTTTAATTTAAAAAATACCAAAGATTTAATGAAGTTCCTTATAAATATTCGGCATGGTGAACAGAACTGCATATTGCGAGCTGACTACTTGTCTGTTTTTCGCTATAATAATGAAGAACTTAAGGAGCACAATTAACTAACTGCACTGATACCAGCGACGCAGGACAATCAGAAAATCGCCCTGCCGTTCATCAGGCATTCCGTCACTACCCATTATGGTCCGGCGAATTTCGCATGGATGGCGCTTGCCACTAACGGCTAAAAATTTAATTCAGAATACTGTGAAAGTATCGCATGGATATTTTAGTTAATTTTTTTCAAACCAGCGACGGAGGTTAGATAATCATCATCCATTTTTATCATGCTTTTCCTGCGAAATTCAGAGAGGTATTTTATAATATCACTCCGCGAAATATGCGTTCGTTGCTGGATATAATCGTAAACAGTTGTACTGTTTTTAATCGTGTCGGGTTCATTGAACAGGGTCAGCAAATGCCAGCAAATGACTTGCTTTGTATTTTTGACTACCAGGTGATGAGTTAAATAAAACAATTTAGCCAGTGAGTACATTAAAATATTATTGAGCGGATGCCAGAGATTCAACCGTTCGATATTTCCTATAAACTCAGAGTAAGGAAGAACCTCGAAATCAAGAGGTGTTATAGCTTCAATATATACTTCACTTGTCAGGTCAATAATATCATTTAGACAAATTATCGCCGGGGAAATGATGTTGCAGATAATTTTACGATCTTCAGCACGACGAAGGTTTGCCGATCCTGAATGAATAAAATAACAGTCTGGTATAGCCAGGCTGTTAAATGAAACAACATTTCCAGGTCGGATAGAGACAATACGCTTCGGGCAGGAGAGTGCCTCATGGAGTTGAAGCACGCTTTTAATTGGTTTTTCCGACAATTTCATAAAATATATCCCACTGATCATAATAGGATTATTTTACGTATATTGTAATTGTCCACAAGAAATTTGCATTCTAAAAATATAGTTTATATCAGTATTTGGCTGGCAATGTGTTAATACTTAAAAGCACGCCGCGACTGATATCAATATGGCCACCTTTTCTTAGATCACTTAGTATTTTCATAATGCCGCTGCGGGATAGCAATGTGCGTTCATGTATATAGTCGCAGGCATTAGTTTTGCTGCGTAATTCATCACTCTCATTCATTAATGCCAGCAGATTGTTGCGAATAAGATCGTAGGTCGAAACACCGGTGGTGGCGAAATTATGTTTAATGAAGTTCTTTGTGTTGTACATGAAAATATAGGCCAGTTGCTCCCAGAGATTTTCTTTCCTGATGATCTCTTCAACCGCATTTCTAGGGATAATCTCGTAACGTATAGCGTCGCGTGCCTGAATGTAAACATCACCATTATCAGGGAAAAGGAGATTTAGTCCGATAATAAAAGGAGCCTTGGCATTTGATAATAAAAGATGATCTTGCCCACGATACAATGCAATCGTACCTTCATGAAGGAGAATACTCATGGGCTCAGCATACTGTACAAGTGAAATAATTTGCCGCTCTCTGCCATCCTTAATTCTGGAGGGATCAGAGATGCTTTTAAACAAACTGTGAAAATATTCTTCGGGTTTCATGGTTGATCCGCCGGAAACGAGATGCTTACATTTTATCAGAGTCTTGCCAGAAGTGTTAATTTACAACGTTATTTTTCCGAAGCGCTCTACACATTTAGTTTCTTCCGTTTGAATGGTTTTATGCTATATGAGGGGATAAAATTAAAGCGTTGGTTGCGTTTTTAAATCAGTGAACCCCGCCGTTACGAGGCTCATATAATGCATAATTAATTTTAAACGAATGGCATGATTATAACCGAATTAATCGTGCCGGGTGCTACCGAACCACAACGACCCTTAAATAGAGGCAGAGTGATCAGGCCCCACAGCTCCAACGTCGCTGATAATGGTGTATTGCACAGCCCCCCCGGTGACCCCAGCAGGTAGTGCGAAGCTTGCGGTACTGCCAGGTGCTACATAAGAGACAGCGGCCAGTTTTTTCCCATCGACGGTTATCTCGTTAAAATTGATGAAACAGGGTGCCTTATTCGTTACCTGTAGGGTATTTCCTGCTGCATGGAAACTCAATTTACTGCCCTCTTTCTCAACGTCGGTACCTTTCATCGACGCAGGGCGATAAATGAGCTTGATAGTAGTTTCCACAGCTATTTGCAGAGTGTTTTTATCACTAGGTGAAGACGGAATACCCTTCACATGCATCCAGTACATCGACTCTTTATCCTGCGGGAGAGCATCGGTCATAATGACTCGCATTATGTTTTCTTTATTTCCATCAAGACGATAAAGAGGAGGAGTAATCACAAACGGAGGCTTTTTAGTGGAGCCATCCAGGTTGTCGAGCGTAGTTTGCACCAGATATGGGGTGTTATCGGGGTTACGTACACTGATAGAGCCTTCTTTTTTGCTGCCATCATAAAGAAGACGAGTACCACCCACGACCAACGTCGCGCAGGCATTATAACTAAAGGTTGCCAACAAGGCCGCGACGATAAAACCAGATGATTTTTTCAAAATGTACTCCAAAAGTATTAATCGCATTCCCTACGAGAAGAAGTTATGCATCCTTTACAGTTGTAATTAATTTATCTTCACATTAAAAAGCAGTCACCTTTTTTATATTATTTTTGTATATCTATTTTTAGATATTAAATAATAAATTCAAATGAAATTCGCCTGTGGTTATTTCAAGAATATATCTAAAAATAGAACATGTATTGTTTGAGATTTTTTTACGAAAAGCGAATTATAGCGACGTCAACCCAGTGCACCAATTGCACTTCTTAAATCAAATATTATTTTTATCAGGATTAAATATGAAAAAGACTCTGTTAGCTGTTTTCGCTGTTGCTGCTCTTGCCGGCATCACCTCTTCTTCTGCATTTGCCGCGGCGAGTTCAATGACCGTTAACGGTGGCACCATTCGCTTCGTGGGTTCAGTAACGGATGCACCTTGCGTCATCAGCATGGCTTTGAAAGACCACGTTGTCATCATGAAGCAGGTTAAAACCTCACACCTGGACACCGCAGGTCAGGCTTCAGGCCAACCGACTGCCTTTACTGTTGACCTGGAAGATTGCGATACATCTACCTACACCAATGCCTCTATTACATTCAACGGAACACCTGACGCTGATGTTGCAACTGCAATGAAAAATGAAGCGACCAGCGGTGCGGCAACTAACGTAGCCTTGCAGCTGTACGGCCCGGATGGCGCAGTATTGAATCTGGGTGATGCATCATCAGCATACACACTGATTGATGGCACAAACAAAATTCCATTCACCGTTGATTATATTGCTACAGCCGCCGCTGCTACTGCTGGCGCTGTACAAGGAACCTCAACGTTGCAGATTACATATTCTTAATTCTGCCTGAAACCCCTTTGCCGTTAATGCAAAGGGGTTTCCCCCTCCTGGACTGAGGTTATTCATTATGAATAAAAGCATCATTCGTCTTGGTATTTTGCTGCTTCTGAGTGCCCAGCAAAGTTATGCAGCAACCTCGCTGAATACTGATGGTGGCTCGCTGCTCTTTTCTGGAAACCTGGTCAATACCCCGTGCAGTATTGAGTTGCGTTCATTACATCAGGTTGTGGTCATGGGGCAAATCAAAAGCAATATGCTCACTGAGCCTGGTACCTGGGCAGGTGCAACTAATTTTCGTGTCTGGCTGACAGATTGTGATCCTACAGTGCGTAATACAGCAAGTGTGGCTTTCACTGGTACGCCTGATGCACAGGACCCCCAGGTATTCAAAATAGATGGAATGAGTAACTCAGCAACAGATGTTGGCATCGGAATATTCGACAGCCAGGACAAACTTCTGGCGCCAAACAGTGCGCCAGAAACATGGCTCCCCTTACAAGAAGGGAGCAATGCACTGTTCTACACCGCTAAATATCGTGCTGTCGGCGAAAATGTTCAACCTGGTGTCGCCACTGCTTCAGTGAATTTCACTGTTTTATATCAGTAACACTTAATACCTCAGCAGTATCACTAATTGCATGCCAGTCATGCTTAATCATTCGGAAACCAGAAAATGAAATTTAATACCACCCCGCTGTTTGCAAAGCGTAAATCAGCCGTCGCTATTTGCGCATTAACAGCCATGATGGCTCTGGGAACGAGCAACTTTGCACACGCAGGAGGCGTCGCTTTAGGTTCTACTCGTCTAATTTATCCGCAGGGAAATAAACAAGTAGAAATGAATATTTCTAATACAGACAAACAGGATGGCTATTTAATTCAGTCATGGGTATCTACTCCTGATGGTAAAAAGGATAATGATTTTGTCATTACCCCTCCGTTATTTTTATTGAAACCAACAAAAGATAATGTGCTGCGTATTATGTATACCGGCCCGCAATTAACAGCCGATAAAGAGACGCTGTTTTATTTGAACAGCAAAGCTATTCCATCAGCAGAAAGTAATACAGCCCAGCAAAATGCCCTGCAGATAGCGACACAAAGCACCATTAAGATGTTTATGCGCCCTGCCAATCTGAGTGTGAAATCGTCTGAAGCACCAGGCATGTTGCATTGCAAAATGAACGGTTCAACTCTGCAAGTCACTAACCCATCACCTTATTTCGTGACCCTGGTGAACTTTACTGCTGGCGGTCAAAAGCTTCCAAATACCATGGTGCCACCAAAAGACAGTGTCACAGTGAAAGCGGCTGCCGGGGCGGTTGCATTCCAGACGATGAATGATTTTGGTGCTATGACAACGGCGCAATCCTGTAAGAGCTAATCAGAAGGTAAAGCGACGTGATGAGTATCCCTGGCAAATTATCGAACTCTCGGAAAATATTCTGGAAATTATCTCCGCTGGCATTTTTTATTTGTACGAGTCTGTTTACCGGACAGGCTGCCGCAGAGAGCTATTTCAACCCAGCCTTTTTATCAAACGGCACAGGTCAAACAGCGGATCTTTCCAGCTTTGAGCGTAACGGCCAGGCTCCAGGTACTTATCGTGTTGATGTTTATTTGAATAACGACCTGGTGACCAGCCAGGATATTGAATTCAAATCGCATAAAGAAGTTGACCCAGACGGCAAATATCCTGTGGATGACACAGGGCTTGTTGCCTGCCTGTCGGCCAAAAAACTGGCCGATATGGGGATTGACATTGCAATCCCTGAAGAGAAAAAACAGTCGGCTGAGGGAAGTTGTGTCGATATCGCGTCGTTAATCGAAGGCGCAAAAGCCAGCTTCGACTTCTCTCAGCTTCGTCTGGATATTAACGTTCCACAGGCGTTTACCCGCAATACCGCGCGTGGCTATATTCCACCAGAAAAGTGGGACCAGGGGATCAACGCATTGCTGTTGAATTACACCTTCAGCGGTTCTAACAGTAGCGATCGTACCAACGGTAAAAGCAGCAGCCACTTTTTAGGTCTGAACAGTGGGATTAACGTGGGGCCATGGCGCTATCGCGATTATTCAACGTTTAACCGCAGTACCAGCAGCAATGGTACAACGACCAGCCAGTGGCAGAATGTTAACAGCTATATTGAGCGCACCATCATTCCTATGAAGGCGGAATTGGTCGCTGGTGACAGCAACACTTCTGGTGATGTTTTTGACAGTATGGGGTTTCGCGGGGTGCAACTGGCATCCGATGACAACATGTTGCCGGACAGCTTGAGAGGCTTTGCCCCTACGGTACGCGGTATTGCCAAAAGCAACGCTCAGGTCACCATCAAACAAAATGGCTATGTGGTTTATCAGACCAACGTTTCAGCCGGTGCTTTTGCCATCGACGATCTTTTCCCGACCTCTTCCAGCGGTGACCTTGCCGTTGAGATAAAAGAGGCCGATGGTTCACTGACCAATTACACCGTGCCATATTCAGCTGTACCGATGCTGCAACGTGAAGGCCGTGTCAAATACGCCTTCACCGCAGGTAAGTACCGCACCAGTAACGATCAACAAGATGACGTGGCCTTTGGCCAGGGCACGCTCATTTGGGGCCTTTCGCACGGTGTGACCGCCTATGGTGGTACCCAGTTTACCAGTGATTACAAATCACTGGCGTTAGGTCTTGGCTTCAATATGGGCGATTTTGGGGCCGTTTCTGCTGATATCACCAGCGCACAAAGTACCCTGGCCGATGATACCAATCACACCGGGCAATCCCTGCGCTTGCTGTATGCCAAGTCGCTTAACGATTTGGGCACCAACTTCCAGCTACTGGGATACCGTTATTCCACCTCTGGCTACTACACGCTGGCGGACACGACTTATAAACACATGGATGGCTACAACAGCGATCCGAACAATACCGATAATGACATTAATAACGATCATCCGAGTTGGTATGACTATTACAACCTGTACTACACCAAACGCGGCAAAATTCAGGTCAATATCTCGCAGCCGTTAGGTAATTATGGTTCTGTTTATCTCAGCGGCAGCCAGCAGTCGTACTGGCATACCGACGATAAAGACACACTGGTACAGTTTGGTTACAACACCACCTGGCATGACGTCAACATTGGCCTGAGCTACAGCTACAGTCTCTCTTCCGGCCAACCGGAGGCAGACCGCTCGGTTGCTTTGAATATCTCACTCCCGCTCAGTAAATGGTTATCGCCGAACTCGGGGACAGACAGTACAGGTAATGATGCATTTGCAACTTACAGCGCCAGCAAAGATAACCATGGCAGCGTAACCCAGAACGCAGGTGTGAGCGGCACGCTGCTACAAGACCACAACCTGAGCTACAGCGTGCAGGAAGGTTATGCAAACCAGGGCGCGGGCAATAGCGGTAACGCCAGCCTTGCCTACCAAGGCGGTTACGGTAATGCCAACGTGGGTTATAGCTACAGCGACAACGGCGATTACCAGCAAGTTACCTATGGTGTGTCAGGTGGCGTGATAGCACACAGCCATGGTGTCACGCTGAGCCAGCCGTTAGGGGAAACCAACGTGCTGATTGAAGCACCAGGTGCCGATAACGTAAAAGTTGATAACACCACTGGCGTGAAAACAGACTGGCGTGGCTATGCCGTGGTGCCGTTTGCCACTAACTACCGTAAAAACCGTCTGGCGCTTGATACCACGTCCTTGGGTGACCAGGTTGATCTTGAGAATGCTGTAGTGGACGTCGTACCGACTAAAGGTGCGGTCGTACGGGCCAAGTTTATGGCCCATGCGGGTATTCGCGCATTGATAACTCTGTTGCACAACAATGAACCTGTTCCATTCGGCGCCACGGTATCACGTGACGATGAAGGTGCTGCGAGCATTGTGGCGGACGACGGGCAGGTTTACCTCTCCGGTCTGGCAGAGAAAGGGGTGCTGAAAGTCCAGTGGGGTAACGAAGCAAGCCAGACCTGCTCGGCAAATTACCAACTGCCAAAAGATGCAGAAAAAAGTCCGATTGCCAAAGTTACCGTAATTTGCCGTTAAGGCAGGAAGAATTGATGAAAATAACTTACTTAATTGCCTCAGCATTATATTGCGTCTGTTTAATTAATAGCGCCCACGCTGATGACGTTGCTATTAATATTGGCGGTACCATCGTCGACAATACCTGTATCGTATCGCTGCAATCGCAGGACGTTAAACTGGGTAATGTCGCGGCCAATCAGTTTCAGAAAGCCGGAGATATGTCTCCGGTACAGCCTTTTACCATCAGCCTGGAAAAATGCAGTTCCTCAGTCAGTAACACCACGGTGACATTTTCCGGCAACCCGGACGTGACAAACCCGAATTTGTTAGCGGTTGATGCGGGGGCAAATACAGCAAGCGGGTTAGGCGTCGCCATTTATGACAAATCCCAGACTCTGTTGCCATTAGGGCAAGCGAGCACCCAATATGACCTGAACGGCCAAAGTTCAGCCACATTGCAGTTTTTCGCCCGTTATATGGCAACACAAAGCAATGTGGCCTCCGGGGATGCAACCGCAACGGCAACATTCGTTGTGAACTATGCGTGAACATGCTTTAACACTGCCCGCCCGGTTTAAATTCCCACGTCCAGCCAGTGCCCTACAGTGGCTGGTTTTTCTTTCTGGAATCTACTGGATAGTCATCCTCGAAATCCCCTGGTTAAATAACGGTGGTTACGGCTTCACATTGCCATACAACCTGGTGTGCTGGGCCGTAATGTGCCTGATGGTTGTACCCGTAGCACTGCTGTTAAAAGAATGCCGTTGTTCGCGAACCGCATTATGGCTGGCAGGCGGGGCATTGTTAATGACGCTACCCGCGTTATGGTCAGCAAACCATGACGGCCTGCGCGCCTCACTACCCCGGTTGACGGGCCTATGGGGTGGTGTCGTTTTCTATTTTGCTCTGCTACAGGTGCGCTTTACCCCTCGTTCGAAAGTACAACTGTTGGTTCTGCTAGCCATTGCTACCGTTATCCTGTCTGGCATCACACTCACATGTATCTGGTTGCCTGGCTCGTTGCCTGGCACATTACGGCAGTTAGCCGAAAAGTACGGTCCCAGTGGCTTTGGGATATTTGAGCAGCGCAACGTTAATGCCTCTTTCCTGGCAACCGGCTTAATGGCCATGCTGGCGCTGCTGGCATTTAGCCGGCTTAACCTTCTGCGTACGTGGCTGTTATGCAGCGGCACCATTATCGTCACCGCCACGCTGTTACTGACACAATCCCGTATCGGCTGGATAGGGGGGGCGGTGGTGATTGTAGCGGCCAGCTTGCTGGCTAACTCTGTGAGCTGGCGTCAGCAAAGCTCTTTGCTACAACGCTGGCTGGTGATAATCGTGCCATTACTCGGTGTGGTTCTTGGGATTGTTTTACTGAACCGGTCTGTTACTAACGCCCTGGAAGCTCATGATGGCTCCAACGTTCAGCGCTGGCTTGTACTGAAAAACACCCTGCAAATGATCCTGCAACATCCGTGGCGTGGCTGGGGGCTGGGCACGTATCAGGGGGAATTTTTCCGCTATATGAACAGCCTCCCGGTGAATCCCAGCCATGAAATCATGGGGCATCCGCATAACGAGGTGCTCTATCTGTGGTTTGAGGGCGGTGTTTCAGCACTGCTGGGTGGCATCTGTTGTTTTGCCGGCTGGCTTACGTTAATTATCCGCAAACGGCGTCACCTTTGGTCAGTTGTTGCCCTGGTTATGACGTTGCCTGTGCTGCTGCATACTCAGGTTGAGTACCCGCTTTATTTTTCAGTGCCACACTTTATGCTGCTACTGATGCTAATGCGCATAGCAGACAGCGGTAAGCGCGTTAAACAGCTATCAACACCAGGGCCTTTAAGCTGTGTGCAGCTCATCGTCTCGGGCCTGGCGATTTACGGCTTTGCTTTATCCATACACTGTATTTATGTTGGCAGAATGCTTGACCGCTTCGAAGCCAGCCAGTTAGAAGACCCCGAAAGCATAACCCGCCTGGATGTCCCCTGGCTGATGCGCTACCGCTGGCAGCACGAGATGGCAATGTTGCAACTGGTGCGTTTTAACCAGAATGGCCAGCGGGCAGAGCTGGAGGCTTTTTTAGCCGGGAATCAACAATGGCTGCTGTTAAATCCTGACGACGATTTAATTAAGCTTCAACAAGATGCGCTTAAATTTATGCGCCGGGAAAACTCACACCCATAGAAATTATTTTTTTATATTTATAATTAGAGAATGATTGGTTTGAAAGCCTCAGCATAATGATGAGAAAATCATTTCAACGTGATTTTATTCGGTGAGTTTTATGATCAGATTATTTATCTTGGTTCTTTTTTTTATTTCCAACGCAAGTTTTGCTTGTGTAGTCGATAATGGAAACCAATCCATTGATGCCAACCCAGGAAATATTACCGTACAGCGGGACCTGGCAGTTGGCTCAGTTATTGTGGAAAAAGATATTTCTCTATCTGGTATTACTTTAAAGACTAGCGGTGGTTCATGCATTCAGAATTTTTTAATGGAATATAATGGTGGGGTGAGGTCCTCCCAGGACAGCGTGTATAATACTAATGTTCCGGGAGTAGGTTTAAAAGTATTTGTTGCAACAACCACTGGTTCTATGGCATATAACTATCTTGAAAACCCCGCTTCGACCAATGAGGTCGATGGCCCCCCTGACGGAAGTATTAATACTTACCTAGCTGTTGCTCAAGTTTTTTTTGTTAAAACTGGCCCTATAACTACCGGCACTCTGAATAATGCTGAAATAGGTCAAGTAACAACTAACACAGCATCCCCCAGTGATGCTTTAGTCTTTAGGTTAAATTTAACCGGTAGCCCAACGATAACAAGCCTTGCCTGCTCTATTACCTCTGGCAACCAAATGACGTTCCCGATTGGCAATGTTCCCGCCGACCAGTTTACCGCTATAGGGACTACGTCTCAGCAGCAAAGTACCCAGAACCTCGGTTTAGATTGTGATGCAAATGCCAATATAAATGTCACCCTTAATGGCACCCAAAGCCCTGATTCGTCGGACAATAGTATTCTGGCGGTAAACGGCGCGGGTTCGGTTGCATCGGGGGTTGGGGTGCAACTGTTATACAATAATGCACCGATAAAAATAAATGAAATGCTTAATTTGAAACAATCCGCCGGTGGGCAAGAAACTTTCCCAATCACCGCCCGTTATATTCAAACGAAAGATAAAGTCACTGCGGGCCAGGCAAATGCTACCGCCGTGTTAAATATCACCTACCAATAAATAAAATTATAGTTTTAAACACTCGACCATTAAATATATAAAATCTATTATTTTATAAGGCAGGAATAACCCTGCCGGAACAATATTTATTTTAGTTGAGTTATATTTAATGAAAAAGAAATTAGCGGTCATGGTCTTTGCCGCCCTGGCGGGAAGTATTATATCGGGTTATGCAACCGCGCAAAGTGCTATTGTGCAAAATGGTGGGAATATACATTTTCAGGGGTCGTTAACCGATGGCCCTTGTGCTGTGCAGGGGGTGGAAGATAATGGCCGAATGGTCATCCTGCAACAGGTTGAAACTCGCTATCTGACTACACCAGGAGAGCCTGCGGGGCAGGTTAAACTGTTCCATATTATTCTCAATGACTGTAATACCTCGGTATATACCAATGTGCAGGTGAGCTTTAATGGCCAGACAGATGCAACGTTTAAATCCGTACTAGTTAATAGCGCCACCACTGGCGCCGCTGAGCATGTTGGCCTGCAACTCTATGGCCCGGATGGTGAAAAAATCATCCCCAATGACTCTTCCGCTATAGTGTTAAAGAGCGGGTTCAACACTATTCCACTGACTATTGATTACGTGCCTACCGGTTTAAAACCAACAGCCGGAAACGTTGAGTCCCTGGTCACCTTTAATATTATCTACA
>NZ_VEXQ01000070.1 GCF_006376615.1 Buttiauxella sp. B2
TGTATGACCACAGCAGGCGCATTTCTGGCTGGTATACGCAGGGTTTATCACCAATACCTGACCTCCACACCAGAACTGCTTGTACTCAAGCTGACGGCGCAGTTCGTACCAGCCCTGATCCAGTATCGAACGGTTTAAGCCTGATTTAGCACGGACGTTGCGTCCGTGCTGGCTTGATGTTCCCGCTGCTGACGTTGACATGTCTGATACCTTCAGGTCTTCAATGACGATCATTGTGTGGTTTTTGCTGATTGTCGTGCTGACTTTATGAAGGTAGTCGCGGCGGATGTTACCGATACGAGAATGCAGGTTCTGTACTTTGCGCTTTGCCTTCGTCCAGTTGTTACTGAACTTCACCTTGCGGCTCATTTCACGCTGGAGTCTGGCGAGCTTATTCTGGTTAGTTTTAAAGCTGTTTACTGGCTCAAAAATAGTGCCATCGGAGAGCGTAGCCAGTTTTGCTATGCCTGCATCAAGCCCCACCATCGATGTTGAACCGTGCGAAGGCTCTGCTGTTTCATATTCTGTCTGGATGCTGATATACCACTTGCCACATGACTGGCTGACCGTGACATTTTTAACCTCACCTGCAACCTGACGACTGTTGCGATAGCGTATCCAGCCCAGTTTTGGCAACGAGATGCGGCTGTTTTTTTGATCCCGTTTCACACCCTGCGGGTAGCGGAATGCATCACTCTGACCGCGTTTTTTAAACCGGGGGAATGATGCACGTTTCTGGAAAAAGTTTTTGTAGGCGCGTTCGAGGTCTTTTAAGGCTTGTTGCAAAGGCTGAGAGGGCGATCCTTTTAGCCACTGAGTTTCGGATGTTCCTTTCCACTCAACCAACCACGAAGTCATTTTTGCGTAGGAAATATATTTGTTCCCCCCCTCATGGTTTTCGTTCTGCAACGCCAGTGATTTGTTGAATACAAAACGACATGCCCCGGCGAAGCGCCGCATATCGCGCTCCTGCTGACCGTCAGGTCTTAACTGGAATTTAAAGGCCTGCAATCGTTTCATGTGTTGAATTTTGGCAGAAGTTAGGTAGAAAACCGTGCCTTATATCCCCGCCCTGAAGG
>NZ_VEXQ01000071.1 GCF_006376615.1 Buttiauxella sp. B2
AACGATGAAATACTGTCCCATGTCTGGGATAAAAATAAACTGGCTTCCTCCAGTCAGCGATTATGGCAAGTAATGAAAGAATTAAAGAGAAAGTTATCTTTACTGGGCATTACCGATAATCTTATTACTCGCGTGGATAACTCTGGATATTATATAGACTTTCGCATAGTGAAAAAACTTTACTGTAATGTACTTCCTGGTGATTAACTTTTACTTTATGAATGAATTGCTCACCTATGATCTATGTTTACTCAGATAATATGTATTTTTCTCTTGGCCTGCAGCATATATTATAAGAAGCGGGAATGGCCGTGATTCTCGCTTCAATGGGTTATGATTTTTAAAATGGATCTGTTTATTCAAAGAAAATGGGTCTAACTCGAATGAATGTACAGGTCGTTTATATTTATTGGAAATATAAAATTTTATTTCAGCACGCGAGTTTGCGGACAGAAATATCCATGCGTTGAAAATAAATAGCATTAACCGCAGTCATCTGCAAATAACCAGGCATCGCCCCGTGTTGCACGGGGTCGCTTTCAACAAGCTAACTAGCAATTACTTTTTACTCTAAAGGTTACTCTCATGAAATTATTCTCTTGTATTAAAACAGGGGCGGCAGCTCTCGTCCTGGTTTCTGCTTTTTCCCACGCGACCGGTATGGTTCCGGAGACTTCAGTGGTCGTGGTGGAGGCTTCCGATGGTGAAGGCGCCATCAACATCACTAACACCGACAATTTCCCGGTGTTGATGCTGACCACCCTTCAGGATATTCCGGAAGACAAAACTTCATTACTGACCATCACACCGCCAGCCGCCCGCGTTGAAGCCGGTAAAACCCAGCGCATACGCTTCATCCTCACCGATAAAACGCCACTGAAAACGGAACATCTGAAACGCGTCATTTTTGAAGGGGTACCACCGCAGGTCAAAGACAAAAACCTGGTGCGTATGACGGTGCGTCAGAATCTGCCGGTACTTATCCGTCCCGCAGGCCTGGCCCGTGACGAAGCACCGTGGAAACTGCTGGTGTGGAAGCAAAGCGGTAACACGCTGACCGTCACTAACCCGTCC
>NZ_VEXQ01000072.1 GCF_006376615.1 Buttiauxella sp. B2
TCGAGCCCGGAGAACAGCAGGTAACCATAGAGTCTCACCGTGATACTGTCGTTGCCGACAACCTCCCGGTAGACCACAATTGGCTGATCCGTTTTCACCCAGTTGCCCTTCATGAGAAAGAGCTGGCCTTTAGTGTAATGATTGAAATTGATACGTTCCTGATAGGGGCCGTAGAGGGAAGAACAGTAGATGTTATCTCCATGTGCCAGGAGGATGCTTCGCACTTCCGGTGCGATTGCCACCTGAACCCTCAGTAACGGCACAATATCGTTGCAGGGTTTGCCGAGACTCTGCTTTACGGAAAGGACCACGTCATGGGCGCTATCCAGTGCCTTGTCAATTTTCTGCTGAGCCTGATGCAAGCGAGTGCTGGCCTCCTGCGTCGTATTCGAGACGGTCTGCCAGAAGATGACCACCCATCCCAGCAGGATACACAGTAGACTCACAGTGATGGCGCTAAGCAACCGGACTTTGAATTGATCCGCCTTTAAAGCATGAAACGGCATTAACGCTCCTCACAACACTTAGTGGGAATTAAAGAATAATTTCACCTGCCACAAAATCAGAAATTGGGTTTTGTATGCCGATAACACACTTCTGATACGCGTCCAACCCTGACCAAATAGAGAATCTTGCTCCTTTTCGGGTTGAAAAGATGGTGGTTTCAATATTTATAATAGCGAATGCAATGAGTTAATGCCGACGTCAAATTAATTTAAAATGACAAACATACTGTATTTATCTTTTAACCCTACTTCCCCTGATGACAATAACGTCACGTTCCAAATATTATGACGTGCATTCAAAAAGTGCCCAGGTCATGTATGCAGCTATATTCGCGACACCCACACCCCGAGCATGTTAGCTGGCAGCAAAAGCATAAGCTGAAACAGAATTAAAAAGCAGGGCAAACATAATGTGAAAAACGGGGAAGGGTGCCTACGGTAAATCCCCTGCGGCGCCAGGCCGCAGGGGATTTATTTATGGTGTGACGATATTGAACCAGAACTCAAACTTATC
>NZ_VEXQ01000073.1 GCF_006376615.1 Buttiauxella sp. B2
CGGCACGCGGGTCAGTTCGGCACAGGCTTTTGCGGCGGCCAGCTCAAGCTCAGAGGAGCCCACCGGCAGCAGCCGGACGTTATTCATCGGCACCCCCGATAACGATTTTGTAATCGGTGCAGTAAGAGGCCTGGGTGTCATCGAGCACTATATCGGCCAGCGGTTTAGCCAGCTCGACACGCTGCACCCCTTCCACATGCAGGGCGGCATAAATCGCGGATTTGCGGATATCCCGCCCGAGGCGATGCTGCGCGCTGATATAGGCTGTTAACTTTGCCTCGGCGGCCTGTCTGACCGGCTCCATTTCGGGGCCAGGGTAGAGATAGAGCGTGGCGTCGATTTCATAGTCGACGATGGATGCTGACTGTACGGTCACCCGGTCAGCCACCGGGCGCACGTCCTCATCATTGAGCGCAAGACTGACAATATTCACCAGTTCGCTACTAGCGGTGCCGCTCCCCTCACGCGACAGCACCGAAATGGTGACGCACGCCGGTGACGGGCTGATCACCGACACATCTGCGACCCGCCCGTCAGCGCTGCGGCCATGAAACTGATACGCCCCAACCGGCCCCGCCACACTCAGCCCCTCAAACGACTGCTGAATACGCAGACGGAAATCACTGTCGGATTCCATCACGGCCAGCACCGGCGGGATGGCGGTGTCATTGGCAGGGACAATCACCAGACGGGCGACGTTATTGTTTGCCCCCAGCACATCGAGGTCATTCCCTCTGGAAAAGGCCAGCATCACCGCCAGTGCTGACTCGTTTACCCGCTGACGTAAAATCAGCTCACGATAGGCATTTTCTTCCAGCAGTTTGACGATGGGTTCGGACTCCAGCATCAGGGTGCGCGTGACGGCTTCCTGCTCATCTTCGGGGTAAAGGGAAATCAGCGTCGCTTTGCGTTCAGCAAGCAGGGTTTCATAGTCCAGCACCTCGACCACATCCGGGGCGGGTAACTGGCTCAGGTCAATGGTTGCCATAGTCTCAGCTCAGGGGAAC
>NZ_VEXQ01000074.1 GCF_006376615.1 Buttiauxella sp. B2
CGGCACGCGGGTCAGTTCGGCACAGGCTTTTGCGGCGGCCAGCTCAAGCTCAGAGGAGCCCACCGGCAGCAGCCGGACGTTATTCATTGGCACCCCCGATAACGATTTTGTAATCGGCACAGAAAGAAGCCTGCGTGTCATCGAGCACGATGTCGGTAACAGGTTTTGCCAGCTCGACACGCTGCACACCTTCAACATGGAGTGCGGCATAAATCGCCGACTTGCGGATATCCCGCCCGAGCCGGTGCTGCGCACTGGTATAGGCTTTCAGTTTGGCTTCGGCAGCCTGTCTCACCGGCTCTATTTCGGGACCCGGGTAAAGGTAAAGTGTGGCGTCGATTTCATAGTCGACGATACGTGCTGACTGCACCGTTACCCGGTCAGCCACCGGGCGCACATCCTCATCATTGAGCGCAAGACTGACAATACTGACCAGCTCGTCGCTGGCGGTGCCGTTCCCCTCACGCGAGAGCACCGAAATGGTGACGCACGCCGGTGACGGGCTGATCACCGACACATCCGCGACACGCCCGTCGGCGCTGCGGCCATGAAACTGATACGCCCCGACCGGCCCCGCCACGCTCAGCCCTTCAAATGACTGCTGAATACGCAGACGGAAATCACTGTCGGATTCCATCACCGCCGCCACCGGCGGAATGGCGGTCTCATCGGCAGGAACAATCACCAGGCGGGCGACGTTATTGTTTGCACCGAGCACATCGAGGTCATACCCTCTGGAAAAGGCCAGCATCACGGCCAGCGCGGACTCGTTAACCCGCTGGCGCAGAATCAACTCACGGTACGCATTTTCCTCCAGCAGTTTGACGATGGGTTCGGACTCCAGCATCAGGGTGCGCGCGACGGCGTCCTGCTCATCTTCGGGATACAGGGAAATCAGTGTCGCTTTGCGCTCGGAAAGTAGGGTTTCATAGTCCAGCACCTCGACCACATCCGGGGCGGGTAACTGGCTCAGGTCAATGGTTGCCATAGTCTCAGCTCAGGGGAAC
>NZ_VEXQ01000075.1 GCF_006376615.1 Buttiauxella sp. B2
TCGAGCCCGGAGAACAGCAGGTAACCATAGAGTCTCACCGTGATACTGTCGTTGCCGACAACCTCCCGGTAGACCACAATTGGCTGACTCATCCAGTTACCCTTCATGAGAAAGAGCTGGCCTTTAGTGTAATGATTGAAATTGATACGTTCCTGATGGGGGCCGTAGAGGGAAGAGCAATAGATGTTATCTCCATGTGCCAGGAAGATACTCCGCACCTCCGGTGCGATTGCCACCTGTATTCTCAGTAACGGTACAATATCGTTGCAGGGTTTGCCGAGACTCTGCTTTACGGAAAGGACCACGTCATGGGCGCTATCCAGTGCCTTGTCAATCTTCTGCTGAGCCAGTTGCAAGCGAGTACTGGCCTCCTGCGTTGTATTCGAGACGGTCTGCCAGAAGATGACCACCCATCCCAGCAGGATACACAGCAGACTCACAGCGATGGCGCTAAACAGCCGGGCTTTGAATTGATCCGCCTTTAAAGCATGAAACGGCATTAACGCTCCTCACAACACTCAGTGGGAATTAAAGAATAATTTCACTACCACAAAATCAGAAATTGAGTCTGGCATGCCGATAACACACATCTGATACGCGTCCAGCGCTGACCAAATAGAGAAGCCGGCTCCTTTTGGGGTTGGAAAGATGATGGTTTCAATATTTATAATAGCGAGAGCAAAGAGGTAATGTCGACGTCAAATTAATTTAAAACTACACATATACAGCATTTATCTTTTAATCCTACTCCCCCCTGGGGGCTATAATGTCACATGACAAACATTATGACGTTCCATTCAAAAAGTGCCCAGGTCATGAATGCAGCCCTATTCGACACATCCGCACTCCAGGAATATTAACCGGCAACATAAGCTGAAACAAAAATAATAAGCAGGCCAGACAGAATGTGAAAAACGGGGGGTGCCTACGGTAAATCCCCTGCGGCGCCAGGCCGCAGGGGATTTATTTATGGTGTGACGATATTGAACCAGAACTCAAACTTATC
>NZ_VEXQ01000008.1 GCF_006376615.1 Buttiauxella sp. B2
CTGTACTGACGTACAGGGCTTTTTGCTGTCTGCAGTTTATGGAAATTCAGTTCCCTGTCCCCGTGATAATCCACTGCAAAACCCACTTATATGAGTAAAGTTGCTGTAGAAGGACGGAAGGGTTTTTATGCATCTTTTCAATATGTCACACTAATCAGTGGGCAGTTTTTAGCGCTATTGGTCGTGGTTGTACTTCAGCAGGTTCTTAGTGATGGCGAATTATGTGAATGAGGTTGGAGAATACCGTTCGCGCTTGGAGCCGTCCTGGCGGTCATCGCTCTGTACCTGCGCCGCTCACTGGATGAAACCTCGGATAAAGCAACCAAGAAGCACAAGAATGCTGGGACTCTGGATGGACTAAAAAGCGTCGTGCCTTCATTATGGTTCTTGGGTTTACCGCAGGTGGTTCGTTGAGCTTTTATACCTTCACAACCTATATGCAAAAGTACTTATTGAATACCACTGGTATGCATGCCAATACAGCCAGCGCATTAATGACTTTCGCATTTTTTTATTTATGTTGATGTTGCCATTCTTTGGTACGCTATCGGATAAAATTAGCCGCTGTAATTCTATGCTTTGTTTTGGTGGGTTAACCGCAGTGATGACAATGCTAATTCTGACCGCCCTGCAAAATATGAATTCCCCCTATGTGGCATTCGGTCTTGTTATATTAGCTATGCTGATTGTCATTTTTTACACTTCTACTAGTGGGATTTTGAAAACTGAGATCTTCCTGCCTGAGGTTAGGGTATTAGGTGTCGGTTTGTCTTATGCGATGGCAAATGCACTGTTTGGAGGATCGGCGTATATGTTGCGCTCTCACTGAAATCTATAGGAATGGAGACTGCATTTTTCTGGTATATCTCTGGAATGGGTGCTCTGGCATTCCTGGTGCTGCATCATAAAGGGCAGGGAATCAAACTTTAATATTTAGCTAATTGCCATACTGCATAGCCGGTGGCGGCACCGGCTACATCCCATGTTAAATCTTTCCAGCTCCACCCACTTCCGGCCTGTCGGCTATCCCAAAGCTCTTTTGTTGCACCAAGACTTACCGAAAATAAGAAACCGAAATTCGCACTACGAGAATCACTCCAACTCTGATGCTGACCATACTTATTACCTACTGCAGATAAAATAGCTGATGCAATAAAATGCTGGGCTTTGTCCTGGCCATGCCATTGATCTTGAGACATATGACTGCAACCACTGAGAAGAAATAGTGAGGGGAGTAAAAGGCGCAGCATTCATTATTCTCCGGCTATAAAAAAGCCCTGCAAGCAGGGCATTTCAGTACAGTGATGAACTACAGAATACGACTTATCAAACGATCTATACGGATACGGCGCAAGCGGCGAATAAGCTTGCGCACTTTCACGGGATATTCCGCAATACTCTGCAAATCACGATAATGTTGAACAACGGTGGTATGAGTACGAATTAAATCTAATTCATGGTCTCGCTGTTCGGTCAGCTCATGTTTAGGATCATGAATAAGAATCGCATTCTCTAGATCTAGTCGCCATGCTCTAGGATTCAGGTTATTACCCGTCAGCAGCATCCACTCTTCGTCGACCCACATACCTTTCAGGTGGTAGCTGTTATCATCATCTTTCCACAGGCGTACAATTAATTGCCCACTGTTTACGTAATATTGTAAGCGGCTCAGGAAGCGGCGAAGATTTATTTCATAGAGATATGGCAAAGCACCGATTATTTTAAATGGCTGATCTTCAGGAATATAAAAATCATTAGCCGTTTTATCGCCCACGATAATTTCGACTTGTTTTCCTTCGCGTAACAGCTGAATAATATTACGCACCAGTACGGCTGGCAGGTTGAAATAAGGGGTACAGATAATCAGTTTATGCTCGGTGCACGGCATCAAATGGTAGATAGTTTTATTCAGCAGGCTAGTTTTACCCAACCCGACCAGAGGCGTAACGGCAAGTTGCTCGTTATCGGCATTTCCCTGGAAATGGAAACTAGCCTCACGCAGTTCCTGGCGGAACAAGCGGATATCGTTTTTGATCTCTGGGCTTTTTGGTCTGTGTTGTCTATCTAGGCGATGTACCGCACGGCCTCGGACGAGATTTTCGTGCATCCAGTTATACATGACGTCGGATAACTGTGAATTGCAGATGACCTGATAACGGTCATAACGATATTTATCGTGCTGATGCAGGTAAACATCGTTGACGCTGGCGCCGCTGTAAATCACGCAATCATCGACAATAAAACCTTTGAAGTGCAAGACTCCCAACGCTTCACGAGTATTCACCGGCACGCCATACACTGGAATATTTACATCAGGATATTCCTCGGTCATACGATGATACCAGTCGGCGTTAGTATTAGTTGCAGCAGCGCCAATGCGGCCTCGTTGAGCACGATGCCAATCGACCAGTACCGTCACTTCAATTTCTGGGCGTTGCTGTTTTGCCTGGTAGAGTGCGGTTAACACGGCTTTACCTGCATCATCTTGCTCAAGATACAAAGCAATAATACAGATGCGGTGAGTTGCGCTAGCAATTTTTTGCAGCAGGACTTCACGGAAATCCGCTGGGGAGAAAAGGGTCTTTACATCATCAACTGACTGAGAAAGCTTCGGCAATTGGGCAAGGTGTTGTTGATGTTTACTACGTTTAAATTTAGACAACATCACAGTGCGTATCTTCTCTTTTCATTGGATGGCCTTCTGCAAAATCCAGACGTCAGAACTTGCTGATAATACCACTACTGACCTGCAAAGTGATTAAGTTTTCCAGTGCCTTACTCACGAATCTACATTTTATATCAATGATAAAGTCAGACTAACGATGCCATCTTCTAGCTGTATATCGACATCAAATCCGAGTTTTCGCGCCAGAGACACCATACCGTGGTTGTTCGGCATAGTAATACCATTCAGCCTTTGAAGCCCATGCTCGCCCGTATAGGCAATCAGTTTTTCTAATAGGCGACGCCCCAATCCCAGTCCTTTCAAATCAGAACGCACAAGTACTGCAAATTCAGCATCAATGTTATCGGGATCTGAGATAGCGCGCGTGACGCCGATTATCTCATTATTGCCGTTATATTGGCGGACAGCGACAAAAGCCATTTCTCGATCGTAGTCGATCTGGGTCATATTGGCTAAATCTTCATGAGTAAATTCGTTGATTTCACTGAAATAGCGATAGTAAAGATCCTCTTTAGTGACCAACGAAATAAACTGTTGTAGCAGTGGTTCATCTTCTGGAAGAATCGGGCGGAACAGACATTGTTCACCATTCTTGAGAGTCACACTTTCTTCAAGCTGATAAGGATAAGGACGGATTGCCAGACGAGTTTCTGCGTTGCCTTCGAATTTTTCGAGCAGCAAAGTGACATCCAGCAGTGTGAACTCGTTACCCGAAGCCAGTAGCGGATGAATATCCAGACGACGGATTTCAGGGCAATCAATAATCAGATTGGAAACCTGAACCAGAACCTGGCTAATGCCGGGGACGTCCAACGGACGTAATGCGCTTCGGCCACGAATTTTGCCACTCTTTATCGCCTGAATGACCAGATAGCGAGCAAGATTCATATTGAGTGGCGGTAATGCTACAACAGCTTGTTGGTCCGGACGCCATTCAATGCCACCTTCGCCCAGCATGATCAGCGGGCCGAAAACGGGATCATGTTCAACAACTATTCGTAGTTCCTGAGCGCCGGCACGGTTAGCCATACTTTGAACCAGCAGCCCGTGAATACGAGCCTGTGGCCATGTCATTTTTACGCGATCAATAATGGCATCAGCGGCTTGCTGAACTTCAGTTGCCGTCCTCAGATAAAGCATTACCCCCTGAACCTCTGATTTATGAGGAATGTCAGGCGATCGTAATTTCAGTGCCACGGGATAACCAATCTGCTCAGCGATATGTACCGCTTCTGCACTGTCACCGGCAATCCACGTGGGTAGAGTATTGAGCCCGTACGCCTGCAAAATAGGCCGCACTTCATGAGTATCGAGTGAAGAGGCTCCTTCATTTAATGCTTGCTGGAGAAGATGATGAGCTTCACTGGCATTGGCTTTCAGGTTGACTGGCAATGCAGGGGTTTCACGCAATTGCTTCTGGTTTCGACGATATTCCACCATATGCATAAATGCCGTTACCGCACCTTCAGGTGTGCGATAAGTTGGGATGCCCGCATCACTGAACAGCCGCCTGGCTTCCTGAGAGGAAAACTCACCACACCAGTTGGTAATTAGCGTGATGTATTTACCGCGTGGGTGTCGGCGTATTAATTCGATTAATGAATTGGCACTTTCAGTTCCGGGAGCTGCCGCACTCGGGGCGTGAATGACCATCAACGCATCAAAATCCTGGCTGTCTAGCAGGGTTTCGACTGCACGCAGGTAGCGTTCAGGTGTGGCATCGTCGCGCAGATCTAATGGGTTGCCACTTTCGACACTCACTGGCAACGCACTCTTTAACCTGTTGAGTATTTCATCGCTCAACTTCGCCAGTTTTCCATTGCGCAGCCATAGCTCATCCAATGCCAGTGCAGCAGGTGCTGCACCATTGCTGATAATCATTAAGCGCTCGCCGCGCAGTGGTCTCATATGGCTTAACGTTTCTACCGCCGAGAACAGCTCATGCGTATCCTGAACACGTAATAAACCTGCACGCTGAATTGCAGCATCCCATGCAGCATCAAGCCCGAGATGTGTTTTAAGTAATTCCTGCGCTTTGGCGCTACGGCCACTTTTAATCACCAGAATAGGTTTGTTACGCGATGCACTACGGGCTGCTGAAACAAAGCGTCGTGCATCGCTCAAATGCTCAAGATAAAGCAAAATAGCGCTAGTTTTGGTATCTCGGGCCAAATAGTCCAGTAGCTCATCTACGTCTATATCAAGGCTGTCTCCCAGAGCGATAAACCACGAGAATCCCATTTCACGCTGTTGAGCCCAATCCAGAATCGTATTAGAGACCGCGGCTGATTGTGAAATGAAGGCCAGTTTACCTTTTTGGATCGGGACGGGGGAGAAACTCGCATTAAGACCTTGCCATGGGGCAAGTAAACCAAGGCTATTAGGTCCAAGCAAACGCATCTGCCATTGGGTGGCTGATGCTAGTAGTTCAGGTAATTGTTCAGGTGGAGCAGAAAGAATAATGCAGGCTTTACAGCCCTTCTCACCCAGTGATTGCAGTAATTCGAGATTACGTTTTGAGTGAGTACAAATGATTGCGAGATCGGGTGGGAAGGGGAGTCTTGCGATATCAGGCCAGGCAAGAACGCCACATACCGCTTTATGGCTGGGGGTCACGGGCATTACAGGGCCGTTAAAGCCCCCAGCCAGCAGGTTGCGCATCATTAAATAGCCTGCGCGATCCATTTTTGCGGAAGCCCCGATCACAGCGATTGATTTGGGGCGCAGTAGCGCCTCCAGCCCACGTTGACTCATAGCTCTCTCCCCTGAGAATTAACTCAGTGAGTTTAAACGCTTTCTGACTCTGTTGTTGTGATGCTGGATTGATGATGGGGTTTACCTGCCAGATACCGTTCACGAAATAGCGTGAAATGTTCTGTCAGCCCGACTGAGGCATGCTCATCATCGGCAAGTTCAAGTAGCGCTGCGGCGACTTCTGCGGTGCAATATTGCCCATCAGCATGCGCTTCGCGAAGCCGGTAGGCTGAAACAATGCTCAAATCCACCGAAATCACCGGCAGTTGATCAAGATATGGGCTCTTACGGAACATCTTGCGAGCCTCCGTCCATGTACCATCCAGCATAATAAAGAGCGGCGGCTTTCCACTTTTAGGAGGCGTAGTCAGTACTTTTCTACCAACACTTGCATAAGAAGCAGGGAATACCACCATCGGTTGATAATCCGGAGATCTGACTAAGTCGAGTAGCGCCTGCGGTGGCTCGATACGCGACCATTGGAACGCCTCTGTGTCAGGTAAAATATCTGCGATAAGCCTTCCAGTGTTGCTGGGCTTCATCGGCTCGGTATCAAACATGACCAAACAGAAACGGCTTCGCGCTTTCTGGGGCTTTAGTGTTTCACACAGACATTGTTTCAGCGGCAGCAAGCAGCGCTGACAGCGGCGAATGCGATTACCTCGGGCAAGGAAGGGGCGTGTTGCGCGAGCCAGGCGTTCGGCACGAAGACGTAGGACGGCGTTTTCAGTCATCAGATAAACAAGTTTAAAAACGCCATTCTAACGTAGATGAACTGAACGGGTACTATAAACCGTACCCGTAAACTTAGATGTTTCCGTTCAACCAGCTATCAAATGAGGCTTTTGGCATAGCACCATTCAGCATGTCGACCATTTCACCTTTTTTGAACACCATAATGGTCGGAATACTGCGGATACGGAAACGTGCGCTGAGTGCAGGCTCGGCTTCCGTATTAACCTTAACAAACCGCACTTTGCCACTACGTTCTTCCGCCACATCTTCAAAAATAGGTGCGAAGTTGACACATGGGCCACACCACGGCGCCCAGAAATCGACAACGACAGGCAAATCGTCTTGCAGTAATTTATCCAGGGTTTCGCTGGTGGCATTAATCACGTCGCCATCAAACAGATCATGACCACAACGGCCGCATTTGGCTCCGTCATCAATACGCTCATTGGGTATGCGATTAATCGCCTGGCAGGCGGCACAAACGGTATTCATAACTAACCTCTAAAGGAAGTGTTGTCCGAAAATGGCAAAATTCTTAGATGATGTTTCTTATATGTTAAATATTATCAGCGATTAGTCGAGTGCCAGCAAAGTGATTTATTCGATGGATATAATAGTTATTGGCTTTTGACCAAAGTTAATGGCTAACCAGTGCCACATCGGGTAATCTGCGCGCCACGCGCTCAGCCAGGTGGAGAGAAGAATGAACGACGAATTTAAAGGTAAAAGCGGCAAGGTCAAAGTGATGTATGTCCGCGGTGACGATGACAGCGAAAAACGCAGCCAAAACCCGCGCACAGGTAAAGGTGGTGGGCGTCCGGCGGCACCGTCACGTGGTGAGGGCCGACGTGGCCCACGTCGCGATGATAAACCTGGCGCCGGGCGTGATCGGAATCGTAGTGACGATCGTGAAGATCGCGGTGATAACCCGTGGCGTACGGTTTCTCGTCCGCCAAGAGAAGAAGCGACTGAAGCAGGCGAGCAAATGGGTGCCAACGGTAGACCAATTGTTGACCCTGAAGTTATTCGCCGCCAGCGCGCGGAAGAAACACGTGTTTACGGTGAAAATGCTTGTCAGGCTCTGTTCCAGAGCCGCCCTGATTGCATCGTTCGCGGCTGGTTTGTCCAGAGCGTAACCCCGCGTTTCAAAGAAGCATTGCGTTGGATGGCAGCAAACCGTAAAGCCTATCATGTGGTTGACGATGCTGAGCTTGTCAAAGCATCGGGTACAGAACACCACGGTGGCGTTTGCTTCATCATCAAAAAACGCCGCGGTATTACTGTTCAAAGCTGGTTATCTAAAGCTGGTGAAGAAGATTGTGTACTTGCGCTGGAAAACGTAGGCAACCCGCATAACCTCGGCGGCATTATGCGCAGCTGCGCACACTTCGGTGTGAAAGGTTTGCTGGTGGAAGACGCTGCAATGCTGGAGTCTGGTGCTGCGGTTCGCACTGCTGAAGGTGGTGCGGAGCATGTTGAAGCTATCAGCGGCGAGACTTTCAATGAAGGTCTGGAGCAATTCCGTAATGCCGGTTACACCATTGTCACCACATCAAGCCATAAAGGTACTCCGCTTTTCAAAGCTGAACTGCCAAAGAAAATGGTTCTGGTGTTAGGGCAAGAACGTGAAGGTGTTTCCGATGCTATCTTTGAAAATGCTGATATGAGCGTTGCTATTGATGGTACCGGTAATGTTGAAAGCCTTAACGTATCAGTCGCAACCGGTGTGTTGTTGGCTGAATGGTGGCGTCAGAACAAAGCGTAATCCTTTGTGAATGACAGCTTTAAAAAGCCAGCGAAAGCTGGCTTTTTTGTCTCTTTTATTCAGGTAACACTGGCATCCAGTTAATCGCTGGTTGGTTGTGTTCAGTTAAATACTGATTGGTTTTTGAAAAGTGACCACAACCCAGAAAACCGCGATGTGCAGACAGCGGTGAAGGGTGAGGTGCTTGCAAAACATAATGACGCTGCCGGTCAATAAAACTGCCTTTCTTCTGAGCATGAGAGCCCCACAGTAAAAAGATCACCCCTTCGCAGTGTTCATTTATCAGCGCTATCACTTTATCTGTAAATGTTTCCCAGCCAAGCTTTGCATGGGAGTGTGCCTTGCCAGCCTCAACGGTTAGTACTGTGTTGAGCAATAGCACGCCTTGATGCGCCCAACTTTCCAGATAGCCGTGCTTTGGCCGCTCGAAACCAGCAATATCGCTCTGCAACTCTTTATACATATTGGCTAATGAGGGAGGGACGGCGACGCCTGGTAAAACGGAAAAAGCCAACCCATGTGCTTGCCCAGGCCCGTGGTATGGGTCTTGCCCAAGGATTACAACTTTTACATCACCTAACTCAGTAAACCTGAAAGCATTAAATACATCTTTCTGTGGAGGATAAACAGTGACCCCTGCTGCTCTTCGTTCAGCAACGGTTGCCAGTGTATTGGTGAAATAGGGTTGTTGCTTCTCTTGTGCTAGCACGTCGTGCCAGGTGAGGTGGGTAGTCATCTCGCTCTCCTGCGATTCGGAATCATACTAGCTTAACGGCTTCTTTCTTCTAAACAAAATCATGAGTGACCGATGAGGCTAAAACTTAAAAAAAGTTGATAATTTACATAATTTTTAATTTCATCATGCAAGGCTAAGTTGATGTAAAACAAATAAATGATATGATAGCCACATTAGATGCATGGATTTAATTGATTTAAATCAAGGTTTGGCGTGGGCTTGACTAGTATAAAGATCAGTAACGCAACAATGGTTTTACCAATGAGCCAGTTTATGGCCCGAAAAGAATCAACAAAATTAGCCCATAGGGAGAAATAAAATGATTACTGGTATCCAAATTACTAAAGCTGCAAATGATTCACTGTTGAACTCTATCTGGTTGCTGGACAGCGAGAAAGGTGAAGCACGTTGTGTTTGTGCTAAAGCTGGTTTTGCTGAAGACGAAGTTGTAGAAGTTAGCAAATTGGGTGAGTTCGAATATCGTGAAATCCCAGTTGAAGCAAAACCTGAAGTTCGTGTGGAAGGTGGTCAACACCTGAACGTGAACGTTCTGCGTCGTGAAACTCTGGAAGATGCTGTTAAACACCCAGAAAAATACCCGCAACTGACTATTCGTGTGTCTGGTTACGCGGTACGTTTCAACTCTTTGACTCCAGAACAACAGCGTGACGTGATTGCCCGTACTTTCACAGCAAGCCTGTAATTTCTAAAGTATTTAAAAAGCCGGTGGCAATTGCACCGGCTTTTTTTTGGGTTTGATTCAGTAACTGTTATGAAACGGTTAAAACTCAATATCAGGACGTAAAAAAACCGCCTCATTTGAGACGGTTTTTATATTCGCTGTTGAATTATTCAGCTGAGTCTGTTTTTGCACTGCTTGGTTTGCGGCGCTTACCGACATTCTTTTTATCGCGGAGACGGACTTTCACACGCGGTTTTTCTTTATCGTCCTTTTTCTTCTCTTCGCGTTTGGCGAGCACTTTCTTCGACGGTTTACCGGTGAGTTTCTCACTCGGCGCTCGAGTCGTAGGGCGCAGCTCATCAATCACACGCGGCTTCATGGGTTCTTTCATGTAACGAGTGACTTTGCCAAGCAGCAAATGGTCATGCGCTTCAACAAAAGAAATAGCGGTACCTTTGAGGCCAGCACGGCCAGTACGTCCGATACGGTGCAGATAGGTATCAGCGGTACGCGGCATATCAAAGTTGAACACATGACTCACTTCTGGAATATCAATACCACGAGCGGCAACATCGGTAGCAATCAGCACATTCACGCGGCCATCAGTCAAACGCTTGATAGCTTCAGTACGCTTCATCTGCACCATTTCGCCTTCGAGATAGCAGGTATTGATACCCGCTTCACGCAGCCATGCAACCAGTTCATGCACACGGTCGCGCTTACGCACAAAGACGATTGAACGCGTGGTATCCGGCTGTTGTAGCAAATGCACCAGCATTGCAGTTTTATGCTCAACATTGTCTGCGCGGTAGTACCACTGGTGGATTTTTTTGCGCTCGCGTGTTGAAGACGTTGCAGAAACTTCAACCGGATCTTCTAACAAACGCTCCGCGAAATTCTTAATAGCGTCGCCTTCAAGCGTTGCGGAGAACAGCATGGTTTGTTTGCGCCAGCGAGTTTCAGCAGCAATGGTTTCGATATCCTGCGCAAAGCCCAGATCCAACATGCGATCGGCTTCATCAAGAATCAGTGTTTCTACCGCACGGCAATCAAAGTTTTCTTCCTTGATGTATTGCAGTAGGCGACCCGTCGTTGCAACAACAATATCTTGGTTCTCGCTGAACACTTCCGCGTGGTTCATATAAGCCACGCCACCTGTGATGGTTGCGATATCAAGATGGGTATGTTTTGCCAGTTCACGAGCGTGATCGGCCACTTGCATTGCCAGTTCACGCGTTGGTGTGACGATCAAAATACGTGGTGGGCCAGATTTCTTACGCGGGAAATCGACCAAATGCTGTAACACAGGCAGCAAATAAGCGGCTGTTTTACCGGTGCCGGTAGGCGCGGAACCGAGGACATCACGCCCTTCAAGTGCAGGTGGAATGGCGGCAGCCTGAATAGCTGTCGGGCGGGTAAAGCCCTTGTCCTGGAGCGCGAGCAACAGACTCTCGTCAAGTTCCAGTTCGGAAAAAGTGGTTACAGTCATGGTCTTCCTCTATGTAGGGCGCCGATTATAGACGTTATGGCTGCGATCTTCATCTGTTTGTGTGGATAACTGACGCTTTTCCTGGCTGCGAGTTTCCCCTATGCTACACCCGTTTCTCTACAGGGTAGCTAAGATGTGCAGTCAAAAAGTAGTATTGCGTCGTGATGGATTCACCTTTAAACAATTCTTTGTCGCACACGATCGCTGCGCAATGAAAGTCGGTACCGATGGCACGCTGCTGGGCGCGTGGGTGCCAGTTGCTAATGTGACAAGCGTGTTGGATATCGGAACAGGGAGTGGTTTGCTGGCGTTAATGCTTGCGCAACGCACTCCTGATAATGTCACGATTGACGCAGTAGAGCTTGATCCTATTGCCGCTGAGCAAGCTGCGGAAAATGCAAAAGGCTGCCAGTGGACGTCGCGCATCACAGTGCATTGTGCGGATATTCGTGAATGGGCTCAGCAAGCTACGCAGCGCTATTCACTGATCGTCAGTAACCCTCCGTTCTTTGAACAGGGGAGTAATTGCGCCTCAGCTGAACGTGCGCAGGCTCGCTATACCACGACGCTGGATCATAATGCGTTGTTAAATAGCGCAACGCAGTTAATTACTGAAGATGGTTTTTTCTGTGTGATCATGCCTGAAACGGCGGGAACGGCTTTTACCGAACTGGCAAAGTCGCAGGGCTGGTTTGTTCGCTACCGTAACGATATTTCTGATAACGAAACTCGCCTGCCGCACCGTGTGATGCTGGCTCTGTCACCGACAGATGGCGAATATTTTACCGAACGATTAATGATTCGTGGGCCAGACCAACAATATTCTGAAGGCTATTGCAGTCTGACCCAGGACTTCTATTTGTTTATGTAAAGCGGCGAAAGAATACTTGGCCCGGAGTTTTCAGCCAAATCCGGGTAGTCCAGCGTGTAGTGCAGACCCCGGCTTTCTTTGCGCATCATGGCACAGCGGACAATTAACTCTGCGACCTGTACCAGATTGCGCAGTTCCAGCAAATTGTTCGACACGCGGAAGTTTGCGTAGTACTCGTCGATTTCCTGCTGCAACATGGTGATGCGGCGCAATGCCCGTTCCAGGCGACGCGTTGAACGCACAATCCCGACGTAATCCCACATAAACAGACGAAGCTCATGCCAGTTATGCTGGATAACGACTTGCTCATCTGGGTTATCTACGCGACTGTCATCCCAGTCTGGTAATGATCTGGAAACGCGAGCGTATGGCATACGCTTGATAATATCGTCTGCCGCAGACCAGCCATAAACCAGGCATTCCAACAGTGAATTCGATGCCATACGGTTGGCACCGTGTAATCCGGTATAGGTCACTTCACCAATAGCGTATAAACCATCTACATCGGTACGACCATTTTCATCCACCATTACGCCACCGCAGGTGTAGTGCGCTGCGGGCACAATCGGAACCGGTTCTTTAGTGAGGTCGATACCCAATCCCATCAGTTTTTCATAAATGGTCGGGAAGTGGTGGCGTACAAATTCTTCAGGCTTGTGACTAATATCCAGATACATGCAATCTGCGCCCAGACGTTTCATCTCATGATCGATAGCTCGAGCCACAATATCTCGAGGTGCGAGTTCACCGCGCTCATCAAAATCAGGCATAAAGCGGCTGCCATCAGGGCGCTTGAGATAAGCACCTTCACCGCGTAACGCTTCGGTCAGCAGGAAATTGCGCGCCTGTGGATGGAAGAGGGCAGTCGGATGGAACTGATTAAACTCCAGATTTGCTACACGACACCCTGCACGCCACGCCATGGCAATGCCATCACCAGACGAGATATCTGGGTTAGTGGTGTATTGATAAACTTTTGATGCGCCACCGGTGGCTAATACCACGGCTTTCGCGCGGCAAGTTTCCACTTTTTCACGATTGCGGTTCCAGACCCAAGCTCCGACAACTCGACGCGTGCCAGGAAGGCCTATTTTGTCAGAAACGATAAGGTCGACGGCATTACTACGCTCAATTACCCGAATATTGGGATGGCTCAGCGCTTTGCCAACTAACGTGGTTTCAACTTCTTTACCGGTTGCATCGGCTGCATGAAGAATTCGGCGATGGCTATGCCCACCTTCACGGGTCAAATGATAGCTTTCTGCGCCATTTGGCTGAATCTCAGTATCAAACAGAACACCTTGATCGATTAACCATTGCACACAATGACGTGCATTGCTGGCGACAAACTCTACTGCTTCTCGATCACAAATTCCGGCACCGGCAATAAGAGTATCTTCTACGTGCGAATCAATACTGTCAGTTTCATCAAACACAGCGGCAATGCCACCCTGAGCATAAAATGTTGAGCCTTCATTGATTGGCCCCTTGCTCAGAACAATAACTTTGCAGTTTTCAGCAAGCCGTAAAGCAAGAGAGAGGCCAGCAGCTCCGCTACCGACGATTAATACATCACAAGTGAGTTCGGAATTTGTGTTCATAGTGTTTAATTTACTAAACAATGGTTGGGCCAGCATACCATCCGATGTGGGCTGCAACACGTTTTTTTTAACTTAGGGTTATATGAACTAAACAAGAGCGTGGGGATCTCAGTTTCATCCGAATTATATGTGAGATAAGCCATATTTATCGCGAGTTCGCTGTGAATGGCAGATTTTCTGATGAAAAATCATGATTCATGCGATACTCTGCATGCAGTTTAGCGATCGCCTTTTATGATAAAAAGGTGCCACCGTTTGTGCCATGAAACTTATAATCAAGAAGAGATAATTCGTGGAGCAGATCAGGAAAACAAAGGCGTAAGGGAACTTTGCTCAAATCGAGCGTTCCAACCGTGAACTTGCTCATATATGCAGAGTTCGGGTGGCTTTTCAATTACGCGTGGAAATAGGTTTGGGGAGACATTACCTCGGATGAGCGAGCAGTTAACGGATCAGGTCCTCGTCGAACGGGTCCAGAAGGGAGATCAGAAGTCATTCAATTTACTGGTAATTCGTTATCAGCATAAAGTGGCGAGTCTGGTTTCCCGTTATGTACCTTCAGGGGATGTCCCTGACGTGGTACAGGAGTCTTTCATTAAAGCTTATCGCGCATTGGATTCTTTCCGTGGCGATAGCGCGTTTTATACATGGTTGTACCGCATAGCGGTCAACACGGCAAAAAATTATCTGGTTGCTCAGGGTCGCCGTCCACCATCAAGCGATGTGGATGCAATTGATGCGGAAAACTACGAAAGTGGCAGCGCATTGAAAGAAATTTCGAACCCTGAGAACTTAATGTTGTCTGAAGAACTGAGACAAATAGTTTTCCGTACTATTGAGTCGCTCCCGGAAGATTTACGCATGGCAATTACGTTGCGGGAGTTGGATGGTTTGAGCTATGAAGAAATAGCCGCCATCATGGATTGCCCTGTAGGGACTGTACGCTCTCGTATTTTCCGTGCGCGGGAAGCTATTGATAATAAAGTTCAACCGCTTATCAGGCGTTGACGATAGCGGATTACTGGAAGGGTAATTAGGCATGCAGAAAGAAAAGCTTTCCGCTTTAATGGATGGGGAAACTCTGGATAGCGAACTGCTTAGCACTTTGTCGAAAGACGAATCATTGCAGAAGAGCTGGGAGAGCTACCACCTAATCCGCGATACTATGCGCGGCGATACCAGCGAATTACTTCATTTTGATATTGCAGCCAATGTCATGGCCGCGATTGAAAATGAGCCAGTGCGTAACGTCACGCCACTCATTATTGAACAGCAGCCTGAACCTCAGCAATGGCAGAAGATGTCGTTCTGGAATAAGGTTCGCCCATGGGCAAGTCAGCTCACCCAAATGGGCGTTGCAGCATGCGTATCGCTTGCGGTAATTGTTGGGGTGCAGCACTATAATGGCCAGTCTGAGAACTCTGCTCAACCTGAGGCTCCGGTGTTTAACACCTTGCCAATGATGGGTAAAGCGAGTCCGGTAAGTTTGGGTGTGCCATCTGACAGCACAGCCAGTACAGGTCAGCAGCAGGTACAGGAACAGCGTCGACGTATCAATGCTATGTTGCAAGATTACGAATTGCAGCGTCGTTTACACGCCGAGCAACTCCAGTTTGAACAGGCACAAACCCAGCAAGCTGCGGTACAAGTGCCAGGAAACCAAACTTTAGGAACTCAATCGCAGTAATGAAGCAACTTTGGTATGCCCTGTCTCTTATGACAAGCAGCCTGTTGTTCAGCTCAAATGCCTCGGCGGACACTGTTTCGTCCGGGGCATTGTTGCAGCAGATGAACCAGGCGAGTCAGTCACTCAATTATGAGTTGGCATTTATCAGCGTTAATAAGCAAGGGATAGAGTCCTTACGCTATCGCCATGCAAGGCTTGATAATCGCCCGCTTGCACAATTGCTTCAGATGGATGGCCCACGCCGAGAAGTTGTCCAGCGTGGTAGTGAAATTAGCTATTTTGAACCGGGACTTGAGCCTTTTACGCTCACCGGGGATTACATCGTTGATTCGCTTCCATCAATCGTCTATACCGATTTCAAACGTCTTACGCCATATTACGACTTCATCTCTGTCGGGCGCACTCGTATTGCCGATAGGCTTTGCGAAGTCATTCGTGTTGTAGCTCGAGACGGTACGCGTTACAGCTACATGGTATGGATGGACTCAGAAACCAAATTACCACTGCGTGTTGATTTACTGGATCGTGATGGCGAAACGCTGGAACAATTCCGCGTTATCTCGTTTAACGTCAGTAAAGAAGCCAATGGCATGATGCAAAGTCTGGCGAAGGCAAGTTTACCGCCGCTGCTGTCGGTTCCTGGTGCTGAAAAAGTCAATTTCGCTTGGGCACCAACTTGGCTGCCGCAAGGGTTTAGCGAAGTATCCAGCAGCCGCCGTCCATTGCCGACTGTCGATGTGCCTATTGAATCACGCCTCTATTCTGATGGTTTGTTTAGTTTCTCTGTAAACATTAGCCAGGCTGCAAGTAACAGCAGCGATCAGATACTGCGCACAGGGCGCCGTACCGTCAGCTCTGAAATCCGTGATAAAACAGAAATTACGATTGTCGGTGAACTGCCACCACAAACGGCAAAACGTATTGCTGACAGCATCAAATTCAGGACAGCGCAATGATCAAGGAGTGGGCGACAGTCGTCTCCTGGCATAAAGGTGAAGCACTGCTGAGTTGCGATGTGAAAGCATCATGCAGCAGTTGTGCTTCACGCGCAGGCTGTGGGAGCCGTATTCTCAACAAGCTTGGTCCGCAAACTAATCACACCCTATCGGTTGCTTGTGATACACCGCTGGTCGCTGGTCAAAAAGTCGAATTGGGCATTGCTGAAGGTAGCCTGATAGGCTCTGCGTTACTGGTTTACATGTCTCCTTTGGTGGGGTTGTTTCTGGTTTCTGCCCTTTTTCAGGCAATGTTTAGTACTAACCTTGCTGCGATTTGTGGGGCGCTACTGGGTGGTGTTGGCGGTTTTCTAATCGCACGTGGGTTCTCTCAGAAGCTCAGCCGCCGTGAAACCTGGCAACCTGTTATTCTTAGCGTCGCACTGCCGCCAGATGCCCTCAGAGTCGAAACCATTACCCCTGCGGATAGTCAGTGAACTCACTTGCATTCGCTATCCGTTTGACACACATTCCATCGGCTTTTCATCGCTCAGCTAAGCTTGCATGATGACCTGTTTCCTCGCTTTCTCGTTGTAGTGTAGAATGCGGCGTTTCAGGCAAAAGACAGCCATTGACATCATGCTCTGTACAGCGCATTGCGCCGAGCTTTCCCGGATTTGTAAGGCATAAAAACCTCTAACTATGAAGAATATACGTAACTTTTCTATTATTGCCCACATCGACCACGGCAAATCGACGCTGTCTGACCGTATTATCCAAATTTGCGGTGGCCTGTCCGATCGTGAAATGGAAGCCCAGGTGCTTGACTCCATGGATCTGGAGCGTGAACGTGGTATTACCATCAAAGCGCAAAGCGTAACGCTGGATTACAAAGCCAGTGATGGTGAAACTTATCACCTTAATTTTATCGATACCCCCGGGCACGTCGACTTCTCTTATGAAGTTTCCCGTTCCCTTGCGGCTTGCGAAGGTGCGTTGCTGGTGGTGGATGCTGGTCAGGGCGTAGAAGCTCAGACCCTGGCAAACTGCTATACCGCCATGGAAATGGATCTGGAAGTGGTTCCCGTTCTGAACAAAATTGACCTGCCGGCTGCCGATCCTGAACGTGCCGCACAGGAAATTGAAGATATCGTCGGTATTGATGCAGCGGATGCTGTGCGCTGTTCGGCAAAAACCGGTGTGGGTGTAATCGATGTTCTTGAACGTTTAGTTCGTGACATTCCGGGGCCAGAAGGCGATCCGGAAGCGCCACTGCAAGCGCTGATCATCGACTCCTGGTTCGATAACTATCTTGGTGTTGTCTCTCTGGTTCGTATTAAAAACGGCACTATGAGAAAGGGCGACAAAATCAAAGTAATGAGTACCGGCCAGGTTTATAACGCAGACCGTCTGGGTATCTTCACGCCAAAACGTGTTGACCGTGATGTGTTGGGTTGTGGTGAAGTAGGCTGGTTGGTCTGTGCAATCAAAGACATCCTGGGCGCGCCAGTTGGCGATACCTTGACCCTTTCCCGTAATCCGGCAGATAAAGCACTGCCAGGCTTTAAAAAAGTGAAGCCTCAGGTTTACGCGGGTCTGTTCCCGGTCAGCTCTGACGATTACGAAAACTTCCGTGATGCGTTGGGTAAATTGAGCCTGAACGATGCTTCATTGTTCTATGAGCCAGAAAGCTCCACAGCGCTGGGCTTCGGCTTCCGCTGCGGCTTCCTTGGTCTGCTGCACATGGAAATCATTCAGGAACGTCTTGAGCGTGAATACGATCTTGATCTGATTACCACGGCACCAACGGTAGTTTACGAAGTTGAAACTACCACTGGCGAAACAATCTACGTTGATAGCCCATCTAAGCTGCCAGCGCTGAATAACATAGCTGAACTGCGTGAGCCAATTGCTGAATGTCATATGCTGATGCCGCAGGAGTATCTGGGCAGCGTTATCACTTTGTGTATTGAGAAGCGTGGCGTACAGACCAACATGGTTTACCACGGTAACCAAGTTGCGTTGACCTATGAAATCCCAATGGCTGAAGTGGTACTCGACTTCTTCGATCGTCTGAAATCAACATCCCGTGGCTATGCTTCACTGGACTATAACTTCAAGCGTTTCCAGACTTCCGACATGGTGCGTGTTGATGTACTGATTAACGGCGATCGTGTTGATGCTCTGGCATTAATCACCCACCGTGGTAACTCGCAGTTCCGTGGCCGTCAGTTGGTTGAAAAAATGCAAGAGCTGATCCCACGTCAGCAGTTTGATATTGCCATTCAGGCCGCTATCGGCGCACATATCATTGCGCGTTCTACTGTTAAACAGTTGCGTAAAAACGTATTGGCGAAATGCTACGGCGGTGACGTCAGCCGTAAGAAAAAGCTGTTGCAGAAACAAAAAGACGGTAAGAAACGTATGAAGCAAGTCGGCAACGTCGAACTGCCTCAGGAAGCGTTCCTCGCTATTCTGCATGTCGGGAAAGACGGCAAATAAATTAAGGAGTTGGCATGGCGAATATGTTTGCGCTAATCCTCGTGATAGCGACGCTGGTAACGGGCCTTTTATGGTGTATCGATAAGTTTATTTTTGCGCCAAAACGTCGGGAAAAACAGGCGGCAGCGCAAGCTGCCACTGGTGATGCGCTTGATAGCAAGACGCTAAAAAAAGTGGCACCTAAGCCAGGTTGGTTAGAAACGGGGGCATCTGTATTCCCTGTGCTGGCAATTGTCCTGATTGTGCGTTCATTTGTTTATGAACCATTCCAAATTCCGTCAGGTTCAATGATGCCAACGTTATTAATTGGCGATTTTATTCTGGTCGAAAAATTTGCTTACGGCATCAAAGATCCGATTTACCAGAAAACGCTAATTGAAACGGGTCATCCGAAACGCGGCGATATTGTGGTGTTCAAATATCCACAAGACCCACGTCTGGATTACATCAAGCGTGCTGTGGGTCTACCGGGTGATCGTGTCAGTTACGATCCTGTCGCAAAAGAAGTCACTATTCAGCCAAATTGTAGTTCTGGCCAGGCATGTGATAACGCGTTGCCAATTACCTACAGCAATGTAGAACCAAGTGATTTTGTGCAGACTTTTGCTCGTCGTAATGGAAGTGAAGCGAACTCCGGTTTCTTCCAGTTACCGCTGGACCAGACAAAAGAAGATGGTATTCGTCTGTCTGAGCGCAAAGAAACGCTGGGCGACGTGACTCATCACATTCTGACCGTACCAATTGCACAGGACCAGGTGGGTATGTATTACCAGCAACCGGGCCAACAACTTGCAACCTGGATTGTGCCACCGGGCCATTACTTCATGATGGGCGATAACCGCGATAACAGTGCTGATAGCCGTTATTGGGGCTTTGTTCCTGAGGCGAATCTGGTAGGTAAAGCAACCGCAATCTGGATGAGTTTTGAGAAACAAGAAGGTGAATGGCCGACAGGTGTTCGTTTAAGCCGTATTGGCGGAATTCATTGATCAATTAAATCCATTCAGGTAACGACATACCTTGTCGTTGTGTATAGAATATCCCCCCGTATTTAGGTTGGCTCCCGAAAGGGAGCCACGGCAAACGAAACAGCGTTGGTTCTCTTTTTCAGGTCTGTTCCGTGTGCTGAATAATTGACGCATTCATTAATTGGTATCGCATGAACCCCATCGTAATTAATAGGCTGCAGCGTAAGCTGGGCTACACTTTTGTACATCAGGATCTGTTGCAACAGGCATTAACGCACCGCAGTGCCAGCAGCAAGCACAATGAGCGCCTTGAGTTCCTGGGTGACTCCATTCTTAGCTACGTTATTGCAAACGCGCTTTACCATCGTTTTCCTCGTGTAGACGAAGGTGATATGAGCCGTATGCGTGCGACGCTAGTACGCGGTAATACGCTGGCAGAAATTGCTCGCGAATTTGAATTAGGCGAATGTCTGCGCCTTGGGCCGGGTGAACTGAAAAGTGGTGGTTTCCGCCGCGAATCTATTCTGGCCGATACCGTCGAAGCCTTAATTGGCGGCGTTTTCCTCGACAGTGATATCCAGAATGTTGAGCGTTTAATTCTTTCCTGGTATCAATCTCGTCTGGATGAAATTAGCCCAGGCGATAAGCAAAAAGACCCTAAGACGCGTCTGCAAGAGTATTTGCAGGGTCGCCACTTGCCACTGCCATCTTATTTGGTGGTGCAGGTTCGTGGTGAAGCGCACGATCAGGAATTTACCATTCACTGTCAGGTGAGTGGCCTGCCTGAGCCGGTTATTGGTACCGGTTCAAGCCGCCGTAAAGCGGAACAGGCTGCAGCTGAGCAGGCGCTTATCAAGCTGGAGCTGGAATAATGAGCGAAGAACAAACCTTTTGCGGATTCGTGGCCATCGTTGGTCGCCCGAATGTCGGCAAATCCACGCTGCTAAACCAGTTGCTTGGGCAAAAAATCTCTATCACTTCCCGTAAAGCGCAGACGACTCGTCACCGCATTATGGGTATCCATACTGAAGGCCCGTATCAGGCGATTTACGTCGATACCCCAGGGCTGCATATGGAAGAAAAGCGCGCCATCAACCGCCTGATGAACAAAGCTGCCAGTAGCTCTATCGGTGATGTTGAGCTGGTTATCTTCGTGGTTGAAGGCACGAAGTGGACCGCAGATGATGAGATGGTGCTCAACAAACTGCGTGACGCGCGTGCCCCGGTTATCCTCGCTGTCAACAAAGTTGATAACGTTCAGGACAAAGGCATCCTGCTGCCGCATCTGCAATTCCTTGGCAGCCAGATGAACTTCCTGGATATCGTGCCAATTTCTGCTGAAAATGGCTTCAATGTAGACACTATCGCCAGCATTGTTCGTAAACGTCTGCCGGAAGCGATTCACCACTTCCCGGAAGATCACATCACAGACCGTTCACAGCGTTTCATGGCGTCTGAAATCATCCGTGAAAAACTGATGCGATTCCTGGGCGCGGAACTGCCATATTCCGTTACCGTTGAAATTGAACAGTTTGTAGAGAATGCTCGTGGCGGTTACGACATCAACGGTCTGATTCTGGTTGAACGTGAAGGCCAGAAGAAAATGGTGATTGGCAATAAAGGCGCCAAAATCAAAACCATCGGTATCGAAGCTCGTAAAGATATGGAAGAGATGTTCGAAGCCAAAATTCACCTGGAACTGTGGGTGAAGGTGAAATCCGGTTGGGCTGATGACGAACGCGCATTGCGCAGCCTTGGTTATACCGACGATCTGAAATAAAGAATGGAAGGCTGGCAGCGGGCTTTTGTCTTGCATAGTCGCCCCTGGAGCGAAACCAGCCTTCTACTTGACCTCTTTTCAGAAGAGTCCGGGCGCGTTCGCGTCATCGCGAAAGGCGCTCGTTCTCGTCGCTCCAACCTCAAAGGGACCCTACAACCCTTTACCCCCTTATTAGTTCGCTGGGGCGGACGTGGTGAAGTTAAAACACTGCGTAGCGCTGAAGCTGTTTCACTGGCACTTCCCCTTAGTGGCATAACTCTCTACAGCGGCTTGTACGTGAACGAACTGGTTTCACGCGTGCTGGAAGATGAAACACGTTTCTCTGAATTATTCTTCGACTACCTTCACTGTATTCAAGCATTAGCGGGAACCAATGGTTCACCGGAACCGGCTTTGCGCCGTTTTGAACTGGCTCTGCTTGGGCACTTGGGTTATGGCATGGACTTCCTGCACTGTGCCGGAAGTGGTGACGAAGTCAGCGACACCATGACCTACCGATATCGTGAAGAGAAAGGGTTTATCGCAAGCCTGGTGGTGGATAACAACAGTTTCACCGGCCATGAATTAAAAGCACTCGCCAACCGTGAATTTCCTGACGTTGCCACCTTGCGCGCCGCTAAACGTTTTACCCGTATCGCGTTGAAACCCTACCTGGGCGGCAAGCCCCTTAAAAGCCGCGAGTTGTTCCGTCAGTTTGTGCCTAAAAAACCACCACTCAAATCGCCTCAAGACCCGCAATAATTGCCTGGCCGTAGCCATGCTTTCCTTCCACGGTGTAAACTGCCAGAACTAAAACCGTTCTGACCCCGAGGCAAGGCATGGCTGAATTACTGTTAGGCGTAAACATCGATCACATCGCAACTTTGCGTAACGCGCGCGGCACGGCATATCCTGATCCAGTACAGGCCGCATTCATTTGTGAGCAAGCTGGGGCCGACGGTATTACGATTCACCTGCGTGAAGATCGCCGCCATATCACCGATCGCGATGTGCGCATTCTGCGCCAGACCCTCGATACCCGTATGAATCTGGAAATGGCCGTCACTGAAGAGATGATTGGTATTGCTTGCGAAACCAAACCTCATTTCTGTTGCCTGGTACCGGAAAAACGCCAGGAAGTGACCACTGAAGGCGGGCTAGATGTTGCCGGTCAGCTAGATAAAATGCGCGATGCCTGTAAACGCCTCGCTGATGCTGGCATTCTGGTTTCCTTATTTATTGATGCCGACCACGCACAAATTGATGCAGCTGTTGATGTTGGCGCGCCATATATCGAAATTCACACAGGTTGTTACGCCGATGCCAAAGACGAAGCGACTCAGGCAAAAGAACTTGCCCGTATCGCAGAAGCTGCAACTTACGCTGCAGGCAAAGGCCTGAAAGTGAATGCCGGACACGGGCTGACGTACCACAACGTTCAGGCTATCGCGCGTCTGCCAGAAATGCATGAACTGAATATTGGCCACGCTATTATTGGCCGTGCGGTAATGAGTGGCTTGAAAGATGCGGTGGCAGAAATGAAACGCCTGATGCAGGAAGCTCGTAGCTAATGGCAATCCTCGGCCTTGGCACCGATATCGTTGAGATAGCGCGTATTGAAAGCGTTATCTTGCGTTCGGGTGACAGACTGGCGAAGCGTGTACTCAGTGCCAATGAATGGCTGCAATATCAAGCGCACCAACAACCGGTGCGCTTTCTCGCCAAACGTTTTGCAGTAAAAGAAGCGGCAGCCAAAGCATTTGGTACCGGGATCCGCAATGGTCTGGCATTTAATCAGTTTGAAGTTTTTAACGATCCACTCGGCAAACCGCAGCTGCGTTTTTGGGAAGAGGCGCTACGGCTTTCAGAAAGAATGGGTGTGCGTTCGGTGCATGTTACGCTTGCAGATGAACGGCACTATGCATGTGCAACGGTCATTATCGAAGATTAAAGCTTATCGGCGTGGTGCAACTGTACGAATTTATCCCACAGTTGCTCTTCGTTTTCCTTATGTGCCGGATCGCTGATGATGGTGTTTGGGATCGGGCAAACTTTTTGGCAAGTCGGTGTTTCGTAATGCCCAACACACTCGGTACAACGATCGGTGTTGATCTCATAAATGCTATCCCCCATAGAAATGGCCTCGTTCGGGCATTCCGGCTCGCACATATCGCAATTAATACATTTTTTAGTGATAAGTAACGCCATGGGAAAATCTCGATAACAACAGAAACAGGGCGGGCATTATACGCCCAATCCCCAATCAGACCAGTTTTTTTACCAGCGCTTCACTGTGGCGAATACGCTTCGGCGCATGTTCCAGATCCCGTTGTACCAACGCCATAAACAGTAAATCGGTTAACATCATTTGCGCGCTGGTCGATGAGATTGCCGCACTGCGCGTGGCTTGTTCCTCGGCGATGGTGTACAGGCACAGAGTTGCTCGTTGCTGTAACGCATTTGGCGTAAAACCCGTAATCGCAAGGATCTTCGCGCCGGTACGTAGGGTTTCATCGGCGGCGAGATTTATCTCACGCCGTTCACCAGAATAGGAAATCGCCAATAAAATATCGTCGCTGCATGAGGCTTGCGCCGTTGCCAGCAGTGCGTGCATGTCCTGTTCTGCCACGGCATTAATGCCAATTTTCATCAGCTTCCACGCAAAGTTTTTGGCAACCAGCCCGGATGCGCCAATTCCGACCAGTAGCACTCGCCGAGCATTACGCAGCATATTCACACTCGCCAGTAGCTTTTCTTCGCTATTGATATCAAGCGTGGCATGCATTGCCGCCAGATTATCTTTAATCAGTTTTTCACCCACCAGCCGCAACGGATCGTCACCAAGAATCAGGTTATGAACCGGGACGGATTGTGACACCTGCCCGCTGGCAAGCGCTTCACTGATGGCAAGTTTGAGTGCTGGGAAGCCTTTGAAGCCCAATTTTTGGGAAAACTTTACCACGCTGGACTGGCTAACACCGGCTTCAGTTGCAAGTTGTTGCGAACTTAAATGGCGAGCATAGTCAGGCCTTTCCAATAGAAAATCGGCCAGTTTACGGTCACTCTGTGCCAGGGTTGAGTAGCGGCTTCGAATACGCAGTAAACAGTTCATTTCCTCTCCAGTCTGCCGGGTCAATTATGTGAGCGGCCCCATAATAACGTAAATTTCGCTCGCCTGAATGAATTTTATATTCCATTATGATTAAACTTTAAGGAATTAAATATTCAAAGGTGCATGATGAATCTTGGCTCACTCGTTTCTGAAACTCGTAATCCACAAACGATGGATCTCGATTGTCTCTCCACGCTTGCTATGGTTGAGCGTTTTAATCAGCAAGATGCGCTGGTTGCAGGGGCAGTAGAAAAAACGCTACCGGAAGTTGCTAAAGCTGTTGATGCCGCGAGTGAATCACTTAAGGCTGGCGGGCGTTTGATTTATATGGGCGCGGGAACCAGTGGGCGTCTTGGTGTACTGGATGCGTCAGAGTGCCCACCAACGTTTGGCGTTCCGCACGGGCTGGTGATTGGTTTAATTGCCGGTGGGCCTGGCGCTCTACTCAAAGCAGTAGAAGGTGCTGAAGATAATCAGCAGCTCGGAGAAGACGACCTGAAAGAACTCAATCTAACTGCAAACGATATGGTGGTTGGGCTTGCGGCTTCCGGGCGCACGCCGTATGTGATTGGTGGTTTGCGTTATGCCCGTAATCTTGGCTGCCGTACCGCAGCGATTTCCTGCAACCCGGGCTCCGCCATCGCACAGGAAGCTGAAATTGCCATTTCTCCGGTTGTCGGGCCAGAGGCACTGACCGGTTCAACTCGCCTGAAGTCAGGTACTGCACAAAAACTGGTGCTGAACATGATCTCTACCGGTGCGATGGTCAAACTTGGCAAGGTCTATCAGAACCTGATGGTGGATATGAAAGCCACCAACATTAAGCTGGTGGACCGCGCGTGCCGAATTGTCATCGAAGCAACAGGGGCTACCCGTGAAGAGGCTGAAAAAGCGCTCAAACAAACGGATTACGAAGTTAAACCTGCCATTCTAATGATACTCACCGGTGTTGATGCCCAAACCGCGCAAGCGCGTTTGGCTGACAGTCGTGGTTATCTCCGTCCCGCACTGAATAACTAAAATAACAGGCACTGAATCATGGATAAAACAGCGACTTTGGCCCGTGAAATTTTGTTTGGAATTGGTGGGCAAGGAAATATTACCCGTCTGGAAAACTGCATGACACGCGTGCGTGTTGAAGTGAATGACGACAGCCAGCTTGATGTTGCTCGCCTGAAAAAACTGCCGGGAGTCAGCGGCTACGTGAAGCAAGGTGCGCAGCATCAGCTGATTGTTGGGCCGGGTCGTGCGGCTCAGGTTGTTGATGCGATGCGCGAACTGTTGCATAGCAGTGGCCAGACTCTCTCAAGTGAAGATGATATCGCGCAGAATAAAGCCCAGGCGAAAGAGCGTTATCAGGCACCGATGAGTGAAGCTCTGCGTAAACTGGCAAATGTTTTTATTCCATTGATTCCCGCTTTTATTGCATCGGGGCTTATCACCGGGATTATTAACATCTTAAAACGCCCGGATATTGTGGGTGACCTTGCCACGCAGTACCCAAACATTCTCGGCTTGCTCGCCATCTTCGGTAGTGCGGTTTTTGCTATCATGAATATTCTGGTGGGGGTAAATGCCGCTAAAGTATTCGGTGGTTCGATGGCGATGGGTGGCGTGATGGCGGGTATTCTTTCCAGCCCACAACTGGCGCAAATCCATCTGTTTGGCGAGAACCTCCAGCCTGGACGCGGTGGTATTATTGCCGTGTTGCTGGTGGTGGCGTTGATGTGTTGGATTGAAAAACGCTTACGCCGCTTGCTGCCAGGTTCAATAGAGCTAATCCTCAATCCGCTACTGACGACACTCATTACCGCTTCGATTGCGATTGTTGCACTGCAACCGCTGGGTGGCCTGATTTCTGACGCGATTGCTCACGGTGCGACACTGGCAATCGACAAAGGGGGTTTGGTTGTCGGCGCGGTGCTTTCCGGCTTATTCCTGCCGTTGGTGCTTTCAGGTTTGCATCAGGGGTTGGTGCCGATTCATGTCGAGCTTATCCAGACTCATGGTCAGAACGCATTATTGCCAATTTTGGCGATGGCAGGGGTTGGGCAAGTCGGTGCAGCGCTGGCCGTATTAATGAAAACACGTAACCAACGGTTGAAAAAGTTGATCAAGGGTGCATTACCTGTGGGGCTACTGGGCATTGGCGAACCGCTGATTTTTGGAGTGACGCTACCGCTTGGTAAGCCTTTTATCGGTGCCTGTTTAGGCGGTGCGGTTGGTGGAGCGCTAATCAGTTACTGGAAAGTGGCAACAGTCATCACGTTCGGAATTTCAGGTTTACCACTGGCATTAACTATTGTTGCCGGAAAAGTGATGTTCTATCTGTTAGGCTTTCTGATAACGGTGATCGCCGGGTTCTTGTTTACATGGTTTATGGGCTTTAATGATCCAGAGGAATAAAGTTTGGCAACTCAGAGTGAGCGTCGGGTAGTATTTTTCGATTTAGATGGCACGTTGCATCAGCAGGATATGTTTGGCAGCTTCTTGCGCTACCTGCTTCGCCATCAACCTCTCAATCTGTTACTTGTCATTCCACTTTTGCCGGTGATAGGCGGTGCGTTGTTGATTAAAGGGCGCGCCGCTCGCTGGCCAATGAGTCTATTGCTGTGGGGGGCGACGTTTGGTCATAGCGAAACGCGCCTCAAACAACGGGAAAAGGAATTTGTCACCTGGTTCCGTGAGCGAGTTACGGCCTTTCCGGTGGTACAGCAACGTCTTACCGATTATCTGACCAGCTCAGATGCGGATGTCTGGCTTATCACCGGTTCGCCACAACCTCTTGTTCAACAAGTTTATTTCGATACTCCGTGGCTGCCTAAAGTGAAACTGATCGCCAGCCAGATTAAGCGTTCTCACGGTGGGTGGGTACTCACACTGCGCTGCCTGGGACATGAAAAGGTGTCGCAACTGGAACAGCAAATCGGCACGCCATTACAACTCTACAGTGGCTACAGCGACAGCAATCAGGACAACCCATTGCTCTATTTTTGCCAACATCGCTGGCGCGTCACGCCGCTTGGGCAGTTGCAACAGCTTGAGTAACGCCGTTTCGCATAGCTGGGTTGGTGTGTATAATGCGCCGCCAAAATGTTGCCTGGAGAGTCCCTTGTCAGAAAGTGAATTTACCCACGAACACTGGATGCGTCATGCGCTTATCCTCGCGCGTCGTGCATGGGAAGAAGGCGAAGTTCCAGTTGGTGCTGTGCTGGTGCATAACAATCAGGTGATTGGCGAAGGCTGGAATCGCCTGATTGGCCGACACGATCCGACGGCACATGCGGAAATTATGGCGCTGCGCCAGGGTGGGTTGGTGTTGCAGAACTACCGTCTGCTAGATACCACGCTTTATGTCACCCTCGAGCCTTGCGTAATGTGCGCGGGGGCGATGATTCATGGCCGTATCGGTAACCTGGTATTTGGCGCACGTGATGCCAAAACGGGTGCTATTGGTTCGCTAATGGACGTGTTGGGCCATCTTGGAATGAATCACCGGGTTAATGTGACTGAGGGCGTGTTGGCAGAAGAGTGTTCGGCAATGCTGAGTGATTTCTTTCGAGCCCGCCGTCTTGAGAAAAAGGCCCTAAAGGAAAAGGCCCGAAGCGCGGAGTAGGCAATTCAACTGGGGCGACAACGGGATAAGCCTCAGCATATTTTTCTTCTTGTGCCACCTGAGTTTCCTTTTCGAGTAAATACCCCGCAAGGCTTATGTGATATTTACGGATGTTTTCCACATACGCATAAGCCTCATGGCCGCGGGCGTAGCCATAAGTTGTTTTGCTGTAATACTGTTTTTGGCTCAGCAATGGCAGCCGCACTTTCACATCAGCCCAGCTGTCAGGATTACCTTTTTGCTTCGCGGTAAGTTGGCGAGCATCCAGCATATGGGCGTATCCCATGTTGTACGCCGTTAATGCAAACCAAATGCGTTCTTCTTCGGGCACTGTTTCAGGAACTTTCGACATCATATCTTTCAGATAACGACTTCCCCCTTCAATGCTTTGCTCCGGGTCTAACCGGTCGGATACGCCAAGACTTTGCGCTGTGTTTTTGGTCAGCATCATTAACCCACGTACACCGGTGGGTGAAGTGGCCTGGTCATCCCAGTGCGATTCCTGATACGAAATAGCGGCCAATAAACGCCAGTCTATTTCTGTGGCATATTTTTCGAATAACGGCTGTAGATTTGGTAGTACGGTATCAACCGCTTTAAGGAATGTGCGGGTATCGACATAATCGAAATCACCAACGTGGCCGAGATATTTTTCTTCCAGGCGAGCAAATGTGCCATCGCTGTTGAGTCGATTATAAAAATCGAGCAGGGCGGCGGAAAGGCTGTCGTCGCTATCTAACGCGCTAAACCACGTAACTGGCTGCTCATCCGTTACATCCAGGGCGACAGCAAGTTTTGGGTGAACGCGTTGGAACGTACTAATGGCAACGGAATCAGCAATGGTAAAAGCAATCTTCCCGTCGACAACTTGTTGCATCAACTCGGTACTGCTTTTTTGCTCATCGACTTGCCAGCTTAAATTTGGGAATTTTTGTTCTTTCAGTTTGTTCAAAGCATTAAGAGACGTTACGCCAGGTGAGAGCACTAACTGATTTTCTTTAACGTCTGCCAGAGTCCTCGGACGGAAACTTCCAATGCGATAAACCATCTGCTGGGAAACAGAATAGTATGCTGGTCCTGCCTGGTAATGTTGGCTGCGTTGCGTGTTGTAAACCAGGCCTGCTGCAATCACATCGGCTTTGTCATTATCAATATCATCGAATAGCTCCTGGATATTGGGCCGAACGGTCACTTCCAGCTTCACGCCAAGATAATCAGCAAACTGCTGGGCCAGTTCGTAATCCAGACCGATCTTCTTCCCCTGATAAACGATGTAGGTCAAAGGTGACTGAATAGTACTGACGCGCAAAATCCCCCGCGCTTGAATGGCGGCAATACGGTTTTCGGCTTGTCCGAACCAGGGAATGGAGGGCCATAGCGCCACTGCCAGCAACACGGTTACGGCACCGATAAGCAGATAATTAATTTTAAATCTTTTCAAATAGTTAATCTTCTGCGGTGCGTAGGGTTTTAGCTAACAACAGGCATCAAAAATGGAGGATCTTTAAAAAGGTGTGGCGCATTTTGCTTAACAAAACGCCACTGTGCAACTTATTCAACATTTCTGGCTAAATTTACGCCAGTGAAAACTAATCTTTTTATTTATACGCAAACGGTTTCGTCACGGCGACGGATTCTCTATAATAGCGCCCGTTTTCCCCTTGCGCCCACTGAAGCGTCCCCCTGGCGTTTCGAAGACGAGAGATCTTTGATGATGGAAATTCTGCGTGGTTCGCCCGCTTTATCGGCATTTCGTATTAACAAATTACTGGCCCGCTTGAATGATGCCAACCTTCCGGTTAGCGACATTTATGCCGAGTATGTTCACTTTGCCGATCTCGACGCGCCGCTAACGGCTGAAGAGCACGCCCGCCTGCAACGGTTGTTGAAATATGGTCCAACCCTTGCCGACCACGCCCCGACCGGCCACCTGATTCTGGTCACGCCGCGTCCTGGTACCATCTCACCCTGGTCCTCCAAAGCTACCGATATTGCTCATAATTGCGATTTGGCAAAAGTTAAGCGTCTGGAACGCGGCGTTGCGTATTACGTCACCGCGAGCCAACTGACCGACGCACAACGCCAGGAGGTCGCGGCATTGCTGCATGACCGCATGATGGAAAGCGTTTTTGGCGCGCTTGATGATGCGCAGCAATTGTTCTCCCAACATCAACCAGCACCTGTGCAAAATGTTGACCTGCTAACGCAAGGGCGCGCAGCGTTGGTGGAAGCTAACATCCGTCTGGGCCTGGCTCTGGCAGAAGATGAAATCGACTACCTACAGGATGCGTTCACTAAGCTTGGACGTAATCCGAACGACATCGAACTGTATATGTTCGCGCAGGCGAACTCTGAACACTGCCGCCATAAAATCTTTAATGCCGACTGGATTATCGACGGCGTAGAACAGCCCAAATCGCTGTTTAAAATGATTAAAAATACCTTCGAGAAAACCCCTGACTACGTGTTATCAGCCTATAAAGATAACGCCGCAGTGATGGAAGGCTCGTCAGTAGGGCGCTTCTTTGCTGACCACGACGCTGGGCGCTACGACTATCACCAGGAAGATGCGCATATCCTGATGAAAGTCGAAACCCATAACCACCCAACCGCTATCTCTCCATGGCCGGGTGCTGCGACAGGTTCCGGTGGCGAAATTCGTGATGAAGGTGCGACTGGTCGTGGTGCTAAACCAAAAGCGGGTCTTGTTGGTTTCTCCGTTTCGAACTTGCGTATCCCTGGTTTTGAACAGCCGTGGGAAGAAGATTTCGGTAAGCCAGATCGTATCGTGACTGCGCTGGATATCATGACCGACGGCCCACTGGGCGGAGCGGCATTCAACAACGAATTTGGCCGACCAGCGCTGACTGGTTACTTCCGTACTTATGAAGAGCAAGTCAATAGTCACAATGGTGTAGAGCTGCGCGGTTACCACAAGCCAATCATGCTGGCGGGCGGTATAGGTAATATTCGTGCCGATCATGTTCAGAAAGGTGAAATCACCGTTGGCGCGAAACTGATAGTCCTCGGCGGCCCATCAATGAACATTGGTCTGGGCGGTGGTGCGGCATCTTCTATGGCGTCTGGTCAGTCTGATGCCGATCTGGATTTTGCTTCCGTACAACGTGATAACCCTGAAATGGAGCGGCGTTGCCAGGAGGTTATCGACCGTTGCTGGGAGCTGGGTGACGCTAACCCAATCCTGTTTATTCACGATGTGGGCGCTGGTGGTCTTTCCAACGCGATGCCAGAACTGGTTAGCGACGGTGGTCGTGGCGGACGCTTCGATCTGCGTAAAATTCTGAATGACGAACCAGGCATGAGTCCGCTGGAAGTATGGTGTAACGAATCCCAGGAGCGTTACGTTCTTGCGGTATCACCAGACCAACTGCCGTTGTTTGACGAACTCTGCCGCCGCGAGCGCGCGCCATATGCCGTCATCGGTGAAGCTACCGAAGAAAAACATCTGACGCTTAGTGACAGCCATTTCGACAACCAACCGATTGATATGCCGTTGGACGTTCTGCTCGGCAAAACACCGAAAATGGAACGTAACGTTGAAACCCTGAAAGCGAAAGGTGATGCGCTAGATTGCCGTAGCATTACGATTGCTGATGCGGTAAACCGCGTGTTGCATTTACCCACCGTTGCGGAAAAAACATTTCTTGTGACCATCGGTGACCGTTCGGTTACCGGCATGGTTGCCCGCGACCAAATGGTTGGGCCGTGGCAGATCCCGGTAGCTAACTGTGCGGTAACCACCGCAAGCCTTGATAGCTATTACGGCGAAGCGATGTCCCTCGGTGAGCGTGCGCCTGTCGCACTGCTGGACTTTGCTGCATCAGGTCGTCTGGCTGTCGGTGAAGCGCTTACTAACATTGCAGCGACGCAAATCGGTGCACTGAACCGCATTAAACTCTCGGCGAACTGGATGTCTGCAGCCGGTCACCCAGGTGAAGACGCAGGTCTTTATGAAGCGGTGAAAGCAGTAGGTGAAGAACTTTGCCCAACGCTTGGTCTGACTATTCCGGTGGGCAAAGACTCTATGTCGATGAAAACCCGCTGGCAGGAAGGCACTGAACAGCGTGAGATGACTTCTCCGCTATCACTGGTAATCACTGCATTTGCTCGTGTAGAAGACGTTCGCCGTACTGTTACGCCGCAACTACGCACCGAAGAAGATAACGCCTTGTTGCTTATTGATTTGGGCGCAGGCCACAACGCACTGGGGGCCACCGCGTTGTCTCAAGTTTATCGCCAACTGGGTGACAAACCTGCTGATGTGCGCAGCGCTGAACAGCTTAAAGGATTCTTTAATGCGATTCAGGCACTGGTAGCCGAGCAAAAACTGCAGGCCTACCATGACCGTTCCGATGGTGGTTTGTTGGTGACGTTGGCAGAGATGGCGTTCGCCGGTCACTGTGGTGTGGAGGCGGATATTGCAACGCTGGGTAACGATCATCTGGCAGCGCTGTTTAACGAAGAGTTGGGTGCAGTGATTCAGGTGAGAGCGGCGGATCGTGCAGCGGTTGAGAAAACGATGGCAGACCACGGCCTGGCCGATTGCGTTCACTTCCTCGGTAAGGCTGTACCCGGTGACCGTTTCACTCTGGCTTCTGATGGCCACGCGGTGTTTAGCGAAAGCCGCACCACGCTTCGCATGTGGTGGGCGGAAACAACCTGGCAGATGCAGCGCCTGCGCGACAATCCAGACTGTGCCGATCAAGAGCATCAAGCGAAAGCCAATGACAACGATCCTGGTCTGAACGTTAAACTGAGTTTCGATATTAAAGAAGATATTGCGGCACCGTTTATCGCCAAAGGTGCACGCCCTCAAGTTGCCGTACTGCGCGAGCAGGGCGTTAACTCCCACATTGAAATGGCAGCTGCTTTCCACCGTGCGGGCTTCGATGCTATCGACGTTCATATGAGTGATTTGCTGGCTGGTCGTCGCGGTCTGGAAGATTTCCAGGCGCTGGTGGCGTGTGGTGGCTTCTCTTACGGCGACGTACTGGGCGCGGGTGAAGGCTGGGCTAAGTCCATTCTCTTTAACTCACGCGTGCGTGACGAGTTCGAAACCTTCTTCCACCGTCCGCAAACCCTGGCATTGGGCGTGTGTAACGGTTGCCAGATGATGTCGAACCTGCGTGAATTGGTTCCGGGCAGTGACCTGTGGCCACGCTTTGTGCGCAACCATTCAGATCGTTTTGAAGCACGTTTCAGTTTGGTTGAAGTCACTTCAAGCCCGTCGTTGTTGCTGCAAGGTATGGTCGGTTCGCATATGCCAATCGCCGTTTCTCATGGTGAAGGGCATGTTGAAGTACGCGATGCCGCACATCTGGCTGCACTTGAAAGTAAAGGGTTGGTGGCGCTGCGCTTTATCGATAACTTCGGCAAAGTCACGCAAGACTACCCTGCAAACCCGAACGGCTCTCCAAACGGGATTACTGCGGTAACCAACGAAAGCGGGCGAGTTACGATTATGATGCCGCACCCAGAGCGTGTGTTCCGCACCGTCAGCAATTCCTGGCACCCGGAAGAGTGGGGCGAGGATAGCCCATGGATGCGTATTTTCCGTAATGCGCGTAAGCAACTCGGTTAAGCTCATACGCAATCCCTGCTTCGGCAGGGATTTTTTTGTCACCCATTCCCGACATTACACATTTTTGCCTGTCTCAAATAGGAGACATTTAACACATTGAATTTTAATTAATTTAAATTAACTCTTTCATTGTGTTGCTAATAGGCGACATTTTCGATGAAAAGTGAATAGGTTGTTGAAAGAGAAATAATATAAATAAACATAATAGAAACAATTATGTAAATTATTATTGGTAGAAATGGCACATATAATGCATAATACTGCGCAGTGGCTCATTCACCATCCTATGTCAGTCCCCGAAAGGGCAGTGCTACATAGACTTCGAATGACGCACACCAGGTGCCTGCCGTCCACCTTTTGATTATTGTCAGTCTCGTACTGCTTTATCATGCTCCGGGCGAAACGTTGAGTAAGGCACCGCCTGATTCCAGAACAAAGGCAGAGATTATTCTCTGCCTTTGTTGTTTCTGAGCTTCCAGACTTTAAACTCCCGCCGATCCCCGCTAGCATCATGTCATACAGCCAATGAATGAGATGAAGCTATTGAACCAGTGGCATTTTTTCCCACGATCCTTACGCCAGCTTGTCATGATGGCCTTTTTGCTGGTGTTGGTTCCTCTATTAGTTCTGGCATGGCAAGCTTGGCAAAGCCTTAATGCGCTTAGCGATCAGGCTGCGTTGACTAACCGCACTACGCTTGTCGATGCGCGTCGCAGTGAAGCCATGACGAACGTGGCGCTGGAAATGGAACGAAGTTACCGCCAGTACTGTGTGCTTGATGATGCAACACTTGCGACTGTTTATCAGGGGCAGCGTAAACGCTACGCTCAGATGCTCGAAGCTCATGCGGGCGTTTTGCCCGACAATCATCTTTATCATGCCTTACGCCAGTCGCTAAACGATCTCGCCGAAATACAGTGCAAAAATAGTGGGCCAGATACTGCCTCCGCTGCACATCTTGAAACGTTCGCCACGGCAAATGCTGAAATGGTGCAGGCGACCCGTGCGGTGGTATTTTCCCGAGGGCAGCAACTTCAGCAAGAAATTGCCGAGCGCGGGCAGTTCTTTGGCTGGCAAGCGTTGGTATTATTCCTGTTGAGCGTTGCACTTGTGATTATCTTCACACGCATGATTATCGGCCCGGTAAAGGGCATCGAACAAATGATTAACTTGCTCGGCGAAGGGCATTCCCTGGGCAATGCCGTACTGTTTAAAGGGCCGCGCGAATTGCGTTCAGTAGGGCAGCGGATTGTCTGGCTAAGCGAGCGCCTTTCCTGGCTTGAATCCCAGCGACATGAGTTTTTACGCCATATCTCCCACGAATTAAAAACCCCGCTTGCTAGCATGCGTGAAGGTACTGAACTGCTAGCCGATCAGGTCGTCGGGCCGCTGACTAACGACCAAAAAGAAGTGGTGGAAATTCTTGATAACAGTAGCCGTCACTTACAAAAATTGATTGAACAATTATTGGATTACAACCGCAAACTTGCCGATGTCCCAGTCGAGTTGGAAAAAGTTGAGCTGGCACCGTTAGTGGATGTGATTATCGCCGCTCACAGTTTGCCAGCACGGGCTAAAATGATGCGTACCGAATGTGATTTCAGCCCAGTACCTTGCCTTGCAGAACCTATGTTGTTAATGAGCGTGCTGGATAATCTCTATTCCAATGCGGTGCACTATGGGTCTGAATCCGGTACCATTTATCTACGAAGCTCACAGGTAGGGAATACGCTCCATATTGATGTAGGTAACACGGGCGACCCTATTCCGTCTGCGGAACGAGAGATGATATTTGAACCTTTTTATCAGGGAAGTCGCCAGCGTAAAGGTGCAGTTAAAGGTAGTGGCTTGGGGTTGAGTATTGCCCAGGATTGTATTCGCCGAATGCATGGTGAATTGCACCTGATTGACGATGAAACGGCGGATGTTTGCTTCCGTATTGAATTGCCTGTTTTTCCCGAGAATGAATAAATAATGAAAGCGACTATTTTTCGCCCGATATCAGCATTGTTACTGCCGTTGTTGCTGGCGAGCTGTGTTCAGAGCACAGTGGCCCAAAACATAAAACACCCACAGCCAATAGAAGAACCTGAACAAAAACTGGCCGATTATATGTCGACAGATTGCGAAGACATCTGGCAAAACCAGAATTACGAGTCCATGAAAAACCCGCTTTATTGGCTGCGGGCTATGGATTGTGCCGAACGTTTAGCACCTATTCAGGCTCGAGCGGAAGCGCGTCGCTGGCCTTCTGATAGCTGGCGTGACACCTTTAAACGCGGCATTTTGCTGGCAAATGCCAAAATTACGCCTACTGAGCGTCGTCGTTACATGACTAAACTGGATGCGATGACCGCTGAAGTTCCTGCGCAGGTGCGCTCGTTATTCCAGGTCTGGCGCGATGGGCAAGCTTCACTGCTGGCACTTTCGGACGAACGTACGCGTTACAGCAAGCTCCAGCAATCCACCGATAGCGAACTGGATACGCTACGTGAGCAGCAGCAACGGCTCCGAAGTCAGTTAAGCTTGACCACTCGAAAACTGGAAAACCTCACGGATATTGAACGACAGCTCTCTAGCCGTAAACCGGTCAGTACCGAATTGCCGGACAATACCAAACCCGCGCCGGAGGCAAAACCATGACACAGCGTAAACCTGCCAGATTACTGCTGGTTGACGACGATCCTGGTTTGCTCAAACTTCTTGGGATGCGCCTGACCAGTGAAGGCTACACCGTCACTACCGCTGAAAGTGGTGCCGAAGGGCTGCGTCTATTGGGGCGAGAAAAAATAGATCTGGTGATTAGTGACCTGCGAATGGACGAGATGGATGGTATGGCGCTGTTTGCCGAAATCCAGAAAGTACTGCCGGGAATGCCGGTAATCATACTCACCGCTCATGGTTCAATTCCCGACGCTGTTGCCGCAACGCAACAGGGTGTATTTAGCTTTCTAACCAAGCCTGTTGATAAAGACGCGCTTTATAAAGCCATTGACGATGCGCTGGTGCACTCGGTTATCGCCGGGGACGACATGTGGCGCGATACCATCGTCACGCGTAGCCCGATTATGCAACGTTTGCTGGATCAAGCGCGCATGGTGGCGCAGTCAGATGTTAGCGTGTTAATTCATGGGCAAAGTGGTACTGGCAAAGAGATCCTTGCTCAAGCCATTCACAACGCCAGCCCGCGCAGCAAAAAAGCGTTTATCGCTATTAACTGTGGTGCGCTGCCGGAGCAGTTGCTGGAGTCCGAACTGTTTGGTCATTCGCGCGGCGCCTTCACGGGGGCGGTGAGTAGCAGGGAAGGGTTGTTCCAGGCCGCGGAAGGTGGAACATTATTCCTTGATGAAATTGGCGATATGCCAATCCCGTTGCAAGTCAAACTGTTGCGTGTCCTGCAGGAACGCAAAGTGCGCCCGCTAGGCAGCAACCGCGACCTCGACATCGACGTGCGTATTCTCTCGGCCACCCACCGCGATTTACCCAAAGCGATGGAACGGGGCGAATTTCGTGAAGACTTGTTCTACCGCCTGAATGTGGTGAGCCTCAAGATCCCGGCGCTGCAAGAACGAGCTGAAGATGTCCCTTTGTTGGCGAATCATCTGTTACGCCAATCAGCCGATCGCCATAAACCGTTTGTACGCAGTTTTTCGACGGATGCCATGACGCGTCTGATGGCGGCAAGCTGGCCTGGCAACGTGCGCCAATTGGTCAACGTAATTGAACAGTGTGTTGCACTGACTTCTGCCCCGGTTATCAGCGAAGCGCTGGTTCAACAGGCGTTGGAAGGAGAAAACACCGCGCTACCGACTTTTGTCGAGGCACGTAATCAGTTTGAGCTAAATTACCTGCGAAAATTGCTGCAAATGACCAAAGGAAATGTCACCCAAGCTGCACGTGTAGCGGGGCGTAACCGTACCGAATTCTACAAATTACTCTCAAGGCATGAGCTCGATGCCAATGACTTTAAAGAGTAGTCTGTGGTAGGTTGAACCATTGATGAAGTGCGGAAAGATAGAGAGAACTATGAAAAAAATTGATGCGATTATTAAACCTTTCAAATTGGATGATGTACGCGAAGCGCTGGCAGAGGTTGGCATCACCGGCATGACGGTAACGGAAGTTAAAGGTTTCGGTCGCCAAAAAGGTCACACCGAACTGTACCGTGGTGCTGAGTACATGGTGGATTTTCTGCCAAAAGTAAAAATTGAAATTGTGGTCACCGACGATATCGTCGATACCTGTGTAGACACCATCATTCGCACCGCGCAAACCGGTAAAATCGGCGATGGTAAAATCTTTGTCTTTGACGTAGCGCGTGTGGTGCGTATCCGTACCGGCGAAGAAGACGACGCAGCGATTTGATTTTATACCCTCAACCTTACGGGCGAGGGTGAAATCAACTCGGCTCCAGCTCCCTCGCCCCTTCGGGGAGAGGGTTAGGGTGAGGAGAAAATTACATCACCTTATGCGGACCAAAGCACTCGTAATGAATCCTGTCCTGCTCAATACCCAACTTCACTAGCTGTTCCGCCGCAAAACGCATAAAACTCACTGGGCCGCACAGATAAAACTGCATATCTGGCGCGCTGATTTTGCTTTCCAGCGCCACCAAATCTATCAAACCTTCACTATCAAATTTTGCCTGTGCATGGCAGCTTTCGCTCGGTGTGCGATACCAGACATGACGCTCAAAGCACGCTAACTGTTCACCCAACTGATTCACTTCATCGGCAAATGCATGCACATCGCTGTGTTCGGCTGCATGGAACCAGTTAACCTGGGCCTGATGGGCATTTTTCGCCAATGTATCAAGCATTGCCAGCATGGGTGTCTGGCCAACGCCTGCTGAAATCAGCGTAACTGGAGTCTGGGTGGCAACATCCATAAAGAAATCACCTGCTGGCGCGGCAAGATGCACTTCATCACCGACTTGCGCATGGTTGTGCAGCCAGCTTGAAACCTGGCCCAAATCTTCGCGTTTAACCGCTATGCGATAGCTTTTGGCATCTGGCTTGCGGGTCAATGAGTACTGGCGAATCTCCTGATGTGGGAAACCTTCTGGCTTCAACCACACACCAATGTATTGGCCGGGCTGATAATCAGCTACGGGTTTGCCATCCACAGGTTCAAATTCAAAGCTGGTGATAAGTGTGCTTTGCGGCTCTTTTGCCACAATTCGGAATGCACGAGTTCCTTCCCAACCACCCGTTTTAACCGCGTTGCTTTGGTAGATTTCAGCTTCGCGATTGATAAACACGCCAGCCAGCACGCCGTAAGCTTTACCCCAGGCATTCAGTACTTCCTGGCCCGGGCTGAACATTTCATCCAGCGTCGCCAACAAATGGCCACCAACAATGTCGTACTGCTCAGGTTTGATCTGGAAGCTAGTGTGCTTCTGTGCGATTTTTTCAACAGCAGGCAACAGCGCCGCCAGATTTTCGATATTGGTGGCGTACGCACAGATAGCATTAAACAACGCTTCACGTTGATCGCCATTGCGCTGGTTGCTCATATTAAAGATCTCTTTTAGCTCAGGATTATGGCTAAACATACGATCATAAAAATGCGCGGTAAGTTTTGGACCAGTGGCGGTAAGTAGGGGAATGGTGGATTTCACAACGGCGATGGTTTGTGCATCAAGCATGGTATAGCTCCTGATTTCTGGCATGTAGAGTTAATGTTGTATTTTAAATGCATCTTATAAAATAATCAGATTAAAAAAAAGAACTACATTGTAAATGGATACTCACGGGGTCGACATGGGTCACAGAACATGAATTTTCTGCATGTTGGTGATGAATTAATATCCGTTGAAATAGCTAACAACTTTTGCCTTCAAACCCTTGCAGGGCGCCAAGCCAATCGTTTGCGTAAAAACCTCTGTCAAGACCTATCACCCAATACCGATTCGGTTTACACTGTTGCCCGTTGTTTGAGAGAGCCCTCAAAGCTGTTCGAATTTTTACTGTTAGCTGAGTCTGGAGATGCGAATGTTAAAACGTGAAATGAACATTGCCGATTATGATGCCCAACTGTGGCAGGCTATGGAGCAAGAAAAAGTACGTCAGGAAGAGCACATTGAACTGATCGCCTCCGAAAACTACACCAGCCCGCGTGTGATGCAGGCTCAGGGTTCTCAGTTAACCAACAAGTACGCTGAAGGCTACCCAGGCAAACGTTACTATGGCGGTTGCGAATACGTTGACGTGGTTGAGCAACTGGCAATCGACCGTGCAAAAGAGCTGTTTGGCGCTGATTACGCAAACGTACAGCCGCACTCCGGTTCTCAGGCTAACTTCGCGGTATACACCACTTTGCTGGAACCAGGCGATACCGTTCTGGGTATGAACCTGGCACACGGCGGCCACCTGACTCACGGCTCCCCGGTAAACTTCTCCGGTAAGCTGTACAACATCGTTCCTTACGGTATCGATGAAACAGGCCACATTGACTACGTAGACCTGGAAAAACAAGCAAAAGAACACAAACCGAAAATGATTATCGGTGGTTTCTCCGCTTACTCCGGTGTAGTTGACTGGGCAAAAATGCGTGAAATCGCAGACATGGTTGGCGCATATCTGTTCGTTGATATGGCGCACGTTGCGGGTCTTATTGCAGCAGACGTCTACCCCAACCCAGTTCCACATGCGCACGTTGTTACGACGACCACACATAAAACACTGGCAGGCCCGCGCGGTGGTTTAATCCTCGCAAAAGGCGGCAGCGAAGAGCTGTATAAGAAACTGAACTCCGCTGTATTCCCTGGCGCGCAGGGCGGCCCACTGATGCACGTCATCGCGGGTAAAGCTGTTGCGTTGAAAGAAGCTATGGAGCCTGAGTTCAAAACTTATCAGCAGCAAGTAGCTAAGAACGCAAAAGCTATGGTTGCTGTGTTCCTTGAGCGCGGTTACAAAGTCGTTTCTGGCGGTACGGATAACCATCTGTTCCTGCTGGATCTGGTTGATAAAAACCTGACCGGTAAAGAAGCTGATGCAGCTCTTGGCCGTGCAAACATCACCGTGAACAAAAACAGCGTGCCAAACGATCCTAAGAGCCCGTTTGTGACCTCCGGTATCCGTATCGGTACACCAGCAGTCACTCGCCGTGGCTTCACTGAAGCCGATGTTCGCGAGCTGGCTGGCTGGATGTGTGATGTGTTAGATAGCATCAATGATGAAGCGGTTATCGAACGTACCAAACAGAAAGTTCTGGATATCTGCGCCCGCTTGCCGGTTTACGCATAAGACTGCTCAGTATGAAAAAGGCCGCGAAAGCGGCCTTTTTTTATGGCAAAAATGAGCTCAACGTTTATCGAGTGAAATACTGCCCGGGCCGACAATTGCTAGTAGCAAAAAGGCGGCGGCAATGCTGATGTTTTTATAGAAATTAATCATGTTGGGTACCACCGCATCGCCGCTCATATTCCAGTAATGGTGGCCAATCACTGCGGTACCTAAGGTGTAGAAAATAAAGAGTATGGCCAGCGGACGAGTGAAGAAGCCGAGCACAATCAGAATGGCGGCAACAATTTCCATCAGTACGGCAATAATTGCAGCCACCATCGGCAGCGGCGCGCCAAGGGTTGCCATGTACTGTACCGTTCCGTCAAAACCGGTCATTTTCGGATAGCCAAAAATAATAAACAGCAGCACGAGGGCTATTCGGGCAATCAGCAGCATCAGAGGGCGCGACTGACCAAAATCGAAATAGCGTAATGTGTTCATATCGGTCTCAATTTGTGAGGAGGTTCAAATTAACCGTAATACACAACCACAAACTGCGCCAGAAACAGCGGCTTAATAAAACCTCCCGCTTAGCCGGTCAGCGCTTCCTCGACGTATAAATAGCCAATGCCCATCACCTGCTGCGCACGGGTAAGCTGCCCGAAATCGATCTGCGTGGCGTTCATTTTGAGTGTGTCTCCGTGATCAAAGGGATTAAAACCAATCTGCCGGTTAATAGTCGCCAACCAGCTATCCCCAAACCCGCAGCTTCTACCGTAAAACCAAATCTGGTTGATATTCAGGATATTGAGAAAATTATACAGACTCAGGCCAATGGCGTTTGCCGCGCTGTCTACCCAGCGGCGAACCTGTTCGTCACCTTCGTGCCAGGCATTGATAAGTTGCGTGGAGGTTACTGAGTCGGGGTTCAGCTTCGGTGCGTCCGGCTGGGATTTAAGCCAGATGCGCGCCTGCTTTTTCAGCGCCGTCAGCGAGGCCACGGTTTCCAAACATCCGTAACGCCCGCAATCGCACGCCATCCCGTCAGGGTTCACAATTGTGTGGCCGATTTGTCCGCTACCGTAGAGACTGCCGCGATAAATCTGCCCGTTTATCACAAACGATGAACCAATCCCGTAATCGACGTTTATCACACAGAAGTCCTGGCGATTAGCCGGGTTCTGCCATTTTTCCGCCAACGCCAGCATCACACAGTCGTTATCTACGCGCACTGTCACGCCGAGTTTTTCTTCCAGGAGATATTTGATTTCTACCGGCTCGCGCCACGGTGCTTGCGGCATAGTTTGCGATACACCGGTAACCGGATTGACTTGCCCGTGAATACCCAATGCGAGGTTAATGGTTTTCTTCGGCCATGTTTTGCGTTGGTTGCGCCAGATATTTTCAATAGCGGCCAGCAATGCTTGCGGTGTGGAGGCATTCACTTGAATACGTTCAAATTCCCCTTTGGGTGAAAGCTGCGCGTCGCAAAGTTGGCTTTCAATGCTGGTGGGGGTGACATTCATGCAAAGAATAAAATCGCCGTCTGGCGGAATTTGATAACTGCCACTGTTAATACCGCGGTTACTGAGATTCTCACTGGAATGGCTTAATTTGCCATCGCCCACTAACTCTTCGAGGATCTTGCTAACTGCTGGAATCGAAAGGCCAGTGAACTGAGAAAACTGCGATTTGCTTAGCTGCTTATGCTGCCACACCAGCTTCATAATCGTCTGGCGATTGAGTTGTCGTACTCGTTGGTTATTCAGCCCTGAATTATACATTTCACTAAACTCCGTTAACTTTATTGTGTGAGCATTAAGCGCTCTAAGCCGTAATGAGTTCTCTACACTGCAAACATAACGTATTTCACTGTTGTTTGTTTACTGGAGAAGCGAAATGTACGGAGCCGTTAACGTCTGGCAAGAGACGATTGCTTTACCCACCTGGGCTACAGGTGCAGAAGACCCGAACCCAATGTTTTTGGAAAATCGTGTTTATCAGGGTTCTTCCGGTGCCGTTTATCCATACGGCGTGATAGATACTCTCACCGGCAAGCGCGAGATGCGTGATTACAAAGCGGTGTGGATTGAAAACGATTTTATCCGCGTGATGTTGCTCCCTGAATTGGGCGGACGTATCCATCGTGCGTATGACAAAGTGATGGAACGTGATTTCGTGTACTACAACGAAGTCGTGAAACCGGCGCTGGTGGGTTTGGTCGGGCCGTGGATTTCCGGCGGTATAGAATTTAACTGGCCGCAGCACCATCGCCCGACCACCTTCATGCCGGTGGACGTGGCTTTCCAGAAACATGACAACGGTGCGCAAACCGTATGGCTTGGCGAAGTTGAACCGATGCGTGGCTTGCAGGTCATGACCGGATTCACGCTTTACCCGGAAAAAGCACTGATCGAAATCACCGGCAAAGTGTTCAACGGTAATGCGACACCACGCCACTTCTTGTGGTGGGCGAATCCGGCGGTGAAAGGTGGCGATGATCACCAAAGTGTATTCCCACCAGATGTCACAGCGGTATTCGACCATGGGAAACGTGACGTTTCTGCCTTCCCGATTGCCCACGGAACCTACTACAAAGTCGACTACTCCGCAGGCGTCGATATCTCGCGTTACAAAAACATCCCGGTGCCAACATCGTATATGGCGGATAAATCAGATTACGATTTTGTCGGCGCTTACCATCACGGCGAACAGGGCGGTTTACTGCACATTGCCGATCATCACGTTTCCCCAGGTAAGAAACAGTGGACGTGGGGAAACTGCGATTTCGGACTGGCGTGGGACCGCAATCTGACTGATGAAAACGGCCCATATATCGAACTAATGACCGGTGTGTTTACCGATAATCAGCCAGATTTCACCTGGATTGCACCCTACGAAGAGAAAGTCTTCGTACAGAACTTCCTTCCGTACAGCCAGCTTGGCACTTTGCAAAATGCCAACACTCAGGCGGCGATGAAACTGGAGCGTCACAACGGTGAATTGCACCTTGGCGTGTACGCCATCGCACCGCTTTCTGAAACCACACTTGAAATTCAAGCCGAAGGGAACACGCTCTGGCAGAGACCGCTTTCATTGCAACCGGCGCAGGCGTGGCAGGAAACTCTCAACGAAAACTGGCCGCAGCGGCTGACGCTGAATCTGCGTGATGCTCAGGGCAATCTCATTCTCAGCTACTGCGAACATATTCCGGCTGATTTGCCCCTGCCGCAGCCTGCAAGCGTACCTGCTAAACCGCAGGAAATCGCGAATTGCGATGAGCTTTATTTTATCGGCCAGCATCTTGAGCAATACCTGCATGCCAGCCGCTCGGCCTTTGATTACTACCAGCGTGCGCTGGAATTAGATCCACAAGATTACCGCTGCAATGTGGCACTCGGCCGGCTTGAATTTAACCGTGGCAATTGGGTGTTAGCCGAACAGCATGCTGATGGCGCACTGAAACGGGCCCATCGTCTGAATAAGAATCCGCAAAACGGCGATGCCAGCATGTTGCGCGGTGCGGCAAAAGAAAAGCAGGGCGAATTCGATGCTGCGTTTGATGATTACTTCAAAGCGAGCTGGAGCGGTAACTGCCGTGATGCTGCGTTCTACGCACTGGCGCGCCTGGCATTACGCAAAGGCGATGCAACTCAGGCGCTGGTATTTGTGACTCAAAGCCTGAAATTCAACGCCAGCAATAACCTGGCGATGGGGCTAAAAGCGCTGGTTCTGCATCAAACAGGCTCGTCACAAAAGGCACTTACCTGGATTGCGCAACAGCTTGAGGAGTACCCACTGAGTTACGTTCTGCACTACGCCCGCTGGGCTATTACGCAAAACGAAACTGACCGAGCCGAACTGTTACGCGTCACCGGACAGCGCGGTGTGAATGCCAGTGTGCTGGCGGGATGGCTGGTGAGTATCGGCTGTGAATCGGCGGCGAAAGAGATGCTGAACGTTCTGGATTCACAAGAAGCGATGCCGCTTTTATGGCGAGCGGCTCTGGAAACTAACCGCGTTCAGCAACAGGCTTTTGTACAACTGGCTCAGGAGAATTTTGCCCGTAAAGTACGCTTCCCGAACACACTTGATGAAGTACAAATGCTGCAAAACCTACCTCTTGATGGTTTTGCTCAGTATCTGTTGGGCTGTTTCTGGTACAGCAAACGCCGTTATAACGAAGCGGTTGCGTGCTGGAAATTTACCGCAGGGCAGCTACCTGAGTTTGGTGCAGTGCAGCGCGTACTGGGGATCCATGCCTGGAACAAAAAACATGATGTCCAGCTTGCAGAACAGTATCTGCAACGCGCGGTTGAACTTGAGCCGGACAACGCTCGCTTCCTGTTTGAACTCGATTTCCTGCAAAAGCTTAATGGTCGTTCCACCGTGCAGCGGCTGGCAAACCTTGCCGCACGCCGTGACGTAGTGCTTAAACGCGATGATCTCACTGCTGAATTATTGAGTTTGTGGAACATTCACGGTGATACCGAGGCCGCGGCACAGGTGCTGGCGCAACGTAAATTCCATCCATGGGAAGGCGGCGAGGGCAAAGTCACCGGGCAGTATCTGATTAACCTGCAACGCCGGGCGCTGGAATGCATTGCTGATAAACAGTTTGGTAAGGCGGAGGAGTTACTTCAGCAGGCACTGAGCTACCCGGAAAACCTCGGTGAAGGGCGCTTAGTCGGTCAGAGTGATAACGATATCTGGTATTTGCTCGGCTGGTGTGCTCAACAACAGCAACAGCCTGAACGTGCACAGCAGTATTTCGATCGCGCACTGGAAGGTGGGTCCACGCTCGAAGCTGGACGTTACTACAACGACCAGCCCGTTGATTACCTGTTTTACCAGGCAATGGCGTTGGTGCGTACAGGCGAAAAAGCGCAAGCACAGCAGCAATTTCGTCGCTTTATTACCTGGGCTGACGCGCACTTCAATCACCTGTCCGAACCTGATTTCTTTGCCGTCTCATTGCCGGATTTGGTGGCGCTGGATGCCGATCGTCAATCAGCGCATCAACAGCATTGCCTGTTTGTCGCAGCTCTTGGGCATTTGGGACTTGAAGAATATCCCGAGTTTGAAGCAGCACTCAAAGCCTTACTTTCACAAAATCCTGCTCACGACAAAGCGCATCTGTTGCAACTGGCAATGCAGCGCGGCATCTTTGCCTGAGCAGTGAAATAACAATAAACGGCGGGTGGTAAATTGAATTTTGCGCACCCGCCCCTCTGTATCTCTACAATACGAATGAGGAATTACAATGAACACTGCGCAGACACAATTACGTATGGGGTATATCTGGACTATCTGTCTGGTGGCCGCCTGCGGAGGTTTGCTATTTGGTTATGACTGGGTAGTTATTGGCGGAGCGAAACCGTTCTATGAAGCCTATTTTTCGATTACCGATCCCGCCCAATCCGGTTGGGCGATGAGCTCAGCCCTGGTCGGCTGTATTTTTGGTGCGTTGATTTCCGGTTGGTGTGCGGACAAATTCGGGCGTAAAACACCGTTGATCATGTCAGCGATATTGTTTACTGCTTCCGCCTGGGGTACGGCGATGGCCAGCAATTTCGACATGTTTGTGGTTTATCGCATCGTGGGTGGCGTGGGGATTGGCCTTGCATCGGCGTTAAGCCCGATGTATATCGCGGAAGTTAGCCCTGCGGAAAAACGCGGTAAGTTTGTTGCCATCAACCAGCTAACCATTGTGATTGGCGTGCTGGCGGCACAACTTATCAACCTGATGATTGCCGAACCGGTGGGGACTGCCGCTAGCATGCAGCAAATCACTGAAAGCTGGAACGGGCAGGTGGGTTGGCGCTGGATGTTTGGCGCGGAACTGGTTCCGGCTCTGGCGTTTTTAGTACTGATGTTCTTTGTTCCGGAATCTCCACGCTGGCTGGCACGTGCTGGTAAAAATGAACGTGCTCACCAGATGTTAAAGCGCATTGGTAACCAGAAATATGCCGATGACACGATGAATGACATTCTGCAAACGTTGAACAATGACACGCAAAAAGTGACCTGGAGTGCGTTGTGGCAACCGAAAGTTAAGCCGATCATTATCATTGGTATGGTGTTGGCGGTGTTCCAACAATGGTGCGGAATTAACGTGATTTTCAACTATGCGCAGGAGATTTTTGCCTCCGCCGGGTTTGATATCAACAGCACGCTGAAATCCATTGTAGCCACTGGTTTGATCAACTTAATCTTCACGCTGGCAGCGCTGCCGCTGGTAGATAAAATTGGCCGTCGCAAACTGATGCTATTTGGTGCAGCAGGGTTGACCATCATTTATGCCTTAATCGGCGCGGCATACGGCCTGGGGATTATGGGGTTGCCGGTGTTAATCCTGGTTCTGGCGGCGATTGCTATTTATGCACTGACGCTGGCACCGGTTACCTGGGTTCTGCTTTCAGAGATTTTCCCTAACCGGGTGCGCGGTCTTGCCATGTCGATGGGGACTCTGGCGCTGTGGATTGCCTGCTTCTTGCTGACATATACGTTCCCATTGTTAAACGCAAGTCTGGGTGCTGCGGGTAGCTTCCTGCTTTACGGTGTGATTTGTGCGGCGGGCTTTGTGTACGTGCGTCGTTATGTTCCTGAAACCAAAGGCGTGAGTCTGGAAGCGCTGGAAAAACGCATGGCAGAGCAGCATGGTGCGGCTGCGAAAGCACGCGCAGAAAAAGTGGCGCACTAAAATGCAAAGTTTGGTGCTCGAAAACAACCATCTGCGCTTAACCGTCGCCCCGCAAGGGGCGGCAGTTCTCAGCCTGGAATCATTAACTCATCAGCAACCGGTATTTAATGCGGGAGAAAAAGCGCAGTTCCCCATGTTACCGTTGGCAAACCGGGTCGCCGGAAATACTTTTCAACTGCACGGTGAAACCATCACATTGCCAAAAAGCCCTGTTGATGATCAGTTCTTTTTGCACGGCGACGGTTGGCTGAAAACCTGGAAGGTGGAAACGCACGATGCGCTACAGATTGTGCTCACGCTTAAAAGCCAGCATTGTTGTGGGTTTGATTATCAGGCGCGGCTGACATACCGGCTGGTAGAACAGTGTTTTATCTCTGAACTGGAGCTGACTCACCTGGGAAGTAAACCGATGGTTTACGGGCTGGGTTTTCATCCCTTTTTCCATCTCACTCCTTCCACGCTCGTGCAATTTGGTGCGACAGGATTCTGGCCTGAAGGTGCTAGCCATTTACCAAAAGAGTGGAATGGTAAGTTAACGGCGCAAACGAATTTTATTCATGCGAAAGCACCGGATAATCAGTGGTTGAACGTCGGTTATTCCGGTTGGAATGGCGTGGCAATGATTGAAACTGACGAGATGCGGGTAGAACTTAGCTGCGACACACCGTATTTGATGGTGTTTCGTATGGCTAACGAGCCGTTCATTTGCCTTGAGCCACAAAGCCATCCTGTCAACGCTCATAATATGGCTGGGCAGCCGGGATTAGTTTTACTGGGAGAAGGGGAGTCAACGCAGATGAAAATGGATATTAAAGTTAGCCAGGTTAACGATTTAGACTCGTAATTATTGTGTGTTATTAGTCTGTTAATGAAAGCTTGCAAGCCAGCCAACGCTCGGACACACTAACGCCTCCAAAACGGGAGGGATCATGGTTTTGCATTCAACGCGCTGGCTGGCGCTCAGTTATTTTACCTACTTCTTTAGCTACGGGATTTTCCTACCTTTCTGGAGTGTCTGGCTTGCCGGAGTTGGTTTACCCCCTGAAACCATTGGGTTGTTGCTGGGTGCGGGGTTAATCGCTCGTTTCCTCGGTAGTTTGCTTCTGGCCCCTCGTGTTACTGACCCTTCCCGACTTGTCTTTGCTCTACGTTTGCTCACCCTATTCACTTTGCTTTTTGCTGTTGCTTTCTGGTTTGGACAAACCGCTACCTGGCTGTTGGTTGTGATGGTCGGTTTTAACTTGTTCTTCTCACCGTTGGTGCCGCTTACCGATGCGTTGGCTGGCACCTGGCAGCGACAAATTACGATGGACTACGGGCGTGTGCGCCTGTGGGGATCGCTGGCATTTGTGATTGGCTCCGCCATGACCGGCAAGCTGGTAAGCATGTTTAGTTACCAGGCGATTCTGGTGCTGTTAAGTATTGGTGTCACGTCGATGTTAATCGGCATGATGTTGCGTCCATCGGTGATGCCACAGGGTGAGTCCCGACATAACGAAGGTGCGGGCTGGCCGGCGTGGAAGAAACTGGTACTCGGCTCCTGGCGCTTCCTTGCTTGCGTGACTTTATTACAAGGCGCGCATGCAGCTTACTACGGATTCAGCGCCATTTACTGGCAGGGCGCAGGATATTCTGCTTCGGTTGTCGGGTATCTTTGGTCGCTGGGTGTCGTCGCAGAAATTGTGATTTTTGCTTTGAGCAACAAACTGTTCCGCAACTGGAGCGCGCGCGATTTGCTGCTGCTTTCTGGCGTGACGGGGATTTTGCGCTGGAGCTTGATGGCGTGGACTACCGACTTGCCGTGGTTAATTGCCGCGCAAATACTGCACTGCGGCAGTTTCACCGTTTGCCACCTCGCGGCGATGCGTTATATCTCTGCACGTGAAGGTAACGAAGTTATCCGTTTGCAGGCTGTCTATTCAGCGGTGGCGATGGGGGGCGGTATTGCCATTATGACCATGCTCTCCGGCTACCTATACCAGCACATGCAAGGTGGGGTGTTCTGGATAATGGCTTTGGTTGCAGTTCCGGCATTGTTTATTCGACCACGACCGGTCGCTTATTGCACTAACACTCAATAATTTTGCGAATTTGCTGCTGCTGGTGATCACCCAGCGGCAGCGTAACGTGAATTAGCGGCGGAGAGTAAAGCGGTAGCGTGGTGGAGTAGGGTGTTATCACCAATATTACTTCTTTCGGCGCTCCCTCTTTTTGATAGCTGTGAATAGTCAGATGCTTAATATTGAGCGGCAGTAGTGTGAGCTCTCGTAACTGCTGTTCAATATTTTGCTCAAGTTCCATATTGTTGCCCGTGAGCAGCAAAACCTGCTTCTCGTGCAGGTCATTTTCCTGCATTAACCATGCGCCAAAGATAACCGCTACCAGACCTACTTCTTCGTCAGAAAAACGCATCTCAAAATGGCTTTCAAATTCGCTGAATGCTTCGCGTGTGGTGCGCATCAGGCGTGGATACAGACGCGTGATTTCTTCCGGTAGGCTGTTATCTATTCCAATACCGAACTGGCAGCGGTCAAGTGCCTGGGCGAGATGAATATAGAGCTGGTCGCTAAGACCTTGTTCGTCGCTAAAAGACATTCCCGCTTGTTCACGAAAACGGGCAATCATCCCGCAAATGGCTGACCGTAGGCGTAAATCCTGCGGATGATTATCACGAATAGGGTCGGGCATACGCAGTAGCTGGAATAACAGTGCAAGGAATAACTGCTCATTTTCATTGGCCGATTGCATCACACGGCGCTTCCAGTGACGGGCAATCTCAAGCGCTGCCAGAAACTCCGGGCGCATTTGAGTCCAGGCGCGTTGCCGTTCAGTAAATTCTGGTGTAATTCCTGCGTGATGCTGATGCAAACAATATTGCAAAAACAGCGTTAGAAACTGCACATCACGGCTATCAAACTGCCGCTGCAAACGACGAGCACAGAGGCTTATCAGCGCCTGTAAATTCTTCTCGTCATACAATGCGGTCAGGATCCCTTGTTGTTTAAGTTGAGTTTTAAGCGCTGGAGTAAAATGCTGCTGCACGAAGTGCGGGCAAAGACGCAATGCGCGGCGCAACCAGTGCAACAAGCACAGGCGACGATCCAGCGGCGTGCCCTCAATCCGGTAGCTGCCATCCTGTTGTGTGATAAGCCTCAGCCGGTGATAGCGCTGGATTTCATCGCCTGTGTCGGCTATATCTTGCAGGGCTTTGGTGTCATCGACCCCGTTGAGCCTGGCGAGGATCTCTGGAGTGACGGTTTGGCCCGGTAAGTAAAGCAACAAAAGCAGGTGGCAGCGACGCTGCGGACTGGAGAGTACAGATGGTGTGGGGGAGAGAAGTGTCATCATCCGCATAACCAAGTCAAAATTTATTAATGCTAAGAATAGCTAAACCTTTTGTCGCAGAGCGCCACATTTGAGCTTTTTAATTACGGAATTTTGACTGGCTCACAGAATTTTAAGCTTAAGAGAATAATGAGCAGGATAATGTGTAACAGAATGATGTTTTTCGCCTTGGGAACCGCGCTTTTTAGCCCGATGGTTTTGGCGCATCCACACAGTTTCATTACCCTTGTGACGACGGTGATGGTTGAAAACGACCAACTGACTGGTCTGAAAATGCAGTGGACGATGGATGAAATTACTTCAGCAGATCTACTGTATGACGCAGGGAATGCCAAACCTGATTCGCCGGTCTGGAAGAAATTGGCGGCAGAAGTCATGGCCAATGTGCTGGGGCAACATTATTTCACTGAATTCTGGCATAACGGCGAAAAGGTGACGTTTAATAATTTGCCACCGGAGTACGGCCTTGCGCAGTCAGGGCATCAGGCCGTCTTGAGCTTTGTATTGCCGCTTGCGCATCCGCAGCCACTAAAAGGCCAAACGTACCAATTCGCGACATTCGACCCGACCTACTTTGTTGATATGAGTTATGACCACCCCGATGACGCTAAATTACCAAAAGCATTAGCGGAACAATGCAAGATCTCGATTAAAACCCCACAGCCGACAGAAGATATGCAGGCGTTCGCCTTATCACTGGATAAAGCTGATGCACCGCCTGAGGACATGGAACTGGGTAAACAATTTTCTCAACAGGTTACGTTGCAATGTCAGTAATTTCTTCATCCAGGCCTCATTCACGGCGTTGGGTGCATTTATGGCCGTTGGTGCTCTTCCTTATAGTAAGCGGCGTTGTGCTCTATAGCCTGTGGCACTACTGGCCGCAAATCATTCTTAATAGTGCTATTTGGCAGAAATCGATTAACCAGCAAATGAGTGCATTGTTGCGTGAGGTTGCCGAAAATCCTGCACGCGCGGGATGGTCGTTACTGTCTTTTAGTTTTGTTTACGGTGTACTTCACGCGCTGGGGCCGGGACATGGAAAAGTCGTGATCACAACCTGGCTTGCGACACATCCTTCACGTTTGAAAAGCAGCCTCAAGCTGACTTTCGCCGCTTCACTGTTGCAAGGCCTGGTGGCTATTAGTCTGGTCACCGTTGTGTTGGGTATTCTGGCACTGCCTTCGCGGCAATTGCATTTGAGCAGTTTCTGGCTGGAGAAAGGCAGCTATTTGCTGGTGGGCATTTTAGGATTGATGCTGTGTGGTCGTGCCCTGCGAAATTTACAGCGCGTACTGCGCAAACCTAAGCGTTTTACCGCTTTCAAACCCCATCATGAACATCACGAAAAATGTGACTGTGGCCATCAACATTTGCCAACGGAGAAGCAGCTTGAAGCCGGAGAGGACTGGCGCGCGCGGGCGATGATTATTTTGTCCATGGGCATGCGTCCGTGTTCCGGGGCAATAATGGTGTTGTTGTTTAGCAAAGTCATCGGGGTATACGGCTGGGGAATGTTGTCGGCTTTGACAATGGCTGCGGGTACATCTATCACCATTTCCGGTCTGGCTTTTTTAGTACACGGTTTTCGCACACTGGCGGTTCGCATCAGTGGTAATCAAGCACCGGTGTTATGGCGACAAGTTACCTGGGCGACATTGGCGTTTGCGGGAGGGGGGATTTTGGTATTAGCGGCGGCGGTAATGTGGCTGAGTGCTCAACCGGTGATGCGCGGGATAAGACCTTTTTAATGTTTAATGCCTTCCCTTTATGGGAAGGCATTATCTGAGATTAACGCTTCAGCGCTTCGCTCAGTTCGTCACGCATAGTTGCAAGCATTGCTTTAACTACGCGTGGGTTACCTGCAACGATGTTGCCGCTGGTCAGGTAGTTGTGGCCGCCGGTAAAATCACAGACCAGGCTGCCGGATTCGCGTGCCAGCAATTCGCCCGCTGCAAAATCCCAAGGCTTCAGGCCAATCTCAAAGAAACCATCAACACGACCAGCTGCAACGTAAGCCAGATCCAGCGCAGCTGAACCAGTGCGACGGAAGTCTGCACACTGAGTGAACAGTTTAGCGACGATGTTGATATAAGGAGTGGCGTGTTGCTTGAGTTTGAATGGGAAGCCGGTTGCCAGAATGGTGCCGTCGAGGTCACGTGCATTGCTGCCACGCAGACGGTAACCGTTCAATTGTGCGCCTTGACCACGAACAGCAGTGAACAACTCGTTACGCATTGGGTCATAAACCACAGCAACTTCAGTGCGGCCTTTAACACGAACAGCGATAGATACCGCGAAGTGCGGCAAACGTTTGATGAAGTTAGAAGTGCCATCCAGAGGATCGATAACCCATTGCACATCCTGCTCGGTACCCGCCAGTTCGCCTGATTCTTCAGCGATAATAGTGTGTTGCGGGTAAGATTTGCGGATAACTTCGATAATTAGACGCTCGGCGTCTCTATCTACGTTAGTCACAAAATCGTTGCTCCCTTTTTGGCTCGCTTCTACAGCGTCAGGAGTTTCGTAGTTTTTGGCAATTAAATTGCCCGCCTTGCGCGCAGCTCGCACGGCGATGTTGAGCATCGGATGCATCGGTCTCTCTCTGGATGTTAAAGAACGGGAAAACGCGGCGGAGTATAGCAGAGCGTTCGGAATATGTCCCAAGGTTATGATAGGATATCGCGATAATCTTTTCAGGCTATGAGTCAAGAATGCTGCAAAACGTACGTATAGTGCTGGTCGAAACCTCCCATACCGGCAACATGGGCTCTGTAGCCCGTGCGATGAAAACTATGGGGCTGACAAATCTGTGGCTGGTTAACCCACTGGTGAAACCTGACTCCCAGGCCATCGCGCTCGCCGCGGGTGCCAGCGATGTCATTGGTGAAGCGAAGATTGTCGATACGCTTGATGAAGCGTTGGCAGGATGCAGCCTGGTGGTCGGCACCAGTGCCCGTTCTCGTACGCTCCCATGGCCAATGCTTGATCCGCGCGAATGTGGTTTAAAAGCGATTTCTGAAGCGCAAGATGCGCCAGTCGCGATTGTATTTGGTCGCGAACGCGTAGGATTAACCAACGACGAATTACAGAAATGCCATTATCACGTCGCAATTCAGGCAAATCCTGAATATAGCTCGTTGAACCTCGCGATGGCGGTGCAAATCCTCGCCTATGAAGTGCGAATCGCCTGGCTTGCGACGCAAGAAGAAGGTAAAGAAGCGGTCGTTGTAGAAGACCAGACACAGTATCCATCGGCTGATGATCTTGAGCGCTTTTACGGCCATCTGGAACAAGTACTGCTGAAAACCGGCTTTATTCGCACCAGCCATCCGGGCCAGATTATGAGCAAGTTACGTCGCTTATATACTCGCGCACGCCCGGAAACTCAGGAACTTAACATCCTGCGCGGCATGCTTTCCTCTATCGATAACGAGAAAAAATCAGGCAAATAATACTTGAGTAAATTACTAGGTTAAATAGTTGACCAATTTACTCGGGAATGTCAGACTTGCGCCCTGCTATGTGACAATCACATTTATAAAAAACCCCCGGTTCGAGGGGCGATTTGAGGTTAAGTAAGACATGAGACTGACATCGAAAGGACGTTATGCCGTGACCGCAATGCTTGACGTTGCGTTGAACTCCGAATCAGGTCCAGTGCCGTTGGCTGATATTTCTGAACGCCAGGGAATCTCCCTCTCCTACCTGGAGCAGTTATTCTCTCGTCTGCGTAAAAATGGCCTCGTCGCCAGTGTTCGCGGTCCTGGTGGTGGTTATCTGCTCGGTAAAGAAGCAAACAGCATTGCAGTAGGCGAAGTGATTAGCGCTGTAGATGAATCTGTTGATGCGACGCGTTGCCAGGGTAAAGGTGGTTGTCAGGGCGGCGATAAGTGCCTGACTCATGCGCTGTGGCGCGACCTGAGTGACCGTCTGACTGGTTTTTTAAACAACATCACCTTAGGTGAGCTGGTGAACAACCAGGAAGTGTTGGACGTCTCTGGTCGTCAGCAGAATGAAAACCATCGCAGCTCGCGCTCTCAAGACGCGATCGACGTCAAACTGCGCGCATAAGCAAACAAAAAGAATTTTAGAATCAGCCATTTCCTTTGAAAATGGCAATTCCCAAAATAGCTGGAGCTACATCAAGGCGGCAAGTGAACGAATCCCGATGAGCTTACTAAAGTAAGTGATTCGGGTGAGTAAGCATAGCCAACGCCGAGGTAGTTTCAGGTATGAAGGGGATTTCGTATTGAAGTGATGTACGGAGCTTAAAGAGCAATGAAATTACCGATTTATCTCGATTACTCTGCGACTACGCCGGTTGACCCGCGTGTTGCGCAGAAAATGATGCAGTTTTTGACTATGGACGGAACCTTCGGTAACCCGGCTTCTCGTTCACACCGTTTCGGTTGGCAGGCGGAAGAAGCTGTAGATATCGCCCGTAACCAAATCGCTGAACTGGTTGGTGCAGACCCGCGTGAAATCGTCTTTACCTCCGGTGCAACTGAATCTGATAACCTCGCTATCAAAGGTGCGGCTAACTTCTATCAGAAGAAAGGCAAGCACATCATCACCGTAAAAACCGAACACAAAGCTGTGCTGGACACCTGTCGTCAGCTTGAGCGTGAAGGTTTTGAAGTGACTTATCTTGCGCCACAGAGCAACGGTATCGTTGACCTGAACGTGCTGGAAGCGGCAATGCGTGACGACACCATTCTGGTTTCTATCATGCACGTGAATAATGAAATCGGCGTGGTGCAGGATATCGCGGCAATCGGCGAAATGTGCCGTGCACGTGGCATTATCTATCACGTTGATGCGACTCAAAGCGTAGGCAAACTGCCTATCGATCTGAGCACCCTCAAAGTTGACCTGATGTCCTTCTCTGGCCACAAAATCTATGGTCCGAAAGGTATCGGCGCACTGTATGTTCGCCGTAAACCACGTATTCGTATCGAAGCTCAGATACACGGTGGCGGTCATGAGCGCGGTATGCGTTCTGGTACTCTGCCTGTTCACCAGATTGCTGGCATGGGCGAAGCTTACCGTATCGCGAAAGAAGAGATGGAAACAGAAATGTCTCGTCTGCGTGAGCTGCGTAACCGTCTGTGGAACGGCGTAAAAGATATGGAAGAAGTGTATCTGAACGGCGACCTGGAAAATGGGGTTCCTACTATCCTGAACGTGAGCTTTAACTACGTTGAAGGCGAGTCCCTGATCATGGCGCTTAAAGACCTCGCGGTTTCTTCTGGTTCTGCCTGTACTTCAGCAAGTCTTGAGCCATCCTACGTGCTGCGCGCACTGGGCATGACCGACGAACTGGCTCACAGCTCTATCCGTTTCTCTTTGGGTCGTTTTACTACTGAAGAAGAGATCGACTACACCATCGAACTGGTACGTAAATCCATTGGCCGTCTGCGCGACCTTTCTCCTCTGTGGGATATGTTCAAGCAGGGGGTGGATATTAATTCCATCGAATGGGCTCATCACTAATCGTTCTTTACGGACGTCGATATCGGATTCAGGAGAATTAAAAATGGCTTATAGCGAAAAAGTAATCGATCACTACGAAAACCCACGCAACGTTGGCTCTTTTGATAACAGCGATGACAGTGTTGGCTCTGGCATGGTGGGCGCACCGGCTTGTGGCGACGTTATGAAGTTGCAGATTAAAGTCAACAATGAAGGTATTATTGAAGACGCACGCTTCAAAACCTACGGCTGTGGCTCTGCCATTGCTTCCAGCTCGCTGGTGACCGAATGGGTTAAAGGTAAATCTCTGGATGAAGCGCAGGCAATCAAAAACACCGACATCGCAGAAGAACTCGAACTGCCACCGGTGAAGATTCACTGCTCAATCCTTGCAGAAGACGCTATCAAAGCGGCAATTGCAGATTACAAAAGTAAGCGTGAAGCAAAGTAAATTTGAGCCTTTTCAAAATAATTTGAGTTGCGGGAAGGCGGCAAGATCGTAAATCCCCAAGAGCTTACTAAAGTATGTGACTGGGGTGAGTGAGCGCAGCCAACGCCCCAGCAACTCGAAGTATGAAGAAAAATTAATTGAGGTTGTTGTATGTCGATTACCCTTAGCGACAGTGCTGCTGCACGCGTGAATGCTTTCCTGAACAATCGTGGCAAAGGCTTTGGTTTGCGGTTAGGCGTTCGCACTTCAGGCTGCTCTGGTATGGCTTATGTTCTGGAATTTGTTGATGAACCGATGGCGGAAGACACCGTGTTCGAAGACAAAGGCGTGAAAGTGGTCGTCGATGGTAAAAGCCTGCAATTTTTAGACGGCACTGAGCTCGACTTCGTCAAAGAAGGTCTTAACGAAGGGTTTAAATTTACTAACCCGAACGTGAAAGATGAGTGTGGCTGCGGTGAAAGCTTCCACGTCTGATACTCGCAAATCCCCCGCGTAGTTCAATGTTGGGTGGGGGATACGCTTTACTACGTTAACCCTGAGTCTGTTATGGATTACTTCACCCTCTTTGGGTTACCGGTAGGCTTCGCCCTCAATACTGAGCTGCTGGCTACCCGTTACCAGGAGCTGCAACGCCAGTTCCACCCTGATAAATACACCAGCCGCCCTCAGGCGGAACAACTGCTTGCGGTCCAACAATCTGCGACCATCAACCAGGCGTGGCAAACGCTGCGTCATCCGCTGCCGCGCGCCGAGTACATCCTCTCTCTCAACGGTTTTGATCTGGCAAATGAACAGCATACCGTGCGCGACACCGCGTTTTTGATAGAACAACTCGAACTTCGCGAAGAGCTTGATAACATCGAGCACGACAAAGATAGCGACCGCCTGGAATCCTTTAGTGCCAAGGTTAATGCGATGGTGAAAACCCGCATGGCTTTGATGGTGCAGCAACTGGATAATCAGGACTGGACGCTGGCGGCAGATACTGTGCGTAAACTGCGTTTTCTCGATAAACTGCGCAGCCAAATAGAACAACTCGAAGAAAAGCTGCTCGATTTTTAACTGGAAGCTCAATATGGCGTTATTACAAATTAGTGAGCCGGGCCTGAGTGCGGCACCACATCAGCGTAAACTTGCTGCGGGTATCGATTTAGGCACCACCAATTCACTGGTTGCAACAGTTCGTAGTGGGCAAGCTGAAACGCTGCCTGACCATGAAGGGCGTCACCTGTTACCTTCTGTGGTGCATTATCAGCAACAAGGCCTCAATGTGGGTTGGGATGCGCGTGCGCAAGCCGCACTCGACCCTGCAAACACCATCAGTTCTGTAAAACGCCTGATGGGCCGTTCGCTTGTTGATATCCAGACGCGCTACCCGCATCTGCCTTACTCGCTCAAAGCGAGTGAAAATGGCCTGCCGATGATCGACACTCCGGCGGGGCTGCTGAATCCTATCCGTATTTCATCTGACATCCTGAAAGCACTTTCCGCTCGCGCTACCGAAGCGCTGGAAGGCGAGCTTGACGGTGTGGTGATTACCGTTCCTGCTTATTTTGATGATGCACAACGTCAGGGCACCAAAGACGCTGCGCGTCTGGCTGGCCTGCATGTTCTGCGTTTACTCAACGAACCCACTGCTGCGGCGATTGCTTACGGCCTGGATTCCGGTAAAGAAGGCGTTATTGCCGTTTACGATTTAGGCGGTGGCACCTTCGATATCTCTATCCTGCGTTTAAGCCGTGGCGTGTTTGAAGTCCTGGCAACCGGTGGTGATTCTGCGTTGGGCGGTGATGATTTCGACCACCTGCTGGCCGACTGGCTGCGTGAGCAAGCAGGCGTTGCCGACAGAAGTGACGACCGTATTCAACGTCAGTTACTCGATGCTGCTATTGCTGCGAAAATCGCCCTGAGCGATGCCGAAACGGCAAGCATTGAAGTCGCAGGCTGGAAAGGTTCGGTGACGCGTGAACAGTTCAACGAACTGATTGCCGCTCTGGTTAAGCGCACTTTGCTGGCTTGCCGTCGCGCTTTGAAAGATGCCGCAGTGGAAGCTGATGAAGTGCTGGAAGTCGTCATGGTTGGCGGCTCAACTCGCGTTCCATTAGTTCGCGAACGTGTTGGCGAATTCTTTGGTCGCACACCTCTGACAACAATCGACCCGGATAAAGTTGTCGCTATTGGTGCGGCGATTCAGGCCGATATTCTGGTAGGTAACAAGCCGGATAGCGAAATGCTATTGCTGGATGTTATCCCGCTGTCGCTTGGCCTCGAAACCATGGGCGGCCTGGTCGAAAAAGTGATTCCACGTAATACTACTATTCCGGTAGCGCGTGCGCAGGACTTCACTACCTTTAAAGACGGTCAAACTGCGATGGCGATTCATGTCATGCAGGGAGAGCGCGAACTGGTACAAGATTGCCGTTCACTAGCACGCTTTACGCTGCGCGGTATTCCGGCAATGCCTGCGGGCGGGGCGCATATTCGTGTCACCTTCCAGGTTGATGCTGACGGCTTGCTGAGCGTGACTGCGATGGAAAAATCTACCGGAGTGGAAGCGTCCATTCAGGTGAAACCTTCGTATGGCCTGAGCGACGGCGAAATTGCCTCGATGATTCAGGATTCTATGAGTTATGCCGAGCATGATGTGAAAGCGCGCATGCTTGCAGAGCAAAAAGTTGATGCGGCTCGCGTGCTAGAAAGTTTGCAAGGTGCATTGAACTCAGATGCTGCGTTGTTAAGTAAAGCTGAACGTGCGGAAATTGACTCTGCAATGGTGGCGTTAAGCGCTGCTGCTGCGGGCGATGACACTGATGCTATTGAACAAGCCATTAAAAACGTAGACAAACAAACCCAGGAATTTGCCGCACGCCGTATGGATGAATCAATCCGTAAGGCGCTGAAAGGCCACTCCGTGGACGAGGTTTAACATGCCAAAGATTGTTTTTCTGCCTCATCAGGATTTGTGTCCAGATGGCGCAGTTTTGGAAGCGAATGTCGGTGAAACCATTCTTGATGTTGCTCTGCGCAACGGTATCGAGATTGAACACGCCTGTGAAAAATCCTGTGCTTGCACCACTTGCCACTGTGTTGTGCGTGAAGGTTTCGACTCTCTTGCTGAAAGCACGGAAGACGAAGACGATATGCTGGACAAAGCCTGGGGGCTGGAACCTGAAAGCCGTTTAAGCTGCCAGGCACGTGTTACTGATGAAGACTTGGTTGTTGAGATGCCACGTTACACCATCAACCACGCGCGCGAACACTAACAGGAGTCGCTCATGGGACTGAAATGGACCGATAGCCGCGAAATTGGTGAAGCTCTGTATGACAGTCGCCCGGATCTTGATCCTAAAACGGTGCGTTTTACTGATCTACACCAGTGGGTTTGCGATTTGGAAGAGTTTGACGATGAGCCAAACGCATCCAATGAAAAAATTCTGGAAGCGATTCTGTTAGTCTGGTTAGATGAAGCAGAATAGTTAGAAAGGGGCTGCCTGAGGCAGCCTTTTTTACATGTGCTGGATAAAGGAAAATAAAATGACAGAAGCCATGAAAATTACACTTTCCACAGCGCCCGCCGATGCGCGTTGGGGTGATAAAGCCGCTTATAGTATTAACGATGAAGGAATTACCCTGCATCTGACAGGTAAAGACGATCTTGGCCTAATCCAGCGTGCAGCACGTAAAATTGACGGGCAGGGCCTGAAACACGTTCAACTGGCCGGTGATGGTTGGGATGTTGAGAAAAGCTGGGCATTCTGGCTGGGTTATCGCGCACCGAAAGGCACGCGTAAAGTTGACTGGGCACAGCTGGGAGAAGCTGAGCAAAAAGAACTGAATAACCGCCTGAAAATCATCGACTGGGTACGCCATACCATCAACACTCCAGCCGAAGAACTGGGTCCTGAACAACTCGCTTCACGAGCAATTGATCTGCTGTGTGAAGTCGCATGCGATAACGTTTCATACCGCATCACCAAAGGTGAAGATCTGCGCGAGCAGAACTACATGGGTATCCACACTGTTGGCCGTGGCTCTGAGCGTTCACCCGTATTGTTGGCACTCGACTACAACCCAACGGGTAACCCGGATGCACCGGTTTATGCGTGCCTGGTCGGTAAAGGTATCACCTTTGATTCAGGCGGCTATAGCATGAAACAAAGCGCGTTTATGGACTCAATGAAGTCAGACATGGGCGGCGCTGCCACCATTACCGGAGCGCTGGCATTTGCTATCACTCGCGGTCTGGATAAACGTGTGAAGCTGTTCCTGTGCTGCGCGGACAACCTGGTCAGCGGCAACGCTTTTAAACTGGGCGACATCATCAAATATCGCAACGGTAAAACCGTTGAGGTAATGAATACCGACGCAGAAGGCCGTCTGGTTCTGGCTGATGGTCTGATTGACGCTTGTGCGCAAAAACCAGAGCTCATCATCGACTGTGCAACGTTAACCGGCGCTGCAAAAACAGCATTGGGTAACGATTACCACGCGCTGTTCAGCTTTGACGATGAACTGGTCAACCGTTTGATGGCGAGTGCCGCGGAAGAAAATGAACCATTCTGGCGCTTACCGCTAGCCGAATTCCACCGCAACCAGTTGCCATCGAACTTCGCTGAGCTGAATAACACCTCTAACGCTTCCTTCCCGGCAGGTGCGAGCACGGCGGCGGGCTTCCTGTCCCACTTCGTGGAAAACTATCACCAGGGTTGGTTGCACATTGACTGTTCTGCAACCTATCGCAAAGGTGCGGTTGAGCAATGGTCTGCGGGCGCAACGGGCATTGGCGTGCGTGCCATTGCTAATTTGTTGACTGGTAAGTAACTCACTCGATAAATCCTCTCTCTTCAGGAGAGGGGATGCAAAGCCTGGAATCACAATGTCTGAAGCAAAAAACGAACTCGAAACCCTGCTTGAACAGGCGGCAATTGAACCTGCCCATCGTCCGGCATTCTTCCGCGTGCTGCTGGAATCTACAGTCTGGGTACCGGGTGAAGCGCCGCAAGGTGAAGCGATTGATCCGGACAGGTCTGTCGAATTGCAGCACTGGGAAAAAGATGATGGCACATCAGTCATTCCGTTCTTTACTTCCCTTGAGGCGCTACAACAAGCGATTAATCATGAACAGGCATTTGTCGTGATGCCGGTGCGTACGTTGTTTGAAATGACGCAAGGAGCATCACTCTTCCTGAATGCAAAATTACCGACAGGTAAAGAATTTACGCCGCGTGAAATCACCCATTTAATCAGTGATGAAAGCGACCCATTAACCCAGCAGGAAGTGCTGGATGGCGGAACTTCATTGCTGCTCTCAGAAGTGGCTGAACCACCGGCGCAAATGGTTGATTCGCTGACTACGCTGTTTAAAAACCTGAAAACCGTAAAGCGTGCTTTTATCTGCTCAATTAAAGAACATGCAGATGAGCAGCCGAACTTGCTGATTGGTATCGAAGCCGAAGGGGATATCGAAGCGATTATTCGCCAGGCTGGAAGTGTTGCTACCGATACGTTACCGGGTGATGAGCCGGTAGATATTTGCCAGGTCGTGGAAGGTGAGAAGGGTATCAGTCACTTCATGATGGCGCACATTACGCCATTCTATGAGCGCCGTTGGGGAAGCTTCCTGCGAGACTTTAAAACCAATCGTATTATCTGATTCTGATTTTCGCCCTCGCCCTTTAAGAAAGACCGGTGTGAGGGGGAAATCTAACTCGTCGCTTGCAACAGCAATAAATCAATCAGCATCACCAGATTGGACTCAAACGACGTAATCCCTGCGGCTTCGGCCGCAAAATGAATCGCCTCGTCATACAGTGGAAAATGCACATCTGCCAGTTCAGATAAACTGTTCGGGGAAGCCCGTGTGAACGCTACAATAGACATCCCCACATTCTGCGCAATTCGCGCTTTATCCAATACCTGCTCTGTTTCACCACTGCGTGAAATTGCGATAAACACCTGATACTTCGATGCGTTGCTCAGGAATATACCCCGGCTGTCTCCCGGCCCTGAAATAAATGCGGTTTTACCCAACACCTGAAGTTTCTTTGTCAGGTACTCGGCGAATAAATAGGAAAACCCCGCACCGTATAAAAAGAAACTCTCTTTTTCGCGCAGCAGAGATGAGAACTCCGCCATCAGTTCGGGTGTTACCCACCGGAAGGTTTGCCGGTAATTATCAACAAATTGGTCGAATAAAATCGGCAGCGTGGCAGCGGGTAATGCGGGCTGATTAGCAATGTGTGGCGTGCTGGAAAGCAGTTGTTTGCAGTGCCAGATAAATTCACTGTAGCCACTAAATCCGAGCTTATGGCAAAGCCGCATAATGGTCGCGCTGGAGACAAACGTCACCTGAGCAAGTTCGCGAACCGTAATGTTGCCAACCAACAACGGATGGTTTGTCAGATGTGAGAGAACGCGGTACTCAGCGCGGGTTAACGATTCCCCGCGCTCAAGCAGTCCTACCAGACGGTTGTCCATTACTGGGGTTGAGCAGGTTCGACAGGTAAATCAGGGCGCGCACCCCATTCACTCCAGGAACCGTCGTACAGCGAAACACCGTTGACCCCAAGTGTGGTTAGCGCAAGTACTACAACAGCCGCTGTTACACCTGAACCGCAGCTTGCGATGATAGGCTTATCAAAACTGACGCCCTGGCGAGTGAAGATTTCATTCAGTTCATCGGTGGTTTTCAACTGGCCATTTTCCACCAAATCATTCCACGGCACGTTCATGGCGCCGGGGATATGCCCACGTCTTAAACCAGGGCGAGGTTCATCGACCTGTGCGTTAAAGCGCGGAGCAGGGCGAGCATCAACAATCTGTGCAGTGCCTTCATGGCTAACCAAAAGAACATCGGTCAGGCGCTTGATAACCATTGGGTCGAAATTCACCTCGAACTCACCTTCCGGTAACGCCACATCACCTTGCTGGAGAGGGTATTCTTCGCGTTGCCAGTCAGCTAAACCACCTGCCAGAATCGATACGTTTACAACGCCAAATGTGCGCAGCATCCACCATGCTCTGGGGGCCGAGAACAGGTTTCCTTCATCGTAAACAACCAAATGTTTATCGTTGCTGATACCTAATTCGCGCATGGCGACCGCAAAGGATTCCGCTCGTGGCATCATATGTGGCAAAGGGCTGGTGCTCTCGGAAAGGGCTTCTATATCGAAAAATACTGCGCCAGGCAGATGCCCTGCACGATATTCACCGGGTACATCACGATGCTCCTGGCCTGGAGGAGCCATACGAGCATCAATAATCTGGATATTCGCATCATTAATATGTTCTGCGAGCCAGTCGCCCGCGACGAAGAAAGAGGTGGACATGGTTGCCTCCGAATGATTATTCACTATCGGATTGTCGGTGTTTTTCACCAAACCGACAAGTAGCCATATCCACTGCTGCGAGGTGTGCCGTAAATATTTTACCCGTCATACTTTGAGCTGCAAATGCGTTGACTGCACCCGCGCGCCCCAGTCACATAGTTAGCTATGTGACTGGGGACTTACGGCCTGGCCGCCTTTTTGCAACTCAAACTATTTAGGGTAAAGGGAGGTACTTATGCTTTTACGGCTTCACCGTTTCGCCATGCCTGCTGAAGCTGCGGCCAGTAGTCACGGTTGGCTTCAATCATATCGTCAAGAATCGCTTTCGCATGTTGCATGGTTGGCACCGTGCGATTAAGCGTAAACGCCTGCAATGCTTTCTCGTAGCTGCCTTCAATGGTCGCTTCAACCAGCAATTGTTCGGATGCTAATTGTTGCATCAACAAAGTCTGGTGGAAGAGGGGAACCGCACCCATGCGCACCGGCTCCGGACCTTCAGAAGTGATATATGCAGGAACTTCAACCATTGCGTCATACGGCAGGTTTGCAATCGCTCCTTTGTTTTCCACAATCACCAGATGGCGTTGGCGCAAATCAAAGGCCAGAGAACAGGCGACATCAACAATAAATGCACCATGTACACCGACATGGAATGCGTCCGGCAAAATACCGGTTTTTTTGTATTCATCAGCTGCTGCAAATAGTTTCTTCTCACGGCCGTCCATCACTTCATTGGCGCGGGTGTATTCAGGGTTTTGATGCTCCACAATCTCATTTGGCATCAGGTAATATTGCAAATAAGGATTCGGCAGGTATTCCGGGAAATTATCCATAATCGGCTGGATATTACGCCAGGTTTTCACCCACGACGGATCAGAATGCTGCGGATCGGTTTGCGCAGCATCTTCGGTCAGTAAGCCAAACTTCGCGATATGACGGCGTAATTCTGGCAGACGATCTTCCCCATCAACCAGTACACGGGTAAACCAGCCAAAATGGTTGAGGCCAAAGTAGTCAACTTCCAGCTTATGGCGGTCAACGCCAAGAATGGCGCCCATATTGCGCATTGCCGCCACCGGCATATCGCAAATATTCAATACGCGAGCTTTCGGGCGCAAACGGCGTACACCTTCGGCGACAATTGCTGCTGGGTTCGAATAGTTAACAATCCACGCTTTTTGATGGGCATAGCGCTCAACAAAATCACACAGTTCAACCATGGGTAAAATGGTGCGCAGACCATACGCCAGCCCGCCAGGTCCGCAGGTTTCTTGCCCGACTACGCCATGGCGTAGTGGGATTTTTTCATCCTGTTCACGCATTTTATACTGCCCAACGCGCATCTGAGCGAAGACGAAGTGAGCGCCGCTAAAGGCAACTTCTGGATCAGTGGTGACAGTAAATTTGATGCTTTGGCTATGGTCACGAATCACTTTCTCAACTACCGGAGCAATCACCGACTGGCGTGCGCCATCAATATCGTAAAGGCGAATTTCAGCTAACGGAAAATCTGCCAGGCGTACCATCAGGCTTTTAACAATGCCCGGCGTGTAAGTACTACCGCCACCGGCAATGGACAAAATAAATGGGGGTTTAAACATCTTTGACTCCTTTAGAGAAATGTCTCTACTGCTTCACGCATTTTTTTGACATGCAGCCCGTAGACCACCTGAACGTTATTACCTTGTTTAATCACCCCTTTTGCGCCAGTCGATTTCAGGCGGGGTTCGTCGATAACTGAAACATCGCGCACTGTGACTCGCAGACGGGTGTAACAGTTGTCGACCACTTCGATATTGGCCCGGCCACCCAGGCCTTCGATAATGGCTTCACCTAAGCCGTCGTTGCTGCCTTTGGCTTGATACTCTTGTTTGCTATACAGTTTTGTTTCCTGGTCGTCCGTTTCGCGACCCGGTGTTTTCATATCGAAGCGACGAATCAGGAAACGGAATACGACAAAGTAGATAACCGACATGGTCAGCCCGACCGCGATGTACATCGGCCAGTTGGATTTCTCTGTGCCCAGCGGCAGGTTATAAAGAATGAAATCGATAATGCCGTTGGCCCCGATGGCGTGAACACCCAGAAGATAGAACAACATCATGCCAATCCCGGTCAGTACCGCATGCACACCAAACAGCAGTGGGGCGACAAACAGGAAGGAAAACTCCAGCGGTTCTGTAACGCCAACTAACATGGACGTTAGAGCAGCAGGAATCAGAATGGCTTTGGCAGCGGCTTTACGCTCGGGTTTGGCGGTCATATACATGGCGAGTGCGGCAGCAGGAAGGCCAAACATTTTACTTATGCCACGGGCATCCCATACTACGGTACTGCTGAGTTGATGAACGCTCGGGCATGCCATTTCAGCGAAATAGATATTGCGAGCACCCTGGTAAATGTTGCCGCAAACATCCGCAGTACCCCCCAATTCGGTGTACAGAAACGGGGTATAAACCAAGTGATGTAGCCCTGTTGGCACCAGAATTCTCTCCAGGAAACCGTAGATAGCCACGCCAAACGCCCCTGCCCCTTTAATTGCTAGTGCCAGTGCGCTGATACCATGTTGTGCGAATGGCCAAAGTTCGCTCATTATCACGCCGAGCAGCATAGAAACCGGTAGCATGATAATGGCGACAAAACAGTGGCCTGAGTAAATCGCCATGGCACCGGAAAACTGTACGCTGGAATAGCGGTTGTACAGATATCCCGAAAGCGCACCGGTAAGGATCCCAGCAAATACGCCCATCTCAAGGACTTGTACACCTAACACCATGCTCTGCCCTGCGGCTCGCATTTGGTCGATAGGGGCCAGCTCACCTTGTAGTTGTAATGTCACATTCATCGCATTAATAAAGACGATAAAAGTGACCAGACCAATCAGTGCAGCGTAGCCTTTGTCTTTTGCCGCGAGTCCAATAGGGATACCGACACCAAATACCAAAGCCAGATTTGCCAGTACCGAAACGGCGGATTTAGATATCAGTACCCCGGTGTGTTGAACCGAAGGGTGACCGAGGAAAGGTAAATATTCAGCGAGGTTGCCATTGCCCAATACATTACCGAACGCGATAAATAGACCGACGATCGGTAAAATAAGCACTGGGCCATAGAGCGATTTTCCGAAATTTTGTAGGGCATTAACGGCACTTTTCATTTAGCAGTCTCTTATTATCACTTTGGCTAAACACCGCGTTCAGGCAGCGACTCAGCTCAAAATGTAGCAAGAATCAAGACTGTAAATCCATCTATCTTATTGTTTTAAAAACAAATGACTTATAAGGTAACATGTAACCTTTCAGGTTGTGATCTTGCTTCCAGTTTGCTATATCACCCCAGTTGAAACCGTTGCACAATTATTCATTCCCTTTGCGAGCGAACGCGTAATGCCGAGTATTCATACTTTCGTTTTTTTAATGTACCCGCATAATACAAGTATTATTGGGCGGGTTAATTGGGCCTTATTGGCCAGGGATAAAATATGCGAGCAATACATCTGGGCGCGCTGGCTGCTATGCTGGCGGCTGTATTAGTACTATCAGGGTGCGACAATAACGACAAACCCCAATCGGTGGCGAAGAGCGAAACCCCGTCTCAGCAAAATGTTGCTCCTGCCGCGAAGCCTGACGCCTCCCAACTTGAAAAACTGGCGAAGGATTCTGCGGGCAAACCGCTGAAATTGCTTGATGCCTCGGAAGTTCAGCTTGATGGCGCAGCCACGCTGGTCCTCACATTTTCTATCCCATTAGATCCCAATCAGGATTTCTCCCGAGTAGCACATTTGGTTGATAAAACCAGCGGCAAAGTTGATGGTGCGTGGGAACTTTCAGCCGATCTCAAAGAATTACGCCTGCGCCACCTTGAACCTAAACGCGAACTGCTACTGACTGTAGATAGTGGGTTGCTTGCTCTTAATAAAGCGACTTTTGACAGTAACTTTGAGAAGCAAATCTCGACACGTGATATTCAACCGAGCGTGGGTTTTGCCAGCCGTGGTTCATTGCTGCCAACTAAAGTGATTGCGGGTTTACCTGTGATGGCTCTTAACGTCGACAAAATCGACGTTAATTTTTATCGAATTAAAAATGAATCCTTAAGCTCCTTTATTAGCCAGTGGCAGTACAGAAACTCGGTGTCTAACTGGGAATCTGACAATTTGCTGAAACTTGCGGATTTAGTTTACAGCGGCAGGTTCGATCTTAACCCTGCGCGGAATACCCGTGAGAAACTGCTACTCCCGTTAGGCGAAATTAAGCCACTACAGCAGCCCGGCGTCTATATCGCCATTATGAATCAGGCAGGGCATTACAGTTACAGCAATGCCGCGACCCTGTTTACCTTGAGTGATATTGGCGTCTCAGCACACCGCTATCATGACCGGTTAGATGTATTCACTCAAAGCCTTGAAAATGGCGCGGCGCAATCTGGCGTGGAAATCATGCTGCTCAATGAGAAAGGGCAAACGCTGGCGCAATCTAAGAGCGATAGTGATGGTCATGCCACGCTGGAAAAAATAGAAAAAGGAACGTTATTACTGGCGCGGACTCCAGAGCAGACCACCTTGCTGGACTTAAACCGCCCGGCGTTGGATTTGGCTGAGTTCAACATTGCAGGAGACGCAGGGTACAGTAAGCAATTCTTTATGTTTGGCCCAAGGGATCTTTATCGTCCAGGGGAGACGGTACTTCTGAACGCGTTACTCCGTGATAGCGATGGTAAAGCATTACCCGCGCAACCGGTGAAGCTGGAAGTCGTGAAACCGGATGGGCAGGTCGCCAGAACACAAATCTGGCAGCCTGAAAATAGTTTGTATCAGTTCAGTTTCCCATTAAGCAAGGATGTGCAAACCGGTAACTGGCAGGTTCGTGTTAATACGGGTGATAACCAACCACGTATCTGGTCATTTAAAGTCGAAGACTTCATGCCGGAGCGCATGGCGCTTAACATCACCAGCCAATCGCAACCTGCGAGCCCTGATGAATCAGTGAGCTTCCAGATTGCCGGGCGTTATCTATACGGCGCGCCAGCTGCTGGTAATAGCTTACAAGGGCAACTGTTTCTGCGTCCACTCCGTGAGGCAGTGTCTGCCTTGCCTGGGTTCCAGTTTGGCGACATCAACGAAGAAAATCTCACCCGCAATCTGGATGAAGTCCAGCTTCAGCTCGATGAGCAAGGTAAAACAACGGTAAGCACGGATAGCCAATGGTCTGATGTCCATTCACCGTTAAAGCTGGTGCTACAAGCCAGCTTGCTGGAGTCCGGTGGCCGCCCGGTAACGCGTCGCGCCGAGCGGGCTATCTGGCCTGAAGAAGCGCTACCAGGCATTCGTCCACAATTTGCCAGCAAAGAAATTTACGATTACCGCACTGATAGCACCCGCACTCAACCGATTGTCGATGAAGACACCAGTGCTGGTTTTGACATTATTTATGCCAATGCGAAAGGTGAAAAGCTGGCGGTTTCAGGGCTTGATATCAGGCTGATTCGCGAACGCCGGGATTACTTCTGGAGTTGGGAAGAAGGCCAGGGTTGGCAGTCTCAGTATGATCAAAAAGATCTCGTAGAAGCGGAGCAAAAGCTGGATCTTGCGGCCGGTGAAACGGGTAAAGTTTCTTTCCCAGTAGAGTGGGGCTCCTACCGTCTTGAGGTGCGTGACCCTGATACCAACATCATCAGTAGCATTCGTTTTTGGGCCGGTTATAGCTGGCAGGACAACAGTGACGGCGAAGGTGCTGTGCGTCCGGACCGTGTCACGCTGAAAATTGATAAGCCAAGTTATAAAGCCGGTGACACTATCAATCTGCATATTTCAGCACCTTCTGCAGGCAAAGGGTATGCGATGGTGGAGTCCAGTGATGGCCCACTGTGGTGGAAAGAAATTGATGTACCCGAGAAAGGCCTCGATATTGCCATTCCGGTTGATAAAAGCTGGCAGCGCCATGATCTCTATCTGAGTACGTTGGTAATCCGGCCTGGCGATAAGAGCCGTGCGGCAACGCCAAAACGTGCTGTCGGTATTTTGCACCTGCCATTGGGTGATGAAAACCGCAGGTTGGCACTTGCATTAGAAGTACCAGCCAAAATGCGACCGAACCAAAATCTCACGGTGAAAGTAAAGACAAAACCTATAAACGGTGAAATGCCGAAGAAAATTAATGTGCTGGTTTCTGCCGTAGACAGTGGTGTGCTGAATATTACTGACTATAAAACACCGGATCCGTGGGAGGCTTTCTTTGGCCGTAAACGTTACGGAGCTGATTTATACGATATTTATGGTCAGGTTATCGAAGGGGAAGGGCGCTTAGCTGCTTTACGCTTTGGTGGTGATGGCGACGAAGGTGATGAGCTAAGCCGTGGCGGTAAAAAGCCTGTAAACCATGTCACGATCATTGCTCAGCAAACCCAGCCAGTACAACTGGACGAAAATGGCGAAGGTACTGTCACACTCCCGATTGGTGACTTTAACGGCGAATTACGCGTGATGGCACAAGCGTGGACTGATGACCGCTTTGGTAACAGTGAAGAAAAAGTCGTGGTCGCAGCACCGTTAGTGACAGAACTGGCTGCTCCACGCTTTATGGCAAGCGGTGATACCAGTCGCTTAGCAATGGATCTCACGAATCTTACCGAACAGCCTCAGCAACTGAATATAAACCTGAAAACCAGTGGTTTGATTTCGCTGGGTTCACCGGCATCACAAACGGTGAAACTGATGCCTGGCGCGCGTAAAACGCTGTTTATTTCAGTTAATGCGCTGGAAGGGTTTGGTGATGGACAGTTAAGCACCGAAATTAGTGGGGTGAACATACCGGGCGAAACCATCGCAGCCTTGCAAAAACAATGGACATTAGGTGTACGGCCTCCATACCCGGCCCAAAGCATCAATAGCGGTGCGGTGCTTGCTCCTGGTGAAATTTGGGATGTTCCACCGCAGCATATTTCCGGTTTGGCACCTGCAACGCTCGAAGGTCAGGTCTTGCTAAGTGGGCGTCCACCATTAAACCTGGCGCGTTATATCCGTGAACTTAAAGCGTACCCGTATGGTTGTCTTGAACAAACCACAAGCGGTCTGTTCCCTTCTCTTTACACCAATCAGGCTCAGTTAGAGTCGTTAGGTATTAAAGGAACCAGTGATGAGCAGCGTCGTGCTGCGATCGACCTCGGAATTACACGTCTGCTGGATATGCAGCGCGACAACGGTAGTTTTGGTCTGTGGGACAAAGAAGGGCCAGAGGAATATTGGCTAACCGCATATGTGACTGATTTCCTGGTTCGTGCGAGCGAGCAAGGCTACAGCGTGAACGTTGACTCGCTCAACAAAGCGAACCAGCGCTTGCTGCGTTATCTCCAGGATTCAGGGCTTATCGCCCTGCGCTATAGCGATGATTCCGCAGCCAGTAAATTTGCCATTCAGGCATATGCAGGCCAGGTATTAGCTCGTCAGCAAAAAGCGCCGCTTGGAGCTTTACGTGAACTTTGGCTACGCCATAACAATGCTCGTGCGGGCTTGCCTCTGGTGCAATTAGGTGTGGCATTGAAATTGATGGGCGATGCACCACGTGGTGAGCAAGCTCTTAAATTAGGTTTGCAAACTAATCGCCGCGATGAACGTATCTGGATGGCTGACTATGGCAGCGAGCTACGCGATAAAGCGATGATGTTAAGCTTGCTGGAAGAGAACAAATTGCTACCGGAGCAACAGAATCAATTGTTGATGGAGCTTTCTAATCTCGCTTACAGCCAACGCTGGCTTTCGACTCAGGAAAGTAACGCACTCTTCCTCGCTGGCCGTAACTGGCAAACGGCAAAAGGAGACTGGAAATCGCAGGTGTCATTTGCAGCCGAGCCATTAACAGGCACGCAATCAATGACTCACAATGTGGCAGCTGAACAACTCTCAGGTCTGCAGGTGACAAATACCGGAACCGGTAATCTTTATCTCCGTTTAGACAGCGTTGGCTATCCGCAGCAGGCACCAGTTCCTTATAGTAATGTGTTGCATATTGAGCGTCATTTCCTTGATGCGAAAGGCAACAGCAAATCATTGTCAGAGTTGAAAAGCGGTGAACTGGTTATGGTCTGGTTGGATGTATGGGCTGATAAAAATGTTCCAGATGCGCTGGTAGTCGATCTACTGCCCGCTGGGCTTGAACTAGAAAACCAGAATCTTTCGGAAAGCAGTGCCAGCTTAAGCGAAAGTGATAATCAGGTTCAGGAGTTACTGAGCCAGATGCAACAAGCTGATATTCAGCATCTGGAATTCCGTGACGATCGCTTTGTTGCTGCATTGCCTCTTAACGAAAGCCAGCACGCTACCCTGGTTTATCTGGCGCGAGCGGTGACACCTGGAACTTACCATGTGCCGGTTTCACAAGTTGAGTCGATGTATGTTCCGCAGTGGCGGGCAACAGGAGCCAGTACGGGCATCCTGACTGTACATCCGTAACAGGCAACGCAACGTGCTGAAGTCTACGCGCTGGCGGCATCGCTATCTTCTGGTGATGCTGCCTCTTATTTTATGTCTGGGAATTTGGTTGGCAGACCGGCTTTGGCCATTGCCTCTATCCCAGGCGAATCCTGCACGTGTTGTGGTCGCCGCAGACGGGACACCGCTGTGGCGCTTTGCTGATGAGAATGGGATCTGGCGTTATCCGGTCACGCTTAACGATGTTTCACCTCGTTATCTTGAAGCGTTAATCAACTACGAAGATCGCTGGTTCTGGGATCACCCTGGAATCAACCCACTATCGATTCTGCGCGCGGCCTGGCAGGATCTGTTTAATGGTAAGGTTATTTCAGGTGGCAGTACTTTGACGATGCAAGTCGCTCGATTACTCGATCCTCATCCCCGCACATTCGGGGGGAAAATCCGCCAGATGTGGCGAGCATTGCAACTTGAATGGCATCTTTCGAAAGAACAAATTCTTACGCTATACCTTAATCGAGCACCGTTTGGTGGCACGCTACAGGGTGTCGGTGCGGCCAGTTGGGTTTACCTTGGAAAATCACCCCAGCAATTAAGTTATGCAGAAGCGGCTTTATTGGCGGTGTTGCCTCAGGCGCCTAGTCGCCTGCGTCCTGACCGTTGGCCAGAACGTGCACAAACCGCGCGTAACAAAGTACTTCTTCGCATGGCTGAGCAAGCCGTCTGGGAACCGCAGCAGGTTAAAGAATCGCTTGAAGAACCGGTATGGTTGGCTCCGAGACAGATGCCGCAGTTGGCACCTTTGCTTTCTCGCTATCTGGTGAATCGCAGCAATGCGCAAAAAATTACAACCACGATTGATGCGTCAATGCAGCGCCAGTTGGAAGAGCTGGCACTAAACTGGAAAGCCCAATTACCACCACGTTCTTCACTGGCGATACTGGTGGTTGATCACACCACTATGGAAGTGCGCGGCTGGGTAGGTTCTGTCGATATCAATGATCAGAATCGTTTTGGTCATGTTGATATGGTCACAGCTATTCGCTCGCCCGGTTCGGTGTTGAAACCCTTTGTGTATGGCCTGGCCCTGGATGAAGGCTTGATCCATCCAACATCATTGTTACAGGATGTGCCACGCCGTTTCGGCGATTACCGTCCGGGTAATTTTGACACTGGTTTTCATGGCCCGGTCAGTATGAGCGAAGCGCTGGTGCGATCACTTAACCTTCCTGCGGTACAAGTGCTTGAAGCATATGGCCCAAAACGTTTTGCTGCTCAACTTCGAAATGTTGGTCTGGATTTACGCTTCCCGGAGGGCAGTGAACCAAATCTTTCGCTAATTCTTGGTGGTGGTGGTGCGCGTCTGGATCAGATAGTCGCCGCTTATAGCGCCTTTGCCCGCCACGGGCGAGCTGCACAATTGCGTCTGCAACCAGAACAACCATTGCTTGAGCGCCCATTGATGTCCGATGGTGCAGCCTGGATTATTCGTCGAATTCTGGCGGGCGAAGCTCAACCACAATCGGATGCTACTTTGCCGCCAGTCGTTCCTCTGGCCTGGAAAACCGGGACTAGCTATGGTTACCGTGATGCGTGGGCTGTGGGTATAAACCCGCGATATCTGATTGGGATCTGGACCGGGCGACCAGATAGCACACCTGTTGCCGGGCAGTTTGGATTGGGGAGCGCTGTTCCTCTATTGAATCAAGTGAACAATTTGCTGCAAGCCAGTTCCGCAGCACAGCAAGCACGTCTGCCGGTTGACCCTCGTCCTGCTTCTGTCTCTGCGGGTGAAGTCTGCTGGCCTGGCGGGCAAAATCTGGCTGTCGGAGACAGTAATTGCCGGCGCAGATTGGCTGGCTGGTTACTGGATAATAGCCAGCCGCCAACGCTCGAGGCTCCAGGACAGGAAGGGGTTCAGGGATCAAGAAAAGTTGTGTGGCTGGACGAACTAGGCAAACGTGTAGCTGCTGATTGTCCTGGCGCTACTCAACATATTATTTCGCTGTGGCCGATGCCGCTTGAGCCATGGTTACCCGTCAGTGAAAGAAGGGTTGCTCGCTTACCCGAGGCATCGGCACAATGTCCTCCACAGCAGAAAGATGAAGTTACGCCTTTATTGTTGTTAGGGGTTCGTGAGGGCGCTATTTTGAAGCGTCTACCTGGTGAATTACGCTTAGTGCTTCGCCTTAGCGCACAGGGTGGGCAAGGAGACCGTTGGTGGTTTTTAAACGGCGAGCCAGTGAGTGGAAATGGTAATGGAATCGCGTTAAATCTGGATAAAACGGGGGTGTATCAGGTTTTAGTCCTCGATGAAGCAGGGCAGATTGCTGCGGCTCATTTTACGTTACAGTAGAATAATAGTGTGATTTTTAAGCGCTTAAGTTAAAAATGTTGCCGATGTTCGTTTTATTTTAAAAAAATGTTACCTGCATCCATAGGCAACACGAGACTTGCTCATTATAATCGGCGCCAAATCATAACCGGCTAGCCGGTGCAAACAGAACAGACACAGAGGTAATCATGGCTATTGAACGTACTTTTTCCATCATCAAACCAAACGCGGTGGCAAAAAACGTTATTGGTAATATTTATGCTCGTTTTGAATCCGCAGGGTTTAAGATTGTTGGCGCAAAAATGTTGCACCTGACTTCAGAACAGGCTCAGGGTTTTTATGCTGAGCACGAAGGCAAACCTTTCTTTGATGGCTTGGTCGCATTCATGACTTCTGGTCCAATCATGGTTAGCGTACTGGAAGGCGAAAACGCTGTTCAACGCCACCGTGACATTCTGGGCGCAACCAACCCGGCTAACGCTCTGGCTGGCACTCTGCGTGCTGATTACGCGGACAGCTTCACCGAGAACGGTACTCACGGTTCTGACTCTGTAGAATCAGCAGCACGTGAAATTGCCTATTTCTTCGCTGAAGGTGAAGTGTGCCCTCGCACTCGTTAATATCCTCAATCTTTTGAGCTACAGGGGTGAATTCTTTCACCGCCTACCAGCAACGCAAAAGATTTTGGGTATAAGCACTAACTGTTAAGCAACGTTTACATTTATTTATATGTACATCGCTTTCAGTCATGGCATCTGTGCCATAGAATTTGTACAATGCCACGCCCCGGATGAGCCAGCTCTCCGGGGCGTATCTTTTTTTATAACCCTCCTGGGGCCGTAACGTGTAACAACGAGGCCGGAAGAAATTATGTCAGAGCAAATTGTCACTCCTGAGACGTCTGTTTCAGTCGTTTCCAGCAAGTCAGAAAAAATTAACCTGTTGGATCTTAACCGCCAGCAATTGCGTGAGTTTTTCGCTGATATGGGCGAAAAACCTTTCCGCGCCGATCAAGTCATGAAATGGATGTATCACTATTGCAGTGATGACTTCGATGACATGACCGACATCAACAAAGTTCTGCGCAACAAACTTAAAGAAGTTGCTGAAATCCGCGCTCCTGAAGTTGCTGAAGAACAACGTTCTGCTGATGGCACCATCAAATGGGCAATCAGAATCGCCGATCAGCTTGTTGAAACGGTGTATATCCCGGAAGAAGACCGCGCCACTCTGTGTGTTTCCTCCCAGGTTGGCTGCGCTCTGGAATGTAAATTCTGCTCAACTGCTCAGCAAGGTTTTAACCGTAACCTGCGCGTATCTGAAATCATTGGCCAGGTATGGCGTGCGGCGAAAATTATCGGTGCGCAAAAGAAGACCGGTGTTCGTCCTATTACCAACGTAGTGATGATGGGCATGGGTGAGCCGCTGCTGAACCTCAACAACGTGGTTCCAGCGATGGAAATCATGCTTGATGATTTCGGTTTCGGGCTTTCTAAACGCCGGGTTACGCTTTCTACTTCTGGAGTGGTTCCGGCACTGGATAAATTGGGCGATATGATTGACGTGGCACTGGCCATTTCTCTGCATGCTCCGACCGATGATATTCGCGACCAGATCATGCCGATTAACAAAAAGTACAACATTGAGACTTTCCTGGCTGCGGTCCGTCGCTATCTGGAGAAATCCAATGCCAACCAGGGTCGTGTTACAGTGGAATACGTTCTGCTTGACCACGTTAACGATGGTACTGAGCATGCGCATCAGCTGGCTGAATGTCTCAAAGACACACCATGTAAAATCAACCTGATCCCGTGGAACCCGTTCCCGGGTGCACCATATGGCCGTAGCTCGAATAGTCGAATTGACCGTTTCTCAAAAGTATTAATGAGTTATGGTTTTACGACTATCGTGCGTAAGACACGTGGTGATGATATTGATGCGGCTTGCGGGCAGCTGGCTGGCGAAGTGATTGACCGTACAAAACGTACGCTTCGTAAACGCATGCAAGGTGAACCTATTGATGTTAAAGCTGTCTGATAAGCGTTCGAATTAATCAGATTGGTGCCATGCAGTTGTGTTGCTGCGTGGCACAAAAAACACTTAGTGATTTCTTGCAGTTATGCAAGTTTAGCAAGTGCCTTTAAGATTAATAATTACGGTGCGTTTCACTTTGCTTTAAGGCAGTATGTAGCGTCACAACAATAGTTTAGGCGCATCTATTTAAGCCATTGCAAGTTGCAATCCACTGACAACATTCAAAATGGTGTCTATGGTTAACTCATCGATGATGAACTGTTCATGTAAAGTAGTGTGTTTATGTGGGCAAGTAGTCTGAGCTAAATGTTATGTTGTTTGGAGGTTTACCCTTCAGAACACAAATTTTTTTCGCGGAGCGGGAGTGTGTGGCGTAGCGGAAATGCTGTGCGACAAGGCTTCTGTCCAATTCCTTAATCGAACAGTTCCAGCAGTTGTAGCTAATGAATACTGAAGCCACTCAAGAATCAAATGCAGCAAAAACTACGGGCGAACGTCTACGTACTGCTCGTGAAGAACTCGGTCTTAGCCAACAAGCAGTGGCAGAACGCCTGTGCCTGAAGGTTTCTACCGTCCGGGATATTGAAGATGACAAGGCACCTGCTGAGTTAGCGTCTACTTTCCTGCGTGGTTACATCCGATCTTATGCACGACTGGTGCGTATCCCGGAAGAAGAACTGCTGCCTATGATGGAAAAACAGGCACCGATCAGAGCGGCCAAAGTTGCTCCGATGCAAAGTTTTTCTCTGGGGAAACGTCGTAAGAAACGTGACGGTTGGTTGATGAGCTTTACCTGGCTCATTCTGTTTGTTGTTGTCGGCCTGACGGGCGCATGGTGGTGGCAAAATCACAAAGCGCAGCAGGAAGAGATCTCAACGATGGCAGATCAATCTTCAGCTGAGCTTTCAGCCAGCAATGGTGGTTCTCAATCAGTTCCATTGAACACTGGTGACTCGTCTGCTGCTGCTGATAACTCAGCACAGCAGGCAGTACAGCCTCTGGTTACGCAATCTACTCCAGCGACTGATTCGACATCAAACCAGACCCCGGCAGCGACGGCTCAGCAAACCACATCAGCAGATGCCTCCGCTGTAGTGGCACCAAGCCAGGCAGCTGTAGAAAATGTACAGGTAACCACGCCTCCGGTATCAACATCTAATGTCGCATTACCCACTGATCAAGCTGCTGTGACTAATCCTGCGGCTGACCCCAATGCGTTGGTCATGAATTTCAACGCTGATTGCTGGCTTGAAGTGACCGATGCAACCGGTAAAAAATTGTTCAGCGGTATGCAGCGCAAAGATGGCACTTTGAATTTAGCCGGTCAGGCACCGTATAAGTTGAAAATTGGTGCTCCGTCGGCAGTGCAGATTCAGTTTCAGGGTAAGCCCGTCGACCTGAGTCGTTTTATCCGAACTAGCCAGGTTGCACGTCTGACAGTAAGTGCTGAATAATCACAGCCAGCATGACGCGTAATTGTGGAGATTTGTAATGCATAATGAAGCCCCAATTCAACGTAGAAAATCCAAACGGATCTACGTCGGAAATGTGCCAATCGGCGACGGGGCACCGATCGCCGTCCAGTCAATGACCAATACCCGTACCACGGATGTTGAAGCAACTGTCAATCAGATCAAAGCGTTAGAAAGAGTTGGAGCCGATATTGTTCGTATATCTGTACCCACTATGGACGCGGCAGAAGCATTCAAACTCATTAAGCAGCAGGTCAATATCCCATTGGTCGCTGATATCCATTTTGACTATCGTATCGCCCTCAAAGTTGCTGAGTACGGTGTCGACTGCCTGCGCATTAACCCTGGCAATATTGGTAGCGAAGAGCGAATTCGCGCCGTTGTTGATTGTGCGCGGGACAAAAATATTCCAATTCGTATTGGTGTGAACGCCGGATCGTTGGAAAAAGATCTCCAGGAAAAATATGGCGAGCCAACACCTCAGGCATTGTTAGAGTCTGCAATGCGCCATGTAGATCATCTCGATCGTCTCAACTTTGATCAATTCAAAGTCAGCGTGAAAGCTTCCGATGTTTTCCTGGCCGTTGAATCCTATCGTTTACTGGCTAAGCAGATCGATCAGCCATTGCACTTGGGGATCACCGAAGCGGGTGGCATGCGTAGTGGTTCGGTGAAATCTGCAATTGGTCTGGGTTTGCTGCTTTCCGAAGGTATTGGTGACACGTTGCGCGTATCACTGGCCGCTGATCCTGTTGAAGAAATCAAGGTCGGTTTCGACATTCTAAAATCTTTGCGCATCCGTGCTCGCGGTATTAACTTTATCGCCTGCCCGACCTGTTCGCGCCAGGAGTTCGATGTTATCGGTACGGTTAACGCCCTTGAAGAGCGTCTGGAAGATATCATCACACCAATGGATGTTTCGATAATCGGTTGCGTAGTGAACGGTCCAGGTGAAGCGCTAGTTTCTACTTTAGGTGTGACTGGTGGCAACAAGAAAAGTGGCTTCTACGAGGACGGTGTGCGTCAGAAAGAGCGAATGGATAACGAAAACATGATTGCGCAGCTTGAAGCGCGTATTCGTGCCAAGGCTTCCATGCTTGATGAATCGCAGCGGATTAGTATCCAGCAGTTGGAAAAATAGTGCTAAACATGGGAAGCATTCGGCTTCCCGTGTATGATTGAACCCGCCGGACATTTTGCGAAAGCAAACAGTCTGATTTCGGGTTCATTTTTTGTATAAATTCGGTAGAGAACAAACGTGGCAAAAAACATTCAAGCCATCCGCGGCATGAACGATTACCTGCCTGGCGAAACCGCCATTTGGCAGCGCATTGAAGGCATTCTGAAGCAGGTGCTCGGTAGCTACGGTTACAGTGAAATCCGTTTGCCGATTGTAGAGCAGACCCCGTTATTCAAACGCGCTATCGGTGAAGTTACCGACGTGGTTGAAAAAGAGATGTATACCTTTGAGGATCGTAATGGCGATAGCCTGACTCTGCGTCCTGAAGGCACCGCGGGCTGCGTGCGTGCCGGTATCGAACATGGTCTTCTGTACAATCAGGAACAGCGCTTGTGGTACATCGGGCCGATGTTCCGTCATGAGCGTCCCCAAAAAGGACGCTATCGCCAGTTCAATCAGTTGGGTGTTGAGGTCTTTGGTCTGCAAGGGCCAGATATTGATGCCGAACTGATCATGCTCACAGCTCGTTGGTGGCGTGCACTGGGTATCGACCAGCACGTAAGCCTGGAATTGAATTCAATTGGTTCGCTTGAAGCTCGCGCTAACTATCGCGATGCACTTGTGGCGTTCCTTGAGCAGCATAAAGAGAAGCTCGACGAAGATTGCCAGCGCCGCATGTACAGCAACCCGCTGCGTGTGTTGGATTCTAAAAACCAGGAAGTTCAGGCTTTGCTGGATGACGCACCAACGCTTGGTGAGTATCTGGACGACGAGTCTCGCGAACACTTCGCAGGCCTGTGTCAGTATCTTGATGCCGCCGGTATTGCGTATACCGTGAATCAACGCCTGGTGCGTGGTCTGGATTACTACAATCGTACCGTTTTCGAGTGGGTCACGAGCAGCTTGGGCTCTCAAGGTACCGTTTGTGCGGGTGGTCGTTATGATGGTTTGGTCGAACAATTGGGTGGCCGTGCGGCACCTGCCGTTGGCTTCGCAATGGGCCTGGAACGTCTTGTTTTACTGGTTCAGGCTATCAATCCGGAATTTAAAGCAGAATCTGTTGTCGATATTTACCTGATATCGTCAGGTCACGGAACGCAAGCTTCAGCGATGCTATTAGCTGAGCAATTACGTGATCAGGTCCCAGCTATCAAGTTGATGACTAACTATGGCGGAGGCAACTTCAAAAAACAGTTCGTCCGTGCAGATAAGTGGGGTGCGCGTGTTGCACTGGTGCTAGGCGAAACTGAAGTCGCAGATGGTCAAGTCGTCGTGAAGGATCTGCGCACAGGTGAGCAGACTACCGTTGAACAAGCAAACGCGGTGGCTCATTTGCAGGCGCTACTGGGCTAATTTCCCCAGTGATTAATCGTTAAGGAGAAGGACTGCGTGGAAATTTACGAGAACGAAAACGAGCAAGTTGATGCGGTAAAACGCTTCTTTGCCGAAAACGGTAAAGCGCTGGTCGTTGGGGTCGTACTGGGTATAGGCGCACTGGTTGGTTGGCGTTACTGGGGCAGCCATCAGGCCGAAAGCGCGATGGCTTCTTCTCTTGAGTATCAAACAGTGACTGATGCTGTGCGTGCTGATCAACCTGCCACACTGATTGCCGCAGAGAAATTCGCAGCCAGCACCAAGAATACTTATGGCGCTCTGGCATCACTTGAACTGGCGCAGAAGTATGCTGACAACAATGACCTGGCGAAAGCGGCAGCTCAATTGCAGCAGGGTTTGAGTAGTACCAGCGATGAAAACTTGCAGGCGTTGATTAATGTGCGTTTGGCACGTATTCAAATACAACAAAAGCAGTCTGATGCGGCGCTGAAAACTCTCGACAGCATTAAAGGCGAAGGTTGGGTAGCGATTATTGCTGATTTGCGCGGCGAAGCGCTGCTCAGCAAAGGGGATAAGCAAGGTGCACGCGATGCGTGGAGCAAAGGCTCACAAACCGACGCTTCTCCAGCTCTGCGCGAAATGATGCAGATGAAAATTAATAATTTGTCGAGCTAAGAGGGACCCGATGCAATTGCGTAAACTACTTGTACCAGGGCTGATTTCTCTGATGCTGCTCAGCGGTTGTTCACTGTTTAGCGGTGAAGAAGACGTGGTAAAGATGTCTCCACTGCCGACAGTTGAAAACCAGTTTGAACCTGAAAAATCATGGAGTACTTCCGTTGGTAGCGGAATTGGCGATTTTTATTCCAATTTGCACCCAACCTGGCAGGATGGCACCATTTATGCGGCAGACCGCCGCGGTACTGTTAAAGCCGTTAATGCGGATGACGGCAAAGAAACATGGTCTGTCGATCTCTCTGAAAAGACAAACTTTTATAGCAGCAACCTGCCGGCACTGCTTTCTGGTGGTCTAACGGTTGACGGGGCACATATTTATCTTGGTAGTGAAAAAGCACAAGTTTATGCGCTTAACACCTCTGATGGTAGTATTGCATGGCAAAGCAAAGCCGCAGGTGAAGTGATTTCTCGCCCAGTGGTTAGCGACGGTTTAGTTCTGGTGCATACCAGCAATGGCCAGCTTCAGGCATTTAATGAAACTGACGGTGCGGTGAAATGGACCGTAAACCTGGATATGCCAGCACTTTCTCTGCGTGGCGAATCAGCTCCCGCTGTAGCGTTTGGTGCAGCGATTGTTGGTGGCGACAATGGCCGTGTCAGTGCAGTGCTGATGAAGCAAGGGCAGTTGATCTGGCAACAACGTATCTCTCAGGCAACCGGTGCTACTGAAATTGACCGTCTGAGCGATGTCGACACAACTCCTGTTATTGTCAACGGTGTGGTTTACGCCCTGGCATATAACGGTAACCTGACAGCGCTGGATTTACGTTCAGGTCAGGTAATGTGGAAACGTGAATTAGGTTCGGTAAACGACTTCATTGTTGATGCGAACCGTATTTTCCTCGTCGACCAGAATGACCGTGTTGTTGCTTTGAATGCTGATGGCGGTGTGACTCTGTGGACGCAAAGCGATCTGTTGCACCGTAACCTGACGGCTCCTGTTCTGTACAATGGCTATCTGGTTGTTGGTGACAGCGAAGGTTACATGCACTGGATCAATGCTGATGACGGCCGCTTTGTTGCTCAACAAAAAGTGGATAGCACTGGCTTCCAGACTGATCCCGTTGTTGCAAGTGACAAGCTGTTGATTCAGGCAAAAGACGGTACGTTGTACGCTATCAAGCGCTAAACTTGCCTGAAGTACAGTTAAGTGAAACGGTTCCTGTAGTCCGGGAGCCGTTTCCTGTTTTTAGAAACGACGTGATTTAACGTCGTTTGATGATGAATTTTGAGTTATGAGGTTTTTATCATGGTACCTGTGGTTGCGCTCGTCGGGCGCCCTAATGTCGGAAAATCCACGTTGTTTAACCGCTTGACGCGTACCCGAGATGCGCTGGTCGCGGATTTCCCGGGGCTGACTCGCGACCGCAAGTATGGTCGTGCTGAAGTGGAAGGTCGCGAATTTATTGCTATTGATACCGGTGGTATCGATGGGACGGAAGACGGTGTTGAAACGCATATGGCGGCGCAGTCGCTGTTAGCGATTGAAGAAGCTGATGTTGTTCTGTTTATGGTGGACGCACGTGCGGGTCTGATGCCTGCCGATGAAGCCATTGCTAAACACCTGCGTTCTCGTCAGAAGCCAACTTTCCTGGTGGCAAACAAAACTGACGGTATGGACCCTGATCAGGCGGTCATCGACTTCTACTCCTTGGGCCTGGGTGAAATTCACCCAATTGCTGCGTCTCATGGCCGCGGTGTAACAACCCTGCTTGAACACGTTCTGATTCCGTTCATCGATGACAAAAATCCGCGCGAACCGGAAGAAGAAATCGATGAAGATGCAGTCTACTGGGCGGCATTCAATGCTAAAAATGGCATTGTTTCTGAAGACGACGAAGAGATGGAAGAAGAGGAAGAAGAAGCTTTCAATCCTCAAGATCTGCCAATCAAACTCGCGATTGTTGGCCGTCCGAATGTTGGTAAGTCAACGCTCACCAACCGCATTCTTGGCGAAGACCGTGTTGTTGTTTACGACATGCCGGGAACCACGCGTGACAGCATTTACATCCCAATGGAACGTGATGAACGTGAATACATTCTTATCGATACCGCTGGTGTGCGTAAGCGCGGCAAAATCACGGAAACCGTAGAGAAATTCTCGGTAATCAAAACACTGCAAGCGATTGAAGACGCAAACGTCGTACTGCTGGTTATTGATGCTCGCGAAGGAATTTCCGACCAGGATTTGTCTCTGCTCGGCTTCATCCTGAATAGTGGGCGCTCACTGGTGATTGTAGTCAACAAGTGGGATGGCTTGAGCAATGAAGTCAGAGAGCAGGTGAAAGAGACGCTAGATTACCGTCTTGGCTTTATCGACTTTGCTCGCGTTCACTTCATCTCTGCGTTGCACGGTAGTGGTGTAGGTAACCTGTTTGAGTCCGTTCGTGAAGCTTACGACAGCTCCACGCGTCGCGTAAGCACTGCAATGTTGACTCGCGTTATGACAATGGCTGCTGAAGATCACCAGCCACCGTTGGTACGTGGTCGTCGTGTGAAGCTGAAATATGCTCACGCCGGTGGTTATAATCCACCGATTGTTGTGATTCACGGTAACCAGGTCAAAGACCTGCCGGACTCCTACAAGCGTTATTTAATGAACTACTTCCGCAAATCGCTGGATGTGATGGGTACGCCAATCCGTATTCAATTCAAAGAAGGGGAGAACCCGTTTGCTAACAAGCGTAACCCCCTGACGCCGAACCAGATGCGCAAACGTAAGCGTTTGATCAAGCACATCAAGAAAGGCAAATAACGAATCACGAGTATTCACTAGATATCGCCATCATCAGAAAGCCCGCATCCTGTCGGGCTTTCTTGCATCTAAAATCTATCAGCAAATACCATAAAAACGAATGATAGGCGTGTATTCAAGGGGTTACCCTGAAAATCAGTTGGGATTATTGGGTGCAATATTTCGCTCATATTTGTACACCTATCTGATTCTCGGTACACGCCAACCCCATAGCAGATACTAGCAATGCCAAAGCTCACAGACATGAAAATCCGAAAGACCAAGGAATATTTCGAAGGCCGCTCCGATGAAAGTGGGCTGTGTCACCGGTACCGAGAGGCTGATAAATCGCCCACATGGAGATTCCACTACAGTTTATTGGCCAGCGCATCATTGGCATCGTTTTTTTTGTGATGAGTGAAGGCTTTTACATGCTGGGTGGGGATGAGTCGAATGAGAAAGCCCATTGACTGAAAAGTACTCCCCCCAGTAATGCGAAGTAGCACAAGCTGCAATAATTGAACCAGCAGTAAACAGACGAATGGTATTCAGCAATTTAGTCCGGGAAACCTTGCGGTTAAATGCAACGCTTCCATCGTTAATTCAGACGCAGACTTGAAAAACAGATTTAGCCAGATCGATACCGATGACTTTTATCGAGTTCATGATGTAGTACCTCTGAAAAAAGAATACTCAGCATAAGTGTGGCAGGACTTGCGCTGAGGGAGGGTCGTCCATCACATCACTACAAGGCTGCCTGGTTCAAAGTAGCTGAGTATCTCTTTTTTACGGCTGGTCATTTTCATGGCTGGCTGATTCCTTATTGTGGGATAGAAGTATCCAACAATAAAGATTTCTCTTAAAGCCTAAGAATCATGCGTTTACTTAGGATCACTTGTGCAAAAAAAACTCTATAATGCAACCATATCCTACCGGGCAATGGCTCAATGGTACAAATATGGCGATACAGTTCCTCTTTTCTCACAAAAGAACCACTATGCTGGCTGCGCTGCTACTGATCAGTTCTTTCAGCTTCGCCGCAGGTGGCAACCTTATTAAGCAACGCGCCGATGCGGTGGTCTCTCTGATGAGCTATACGGTGGTGCCCGATATCACGGCCAGCAACCTCAATATCGGTGGTGGGACCAATCAGCAAGCCGCGCTCTCTATCACTCAGTTCGGTGGTGGTGCTACCGTAAGCGAAGATGTGCCCATTTATCTTGAAGGCACCATGGGTTACAGCCGTTACGATCCCCAATTTGTCGTCACCAACGGTAACGATAGCCGTACCATCCCAGTGAAATGGAACAGTCTGACCGCCACCGGCGGCATTGGCTGGGACATTAATCTGCACAAGGATAAATGGGGAGGCAATCTGGTACTGCGTCCCATTGCCAACTTCTCGCTAGGTACGGTGGCAAGTGACTTGCGCATCGGCGCCGCATTGCTCGAACATCGCAGAGACAAGGAACTTGATTTTCTCGATGGAGGTCATCTGAATGTTTACGGCATGGGAGGCGCCTTGATGCTCGACTACGAATTGTTCTCAAAGACTCAGGATATAGATGCCGAACTGCGCTACTCGTATCAGCATTTGCAAAGTTTCGCCAACAGCTCGGACATTGTCGCCGGCCAGGCCGATGCGGAAAATGTGGGGCTCTATCTGCGCCGCCGTGCGCCCATCGCAGACTGGACGTTGCTGGGGAGCCCGTTGCGCTATGTGATGGAGGGTGCGCGTACCGAATACCTGGGTGATCAGCGCGGCCAACTCGGCTTCGATAGTCTAAATTCCCTGGGACTGGGGCTCGAACTCGATAGCAGCAAATACAACGTTATTGTCAGTCGCACCAGGCTGATGGCACGCTATATGTTCGGTAACAACACTACCGGTTACGGTGTGGGTCTGGCGATGAGCTTCTGATCAGGCTAGTTTTAGCACGTCAGCCAACCATGATTGAAAAATGTGCGGGCACATAGCGCACTTCATTTCCCTGTGTACACAAGGGTGTACCTGGAATTAAATTAGAAAATATAAATACTATATAAAACAATATTATTGTGTGTGTTTTTGCTATTCACATCTAAAATGGCAAATAAAGAATAATTGCGATTCTCTAAACATCCAAAAGCTTTATAAGCCCGCATGTAGCGGGCTTTTTTAATATTGCTAGTCGTCATAACGGTTCATAAAGAGGCAATATGTTGGGTACCCAAAGATAGACTCTTGGAGTTTGGGTACGCGCGACGATGACCTTGCGTATGTGCACGAAAGTCCCGGCAATACAGTTGATCGACTTACCAGCACAAATGAAAGCTAACTCGCCCTTCATGACGTAGAACGACTCACCCCAGTCGTATCTGTTGTCCTGGTGTATTTCCCATGCTACCAGATATAACCGACTGCAAATCCAGCATAAAGCTCCCCAGAATGCTGGACGATGGGGCTATCTGCGATGTCTTTATCATAAAGTTCGTAGTTGGCGGCAAACATACCCACCCAGTTCGGGCTGAAGCGATAGCTGGTGATGATAGCGGCCATTGGGGAGACTGTGGTGCCGGTGTCCCAGGCAGCACGCTGGGGTGTTGCTTCACCAGATGAGATACCGCCGAAATAGTAGTTAGCCATTTTGTCACTGCGGATCATCATCCCCATGCCCGGCATGATAAGTAGTTTATCTAAAATGATGGGGAAATCGGCCCACAATAGCAGTTCCTGACCATTGCTGCGGCCAGTCACATCGGTGGTTATACGGGCAGTTAGCAAGGCATAGGGAGTAATGAAGTTTGCTCCGATACCTGCTTCAAACTCCCCCTTGCGCTCATTCATGCCTTTGAATGCCTCATCGTCACTTGGATCCAGGTTGCCAAATCGCACTCTGCCGTATCCGTATGCCGCAAAAGTATCATCCTTGTGGAAGTAATAGCGGGCCCGATCACCCAGGTACATGAACTTATCACCAAAGTAGATGGCTCCTGGGATGATGTAGGCTGAGTTGTCTTGCGCCTTATAACGAGCCTGTCCGCCGAGGACGGCACCTCCAATCACCAGGCCTTTGGGTACGGGGCTTGTGGCACCGTCATTGGCGTAGAGGTCGAGGGCGCCGAGATCAACCTCGGCATGGGCATGAGCACAAAGCAACAGCAGGGGGCAGAGTGCAGTGGCAAGCTGTCGGTAGTGTCTCATCGAGTCTCCAAAACGTGGTAAACAGGTAATGTTAGCCTTGTCCCTGGCGGGGCAGACATAATGTGCATCCCGATATCGAATGAGATATCTCTTTTTTATGCCGTTGTATCAATAATGCGTGGGAATATAAAATATTCCAGAAATTTCAATAAATTGCTTTAGTGTTATCACGAAAATCCAACGCTACGTACTGGCTTAAGAGCAGAAATCTATCATATCCTTGTCTTCTTTCGCGGCTCGCCTTGCGGTATTTCAATTATTATAGATTGCCGTAAGTCGAAGAACACCTCGCCCCAACAAAATGCTGATGAGGGTAACGTATTGTATTATTTGTTTTATCTGAAGAGTATTTTTTCGTGCGACGACTGCTTAACCCCGCTGCTCTGAACCCATCTAGCTAAAACCAGAAAAGCTCCACTTTGCTCGTGTTTGTAACAGCATCGCCACTGCGCGAGGTGAAATTGCTACTGCGCTGTTTACCGGAATGATGATTGCATTCTGACCTATCGGGCGTATGTAGCGTTTAATCGTAAAAAAGGAAAGTGGGGCTGCGGCAAAACATTCATGAGCAATGCTTGAAATGCTGTCTTCATTCTGGCACGGGTATGGTGAATGGCATGTCTGCCCGCGTCATTCTCTCTGGCGACGTAGATGCTTATTGGCATATTTATCTTTATCATCAAAAGAGCAAATCATGGTGACGCAAACCCATGTCTTCTGGTGAGTTGTTGTAAGGAGTGATTATGGAAATTAAATGCCCGGAGTGTGAAAACCCGTTGCAGCAAACAGACTCAGGTATTCGCTGCGAAACCTGTCAGCAGAATTTTCACCTGGAAGCCCGCTGTCCGGATTGCCACAAGCCGCTGGAAGTTTTAAAAGCCTGTGGCGCGGTCGATTATTTTTGTCAGAACGGCCACGGATTGATCTCGAAAAAACGCGTCGAATTCGTACCTGTTGCTGACTAAGTTTTAGCTTTTTGCCGCCGTTTTGCGTATGCGTTTAGGTTTCACCGGTGTAATGCCGGTGACCTGGCTTTCCACCCAACCATCTTCCAGACGCGTAGTAAGCATATCGCCTGAATGCACCTGTTTTGTTTTCTTCAGTAGCTTACCGTCTGTTGCGGTTGTCACGCTATAACCCCGTGCAAGCGTTGCCAGCGGGCTAACAGCTTCAAGCTGGGCGATAGCGGTGCCAAACCGCTGGCGAGTATTACTAAGCCGCGCGGTGACAACTTGTGATAAACGATATTCAAGCTGCTGCAAACGAGTCTGCGCGCGGTGGATACGTGGCTGGAGTTGTTGCTGATTCAAGCGCAGCATCAGTCGTTGCTGTTGCAGTGCGATACGGCGTAGCTTTGAATCTATCGCGGTATTTAGGCGCTGGTGTAAACGCTCGAGCGTAGTTTGCTGTCGGGCTAAACGCAGTTGTGGATGTTGCTGCTGCAAGCGATGGTGCAGGCGTGTGAAGCGCTGCATCCGTTGGGCGATGTAGTAATCCATCGCCATTTCCATACGCTGTTGTTGGGACTGGAGTAGGCGTAGTAATTCGAGCTGATTTCGGCTGACAATTTCTGCGGCGGCTGATGGCGTAGGCGCACGAATATCAGCCACAAAATCGGCGATCGTGACGTCAGTTTCATGCCCTACGGCGCTAACGACGGGGATCTGGCTTGCAAAAATTGCTCGCACGACTCGCTCATCGTTAAAGCTCCATAAATCCTCTAATGAACCACCGCCGCGCCCAACTATCAGCACGTCACACTCTTTGCGTAAGTTTGCCAGTTCTATCGCGCGAACGATTTGCAACGGTGCATCAGCACCTTGTACGGCGGTTGGGTAAATAATGACCGGGAGAGAGGGGTCGCGACGTTTTAGCACATGCAAAATGTCATGTAGCGCGGCACCGGTTTTTGAAGTAATCACCCCAACCTGGTGTGCAGGCGTTGGCAGTGGCTGTTTATGAATTTGTTCAAACAACCCTTCCGCAGTGAGTCGTTGTTTCAACTCTTCGTACTGCTGCTGCAATAATCCTTCGCCGGCAGGCTGCATGCTTTCGACGATTATCTGGTAATCACCACGCGGCTCATACAGCGTAAGAGTAGCGCGAACCAAAACCTGTTGCCCGTGTTGCGGACGGAAGGTGACACGTCGATTGCTGTTGCGAAACATTGCGCCGCGAATTTGAGCGGTATCGTCTTTGAGCGTGAAATACCAGTGGCCGGAAGCCGGTTGGGTAAAGTTGGAAATTTCACCGCTGATCCACACTTGCCCCATCTCTTGTTCCAGCAGCATGCGGACCGTCTGATTCAGGCGGCTTACAGTAAAAATTGAAGGAGAATTTATTGTTGGCATGTGAGCTAGATCAAATTTTAAATCAGCAGGTTATTCGGTCAATAGTACCTTTCATATTGCACCTGGCAAGGATTATTCTCAAAAAAGTGTGGATGCAATCGATTCCGCTCTGTATAATGCCGCGGCAATATTTTATCTGTTCTCATTCACCCCAGGTTGAGATATTGCCATGCTACGAATCGCTAAAGAAGCACTGACGTTTGATGACGTTCTCCTCGTTCCAGCTCACTCTACAGTTCTGCCTAATACGGCCGATCTCAGCACCCAATTAACCAAAACTATTCGTTTGAATATCCCTATGCTGTCCGCAGCAATGGATACCGTAACGGAAGCCCGTCTGGCCATTGCATTGGCTCAGGAAGGTGGACTTGGTTTTATTCACAAAAATATGTCAATTGAGCGCCAGGCTGAAGAAGTCCGACGCGTGAAAAAACACGAAAGTGGCGTTGTGACTGACCCACAGACCGTGCTGCCGACCACCACTCTGCACGAAGTGAAAGAACTCACCGCTCGTAACGGTTTCGCCGGTTACCCTGTTGTCACCGAACAAAACGAACTGGTAGGTATCATCACCGGTCGTGATGTTCGTTTTGTGACCGACCTGAACCAGCCTGTTAGCGTGTACATGACTCCGAAAGAGCGTCTGGTTACCGTGAAAGAAGGCGAAGCACGTGATGTTGTGCTGTCCAAAATGCACGAAAAACGCGTTGAGAAAGCACTGGTCGTTGATGGTAACTTCCATTTGCGCGGCATGATCACCGTAAAAGACTTCCAGAAAGCAGAACGCAAACCTAACGCCTGTAAAGACGACCAGGGCCGTTTGCGTGTTGGGGCGGCCGTTGGCGCAGGTGCGGGCAACGAAGAGCGTATCGACGCTCTGGTAGCTGCTGGCGTTGATGTTTTACTGATTGACTCCTCTCATGGTCATTCCGAAGGCGTTTTACAACGTATTCGCGAAACCCGTGCTAAATATCCTGACCTGCAAATCATTGGCGGCAACGTCGCGACTGCTGCTGGTGCTCGTGCTTTGGCTGACGCCGGTGTGAGTGCTGTGAAAGTGGGGATCGGCCCAGGTTCAATCTGCACCACTCGTATCGTAACGGGTGTTGGCGTTCCACAAATCACTGCCGTTGCTGATGCAGTTGACGCGCTGGAAGGAACGGGTATTCCGGTTATCGCTGACGGTGGTATTCGTTTCTCTGGTGATATTGCTAAAGCTATCGCTGCGGGTGCATCAGCGGTCATGGTTGGCGGTATGCTGGCAGGGACCGAAGAGTCTCCGGGCGAAATCGAACTTTACCAGGGGCGTTCTTTCAAATCCTACCGCGGTATGGGTTCTCTGGGAGCGATGTCCAAAGGCTCTTCTGACCGTTACTTCCAGACTGATAACGCAGCCGACAAACTGGTGCCGGAAGGTATCGAAGGTCGCGTGGCTTATAAAGGCCGTCTGAAAGAAATCGTTCACCAGCAAATGGGCGGCCTGCGTTCCTGTATGGGTCTGACCGGCTGTGGTACTATCGACGAGCTGCGTACTAAAGCGGAATTTGTACGTATCAGCGGTGCGGGTATTCAGGAAAGTCACGTACACGATGTGACGATTACTAAAGAGTCTCCGAATTACCGTATGGGCTCCTGATTCTCCTCGCCCGGCATTCGCCGGGCGTTTTTCTTTATCTGTTTCACTTGCCTCGGAATAAGCGTCAATGACGGAAAATATCCATAAACATCGCATACTTATCCTTGATTTTGGTTCTCAGTACACCCAACTGGTTGCGCGCCGCGTGCGTGAACTGGGCGTTTACTGTGAGCTGTGGGCATGGGATGTCACTGAAGCACAGATTCGTGAATTCAATCCAAGCGGTATCATCCTTTCTGGTGGCCCGGAAAGCACCACGGAGCTGAACAGCCCACGTGCACCTGAATATGTCTTTACCACAGGTGTGCCAGTATTTGGTGTGTGCTACGGCATGCAGACCATGGCGATGCAGCTTGGCGGCCACGTTGAATCCTCTACCGAACGTGAGTTTGGTTACGCACAGGTTGAAGTTGTAACTGACAGCGCACTGGTTCGTGGTATCGAAGACGCTTTGAGCGCTGCCGGCAACCCGCTGCTGGATGTCTGGATGAGCCACGGCGATAAAGTCACTGCGATTCCAGCTGGCTTCGTTACCGTTGCCAGCACCGAAACTTGCCCGTTCGCCATTATGGCAAACGAAGAAAAACGTTTTTATGGCGTGCAGTTCCACCCGGAAGTGACCCATACCCGTCAGGGCCAGCGTCTGTTGGAACGTTTTGTTCTGGATATCTGCGGCTGCGAAGCGCTGTGGACACCAGCAAAAATTATCGAAGATGCGATTGTTCGTCTGCGTGAGCAAGTCGGCAACGACAAGGTGATTCTTGGCCTGTCCGGCGGCGTGGATTCTTCCGTTACCGCAATGCTGCTGCACCGCGCAATTGGCGACCGTCTGACCTGTGTATTTGTGGATAATGGCCTGCTGCGTTTGAATGAAGCACAGCAAGTTATGGATATGTTTGGCGACCACTTCGGCCTGAACATTGTTCACGTTGCCGCGGAAGAGCGCTTCCTGTCTCAACTGGCGGGCATCGACGAGCCAGAAGCAAAACGCAAAACCATTGGTCGTGTATTCGTAGAAGTCTTCGACGAAGAAGCACTGCGCCTGGAAGACGTGAAATGGTTAGCGCAGGGCACAATCTACCCTGACGTTATCGAATCTGCAGCTTCTGCTACCGGCAAAGCGCATGTTATCAAATCTCACCACAACGTGGGCGGCTTACCGAAAGAGATGAAGATGGGTCTGGTTGAGCCGCTTAAAGAGCTGTTCAAAGACGAAGTGCGTAAAATTGGTCTGGAACTGGGTCTGCCATACGACATGCTCTACCGCCACCCGTTCCCGGGCCCAGGTCTTGGCGTGCGTGTGCTGGGCGAAGTGAAGAAAGAGTATTGCGATCTGCTGCGCCGTGCCGATGCCATCTTTATTGAAGAGCTGCATAAAGCAGATCTCTACAACAAAGTAAGTCAGGCGTTCACCGTGTTCCTGCCGGTGCGTTCTGTTGGCGTAATGGGCGATGGCCGTAAATACGATTGGGTTGTTTCACTGCGCGCTGTAGAAACCATCGATTTTATGACTGCACATTGGGCGCACCTGCCATACGATTTCCTTGGTCGCGTCTCCAACCGCATCATCAACGAAGTTAACGGTATTTCCCGTGTGGTTTACGATATTTCTGGCAAACCGCCAGCAACTATTGAGTGGGAATGATTTTCCGCTAATCCGTAGCTTGTCTGGATGACTAAAAACCCTCTGTTTTTACAGAGGGTTTTTTATTTAGATTAGACCATAGAAAGGAGTAAATCTTTCCAGTACCACAGGCGTGACTAATCTCACCGGTTGCAAGTCAGTGTTATCATTTTTAATGAGAAGAAGGCGTTACCGGTTGGTGTTATCCATTGACAGGCTGCTTTGCTGGGCTTCTACTTTGTCCTGATGATGGTACCAGGCACCGATAGCAGAGTAGACAAAACGGCCAAAAAAGAAGAGAAAACTGATAATCAGAATAATGCGGGTCATACGATTGTTAAACTTATGTCGTCTTCGCATACTCGTAACCTGTGTCACGCAAATGATCCTTGATGTTTGCCCGTCAACCGCGGGCGACGGTGATATTTATACACAGTGATGCCTCAAGGTCAATTCCGGGGCACCTGCGAATTGTCCATGGAATCATTTCTCCTTGTTATATAAACATTTCTTAATATTAGTTGATTAGTATATATCCAGTTATTTTTCTGAATAATTTACAAATGAAAGTGAAACTCCATCAAGAAATTGATTTGAATCAACTTAGCGAACCAATCCCTAACTAGAATCTGCACTCTATTCCATAGCGATATGGCTATATCGATTGGGTTGGACACCTGATCGAAACTTACCCGAGCTGGATGACGGGGTTCCTGGCGATGATTAATGTATCTGGCAAGCTGGTATAAAAAAAATCAAAACAAATGGTGGGTGCTTCCTCTGGTGCTGCCGAGTCTGCTACTTCCTATTTCTGTGTGGTGTAACGCGAATACCGTAATGGATGGGGGGCGTGTTTTCCTCGTCTATATGCCACTAGGTTTAATGACTGCATTTATGCTGGTTTTCGGCTGGGCAGCCTTGCCGGGAATTATTCTCGCACTACTCGTTCGCTATATCCCGATGAAAGGTGAAATGATCGCAATGCTGTCGGTTATTCACTTCCTGCTACCCATTACGATTAGTTGGGGTGGTTACCGTATTTTTGTTCCCAGGCGTAGTTCGGTGATGTTTGGGGTAATCAAACTCACCGCACAACGCATGCTGTGGTTAGTACTCGTTAACTCTGTGACATTCCTGATCATCTACCAGGTAGGGATCTTTTTCGGCTGGTATGACAGTGTTAGCAATACCGTCGCGGAAAATCCGCTCCATACGGGGACATTAATTAATTTTCAGGCGGTGCTAGTTGGCTGTTTAACGGGAATACCTTTCTTTTATTGTGCCATCCGCATGTTCCGTAACCCACACTTTGTTTTCTCGTTTTGGTCACGGATGAAAGCGCAGATGCAATCTGGTGTAACGAAGAGTGAGGTTGCACTATGGGCCGGTATTGTTGCTATTCTTGTCAGCTTGCTGCTAGTCCCAATCAGTGATTTCAGCTCCATTTTCACCACGGATTACACATTAACGCTGATCCTGCCGCTGATGCTGTGGGGTGCGATGCGCTTTGGTTTTTTGTTTATCACCACCGCCTGGACGGTGATATTAATTATTCTGTGTAGCGGGTTTCATAACTATTTGCCACCGTACATGGGCTTCCAGCTTCATCTGGCGATAGCCTCATCTTGTTACGCTGTATTTTCTATTACCATCTATTTGATGGCAGTGGTCACTACGCGTCAGCGTTTCTTACATAGTAAAGCGCGGCGTGTTGCGTTTATCGACCCCATAGTACAAATGCCGAATCTGCGAGCTCTGAATCGTGATTTATCCCGCCATCCGTCGTCAGCATTAGCTTTTTTGCGCATACCTGAACTGGAGTTATTGGGCCGTAATTACGGTGTGCAACTTCGTATTCAATACAAACAGCAACTTAATGATTACCTTCAACCCATATTGAACGCTGACGAAAAGGTTTATCACCTGTCGGGCCATGAAGTGGCCGTGCGTTTAAATTATGAGTCTTACCACGAGCATATTGAATTACTCGACCAGCGTGTGAAGCAGTTCCGCTTTATGTGGGACGGCATGCCGATGCAACCTCAAGTGGGCATCAGTTATTGCTATATACGCCAGCCCGTCAGGCACATTTATTTCTTGTTAGGTGAACTTAGCACTATGGCTGATTTGTCGCTGTCGACATCAAAGCCTGAAAGCTTGCAGCAGCAGGGGCCAAACCATGTGCAGAATGCGGTGCGAAATAAAGTCACGATGATGAACCGTTTGCAGGTTGCCATTGATTCAGGGAATTTCGTGCTGATGGCCCAGCGAATCGAAGGGATTCGTGGCGATATCTACCATGAAATTCTGCTGCGCATGAAAGGCGATAATGAAGGGGATAACGTCTTTATGCCGGATGTGTTTTTGCCGGTGGCCCATGAATTTGGTTTGTCTTCAAAAATCGACAAATGGGTATTAGAAGCCACGCTAAAATTCATGGATATACATCGCGAACAACTTGCCGGCAGCCGTTTTGCCATTAACTTGACTCCAGCGTCAGTAGGGCAATTACAGTTTGTAAGCGAGGTGAAGCTGTTGCTGAAACACTACAATATTCAGCCCTGGCAGCTTATTTTTGAGGTCACTGAAAGCAACTCACTAACTAACCTTGAGCAGGCGAATGCGACTCTGACTGCGTTGCAAAATATGGGATGTCGGGTGGCGATTGACGATTTTGGTACAGGCTATGCCAGCTACGCACGGTTGAAAGACATCAGTGCTGATATACTGAAAATCGACGGCAGCTTTATCCGCAATGTGCTGTCCAGCAGTCTGGATTATCAGATTGTTGAATCTATCTGCAAGTTAGCGCGGATGAAAAAGATGTTGCTGGTTGCTGAGTACGTTGAAACCGACTCAGTCAGAGCGGCAGTACGAAGTTTGGGGATAGATTACATGCAAGGTTATTTGATTGGGCGCCCGCAATTGCTCGAAACGTTACTTGAACCGGGAAATGTGGCATTAATAAACCAAACGCCCTGATGGGCGTTTGGTTTATTAATAGTCAGGCTGCAACGTTCGGGCTAGCTTCCTCTTCAATCTCAAGCCGCCAGCCTGGCGTATTCTCCCAATATTGCTGTTCACGTTCTAAATCCAGCAATACCAGTGTGTTTTGGCTAAACCAGTCGTGCGGGAAGCGCAGCGTCCAGTGGTTTTCTTCTGTTTCCAGAACCAGTGTCGGAGGTGTGGTCGTCGCCTGACGTTGATTATTGAGCAGCACGGCCAATCGTAGAATCTGAATTAATGGCAAAAACTGTTTTCTCTTAAACAACGTAAATCGCGGCAGATCATCAATTTTTATCGCTTTGCGGTGATAGCGCACAAGCGTTGCCATAAGCATCTGCTGTTCCTGATTAAAGCCCGGCAGGTTGCTATTTTGCAGGATATAAGCCGAGTGGCGATGAAGCCCGCTGTGATTAATATTCAGCCCCACCTCATGCAACATGGCGGACCATTTGAGTAACGCTGCCAATTGCGGAATAGCCAACTTTGGGTTTTGTACTTCCCACTGTTGGTAAATATGCTCGGTTGTTGCCAACACACGCTTAGCCTGATCGCTATCTATATGGTACTGGTTTGCCAGACTTTGCGCGGTACGGATACGAATATCCTGATGACGGAAACGGCCTTCCATTTCATAGAGCACACCTTCGCGTAGAGCCCCATCAGACAGGCGTAGTTCGCGAATCGCCAGTGAGTCAAACACGCCACAAAGAATCGCAAGCCCAGGCACAAATACGGCTTTACGCTCTTCGGATAAACCAGGCAGGCTCATAGAGCTGAAACTCTTATGTTTCAGGACTTCATCACGCAGCATTTCCAGGCGCTCCGGCGTAATAATGCCGTCTTTTTCGCCCAGATTAACCAGCACTTCATGAGCAGCTTTGATGGTGCCAGACGCACCCATCGCCACATTCCAACCCTGCAAGCGATATTGCCAGGAAAGGTTCTCCAGCTTTTGCACCGCAGCAAGACGCGCTCGTTTGAAGTTTTCTGGTGTAATCATCCCTTTCGGGAAAAAGTTTTGCGCAAAGCTAACACAACCCATTCGACGACTTTCGACCAGCATTGGCTCGAAATCTTCGCCAATCACTAACTCAGTTGACCCGCCACCGATATCAATAACCAGTTTGCGGCCTTTTTCAGGTTGGGTATGTTCTACCCCCATGAAAATCAGACGTGCTTCTTCGTTACCGGAAATAATTTCAATCGGGTAGGGGATAACCTGTTCGGCACGCTTGAGAAATTCCTCGGCGTTGACCGCCTGACGCAAACTGTGTGTACCGACAATACAAACGTTATCTGCGGAGAATCCTTGCAGACGCTCAGCAAATAACGCAAGGCACGACAGCCCACGTTCTATCGCCTCTTCACTTAATTCGTTCTGGGCGTTCAGGCCATCAGCCAAATGGACGCGTTGCTTCAGACGCCCGATGATTTGCATCGCGCCGTCTACCACGCGTGCAATTACCATATGGAAACTGTTCGAGCCAAGATCGACCGCAGCGAATTCTTGCGGCCGTGGAGTGTGTTTTTTTATCGGCATGATTTTATAGTCGACATAGTGCGTTATTCAGGTTGTTCCAGAGATTTAATGTAATCGTAAATCGCCAGTTGCGAGCGCACCTTACGGCGGTTTCCGCGCGGTACATAGCGGTTACTCAGTTCTTTGTCGATGTAGCGTGCTTTCACCGTATCACTGAACAATATTTCAATGATATCCAGCACCCGTTGCTTCAGGCGCGGGTCGAGTATGGCGACAGCCACCTCAATACGGTAATCAATGTTGCGTGTCATCCAGTCGGCAGAAGAGAGGTACACTTTCTTATCTCCGCCATTTTCAAACACATACACGCGGTCGTGTTCGAGATACCGGTCAACAATGCTGATCACGCGAATGTTATCGCTGATGCCTTCCAGATTAGGGATCAATGAACACATCCCACGCACCAGCAGATTCACTTTCACGCCAGAGCTTGAAGCCGCATATAGCCTGTCCACCAAACCTTTATCGACCAGGTTATTAAGTTTCAGAGTAATACCTGATGGCACACCGTTTTGCGCATTGGCAATCTCTTTATCGACCAAATCGTAAAGCAGGCGACGCGAGTTCTGTGGTGAAACCATCAGATGCTCAAATGTCACCGGGCGATAAGGGTTTTCAATAAAGTTGAACACTCGGCGCACTTCATTGGTGATGCGTGCATCGCAGGTCAGAAGTGAATAGTCAGTATAAAGACGCGCTGTTTTCTCGTTAAAGTTACCGGTGCCGATGTGGGCGTAACGCACTACTTCTTCACCTTCTTTGCGCGAAATCAGGAACAATTTAGCGTGAATTTTCAGACCAGGTGCGGAGAAAATAACGTGTACGCCCGCTTCCGTCAGGCGCTTTGCCCAGTGAATATTGGCTTCTTCATCAAATCGCGCTTGCAGCTCAACCACCACAGTGACTTTTTTGCCATTGTGCGCCGCGTGGATCATCGACTCAATAATGCGCGAGTCTTTCGCCACACGGTAAATATTGATTTTGATCGCCAGAACGCTTGGGTCAAACGAGGCCTGGCGCAGCAATTCCAGAACGTGCTCAAAGGTGTGATACGGATAGTAGAGCAACACGTCACGATTACGGATTGCATCAAAGCCGTTACGGAATTTATCGAACCAGATATGGCGCAGACGCGGTAGCGGTTTGTTCACTAAATTAGCTTTGCCGACATTCGGGAAGTTAATGAAGTCTTTGAAGTTATGGTAACGCCCGCCTGGTACGATGGAATCGTAATTGGTGATAGTCAGCTTGTTGCGCAGCATTTCTACCATCGCATCAGGCATATCGCGCTGATACACAAAGCGCACCGGTTCTGCGGTGAGACGTTGTTTCAGGCTCGATGACATCAATTCCAGCAGGCTGGACTCCATTTCTGTGACCAGGTCGTATTCTGCATCGCGGGTCATTTTCATCGAGTAGGCGTTTAACGAATCGTAATCGAAGAAGCCTTTGAAAATGTCATCCAGGCAATAGCGCAGAATGTTGTCCAGCAGAATCATAGGCTTGCGTCGACGCGGAGCTTCCGGCGGCAGATTTACAAAGCGTGGTACTTTATCGGACGGGATTTCCAGCAACGCATAGCGAATGTCGTCGCCGCGAATAATTTCCACAGCCAGATAGGTGTAATCATCTTTAAGAAACTGCACCAGATCAGTGTCGTGGTTAATCAGGATCGGTGTGATGTGCTGGCGCAAATAGTGTTTAAAGTAGTGGCGCAGCCAGTTTTGCTGGTTCGGAGAAAGTTGGCGTTCGTTGATCAAGAAGATCTGATTGCGTGCCATTTCTAGCAGCAGATCGTTATACAGCCCATCAAACTCTTGATCGGCTTTCAGAACACGAGCCTGAATCTTATTGAGTAGATGACGCGAATTGGGCGCAGTCCCTTGTTCTTCACTGATCAGAATGCGCCGTTTGAGCTCGGCGAAACGGACCTTATAAAATTCATCAAGGTTATTCGAATAGATGCCGAGAAAACGCATTCTCTCGATCAACGGATTAATTTTATCCGCTGCTTCCTGAAGCACACGTTCGTTAAAAGACAACCAGCTCAGTTCTTTTTCGATATACAACTTATCCTGACCCATTGGCCTCACACTCCGTTTTCGTGGACGTAAAAATGCCGTCACGTCTGTCATTATGGCGAGCTTTGGCGGGGAATGTCCAACGCTGCTCGTTAAGTATGATAAATCGCGATTTAGATAACGCAGGGTTGTAGGAGGGAGGCATTAAAAAAGGAGCCGAAGCTCCTTAATTTTACTCTTCGGCGGCATAGCCTTGTTTGGGCAACTCTTTACCATCAAGCCAGGCGCTGTTGCCACGCATCTCAAGACGGCCTTCCATAAACCAGGAAACGACTAACGGATAAATAGCGTGTTCCTGATGCTGTACACGCGCAGTAATTTCGTCTTCGTCATCACCCTCAAATACCGGAATTTTGGCCTGTAAAATAACCGGCCCACCATCAAGTTCATCCGTAACGAAATGAACAGATGTACCGTGTTCTTCGTCACCGTTTTCCAATACCTGACGATGCGTATTAAGACCTGGATATTTAGGTAACAAAGAAGGGTGAATATTAATAAGACGGCCAGAATAGCGCGCGACAAACTCTGGGCTAAGAATGCGCATGTAGCCGGCGAGCACCACGAGATCCGGTGCGTAGGCGTTGATCTCCTGGATTAACTCACGATCGAAAGCGGCGCGGTCGGCGAACTGGCTAGCAGTTAACGCGTGAGCAGGGATCCCCGCTACACGCGCACGCTCAAGGCCGAAGGCATCGGCCTTATTACTAAACACAGCGCTCAGGGTGCCATTAATCTTTTTCAGCTTACAAGCATCAATAATTGCCTGAAGATTGCTTCCGTTACCGGAAATTAGCACCACAATGCGTTTCATCACTCAATAACCACACGCTCAGAGGAACCAGAAGCTTTGATCCTACCAATTTTCCAGGCGTTTTCACCTTTTGCAGTCAAAAACGCGATGGCTTTATCAGCTTCTTCAGCAGGCAGTGCGATAAGCATACCGACGCCGCAGTTAAAGGTGCGGTACATCTCATGACGGCTGATATTCCCGGCTTGTTGCAGCCAGTTGAATACCGCAGGCCATTGCCATGAGGACTCGGCGATAACCGCCTGAGTGTTGTCTGGTAGAACGCGAGGGATATTTTCCCAGAAGCCGCCGCCTGTGAGGTGCGCAATCGCGTGAACGTCTACCTGCTCAATCAGCTCCAGAATCGATTTCACGTAGATGCGAGTCGGTTCGAGGAGGTGATCTGCCAGTGGTTTGCCTTCAAGTTCGGTGGTCAGCGGGTCAGTCCTGCTTACTTCCAGTACTTTGCGCACCAAAGAGTAGCCGTTAGAGTGTGGTCCGCTGGACGCAAGTGCAATAAGCACATCGCCGTCGGCCACTTTAGAACCGTCAATAATCTCAGATTTCTCGACCACGCCAACGCAGAAGCCAGCAACATCATAATCTTCGCCGTGATACATCCCCGGCATTTCGGCTGTTTCGCCACCGACTAATGCACAGCCAGATTGCAGACAACCTTCGGCAATGCCAGTGATAACGCTTGCAGCGGTTTCAACTTCAAGTTTGCCGGTTGCGTAGTAATCGAGGAAAAACAATGGCTCAGCGCCCTGTACAACCAGGTCGTTCACACACATGGCGACTAAATCGATGCCGATTGTGTCGTGACGTTTTAAATCCATGGCCAGACGCAGCTTAGTCCCCACACCGTCAGTGCCGGAAACCAGAACGGGTTCACGATACTTTTGAGGTAACGCGCACAGCGCACCGAAACCGCCCAATCCACCCATCACTTCCGGGCGGCGGGTTTTTTTCACTACGCCTTTGATTTTATCGACCAGAGCGTTACCAGCATCAATATCAACACCGGCATCTTTATAGCTGAGAGAGGTTTTGTCGGTCACTGCTAAGTCCCCGCGGATGGGTTAGTAATAAAAAACGCCGCAATTCTAACAGTGCAGGCAAACGTTTGCGAGCCTCTTATTCAGCGGGATGTAATTATTATTGATATATACTCAATCCAGTCTAGTTGATCTTGATCAACCCCAATACCTGTGGCGCCGCTATGAAAAAGCGGTATAATCCGGCGATTTTTTTTGTGGTGGCCAACTATCTCGGGGAGAAAGAGTATGAAGATCGTGGAAGTCAAACACCCACTCGTCAAACACAAGCTGGGCCTGATGCGTGAGAACGACATTAGCACCAAACGCTTTCGTGAACTCGCCTCAGAAGTTGGCAGCTTGCTGACTTACGAAGCTACGGCGGATCTGGAAACTGAGAAAGTCACTATCGAAGGCTGGAACGGCCCGGTAGAGATTGATCAGATCAAAGGTAAGAAGATTACTGTTGTGCCAATTCTGCGTGCCGGTCTGGGCATGATGGAAGGTGTGCTGGAAAACGTACCAAGCGCACGTATCAGCGTTGTGGGTATCTATCGTAATGAAGAAACCCTGGAGCCAGTACCGTACTTCCAGAAACTGGTTTCAAACATTGAAGAGCGTATGGCGCTGGTGGTTGACCCAATGCTGGCAACTGGTGGCTCTATGATTGCAACCATCGACCTGCTGAAAAATGCCGGTTGTTCTAGCATCAAGGTGCTGGTTCTGGTGGCAGCACCTGAAGGTATTGCAGCGCTGGAAAAAGCGCACCCGGATGTAGAACTGTTTACAGCTTCTATCGATCAGGGCCTGAACGAGCACGGATACATTATTCCGGGACTCGGCGATGCCGGCGATAAGATATTTGGTACTAAATAATAAAATGAGCCGACTTCGATAGTCGGCTTTTTTTTGATTTGTTCGACCCATTATTTCTAAAAACAAGACTCAGAGGAAAACAACATGACACGCCGCGCCATTGGGGTGAGTGAAAGACCACCCCTGTTGCAAACGATACCGTTAAGTTTGCAACACCTGTTCGCCATGTTTGGTGCCACCGTTCTGGTGCCAATCCTGTTCCACATTAATCCGGCGACGGTGCTGCTATTTAACGGGATTGGGACACTGCTGTATCTCTTTATCTGTAAAGGCAAAATCCCGGCGTATCTGGGTTCCAGTTTTGCATTTATTTCACCTGTGCTGCTGCTGCTGCCGCTGGGTTATGAAGTGGCGCTGGGTGGTTTTATCATGTGTGGCGTGCTGTTTTGTATTGTGGCGCTGATTGTTAAAAAAGCCGGTACTGGCTGGCTGGATGTGATGTTCCCACCAGCGGCAATGGGCGCGATTGTTGCTGTTATCGGGCTTGAACTGGCGGGAGTCGCCGCGAATATGGCGGGTTTATTACCTGCTGATGGCACATCACCAGACTCAACCACCATTATCATTTCGCTTGTCACGCTAGCGGTCACGATCTTTGGTTCTGTCCTGTTCCGTGGTTTCCTGGCAATAATTCCAATTCTTATCGGTGTTCTGGCTGGGTATGCACTTTCCTTCGCCATGGGCGTGGTTGATGTTACTCCAATTGTTGAAGCGCACTGGTTTGCCTTGCCAACCTTCTACACACCGCGTTTTGAGTGGTTTGCCATCTTCACCATTCTGCCTGCGGCTCTCGTGGTTATCGCTGAGCACGTTGGCCACCTGGTGGTAACGGCGAATATTGTGAAGAAAGATTTGATTCGTGACCCAGGTCTGCATCGCTCGATGTTTGCGAATGGGATTTCGACTATCTTCTCTGGTTTCTTTGGCTCTACACCAAACACCACTTATGGCGAGAATATTGGCGTAATGGCGATTACCCGTGTTTATTCCACTTGGGTTATTGGCGGAGCAGCGATTCTGGCGATTCTTCTCTCTTGCGTAGGTAAACTCGCCGCAGCGATACAAATTATCCCGGTTCCGGTAATGGGCGGTGTTTCACTGCTGCTGTACGGCGTGATTGGCGCATCCGGTATTCGCGTGTTGATCGAATCGAAAGTGGATTACAGCAAAGCACAAAACCTGATCCTGACTTCAGTTATCTTGATAATCGGAGTGAGTGGCGCGAAAGTGCACATTGGCGCAGCTGAGCTGAAAGGTATGGCACTGGCGACCATCGTTGGCGTGGGCCTTAGTCTTATCTTCAAACTTATCAGTGTCTTGCGCCCAGAAGAAGTGGTGCTGGATGCCGAAGAAAGCGACGTAAAATCGTAGTTCTGCTTCAAGCCGGGCGGCGTGTTCGCCCGGTTCTACTGCTCGCCAATTCTGTGATAGACTCTCTGCGTTTTTCTGCCTGTTATGGTTGAGGTAATTCTGAATACGCCGGCACAGCTCTCACTGCCACTCTATTTGCCTGATGACGAAACTTTTGCAAGTTTCTGGCCGGGTGATAACCCTTCTTTACTTGCCGCACTCCAGTCCGTGCTCCGTCAGGATCACAGCGGATATATCTATTTCTGGTCGCGAGAAGGAGGAGGGCGCAGCCATTTGTTGCATGCCGCCTGCGCAGAATTGTCACAACGTGGCGAAGCTGTCGGTTATGTGCCGCTAGATAAACGCACCTGGTTTGTTCCAGAAGTACTGGATGGCATGGAGCAGCTTTCGTTGGTGTGTATCGACAACATTGAGTGTGTTGCTGGTGATGAACTGTGGGAAATGGCGATTTTTAATCTCTACAACCGCATTCTGGAATCAGGAAAAACTCGTCTGTTGATTACCGGCGATCGTCCACCACGCCAACTCAATCTACAATTGCCTGATCTTGCCTCGCGCCTTGATTGGGGGCAAATCTACAAGCTGCAACCTTTGTCAGATGATGACAAACTCCAGGCCCTGCAACTACGTGCCAGACTGCGCGGGTTTGAATTACCCGAGGACGTAGGACGTTTCCTGTTAAAACGGTTGGATCGAGAAATGCGTACACTGTTTACGACGCTCGATCAGCTTGATCTTGCCTCGATTACTGCGCAGCGTAAGTTGACGATCCCGTTTGTGAAAGAGATTCTCGGGCTTTGATCTTATTCCCTCTCCTGGGGAGAGGGTTAGGTTGGGGCGTCAAATAGCAGGATTACAAAATTTCCAGCACTGACTCCGGCGGGCGGCCAATTCGTGCTTCGCCATTCGCCAGGACAATCGGGCGTTCAATCAATTTCGGATTATCAACCATCGCCTTGATTAACTGCTCTTCACTCAGCGTTTGATCTGCCAGATTCAGCTCCTTATACAAATCCTCTTTCTGACGCATAAGGTCACGTGCGCTGGCAAAATCTAATTTGCTCAGCAAAGATTTGATTGTTGCGGCATCTGGTGGGGTTTCCAGATACAACACGACTTCGGGTTCTACGCCATTTGCTTTTAGCAGGCTTAACGTTTCACGGCTCTTCGAGCAGCGAGGATTGTGATAAATAGAAACGGCTGTAGACATCGTAACTCCTGTTACATCTTAGAATACTGAAGGAAGCGTTTTTGCAATTCGCGGAATTGGTCTATTCGCGCATCATAACGAGCTTGTTGCAAACTACCCAATTTCACCTGACCACTGGCGCTACTGAGCAGCGAAATTGCCTGGTCGATTCGTCCGACAAGGGCCATTACTTCTGCGCGTGCGGCGAGTTCCTGGTCACGATTACCTAGTGCCGCTTCGGATTGGGCTAATAAGTCCCAGCCATTGCTGTCATCCGGATGAGAAAACGTATAACGATTAAGAATGGCTGCGGCCTGAGCGGGCTGTTTTGCCTGAACGTAGGCGTTAGCAAGGTTAAGTTGCAGCACCGGGTTTTGTTTTAGGTCAGGCGCATTTTTCAGCCGGTTAATTGCATCTGCGGATTTATTCTGCCCAAGGTCGATATCCGTGGATAAATCGAGATACCAGGTATTGGCTGGTTGAGCGGCTAAAAGCGGTTGTAAAAGTTTACGAGCTTCCTCCCACTTATCAGCGCCCATTGCCTGAAGCGCACGGCCATAAGTTGCTGCATGCTGTTCACGAATATTGCCTTTCGACCAGCTATCCAATAAATCGGTGGTTAGCTGATTGCGACCAGAATTGTACATGCCAAGAGTACGTGCTTTTGCAAAGTAAAAATCTTCAGAAGATTGCACCACCACTGGGCGCATTTGGTTAGCACGGTTACGAGCATCGGCCAGACGGCTTTCCGGTAATGGGTGGGTAAGCAGAATTTCTGGCGGGCGAGAGGAATAACGCGACTGATCGAGCAGTTTTTCAAGGAATGTCGGCATGGCTTGCGGATCAAAACCAGAACGTTGTAACACTTGAATACCGATGCGGTCTGCTTCTTGTTCGTTTTGCTGAGTGAAACTGATCATGCCTTGCTGCGTTCCTGCAAGCGTCCCACTCAATGCTGCCATACCTGCTTGCGGGCTGGCCATCGCCAGTAAAATAGAACCTAACGCGCCAACCCAGGTGAGTGGGGCGTTCTTTTTCTGATCTTCCATAGCACGTGCCAGGTGACGTTGCGTAACGTGCGAAATTTCGTGCGCCATTACGGATGCAAGCTGGCTTTCGTTATCAGAGTAACGGAATAACGCCGAATGAAGCACAACATTGCCGCCAAAGAAGGCAAAGGCGTTGATTTCATCGTTGTTGATCAGGAAGAAATGAAACGGTGTCTTAACGGAATCTGCGTGGCTAACCAGGCGCATACCCAGTTTATTAATGTACTGCACGAGCAAAGGATCATTGATTAATGGGGCACTGCCTCGAAGTTGGCGGACATAATAGTCGCCCATCTGCAGTTCCTGGCCGATTGACAGTGTGCTTCCGGCTGTTGTTCCCATATCTGGCAGCTGATCGGAAACATCCGCAAAGGCTGGAGTTGCCGGGCCCGCGAGCACGGCTGCCATTAGCGTTACAACCAGCGATTTTTTCAACTGCTTGAACATACGTCCTGTCCTGTTTAATCAAAGTTAATCTTCGACATGTAATACGTGAATTTGTTCGCATACAAAGTTGAACTGTAGCCCACAGCATGACTGAGACCTATCTTAATCTAAGACAATTTTAAACTGCCACTGAACAGAGATAAAAAGCGAAGTCTTTACTGTGACATTTAGATACAATCTGTCCTCGCACAATGCTGTCACGGAAGGGATTTATGCTTGAAATGTTGTTGCAGTGGTATCGACGACGGTTTAGCGACCCGGAAGCTATCGCTCTGCTGGTAATTCTGGTTGCAGGGTTTGTTATCCTGTTCTTCTTCCATGGACTGTTAGCGCCATTGTTAGTGGCGATTGTGCTGGCTTATTTGCTGGAGTGGCCAACTGCGCGGCTTCAGCGTGTTGGATGTTCCCGTACCTGGTCAACAACGATTGTGCTGGTGTTGTTTGTTGGTATTTTGCTGTTGATGGTATTGGTGGTGGCACCTGTTGCCTGGCAACAAGGCATCAATCTGATTCGAGATATGCCAGGGATGCTCAACAAACTCTCTGATTTTGCCGCAACGCTGCCTAAGCGTTATCCGGCTCTGGTTGACGCGGGCATTATTGATGCTATGGCCGAGAGCATGCGTGGGCGCATGATGGGTATGGGCGATCAGGTTGTGAAATTTTCGCTTGCCTCCTTGGTTGGTTTGTTAACACTGGCAATTTATTTGGTGTTAGTTCCACTGATGGTATTCTTCCTGGTCAAAGATAAAGAGCAGATGCTGAATGCTGTGCGCCGCGTTTTGCCACGTAACCGTGGGCTTGCGGGGCAAGTCTGGCAGGAAATGAATCAGCAAATTACTAATTATATCCGCGGCAAAGTATTGGAAATGCTAGTAGTGGGTGTGGTGACGTATATCGGCTTTGTGGTTTTTGGCTTGAACTACTCGCTGCTATTGGCGGTGTTGGTGGGCTTCTCGGTTCTGATTCCTTACATCGGCGCGTTTGTTGTCACGATCCCGGTAGTGTGTGTGGCGCTTTTCCAGTTTGGTCTTGGTCCGGAGTTTTGGACGTTGTTTGCCGTATACTTAATCATTCAGGCATTGGATGGCAACCTGCTGGTGCCAGTGCTATTTTCCGAAGCGGTAAACCTGCACCCGTTGGTGATTATACTTTCCGTGGTGATTTTTGGTGGTCTGTGGGGATTTTGGGGGGTGTTCTTCGCCATCCCACTCGCTACGCTGATTAAAGCGGTGGTACATGCCTGGCCGGACAGTATGTTGATAGACGACAAGCCAAATTAGAGACAGTAAAAAGCCGACGTGAAGTCGGCTTTTTTAATACAGCCCGCACAATTAAGCGTTTTCTTTCAGCCAGTTCACCACAATATCGTGATGGTTGCTGGTTTTGAAATCATCAAATACTTTCTCGACTTTCCCTTCGCCATCCAGCAGGAAGCTAATCCGATGGATGCCATCGTAGGTTTTTCCCATAAACGATTTCTCGCCCCAGACACCAAATTGCTCACAGACTTGATGGTCTTCATCAGAAAGCAGTGTGAAGTTGAGTAACTCTTTTTCGGCAAAACGTGAAAGCTTTTCTGGTTTGTCCGTGCTGATACCCAGCACTTCCACACCACTTTTTTTCAACGCATCCATGTTGTCGCGCAAACCACATGCTTGCACGGTGCAGCCTGGTGTCATCGCTTTAGGATAGAAATAAACCAGAACGCGCTGTCCCTGGAAGTCGGTTAAATTTATTTGCTCGCCGTCTTGATCAGGCAGGCTAAATTTCGGTGCGATATCACCGGCTTTCAGTGGGCTCATTACAACTCTCCGTCTTAATCATCTTGCTGTGGATAATTCACAACGTTAATACTGCCCTGTGCTTTGAGTTCTGTACAGAGGGCCTTGAAAGCATCTTCGATCACGCTCGCATCCTGAGAGGCGGGACTATGAGCTGTAATTTGAATGTATAGCTGCGGTGGCGTCCCATCCTGGGTCGGTTGGGTACGGGAACTCAACTCGGCAATATTCATATGGTGAATATCAAAAAGATTGGTGAAACGCTCGATTAAATGAGGTGAGTCGGTCACTTCTACCTGCACCCAGACTGTTGCGGGCATCGCTGGGCGCTCTTGCGCGGCGGTACGCTTCATCACAATCAGTAAATCCAGCTCTGCGCCTTTAAGCGGTAGCGTCGATTCAATCAGGGTTATTGCATTCCAACTGCCCGATAGCAGCATAATAAACGTGAACTCTTCACCGAGCATAGCCAGGCGACTGTCTTCGATATTACAGCCGCAACTGCTCACATGGCGGGTGATGGTATTAACAATACCAGGCCTGTCCGCCCCAAGGGCTGTGATGACCAAATAATGGTGTGGTGAGGGAGTCAAACGTATTCTTCCTGTGAATCGGTGAGATATCATAAGGAAAGCACAAAAAAAACTTGCGTACAACCGTGTAGCGTCACCTGGTGACTTGCTTTTGATCCTGCACCAAACGTACCATTGAGACACTTGTTAGCACAGAGGATGGCCAATGTTCACTGGAAGTATTGTCGCGCTTGTGACGCCGATGGATGAGAAAGGTAATGTCTGCCGGTCAAGCCTGAAAAAACTGATTGATTACCATGTCGCCAGCGGAACCTCGGCGATTGTTTCGGTAGGGACTACCGGAGAGTCAGCTACGTTGAGCCATGACGAACACGGTGACGTAGTAATGCTGACGCTGGAACTGGCCGATGGCCGTATTCCCGTTATCGCAGGGACTGGCGCTAATGCTACCTCTGAAGCTATCTCCCTGACCAAGCGTTTTGAAAACAGCGGTATTGTGGGCTGCCTGACGGTAACGCCGTACTACAACCGTCCAACCCAGGAAGGGCTATATCAGCACTTCAAAGCGATTGCCGAAAGCACTGACCTGCCGCAGATGCTGTACAATGTACCGTCTCGTACCGGTTGCGACATGCTGCCTGAAACCGTAGGCCGTCTGGCTAAGATTAAAAATATTATCGGTATCAAAGAAGCAACTGGGAACTTAACACGAGTAAACCAGATCAAAGTGCTGGTTGAAGATAACTTCATCCTGGTTAGCGGTGATGACGCCAGTGCGCTGGACTTCATGCAATTAGGTGGCCACGGTGTGATTTCTGTGACGGCAAACGTAGCCGCGCGTGAAATGGCAGAAGTGTGTAAACTGGCCGCCAATGGGCAATATGCGCAAGCGCGCGCTATCAATGAACGTTTGATGCCGCTGCACAATAAATTATTTGTAGAACCCAATCCTATCCCAGTGAAATGGGCTTGTAGGGAGTTGGGACTTGTGGCAACCGATACCTTACGCCTGCCAATGACACCGCTGACTGAATCCAGTCATCCGGTGATTATTAGTGCGCTTAAGCATGCTGGTTTGCTGTAAAGTTTAGGGAGATTTGATGGCTTACTCAGTACAGAAGTCGACGGTGGCGAAAGTTGCAGTGGTTTCGTTAGCTATGCTGCTGGCAGCATGCAGCACAGACCAGCGTTATAAGCGCCAGGTCAGTGGTGACGAATCCTATCTGGATGCAGCACCCCTCGCGGAAATCCACTCCCCGGCTGGGATGATCCTGCCGGTGCAGAATGGTGAATATAATATTCCGGTCACCAACGGCAGCGGTGCAGTAGGCAAAGCGTTGGATATCCGTCCGCCAGCCCAACCTCTGGCATTGGTCAGTGGTGCGCGTACTCAGTTTACTGGGGATACCGCAACGTTGATGGTCGAAAATGCGCGTAGTGCAACACTGTGGCCGCAAGTTGTCAGTGTTCTACAGGCGAAAAACTACGGTATTGATAAACGTGATGACGCCAGCCAAACCTTGACCACTGACTGGGTAAACTGGAACCGAGCTGATGAAGATCAACAGTACCGTGGACGCTATCAAATCAGCGTGAAGCCACAGGGCTATCAACAAGCTGTGGTGGTTAAGCTGCTGAATCTGGAACAGGCAGGCAAGCCGGTTACTGATGCATCATCTGTGCAGCGTTACAGCGCAGAAATGCTTAACAGTATCAGCGCAAGTCTGGATAAAACCCAGACTGACCAACAGAACGCGAAAGACAATCGTGCAGCAACGCAACTTGATGTACAAAGTGCCGCTGACGACACAGGCTTACCGATGCTGGTGGTGCGTGGCCCATACAACGTCGTTTGGAGCCGTTTGCCTGCAACGCTTGAGAAAGTCGGTATGAAAGTCACTGACTCTACGCGTTCAACAGGTAGTATTGCTGTTACATACAAACCATTGTCTGACAGTGCATGGCAAGATTTAGGGGCGAAAGACCCGGGTCTGTCCAGTGGCGACTATAAACTGCAAGTTGGCGACCTCGATAACCGTAGTAGCCTGCAGTTCATCGATCCGAAAGGTCATACGCTAACACAGTCCCAGAATGATGCTTTGGTAGCCGCATTCCAGGCGGCATTTAGCAAGTAACTTTTAAGGGCCAGAGAAATCTGGCCTTTTTCCTGATAGGCTACGCAAACGTGTGCGTAGCCACAAATAGCGGAATTTTTAGTTAAATCACACCTGGAGTAAGAAAGATGCAAAAGCAAGCTGAGTTGTATCGTGGAAAAGCGAAGACCGTATACAGCACGGAAAACCCGGATCTGTTGGTGCTCGAATTCCGCAATGATACGTCAGCAGGAGACGGTGCGCGCATTGAACAGTTTGATCGTAAGGGTATGGTAAACAACAAATTTAACCATTTCATTATGACCAAACTCGAAGAAGCGGGTATTCCAACTCAAATGGAAGCGCTGTTGTCCGATAACGAAGTGTTGGTTAAGAAGCTCGATATGGTGCCGGTTGAGTGTGTTATCCGCAACCGTGCAGCGGGCTCTTTGGTTAAACGCCTGGGTATTGAAGAAGGCATTGAACTGAATCCACCGCTGTTTGACCTGTTCCTGAAAAACGATGCGATGCATGACCCCATGGTCAACGAATCTTACTGTGAAACCTTTGGTTGGGTGAACAAAGAGAATTTGGCTCGTATGCGTGAACTCAGCTACAAAGCCAACGATGTTCTGAGCAAACTGTTTGATGATGCGGGTCTGATCCTTGTCGATTTCAAACTGGAATTCGGTTTGTTCAACGGTGAAGTCGTACTTGGCGATGAGTTCTCCCCAGATGGTTGCCGCCTGTGGGACAAAGAAACTCTCCAAAAAATGGATAAAGACCGTTTCCGCCAGAGCTTGGGCGGCCTGATTGAAGCCTACGAAGAAGTTGCCCACCGTCTTGGCGTTAAATTAGACTAACTTCTCACCCGTTTTCTTCTAAAGCCGAATGTGTTTTACATATTCGGCTTTTTCACATCTTGCTTTTTATGGTAATCCTGCAATTAACCACCTACGATCTACTCATTACAAATTGTGAACGATGAGGTCGGCTATGCGTTGGCAAGGTCGTCGCGAAAGCGACAATGTAGAAGACAGAAGAAATAACTCTCCAGGCCCTGGTTTTGGTGGGGGAGGTGGTGGATTCCGCTTACCTGGCGGTAAAGGCGGCATCGTTTTATTAATTGTGGTCGTCGTGGCGAGCTATTACGGGGTCGACCTCACCTCAATGCTGTCCGGTGGGCAACCGGTACAACAGCAATCCACTCAGCGTTCCATTAACCCTAATGATGACGAAGCAGCCAAATTCACTTCGGTTATTCTTGCGACAACTGAAGATACCTGGGGACAAATTTTCCAGAAGATGGGCCGTACTTATCAGCAGCCAAAACTGGTGATGTACCGTGGTTCGACACGCACCGGTTGCGGTACCGGTCAGTCGATTATGGGGCCATTTTACTGTCCAGCAGACAGCACGGTCTATATCGACCTTTCATTCTACGATGACATGAAAAGCAAACTGGGCGCAGATGGTGATTTTGCTCAGGGCTATGTGATTGCTCATGAAGTCGGGCACCATGTTCAGAAATTGTTAGGTATTGAACCGAAAGTACGCCAGCTCCAGCAAGGTGCCACTCAAGCTGAAGGCAACCGCCTCTCCGTTAAAATGGAATTGCAGGCAGATTGTTTTGCGGGTGTCTGGGGCAACAGCATGCAAAAACAACAAGTGCTGGATGCGGGAGATTTACAGGAAGCCTTGAATGCTGCTGAAGCCATTGGTGACGACCGCCTGCAACAACAAGGGCAAGGGCGAGTGGTTCCTGACAGCTTCACCCACGGTACTTCAGAGCAACGTTATACCTGGTTCAAACGCGGCTTCGATAGCGGTGACCCAGCGCAGTGCAATACTTTCGGTAATACTGTCAAATAACGAGATGTGACAAGGATTAAAGCCATGGAACAGCTAAGGCAAGCAACCGCCAGTATGGCTGAAGCAGGTATTCGCCGTATGATAGTCATGGCGGGTGAGAGACTGTGGAGCAGCCAGCAAATTAGCTCTCTCACCCGGTTATTACCTGGCGACTGGCTCTGGGTTGGAGCAGCACCCGAATTGCCACTTCATTGCGCGACATCTGCAATGCGTACTTTGCTGGGCCGTGAGTTTTTACACGCAGTTTTTGATGCACGAAACGGGCTGGACGCTGAAGCTTTGGCAGCACTTGCAGGCACACTCAGAGCGGGAAGCTGGCTGGTTCTTCTTGCGCCGTCATGGAATGACTGGCCTATGCAGCCTGATTGCGACTCGAGCCGCTGGAGCGAACAATCTGAAGCGATCCCAACTCCTCATTTTATCACTCATCTACAGCACTGTATCCGCACCGATAGTGAATGCTTGCTTTGGCAGCAGCATCAGCCGTTGCGCGTACCTGTGTACTCTCCACGCCCTTCATGGCATGCGGCCAATGGAGCGCCTTTCGAAGAGCAGGCGGCTATCCTGAATGAGCTTTTGCAAATGCCAGCGGGTGTTTCCGTTGTCACGGCTGCGCGAGGGCGAGGGAAATCTGCACTAGCGGGCATGTTGTTGCGCAGGATTGCGGGAAAGGGGCTGGTCACCGCGCCGGGCAAAGCAGCAACCGATGTTCTTGCAAATCATGCAGGCGATCGTTTCAATTTTGTCGCTCCAGATGCATTACTTGCCAATACCGAAGCATTTCAGGCTGATTGGCTAATTGTTGACGAGGCTGCAGCGCTCCCTGCACCTCAGTTACGCAAACTAATTTCCCATTTCCCACGGGTTCTACTGACCACCACCGTTCAGGGTTACGAAGGTACTGGGCGTGGGTTTGTTCTCAAATTTTGCGCAAGCCTTGATTCCCTTACACGTTACACCCTTTCAACGCCAATTCGTTGGGCTTCCAATGATCCTTTGGAAAAGCTGATCGATTCCGTATTGCTGTTTGATGAAGTTGATGTGACAACGGCTTCTCAAAGTGCAGCTTCCTTGCAACTTATTGAATGCGAAGACGAAATACAACCTTCGCAACAGCTACAACAGATGTACCGCTTACTGTCCGGTGCGCACTACCGCACCACGCCGCTGGACTGGCGCAGAATGCTGGATGCACCGGGCCAGCATTTCATTGCCGCAACCACTGGCAACGAAACGATTGGCGCCACCTGGCTTGTGGAGGAGGGCGGTTTGGATGAAAAACTGAGCCGTGCAGTATGGGCGGGGTTTCGACGGCCGCGCGGTAACTTAGTCGCACAATCGCTGGCGGCTCATGGTGGTAGCCCGCTGGCAGCAACCCTTAAAGGCCTGCGTGTCAGCCGTATCGCGGTACATCCACTACGCCAGCGCCAGCAAATTGGCCAGCAGATGATTGCTCTGGCAAAAACACATGCCCGGCAAACTGTCGATTATCTTTCGGTCAGCTTTGGTTTCACCGATGAATTATGGCGTTTTTGGGCAAGCTGTGGCTTCGCATTGGTACGCGTTGGCAGTCATCGTGAAGCCAGCAGCGGTTGTTATACCGCGATGGCGTTATTGCCTCTTACTTTGCCAGGCGAGGCTCTCACCGAGCATGAACAGCGGCGATTACAGAGAGATATAACCTGGTTACAACCGTGGATTGAAGACCTGCTCCCTGTCATTCCTCGCGAAGAGGCTACGCTAAATAGTGATGACTGGCAGGAACTGGCGGGTTTCGCCTTCGGGCACCGTCCTCTTGAGGCATGTTTAGGTTCTCTGAATCGCTTGTTACTCACTAGTAACTTGCCGCTGAATGCATTGCGCGGGCGCGTACAGCAGCGTTTGAATGTGGACACACTTTGCCAGCAACTGCAGGTTTCTGGGCGCAAAGCTCTGCTCAATGTTATGCGGCAGGAAGTACAAAGAGCCCTGGAAAAACTAGATGAGCAACAATGTATTGCACTGAAAAATGCCCTTTTGCAATTGCAATTTTTCCACTAAGTCATTCAGTTAAATGGCATGGTCATCGTCATTCGTCGGCGTATAGTCAACTCCAGAAACTTAAGGAGTAACCATGAAACATGACCATTTTGTCGTCCAAAGCCCTGCCACACCTGCAAAGCAACTGTTGTTGTTGTTCCATGGAGTTGGCGATAACCCTGTTGCGATGGGCGAAATTGGCAGTTGGTTTGCTCCACATTTCCCTGATGCGCTGGTGGTCAGCGTCGGTGGCCCTGCACCCAGCGGCCCATATCAAGGTCGTGAATGGTTTTCAGTTGCTGGAGTGACGGAAGAAAACCGCCAACAGCGAATCGACGTCATTATGCCAACGTTTGTGGAAACCGTGCGTTATTGGCAAAAACACAGTGGTGTAGCTGCTAATGCCACGGCACTGATTGGTTTTTCACAAGGGGCAATTATGGCGCTTGAAGGTGTGAAAGCTGAGCCAGAACTCGCTTCTCGAGTGGTTGCTTTTAACGGCCGTTACGCGCAACTGCCGGTAAGTGTGACAACCTCTACCACCATTCATTTGATTCATGGCGATGATGATAAAGTGATAGATGTGAAGCACGCCTTTGATGCATCAGAAGCATTAACCCGAGTCGGCGGCGATGTCACACTGGATGTGATTGACGATTTAGGTCATGCCATTGATGACCGCAGCATTCAAATTGCGTTGGATCATCTGCGTTATACCGTGCCGAAGCATTATTTTGATGAGGCGCTCAGCGGTGGGAAACCGAACGATGACGATATCGTCGAGTTTCTTTGAATAACCAACCTGAGTAACAAATCTGAGCAATAAAAAAAGCCACTCGTCAGGAGTGACCTGTGGCTGATACCATATTAATATGATGGGTTGTGATATTTCATGCAATATTGCGTTTGATTGAGGGTTTTCGTGATCGATTATGATGCTTTACCTGAGCAGCGGCAGGATCTTATCCTTCAGATGCTTACTGAAACTGGCAGGGTCATTGGTGCTGATATTGCCCGTAAGCTAGGTGTTTCAGAACATACTATACGCCGTGATCTTCAGGTTCTGGCCCGTAATGGATTATGTAAAAAAGTCTACGGAGGGGCGGTTAGTCAGCTCAAGCAATCAGCTAGCTTTGAAGCCCGTGTCGAGCAGAGTGTTTCTGAAAAGTCACATGTTGCAAGACGATGCGCGGAGCTCATAAAACCGGATACCTGTATTTTCATTGACGCCGGTTCAACGTATCTGGCGATGGTGGATTTTATCCCTGAGATGCTTGAACTGACCATTGTGACAAATTCTCCACAAATAGCCTCAGCATTAAGCAGTCGACAGTCGGGTGAGTTGATTCTGCTGGGTGGAAAGGTTAATCCCAAAACGGGGAGCACTTTAGGTTTAGATACAGTAAACCAGGTGCGCAATATGATTTTTGACCAGACGTTTATCGGTGTTTGTGGCCTCGACCCGCAGGCAGGACTCACAGCCGTGTATTACGAAGACGCCTGTTTTAAAAAAGAAGTCATCGCCCAGAGCAACGAAGTTATTGCCGCTGTCATCGCAGATAAAATGTGCCAGGTGGCGAGATACAAAGTGGCTACCTGTGATGCTATTGATATTGTTGTGGTGAGCCGTGAAACCCGACTGCAGGATTTTAGCAGCGAAAACATTCGCATCGAGATTGTTGATTAGCCAGAGATTTATATCAGTGAAGACCGGTTGGAACCTTCACTGGATGACTTGTGCAAGCAGACTTCAGGGCTGAAGAGCCAGCATTCTTTTGATTGTTTCCTGAACTGCGTTTGCGTCATTGTATCCAGTGATAAAATTTGCAATCGCCTTTGTTTCCTCGAAGGCATTCCTCATCGCAAAGCTGTATTCAGCCATCGCAAGCAACTCAATATCGTTGTAGCCATCGCCGAACGCCATTGTCTCATGCTTGCTTACATTAAGCAGTTTCTGGAGCTTTTGTATGGTGGTTCCCTTGTGAACCCCATAGTCTGCAATATCAATCCACGCAGCTTCTGACACAACAATATAAGTTTCATTTTCGAAAGCGGACAGATGAGGCCGGGTCTGCGGACACTTACCTTCCTCGTCATAAATCGTAATTTTAACAAAATCAGATGTCAGTGCGTCCAGGTTGTCTACTTCAAGCAGTCTGGAATATGAACTTCGTACTTTATCCTTCAGTCTTTGCGCAAGGTCAGCACGGATCACTGCCCCTTCAGAGGTACAGGCAATAATGACATGTTGAGGATTAACCTCCTGAAGGGTTTTAATGATGCGTAAGCCCAGTTCATTTTTGATAAGCGACTGATAAACAAATTGACCGTTGTGTTTGATACGGGTTGCACTGTCTCCCACAATCCACAGATTCTCGCTGTAGTCACCAAACAACTCCTCAACCCTGTCACACTGCTTTCCTGTACAGGCTGCAAAGTGAACACCTTTTTCAGCCATTAGTGCACTGACCCCTGCGAATGACTCTCTGTCGTAGTCTCCGTTGCTGTTTAGAAATGTACCATCCAGGTCAGTAATAATAAGTTTAATCATGAAGTCAGAACCTCTATAGGATTGAATTTTTACCTGGAGAACGCAGGTACACATGTTGAGTAACTTTAGCTCGATAATGCTCGTTAGTGTATGTTTGTGCAATATTTTGAGCTAAATAATCATTATAGTGCTAGTTTGTGATTGGTTTATTCTAGGTCATATGCTTTTAGAGGTGTGTGGGATTGAGATTTGCCGGGCTGTTAGTGAGTCTGGCCTGATAACCTGAAGAGAATTTTCTATGAAAAATGAACATGTTGGTAAAATCATTATTAATGAATCAGCTATTGCTGAAGGAGTAGCGAGGGTTGCGGCACAACTCAACCAGCACTTTGATGATGCTGTCATCATTACGGTTGTGCCCGGTGGGATTCTCTACACTGCTGACCTAACCAGGCAATTAGAGTTTGATATTAATATGGATTATATTTCCTGCCCACATACTCCAGGCGATAGAAATAATCACTCAACAATAGTTTTCCATAGAAATATCGATATCAGTGATCGAAATGTCATCATCATTGATGATGCAATTGAGTCAGGCGGAACGATGAAACGTCTTGTTCAATTTATCGCTGAAAACTACACGCCAAAATCTATCTCCGTTGCTGTTCTGTTTGTCAAACCGGGGCGGGTGGATATTCCTGTCAGACAATATTATGCGTATGAGATGGAAAATGATGATTTATTGATTGGATATGGTATGCCATGGGAAAATCAGTACCGGAATCTCCCATATGTAGCCAAATTAAAACGTTAAGTTCCGACTGCAACGTTTATCCGGCCTCTGCTGATTTTGCGGTCATACTCAGAAGAATAAAGAGCTGCCAGTATGGTTAACTGACAGCCCTTTATTTGTATGATTAAGGCTTTTTCTTTGGAAAATCGTCTTCATCATCCCACTTATCGTTGAAGTCACGATGCGGGGGAAGTTCGGGCTTGTTCGCCATGTATTTTTTCGGATCGATACGTTTCATGTCCTTAATAACGTTAAGGAAAACGCCGACAAGAAATACCAGTACGATAATCCACCAGTAGTGCGAAAGCCATTCCATGCCAATACCTCACTCGAGTTGTATAGCTCATCAAGCGACGAGCTGCTCCATAATGCGTTGATACATACGGGCTAAAAGTTGCAGGTCTGCGGCGTTAACACACTCGTTAATTTTATGAATCGTCGCGTTCACCGGCCCAAGCTCTACCACTTGTGCACCCATCCGTGCGATAAAACGCCCATCCGATGTACCACCCGTGGTTAATAATTGCGGCCTGATTTCATTATAGTGCTCAACGGCATTCACTACCGCATCCACCAGTTTACCGCGTGAAGTCAGGAACGGTTGGCCTGAAAGCCACCAATCAAGGGTATAACGCAACTGATACTTATCGAGCAGGGCAATCACGCGTTGTTTGATATCTTCCTCAGTCAGCTCAGTGCTGAATCGGAAGTTGAATTGCACTAACATATCGCCTGGGATCACGTTATTGCTACCGGTGCCAGCCTGAACGTTGGCAATTTGCATGCTGGTGGCAGGGAAGAATTCGTTTCCTTTATCCCATTCGATGGTAACCAGTTCGCTCAGCATAGGTGCAGCACGGTGAACGGGGTTATCAGCCAGGTGCGGATATGCAACATGTCCCTGAACACCATGAATAGTGAGGTTACAGGTCAGTGACCCGCGGCGGCCATTCTTCACTACGTCGCCAACAACTTCTGTGCTGGATGGCTCGCCAACCAGGCAATAATCGAGTCTTTCATGACGAGCCATTAAGGTTTCGACCACTTTAACCGTGCCATTTTTAGCACTGGCTTCTTCATCAGAGGTGATCAGAAACGCGAGGCGGCCTTTATGGCGAGGGTTCTGTGCAACAAAACGTTCGGCTGCGACAACCATTGCCGCAAGTGAACCTTTCATATCTGCGGCACCACGACCAAACAGCATGCCATCACGGATGGTCGGTTCAAACGGTGGGTTGATCCAGCGATCGGCGTCGCCTGAAGGCACGACATCGGTATGGCCAGCAAACGCCAGCGTTTCACCTTTTCCTCTCCATGCCCAGAAATTTTGTGTGTCGCCAAAATCCATGTGCTCAATGGTAAAACCGATAGCACGCAGTCGCTCAATCATCAGAGCCTGGCAGCCAGCGTCGTCGGGGCTCAGGGAAGGGCGGCGGATAAGCTGTTGCGTCAGCTCAATAACCGGGCAAGACATAGGACTATACCTCGTTGATAAACTGCTGATAGTTCGATTCATTGAAACCCAGCAGCATAGGCTGCCCGGGCGTGTAGAGCAATGGGCGTTTGATGATTGCAGGCATTTCCAACATCAGAGCAGCAGCCGTCTGCGCATCATTAATGCTGGCTCGATGCGCCTCCTCAAGCTTACGCCAGGTCGTTCCTCGGGTATTCAACAACGCTTCCCAACCTAACTGCTCGATAAAACTATTCAATAACTCGGCATCCAGTCCGTCTACGCGATAATCATGAAATGTATAATCCACACCTTGAGAGTCCAGCCAGCGCCGTGCTTTCTTAATGGTGTCGCAGTTTTTAATGCCGTAAAGAGTTATCACGTAGTAATCCTTATTCTTTCAGTGTGATTATTTATGCAGGTAATTAGAATAATTAAAATGATAAAAAAGTCGCAAGGCAAAATATAGCTTAATTGCTACCCTGAATGTTATGTAATAGTGTTTCTTTTTGCAGTGGTGAGTATTTTATCGCCAATAATGCAACATTATTCTTCACCCCTCACATTATGACGGAATATCAGTGTTTTCGGGCTATGCAGCCAAAATCCTAAAGTTGAAGAAACATTTTGTTTCAAGTGTTCCGTCACATTATTAAAACTCTAGTGGGCTAATAATTAAGCCAATACGTAATCGAATTTCAATATTTGATGATAGTCAGTAAAGCCACGTAGTAACGTAGCTTCACTCAACGTATAATTAAAGCAATAATAAGTGAGGCAGTTATGATTGAACACGAACTAGGGAACTGGAAAGATTTCATTGAAGATATGCTTCGTAAATGATCTGACCGGATATAAAAATCTACAGGAACATGATGTTCTTATTCTCAATACTCTTTGAGCCATGCAAAAAGCGACCTTGTTAAGGTCGCTTTTTTGTTGTTTAGTTTTCTGAATGTGCTTTGAGCGGGAATCGCCTGCGCACCAGAACGAAGAAAAGTGGGACGAAGAATATTGCCAGCACCGTAGCTGAAATCATTCCCCCCATTACCCCAGTCCCCACGGCGTGTTGGCTACCGGAACCCGCACCTGTGCTGGTGGCCATCGGCAGTACACCGAAAATAAACGCCAGCGAAGTCATCAGTATCGGGCGTAAACGCTGTCGGCAGGCATCAAGCGTTGCGGCAACCAGTTCGCGTCCTTGGGCATTCATGTCGTTAGCAAATTCGACAATCAATATGGCGTTTTTGGCCGCAAGCCCGATAACCGTTAACAACCCCACCTGGAAGTAAACGTCGTTTTCCAGCCCGCGCATCCAGGTTGCCAGCAACGCACCAATCACGCCAAGCGGAACCACTAACATCACCGAGAACGGCACTGACCAGCTTTCATAGAGTGCGGCCAGACACAAGAACACCACCAATAGTGAGATAGCGTATAGCGCTGGAGCTTGTGCACCAGAAAGCCTTTCCTGATAAGACATACCCGTCCATTCAAGGCCAAAACCCGCAGGGAGTTTCTGCACCAGGTTTTCCATTATGTCCATCGCAGTACCGGTACTGATACCTGGAGCCGCTTCACCGACAATTTCTAACGATGAATAGCCGTTATAGCGTTCAAGCCTGGGTGAACCGGTTTCCCAATGCGATGTTGCGAAGGCGGAGAATGGCACCATTCCACCGTCTTTATTACGCACATACCATTCGTTAATATCGTCCGGCAACATGCGGTATTTGGCGGCAGCCTGTACATAAACTTTCTTCACGCGTCCACGATCCATAAAGTCATTTACATAGCTCGAACCCCAGGCTGTTTGCAGCGTATTGTTAATATCGGCAATGGAGACACCTAAAGCCTGAGCTTTGCGTTGGTCGATATCGATCTGCATTTGCGGGCTATCGTCCAGGCCGTTGTGGCGCACGCGAGTCAGCGAACTATCATTCCCTGCCATTTCAAGCAATTGGTCGCGAGCCTGCATTAGCGCCTGGTGTCCGGCACCCGCGTGATCCTGCAATTCCATATCAAAACCAGCAGCATTGCCCAGCCCGTTAATAGCTGGCGGGCTGCTGGCAATAACCTGGGCTTCTTTGATTTTACGGAATGCCTTAGTGGCACGTTCAATGATGGCAAAAGAGCTGCCTGTGCTGGAGTCTCTGTCATCCCAATCTTTGAGACGAACAAACATTCGTGCCACGTTTTGTCCGTTCCCTCCAGGCCCCGCACCAATTGTCGAGAACACCGACAGCACGTTGTCCTTCTCTTTGGTCAGATAATACTGCTCGATACGGTCAACGATTTTCAGGGTTTGCTGTTGAGTTGAGCCGCTTGGGAGTTGCACTGAGGTCGTAAATACACCACGGTCTTCCAGTGGCAGGAAGGAGGTTGGCAGGCGCATAAACATAAACACCATACCACCAAGCAACAGGCCGTATATCAGCATCCAGCGCACGCTATGGGCGAGTATTCTCCCCACGCCATGTTCATAACGTTCAGCGTTGCGGTTAAACATGCGGTTAAACCAGCCAAAGAAACCTTTCTGGCCGTGTTGTTCACCCTTATGCAGCGGTTTAAGGAGTGTGGCACAAAGCGCTGGCGTCAGAATCAACGCCACCAGCACCGACAACACCATGGCGGAAACAATGGTGATAGAGAACTGGCGATAAATTGCCCCGGTAGTACCGCCGAAGAATGCCATCGGAACGAATACCGCCGAGAGCACCATGGCAATCCCGACCAACGCACCCTGAATCTGGCCCATTGATTTACGGGTTGCCTCTTTAGGCGACAATCCTTCTTCGCTCATGATGCGTTCGACGTTTTCTACCACCACGATGGCGTCATCTACCAACAAACCGATAGCCAGGACCATGGCAAACATCGTCAGGGTATTAATACTGTAGCCGAAGGCATAGAGTACCGAAAAGGTACCCAAAAGCACCACTGGTACGGCGATAGTCGGAATCAGCGTTGCGCGGAAATTTTGTAAAAATAGATACATGACGAGGAACACCAGCAGGATAGCTTCCAGCAGTGTTTTTACGACATCCTTGATGGATGCTTTAACAAATGGTGTTGTTTCATAAGCGATTTTTGCTTCAAGCCCATGCGGGAAAAACTGCGAAAGCTCGTCGATTCTCGCCCGCGCCAGCGCATCGGTTTCCATCTCGTTGGCACCGGATGCAAGCTTGATCCCAAGCCCAGAAGCGGCTTGCCCATTATAGCGGCTCAGGAAGTCATACTTTTCTGCGCCTAACTCAACGTCTGCAATATCACCGAGCGTAACGACCGAACCGTCCTGGTTCACGCGAAGGGTAATATCTTTAAATTGTTGCGGTGTTTGCAGCAGTGACTGAGCATTAATGGTGGCATTTAGCGCCTGCATATCAACAGACGGCGTCCCGCCTAATTGCCCCACGGCAATCTGCGAGTTCTGGGAACTAATGGCATCAACCACATCTTGTGTGGTCATCTGATAACTGGTGAGTTTGGTTGGATCCAACCAAATTCGCATTGAGTACTGCGAGCCGTAAGCATCGACACTGCCCACGCCATTAATACGGCTGAGCGGGTCTTGAACGTTACTGGCAACGTAGTCGGCAATATCTTGCTTATCCATACTGCCGTCAGAAGAAACAAATGCCACCATCAAAATGTTGGTGTCACCGGTTTTATTTACCGTAACGCCTTGAGTCTGTACCGCCTGTGGCAGCTTACGTAGTGCTGACTGCAACTGGTTTTGCACCTGTTGCACAGCTTCATCAGGATCGGTCCCGGCTTTAAAACTCAGTGTAATGGTGGCCTGGCCTGCACTGCTGCTCTGGGAGGACATATACATCATATTATCCAACCCGGTCATATTCTGTTCGATGACCTGGATTACCGTATTTTCCAGCGTTTGCGCAGAAGCACCCGGATAGTTTGCCGTAATACGTACGTTTGGTGGGGCGAGGTCGGGATATTGCTCAACAGGAAGTGAAAAAATAGCCAGTGCACCGGTAAGGCACAAAATAATGGCCAACACCCAGGCAAAAATGGGGCGATTGATAAAGAAATTCGCCATTCGGTCAGAACCTCGTCAGTACTTCAAATTGTGATTATTGATATCAGTCGTCACTGTAGCCCTAACTGTAAGTCCAAACGTGGAGAAATTAAGAAGATATTGTAAATTATCTCGTGCTCTGTAGTGTTTAGAGTGCTTTAAAACCCTCGACTTTCAAGGAATAGCACGGTTGCAGCGACTCTGGAACGCACCTGAAGTTTGCGCAATAAATTCCGAATATGGACTTTTACTGTTTCTTCCGAAATATGCAGACCTGATGCAATCTGCTTGTTTGATAAACCCCTGGCGACTTCTTGCAACACATCCAGTTCACGCTCGGTCAACACGGTGAACGGGTTATCGATGCGTTTTTCAGTACCACGCGTTCGTAAATACTCTGCGACTTGTTCGCTGTAGGATTCACCTTGCGTTGCACCACGGCGGATATCTTCGAGCAGCACTTCTGGGTCACTGTCTTTGAGCAAATAGCCGTCGGCTCCGGCATCAATAAGAGTGAAAATGTCGCTGCGTGAATCTGAAACAGTCAGCACGACGATACGCGCACTGACACCATCCCGGCGTAAGGCGTTTAACGTATCCAGCCCGCTCAGACCTTTCATATTCAAGTCGAGCAAGATGAGATCTGGAGACAGTCGATTTGCCAGGCTAATGGCCTCGGCTCCGCTGCTGGCTTCGCCCACCACGGAAAAACTATCATCCATCTCGAGTAGCTGACGAATACCACGACGCATTAACGGATGATCATCAACGATCAATACCTGGCAGATAATTTTCTCACTCATCACAACCCCCACAATTGTTCATATTTTTATCGTTATAAATTTGCTGATGTTTAAAGTGTCGTCTGTTCTGACGGCGGCGAACGAAAATTCATCGTAATAAGAGTTCCACCCAGCACAGGGCGTGAAATAGTCAGCTCGCCACCTAAGCGTGCGGCGCGCTCATGCATAATATTTAATCCGTAATGCCCTTCAGGTTCGGTCAGGCTGGCAATCCCATTGCCATCATCAACAATATTCACCGTATGAATCCCCGAAAGGGACGTACTACAGCTTACGGATATATTACGTGCTCGCGCATGTTTAATCGCGTTCAGCACACCCTCACGGATAATCTGTAACAGGTGCACCTGCTGTGGAGCATCCAGAGCCTGAGTTGGAATATGGCAATCAAGCGTAATCGTGGCCGCTGTCTGGTTACGCAGCGGGGCAATCATTTCCTGCAAAGCTGCGGTTAAATCTGCTTGCTGGAGCGTCAGGCGGAATGTGGTTAATAACTCACGCAACTGGCGGTACGCATCGTTCAGTGCCTGGGAAAAATCATCAATAATGTGCTGCGCGGATGGGTTCTCTGCGGGTACGGCACGCTTTAGCAACGCCAGTTGAATACGCAAATAAGAGAGCACTTGTGCCAGCGAATCATGTAATTCGCGGGCAATCGTTGCACGTTCTTCCATCAGCAATAACTGTTGATAGTGTTTTTGCGCCTGATTGAAATACAGACCACGGCCCAACATATTGGCCAGGCTTTGCATTAACACAAGCGGCGGGCTGCCCGCTGGAGCCTGCCAGCGCAGTAAGCCTAATTCTTCATCCTCAAGGACAATGGGCAATGTTTGCCACTCTTCATTTTTTTGTTGAACACCATCGTGTATTTTCCAGTTTTCACCCGTTTTCATTTCAAGATAACTGACCGGTGTTTTCTGACGCACCTGCTGCAAAACTCGCTCAAAACAGTGTTGATCAATGGTGCTGACGGTGAGCGCCTGCGAACAGGCATATAGCACTTCCAGCGTCTGGTTAGCTTCCTGCAAGTCCAATGTTTTTTCCTGCACGCTCTCTTCTAGCGAGCGGTAGAGTTTTTGCAACTCACCAGACATACGCGTAAAGGTATGCGCCAACAAACCCAGTTCATTCGGTAATTGCGTATTCAGCGGCGGGTAATTGAATTCGCCGCGTTCAATGGAAGCACTGGCTTCCATAAGCTTGTTCAGCGGTGCCACAACCTGGTGGCGAAATCGGCGTAAGGTAAAAAAGACCAGTGTGAAAATGGCGATAAAACCCACTACCGAGGCCATAACTACCTGCATCATTTTGCGTTCGGCATAATGTTGAAGCGCTAAAACAAACAGATCGATTTGCTCTACATAGCTGGTGATGTTGTCCTGATACCATTGCAGGTCGCCACGGCGAAGATGGTTTTCCATCGCGATCCAGGCATGGTTAATGCTGTCAAAACGGCTACGCACTTCAGCGGGAACCCACAACTTTTCTAATTTTATCAGGGCAGGTGAGCGTAACGACTGGCTGTACTGTGCAAGATGGTTATCCAATTGTGCACGGTCGCCCTGTAAATCATAACCAAGGCGATAGCTCTGCATACGTAATGAACCGGCTACATTCACCGCCTCTGCGTCACGCAAACTGCTGGCAAGAGTTAGCATCGCGATGCCTGTGGAAAGCAGCGATAGCAATACGATGTAAAAGAAGGCGCGGGCCAGGCTAGTTGAGACCGAGCGTTTTACTATCACCGTGTAATAACCCTTAGAAACTATAGAGAGCGAAACGTACCAGAAACTGGCGATTCCACAAATTCTTGTTGCTTATATTTCGGCATATCTTCCAAAACGACCTTTGAGAATTAACTCAGTTACATCAGAAGAATAACTGCTGCATAACAAAAAGATGAGAAATGACGTTTCATTAAACACGAAAAGAAATTGATCCTTACCAGGTTATTAGCAGATATCGCCGCAAACTGGGCAAATGACCATTGCCAGCGAAGACATCACCAGGTAATAACATACCCCCATAAAAAATAAGCCTCCTGTTTGTCATAACGGGCCAAGGGGTAATGATGAATCGTTTTGTTCTTGCCAACGCACAGCTATGTATCGGTTGTCATGCTTGTGAGGTCGCCTGTGTGATGGCTCACAACGAAGAAAAGCATGTTCTGACAACTCAGCAATTTCAGCCCCGGATTTCGGTTGTTAAACATGATGGGCAACGTAATGCGGTGACATGCCGCCATTGCGAAGATGCCCCATGCGCAAACAGCTGTCCTAATGAAGCCATTTCACGCCTAAACGAAAGCGTGCAGGTGAATCAGCAAAAGTGTATTGGCTGTAAATCTTGTGTCGTGGCATGCCCGTTTGGTGCTATGCAAATCATCACTGTTCCGCTCAATAATGGCCGTTCAGTTAAAGCGAACGCTCATAAATGTGATTTATGTAATGACCGTGAAAACGGCCCAGCATGTGTGGAAAACTGCCCCAGTAAGGCACTGAAATTAATTAATAGCGAGACGCTAACCGCATTAGCAAAAGCCCGGCGTTTACGCTCTGCGGCTCACGAAGCTCAGCCATGGCACAACAGCGCACAGCAAATGGCGCAACAACAGTCATTGGGTGTCGATTTAAGTAAAGTGAGCAAAATGCGCGCCACACCTGCGCGAATTGACCCAGACAAAATAGACCTGGCATTACGTAAAACTGGTTTCGCCGAAATTTATCATACCTTCGATAAATCCCAGGTTGAAGGCCAGGCTGAAAGGTGCCTGAAGTGTGGTGAACACAGTATTTGTGAATGGACTTGCCCACTACACAACCATATTCCCCATTGGATTGAACTCGTCAAAGAAGGGCGCATTCTTGAAGCTGTGGAACTTTCGCACAAGACAAACTGCTTGCCCGAAGTTACCGGACGCGTATGCCCGCAAGACCGCTTGTGTGAAAGTGCTTGTACGCTCAAAGACGAATACGGCGCTGTCACTATCGGCAATATCGAACGCTATATTTCCGATAAAGCATTTGCCAGCGGATGGAAACCCGATCTCTCTTACGTAAAACCGACAGACCGCCGCGTGGCGGTGATTGGCGCCGGACCTGCTGGGCTGGCTTGCGCTGATATTCTGGCGCGTAACGGCATACAGGCCACGGTGTTTGACCGCCATCCTGAAATCGGTGGACTGCTAACGTTCGGCATTCCGGCGTTCAAATTGGATAAATCGCTGTTACGCCGTCGCCGTGAAATCTTCAGCTCGATGGGCATTGAATTCCAACTGAACACCGAGATAGGCCACGACATCACACTGGCAACGGTTCTGGCAGAGTTTGACGCTGTATTTGTTGGCGTCGGCACCTATCGTTCAATGAAAGCTGGGTTGCCGAACGAAGATGCACCAGGGGTTTATGATGCTTTGCCGTTCCTGATTGCCAATACGAAACAGGTCATGGGATTGCCAGAATTGGCGGATGAGCCGTATATCAACATGGCGGGTAAGCAAGTTGTGGTGCTCGGCGGAGGGGATACCGCAATGGACTGTGTACGTACTTCTATTCGTCACTGTGCCGGGCAGGTTACGTGCGCATATCGCCGTGACGAGGCCAACATGCCGGGCTCTAAAAAAGAAGTCAAAAATGCCCGTGAAGAAGGGGCCATGTTTGAGTTCAACGTTCAGCCGCTGAGTATTGAACTGGGCGATACTGGATGCGTATTAGGCATCCGCATGTTACGTACCCAAATGGGGGAACCAGATGAGCAAGGTCGCTGCCGCCCCGAGCCGATTGAAGGTTCAGAATTTATCATGCCAGCGGATGCCGTGATTATGGCGTTTGGTTTCCACCCACATGGCATGCCATGGCTGGAGGAGCAAAGCGTGAAGCTCGATAGTTGGGGGCGAATTATTGCCAGCGTCGAGGATAAATTACGGTACCAGACAAGTAACCCGAAAATCTTTGCTGGTGGCGATGCTGTTCGTGGCGCTGATCTTGTGGTGACGGCAATGGCGGAAGGCCGCCATGCCGCAATCGGGATAATGGAGTATCTTGCTGTTCCTCCACAACACCTTCATTAATCGTTAATTTCACCCCAGTTCAACGCTGGGGTGAGCGTTTGTTTTACAAACTCAATTCCTTTTTGATCCCACCCCAGTATTTACCCCTAAAGGGTGATGCCTCTACCACCCCTTTGTCACATAACGTAACACGTAATAAAAACCCGCGTATCCCCGTCACATTTCAAGTCGCTGGTGCGTTGGCTGTGTTTGCTCACCCGAATCACTTACTTGAGTAAGCTTATCGGGATTCGCTTTCTTGCCACCCTCCAACAACTCGGATTGTTTTGGGTAGAAAACTACGGAAATAACACAGAAGTGTTTGCCGGTTTCAATCCTTAGAAATCTGGTATTTGTGAAGCAAGGATGTGCCTGATGGCTGATTTTTCCCGACGTGGATTATTAACAGGGAGCTTTCGACGCTCCACCACTGCCTTCCGCCCACCATGGAGCGGGGATGAACAACATTTTCTTGTTGATTGCACTCGTTGCAATGCCTGTTTGTCAGCTTGTGAAACCCGCGTTTTAAGACGTGGCCTGGGTGGTTACCCCGAAGTTAACTTCAGCAATGGTGAATGCACCTTCTGCTATGCCTGCGCACAAGCTTGCCCGGAAAAACTTTTTCTTACGCGCGCGGTTTCTCCCTGGGAACATACCTTGTCGATTGGCGATAACTGTCTTGCCAGAAACAGTGTCGAATGCCGTAGCTGCCAGGACATCTGCGAAACACAGGCTATTTCATTTCGCCCCTCTGTGCAGGGCATTGCCCAACCTTTACTCAATCAGACCGATTGTACGGCCTGCGGTGCATGCATCGCAGGTTGTCCTGTTTCAGCCATCTCCATGAGGCACGCAAATGCAAGCTAACTGGCACGTCTGCGGCCTGGTGGTTCAGGCTCATCCACAAGATATTCTCGCAGTCAGTACTGCATTGAACGCGCTACCCGGCAGTGAAGTCGCGGCAAGTGATGCTGAGCAAGGAAAATTAGTGGTGGTTATAGAAGCGGCGCGTAGTGATGCGCTGCTGAATCAAATTGAGTCGGCACGCAATATTGCGGGTGTGCTGGCGGTGTCGCTGGTTTATCACCAGCAGGATGAGCAAGGTGAGGAAACACCATGAAACTCAGTCGTCGTAGCTTTATGAAAGCAAACGCTGTTGCAGCCGCGGCGGCTGCCGCTGGCCTTAGCATACCAGGCGTGGCCCAGGCTGTTGTCGGAAAACAAGATGCCATCAAATGGGACAAAGCTCCGTGCCGTTTCTGTGGTACCGGTTGTGGCGTGTTAGTCGGTACCCAGGATGGCCGTGTCGTGGCAAGCCAGGGTGATCCGGATGCGCCTGTAAACCGTGGCCTGAACTGCATCAAAGGCTATTTTTTGCCAAAAATCATGTACGGAAAAGACAGACTCACCAAGCCATTGCTGCGCATGAAAGATGGTCAGTACGATAAAGAAGGTGAGTTCACTCCAGTCAGCTGGGAGCAGGCCTTCGACATCATGGAGCAAAAATTCAAAACCAGCCTAAAAGAGAAAGGGCCGGATGCAGTCGGTATGTTTGGTTCCGGGCAGTGGACAGTGTGGGAAGGTTACGCTGCGTCCAAATTGTTCAAGGCGGGTTTTCGTTCCAATAACCTCGATCCGAACGCCCGCCACTGCATGGCATCTGCCGTCGTGGGCTTTATGCGCACCTTCGGTATGGATGAGCCGATGGGCTGCTACGACGACATCGAGCAGGCCGATGCATTCGTGCTGTGGGGCTCGAACATGGCAGAGATGCACCCGGTTTTATGGTCGCGCATCACATCTCGTCGTCTGTCGAATGAAAATGTTAACGTTGCCGTTCTCTCTACCTTCCAGCATCGTAGTTTTGAGCTGGCCGACAACGGCATGGTGTTCACGCCGCAAAGCGATCTGGCGATCCTTAACTACATCGCCAATTACATCATTCAGAACAATGCCATCAACGAGTCGTTCTTTAAGCAGCATGTGAATCTGCGCAAAGGGGTGACCGATATCGGCTATGGTTTGCGCCCGACACATCCACTTGAAAAAGCGGCCAAAAACCCAGGTTCTGATGCTTCCGAGCCAATGAGCTTTGAAGATTACAAGGCCTTTGTTGCTGAGTACACGCTGGAAAAAACCGCCGAAATGAGCGGCGTGCCAAAAGACCAGCTCGAAGCGCTTGCTCAGTTGTACGCTGACCCAAATAAGAAAGTGATTTCTTATTGGACGATGGGTTTCAACCAGCATTCCCGTGGCGTATGGGCTAATAACCTCGTCTACAACATCCACTTGTTGACCGGAAAAATTTCTAAACCTGGCTGTGGCCCGTTCTCCTTAACTGGTCAGCCGTCGGCTTGTGGAACGGCGCGTGAAGTTGGCACCTTCTCCCATCGCCTGCCAGCAGACATGGTGGTGACTAACGATAAACACCGTCAAATTGCTGAAAATCAGTGGCAACTACCTGCCGGAACCATTCCTGCGAAAGTGGGCCTGCATGCCGTGGCACAAGACCGCGCGCTGAAAGATGGCAAGCTCAACGTTTACTGGGTGATGTGTAACAACAACATGCAGGCCGGACCGAATATCACCGAAGAACGTATGCCAGGCTGGCGTGATCCGCGCAACTTCGTGATTGTCTCCGATCCGTATCCAACGATCAGCGCATTGAGCGCGGATCTGATCTTGCCGACGTCAATGTGGGTGGAAAAAGAAGGGGCTTACGGCAACGCTGAACGTCGCACTCAGTTCTGGCGCCAGCAAGTTAAAGCGCCGGGTGAGGCAAAATCCGATCTTTGGCAGCTAGTGCAATTCGCGAAACGCTTCAAAGTGGAAGAAGTTTGGCCTGCTGAATTAGTGGAAAAGAAACCGGAATACCGCGGAAAAACGCTGTTCGACGTGCTGTTTGCTAACTCTAACGTCAGTAAATTCCCGGTCACTGAACTGGCAGAAGATCAGCTCAATGACGAATCTCGCGAGCTGGGATTCTATCTGCAAAAAGGGTTGTTCGAAGAGTACGCCGCATTTGGCCGTGGTCACGGACACGATCTTGCACCGTTTGATGACTACCACAAAGCACGCGGTTTACGCTGGCCAGTGGTTGACGGTAAAGAAACACTCTGGCGCTACAGTGAAGGCCACGATCCGTATGTGAAAGCGGGTGAGGGTTTCAAATTCTACGGTAAACCGGACGGCAAGGCCGTTATCTTTGCGCTGCCATTTGAGCCAGCGGCAGAATCCCCAGACCTTGAATACGACCTGTGGTTATCAACCGGACGCGTGCTGGAACACTGGCATACCGGCAGCATGACACGCCGCGTACCTGAGCTACATCGCGCCTTCCCGGAAGCGGTTTTGTTCATTCATCCGCTTGATGCAAAAGCGCGTAATTTGCGTCGTGGTGACAAAGTGAAGGTTATCTCTCGTCGTGGCGAAGTGATTTCGATTGTCGAAACCCGTGGTCGTAACAAGCCACCGCAAGGGCTGGTCTACATGCCGTTCTTCGACGCCGCGCAACTGGTGAATAACCTGACGCTGGATGCGACCGATCCTCTTTCGAAAGAGACGGATTATAAAAAATGCGCTGTAAAACTGGCGAAGGTGTAAGGGGGATTAAATGATGAAAACAACCATCCTGACAAAGACGTTATTTCAATGGGCTACTGCGTTTACTTTGCTGGTAAGTGGTGCGTTATGGGCTGCAAACGGTGTGGATCTGACACAGTCTCCGGAAGTTTCTGCTACACCGGAAGGTTCGATACACATGCCAAAGCAGCAAGGGCGTATGGCGCTCAATTACGTCAATCAGCCGCCAATGATTCCGCATAGTGTCGATGGCTACCAGGTTTCAACTAACACTAACCGTTGCCTGCAATGCCACGGCGTGGAGCATTACCGCACGACGGGGGCACCGCGCGTGAGCCCGACGCACTTTTTAGATAGCGATGGCACAGTACTTTCTAACGTCGCGCCGCGTCGTTACTTCTGCTTGCAATGCCATGTTCCTCAAACCGATGCGGCACCGATTGTCGAAAACACATTCACGCCGTCTAAAGGCTTTGGGAACTAGAGGCCATTATGGATAAATCAACCCGTAAACCCGGTATCATCCGACGTATATGGCAGTGGTGGCGTCGCCCAAGCCGCCTGGCACTTGGCACGTTATTGCTGATTGGTTTCGCTGGCGGGATTATTTTCTGGGGCGGTTTTAATACCGGCATGGAAATGACTAACCGCGAAGAGTTTTGTATTGGTTGCCATGAAATGCGAGCCAACGTCTACGAAGAATATATGCAGACCGTGCATTACAACAACCGTAGCGGTGTGCGGGCTACTTGCCCTGATTGCCACGTTCCCCATGAATGGGGGCCGAAAATTATACGTAAAATTCAGGCCAGTAAAGAGTTGTATGCCAAAGCGTTTGGTTTAATCGACACGCCGCAGAAGTTTGATGATCATCGCCTGGCGATGGCGCAAAGCGAGTGGCGCAGGATGAAAAACAACAATTCGCAGGAGTGCCGAAATTGCCACAACTTTGACTATATGGATTTCACCGCCCAGAAAACGGTTGCGGCAAAAATGCATGATAAGGCGGTAAAAGATGGGCAAACCTGTGTGGATTGCCACAAAGGAATAGCGCATAAGCTGCCGGATATGAGCGAAGTTAAAAACGGCTTTTAGCTTTTCGGTAGATTAATTATTCCCCTAAATAATTCGAGTTACAGGACAAAAGGCTTAGCTTTTGAACAGCGCTTGCGCTGACCCCAAAGGGGCGAGGCTACACTGAGTAACGCGGCCAGATAGCAAGTCCCTAGGAGCATAGTGATCTATGTGACTGGGGCGTGCAGTCGCAGCCAACGCATTTGCAGCTTGAAGTATGACGGGGGGCAAGACAAACGCTACATGAAAGCCTATGATTATCGGCTCCCCTAACTCATTGTGGAGACGGTATGTCGATTAAAATCGAAGTCATCAAAGATAAAATCCTCTCAGATAATTACTTCATTCTGCGTAATATCACCTACGATCTATACCGTAATGAAGCAGAAGCTATCCGTCACAAACGTGAAGTGTATGACCGTGGTAACGGCGCAACAATATTGCTGTATAACCGTGAGAAAAAAACGGTGGTGCTGACGCGCCAGTTCCGCATTGCAACATGGGTTAACGGCAATGCTGATGGCATGTTAATTGAAGCCTGTGCAGGCTTGTTAGATGCAGACGAACCGGAAGTTTGTGCGCGTAAAGAGGCCATTGAAGAAACCGGTTATCAGGTTGGGGAAGTCGAAAAAGTATTCGAACTGTATATGTCTCCGGGCGGCGTAACAGAGTTAATTTACTTCTACATCGCTGAATACACCGAGGCACATCGCGAACACGCTGGTGGTGGTATTGATGATGAAGATATCGACGTGCTAGAACTGCCTTTCCCAAGGGCACTGGAAATGGTAGCAAATGGTGAAATTCGTGACGGAAAAACGGTTATTCTGTTGCAACTACTGCAATTACGCAGACTTATGAATTAAAAACATTTAAATTCAACCTATTACGGATGAATGATTTTAAGTAAATCTATCCGATAAATCCGATTGAGCGCAAACGTTAACCAGACGAAGATATCGCCACTTTTTGTACGATTTTTCTCTTCGTCATTACAGGATGTGTGTCGCCAATGTGTCAGTGGATCAAATCGCTGTTTCTCTTTTTATTCTTTATAGCGAGCTCCGTTTTCGCGGCACCGGCACAAAAATCTTTCTCCGACTGGCAAGTTACCTGCAATAACCAAAATTTTTGTACGGCCCGTAACACTGGGCTGCATCAAGGGTTGGTCATGACTCTTACCCGCAGTGCGGGGGCGCATACTGATGCGACGCTGAGAATTGATCTAGGGAATATGAACACCACGGAAATTAAAGCCCCGTCAATTGCTCCGCACATGCTGGTTGAAGGCGAACCGCTGGTGCTGGATTTAGCCAAATGGCAGGAAACGCCACATCATCTTAAAACGGGAGATGCTGATGCGATTAACAGCTTCCTGGGTAAAGTGGTTAACGCCGATGCGATTACGCTGTCGCAAGGGCAGGGGAATATCTCTTTAGTTGGGTTGAAAGCGTCACTGTTGTTTATCGATAGCCAGCAACAGCGAGTAGGCAGCGAAACGGCGTGGATTAAGAAAGGTGACGATCCGCCACTGAGTGTTCCACCTGCGCCCGCGCTGAAAGAAGTCACGCTGACTAACCCAACGCCAACGCCGTTGACACAGGTCGAGCTAAGTGACCTGATGGATTACGGCACCTGGCGCATGAATAATAGCCAATGTTCGTTAGATCCCGCCCGCCGTGAAGTCCGTGTTTTTGCAATCAGTGATGATAAAGTGCTGCTGATGACTGGCTGTGAAGCTGGGGCTTACAACGTTGTCGATCTCGCCTGGATTGTGTCGCGCCAGAAACCGTTCGCCGCCAGACAAATTCGCTTAAAACTGCCGTTTGCGCCTGCAAGTGGGAATACAGAACTCGAGCTTATGAATGCAGGTTATGACGAAACCAACAAAGAGCTGGTAACACTTGCCAAAGGACGCGGAGTCGGCGATTGCGGCGTGACAACTCGCTGGCGTTTTGACGGGCAACGTTTCCGTTTGGTGCGTTATGCAGAAGAGCCGACGTGCGATGGGTGGAATGGGAGTGCCTCGTGGCCGACTTTGTGGGTGACGAAGTAATTTAGAATCATCCTCACTCCAACCCTCTCCTGTGGGAGAGGGTTGGAGTGAGGATAAAGAGAGACTGATTAAACCCCTAAAACTTTCTTCGCTTTTGCCACCACATTCTCAATGGTAAAGCCAAAGAACGGGAACAACTTATCGGCTGGTGCCGATTCCCCATAGGTCGTCATACCGACAATTGCCCCTTTCAAACCGACATATTTGTACCAGTAATCAGCAATACTTGCTTCTACAGCCACGCGAGCGGTGATATCTGAAGGTAAAACAGATTCACGATACGCTTCATCCTGAGCATCAAAAATATCGGTAGAAGGCAGCGAAACAACACGCACCTTATGGCCTTCCGCTGTGAGTTTATCCGCCGCCAGCACAGTAATTTCCATCTCTGAACCTGTCGCGATAAGAATGACATCCGGCTTGCCGTCACTGTCTTTCAGGATATAACCGCCGCGGCTAATGGCTTTGACCTGTTGCGGGTTGCGTTCCATTTGCGCCAGATTCTGACGCGAAAGAATCAATGCCGTTGGGCCGCAATGTCGCTCAACTGCCGACTTCCACGCAACCGCTGCTTCAACCTGATCGCATGGGCGCCATGTACTGAAATTCGGTGTCATACGTAGACTGGCTAGTTGTTCTACAGCCTGGTGCGTTGGGCCATCTTCACCCAAACCGATCGAGTCATGGGTATAGACCATTATCTGTCGTGCTTTCATCAATGCAGCCATACGCGCCGCATTACGTGCGTATTCCACAAACATCAGGAAGGTTGCTGTATAGGGGACAAAGCCGCCATGGTGGGCTATCCCGTTGGCGATTGCCGTCATGCCGAATTCGCGCACGCCGTAGTGAATATAATTCCCGGCAATGTCTTCTTTAATCGATTTGGAACCAGACCAGATTGTCAGATTGCTGGGTGCTAAATCGGCGGAACCGCCAAGCAATTCAGGCAGAAGTGGGCCGTAAATATTGAGTGCATTTTGCGATGCTTTACGGGTAGCAATTTTTGCCGGGTTAGCCTGCAATTCCTCTATGTAATTCTGCGTGATTTCCTGCCAGTTTTCTGGCATCTCTCCGTGCATCCGGCGGTGGAACTGCGCACTCAACTCTGGATACTCTTTGGCATAGGCGGCGAATTTATCATTCCAGGCCGCTTCAGCTTTTTCACCTTTTTCTTTCGCATCCCAGGCGTGATAAATCTCTTTCGGGATTTCAAATGCCGGGTAATTCCAACCCAATTGCTTACGGGCGAGAGCCACTTCCTGTTCGCCCAACGCCGCGCCATGCGCCTCTTCTTTACCCGCTTTATTTGGCGAACCAAAACCGATAATAGTGCGGCAGATAATTAGCGAAGGCTTATCCTTCACGCTTTGCGCTTCCAGAATCGCCTTCTTCACCGCTTCTGGATCGTGTCCGTCAATTTCATGGACTACATGCCAGTGATACGCCTCAAAACGTTTGGCGGTATCGTCGGTAAACCAGCCTTTGGTTTCACCATCAATCGAAATGCCGTTGTGGTCATAGAAGCCGATTAATTTGCCAAGGCCAAGGGTGCCTGCCAGTGAGCAAACTTCATGAGAGATGCCTTCCATCAGGCAGCCATCCCCCATAAATACATAGGAAAAGTGATCGACAATTTTATGGTTGGGGCGGTTAAATTGCGCCCCAAGTGTACGTTCGGCAATAGCCATGCCGACGGCATTGGCTAACCCCTGGCCAAGCGGTCCGGTGGTTGTTTCTACACCGGGCGTGTAACCAATTTCCGGATGGCCTGGGGTTTTGGAGTGTAACTGGCGGAAGTTTTTCAACTCCGACATCGGCAAGTCATACCCGCTCAGATGCAACAGGCTATAAAGCAGCATCGAGGCGTGGCCGTTGGACAGAATAAATCGGTCGCGGTTAGCCCAGGTGGGGTTCGTCGGGTTATGGTGCAAGAATTCGTTCCATAACACTTCGGCAATATCTGCCATCCCCATCGGTGCGCCAGGGTGGCCCGAATTCGCTTTTTGTACCGCGTCCATACTCAGGGCACGAATGGCATTAGCAAGCTCTTTACGAGATGACATGTTTCACTCCGTTGTTGTCGTTCAAATTTTGGCGGCGAGCAAATCTTCCAGTTTGCGTTGATCAATTGCGAACAAGCGGATGCCTTCAGCCAATTTTTCTACTGCCATTGGGTCCTGATTATGTTCCCAACGGAAGTCAGCTTCGCTAATAGGTTCCGGACGGCGGAATCCCTGCGAAGTAGGTACCAGTTTGCGTACTACGGGTTCATCGCTTTCCTGGAGCTGTTGCAGCAGGTTAGGCGCGATGGTCAAACGGTCGCAACCCACCAGCGCCAGAATTTGCTCGGTGCGACGGAAGCTCGCGCCCATCACAATGGTGCTGTAGTTATGCTGCTTAAAGTAATCATAGATATTGCGCACCGATTTGACGCCCGGATCTTCTTCAACCACATACGGGTCCATCGGCTTACGGGCTTGATACCAGTCATAGATGCGCCCAACGAACGGTGAAATTAGGAAGACGCCTGCTTCAGCACAAGCTCGCGCCTGCGCAAAGGAAAACAGCAGCGTCAGGTTGCAGTCGATGCCTTCTTTTTGCAGTTCTTCTGCGGCACGAATACCTTCCCAGGTAGAAGCAAGCTTGATAAGAACTCTTGATTTATCAATGCCAAGTTCTTCATAAAGCGCAATCAGCTGGCGTGCTTTAGCAATACTTTTCTCTTTATCAAAAGAGAGGCGGGCATCTACTTCTGTCGAGACTCGCCCTGGGATGCTTTTCAGAATCTCTGCACCGAAATTAACCGCCAACTTGTCGCAGGCTTGTACGACTTGCTGTTCTTTCGCACCACCACGTTGTTTACCGTAAGCAATGGCATCATCAATGAGCGTTTGATAGTGCGCTAAACCCGCAGCTTTCAGTAATAGTGAGGGATTGGTTGTCGCATCAATAGGCTGGTAATGACGGATAGATTCAATGTCTCCACTGTCGGCAACAACGGTGGTGAATTTTTTAATGCTGTCTAACTGGCTCATGACTATCTCCTTGAAATACAGGGTGTAGCGCGAGTGCTCCATGTCACTCGCGATAAGAATTCATCGTCGGCATAACTAAAAAGCATAGCAGATAGGCTTAGCATTGTTGTTAATGCCGAGTAACATAGTCGCCTTGATTTACTAACATTTCTCTCGGACATTGCTGATAGTATGGCGATGTTCAAAGTTTAGAGCGCGCACAAGCGTGATACTACGTGACCTTACCGACCCTTTAGAGTGATAAAAAGGAACGAAGAAATGGATGAACAACTGAAGCAAAGTGCCCTCGATTTTCATGAATTCCCTACTCCCGGAAAAATTCAGGTATGCCCAACCAAACCGCTGGCGACTCAGCGTGACCTTGCGTTGGCCTACTCCCCGGGCGTTGCGGCACCTTGTCTTGAGATAGAAAAAGACCCACTTGCTGCTTATAAATACACGGCACGTGGCAACCTGGTCGGCGTTATTTCAAACGGCACTGCCGTTTTGGGACTGGGCAATATCGGTGCGCTGGCGGGCAAGCCAGTGATGGAAGGTAAGGGCGTTCTGTTCAAGAAATTTGCCGGTATCGACGTGTTCGATATCGAAGTTGATGAAATGGATCCCGACAAACTCATTGATGTGATTGCTGCCCTTGAGCCGACGTTTGGCGGCATCAACCTTGAAGATATCAAAGCGCCAGAGTGTTTCTACATCGAGAAAAAACTGCGTGAGCGCATGAACATTCCTGTGTTCCATGACGATCAGCATGGTACTGCTATCATCTGTACTGCTGCCGTACTTAACGGCTTGCGTGTTGTTGAGAAGAATATTTCAGATGTGCGCCTCGTCGTTTCTGGTGCGGGTGCATCCGCCATTGCCTGTATGAATCTGCTGGTGCAATTGGGGATTCAGAAGCACAACATCGTAGTCTGCGACTCCAAAGGCGTTATCTACAAAGGCCGTGAAGAAAACATGGCGGAAACCAAAGCCGCTTACGCGGTGGACGATAACGGTAAACGCACACTTGATGAAGTGATTGAAGGCGCGGATATCTTCCTTGGCTGTTCTGGCCCGAAAGCGATGAGCCAGGAAATGGTTAAGAAAATGGCTCGCTCACCGCTGATTCTGGCGCTGGCAAACCCTGAGCCAGAAATCCTGCCACCGCTGGCAAAAGAAGTGCGTCCGGATGCGATTATCTGTACCGGCCGCTCTGACTTCCCAAACCAGGTTAACAACGTGCTGTGCTTCCCGTTCATTTTCCGTGGCGCGCTGGATGTAGGTGCAACGGCGATTAACGAAGAGATGAAACTGGCGGCGGTTCACGCCATTGCTGAACTGGCTCACGCCGAGCAAAGCGATGTTGTCGCTTCTGCTTATGGTGAAGAAGAACTGACTTTCGGTCCTGAATACCTGATTCCAAAACCATTCGACCCGCGTCTGATTGTGCAGATTGCGCCAGCGGTTGCGAAAGCGGCGATGGATACCGGTGTGGCTACGCGCCCGATTAAGGACTTCGATGCCTACAGAGAAAAACTGACCGAATTCGTCTACAAAACTAACCTGTTTATGAAACCTATCTTCTCTCAGGCGCGTAAAGATCCAAAACGCGTCGTGTTAGCGGAAGGGGAAGAAGCTCGTGTGCTGCATGCGACTCAGGAGCTGATCACGTTAGGTCTGGCGAAACCGATTCTGATTGGTCGCCCAGCGGTTATCGAAATGCGGCTGAAGAAACTTGGCCTGCAAATGCGTGCAGGTGTTGACTTCGAAATCGTGAATAACGAATCCGATCCGCGTTTCAAAGAGTACTGGAATGAGTACTACAACATCATGAAACGCCGTGGTATTACACAGGAACAAGCGCAGCGTGCGGTTATCAGCAATACGACGGTTATCGGCGCAATTATGGTGCACCGTGGTGAGGCTGATGCCATGATTTGCGGCACTATCGGTGAGTACCATGAACACTTTGCCGTACTGGAAAAACTGTTCGGCTACCGCGAAGGCGTAAAAGCAGCGGGTGCCATGAACGCATTGCTGCTGCCAAGCGGCAACACCTTCATTGCAGATACTTACGTTAATGACGATCCATCGCCAGAAGAGCTGACAGAAATTACCCTGCTGGCTGCGGAAACGGTGCGTCGTTTTGGTATCGAGCCGAAGGTCGCGCTGTTGTCGCATTCCAACTACGGTTCTTCGGATTCGAAAGCCGCTTGCAAAATGCGTAAAACGCTGGAGATGGTTCGCGAGCGTGCACCAGAGCTGGAAATTGACGGTGAGATGCATGGTGATGCAGCGCTGGTGGAAAGCATTCGTAACGAACGTATGCCAGACAGCCCGCTGAAAGGTTCGGCAAATATCCTGATCATGCCGAACGTGGAAGCCGCTCGCATTAGCTACAACCTGTTGCGGGTTTCCAGTTCCGAAGGGGTGACCGTAGGGCCAGTATTGATGGGCGTGGCAAAACCGGTGCATGTGTTAACACCGATTGCCTCTGTGCGTCGTATTGTGAATATGGTCGCGTTGGCAGTTGTTGAAGCGCAAACCGTTCCGCTGTGATTTAAACCCAGTCTTTAACGGGTAAGAAATCACTATACAAGGCAGCCTCCGGGCTGCCTTCTTCTGGCTGGTAGTTATATTCCCATCGCACCAACGGTGGCATCGACATTAAAATCGACTCTGTGCGCCCACCTGTCTGCAAGCCAAACAACGTTCCGCGATCCCACACTAGATTAAACTCGACATAACGGCCACGGCGATAAAGCTGGAAGTCACGCTCACGCTCACCCCACGGCAAAGCTTTGCGGCGTTCAACAATCGGCAGATATGCATCCAGATAACCGTTGCCCACCGCCTGCATAAAGCTAAAGCAGTGATCGAAATCTGGCGTGTTCAAATCGTCAAAGAACAAGCCACCTATTCCGCGCTGCTCGTTGCGATGTTTAATGAAGAAGTAGTCATCGCACCACTTTTTGTAACGTGGGAAAACGTCTTCGCCAAACGGTTGGCATAGGTCGTGTGCGGTTTTGTGCCAGTGAATAGCATCTTCTTCAAAGCCGTAGAAGGGAGTTAGGTCAAAGCCACCACCAAACCACCATACGGGGGAACTGCCAGGTTTTTCAGCAATGAAAAAGCGCACGTTAGCGTGGCTGGTTGGCACGTATGGATTGAGCGGATGTACCACCAATGACACACCCATCGCTTCAAAACTGCGACCGGCTAGTTCCGGACGATGCGCTGTTGCTGATGCAGGCATTGCATCGCCATGAACGTGGGAAAAATTAACCCCCGCTTGTTCAAAGATATTCCCGCCACGTAAAACACGGCTTCGCCCACCACCGCCACCTTCACGTTGCCAGCATTCTTCTTCGAATGTGGCTCCATCAACGGCGCTGAGTTGCTGGCAAATAGTGTCCTGCAATTGCAGCAAAAATTGTTTTACGGCGTGAATATCTGGCAAGTTCATAGGCATCAACGTTTTTTATTGTGAGCTTTCTGGTTATCAAACCAATGGAAGTAGCTAATGATGCCCGAGGCAATAGCACTAGCGATTTTCTGGCGAAAGGCAGCAGTGCCTAATAACTTCTCTTCGCCAGGATTGGTGATAAATGAGGTTTCAACCAGCACTGACGGAATCGACGGTGATTTTAAAACGACAAACGCCGCTTGTTCGGTGTTGCGGCTGTGAAGTTTATGCACCGGTTTAATCTGCTTGAGAATATGCGAGCCGAGCGTCAGGCTATTTTTGATGGTGTCGGTTTGCACCAAATCGAACAGCACTTGTTGCAGGTACTGATCTTTATGCTTCACTTTGCTGCCAGCGACGTCATCGGCGGCGTTTTCTTTATCAGAAAGATATTTTGCCATCGCGCTACTTGCACCACGATTGGAAAGGGCAAACACCGACGCACCGGCAGCTGTCGGGCTAGTGAATCCATCAGCATGTATCGACATAAAGAGATCAGCACCATGTTTATGGGCGATTTCTACACGATCGTACAACGGAATAAATTCATCACTGGTACGTGTGAGTTTGGCCTCTATCCCATTGCTTTTTAGAATGCTCCGCACATTTTTAGCAATGGCCAGTACCACATGTTTCTCTTTAGAACCGTTATGACCAATCGCGCCAGTATCAATACCGCCGTGGCCTGGGTCTAGCATCACAACCCGACGAGCACCGGATTTTTTCGTCGGTTTGCTGTGGTTAGTAGTGGTTTTAAGGGGTTTAGTCTCGGAGCTGGCCAAAGCCTTATTTACGCCCGTTAACGTTAAGGCAGCCAAACCAGTAAGCAGTAACTGGCGGCGGGTAGTCAGATGCGTCAGTGATTTAATTTTGCTCATGCGGCTAATTTTTTATCTTAAAAATTCTCGATAGGCATTTATAGCGTATCGGCAATAGCTTAACGACTAGCATTTTCTTGAAATGATTATCTTTTCATTTCAAGAAATGAATGAGGCGTAAGTATGCCATTTTTTACCTGCTTTTGCGTTAATTGTCAGTTCCCGCCATAATCAGCTTTTTAGACCTTTCAGGTGGCTAATACCATGGAAATACGTGTTTTTCGCCAGGATGATTTCGAAGAAGTCATTACGCTTTGGGAACGCTGCGACTTACTGCGTCCGTGGAACGATCCTGAGATGGATATTGAACGCAAACTCAATCATGACGCAGATCTTTTCTTAGTGGCTGAAGTGGGTGGTGAAGTGGTTGGCTCGCTAATGGGGGGCTACGACGGACATCGTGGTTCGGCTTATTACCTTGGCGTTCACCCCGAATTTCGCGGGCGTGGTATTGCCAATGCGTTGCTCAGCCGCCTTGAAAAAAAGCTAATTGCACGCGGCTGTCCAAAAATTCAGATCATGGTGCGTGAAGAAAACGAACTGGTAATTGGGATGTATGAACGCCTTGAGTATGAGCAGCAGGAAGTCATGCTACTCGGCAAGCGTCTAATTGAAGACCAAGAATATTAATGCCTTATCTGTATCCACCTTCAGATTACGATGCTCACGGTAATCTGAAAACACCCTTTATGTTCTGGTGCATCCTCCTGTTGCAGGCGCGAACCTGGTTTGTGTTGGTGTTGGCTGCGGCGTCTCGCCAGCAGGGCGATGCCATCCTGGGCGTGTTCTACCCTGACCGCGATAACTTTTGGTTTGGGTTATTGCCGGGCGTTCCTGCCGCACTGGCATTTATTCTCAGTGGTCGTCGTCATTTATATCCTCGATTATGGTCGGTCTGGCGCTGGGTATTAATTGCTGCGCAAGGGACGCTTTTGATCTGGCAACTGCTGCTGTTAGTGCAGGGTGAAGAGCTGACCGGCGTAACGCTGGCGCTGCTGATTGCCGATATCTTTGCTTTATGGTGGCTGTTTACCAGCCGCCGCATTCGCGATTACTTCATCCTCAGCCGTGAATAACCTGGCACTTTTGGGAAAGTTTGCACTCCAAAGCGCGTATCCATGCTTAACAAAGGAATTTCTGATGAAAACACTGCGCCTGATGTTGTTAGGCTTGCCACTGGTTCTGAGCGGATGTTCGACACTGTCATCCGTTAACTGGTCAGCGGCAAATCCCTTGAACTGGTTTGGTTCGTCGCTTGAAGTGAGCGAGCAGGGTGTAGGCGAATTAACTGCCAGCACGCCGATGGATGAAAAAACCGTCAGCAGTGCGCTGAACGATAACTACCGTTTGCGCAGTGGCATGAAGACTGACAATGGTGAAATCGTGCGTTTCTTTGAGGCGATGGACGACAAAACCGTGATGGTTATCGTCAATGGAGAAAAAGGTACCGTGAGCCGTGTCGATGTTATGGATAGCTCTATAAAAACCGATAGCGGTGTGAAAATTGGTACACCGTTTAGCGAGTTGTATAGCAAAGCGTTTGGTTCGTGCAGTAAATCCACGGGCGATGACAGCGCTGGTGTGGAATGCAAAGCACCAAACAGCCAACATATCAGTTATCTATTTAGCGGTGAGTGGCACGGCCCTGAAGGGTTAATGCCGTCTGACGACTCGCTCAAAAGCTGGAAAATTAGCAAAATTATTTGGCGTCGATAAAAATTAGTCCCTGGTTTGCGTCTTCTCAATAAGGCGCAGCCGTAATTGGGTATCATAAGGGAATAAACACCACGTAGAGTGGTGTGTTCTTTTTTAGGAGGATTCATGTCTCGTGTTCAAACTGGCATTCTGCCAGAACATTGTCGTGCTGCCGTTTGGCTGGAAGCGAGTTTTCAGGGCGATTTCGACGCTATTCGCCAGGGTTGCAAAACCTTTAATCAGTCACTGAGCGCTTTTCAGGATAAATTCCCTGATGCTAATTTAGGTGCGGTAGTGGCATTTGGCCATGACCTGTGGCGCGATTTAAGTGGTGGCGTTGGTGCAGAAGAACTGAAAAACTTTGCACCATTAGGTAAAGGCCTGGCACCGGCAACGCAACATGATGTGATGATCCACATTCTTTCTTTACGCCATGATGTGAATTTTTCTGTGGCGCAAGCAGCACTTGCCGCGTTTGGCGACGCACTGAAAATCGAAGAAGAAGTTCACGGCTTCCGTTGGGTTGAAGAGCGTGACCTGAGCGGTTTTGTCGATGGTACCGAAAACCCGCAGGGAGAAGAAACGCGCCGCGAAGTGGCCGTTATTAATGATGGTATTGATGCGGGTGGCAGCTACGTGTTGGTTCAGCGCTGGGAACACAATCTCAAGCAACTTAATCGCATGAGCGTATCCGATCAGGAAATGATCATTGGCCGTACTAAAGAGGCTAATGAAGAAATTGATGGCGACGAACGTCCTGAAACTTCTCACCTGACTCGTGTTGATCTGAAAGAAAATGGCAAAGGCTTGAAGATTGTTCGCCAGAGTCTGCCATACGGCACCGCCAGCGGTACACACGGCCTGTATTTCATCGCCTATTGTGCGCACCTGCATAATATCGAGCAGCAACTGCTGAGCATGTTCGGCGAAACCGACGGTAAACGTGATGGTATGTTGCGTTTCACTAAACCGGTGACCGGCGGGTACTATTTTGCACCGTCGCTAGATAAGCTTTTAAGCCTGTAATATTCTTTGGCGCAGCGCTCGCTGCGCCTGATTTCCGTCTTATACCCCTTTCTTATTGCAAATCACCAAACGATATATAAAACCGTTACAACTTTGCTGCCTGTTATAAATACACTGGTAACCATTAAGCATGACCGTTATCACATTTATAAGGGTGCCCAATGGCCAAAACGTCCGTTAAAAAAGTCTGGAGCGCGATCGTTGTTTCCGCACTGCTGGCAGGTTCAGCCCATGCCACAGAACTGCTGAACAGCTCTTATGATGTGTCCCGCGAGCTATTTGCCGCCCTGAATCCAGCCTTCCAGAAACAATGGGCGCAGGAAAATAATGGCGACAAGCTGGTGATTAAACAATCTCATGCCGGGTCATCAAAACAGGCGCTGGCGATTTTGCAGGGTTTAAAAGCAGACGTTGTAACTTATAACCAGGTCTCTGATGTGCAAATCCTGCACGACAAAGGCCAGCTTATCCCAGCCGATTGGCAGACTCGCTTGCCGAACAACAGCTCACCGTTTTATTCCACCATGGCGTTTCTGGTGCGCAAAGGTAACCCGAAGAATATCCACGACTGGAGTGATTTGGTTCGCCCGGACGTAAAACTGGTTTTCCCGAATCCCAAAACCTCCGGTAATGCGCGTTATACCTATCTGGGTGCATGGGGTGCGGCAAATAAAGCTGACGGCGGCGATAAAGCCAAAACCGAGCAGTTTATGACGCAGTTTCTGAAAAACGTTGAAGTGTTCGATACCGGCGGTCGCGGCGCGACAACCACTTTCGTTGAACGTGGTTTGGGGGATGTGCTGATTAGCTTTGAATCTGAAGTGAACAACATCCGTAATCAATACGCTAAAGACGGCTACGAAGTGGTGGTGCCGAAGGTCAATATTCTTGCAGAATTCCCGGTGGCCTGGGTGGATAAAAACGTCAAAGCCAACGGCACTGAAAAAGCAGCAAAAGAGTATCTGAACTTCCTGTACAGCCCCGCGGCGCAGACCATCATCACGGATTATTACTATCGTGTGAATAACCCACAAGTGATGGAAAAACTGAAGGATAAATTCCCGCAGGTTGACTTGTTCCGCGTGGAAGATGAATTCGGCGGTTGGCCGGAAGCGATGAAAACCCATTTTGCCAGTGGTGGTGAGTTCGACAAGCTGGTTGCGGCGGGGCACAAGTAAATGTTAGCGGTTTCTACCAAACGCGTGCTGCCGGGCTTTACCTTAAGCCTTGGCACCAGTTTGCTGTTTGTCTGCTTGATTTTACTGCTGCCACTCAGCGCGTTGGTGATGCAATTGTCACAGATGACGCTGGCGCAATATTGGGAAGTGATCACCAATCCACAGGTTGTGGCCGCGTATAAAGTGACGCTGCTGTCTGCGGGTGTGGCATCAATATTCAATGGTTTCTTTGGCATGTTGATGGCATGGATTCTAACGCGTTATCAGTTTCCTGGCCGTAGCCTGCTTGATGCTTTGATGGATTTACCATTCGCATTGCCAACGGCTGTTGCCGGTTTAACGCTTGCAGGGCTGTTCTCAGTTAACGGTTGGTACGGTGAATGGTTGGCACAGTTTGGCATTAAGGTGACGTACACCTGGCTCGGTATCGCGGTGGCTATGGCGTTTACCAGCATCCCATTTGTGGTGCGCACCATTCAGCCCGTGCTTGAAGAACTGGGCCCAGAATATGAAGAAGCAGCAGAAACCCTGGGTGCTACGCGCTGGCAGAGTTTCCGCCGCGTGATTTTACCTGAGCTTTCTCCGGCATTAATGGCGGGTGTGGCGTTGTCATTCACTCGCAGTCTGGGGGAATTTGGTGCGGTTATTTTTATCGCCGGTAATATCGCCTGGAAAACCGAAGTGACGTCGCTGATGATTTTTGTACGCTTGCAGGAGTTTGATTATCCGGCAGCCAGCGCGATTGCCTCGGTGATTCTTGCCGCTTCACTGCTGTTGCTGTTTACCATTAACACCTTGCAGAGTCGCTTTGGTCGGCGTGTGGTAGGTCACTGATGACGGACGTAACTGAATTGAAAAGCTATCGCCGAACAGGCTTTAACTGGGGTAAGTGGACGTTAATCGGCCTCGGCGTGCTGGTTTCGTTTTTGCTGCTGGTGGTGCCAGTCGCCTCTATTTTTGCTCAGGCCTTCTCGAAAGGGTTGATGCCTGCGCTTACCAACATCGTCGACCCGGACATGCTGCACGCTATCTGGTTAACGGTGATGATTGCGTTGATTACCGTGCCGGTAAACCTGGTATTCGGTATTTTATTAGCCTGGTTGGTCACACGTTTTGACTTCCCTGGCCGCCAACTGTTACTGACGCTGCTGGATATTCCATTTGCCGTTTCCCCGGTAGTCGCCGGTTTAGTCTACCTGCTGTTTTACGGCTCCAATGGCCCATTAGCGGGCTTTATGGATGAGTATAACATTCAGATTATGTTCGCATGGCCCGGCATGGTGCTGGTCACGATTTTTGTCACTTGCCCGTTTGTGGTACGTGAATTGGTTCCAGTGATGTTAAGCCAGGGCAGCCAGGAAGATGAAGCGGCGATTTTACTTGGTGCTTCAGGCTGGCAGATGTTCAGACGCGTTACATTGCCTAATATCCGCTGGGCACTGCTTTACGGTGTGGTGTTAACCAATGCTCGCGCCATTGGTGAGTTTGGTGCCGTGTCGGTAGTTTCTGGTTCTATTCGTGGTGAGACGTTCTCGCTGCCGTTACAGATTGAACTGTTGCAACAGGATTACAATACCGTCGGCTCATTTACCGCCGCTGCGTTGTTGACCCTGATGGCAATCGTTACGTTGTTCTTCAAGAGTGCGTTGCAGTGGCGCCTGAATAGCCAGGAAAAACGCCTGCAACAGGAGGGAAATCATGAGCATTGATATTACCAATATTAAGAAATCTTTTGGTCGCACCCAGGTGCTGAATGATATCTCTCTGGATATCCCTTCTGGTCAAATGGTGGCGTTGCTGGGGCCTTCCGGTTCCGGTAAGACTACACTTTTGCGTATTATTGCGGGTCTTGAGCATCAGAACAGCGGGCGTATTAGCTTCCATGGCACCGATGTGAGCCGTATCCACGCGCGTGACCGTAAAGTCGGTTTTGTGTTCCAGCATTACGCGTTGTTCCGCCATATGACAGTGTTCGATAATATCGCTTTTGGCTTGACGGTTTTGCCTCGTCGCGAGCGTCCTTCTGCTGCGGCAATTAAACAGAAAGTCATTCGTCTACTGGAAATGGTGCAGTTGTCGCATTTGGCGGATCGTTTCCCGGCGCAGCTTTCCGGCGGGCAGAAACAGCGTGTGGCATTAGCGCGCGCGTTGGCTGTTGAGCCGCAAATCTTGCTGCTGGATGAACCCTTTGGTGCGTTGGATGCACAGGTTCGTAAAGAGCTTCGCCGTTGGTTGCGTCAGTTACATGAAGAGCTGAAATTCACCAGCGTATTCGTGACCCACGACCAGGAAGAGGCGATGGAAGTCGCGGACCGCGTAGTGGTAATGAGCCAGGGGAATATTGAACAGGTTGATACGCCTGAAGCCGTATGGCGCGAACCGGCGACTCGATTTGTGCTGGAATTCCTCGGTGAAGTTAACCGCATGAAAGGCACTGTGCGTGGAAGCCAGTTCCATGTGGGCGCTCACCGCTGGCCACTGGGCTTTACACCAGCACACCAGGGCGCGGTGGATTTGTTCCTGCGTCCGTGGGAAGTTGATGTCAGCCGTCGTACCAATCTGGATTCCCCACTGCCGGTGCAGGTGCTGGAGATCAGTCCTCGCGGGCATTATATGCAATTAGTTGTGCAGCCGCTTGGTTGGTACGACGAACCGTTAACGGTTGTTCTGCGTGAAGATCATGTTCCGGTGCGCGGCGAACGTTTGTTCGTAGGCCTGCAACATGCGCGCTTGTACGACGGGAAGAATCGAATTCAAGGTGTAGACCTGGCGCAGACCGCCTGATAAGTTTACCGAACAACACGACACGCAAAAGCGGCCTACGTGGCCGCTTTTCTTATATCTGGACAGGCAAGTGAACACCTTAGAAAGCACAATCGGCAATACGCCTCTGGTTAAATTACAACGCACCGGCCTCGAAAATGGCAGTGAAATCTGGGTAAAGCTGGAAGGAAATAATCCGGCTGGCTCAGTAAAAGACAGAGCAGCACTTTCTATGATTGTGCGTGCGCAAGCTCGCGGTGAAATCTCACCTGGGGATACGCTCATTGAAGCGACCAGCGGCAATACCGGAATTGCGCTGGCAATGATTGCAGCGCTTAAAGGCTACCGCATGAAGCTTTTAATGCCCGACAACATGAGTATGGAACGCAAAGCTGCGATGCAGGCTTATGGCGCAGAACTGATTCTGGTAACCAAAGAGCAGGGGATGGAAGGTGCTCGTGAGCTTGCGCGGTTGATGGACGAGCGCGGTGAGGGGAAAGTCCTCGACCAGTTTAATAATCCAGATAACCCATACGCGCATTACAGCACCACCGGGCCTGAAATTTGGCAACAGACGCAAGGTCGCATCACGCATTTTGTCTCCAGCATGGGAACCACAGGAACGGTTACTGGCGTGAGCCAATTCATGCGCGAGCAAGATAAGCTGGTCAAAATTGTCGGGTTACAGCCAGAAGATGGCAGTAGTATCCCGGGGATTCGTCGCTGGCCTGAGGAATGGCTGCCAAAGATCTTTAATCCTAATCTGGTTGATGAAGTGATTGATATGTCACAAGTCGAAGCCGAGAGAACGATGCGTCGCATGGCGCGCGAAGAAGGGATTTTCTGTGGTGTGAGTTCGGGTGGTGCGGTTGCTGGCGCATTGCGTGTGGCGCAGGAAAATCCGGGATCTGTCGTAGTGGCGATAATCTGCGATCGCGGCGATCGTTATTTATCGACTGGCGTGTTTGGCGAAGAGAGCTATTCGCAAGGTTCTGGCATTTAGTCAACGCATTAGTAAACAAAAACGGCACCACAAGGGTGCCGTTTTCTATTGTGCGGACAGCTTACTTCTTGATACGGATTACCGGGGTTTCGCCCACAGTCACGCTACCAGTCAATTTGATCAGCTCTTTGATTTCGTCCATGTTGGAGATAACAACCGGAGTCAGGGTAGACTTCGCTTTCTCTTCCAGCAGAGCCAAATCAAATTCAATTACCACGTCGCCTTTCTTAACACGCTGGCCTTCTTCTGCGATACGCTTGAAGCCTTCGCCTTTCAGTTCAACAGTATCGATACCGAAGTGGACGAACAGTTCAATGCCGCTATCGGATTCGATAGAGAAAGCATGGTTAGTTTCGAAGATTTTACCGATGGTGCCGTCAACCGGAGCAACCATTTTGTTGCCAGTCGGTTTAATTGCAATACCATCGCCTACGATCTTCTCTGCAAATACCACATCTGGAACGTCTTCGATATTAACGATTTCGCCAGAAAGCGGGGCAACAATCTCAATGGTTCCGGTGTCTTTTTTATCATCAGAAACCAGAGATTTCAGTTTATCAAACAAACCCATGATCTTCTCCTAAGCAGTAATTTGGGCCGCATCCGGTGGATTAGCAGATTGTTTTTTCTTCAATGAACTTGTTAACCAGCGCCATTAACTCGTCCGTTGTCGGTTGAGCAAGAGCTTGCTCTGCTAACACCTTCGCATCTTCGAAGTTCGTGTTACGAATAATCTTCTTAATGCGCGGGATAGAAATGGCACTCATACTAAATTCGTCCAGACCCATACCCAGCAACAGAAGTGTAGCACGTTCATCGCCCGCAAGCTCACCACACATTCCGGTCCATTTACCTTCAGCATGAGAAGCATCAATAACTTGCTTAATCAGAGTCAGTACGGATGGTGACATTGGCTGGTAAAGATGTGAGATCATATCATTACCACGGTCAACAGCCAGGGTGTACTGCGTCAGATCATTGGTACCGATACTAAAGAAGTCGACTTCTTTTGCCAGATGGTGAGCAATCGTGGCAGCAGCCGGAGTCTCAACCATCACGCCAATTTCGATAGTTTCGTCAAACGCTTTGCCTTCTTCACGCAGCTGCGCCTTCATGATTTCAATCTCAGCTTTCAGTGCGCGCACTTCTTCAACAGAGATAATCATTGGGAACATGATACGTAATTTACCGAAAGCAGATGCACGCAGAATAGCGCGTACCTGTGCGTGCAGGATCTCTTTACGATCCATTGCGATACGGATTGCACGCCACCCCAGGAACGGGTTCTCTTCTTTCGGGAAGTTCATGTACGGCAGCTCTTTGTCGCCACCGATATCCATGGTACGTACGATAACTGCTTGTGAGCCACAGGCTTCAGCAACAGCTTTGTACGCCGCGAACTGCTCATCTTCAGTTGGCAGTGAATCGCGGTCCATGAACAGGAATTCTGTACGATACAGGCCTACACCTTCTGCGCCATTACGCTCTGCACCGTCGATATCACGTACAGTACCGATGTTTGCGCAGACTTCTACCTGATGGCCATCGAGAGTGATTGCTGGCAGGTCTTTCAGTTTTGCCAGTTCAGCTTTCTCAGATGCATCCTGCTGCTGTACAGCACGCAGGGCTTCGATCTCGTCGTTGGTTGGGTTAACGTAAACTTTATTGTTAACAGCATCGAGGATCAGGTAATCGCCGTTTTTCACCTGGCTGGTTACGCTACCAGTGCCCACGATCGCTGGCAGTTCAAGAGAACGCGCCATGATGGAAGTGTGGGAGGTGCGGCCGCCGATATCGGTGATGAAACCCAGAACCTTTTGCAGGTTAAGTTGTGCGGTTTCGGACGGGGTCAAATCTTTAGCGACCAGGATAACTTCATCCTGAATGGAGCTAAGGTCGATAATTGCCAGACCAAGGATATTGCGCAGCAGACGCTTACCGATGTCACGTACGTCAGCCGCACGTTCTTTCAGGTACTCATCGTCTAATTCTTCCAGCGCGATCGCCTGGCCTTCGATAATGTCGTAAGCCGCTGCATCAGCAGTTACTAATTTATCTTTGATAAGGGCTATGATTTCCTGCTCAAGCTCTTCGTCTTCCAGCAACATAATGTGGCCTTCGAAGATAGCTTCCTTTTCTTCACCGAAGGTCTCGCCAGCTTTAATTTTGATCGCTTCTAACTGTGCTGACGCTTTCGCGCGCCCGCTTAAGAAACGTTCAACTTCCTGCGCAACTTTGTCGGCAGAAATTTTCTTCCGGTCGATGACAATTTCATCTTCCTTCAGCAAAAGTGCCTTGCCGAAAGCGATACCCGGGGATGCTAAAATGCCTGAAATCATAACCCTACCTTACTTGTGACTGATATTTACGAAGAACCCAGAACTTACTCGAGTTCAGCCATCAGTTTAACCAGATGCTCAACTGCTTTCTGATCATCTTCACCTTCAGCGGAGATGGTCACAACGGTACCTTGAGTCAGGCCCAGAGTTTGCAGTTTGAACAGGCTTTTTGCGCTTGCGCTTTTGCCGTTGGAGGTCACAGTGATCTCAGAAGTGAAGCCTTTAGCTTCTTTAACGAACTGAGCAGCAGGGCGGGTATGCAGACCGTTTGGAGCGGTGATGGTAACTTCTTGCTGGAACATTGTATTTCCCCAACTTATAGGTTTAGTGTTCTGGAACTAAAGTCTAGCCTGGAGGCAAAACTTTAGCCTGATTGTTAGCGTCGCTGTTAACTATTACTGTACGCGACACGAGATGCTTTCGGGAACCGCGATAATGTACTCTGGTAAAACCATGTGCTTAGCGGCTCGCTCGTCGTTAATCATTATGCCGTGAAATATGATTTTGCACCAAATCGTTAAATCGATTCAGCAGACCTATCTCACAATCCGATTAATTTCGCGCATCAAAATAATTTGCTGGATAGATACCAGACCTGGCGAAGTGAAGCAATGGCAGGGTAGCCAAAAGTTTGACGAGCGCCACAAAAAAGCACCCGTTTGGGTGCTTTTTTACACAAAATTACCTGGTTGGCATCACTGTTGCAGTTCTTTTTCAGTGAAAAGATCGGCAAACAGGGCCGTACTCAGGTAACGCTCCCCAGACGATGGGAGTATAACCACAATATTTTTGTTGGTAAACGCTTCATCTTCTTGCAGTTTTAATGCCGCAGCTACTGCTGCGCCGGAAGAAATACCTGCAAGAATACCTTCCTCTTCCATCAAGCGGCGCGCAGTTGAGATGGCTTCGTCGTTGGTGATGGCAATAACCTTGTCGATGAGCTTCAAATCTAGGTTACCAGGAATAAAACCGGCACCGATACCCTGAATTTTGTGTGGGCCAGGTTTGAGCTCTTCGCCCGCCAGTGCCTGCGCGATGACCGGAGAGTCCGTTGGTTCAACGGCTACACTGATAAGATCAGTTTTACCTTTGGTGTTCTTGATGTAGCGACTAACGCCAGTCAACGTACCGCCAGTACCAACACCTGCAATGAATACGTCTACTTCGCCATCTGTATCTTCCCAGATTTCTGGACCAGTGGTTTTTTCGTGAATTTCTGGGTTCGCCGGATTGCTAAATTGTTGCAATAGCAAGAATTTATCTGGATTACTGGCAACAATATCTTCTGCTTTTTGAATCGCGCCTTTCATACCTTTTGCGCCTTCAGTCAGTACCAGGTTGGCACCTAGTGCTTTCAGGAGCTTACGGCGTTCGATGCTCATGGTTTCAGGCATGGTCAGCGTCAGTTTGTAACCACGTGCAGCAGCAACATAGGCCAGTGCGATACCAGTATTACCGCTGGTAGGTTCAACTAACTCGATACCAGGCTTTAGTACACCGCGTTTCTCGGCATCCCAAATCATATTGGCTCCGATACGGCATTTAACGCTAAAGCTCGGGTTACGGGACTCTACCTTGGCCAGGATGCGTCCATTACCGATACGGTTCAGTCGAACCAGCGGCGTATGACCGATAGTCAGAGAATTGTCTTCATAGATCTTGCTCATAACCCGTCCTTAACTGTATGAAATTTGGGAAACCTCTTCAGCATACCTGCTTAGGCGTTATGCGGAAGTAAAGAAATCGTATATGTATATGTAGAAGGGAAATAAGCAGAAGCAAGAAGGAATAAGGAGCGGTATAAGCCGCTCCTGTAAAACTATTTCCACATCGCGTGTTTTGGACGATAACAATCGACCCACATCGCGGTGGCACCGCAGACGGCTACTGGCATGATAACCAGGTTCAGGAAAGGAATAAGCGTAAACAGACTGACTAACGAGCCAAATTGCATGTTGATGATTTTCTTCTGACGCAGCGAAATACGCATCTCTTTGAATGGTACTTTATGGTTATCAAATGGATAGTCGCAATACTGGATAGCCAGCATCCAGGCGCTAAACATGAACCATAAAACCGGCGCAACGGTTTGCCCAATACCCGGAATGAAATAGAGCACTAACAACACCAGCGCTCGTGGAAGATACCAGGAAAGCTTTTGCCACTCGCGCTTCATTATACGTGGAACATCTTTCATGATGCCAAACACACCGGTGTCAGGCGGTGTCGCTCCAGTTAGACGTGCTTCGAGCTGCTCGGCCAATAACCCATTGAAAGGAGCAGCAATCCAGTTCGCAATGGTTGAAAAGAAATAACCAAACACCAACAAAATAGAAACGACCGCCAGCGGCCAAATTAGATAGCTTAGCCACTGCAACCATTCTGGTACGTATGACAGCAGAGTTGGGACCCAAACATCCAGGCGCGTAAACAACCACCAAAATGCTCCCCCCATCAATATAATATTGACCAGCAGTGGTATGAGCACGAAACGTTTGATTCCAGGCTCACGGACCAGCTTCCAGCCCTGCGAAAAATAGTAAACGCCACTGCGTGGCAGGGGTCCTGAAGGTGAAACCATAATCTGAACGAGCTCCTTTTTGGTCATTGCGATGACATGCTGGCCTATCATAACTGAGTGCCAGGAGAAAAACTTATTAGGAAATGGTCGAAAAAACAGCAAAAAACCGATTTCGACCCATCTTTATGCTGAGAAAACCGTGTGCGCACTTGCACTTGAGCAAATGGGCAAATACTCTTAGTGAGTAAATGTTTGCCGCGGTGGCAAGGTGTTAGAACAACAGAGAATATAATGATGCAGGATTTGCGTCTGATATTAATCATTGTTGGCGCGATCGCCATAATAGCCTTACTGGTTCACGGTCTGTGGACGAGTCGTAAGGAACGTTCTTCCGTTTTCCGTGATCGTCCAATGAAGCGTTTGAAGTCAAAGCGTGACGAACTCGAGCCGGATGACGACGAGGCTGACGATGAGCAAGATGATGGAGTAGGTGAGGTGCGTGTGCGTCGGGTTAACCCTACGCCGGATACAACGACTCGCGAGCCAGAAATGCCTCGTCAGCCGCAAGCACCTCAACATCAGTACGAGCCTCCTTACGCTTCTGCGCAACCGCGTCAGAATGCACCTGTGCGTCAACCTGAACCGGTTGCATCACATCAGGAAGTGCCTGTTGCGCCGACACATCAACCCGCGCCTGCGCAGCCTGTTGTTCATCAATCAGCGGAACAACCGCCAGTTGTACAACAACCGCAGCCAGTGGTACCACAATCTCCGATTCAGCAGCCGACAGCTCAACAGGTTCAGCATTCTGAACCAGTTGATCAACCAGCTCCGGCCCCTGAACCACCAGCGCGTCGTAAAGAGACGGTGATTGTGTTGAACGTCTCGGCTCACGCAGGCAGCATGATTAACGGCGAAGTACTGTTAAACAGTATTCAGCAAGCAGGCTTTATCTTTGGTGAAATGAACATTTTCCACCGCCACCTCAGTCCTGATGGCAGCGGCCCGGTTTTGTTTAGCCTCGCCAATATGGTTAAGCCTGGTTCGTTTGACCCAGAAAGCATGACGAACTTTGCCACGCCAGGCGTGACAATCTTCATGCAGGTGCCATCTTATGGGGATCCTGCGCAGAACTTTAAGTTGATGCTACAGTCTGGCCAGCACATTGCCGATGAAGTGGGTGGTGTAGTGTTAGATGACCAGCGACGTATGATGACCCCGCAAAAAATGCGTGAGTATCAGGACCGTATCCGTGAAGTGGTTGAAGCTAACGCAAGCGTTTGATACCCCTTCTGAACATGTTTCTCCCTAAACCCCCGCATGTCGGGGGTTTTTTATATTGATGGTGCGATATGGACACAATCGAACAACAAATCACTCAGCTGCGAACCACGCTTCGCCATCATGAATATCTCTATCATGTACTTGATAACCCAGAAATCCCGGATACTGAATATGACCGCCTGATGAGTGAGCTGCGTTCTTTGGAAGAAGCGCATCCTGAGTTAATCACGCCTGATTCCCCAACTCAGCGCGTGGGGGCAGCCCCGCTAAGCGAATTCACTCAGGTTCGCCACGAAGTTCCGATGCTCTCGCTGGATAACGTATTTGATGAAACCAGCTATCTGGCGTTTAACAAACGTGTTCAGGATCGTTTGAAAATCACCGAGGCCGTCACTTTTTGCTGTGAGTTAAAGCTTGATGGATTGGCTGTCAGCCTGCTGTATGAAGACGGAATACTGATTCGTGCCGCAACGCGTGGCGATGGCACTACTGGTGAAAATATTACCGCCAATGTGCGCACTATCCGCTCCATTCCTCTTAAATTACGCGGTGAAAATATTCCTCGTCGGCTGGAAGTACGTGGTGAGGTGTTCCTGCCACAGGCTGGTTTCGAAAAGATTAATGAAGAAGCTCGTCGTTCCGGCGGTAAAATCTTTGCTAATCCGCGTAATGCGGCAGCAGGATCACTGCGCCAACTCGACCCACGTATTACTGCAAAACGCCCGCTAACATTCTTCTGCTATGGCGTTGGCCTGCTAGACGGCGGTGAGTTACCTACCAGCCACCTTGCGCGTTTGCAGCAGTTTAAAGAGTGGGGTTTGCCAGTTAGCGATCGTATTCGTTTATGCAGCACGCCGGAAGAAGTGCTGGCGTTTTATCACCAGGTTGAAGCTGATCGTCCAACGTTAGGTTTTGATATCGACGGCGTGGTGATTAAAGTCGATTCACTTGCTTTGCAAGAAACGCTCGGTTTTGTTGCTCGCGCACCACGCTGGGCAGTGGCATTCAAATTTCCGGCTCAGGAACAGATGACGTTTGTTCGTGATGTCGAATTTCAGGTCGGGCGTACCGGTGCCATTACGCCGGTAGCGCGTCTGGAGCCAGTACAGGTTGCAGGTGTGTTGGTCAGCAATGCTACGTTACACAATGCAGATGAAATTGAGCGCCTGGGTTTAAGAATCGGTGACCGTGTGGTTATCCGCCGTGCTGGTGATGTTATTCCTCAAGTTGTGGGTGTAGTGGAATCTGAACGACCGGATAACACCACGGAGATCGTTTTCCCAACTCATTGCCCAGTTTGTGGTTCTGACGTTGAGCGCGTGGAAGGCGAAGCGGTGGCTCGTTGTACTGGTGGCCTAATTTGCGGTGCCCAACGTAAAGAATCACTCAAACATTTTGTCTCTCGCCGTGCGTTAGATGTGGATGGTATGGGCGACAAGATAATCGATCAACTGGTCGAAAAAGAATATGTTCATACGCCAGCGGATCTTTTCCGTCTGACAGCCGGCAAACTTACTGGGCTTGATCGCATGGGGCCGAAGTCGGCTCAAAATGTGGTTGATGCGCTGGTGAAAGCGAAAGAAACCACTTTTGCTCGCTTCTTGTATGCTCTCGGGATCCGTGAAGTCGGCGAGGCGACAGCAGCAGGGTTAGCGGCATATTTTGGCACTTTAGATGCGCTAACCGCTGCGAGTATTGAGGAACTGCAAAAAGTACCAGATGTGGGCATTGTCGTTGCCACGCATGTCTTCAATTTCTTCGCTGAAGAAAGCAATCTGGAAGTCATTCGTCAGTTGACGCAAGAGGCGGGCGTGCACTGGCCAGCCCCCGTTATCATTAAAGCGGAAGAAATCGACAGCCCGTTTGCTGGCAAAACCGTGGTATTGACCGGCTCACTGAGCATTATGTCGCGCGATGATGCGAAAGCACGTCTGGTGGCATTGGGTGCTAAAGTCTCAGGTAGTGTGTCGAAGAAAACTGATCTGGTGATTGCGGGTGAAGCGGCGGGCTCAAAACTTGCTAAGGCTCAAGAGTTGGGTATTGATGTTATTGATGAAGCTGAAATGATTCGCTTATTAGGTGAATGAGATGGATAAAGAACAGCTTATTGAGATAGCCAATACCGTGATGCCGTTTGGAAAATACAAAGGCCGTGTGCTTATTGATGTGCCGGAAGAGTATCTTCTGTGGTTTGCCCGCAAAGATGAATTCCCACAGGGGCATCTTGGTGAACTGATGAGGCTGACGCTACTTATCAGAACAGAAGGGCTTGAGGGACTGGTGAAGCCCCTCAAACGGCACTAAGCGTTATCCAGGGACTTCGGTGGCGGTTTTGGTTGCCACCTGAGTTTCCCTCTGGTAACGGCGAGCTAGCACCGCGCATATCATTAGCTGCAACTGATGGAAGATCATTAGCGGCAGCACCATCATCCCCACAGTGGCTACCGGGAACAGTATGTTTGCCATGGGAATACCATTAGCCAGGCTCTTTTTCGAACCGCAGAACACAATGGTAATTTCATCGGCCTTGCTAAAGCCCTGGCGTCTTGCCACAAGCATGTTGAGGCTGATTACAATCGCCAGTAATACCAGACTTACTACCACGATAAACAGCAGTGAACCCAGTCCTACTTTGTGCCAAATCCCATGTCTTACTGCTTCGCTAAACGCCGTGTAGATGACAAGAAGAATTGAAGTCTGATCGGTTTTACCAATCCATTTTTTATGTTTAGCGACCCAGTTACCAATCCACGGACGAGAAAGATGGCCGAGTACAAATGGCACCAGTAACTGCAACATAATACTGCCCACTTGCTGCAAACTGCCGCTTGCGCCATGTACATTCATCACCATGCCGACTAGCAATGGCGAAAGGAAAATCCCGAGTAGACTTGAAGCGGAAGCGGCGCATACCGCCGCTGCAACATTACCCCCAGCAAGGGATGTAAATGCAATTGCCGATTGCACCGTGGCAGGCAAAATACATAGATACAAAAAGCCGGTATAGATTTCAGGACTGACGTTTACCGGCGCCCACCAGGCGAACAAAACTCCCAAAACCGGGAACAGAACGAATGTGCTGCACATCACCCATAGATGCAAGCGCCAGTGACTGCTCCCTGCAATAATCGCATCGCGAGAGAGTTTTGCCCCGTGCATAAAAAATAAAAGTGCGATGGCGGCCGTGGTAAGTCCTTCAAAGAAGCCAACAAAGCTGCCTTGAGCCGGGAAGAAAGATGCCACCATTACGACAAAAATGAGTGTCAGTGTAAAAGGGTCGAGTACGCGAGAGAGTTTCATCATCATTCCTCAAACTGTGATGGGGCCATTGTGCTTTTATCGGTTTTAGAAATAAAATTGATTTATTAAATACATTGATGAATAAATTAGATGAATTATTCCCTGCGCCAGTTAAAAGTGTTCGTCGCAGTTGCCCATGCCGGGAGTTTTAGTCGGGCAGGGGAGCAAATTGGTTTGAGCCAATCGGCGGTAAGTCACAGCGTAAAAGAACTTGAGAGCGAGCTAGGCGTAAAGCTGCTGGATCGTACCACTCGCGAAGTCGCTCTGACGCAAGCAGGCCAGCAACTGGCTGCACGCCTTGAGCGGTTATTGGAAGAGTTGACGAGTACATTGCTGGACACGCGCAGCGTGGGTCATCAACTAAGTGGAACGGTTCGTGTTGCCGCGAGCCAGACTATCTCTGCACATTTGATGCCGCAGTCTATAGCAGCCGCAGCCCTGGAGTATCCAGCCATTCGTTTTGTGCTACATGACCGCCCACAACAATGGGTACTGCAAAGTATCCGTCAGGGCGAAGTAGATTTTGGCATGGTTATAGACCCCATTCAGGCAAGCGATCTGGATTGCGAGGCGGTACTTTCCGAACCGTTTTTACTGCTTTGCCGCGATGACCATCCGTTTTCACTTCAGACTCAGGTGTCATGGCAGGCGTTGCAAGGTGCGAAGTTGGTGTTACAGGATTATGCTTCAGGCAGCCGTCCATTAATTGATGAAGCGTTGCAACGTCAGGGCATAGAGGCAAATATTGTTCAGCAAATTGGCCACCCGGCAACGCTCTTTCCAATGGTAGAAGCGGGAATTGGTATCAGCGTTCTCCCGGCGTTAGCATTACCGTTACCACAGGGCCGCCCACTGGTTGTAAGACCACTCATTCCGGTTGTAGAGCGGCAATTAATGTTGGTTCGCCGTAAAAATAGGTCGCTTTCTCGTGCTGCAGAAGCAATTTGGGAGGTTGTTCGCCAACAGGCGCAACAGTTAACCGCTGCGCGCCTGGGAGATCCTCTTTTTCACAACGATTAAATGTAGATATCAATCTGGTTATTTTCAGATGGCTTATTCACACCTTCGACTCTTGATTGCTGCTGATCCTGTTTTTTCTGGGCTTCTTCAACCTGTTGACGCTGCAATTGTGCCACTTGAGCTTGCAGCATTTTGATTTGAGCCTGGATCAACTCTTGTTGCTTTTGTTTCTCTTCAGTGGTCCCGCTACCGTTCGCAATATCTTTGGCCTGCTGCGTTAGCTTAGTGATTTGTTGCGTAATACGGCTGATTTGTGATGCCAGGCTATTGTCGCCTGAACTTGCAGATGCCGAAGAATTGGCCTGAGGTGACGGCGTTGACGTGGTAATGGTGTTGCTCATGATGGTTCCTTGAAGGACTGAATAGAACAAATATCGGCCAGACAAGGGTAAATCTTGAGGGGAATTGTGGGTAGGTCGCTAATTCTGTATCGAGGGTTAGGAATCGCACATAGCAAAAAGGCGCCTTTAGGGCGCCTTTCTACATTGGTGGGGCGTGCAGGATTCGAACCTGCGACCAATTGATTAAAAGTCAACTGCTCTACCAACTGAGCTAACGCCCCGAATGGTGGGTGATGACGGGCTCGAACCGCCGACCCCCTCCGTGTAAAGGAGGTGCTCTACCAACTGAGCTAATCACCCGAACTTCGGTACTGCTATTACAAGAGTAGATAATGGTGGGTGATGACGGGCTCGAACCGCCGACCCCCTCCGTGTAAAGGAGGTGCTCTACCAACTGAGCTAATCACCCAAATCTTATCTCTTGCTACACTGCGGTATCACTCACTAATGAATGGTGGGTGATGACGGGCTCGAACCGCCGACCCCCTCCGTGTAAAGGAGGTGCTCTACCAACTGAGCTAATCACCCCCGCTGTGTGGAGTCGCATTATAGGGAGAGTTGAAAATGAGTCAACGCCTTTTCTAAAGATTTTGTTCGTTCGTCGTAAAAATAATCAATGCGATCAGTAATTATCCATGGGTGATTGATTTGTCACCAGAATGTATGGATTCCTGACAACTAAAGGTATCGACATTGAGGAATCAGCCTGGAGTGGTAGAATGTTATCGACTAAATATTCCCTGGCATTAGCCGGCTTCCCGGTACTTTTGCGTAATTAAGGCCGTTCAATGAAAATCAAAACTCGCTTTGCGCCAAGCCCTACGGGCTATTTGCACGTTGGTGGTGCTCGTACTGCTCTCTACTCCTGGCTTTTTGCTCGTAACCACGGCGGCGAGTTTGTGCTGCGTATAGAAGACACTGACCTTGAGCGTTCCACTCCAGAAGCTATCGAAGCTATTATGGATGGCATGAACTGGCTGAGCCTGGAGTGGGATGAAGGTCCGTACTACCAGACTAAACGCTTTGATCGCTACAATGCGGTTATCGACGAAATGCTGGAAGCGGGTACAGCGTATAGATGTTACTGCTCTAAAGAACGTCTTGAAGCCCTGCGCGAAGAACAAATGGCGAACGGCGACAAGCCGCGTTATGACGGTCGCTGTCGCCATGGTCATGAGCATCACGAAGCTAACGAACCTTGTGTTGTGCGTTTTGCTAACCCGCAAGAAGGTTCGGTTATTTTCGATGACCAGATCCGTGGCCCGATTGAATTCAGCAACCAGGAACTTGACGATCTGATTATCCGCCGTACCGATGGCTCTCCAACTTATAACTTCTGTGTCGTTGTGGATGATTGGGATATGGAGATTACTCACGTTGTTCGTGGTGAAGACCATATCAACAACACACCGCGTCAGATCAACATTCTGAAAGCATTGAACGCGCCGGTTCCCGTTTATGCACACGTTTCTATGATTAATGGCGATGATGGTAAAAAACTGTCCAAACGCCACGGCGCAGTAAGCGTGATGCAATATCGTGATGATGGTTACTTGCCAGAAGCACTGCTGAACTACCTGGTACGCTTGGGCTGGTCCCATGGTGATCAGGAGATCTTCACTCGCGAAGATATGATCAAATTGTTCACGCTAGACTCGGTAAGCAAATCTGCCAGTGCATTTAACACTGAGAAATTGCAGTGGCTGAACCACCACTACATTAATCATCTTGCTCCTGAATATGTGGCGACACATCTGCAATGGCATATTGAGCAGCAAAACATTGATACCCGTAATGGCCCACAGCTTGCTGAACTTGTGAAACTGCTTGGCGATCGCTGCAAAACTCTGAAAGAAATGGCGGAAACTTGCCGCTACTTCTATGAAGACTTCAGCGAGTTCGACGCTGACGCTGCGAAAAAACACCTGCGCCCTGTTGCTCGCCAACCGCTGGAAGTAGTTCGCGACAAACTGGCCGCATTAAGCGACTGGACTGCGGAAAATGTGCATAACGCTATTCAGGCAACGGCTGATGAGCTGGAAGTAGGTATGGGTAAAGTGGGTATGCCACTGCGTGTAGCGGTAACCGGAGCCGGGCAATCACCAGGCCTTGACGTTACCGTTCACGCTATTGGTAAGCAACGTTCCATTGCGCGTATTAACAAAGCGCTGGAATTTATTGCTCAGCGCGAAGTACAACAGTAACGCTAGATTAAATCATTGAGCGTACTTGCTTAAAAGCCGACTTAATGTCGGCTTTTAAATACTCGTCTTACTCATCACGAATACCTAAACGTTTTAAAACTCCCGCAATACCTTCACGCAGAAGCAATGCTGACATCTGTTCTTGCTCTGAAATCGACATTTGCTTCATCGAATTAAGTAAAAGAGCTTCCAACGAAGTGCTATTAACGTGGTAACTGCCGTGCTTTTCCGAAACGCGTTTTGCGCTATTAATAAAGTCGCGGACACGTTCATCCACATGAATCAGGCGAGCTTTTCCTCCCTGAACTCCAGGCTTTTGAGTCGTAAGCCAATTTTCTTTGCGTACCCATTTGTTGATTGTTTGGCGACTATAGCCAGTCATCATCGCCAGCTCTTCTGGGGTCATACGTTCCTTGAGCACAGTTTTTTCCTTAAATCCAAAAGGGTTATTAGGGGTTCATTTTATGAGATCATTTTACTGGAAACTGTGACAGGATTAACTACCGCAGGATGAGATGCAATTTGCTTTAGCTGCAGCTGTTTGCTTTTTCGACGATTGATCGCAGAAGCCGAATTTGACGTTGACACTCTTGAGTGGGTTTCATATGATGCCGCCCGTCGATACGACACGGTTTCACGGTACGGGGCTATAGCTCAGCTGGGAGAGCGCTTGCATGGCATGCAAGAGGTCAGCGGTTCGATCCCGCTTAGCTCCACCAAATCTTTACCAGCAAGATTTGAATCGTTAAAACCAAACCCATTCGTGGGGCTATAGCTCAGCTGGGAGAGCGCTTGCATGGCATGCAAGAGGTCAGCGGTTCGATCCCGCTTAGCTCCACCAAAATATGAAACCCTCGCCTGATGGCGGGGGTTTTTTTATGCCTCTGAATACTTCTCTAAACAGCCATTTCACCGTGATATTTATTCTTCTAATCAGCAATTTTTGAATACGATTGATTCTTAATATATATATATCAAATTATTTCTCTTTGTATGATTGTATAAAAATACAGTAAATTTAAAGGGGTATGATATTTTGTAAGCTTGATTTGTGCAATAAATAAACGTATTCTTTACCACCGAATAATGCTGTAAGGCTATTACAGCGCACAGATTCCAGAGCTTATGATTTTTAATACATCAATCAGAAAATACGCCACAGCACTGGTTTTATGCCTCTTACTTTTCCCTTTTTCTCGCTATATTTCTCCATTAACCACTGTAGGGGGGCATCAGATTTATCTCGCCTACCTTCCAGTCAGTTTGATGATTGCCATGGTGTTTATTTATGGCCGAGTTGCGATTGTTCCTCTGATAATTTCTTCAGTAGTGACATTTTCATTTTTCCTGAATTTTCCGTTCATTGCGTTAGCAGCTTTTATTATTTGTTTGATATTCCCAATCATCATCTGCAGTATGATTGTTCGTTATTATCTGGGGCCGCGATGGCGCTATGCCCTGACCGATAAAGGCATGGGGATTAGAATATTATGGCTTGGCTTTGTTGCCCCTGTCAGCATTAAATTACTAATGTATTTTGCGGGGCAGTATATTTCTTTCCCTGCAAATGTAGCCGCTTACTTTGGCGATAATTCACACATGTTTATGGTGATGGATTTCCAAAGTCTGGTTGCCTCATCTCTCATCTTTAATTTTCTATTTTATTATCCATTAAGGATGATCCTAAACCCTCATTACGCACGTGCATTCTGGCGTCGTTGCGTGATGCGTGATTTCATTGGACCGCGTCGTTTTTACTCCTTCACATGGCTATTGAGTTTGGTAGTGCTGTTGACCGTACTTTGTTCACCCTCAAGCATGCTAACGATTTCTGGTTACCTGGTGCCGGTTGTCTTCATATTGTTTACCTTGGGGATCCGTCATTTTGGCCCACGTTTAATGGGCCTGCTTTGGGGCCTTTCTGCATGGTTTCTGCTAACTTTTAACCGTGGTTTTCTTTACGGAGTGAACACAGAATTCGCCCTGTCCTTTATTCTTTCTGTATTTATCTCTTTTTCAGTCTGCATGCTATACATGACGATGATATTTAAGAAAAATGAATGGATGAAGCGTATTTATCATTCACAGGCTCTCACTGATCCATTAACGCAATTACCGAATTTACGTGCGCTGGAACAACACGTGCAATGTTATCCGGAAGGAACGTTATGTTGTCTACGTATGTCTAATCTGGAGTTTCTCAGCCGCCATTACGGCATGATGATGCGCATTCATTGCAAGCGTATTATTACCAGTCAAATAGCACCTTTGATGCAACAAGGTGAACAAGTATTTCAGTTGCCCGGCAGTGAATTATTGATTTTTTTGCGTGGGCAACATACTAATGCGCGGCTTGAACATATTGTTGATCTACTCAATTGCAAAAAAATAAAATGGCATAACACTATGCTGGAGATTGAGTATGGTGCTGCTTATAGTGTTATCGACAATAACTTGGTTGAACTACACCATACATTAGGGAAATTAAGCTATTTGTCTGAGCAGACTAGTATCGCCACGCGTGTGCTTAGTCTGAATACTCAAATTGATTACGTTTCTGATAAGACCACTGAACGTGTTTTGTTATTACAGAAAATTAAACGTGTATTGAATGAAGAAGATCCTGTGGTGCTCTACGCGCAGCCTATCGTAGATGCAACAGGGAAAGGATATTACGAAATACTCAGCCGCATAGTTTTTGAAAACCAGATAATTGCTCCTGACAAGTTTATTCCTATTATTGCAGAGTTCAACCTCAGCACCCGCTTTGATATGTTGGTGGTGAAAAAATTAGTGAATTTCTTGTATCTTCATCCAAACGATATGCAGCAACCGCATTTTTCTGTCAATCTTATGCCATTGACGTTGATGCAAAAAGACATCGCTCAGAAAATTGTTTCGCTGTTCACCCAATACCAAGTTCCAACCAGCAGTGTCATTATTGAAGTCACCGAAGAACAGGCGTTCTCGGACTCAGAAACATCAATGCAGAACATCACACTGCTGCGTGACAATGGTTTTAAAATCGCCATTGATGATTTTGGTACGGGTTATGCGAATTATGAACGACTCAAACGGCTTCAGGCGGACATAATCAAGATTGATGGCTGCTTCATAAAAGACATCACCTCGGACTCTCTTGACCCCCTGATTGTTAAATCTATATGCGATATGGCTCGTGCTAAGCAATTGAATGTTGTGGCCGAGTATGTCGAAACTGAAGAACAGCGTGCGCTATTGCACGAACTGGGCGTACAGTTTTTACAAGGGTATCTGATTGGTAAACCAGAGCCTCTTACCGCAGTTCATGCTTTAAGGTCGTAGTATGTTGCGAGCATATGATCAAAGGGCTTATTTGTGAGCACTTCATTAGCAAATCGGTTTCGCCTGCCTATGGCTAAAACACTGCGTGTGATCCACCTGGTTTTCATTTTTGTTTTTGTGCTGAACACTGTTTTGTTCTGGCAGCAGGGACAGCTATTTAGCCACGGTTATCGCACCAGCCACCTCAGCCATCTTGAAAGTGTTATTACCCGTATTGAAAGTAAAGCTCAGTACAAAATTGATAACCTTCGCTATCTAAAGCGTATCTTCGTTGAATCAATGGATGACCCGCTATTTCCAGGTGCTGCGATTGTTCCTTCCGAAATCGATGATGGTTCAGGCAACAATCGCCTTTGGGTAGGTGATTTGCCTTTGCCAAATGTTATCACTGAAGATTCCGCATTTCCTGGGCAAGAAGCATTTGAAGTTCGCCAGGAACTCTATGCATTGCGCAAAATTCAGAGTCTTTTCCCGTTGGCTTCCGGTGCAAATGAATTAACAGCTGATTTGTACTACATCTCGCGCGAAGGCGAATTTATTGTCTCTTTATCGCAAGAAGTTAACTCGCTATTGATCAGCAGCTACAACCCTCATGAAAAGCAGGGCAGTTTCGTGCTGGCATCACCGTTGTTGAACCCGCAGCGCGAGCCTTTCTGGACGCGGCAAAATATCGCGCAAAGCAATGACACACTGATCAACGGTGCCATTCCGGTCGATTACCGTGGTAATTGGATAGGATTGCTGGGTATTGCTTTTAATAATGACTCGGTGCAAAAATTCCTGGCCTCTTCGTTACCGGAAGGGACACAAAGTGCGTATCAACTGTATGACGAACAACTAAAGCCGTTAACGGGTGTAGTTGGGGATATCAATCATTTTCAACTGAGTGCGAAGCAGTTATCGACTATTCGCCAGACGCTTGAAGTCTCCTCGCGCGGCACCATACGTGACGGCACAGTATTTATCACGTTTGGCAAAGTTGTCGGAACCCAATCGGTTGTTGTAAGCACGCAAACGCTCAGCCAGGGGCTACATGAGGGCTTTGGTCGTTTCAGTATTCTGTTGGTGGTGATGTGGGTGATTTTCGTGCTTTTCCTTTGGGGGTCGCACAAGGTCATTTGCCGCCTGGTACGAAATATGGGCAGTTTACAGCGTGAAATGCAACACCATGCGCTTCACGACGACTTGACAGGGGCACTCAATCGGCGCGGTTTTTTTGCGCGTACATCACAAATAAGCCCCAACTATGTGGATTACACCATCGTGCAGCTTGACCTTGACCACTTCAAAAGAGTGAATGATGTTTACGGGCATTTGGTCGGCGATAATATGCTGGTGCATGCTACTGGGCGTATTCAGCGAGCAATCCGCAACCAGGATATTCTGGGGCGCATCGGCGGTGAAGAGTTCTGTATTTACCTACCGAATTCCGATCTGAAAGCCGGGATTATGGTTGCCACAAGAATTAAGTGGGAGCTTGAGTCTTCTGGACTGATGCTTGAGGATGGCTCTCTGCTCCCGATTACCGCATCGTTGGGTATTGCTTCGCACAGTGAGTATCCAGAGAACTCGCTTGACCAAATTCAGGCGCTTGCTGATATGCGGATGTACACCGCGAAAGAACGTGGAAGAAATCAGGTGTGCTGGCAGTATGACGACGTGATTCAGGCATAAAAAAACCGGGGCAAATGCCCCGGTTTTTATTGTGAGGATTCTTACAAGAACAGGCCAGCGATAGACGCTGACAGAATACTCACCAGCGTCGCACCGTAAACCAGTTTCAGACCAAAGCGAGAAACAACGTTACCTTGCTCTTCGTTCAGGCCTTTAATCGCACCCGCGATAATCCCGATAGAAGAGAAGTTGGCAAACGAAACCAGGAACACAGACAGGATACCTTCCGCACGTGGGGAAAGCGTACCAGCCAGTTTTTGCAGATCCAGCATCGCAACGAATTCATTGGATACCAGTTTGGTGGCCATAATACTACCAACTTGCAACGCTTCATTTGACGGAACACCCATCACCCAGGCTACCGGGTAGAAGATGTAACCCAGAATGCCTTGGAAGGAAATGCCCAGAACAGCTGCAAACAGTGCGTTCAGCGCGGAGATCAAAGCGATAAAACCAATCAGCATTGCGGCTACGATAATCGCGACTTTAAAACCTGCCAGAATGTATTCACCGAGCATTTCGAAGAAGCTTTGACCTTCATGCAGGTTAGACATCTGTAGGTTTTCTTCGCTCTCATCAACGCGGTACGGGTTGATAAGAGAAAGCACGATGAAGGTACTGAACATGTTCAATACCAGCGCTGCGACCACATATTTAGGTTCGAGCATCGTCATATAAGCGCCGACAATCGACATGGACACAGTAGACATGGCCGTAGCGGACATGGTGTACATGCGGTTGCGCGACATCTTGCCGAGAATATCCTTATAGGCGATAAAGTTTTCTGATTGTCCCAGAATCAGCGAGCTTACGGCGTTAAAGGATTCCAGTTTACCCATACCATTCACTTTAGACAGAAGGGTACCGATAAAGCGGATAACAATTGGCAAGATGCGGATGTGCTGCAAAATCCCGATCAGCGCAGAGATAAAGACGATTGGGCAGAGTACTTTCAGGAAGAAGAAGGCGAGTCCTTCGTCATTCATCTTACCGAATACAAAGTTTGTCCCTTCATTAGCGAATGACAGCAGCTTCTCAAACATTTCTGAGAAACCTCTGACAAAGCCCAAACCAATTTCTGAGTTCAGGAAGAACCAGGCAAGAATGAGTTCAATCACTAACAGTTGAACGATAAAACGAATACGGATCTGCTTACGGTTGCTACTCAGCAATAAAGCAAGTAGCGCAACCACGGCAAGCGCTAAGACAAAGTGAAGAACGCGGGACATATTTGCTCCAAACATGAGGCAGGTTTAATTTCGTTGCACATTCTATGAAACAAGCAATAAGAAAACGAGAGCAAACGCACACTATAGTAATGTCATGTGACCAAACTCAAAATTAGTGATCAAACATACATTTCTGCTATGTTAAGTAAAGAAGATAAAAGTTGCGTCAACGCACATATCTTTAACATAGTTCTTGTCACAGTTGCTGTTCGTTAACCGGCGATAGAAAATCGCTACTGCAAATCCTTCATTGTTTCAGTCTATCAAAGAAATCAATTTATGCCCTTTAAATGAATTTGATAATCATTCTCATTTTTGATAGCTTAAAACATAGCAAAGGCTATATCTCCAGAGGCAGATAATGACAAACAGTCGCGTTGAAAATAGTGGTACTCGCACAGCGCGCAGATTACGTCTGGCGTTAATGGGCCCGGCATTTATCGCGGCTATCGGTTATATCGATCCCGGTAACTTTGCCACCAACATCCAGGCTGGTGCTAGCTTTGGTTATAAATTGCTGTGGGTGGTGGTATGGGCCAACCTGATGGCGATGCTGATACAAATTTTGTCGGCAAAACTGGGGATTGCGACCGGGAAAAATCTCGCCGAGCAAATTCGTGACCATTATCCGCGTCCAGTTGTTTGGTTGTACTGGATACAGGCTGAAATCATTGCCATGGCTACCGATCTTGCCGAATTCATCGGTGCTGCGATTGGTTTCAAATTGATCCTTGGCGTCTCGCTATTGCAAGGCGCAGTACTGACTGGCATCGCCACGTTCCTGATTCTGATGTTGCAACGACGCGGGCAAAAGCCACTCGAAAAAGTGATCGGTGGATTGCTGCTGTTTGTCGCTGCGGCTTATATCGTTGAGCTGATTTTCTCCCAACCTAAGCTGGCGGAGCTGGGTAAAGGAATGCTGATCCCTAGCCTGCCAACCAGCGAAGCGGTGTTTTTGGCAGCGGGTGTGCTGGGCGCAACCATTATGCCGCACGTTATCTACCTGCATTCGTCACTGACCCAACATCTGCACGACGGCAATCATGCGGAGCGTTATTCAGCCACCAAATGGGATGTTGGTATTGCGATGACCATCGCTGGATTTGTAAATCTGGCGATGATGGCCACGGCTGCCGCTGCGTTTCACTTTTCAGGCCATACCGGCGTTGCCGATCTTGACGAAGCGTATCTGACGCTGGAGCCGTTATTGAGCCACTCGGCTGCCACCATTTTCGGTTTAAGTCTGGTTGCTGCAGGCTTATCATCAACCGTTGTCGGTACACTGGCAGGGCAAGTCGTGATGCAGGGGTTTGTGCGTTTCTATATACCGTTGTGGGTACGTCGCTCTGTCACCATGGCGCCTTCATTTATCGTGATTCTGATGGGGCTTGACCCAACACGAGTCCTTGTCATGAGCCAGGTATTACTCAGTTTTGGTATCGCACTGGCACTTGTCCCTCTGCTGATTTTTACCAGCGATGAAAAATTGATGGGTGATTTGGTCAATACCCGCGTAGTGAGAATAGTGGGGTGGGTGATTGTCGCAATAGTTGTTGCGCTCAATATCTGGCTACTGATTGGCACCGCGCTCGGATTGTAGACGTAAAAATGGGAGCCGCGGCTCCCATTTCAATATTCTAAATAGTGCGATTAGTGGCGATGACCGCCGCCATGACCATGTCCATGATCGCCACGCCCACGCCCACCACGATGATCATCGCGATCGTTCCAGCCTGCGCGATAGCCGTTCTCAAAACTGCTACGACCACGGTCTTTATACCAACCACGGTGATAACCGTTGTCATGGCGATGCCAGCGGTTATCACGCCATTCGTAGTTATTACGCCAGTAATCACGGTCGCGCCAGCCACCACCGTCCCAGTAATTACCGCGATAATCCTGATCGCCTATTTGTAGCTTAACCGACGGCAGCAGGGTGATTTCGCCCGCATTTGCCACCAGCGGTACAGATGCCAGTAATGCAATCGCAAGAATCAGTGACCTGAACATACTCTCTCCTTAATACACGGTAACCGCCAGGCGGTCTGTTACCGCAATATTAAGGCGTGGTAAACAAGTGTTTCATCGCCACAAATCCTAAATCGCAGAAGATAGCACGTTTTGCTAATTTCGCTTATAATTAAACCAGTCAGTGATAGCGATTACACTAAAATTTCTTCGATCTCTGCAAGCTCTGCCGCAGTGAAGTGGCGATTAGCTAACATGCCAACAGCATCATCTATTTGGCTGGTTTTACTGGCACCAATCAGAACTGATGTCACTCTGTCCCCGCGCAGCACCCATGCCAGTGCCATTTGAGACAGTTTTTGCCCACGGCGTTGCGCTATCGCATTTAATTTACGTACTTTTTCCAGCTTCGCAGTGGTGAGTTGATCGGCATTGAGAAAAATACTCCCGCTTGCAGCGCGTGAATCCGCCGGGATGCCACTCAGATAACGGTCAGTGAGTTGCCCACCCGCCAGAGGTGAGAACGCAATGCTCCCCACACCTTTTTCTTGCAGTACATCCAACAAACCATCTTCTACCCAACGTTCAAACATCGAGTATTTTGGCTGATGGATCAAACATGGCGTACCGAGATCGTTAAGAATATCAATCGCCTGTGCTGCGAGTGCAGCCGGGTAATTTGAAATACCGACGTACAACGCTTTACCCTGGCGCACCACGGTATCCAGCGCGCGCATTGTCTCTTCAAGCGGGGTTTCCGGGTCAGGGCGGTGATGATAGAAGATGTCGACATACTCAAGCCCCATACGCTTCAGGCTTTGATCGAGACTTGAAATCAGATATTTACGTGAGCCCCAATCACCATAAGGTCCACCCCACATGGTGTAGCCTGCTTTTGACGAAATAATCAGTTCATCGCGATATGGAAGGAAATCTTCACGCAAGATGCGGCCAAAGTTTTCTTCAGCAGAACCTGGAGGTGGGCCATAGTTATTGGCCAGATCCAAATGGGTAATCCCTGAATCAAACGCACGATGTAAAAGCTCGCGGCTGTTGTCCAGAAGTGTGGTATCACCAAAGTTGTGCCATAAGCCAAGCGAAATGGCGGGCAATTTAAGTCCGCTGCGCCCACAACGGCGGTATTCCATTGATTCATAACGCGCAGGATGTGCCTGATAAACCATTTGTTTCCCCTGTTAATAGATAATGCCTAACGTAATGTATACGTTTCCACAAAATTTCCGGCTATCAGACTACACCCCAGTTAAGTGTAAATCCCTCTTTCCACGACCTTATTCTCCTGGTTCCTCGACAGTGATCACATATGCCCAATACTCACTGTAAGCCCTCTGAGAAGGAATGAGTTATGTCTTACACCATCGCGGACTATCTTCTGGACCGATTCACCGAAGCTGGGATCACCCATCTGTTTGGTGTCCCAGGTGACTACAACTTACAGTTTTTGGATAACGTGATTAGCAACCCAACCCTCTCTTGGGTGGGTTGTGCCAACGAGCTAAATGCCGCCTATGCCGCTGATGGCTATGCCCGCTGCAACGGTGCCGCAGCATTGCTAACGACATTTGGTGTCGGTGAGTTAAGTGCAATTAACGGTATCGCCGGAAGCTACGCCGAGTATTTACCTGTTATCCATGTCGTTGGAGCGCCTTGCCTTGGCGCACAGCGGCGTGGCGAGTTATTGCACCACACATTAGGTGATGGGGATTTCAGACATTTTGCGCGTATGGCCGAGGAAGTGACGGTGGCTCAGGCTTCGCTCACTGCAGAAAATGCATGTTATGAAATAGATCGGGTTTTGCATCAGACAATAACGCAAAGCCGTCCAGGTTATTTACTGCTACCCAGCGACGTCTCTCAGGCTCCTGCAACTCGACCGACAAAACCACTGTTAACGGCACAACCCGCTACAGACCCTATGTTATTAGCTGAATTCCGCGCCTGTGCACAAGAGCGCCTGGCGGAAAGCCGCAGCGTGGCATTATTGGCGGATTTTCTGGCATTGCGTTTCGGGCAGCAAAAAGCGCTACAGCAGTGGATGGATGATACGCCAATGCCGCACGCCACGTTGCTGATGGGAAAGGGGTTATTCGATGAAGGTCAGCAGGGTTTTGTTGGTACTTACAGCGCCGCCGCCAGTGACGCTGCGATTATCGAGGCGATAGAAAAGGCTGAATTGGTCATCTGCGCGGGCGCCAAATTTACGGATACGCTCACCGCCGGATTTACTCAACACCTCACCCTCCAGCAGACCATCGACATTCAACCGAATGCGACGCGAGTCGGCGAACGCTGGTTCAGCGGAATTACCATGGCGGATGCGGTGAATGTGCTGCATCAGCTGTGCAAGCACCAGGTTTCCGGTTGGCCGGTACCGAAGCAAAAGCCGCCGATACTACCAGTAGGTACTCACAATAAACTGGACCAACATGCATTCTGGCTGGCAATGCAAAACTTCCTGCAACCCGGAGACATCATTCTTGCTGACCAGGGAACCGCAGCTTTTGGTGCGGCAACGCTGACGTTACCGCCAGGTGTGACGTTCATTGCCCAACCATTATGGGGTTCGATAGGCTTCACGCTACCAGCAGCGTTTGGTGCACAAACCGCATGTCCAAATCGACGCGTGGTATTGCTGGTGGGGGATGGTTCGGCACAGCTCACTATTCAGGAAATAGGATCAATGTTGCGCGATGGACTGCGGCCGGTAATTTTCTTGCTCAATAACGACGGCTATACCGTTGAGCGGGCGATTCACGGTGCCGAGCAGCGCTATAACGACATCGCACCGTGGAACTGGACGCAAATTCCGCAGGCGTTGAATATTCACAACCCAGCGCAGTGTTGGCGTGTGACTGAGCAGGTGCAACTTGAGGAAGTGATGCAGAAAGTGGCGAGAGCAGAACGACTGTCGCTTGTGGAAGTCGTTCTGCCTAAACAGGATATTCCCGAGCTATTGCAGGCCATCACGGCATCGCTTGCCAAACGCAATGCTTCGAAAGATTAAGGTTTGGGTTTATCCGCCATCATCACCGGTTTGCCTGCCAGCAACAGCCAGGCTGGCAGCATCACGATGCACAGCAACGGCAGCAGTTTCATGTCTGGCACGATGGTCATTGCCATAAACAGACTGAGCCAGCCATCACGTGTAACCACCAATACCAGGCCAAGGATGGCGCAAGACAGCGTAATGGCTGCTGGAACCGCCTCGACATGCTGATGCAGCATCATTCCCAGCGCAACACCAACAAATACAATCGGGAATATACGCCCGCCACGGAACCCACAGGCCGATGCAATCACTAGAGCTGCCAGTTTTACTACTGCGAACATGAACAATGTGGCGACGGAATAGTGTTGCCCTGTGGCTAGCTGGCGCATTTCATCAAGCCCTTTGAACATCGTTATCTCACCGCCAATCAGCCCTAATACACCTAACAGGAAGCCGCCAATACCAAGTATTAATACAGGATGTTTTAGCTGATGGATTAAACGGTGCGCTCGCGGCAAGCACCAGACCGCAACCATACCTAATGCAATCGCGATAGCTGCCACCACCGCACCGCTAAAGATATCCACCAGGCGCATTTGTGGATATTGCAACACCGGTAAAGAGAAGTCAGGTTGGAAGAACAGGCCAGTAGTTATTGCACCGGCAGCCGCTGCCAGTAGCGGCGCAAATAGTCTGTCCCAAAGCGGCACGTCATTACTGCCGTTCAGCGTCTGGGAAAACACCAGCGCGGCGGCAACGGGGGTGCCAAACAGTGCACCAATGGTTCCGGCAGCGGCAAGGATAGTCCAGTCGAGTGCGCCGACTTTTGGTAGCAGACGTGCACCTATGGCGACCGCCAGCGCAATATTCACCGCCATAATAGGATGTTCCGGCCCGAGGCTCACGCCACCGGCAAGACCCAGTATCAGCGTAATAATAAGCCCTGGTAACGCCATTACGGGTACAGGTGCTCCAATCAACGGTTCGGTTGCCGGGTCTGGACCGCCATGGCCTGGCATATAGCGAATCACCAGCCCAACCGCAATCCCGGTAGCCGTGAGCATCAATAAAATCCACATCGGGGAATTCATATCGAGTGAGAAACGGGCGGGCAGGGAGACCCACAAATAATGCTGCAAAACGTTGGCAGCTTTCATCACCACAATCAACACCAGGCTGGAAAAAATCCCAATCACTAACGCAGGGATAGAAAGAACCAACATCGTTCTGGCTCGCGGATGGAGCATGATTATTCCTTAACTTAAATTTTTAAGTACAAATAGCCGCGGTAAACAGTCTGTCAGATAACTTAACCCGCAGCTCTGCAAATGGAGCTGAAACGCTCAAGCTAATCTGTGACGTAGATCTATAATCCCAAGGCGCTTCTCATCTGGTCGTTGTTGTTTAGGCTAGCTAATTTTACAGTGATGCCAGAACTTATTTTGACTTTAGCGGAGCAGTGGAAGAATGACAAAATATGCTTTGGTGGGAGATGTAGGCGGCACCAATGCTCGTCTGGCACTGTGCAACGTAGAAAATGGTGACATCATCCAGGCAAAAACCTATTCAGGCCTTGATTTTCCAAGCCTGGAAGCGGTCGTGGTGCATTATCTCAAAGAGCACAATGTCAGTGTGACTGACGGCTGTATCGCAATTGCTTGCCCGATTACTGGCGATTGGGTGGCGATGACCAACCATACCTGGGCATTCTCAACCGCCGAGATGAAAAAGAACTTAGGTTTTGAACATCTGGAAATTATCAACGACTTTACCGCCGTATCCATGGCGATACCGATGATTAAAGAAGAACACCTGATCAAATTTGGTGGTGGAGATCCAGTAGAAGGTAAACCCGTTGCGGTCTACGGCGCGGGTACGGGCCTTGGCGTGGCACATCTTGTTCACGTTGATAAACGTTGGGTCAGCTTACCGGGTGAAGGCGGTCACGTTGATTTTGCGCCAAACAGCGAAGAAGAAGGGATTATCCTTGAAGAGTTGCGCACTGAAATCGGCCACGTTTCTGCCGAACGCGTGCTCTCAGGTCCAGGGCTTGTGAACTTGTATCGCGCTATCGTCAAATCAGATGGACGTGAACCGGAAAACTACAAACCGAAGGATATTACCGAACGAGCACTGGACGATAGCTGCACCGACTGCCGTCGTGCGCTGTCACTGTTCTGCGTAATCATGGGGCGTTTTGGTGGCAACCTGGCACTGACACTCGGGACGTTTGGCGGCGTGTACATTGCGGGCGGAATCGTGCCTCGCTTCCTGGAATTCTTTAAAGCATCCGGTTTTCGCGGCGGTTTTGAAGACAAGGGGCGCTTCAAAGAATATGTGCACAACATTCCGGTATACCTGATTGTTCACGATCAGCCGGGCCTGCTGGGCGCTGGCGCACATTTGCGTCAAACGCTGGGGCAGGTTCTGTAATACAGGCGGGCGCAACTTCTTGTGCCCGTTCTACAACCGCATCAACTGGCGGAACTCTTTTACTTTGCTGCGACTCACTGGCACCTGAAAATCCAGATCCCGCAGGCGTAAAATATAAGTATTGTTAAACCACGGTTCTATTTCGCGGATCTTACTCAGGTTCACGCAATACGAACGGTGGCAGCGGAAAAAGTGACTTTCCGGCAACCTGTGGCAAAACTCGGTGATATTCATCGACATCACATAGGCTTCGCGTCGAGTGTAAACAAACGTCATTTTCTCGTGTGCTTCGGCGTAATAAATATCGTTAATATCCGTAACAATAATCCGCTCATCTTTCACCAGATTAATCGTCAGCGCTTCGCGGTTCGTCGTGTTTCCAGATGCTGGCGCATTCTGTTGCTGGTAGGCGGCTTCCAGTTTTTGCAGCATCCCAATAATGCGTGACTCCTGATAAGGCTTCAGGATGTAGTCGAAGGCTTCCAGTTCAAACGCTTCTACCGCGTGTTCTTTCCATGCCGTGATAAACACAATAAACGGTTTATGGGCAAACTTACTGATATTTTGCGCCAGTAATACGCCATCTAACGACGGAATATTGATATCAAGAAAAATAGCGTCAACCTGATGATGTTGCAGATATTTCAGCACATCCATACCATCATCAAAGATGCCGGCAATCTCCATCTGGCTGTGTTCTTTTATCAGCCAATTCAGCTCCTGCTGCGCCAGCACCTCATCTTCTACGATGATAACTTTCATGCATTACCTCCTTGTTGCCACAATAACGGCGAAACGGCATTGGCTGCGTGAGGAACGTAGAATGCAATCTCAGTACCCGGCTCGAGACGACGAATATGCAACCCTTCGCCATAGAGTAATTTTACGCGATGATGCACATTCAACAGGCCGATTTTATTGCCTGGCATTTCGTTGGCTTCCACACGTTCGATGACCTGCGGATCGATGCCGTGTCCGGTATCTCGCACGGCAATACGCACGCGGTTCCCGCTTTCTTCAACGCTAATTGTCACCACGCCTTTGCCTTTACACTGCTGGACGCCATGAACAATCGCGTTCTCGACCAACGGTTGAATCAGCAGGCTTGGGATCAGACAAGTTACCTCTTCATCAATGTTATAAATCACCGTTAACTTGTCGCCAAAACGCGCCTGTTCAATGGCGATGTAATCCTTAATTTGGTACAGCTCTTTCTTAATATCGATCTGCTCATCATCTTTTAATTCAATGTTGTAACGAAGATAACGCGACAAGTTATAAATCAGCTGGCGCGCGGTATCTGGATTCATGCGAATGGAAGATGAAATTGCATTGAGGGCATTGAACAGAAAATGAGGATTGATTTTGCTTTGCAGCGCACGCAGTTCCGCTTTATTTGCCATCTCGCGTAGCTGCTCGGCGCGGGAAACTTCCAGCTGGGTAGAAATAATCTGCGATAGCCCGACGGCCATCTCCTGCAATGTCGAGGTTATCTGGTGCGCGTGGCGGTAATAAATTTTAAGCGTGCCGGTGACCAAACCTTTTTCCCATAAAGGAATAATGATTAACGAATGAATTTCTGGGGTACGCCAGGCTTCATCATCATTTCTGATAATGATCTTTCCTTCACGCAGCGCTTGCTGAGTTCGGGGGCTGATACCGTTATCATTCTGTTTGTAATTGCTCTCGCCAAAACCAACATAGGCCAGCACTTTGTCTTTATCGGTAATCGCAACGGCGTCGGCATTGATATCCTGGCGAATAATATTGCAAACCTGGCGCAGTGATTCGCTGTTAACGTTACGGAATAACGGCAGCGTTTTATTGGCAATATCCAGTGCCAGTTTTGCCTGGCGCGCCGCACTGGCTTCTTTTTCCCCTTCAACGCTTTGCACCAGCAAGACAATAAAGCCGATTGAGACTGTACCGAGGATCATTGGAATACCGATTTTCGAAACAATATCGATGCCAAGATCAATAGATGGCGCCCATAGCACCACCAAAACCATGGTCATGGATTCACACAACATGCCGGCAATAATCCCCACCCGCCAGTGTTGTGCTTTAGGTATTTTGCGATTGATCCAACCCGAAATAATACCGGCGACAATACTGGTAATCAAACAAGGTATGGCAGTAATTCCATCAATATCAATAAGATAACGGTGGGTCCCGGCAATAATACCAGTGATGATACCGACCCACGGGCCAAACAAAATGCCGCCTGCCATTACCGCAATAATACGTACGTTAACCAACGAGCCTTCAACATGCACGCCAGACCAGGTACTGAAAAGTGCAAACATGGAGAAAATAGCGGTGACGGCTAATAACTCTTTGGGCGTGTGGGCATTTTTATGGAGCAGCTCGCGAAAAAGGCGGATGCGAATTAAAAAGAACAGGCAAATAAGCATCAGCGCCGCCCGGTCAAATACCGCCAGCAGCATGTCAAAAATTTCGTGCACGGGTAACTCGCGTGACAAAGAATGGAAAGGTAATGATAAGGAAATTACTGAGCGGTTACCAGAAACGTGGTCTTCAGGTGAAAATAAGGTGGATGTCGCTTGTGCTAATCCACCCTACAACTGCTGAGGGGTCAGAATGTTGAAAAAGTTACTTCCCGCCCAACTGCTCACGCCCGGCTGGCGTTAAATCAGCAGGTGTTGCTCGTCCGTCAAAATCGACTTCAAAATCATCAGCTGCGAAATCTGGCGGTGATCTGCCTTCAACAAATGCAGGCCACTGGCGCTCAAGATAGGCAGCATTTTTCTCACACCATGGTGCGGCGGCGATATACATAACATTGCTATCAAATTCGCCAAGGTGTTCATTCTCAACAGCATGAATCACATCACAGTGCCAAAAAACGGTATCTCCAGCTTCCATATCCGGAATTGAGGAAATCCCAGTTAATAAAAGGGGATGCCACTGTTCGTTAATCGAAAGCGCGCGCCCAGGTTTTGCTTCGCACAGAGATTCTTCCGGTACATCGTCTTGTAAAGCGCGCAGTAAAATATAAGCCATCGCGTTTGCTATTGGCAGCAATGTCAGCGTGCCGCCGTGCTTACGCTGCGGGCTGAGCGCGGTCCATCCCTGGAAAGTACGAAACATCGAGCAAACCGCAGGAGACGGGAACTCACGTACTTCGGTGCGCCCTTCAGCAGCAAATGGGTTGTATTTCTGCCACTCACCAGAAAACACATGGCGATAAACATGGCGGAAATTCTCATCTAACCAACGCTCGACCGAACCGCCATCCACATGTGGCGAAAGCCCTAAAGAGTTTGAACGAGGAGGGCGGCGACGGGTACGGTCGGCATAGCTCACCACTCGATCCGGATCGAAATGCTGTTTACCGTTACTTTCGGTTTCCCATAAATTATTCAGGAAAACCTGCACCGCTTTCATCCGCGCATGCTGGCGCGCTTCCACTTGCGGCTTAGACCAGTAGATCCCGTAAATTTGTGGCTTACTTGCTGCAAGTGTTCCGAAATAGTTATCTTCTGCGGCGTTCTTTAACTTCTCAACAAAGTTATTACGCTCGAGGTAATTACCGACTTCTTCATTCCATGCGCGAGCCTGTGACTCTGGGAAAACGCCCTTTACGGTGCAGCAACCGCGCTGGCGAATCAGTGCTTTTTGCTGCTCGCTTACCCGATGGTTAACAATATCGTCGGCGTGAATCTGCGGCACCGGATTCTCACCACGTTCAATTTCAGCGCGAATAGCGTCAATCTGACGGCGCATATCGCCTTCGAGTTGTTGGAAAACAGCTTTGTAGTCCGGCAACTCGTGGCGAAGTTTTTGTTTTATCTCACGGATTGCACGCGGTAAGTCATCAATGTGTAGGTTCATGGCAGTGCTCCACGTCATCGGGAATTAAAGTTATAAGGTTGTTGCTGCATGGTTAATATAAGGCATGATCATCAAATAAAATAGGGATTAGCTTCAAATGAAGCATCCTCTTTTATAAGAGATAAAAATATTTATCGTTGCCTCTCGACAGGGGATTTTTATTCGGGCTATTTTCTAAGTAAGCCACATCGCGTGGCAGCGTCGCTCGGACGGTCCGGGCGCTAACGTTAATCTGAGGAATTTATGGCTGACACCAGTCCAAAACGTCGTTTTTCGCGCATCGATCGCCTCCCTCCGTATGTATTCAACATCACTGCTGAGCTGAAAATGGCGGCTCGCCGCCGTGGTGAAGACATTATCGATTTCAGTATGGGCAACCCTGATGGCCCAACACCGCCACATATCGTTGAAAAACTCTGCACGGTTGCGCTGCGCGAAGATACGCACGGCTATTCCACATCCAGGGGTATTCCACGTTTACGTCGCGCTATTTCTCGCTGGTACAAAGACCGCTACGACGTAGAAATCGATCCTGAAAGCGAAGCAATTGTCACCATCGGCTCGAAAGAGGGGCTAGCGCACTTAATGCTGGCAACGCTCGACCATGGCGACACGGTGCTGGTGCCAAACCCAAGCTATCCGATTCATATTTACGGTGCGGTTATCGCCGGGGCGCAAGTTCGTTCGGTGCCGCTGGTGGAAGGGGTAGATTTCTTCGCCGAACTGGAGCGCGCAATTCGCGAAAGCTATCCGAAACCGAAAATGATGATCCTCGGTTTCCCATCGAACCCAACCGCACAGTGCGTGGAACTGGAGTTTTTCGAAAAAGTTATCGCGTTGGCCAAACGTTACGACGTGCTGGTGGTGCATGATCTGGCCTACGCCGATATCGTTTATGACGGCTGGAAAGCTCCGTCAATTATGGAAGTGCCTGGCGCTCGCGATGTCGCCGTTGAATTTTTCACTCTGTCAAAAAGTTACAATATGGCAGGCTGGCGCATCGGTTTTATGGTGGGCAACAAAGAGCTGGTGAACGCATTGGCGAGAATCAAAAGCTATCATGACTACGGCACATTCACCCCGTTGCAGGTTGCGGCAATTGCTGCACTTGAGGGCCCACAAGAATGCGTGCGTGATATTGCCGAACAGTACAAACGCCGCCGTGATGTATTAGTCAAAGGCTTGCACGAAGCTGGCTGGATGGTGGAATGCCCGAAAGCGTCAATGTACGTATGGGCGAAAATTCCTGAGCAGTATGCGCACATGGGGTCGCTGGAGTTTGCCAAAAAACTGCTTCAGGATGCGAAAGTTTGCGTTTCACCGGGTGTGGGATTTGGCGATTACGGCGATACACATGTGCGTTTTGCCTTGATTGAAAACCGCGACCGTATTCGTCAGGCTGTGCGCGGCATCAAATCGATGTTCCGTGTTGATGGCTTGCTCCCAAGTACGCATAAATCGTCAACAGATATCGTCGAGTAAAAACGAAAACAGGAGCCCATTGGCTCCTGTTTCTCTTGTCTGGAGTGCAGGTTATTCAACCATCATCACAAACGTACCCACCCACACTAACAAAATGAACGACAATCCCATCATGAAGTATTTCACGTTATTGCTCCGCGCGTGTTGTCGCGCAATGTTGCTTAAAAATTCAGTATAGAAAGATGAAACCGCCACCCAAGACTTTTGGGAAAAACTTCACCTGGTGGCCGTTTTTTATCGTATTCAGACGGCGAACCAAAGACCCGCGGCGCTAATGTACTCTCCCTTCCTGGCTGAATACAAGAGCCTTGAAACGGTGATGACAATCCTTTTTTAAACTTTACATTTCTATCGCGATGAAAATAATAAACCGTTTGAATTATAAGGTGTTTTTTTGTAAGCAGGTATTATGGTTGAGATGAAAAGTAGGAGGGTGTGCAGTGCGGAAACTTCTGACTAACAGGCCCAATCAGGCCTGTTAACGATAGCTTACTTAACTGCCTCGTTGGCATTTTCCATTGCTTGTTTCATTGCCGCGTTATTAATGGAGTCCTGGCGATTATGCTCAGCCAAATAGCACGTATCCTTGCTGATTCCCTGGGACTGACATTCAGCCTGGCGCTGAGCCGCAGTGCTGCAACCTGCCAAAGTCCCCGCTATCACCATCATCAATATTATTTTTTTCATTACTGTTTAGTCCAAAATTTTAAAGTAGCCGCCGAAGCGAAATGCCGTTATCAGGCAAAAACATAATCCATTATTTATTGTGTGGGTTAACTAAGAAAAAGCCTAATCATTGATGTGATGAATGATTTGCATCGGAAATAAACCACTCTTGGGTTAAGTGCCACTGCCGACACCGGATTTGAGAAGTGCCGCAATATGGCGAGAGAGCCTCTCAGTGTTAAGGCTGGTGTCGCCTTTGCGGATATCGTGTTGCAAACGAGCAACCGGTAACAGTGTTAAACCAAACAGTGAGATAAACAAAAACTCAGGCTCGAGATCGGGGTTTAAACGACCCTCGTCCTGCCATTTGCGGATCCAGACTACCGCCGCTTGCCTCTCTTTCGAGCCGAAACGAGCATCAATTCTTTGTTTCAAAACTCCGGTTTCACTCAGCACTTCCCGTATCCACAGTGGGGCAAACCATGGGTGCAACAACGAAACATCAATGAATCGCTGGGTTAGTGCGGTCAACGCGCTGACGGGATCATTAGGGTGCATTTCAAAAGCGCCACCCATGGATGCACGCACCGGCATATAACGCTCATCAATCAATACATCCAACAATTGTTCACGAGTCTTGAAATAATAATGCAGCATCGCGGGAGTCACGCCTGCCTCTGTGGCAATTGCACTCAACGGAGTTTGTGCGACTCCAAAATTTGAGAACAATTTCAATGCAGTATCAAGGAGTAGGTCGCGTTTGTCGGCACTTTTGCCAGAACCTGTCGGGCGACCAGGACGGCGGCGTTTTATACCTTCAGTTGCGTTAATTTCGGATTTTTCACTGCCGTTTTCAGGTGACATTTTGTGCGGGTTCCATTGACCGGGTGAAACTATTCCATCTATATTAATTATCCAGTTAATTAATTACAAGCCAACAAATAAGATGATAGTCACAGAAACTCCGCAGACAGAAACGCAACAGCACGCAACATCTATTCGTTTGCTGTTTGCCGCGCTGATGTTGGTCATGCTGCTTGCGGCTCTCGACCAGACCATTGTTTCCACTGCCTTGCCGACGATCGTCAGCGAGCTGGGTGGGCTGGAGAAACTCTCCTGGGTCGTCACGGCTTATCTGCTGTCTTCCACCATTGTGGTGCCGCTATACGGCAAATTTGGCGATCTCCTCGGGCGCAAAATCGTGCTGCAAACCGCGATTGTGCTGTTCTTACTTGGCTCGGCATTATGTGGCCTGGCGCAGAATATGACGCAGTTAATCTTGATGCGCGCTTTGCAAGGTTTGGGCGGCGGTGGCCTGATGGTTGTAACGATGGCAGCAGTGGGCGACGTTATACCGCCAGCGGATCGTGGCAAATATCAGGGCTTGTTTGGCGGCGTATTTGGTCTTGCTACTGTGATTGGCCCGCTGATTGGCGGCTTTTTGGTTGAACATTTCTCCTGGCGCTGGATTTTTTACATCAACCTACCGCTGGGCATATTCGCACTCCTGGTGATAGGTGCGGTGCTTAAACCGCAAACTGCGCGAATTCGTCACCAAATCGACTTTCTCGGCGCGGGTTATCTCGCCGCATCGCTAACCTCGTTAATCCTGTTTACCAGCCAGGGCGGGACGGTGATGGCCTGGTCCGATCCGCAACTGTGGTGCATTTTTGCTTTCTTTGTAGTGACACTCGGCGGGTTTATTTACGAAGAGCGCTTAGCCTTTGAGCCGATTATTCCGCTCGGTTTGTTCCGTGACCGCACATTTTTATTGAGCTGTCTGATTGGTTTTATTATCGGTATGTCACTATTTGGCTCAATGACTTTCCTGCCGCTGTATTTGCAGGTGGTCAAATCATCCACGCCAACCGAAGCGGGGATCCAGTTGTTGCCGTTAATGGGGGGGCTGATGCTGACCTCAATCATCAGTGGGCGCATTATCAGCAAAATAGGGCGCTATCGCATCTTCCCGATTATCGGCACGCTGCTAACGTTTATTGCGATGGTGTTGCTGGGCACGCTTAAAATAGACACCCCAATCCATGTACTTTATCTCTATATCGCACTGCTTGGGTTTGGCCTCGGCATGGTAATGCAGGTTCTGGTGCTGGCGGTGCAAAACAGCGTAGAGCAGAAACTGATTGGTGTGGCGACCTCAAGCGCCACACTTTTCCGCCAGATTGGCGGTTCGATTGGCGTGGCGGCATTTGGTGCCATTTTTACCAATGTGCTGCAAAGCAAACTTATCGAACTCATCCCGACGGATGTGCAATTGCCTCGGCAGCTGGGTGCCAAAGCGGTGCATGAACTGCCCGTTGCATTGCAAAATGATTATTTACAGGCCTTTGGTGCCGCGCTGCACTCGGTGTATCTCATTTCTGCGGGAGTTGCGGTACTGGCATTTTTTCTCTCGTTATTAATGAAGGATGTGCCGCTGCGTAAGTAGCTCAAGAGTGGGGGAAAGCGATGCGGTGGCGTAGCTTTCCCCTGTTGACTAGACTTCAATCCAACAACGCTGAACCTCTCCTTGTTGTGGTGGCTCTATTCCTTTCTCTGGCCGGATTGAAATAATGAAAACAACGCCTGCCGTTAAATCTTCACCCGTCGTTGAAAAACCGTTCTGGTTGCGCTTCGAGTATCAGTTGCGCCGCTTTGGCTTTATCTTTCTGTTACTGATTGTTTTTGCTGCCATGCTTGGGGTTTTTTCTCACGGTTACCTGAGCGATGCTCGCCTTTCAAACGTCGACAATACCCTGGCTGTTGATTACGAAAAATTTAACCGCCTGATGAGTGACGCCGACCTGAAAATTACCGCGACCACATCCCCCGGTAAACCTAATCAAATTATTCTTGGTGGCGATTTCATGGACAGCTTCCGCATTGATACCCTGCAACCTCAACCGGATAATATGTATAGCCTGAATGGGAAAATGGTTATTGAATATAAAGCGCCAGCAGCAGGGGTTGAGCAAACATTGTGGTTAAGCCTTACGCCGATGAAAATCGGTGCCATTAAAAGCACCATTACAGTCGATAACGGTCCGGAAATCTCTTTCCGGCAATTTATATATCCTTAAGGTGACCCGACGATGGATATGGTATTAAGGGCGTTGGCTATTTACCTGATACTGATGGTGGTTTTTAAAATCGCAGGCAGGCGTGCACTGCTGCAAATGACATCATTCGATTTGATACTGCTGCTGATTATTAGTGAAGCCACTCAACAGGCGCTCCTGGGTAACGATTTTTCTGTCACTGGCGCAATGCTGACCATCGTGACGTTAATTGTGGTGGATATGTTATTTGGCTTAATAAAAAAATACCTGCCCAAAGCAGATGATTTCCTGGATAACACCCCCGTGATTCTGGTGGAGAATGGCTATCTCTTTCAGGACAAAATGAAAAAGGTTGATATTTCTTGTGATGATATTTTGCAGACTGCCCGCGTTGATCACGGTATCACTCGGCTTGCGGAAATAAAATTCGCCATTCTTGAGCGCAACGGACATATCTCGATTATTCCTGAATCCAAATGATTGAGGCTTAGATATGTGTTGGGTGAATGGTATTTAAAAAAACCGGGTGGTACTCCAACTGTACCCCCGGATTTTTATTGCCAGAAATTATTTATGTTCGTGTTTACCTGGTTTGGGGTTGCGCCATTTTTTTCATCGGTATCAATGAAATGACGAAGGCTCCTAATATCAGGAATCCTGCAACCATATATATGCCAGCATTGAAACTGCCCGTCATATCTTTCATCCAACCCATTAAGAGTGGCCCAAGTGCGGCACCCGTCATACCAGTGGCGTTGATAACCGCAATGCCAAGGGCGCGAGCTTGTAATGAGATGGACTGATCTGGAGTCGTCCAGAAAATAACCATCGCGGCAAAAGCACCAGCTGAAGCCATCACGATACCGGAAAATTGAAGCATTGGATTGGTACTGGAGGCCGTTAATATCCAGCCAGCAGCTGCAAACAGGTACGGTAATAAGGTGTGAATTTTACGCTCATTAAATCTGTCAGAACGCTTACTCCACCAAATCATTCCAACAATAGTACAAATTTGCGGGATCGCACTGAGCAAACCGATAGTAATATTATTACTTTCCTGATTAAAACTACGCAGAATTAACGGTGTCCAGACACTTAATGCGCTTAATGTATTGGTGAGGCAGAAATAAGCCAGTGTATAAAGCATGATGATGGGGGTAAATAACTCCCGCAACATACTACGTTGAGATGTCGGATTTATATTGGTACTTTGTTGTGTCTTTTGAATATTAAGTCTGTCGGCTTCCATCATTTCGTTCAAACAGGCTTTATCATCGTCGGTTAACCATTTGGCTTTGGACGGTGAGTCATCAAGCCAGAACCAGACTACCAAGCCTAATATTACAGACGGAAACCCTTCTAGCAGGAATAACCATTGCCAACCTTTAAGATTGAGCAAACCGTCCATATTCAGGATATAACCGGAAGCGAGCGAACCCAGCGCCATCGTCACTGGCATAGCAATCATAAATAAAGCATTCGCGCGAGCACGGTATTGCGCGGGGAACCAGTACGTTAAATAAAGTAACAATCCTGGCAAGAATCCGGCCTCAGCAATACCGACCAACATACGCAATACGTAAAGGCTTCCGGGGCCGGTTGCAAACATGGTCGCGGTTGAAGCAATACCCCAAACCACCATTAAAACGGCAATCCAGCGGCGTGCTCCGACAATACCTAGCATGATGTTACTGGGTATACCGCAAATCACATACATCACGTAAAACAGCGTTGTTGCCAGGCCAAACATGGTACTCGTGAGGCCAAGATCTTTACCCATCGTCAGACCAGCAAAACCAATATTAATACGGTCCAGATACGAAAAAACAAACAGCACAAATAAGAATACGATCAACCGACGAAATAGTTTTTTAACCACCGCTTGTTGCCGAGGATCCAGAGGTATCTGCGTGGGGGCTGGCGGGGCCAACACCTCGGAGCGAGTCTGTTCCATAGAAGGACTTTCGTTCATGAAGAGCTCCACATTGCTGTTTTAAGTATTGTGAGTTCGGTATTTCATGGATTGGGTACTACCTGATCCCACCCAACGCAAACACGTGCGCTAACGTATAGGAAAGAGGGGGAATGGATGTCAATGCGTTGTTTGATAAATGATACAAAAATGTTAATCACGTGGCATTTTTGAATCATTAAGTGTGCGGTAATCGCCCCAAAGCTGGGATTGAGCGTTGGTGTTGCCCAAGGCGCTATAGCGTCCAGGGTTTAGCAGGTATAATCGCTAAATCTAAGACTTTTTTGGTAAGGAACTTCATGAGCAGCCTGAAAAAAACACCGGATGTTGAGCCTGCGGATCCCGCATTTCACCGTGAAGAGTTTCCGTTTTACTGGATAGTGAATGTCTACGCGCGCTATACCCAAATCATGGAAATCACGCTGAAAAAGTCACAATTGGATGTTTCCCGCTTTCGGGTGTTGATGGTCACGCAGCAATACGGCAAGGCAAGCATTTCGCAAATCTCAGAATACGCGATGGTGAAAATGCCGACGGTGACCAAAATTGTTGGTCGCCTGCGAGATGATGGCCTGGTGACGACAGCAAGTAGCGAAGCAGATGCGCGCGTTACCGAAGTGATGTTGACCGCTGTAGGAGTGGAAAAGGTGGAAGAAGCTAACCGCCTGGCCAGTAAAGTTTTTGAAAAAGGATTTAAAGGAATGAGTGCGGCACAGGTGGAAAAAATGAACCTGTCTCTGGGAAAAGTCCTCGATAACCTCAACGATCTCTGAAGCAAAGCGGGCATAATGACAAAATTGTGACCCCGTTAAAGCTTTCATCTAACTCGCTATAAAATAAAGTGTTTTATCCATTCGTCGTTCTGAGCTCTCATGACGACTTTATTCTCTGTTGGCGGTTTTTTTCTTATTAATTCATTAGCATGAGTAAGTAACCCTGCACTGAATCAGGTTAATAAAATGTTATTTTTTCGTAAAAATAACGTGAAATATTACTTGAATTTTCATCTAAATATTCCATGATTGATTAATCTTCACTCAGAACGAAAAAGCAGCGATGACTGCTGACTAAACGTGATTCGTTTTTTCTGATTAAGGTTTTAATTATGAAGTCATTTTGTGAGAGCAATGGTTATGTTGAGCGGTTTGTCCTCGGTGAGGGGGAATTGTGCTTCGCTGTAAAAGATACGCTGGATATCGCAGGCTTTCGCACTCGAGCTGGGTGCCGTGCTCTGGCATCCGTTCCGGTTGCACAGCAGCATGCAAGCGTGGTTGAAACGTTACTTAATAAGCGCTGTGTGCTGACTGGCAAAACTACGCTGCATGAACTGGCATTCGGTGTGACGGGGATTAACCTCTGGAGCGGAACGCCGGTTAATCCTTACTTTCCTGCGCTTATCCCCGGAGGTTCATCAAGCGGTTCGGCAGCGGTCGTAGCGGCAGGTGAAGTCGATTTTTCACTGGGTACGGACACGGGGGGATCTGTGCGCATGCCGGCCGCCTGCTGCGGTATTCTTGGGTTTAAACCAGGCTACGGTGTTCTTAGCCGAAAAGGGGTTTTGCCTGCGAACAGCTCACTCGATTGTGTCGGTATTTTTGCTCGTGAACCGGCAGTTCTGCGCCAGGTTCTGACAAACCTTTCCCTCCCTGTCGATGAGCCGTTGACGGTATTACCGGCGGTGGGATTTGTTCAGGCGGCTATACCCGAAATTGATGCGCTTATCCTGGCGTTCTTTGAACAAATGGGCATTCGCCCACACCATTCTGAACTCCCGATGCTGGGCGATGCACATCGCGCGGGCCTTGCGATTATCAGCCACGAAAATTGGCAAGCGTTTAACTCATTGCTTGCGAGCGATGCAGTTTCGGCAGATGTGGCAAGCCGTATTCGGGCGGGCAAAGATGTCGATGCGGCTTCTCTTGCTGCGGCCGAAAGTGTGCGGATTCAATTCACCGAACAGGTCGATACGTTGCTGGAACATACGCCACTACTGGCGTTGGCAACGTTGCCCGAGCTTCCTCCTACGCTGCAAGAAGCAGAAGACCCGCTCAGTGTGGTTAACCTGACTCGCCTGGTACGGCCTTTTAATCTCAGTGGTCACCCAGCTCTGA
>NZ_VEXQ01000009.1 GCF_006376615.1 Buttiauxella sp. B2
GACCCCATGCCGAACTCAGAAGTGAAACGCCGTAGCGCCGATGGTAGTGTGGGGTCTCCCCATGCGAGAGTAGGGAACTGCCAGGCTTCAAATCAACAAAAAGGCCATCCGAAAGGATGGCCTTTTTGTTTTGCATTCTGTTTAAAAAAGACCGCTACAGCGGTCTTAACCCGAAGATTAATGAATAACTTGCGACAGAAATGCTCGCGTACGTTCTGACTTGGGATGGGCAAAGAACTCATTCGGAGGAGCTTGCTCAACAATTTCACCTCGATCCATAAAGATCACTCTGTCTGCCACCGTTCGTGCAAAGCCCATTTCATGTGTTACGCACAACATTGTCATGCCCGATTCTGCCAGGGCAATCATCGTATCCAGCACTTCTTTAACCATCTCAGGATCAAGTGCTGAAGTTGGTTCATCAAACAGCATGATCTTAGGCTTCATACATAGCGAACGTGCAATGGCTACACGTTGTTGTTGCCCACCAGAGATTTGCCCCGGAAATTTATGCGCATGTTCCACAATACGTACTCTTTCCAGATAATGCATTGCCAATGCTTCAGCCTCTTTTTTGGGCATTTTACGCACCCAAATGGGTGCCAGAGTACAGTTCTGCAAAACCGTCAGATGTGGGAAAAGGTTAAAATGCTGGAATACCATCCCGACTTCAGTCCTTACCTTCTCGATATTGCGTAAATCGTCGTTAAGCTCTGTACCATCAACGACAATCCGCCCCTTTTGATGCTCTTCCAGATGATTAATACAGCGTATTGTTGTGGATTTTCCCGAACCGGAAGGGCCACAGAGGACAATACGTTCACCTTGTTGCACTTTCAGATTGATATCTTTGAGTACGTGGAATTGTCCGTACCATTTGTTAACGTTTTCTAGCATTATCATCGCATCAGCGGGCTGTAGACTCATTTGACTCATTTATTTATCCTCAGTGCGGTGTTCGTCCGGTATTAAACCGTTTTTCAAGATGCTGACTGTAGCGCGACATACTGAAACAGAAAATCCAGTAAATAAGGGCCGCAAAAACATAGCCTTCGGTCGACATTCCAAGCCAGGTTGGATCGACAGTGGCTTGCTGCACGCTGCTAAACAGATCAAATAGCCCAATAATGATCACCAGGCTGGTGTCTTTAAATAGAGCAATAATGGTGTTCACTAGACCAGGGATCACCATCTTCAGAGCCTGAGGTAAGATGACCAGTCCCTGGGTTTTCCAGTATCCAAGTGCCAGAGATTCTGCTGCTTCATATTGCCCTTTAGGTAAAGCCTGTAAGCCTCCGCGAACCACTTCAGCCACGTAAGCTGACTGAAACAGAATCACCCCGACAAGTGCGCGAATTAACTTGTCAATACTTGTTCCTTCAGAAAGAAATAATGGCAACATAACTGATGACATAAACAGAACGGTTATCAGAGGCACACCACGCCAGAATTCAATAAATACCACCGATAAAATTCTTACTACTGGCATACTTGAGCGACGGCCTAATGCCAATAAGATCCCCAGCGGTAATGCGCCAGCTATTCCCACCGAAGCAATGATCAACGTTAATGTTAGCCCGCCCCATTGGCGTGTTTCGACACGATCCAGCCCCAGGAAACCACCGTATAACAACCCCCAAACAAAAAGTGGATAGACGACCGCCCATAAAGCTATATACCGACCTCGGCGCGGCATGGCACTCCAGAACATTGGAATGATAGATACGAGGCCGATAAGAAGGGTGAGATTAATACGCCAGCGCTGATCATGTGGATAGAGCCCATACATGAATTGCCCGAAACGTGCATGGATAAAAACCCAACATGCACCTTCTTTCGTGCAGTCTGAACGGCTCTCACCGACCCAGTTAGCCTGGAAAATCGTCCAATTTAACAATGGGGGAATGAGCTCCCACATCATCCATAGGCAGAAAATAGTCAGTAAACTATTAGACCAACTGGAGAAGAGATTTTTACGAGCCCATTGCATGGCACCTAAACGAATGGTCTTTGGGCGCGTTTGTGACATCAATATTTTTGTCATCATAATTCCTTAGCGCTCAATCAGGGCAATTCGGCGGTTATAGATATTCATCAGTAACGAAATAGTCAGGCTGATGATTAGGTAGACCGACATCGTTATTGCGATGGTCTCAATGGCTTGCCCTGTCTGGTTTAGTACCGTCCCCGCGAATAGAGAAACCATATCCGGATAGCCAATAGCGGCTGCCAGAGATGAGTTTTTCACGATGTTGAGATATTGACTGGTGAGCGGTGGAATGATCACGCGCATTGCTTGTGGGATGATGACCTGGCGCAATGTGACAGGATTCGGTATCCCTAATGAACGAGCTGCTTCGTGCTGGCCATAAGGGACAGACTGAATACCGGCACGAATAATTTCGGCAATAAAAGCAGAGGTATACACTGACAAAGCCAGAGTTAACGCCGCCAGTTCAGGAATGAGAACCATCCCGCCACGAAAGTTAAAACCGTGCAACGCGGGAACATCCCAGTGCAATGCTGCGCCGAAAATTCCCTGAGCCAGCACCGGTAACAATATCAATAATCCCAAAACATAAGGCCATGTACGGCGTAACTGCCCGGTTTTGAACTGATGCATTTTGTTATAGCGGTACAGACCTGCAGATAATATCAAAGCCGCCGCAATTGCTGCGATAAAGGCTAGCGCCCCTGCACCTGGCTGCGGTGAAGGGATATAAAGCCCGCGGTTGCTAAGAAAGAGAAGATCAAATGCGTTGACGGCCTGCCGAGGGCCAGGCAAGTTACGCAGTACTGCAAAGTACCAGAAGAAGATCTGCAATAGAGGGGGAATATTGCGGAACGTCTCAATGTAAAAGGTAGAGAGTTTGCGTAATAACCAGTTATCGGAAAGGCGAGCCAGTCCCAGAAAGAATCCAATAAATGATGCGAAAACGATACACAGCACAGAAACCAGTAAGGTATTCAGCAGGCCGATGACAAATACGCGACCATAAGTATCACCCTGCTCATAATCAATAAGATGTTGAACGATGCCGAAACCCGCACTGCGGTCAAGGAATGCAAAACCTGAGGTGATGCCACGATTACTAAGGTTAGTGACTGTGTTGTGTATCAGGTAAATGGCGATGCCAGCGACGGCGACGACAGCAATAATCTGATACAGCCAGGCACGAACCGCAGGATTAGAAAAGGATAAATCACCTTTTACGATTGGGCGGCGATGGGACATAAGCGAACCTCAGTAACATAAACTCAAACACTGGGCACTACCCGGTAGTGCCCATTTCTGACGTCTCGCTTAGCGAATCGGTGGTGCGTACTGAATCCCACCTTTGTTCCACAGGTTGTTTTGCCCGCGCTTAATCTTCAACGGACTGTCGGAACCTACGTTATGTTCGAAGATTTCGGCGTAGTTGCCGACTTGTTTGACGATGTTGTAAGCCCATTTGTTATCGAGCTTCAGATCCTTACCGAAGTCACCTTCTTTGCCTAGCAGATGCGCCATATCTGGAGTTGTGGGGTTAGCAGCCATCTGGTCAACGTTTTTAGAATCAACACCCATTTCTTCGGCATTCAGCATGGCGAACAGAGTCCAGCGCACGATAGAGAACCAGTCCTCATCACCACGACGCACTACTGGACCCAAAGGCTCTTTTGAAATGACTTCCGGGAGCACAATCCACTCGCCAGGAGTACTCAGTTTGATACGTAGGGCGTAGAGTTGTGACTGGTCAGAAGCCAGAGTATCGCAGCGACCTGATTCCAGCGCTTTGGCTGATTCATCGGAACGATCGAAGGTTACCGGCGTGTATTTCATGTTATTTGCTTTGAAGTAGTCAGCGACGTTCAGTTCGGTATCAGTACCCGCCTGAATACAAACCGTTGCCCCATCCAATTCTTTAGCACTTTTCAGATCTGCTTTGTTATGTGTCAGGAAGCCGATACCGTCGTAATAAGTTACTCCAGTAAACATCATGCCCATACCCGCATCGCGTGAGGACGTCCACGTTGTATTACGTGACAAAATATCTACTTCACCTGACTGCAACGCGGTAAAACGCTCTTTTGCAGTCAGCGGGGTATATTTAACTTTAGAAGCATCCCCAAATACTGCGGCAGCAACACCACGACAAACATCCACATCGATGCCAGTAAACTTACCGTTTGCATCGGCATAAGAAAAACCAGGCAAGCCATCACTTATTCCACATTGCACAAAACCTTTCTTCTTTACAGCGTCAAACGTAGTACCAGCATGAGCCTGGTTTGCAAGCGCGAATAATGCACCGGCAGCGACCAGAGTGGAGATCAATGTCTTTTTCATAATGCATCCTGTGTGGAGAAATTATCGTTATAAGTGTTGGCGTCCGGGTGGCGCCATTTTCCTGTCTGTGGCATCAGCCAGTCTGGTTAAAGCAAGTGGAGTGCCAAGATTGCGGGAGACGGTATGCGTGTACCACTCGTCGCAGTAAGCAGAGTGTAGACAGTAATAATTATTCTCAGCGCCCCGTAACAGTGCAAAACTGAAACCTACGCCACATTTCAGCGCAAAAAAGTTTCAGCTTTTGATCATTTGAAAAGAAGTAATTTCTGGCGTGAAAATTAGGGTGGACATTATTAATGCAGATGTGTGAGGGGTTTCACGATTCAATCTGCAATAAAACAAAATGAAGAGGACTGAGTGATTTGTTTCACGTTAGAGGGATTTACCAATAAAAAAGCGCACCCCATGAAGTGAAGGATGCGCTTTTTCTAATGTGTACTGAAATTTATTTGGTTAACGCAACGATACCCAGTGTTAACCCGGCAATCGCTGCGGCACCACCGGCGATAGCACCTGCTGTTTCCCAGTTATCCTGAGTGGTCCCTTTCATACAGGTATTGGTGTGCACGAGACGGCCCTGATCGTCATAAACGGGCACACAAGGTGAGTTGGTTGCACAACCCGCCAGAAGCGTAGAAAGCAACGCTGCGGCAATTAGCTTTTTCATTTGGAACCTCATTAATCCAAACTCCGGACAGGGATAACCCGATCGCTAAGGCTACGGGCTATCTAAAAACCTATACCGGCGTGAATATGGTAATTTTATCACCAACAGGAACCTGCAGAGAGTGGGGAATAATTGCAATTCATGTGCTGTGTAAACAAAGTGGAGAAAAGTGTACCAAGGCAAAAAAATGTGGAGGGAAAGTGAAGTGACCCGATTTTTAGAGATTAAAAAAGGCGCTTCCCCATGCCGAGTAGCGCCTTTTTAAACAACAAGTTAACTGATTGGAATCAGTTCATGCCGTATTTTTTCAATTTTTTACGCAGCGTGCCACGGTTGATACCCATCATCAGGGCAGCACGGGTTTGGTTGCCACGGGTGTATTGCATCACCATGTCCAACAATGGCTGCTCTACTTCAGCCAATACCAGCTCATACAGATCACTAACATCTTGACCATTCAGTTGAGCAAAATAGTTCTTCAGTGCTTGTTTCACGGAATCACGCAGGGGCTTCTGTGTTACTTGATCCTGAGAGTTAACGGTTGAAACGGTTAGTACGTCAGAATTTACGCGTTGTTCGAACATAGTTCTGTCAGCTCTTTATTTCTAATTACGCAAGATTTTCGAAGTATGCCTCCAACGCCTCAAGCTGTTCGCTTGCATCCTCAATGGCGTTGAATGTGCGCCGAAACTGGTCATTTGGAGCGTGTTCCTGTAAGTACCAGGAAACGTGTTTGCGAGCAATTCGGTAGCCCTTTGCATGACCATAAAAGCCATGAAGTTCCCGAATGTGTCCACAAAGTAAGCGCTTCACCTCTGCCAGAGGCAGTGGAGGAAGCAACTCTCCAGTGTCCAGATAATACTGGATTTCCCGAAAGATCCAGGGTCTTCCCTGAGCTGCACGTCCTATCATCAGAGCATCAGCCCCTGTATAGTCAAGCACAGCCCTGGCTTTAAGCGGGTCAGTAATGTCACCATTCGCGATTACCGGAATGGAAACTTTCTGCTTAACTGCCCGAATGCTGTCGTATTCAGCATCTCCCTGGAATAAACAGGCGCGTGTGCGTCCATGAATTGTCAGGGCCTGAATGCCACAGTCTTCAGCCAGTTGGGCAATATCTTCACAGTTACGGTGCGCCGTATCCCAGCCAGTGCGAATCTTCAACGTAACTGGCACGTCAACTGCGTTAATTACCGTTGTCAGGATAGACTTCACCAGACTTGGGTATTGCAGAAGAGCGGAACCCGCTAGTTTGCGATTCACTTTCTTCGCTGGGCATCCCATATTGATATCAATAATCTGGGCGCCATTAGCCACGTTAATGCGTGCGGCCTCTGCCATCTCATCAGGGTCACTACCGGCAATTTGCACGGTGCGAATACCTGGTTCATTCACGTGGACCATTCGTAAACGTGATTTATCACTCGCCCAAACTTCAGGGTTAGAGGACATCATCTCGGAAACAGTTAACCCCGCCCCCATCTCGTAACACAGCGTCCTGAATGGTCTGTCAGTGATTCCAGCCATCGGTGCTGCTATCAGTCGATTCCTGAGCTGGTGGTGTCCAATGCGCATGAGTTAAGAAATGACCATACTTGCCTGCAAGGCGGCGTATATTACGCATTTTTGACCTGAGATGAAAGGCCAAACTTTGAACAATCAGCTGTCGTAGATCAATGAATCCTCATCCCGTGCAATGCCATAAATAAATTAATGATTATTTTCAAAGCATTACGTGTTTTTGATTGATTTGTGCTCTTTTATATTTTCATCGCACATAGGCGAAATTCGTGATTACTAAGTCATGCAGCACACTATAAACTGCTGGTTTAATCAGCAAAATTAGTGTTTTTCTGCGAGCGATCTCTCATTTTTGTTATGACATATCACTCAGATGAATTGATCTGACTGTTACATGAGGTGTGGAGGCCGGAGAGGAAAAGATAGAGTAACGTGACCGAAAGCCACGTTACTGTTGTATGAAAATTAGCGCTTGATGCCGGTAATGCGACACCATTCTTCTTTTTCAGCGACAGTATCAAGAGTGAATTTGTCCTGATACGCTTCGCAAACCCCCTCAGCCTGGCTTGCCAGAACGCCGGAAAGTCCAAGGAAGCCGCCCTGAACAGGCAGCACGCTGATTAACGGTGCTAACTCACGTAAAGGGCCTGCCAGGATGTTAGCAACCACCACATCGGCGCTCATGGCTTCTGGTTGGTCTTGTGGTAGATACAGTTCCAGGCGTTCAGAAACGCCGTTACGTTGTGCGTTATCGCGGCTGGCCTGAATAGCTTGTGGATCGATATCAATACCAATCGCTTTGCTTGCACCCAATTTCAGAGCGGCAATCGCGAGGATGCCAGAGCCACAACCGAAATCAATTACCGTTTTACCGGCCAGGTCCAAACCGTCGAGCCATTCAAGACACAGAGAGGTAGTTGGGTGAGTCCCGGTACCAAACGCAAGACCAGGATCAAGCATCACGTTGACGGCATCAGCATCAGGTACATCACGCCAGCTCGGGCAAATCCACAGACGTTGACCAAAGCGCATTGGATGGAAGTTGTCCATCCATTCGCGTTCCCAGTCTTTGTCTTCAATCTGTTCTATTTTGTGTGGGAAACCGACGCTCAGCAGCGGGCAGTTCTCAAGGATAGCGATCACTTCCTTCATGTCTGTTTCTGCGTCGTACAAACCAATCACATCGGTATCGCCCCATAAACGGGTTTCGCCAGGTAATGGCTCGAATACTGGTGTGTCATGGGTATCCTGAAAGGTAACGGAAACTGCACCACTTTCGATCAGCGCATCGCCGAGTTCTTCAGCGTTTACGCCAGAGGTATTAATTTTCAGTTGGATCCATGGCATAGCGAAACTCTTTATTTATCAGTAGTTGAAACGAGTGCTGGAACAGGAAGCGGCTGACCGAAACGGTTGCCCACCAGAAACGCCAGCAAACTTAGTAATAGGGATGGCACAATTGGGTGAAAGCCCAGAAGCTGGATTTTTAAACTCGCCAGCACCGCATATAGGCCACCACCGACAATCATCGCGCTCAGTGCGCCTGCAGCATTGGCACGTTCCCAATACAGGCCCAGCACCAGCGGCCACAGAAACACGGCTTCTAGCCCACCAAATGCCAGCAAATTCAGCCAGATGATCATCTCTGGTGGACGCCAGGCTGCTAGTAGCAACAAGATTCCGAGAATCAGTGTGATCACAGACGACATTCTTTTCAGGCGCGTTTCATTGTGGATCTGATCCGGGCGCATGTTCAGATAGAGATCTTTAACGATTGTCGCAGACGATTGAAGCAATTGAGCATTAATTGTCGACATAATTGCCGCCATTGGTGCTGCGAGAAAAATACCCGCTGCGATGGGTGGCAGCACCGTAACCATCAACGTCGGGATAACCAAATCAGGGACTTTCAGATCCGGTATCACCGCACGGCCTAACGCACCAGCCAGATGCATACCAAACATCAGAATCGCCACCACAATCGTGCCGAGGATAATCCCACGATGTACCGCTTTGCTGTCTTTATAGGAAATGCAACGCACTGCGGTGTGCGGTAAACCAATCACCCCAAAACAAACCAACACCCAGAATGAAGTCATAAATGTTGGGGAGAGAATGTCTTCCGCGCCCTGCGGTGAAACAAGCTTAGGATCGATATGCTGGAGCGTATTCACTGCGCTGTGTAAGCCACCTGCGGCATGAACGATGCCAATCAATAGCAAAATCGTTCCAACCAGCATCACCACTCCTTGCATCGCGTCGTTAAGAACGCTGGCACGGAAACCACCAAATGCAGTGTAAAGTGCGATACTGATACCAAAAATCAGCAGACCCGTTTCGTAAGGTATACCGGCTGCCGTTTCCAGCAAGCGCGCACCGCCAATGAACTGCACGGTCATTGCGCCGATAAAAGCCACCAACAGGCTAAGACTCGCCAGCCATACCAGTAGACGGCTTTGGTAGCGGGCATACAGCATGTCATTCAGGGTGACGGCGTTATAACGGCGAGCAAGTATCGCAAACTTCTTACCCAGAATGCCAAGCGACAACCACACCGCCGGGAGCTGAATCATCGCCAGTAAAACCCAGCCCAGTCCGTATTTATAAGCAGCACCAGGCCCACCAATAAACGAACTGGCGCTGATGTAGGTGGCGGTAAGTGTCATCGCTAACACAAATCCACCCATCGAACGGCTGCCGAGGAAATATTCGTTGAGGAAATTACCTGTGGTGCGTCGCTTCATGGCATACATCGAAATACCGAATACCACTAATAAGTAGGCTACCAGAGGCAGTACGACTTCAAGCTGCATGATCATCCTCCAGAGGAATATCACGGAAGATGAGTTTCACCATAGCCCAGCACAAGAAAATGAACAGCAAAGGTACCAATAGGCATGCCATTTCAAACCAATGTGGGAGACCTGTTGGGCCGATTTCGTTATCAGGTAAGTAAGCAGCCACTAACCATGCTGCAAGATAGAGAAGGGTTAGCCAAAGTGCCCAGCGGGCTTCTTTATGGGCCTGAACAAAACGCGCGTCCATTGTTGTCCCTTGAGTTGGCGGAAAGCGGCGATTGTAACGCATAGCGGCGGGATGAGGATCAAAAAAGAAAAAGGCCGAAAAATCGGCCTTTTAGCGATGTAACGTACAAAAACTTAGTCCTGGAGACCCAGTTTTTTCTCCAGATAGTGGATGTTAGTCCCACCATGCTGGAAGTTTTCATCGTTCATGATACGAGTCTGCAAATCAACGTTGGTTTTAATGCCATCGATGATCAGTTCCGCCAGGGCGTTTTTCATACGAGCGATCGCCACTTCACGGGTTTCACCGTAACAAATAAGTTTCGCGATCATTGAATCGTAATATGGCGGTACGGTGTAGCCGGAATAGATATGGGATTCCCAACGTACACCAAAACCACCCGGCACATGGCAACGAGTAATTTTGCCTGGGCTCGGCAGGAAGGTGTTCGGGTCTTCGGCGTTGATACGGCATTCTACCGCATGGCCTTTAACCAGGACGTCTTCTTGCTTGATAGACAATGGTTGACCAGCGGCAATACGAAGCTGTTCTTTGATCAGGTCAACACCGGTGATCATCTCTGTTACTGGATGCTCAACCTGAATACGGGTGTTCATCTCGATAAAGTAGAACTCACCGTTTTCGAACAGGAATTCGAACGTACCTGCACCGCGATAGTTGATATCGATGCACGCTTTAGAACAACGTTCACCGATGAATTTGCGCAGTTCAGGTGTGATGCCTGGTGCTGGCGCTTCTTCAACAACTTTCTGGTGACGACGCTGCATAGAGCAGTCACGTTCAGCCAAATAAATCGCGTTACCCTGACCATCAGCGAGAATTTGAATCTCGATGTGGCGTGGGTTCTCCAGATATTTCTCCATATAGACCATATCGTTGTTGAAAGCTGCTTTTGCTTCCGCACGGGTCATATTAATGGATTGTTCCAGATCGGCATCGCTACGCACGACGCGCATACCACGACCGCCGCCACCGCCAGATGCTTTGATAATTACCGGATAGCCAATGCGTTTAGCATGGGCGCGGTTTTTATCCATATCTTCATTCAGCGGGCCGTCAGAACCAGGTACGCAAGGTACGCCAGCTTTCTTCATTGCATTGATAGCAGAAACTTTATCGCCCATCAGACGAATAGTTTCAGCACGTGGGCCAATGAAGATAAAGCCTGAACGTTCAACTTGCTCGGCAAAGTTGGCGTTTTCAGACAGGAAGCCATAACCCGGGTGAATCGCAACTGCGCCAGTGATTTCTGCCGCAGAAATGATTGCCGGGATATTCAGATAGCTTTTTACGGACTGAGCAGGGCCGATACAAACAGTTTCATCTGCAAGCAGTACGTGTTTTAGATCTCGGTCCGCAGTTGAGTGCACAGCAACAGTCTTAATGCCCAGTTCTTTACAGGCACGAAGAATACGCAGAGCAATTTCACCACGGTTAGCGATAACAATTTTATCCAGCATGTTCGCCTCGTTACTCGATGACGACCAGCGGCTCGTCAAATTCAACCGGTTGACCATTTTCAACCAGAATGGCTTTCACCACACCGGCTTTGTCAGCTTCGATTTGGTTCATCATTTTCATCGCTTCAACGATGCACAGAGTGTCGCCAACGTTAACTTTCTGACCAATTTCTACAAATGACTTAGCATCCGGGCTTGGGGTGCGGTAGAAAGTACCGACCATTGGGGAACGCACGATGTGGCCACTGACTTCAGCTGCCGCTGGCGCTTCCATTACCGGTGTTGCGGCAGGAGCAATAGCGCCAGCCAGGCCTGGCTGCGGCTGGTACATAGGAGTTGCATAAGCCTGTTGCATCATCGGGAAACCGGTGTTTGCCGGTGCGCGACTGATGCGTACAGACTCTTCGCCTTCAGAAATTTCCAGTTCAGAAATACCTGATTCTTCAACCAGCTCGATCAGTTTTTTAATCTTACGAATATCCATGAGTGGGTTCCGTACTCTTGTTTAGATGGATTTTGACAAGCGTTTTACCGCCGTCTGTAGTGCATATGAATAGCCGTCAGCGCCTAATCCGCAGATGACACCAACCGCTTTATCAGAAAGATATGAATGATGGCGGAACGGTTCACGCGCATGCACATTGCTGAGATGGATTTCGATAAAAGGAATATCTACCGCCAGCAAAGCGTCTCGCAGTGCAACGCTCGTATGAGTAAACGCAGCCGGATTAATCAGAATAAAATCAATAGTATCTTTAGCCTGATGAATTCGGTCGATCAACTCATATTCCGCATTCGATTGCAGGTGGCTGAACGAGACATTTAGCGTTTTCGCTTCATCTTCGAGCGAGTTAACAATTTGAGCTAAAGTGAGCGTGCCGTACTTCTCAGGCTCGCGTGTACCCAGCATGTTAAGGTTCGGACCGTTCAAAAGCAAAATGTGATAATTAGCCGACATCGTGCTGCCATCTCCTGCAATTTGTAGGTATTTTACAAAATATACCTAAGTTGCTCGGTTGTCACCTTCAGAGCCAGAAAATGGCCTGTCAGAAAAACCAAAGTCGCACATTATAACGATTTCGTAGCAATTGGCAGCTAAATACTGGTCTTATCAGGGAAGATGATCAACCCATATCCTTTTTAGGGGCAGGGCCTATCACTTTTCTGCGGAGAAGAACACATATCTGGACCTAACGCAGCCACAGCCGGAATTTCTTGTAGCGCAAGGCCAGGAGGATGATTGCGCCCAGAGCATACAGCAATGGTTGTGGGGATATAACCTTCACTGACCATAAATAATGTATGGGGGCGAGGATGGCGACCAGATAGACGAAGTTATGTAGTTTTTGCCAGCGTGGCCCCAACTTTCGTTGTAAAGATTGGGTTGACGTCGCTGCCAATGATAGCAACACCAGCCAGCTGATAATTCCTAAAGTTAAATAAGGTCGAGAAATCAGTTCACGACCGAGAAGTGCCAGATTGTTGATACCTAATTCCAACATGGCGTAGCTGGTTAAATGGATTGTCGCCCAGGCAAAACACCATAATCCCAACAGACGGCGGGTTCGAATCAATAGCGGTTGCTTCCCGTATCGCGCCAAAGGAGTGACTAACAATGTCGCTAGCAACAACTTCAGTGCCATCCTGCCAGTAAAATGCTGGATATCTTTAGCTGGGTCGGCACTCAGTAATCCCTGATTTGCGGCATAGAACAACCAGACAAAAGGCAAAAAAGCGATGAGATGCAGTATCACTTTAAGCCCCGTGACCTGCTTCGCTGTTAATCTCACTTTAGAAATTCTCCTTCAGATTTAAACCGCGATACAGCGAAGCAACCTGGTCTGCATAACCATTAAATAGCAACGTAGGTTGACGTTTAACGTCAAGCACGCCACCTGCTCCAATGAATCGTTCACTTGCCTGTGACCAGCGCGGATGATCAACATTTGGGTTTACGTTGGCATAAAATCCGTATTCATTGGGCGCGATCATATTCCATGTTGTAGGTGGTAATTCGCGAACTAGCTTGATACTGACAATCGACTTTATCCCTTTAAAACCATATTTCCATGGCACTGTGAGGCGTATCGGAGCGCCATTCTGCGGAGGGAGTGCTTTGCCATAGACGCCAACGGTGAGCATCGTTAGAGGATTCATTGCCTCATCAAGGCGCAAGCCTTCAACGTAGGGATATTTCAATCCGCCACCAATAAAACGGTCTTTTTGCCCAGGCATTTGCTCTGGGTCGTAAAGCGTTTCAAAGGCGACATATTTCGCATCGCTGGTGGGTTCAACCAAAGAGAGCAATTTACTGAGCGGAAAACCTATCCACGGGACCACCATCGACCAGGCCTCAACACAACGCATGCGATAGATTCGCTGTTCCAGTGGGAATTTCTTATACAGGTCATCGAGATCCAGGGTTTGTGGTTTTGCTACTTCACCACTGATAGTGATTTTCCAGGGATCGGTTTTTAAACTCCCGGCATTGGCTGCGGGGTCGGCTTTATCGAGACCGAATTCGTAGAAGTTGTTATAGCCGGTGACTTTATCTTCCGGAGTCATGGCTAGTTTTGCCTGCCACTGTTCAGGCTGGCTAAATTGCAGGGGCTTTCCCGATGGTGCGGGTGGTCTGTCGTTACCTTTAAACCACGACAGAATATCCGCATGTGCAGTCTGAGGAAGCGAAAGGGCTGCCGCACTGATACCCAGTGCTTTTAGTACCTGGCGGCGTTTCAGCATAAAAACGGATTCGGGTGTTACATCGGCTTCAGTGAAGCGGGTGACCTTCTTCATCTTATTCTCCTGCGTTGCTCAATAGGCTAAGCATGACGGAGAACACTCAAGCCTGCGAATATGTCACAAAAAATTGAAACTTAAACAGATTGGCGGTTTAGTTGAATCGGCGTGTATGAGAAAAAATCCATCGAAGTCTATACTTGAGAATAGATGATTAAAGTGTGCTCTTTGCAACAAAGGGTGAGAATCTGTTCACCGTGTTTGCCAGGCCAACTCTTTTACTATGTAATGCCGCAGCAGGTCAGGCCACGGTTTATGCCGGTTAGGGTATAGAGGTGGGTATCTTCACCAAACGGAGTTAACACAAGGATGCGATTAACGACGAAACTTTCTGCTTTTATGACACTACTAACCGGCCTCGCAATTTTTGTGACGCTCGTTGGTTGTTCATTAAGCTTCTTTAATGCGATGCATTATAAAGTTCATCAACGCGTGGTTGCTGTTGCCACCATCATTGATAATGATTTGGTTTCAAACTCACCTGAAGGTCTAATCAAACGCCTCAACGAAGTCATGGTTCCCATTGATATCACCGAGGTCGATTTCAAAGTTGGCGATAACACTGTTTATAAACATCAACTGACTCAAACCTACCGTTTGCTCGGCAATAGTTATAGTTTCCGTACCGTGACCGTTGAATTAATGAAGCATCCGGGGATGTTTCTGAGCCTGACTTATCGCGACCCGGTAGCGAATTACTACAACTCGCTTTATACGACGGTTCCTCTGTCTATCACCATTGGCTTCATGCTTATTGTGCTGTACTTTGCGATACGCTGGATGAAAAAGCAGCTGGTGGGGCAAGAGTTACTGGAAAGCAGAGCGCGGCGCATTCTGAATGGTGAGAGAGGCGTTGATGTTCGCGGTTCGGTGCTTGAATGGCCACCCCAAGCCAGCAGTGCGCTTGATTTGTTACTTTCTGATCTGCAAAACGCCAGCGATCAACGTAGCAGAATGGATACATTGATCCGCTCCTTTGCTGCACAAGATGCAAAAACGGGCCTGAATAACCGCCTGTTTTTTGATAACCAACTGGCTACCTTACTGGATGAGCAAGAGCAAGTTGGTGCACACGGCGTCGTCATGATAATTCGCCTACCAGATTTTGAAACCCTGCATGAAACGTGGGGACGCAATGCAGTAGAAGAGTATTTGTTTACCATTATTAATATGTTGTCGACATTTGTGATGCGTTATCCAGGAGCATTGCTGGCACGCTATCTCCGCAGCGATTTTGCTGTTTTATTACCGCATCGCACATTGAAAGAAGCTGATAGCATCGCCAGCCAGTTACTGAAAGCTGTCGATTCTTTGCCCCCAACGCGGATGTTGGATCGTAATGACATGATGCACATTGGTATTTGTGCGTGGCGTAGTGGGCAAAGCAAAGAGCAAGTAATGGAAAATGCGGAAGTGGCGACCCGTAATGCTTCGCTGCAAGGGACAAATGGTTGGTCGGTTTACGACGATAGTTTGCCTGAGAAAGGGCGAGGTAACGTGAAATGGCGTACGCTTATTGAGCAGGTCTTGCAGCGTGGTGGTCCACGTTTTTACCAGAAGCCGTCGGTGATGCGTGATGGCTATGTGCATCATCGGGAAATCATGTGTCGGATTTTCGACGGCGAACAAGAAGTGCTGGCGGCAGAATATTTGCCAATGGTGAAACAGTTTGGTTTGTCTGAGCAATATGACCGACAAATCATTTCCCGTTTGTTACCGTTAGCAGGGTTCTGGCCAGAAGAAACACTGGCAATTCAGGTGTCCGTCGAGTCACTGATTCGCGTACCGTTCCAGCGTTGGTTGCGGGATGCATTGATGCAGTGCGAAAAATCGCTTCGTAAACGTATTCTTTTTGAACTTGCAGAGGCAGATGTTTGTCAACACATCAGCCGTTTGCAACCTGTGATTCGCTTGATCAAAGCATTGGGGGTTCGTATTGCTGTCTCCCAGGCGGGTTTGACTGTGGTGAGTACGTCCTATATTAAAGATTTGGATGTCGAGTTGATAAAACTACACCCAGGGCTTGTGCGAAATATTGAGAAACGAACCGAGAATCAGTTGTTTGTGCAGAGCCTGGTTGAGGCCTGTAACGGGACTCAGACCCAAGTTTTTGCAGTTGGTGTCAGAACTCGAAGTGAATGGCAGACACTGGTGGAGAAAGGCGTGGCGGGTGCTCAGGGGGATTTTTTTGCGGCCTCTCAACCACTCGATAGCAACGTGAAAAAATATTCGCAAAGATACTCGGTTTAACCTGCCGTTTATAAATATTTCACGTAGAATAACGCGCGCTGCATCTCAAGGGGGCGAATCAGCCTGCTGACCAGATTGTTGAAGCATGAAATGAACCCAGTTTGCTACCCAGCACTGTTCGTTTAACCCACAGCGTTTGTTTATTTCCTCTGCAGTTGAGGATAAACGTGCCGAAGGTGCCACAGTCGTAGTAAACTGCACAATTTTTCACCATTGCAGAACATTTTTGCGCCTTGTCGCTGCAATGAGTGGTTGATAAAGTAAGCGGATTTTGTGTCCGCCCCAGCTTTCAGGATTATCCCTTAGTATGTTGAAAAAATTTCGTGGCATGTTTTCCAATGACCTGTCCATTGACCTGGGTACCGCGAATACCCTGATTTATGTAAAAGGACAAGGCATCGTATTGAATGAGCCATCCGTCGTGGCCATTCGCCAGGATCGTGCCGGTTCACCGAAAAGCGTTGCTGCTGTCGGTCATGACGCTAAACAGATGCTGGGCCGTACGCCTGGCAACATCGCGGCTATTCGTCCAATGAAAGACGGCGTTATTGCCGACTTCTTCGTGACTGAAAAAATGCTGCAACACTTTATCAAGCAAGTGCATAGCAACAGTTTTATGCGCCCAAGCCCACGTGTTCTGGTTTGCGTGCCTGTTGGCGCAACTCAGGTTGAACGTCGTGCTATCCGTGAATCCGCTCAGGGTGCCGGTGCGCGTGAAGTGTTCTTAATTGAAGAGCCAATGGCTGCCGCTATCGGTGCTGGCCTGCCAGTTTCTGAAGCAACCGGTTCTATGGTTGTGGATATCGGTGGTGGTACAACTGAAGTTGCCGTTATTTCTCTGAATGGCGTGGTTTACTCTTCTTCCGTACGTATTGGTGGTGACCGCTTCGACGAAGCCATCATTAATTATGTCCGTCGTAACTACGGTTCACTGATTGGCGAAGCGACCGCTGAACGTATCAAACACGAAATCGGTTCTGCTTACCCAGGCGATGAAGTGCTTGAAATCGAAGTGCGTGGTCGTAACCTGGCTGAAGGTGTTCCACGTGGCTTTACTCTGAATTCCAATGAAATCCTCGAAGCCCTGCAAGAGCCATTGACGGGTATTGTGAGTGCTGTGATGGTTGCATTGGAACAATGTCCACCAGAACTGGCTTCTGATATCTCCGAGCGCGGTATGGTTCTAACCGGTGGTGGCGCATTATTGCGTAACCTCGACCGCCTGCTGATGGAAGAAACGGGTATTCCGGTAGTAGTTGCAGAAGATCCATTGACTTGCGTAGCCCGTGGCGGTGGCAAGGCACTGGAGATGATCGACATGCACGGCGGCGACTTGTTCAGCGAAGAGTAATCAGCCGCACGTAAGGGGCAGTCATTAAGATTGCCCTTTCTTGCAGGCCCTGGAATACGCATAGCCTATGAAGCCAATTTTTAGCCGTGGTCCTTCGTTGCAGTTTCGCCTAATTCTGGCGGTGCTGGTGGCGATTGGTGTAATGATTGCCGATAGTCGCCTGGGTACGTTTAGTCAGATTAGAACGTATATGGATACTGCCGTCAGCCCTTTCTATTTTGTCTCAAATGGTCCCCGTGAATTGCTCGACAGCGTGTCGCAAACACTGGCATCACGCGATCAGCTAGAACTCGAAAATCGTGCACTGCGTCAGGAACTGATCCTGAAAAACAGCGAATTACTGATGATGGGTCAATATCGTCAGGAAAACGCACGCCTGCGTGAATTACTTGGCTCGCCGTTACGTCAGGACGAGCAAAAAATGGTGACCCAGGTTATCTCCACCGTTAACGATCCTTACAGTGACCAGGTGGTTATTGATAAAGGTAGCGTGAACGGGGTCTATGAAGGTCAGCCAGTCATCAGTGATAAAGGTGTCGTAGGCCAGGTTGTCGCGGTCGCGAAACTCACAAGCCGCGTTTTGCTGATTTGCGATGCAACCCATGCGCTACCGATTCAGGTATTGCGTAATGACATCCGCGTTATTGCAGCGGGTAACGGCTGTACTGATGACCTACAACTGGAACATTTACCGGCAAATACCGACATTCGTGTAGGCGATGTGTTGGTGACATCTGGTTTAGGGGGACGCTTCCCGGAAGGTTATCCAGTGGGTGTCGTTTCCTCGGTGAAACTCGATACTCAACGCGCATATACAGTCATTCAGGCTCGCCCGACTGCTGGTTTGCAACGTCTGCGTTATTTGCTGCTGTTGTGGGGTGCGGATCGCGAGGGGCAAACCCCGATGCCGCCTGATGAAGTTCATCGTGTCGCCAATGAGCGCCTGATGCAAATGATGCCGCAGGTTTTACCTCCGGCTGATTCTGTAGGCCCACCGGCTCCGGTACCGCCTCCAGCAACGGGAATTACTCAGACACCGGCAGGGAATACCACTTCTCCTGCTCCTGCTACCCAGGGAGGGCAGTAGTGGGGAGTTACCGCAGCCAGGGCCGTTGGGTTATCTGGCTTTCTTTCCTCGTCGCCTTACTGTTACAAGTAATGCCCTGGCCGGACGACTTGAAAGTCTATCGTCCGGACTGGGTTTTGCTGATCCTGCTGTACTGGATCCTGGCTTTGCCACACCGAGTAAATGTCGGAACAGGTTTTGTGGTGGGTGCCATACTGGATCTGATCAGTGGTTCCACCCTTGGTGTACGGGCGTTATCTCTGAGCATCGTTGCTTATCTGGTGGCATACAAATACCAGCTATTCCGCAATCTCGCGCTTTGGCAGCAAGCTTTGGTCGTCATGCTGTTGTCATTGATGACCGATGTCATGGTTTTCTGGTCGGAGTTTTTAGTCATCAACGTCTCTTTCCGCCCAGAAATTTTCTGGAGCAGCCTGGTCAACGGTATATTGTGGCCATGGATCTTTTTGTTGATGCGTAAAATTCGCCAGCAATTTGCAGTGCAATAGGATTGAACATGACATCTTTATATCTGGCATCTGGCTCTCCACGTCGCCATGAACTTCTGGCTCAGTTGGGTGTGTCATTTGAACGCATCATTACCGATGTGGAAGAACAACGTCTGAGCCACGAAAATGCACAACAATATGTTGTGCGCCTTGCGCGTGATAAAGCGCGGGCAGGTGTTGCTCTTGCACCGCATGATTTACCGGTTTTGGGAGCAGATACTATTGTTATCTACAATGGCTGTGTGTTGGAAAAACCTAAAAATGGACAACATGCTGCTCAGATGCTGCGTCTGTTATCCGGTAATCAACACCAGGTGATGACGGCGGTTGCACTGGCAGACAGAGAATCATTGCTTGAAAGCCTTGTGACGACGGAAGTGACATTTCGCGCATTATCGGAACAGGATATCGCCGGTTATGTTGCCAGCGGTGAACCCATGGACAAAGCAGGTGCATACGGTATTCAAGGGCTTGGTGGTTGTTTTGTCAGGAAGATTAATGGCAGCTACCATGCTGTAGTCGGTTTACCCCTAGTTGAAACCTATGAATTGCTGAGTAATTTTCACGCATTGCGTGATGGACGAGGAAAACATGACGGCTGAATTATTAGTCAACGTGACCCCATCGGAAACTCGGGTGGCTTACATTGACGGTGGAATACTGCAAGAGATTCATATTGAACGCGAAGCACGTCGCGGGATCGTAGGGAATATCTACAAAGGTCGTGTTAGCCGGGTGCTTCCGGGGATGCAGGCGGCGTTTGTAGATATTGGCCTTGATAAGGCAGCATTTCTTCACGCTTCTGACATCATGCCACATACCGAATGTGTGGCGGGCGAAGAGCAGAAGAACTTCACAGTACGCGATATCTCCGAACTGGTGCGCCAGGGGCAAGACTTAATGGTGCAAGTGGTGAAAGATCCGCTTGGTACCAAAGGTGCTCGTTTAACTACGGATATCACGCTGCCATCTCGTTATCTGGTGTTTATGCCAGGCGCTTCGCATGTCGGTGTTTCCCAGCGCATTGAAAGTGAAGCTGAGCGCGATCGCCTTAAAAAAGTCGTCAATGCGTATTGTGACGAACAGGGCGGATTTATCATTCGTACCGCTGCCGAAGGTGTATGCGAAGAAGATTTATCATCAGATGCGGCTTACCTCAAACGCGTCTGGACCAAAGTTAGCGAGCGCAAAAAACGCAACAAGACGCGTTGCCAGCTTTACGGTGAACTGGCTCTGGCACAACGCGTGCTGCGTGATTTTGCCGATGCGGCACTCGACCGTATTCGAGTCGACTCCCGCCTGACATTCGACATGCTGCTGGAATTTACAGCAGAATACATGCCGGAAATGAACAGCAAAATCGAACACTACAGTGGTCGCCAGCCCATTTTTGACCTCTTTGATGTCGAAAATGAAATTCAGCGCGCGCTGGAGCGGAAAGTTGAGCTCAAATCTGGTGGTTATTTAGTCATCGACCAAACTGAAGCGATGACCACCGTGGATATCAACACCGGTGCGTTTGTTGGCCATCGTAATCTCGACGATACTATTTTCAATACCAACATCGAAGCGACGCAGGCGATTGCCCGCCAGTTACGTTTGCGTAATCTGGGTGGCATTATCATTATTGATTTCATTGATATGAGTAATGAAGACCATCGTCGACGTGTGTTGCATTCACTCGAACAAGCGCTCAGCAAAGACCGCGTCAAAACCAGTATTAACGGTTTCTCGCAACTTGGCCTCGTTGAGATGACTCGTAAACGCACGCGTGAAAGTGTGGAACATGTGCTTTGTAACGATTGCCCAACTTGCCATGGGCGCGGTACCGTTAAAACGGTTGAAACGGTCTGCTATGAAATTATGCGTGAAATCGTTCGTGTGCATCACGCATATGATTCTGACCGTTTCCTGGTATACGCATCACCAGCCGTAGGGGAAGCGTTGAAAAGCGAAGAGTCCCATTCATTGGCCGAAGTAGAAATTTTTGTCGGCAAACAAGTCAAAGTGCAGATCGAGCCGCTCTATAATCAGGAGCAGTTCGACGTCGTTATGATGTAACTCTCTGTGCGGTTGGTGCAGATTTGCGTTCCGCTTTGGCGGTTAACAAGGAGATATTCGTGAGGCGACTGCCCGGCATTCTGCTGCTCACTGGCGCAACGTTGATCGTTATCGTCGCACTGCTGGTGAGTGGTTTGCGGCTGGTTTTGCCGCATCTCGATGCCTGGCGCCCGGCTTTGCTCAACAAAATCGAAGCCATGACGGGCACGCCTGTAGATGCAAGTCAGATACAGGCAAGCTGGGAAAATTATGGCCCAACGCTGGACGTGCGCGATATCAAAGCGGGCTTGAAAGACGGCGGCGAGTTGACCGTTAAGCGCGTTACTCTGGCGCTTGATCTCTGGCAGAGCCTTTTGCATGCGCGCTGGCAATTCCGCGATCTCACTTTTTATCAAATGCAGATGCGCACCAACACCCCGCTAAGCCAGAATAAAGGTGACGGCAAGTTCGAAACGGGGGACGTTAGCGATCTCTTTTTACGCCAGTTTGATCATTTTGATCTCCGCGACAGTACCCTCAGCTTCCTGACTCTTTCCGGCCAGCGCGCCGAACTCGCTATTCCGCAACTTACCTGGCTTAACACAGCCAACCGTCACCGGGCAGAAGGGCTGGTTAGTTTATCGAGCTTTAACGGCCAGCATGGCTTGGCAAAAGTGCGTATGGATTTGCGCGACGAAAATGGTTTGCTAAACATCGGTAAAGTCTGGCTGCAGGCTGATAACGTTGATGTAAAACCGTGGCTTGGTCGCTGGATGAAAGACAATGTCGATTTACAGGCCGCTGAGTTTAGCCTTGAAGCCTGGATGGATATCAAAGCGGGTAAAGTTGCCGGTGGCAACGTCTGGCTGAAACAAGGTGGCGCAAGCTGGGCGGGTAAAAAAAGTACGCATCAGCTGTCTGTGGATAATTTAATGGCTCATGTTGACCGTTCTGACGTGGGCTGGAATCTTGCTATTCCCTCTACCAATATCACCCTTGATGATAAAACCTGGCCAAAAGGTTCGTTAGCGCTGGCGTGGATTGCCCCGCAGGAAGTAGGCGGAAAACAGAGTACCCGTAGTGATGAATTACGCGTGCGTGCAACCAATATGGAGCTGGAAAGCTTCACTGGTTTGCTGCCGATTGCTGAGAAAATCTCCCCTGATTTAGGCGATATCTGGACCACCCTGCAGCCGCGCGGGCACATTGATGTGCTGGCGCTTGATATCCCGCTTGAGCAAACTGAAAACACCCGCATGCAAGGGCGCTGGAAAGATGTGAGCTGGAAGCAATGGAAGATGTTACCTGGCGTTGAACATTTCTCTGGTTCCGTCACTGGCAGCGTGGCACATGGGCAGCTTAATGCACAGATCCTCGATGCCAAAATGCCTTACGAAGGTGTGTTTCGCGCTCCGCTGGAAGTTGAACGCGGTGTCGCAACACTCGAATGGCAAAAAAATGCTGCGGGTTTCCAGCTTGATGGTAAAAATCTTGATGTAAAAGCCCGTTCAGTTTGGGCTGCGGGGGATTTTCGCTATTACCAACCGACTGGTGACGAACCATGGTTAAGTATTTTGGCCGGAATCAGTACGCACAATGGCGCTGACGCCTGGCGCTATTTTCCTGAAAACTTGATGGGCAAAGAACTCGTCGATTACCTCAGTGGTGCAATTCAAGGTGGGGAAGCTGATAACGCGACGCTGGTCTATGGTGGCAACCCCCATCTTTTCCCTTATCTGCACAACGAGGGTCTGTTCGAAGTTTACGTCCCGCTGCGCAATGCCAAATTTGCCTTCCAACCAGATTGGCCGGCGTTAGAAAACTTGAACATTACACTGGATTTCATCAACGACGGTTTATGGATGAAATCTGATGAAGTGAAACTCGGTGGTGTGACCGGGCGCAATCTGACGGCGAATATCCCGGATTATGCAAAAGAAAAACTGTTGATTGATTCTGATATCAGCGGCCCGGGAAGTGCGGTTGGTCCGTACTTCAAAGAAACCCCACTTAAAGATTCGCTGGCCGCAGCCCTTGATGAACTCCAGATTGGAGGCGATGTGAATACTCGCTTACATTTGGATATCCCTCTTGATGGCAAACTGACCACCGCTTCAGGTGATGTTCAGCTCAATAACAATACATTGCTGATAAAACCGCTATCCAGCACGCTGAACAACCTGACAGGAAAATTCAGCTTTGTGAATGGTGATTTGAAAAGTGAACCTTTAAAAGCTACTTGGTTTAATCAACCGGTAACTATTGATTTCAATACTAAAACTGGTGAAAAAAATTATCAGGTCGGTGTCAATTTGCTGGGTGACTGGCAGCCGACAAAGATGGGGGTGCTGCCTGCACTAATCAATGCGGAAGTGAGTGGCAATGTTCCATGGAAAAGTGATGTGGCGATTTCGCTCCCGTACCACGGAGAGCCAAATTATCAGGTCAATGTGGCTGCGGATCTTAAAAATGTGAGCAGTCACTTACCTGCGCCGATCGATAAAGCTGCAGGGGAGCCTCTACCATTGAAAGTTGCGGTGAAAGGCAACCTCAACAGCTTCGATTTGACGGGTAATGCAGGTGCGACAAATCACTTCTCCAGCCGTTGGTTGTTGAATAAAAAACTGACGCTTGATCGGGCCATTTGGGCTACGAATAGTCATACCACTCCGCCATTGCCTGATAATTCTGGCTTAGAACTTGATCTCCCTGCAATGGATGGAGCGCAATGGCTGGCGTTGTTTAGCCAGGGCGCGGTAGAAAGTGTCGGCAATTCAGCATCATTCCCGACGGATGTTGCACTACGCACACCTTCATTGACCTTTGTCGGGCAGCAATGGAACAACCTGAGCTTGGTTTCCCACGCCATTCCTGGCGGCACGCGTGTCGAGGCCCAAGGCCGTGAAGTGAATGGCTCGTTGACGATGCAAAAAAATGCACCCTGGCGTGCGGCAATTAAATATCTCTACTTCAATCCGGATTGGGGTAACAGCACGGCTAAATCTGGTAGCGCTTCCCCACAGGGAGATAACAACTCAATTGAATTCCGCGACTGGCCTGATTTGCAACTGCGTTGTGCTGAATGTTGGCTATGGGGCCAGAAATACGGGCGTATTGATGGTGACATCGCCATTAAAGGAAACACGCTGGAGCTGGAAAATGGTTTAGTCGATTCAGGATTTGCCAGGCTGACTGCCAGTGGCCAATGGGTTAACAACCCGGCCCAAGAGCGTACCTCTATAAAAGGTAAACTTCATGGCGGTAAGCTTGATGCAGCGACTAACTTCTTTGGGGTTAAAACACCGATTCAGGGTTCATCGTTCGACGTAGACTATGATTTGCACTGGCGTGATAAACCGTGGAAGCCAGACATCGCTTCACTCAATGGCATCCTTCATACCAAATTTGGTAAAGGCCAGATTTCTGATCTGGGTACCGGGCATGCAGGGCAATTGCTGCGCCTGGTGAGCATCGATGCTCTTATGCGTAAACTACGCTTTGATTTCAGCGATACCTTTGGCAATGGCTTCTATTTTGACTCCATCCGCAGTACCGCGTGGGTCAAAGATGGCGTGCTGCATACCGACGATACGCTGGTGGATGGTCTGGAAGCCGATATCGGCATGAAAGGTTCTGTGGACTTGGTTCGCCGCCAACTCAATATCGAAGCGGTCGTAGCACCGGAAATATCTGCCACAGTTGGCGTGGCAACAGCATTTGTTGTTAACCCGATAATCGGTGCAGCGGTATTTGCTGCGAGTAAAGTATTAGGGCCGTTGTGGAGCAAAATCTCCGTGCTTCGTTACCACATCACAGGTTCGATCGATAAACCGCAAATCAATGAAGTGCTCCGTCAGCCAAGGGTTAACGACGCTAAGTGATTTGACGCGGGCAATTAATTACCGCAAGCTCAATAGATATGCCAGTCATAGTTCAGGACGCAGTTACTCGCTGCATCCTGAACAACAGCGGCACCAACTTTCAGTAAGAATAAGAGTAGCGAAACGATGAGTCTGAACCTGGTAAGTGAGCAGTTGCTGTCTGCGAATGGCTTAACCCATCAAGATCTGTTTTCTATTTTGGGCCAATTATCCGAGCGCCGACTCGACTACGGAGATGTCTATTTCCAGTCCAGTTATCACGAATCTTGGGTGTTGGAAGATCGCATCATTAAAGATGGCTCATACAACATCGATCAAGGTGTGGGTGTGCGTGCCGTCAGCGGCGAGAAAACCGGTTTTGCGTATGCTGACCAGGTTAGCCTGCTGGCATTAGAGCAAAGTGCACATGCAGCGCGCAGTATCGTGCAGGAAAAAGGGAATGGCCGCGTACAAACTCTAGGTGCCGTGCAACACAGTGCGCTCTACACCAACGCTGATCCTCTGCAAAGCATGACGCGTGAAGATAAACTCGACATCCTGAAACGTGTTGATAGCGCCGCACGTGCCGCAGATTCACGTGTTCAGGAAGTTACCGCTAGCTTGACTGGCGTCTACGAACTGATTCTTGTCGCAGCAACCGACGGCACACTGGCTGCTGATGTTCGTCCGTTAGTGCGTCTTTCCGTTAGCGTTCAGGTTGAAGACAACGGCAAACGCGAGCGTGGCTCCAGTGGTGGCGGTGGCCGTTTTGGCTATGACTATTTCCTCGAAACTATTGATGGTGAAGTTCGCGCAGATGCCTGGGCGAAAGAAGCCGTACGTATGGCATTAGTGACTCTTTCTGCCGTTGCGGCACCTGCGGGCATGTTCCCGGTCGTTCTTGGTGCAGGGTGGCCTGGCGTGTTGTTGCATGAAGCAGTGGGACACGGTCTGGAAGGTGATTTTAACCGTCGCGGTACGTCTGTATTCAGTGGTCAGATGGGCCAGTTAGTTGCCTCTGAACTGTGTACTGTTGTTGATGATGGCACCATGGCAAACCGCCGTGGTTCAGTTGCTATCGACGATGAAGGTGTTCCGGGTCAATACAATGTGTTGATTGAAAACGGCGTACTGAAAGGCTACATGCAAGACAAACTCAATGCCCGTTTGATGGGTGTTGCGCCAACGGGTAATGGGCGTCGCGAATCCTACGCGCACCTGCCAATGCCACGTATGACCAACACTTATATGCTGGCGGGTAAATCGACTCCGCAAGAAATTATCGAGTCGGTTGAATACGGTATTTACGCCCCGAACTTTGGTGGTGGTCAGGTGGATATCACTTCCGGCAAGTTCGTGTTCTCAACTTCCGAAGCGTATCTCATCGAAAACGGTAAAGTGACCAAGCCGGTGAAAGGCGCAACGCTTATCGGTTCTGGTATCGAAACCATGCAGCAGATCTCTATGGTCGGTAACGATCTGGCACTGGATAACGGTGTTGGTGTCTGCGGTAAAGAAGGGCAGAGCCTGCCAGTTGGCGTCGGCCAACCTACGCTCAAAGTCGACAACCTGACGGTTGGTGGCACAGCATAAAAATAAATAGCCGGGTTAATCCCGGCTGTTTTCACTCCCACGTCCTTTGTTCTCGCGTACCCCTTGATAGAGGTGCGAAACCTTCACGAAATATTCAGTCAGGTAGTTAATACAAACCTGCACTTTCAACGGTAACTTATCTTTTTCGGTATATAACGCGTACACCGGACGCGGGTCGGATTGATAACGCGGGAACAAGATCTCCAGCGAGCCGTCATTGATCTCATCGATCACCCACATCAGCGGTACATAAGCGATCCCAGCCCCCACTTTTAGCCAGCGGCTTAACGTCATCGGATCGTTGGTGATAAAGCGCCCTTGCGGGAGCATGCGCGTTGTCAGCCCTTCCGGCGCTATTAATTCAAATTCATTGTAGGGACGAATGCTGTATTCCAGCCACGAATGGTTCGCAAGATCGGCTGGTTTTTCTGGTGTGCCATTCTGCTGTAGATAGCTTTTCGAGGCGCAAACGACCATCGGCATTGACCCGAGTCGGGTTGAGAACAAGCTTGAATCCTGCAAAGCACCAACACGAATGACCACATCCAGGCCATCAGCAATAAGATCGGGGGCGGGAATGCCTGTGACCAGGTTAACCGTCAACCCAGGGTATTCTTTGAGCATATCGGCAGTCATGGACGCGAGGACATTTTGTGCCATAGTTGAAGAACAACCAATGCGTAGAGTACCAATTGGCGTGTTGTTAAAAGCATAGAGTTGCTCGTGAACTTCTTGTGCTTCATGCAACATCTTGCGGCAGCCGAGGTAGTAGATTTTACCGGCCTCAGTTAAGCCAATGCTACGTGTACTGCGGTTTAACAGCTTTACTTGTAGCTCATCTTCCAGTTTGGAAACGGTTTGGCTTATGGACGATACACTCATTTCTAACTGTCTTGCTGTAGCGGTAAAAGAGCCAAGTTCGACGACTTTGGCAAAAACTGACATGCGTTTAAGTCTTTCCATTGTTCACTCTGAGTTAAAAGTGATTTAGATCACACATTATAGATAACGGGCTAACAATTGCGTTAATATATTATTAACAACACGACCCGTATTACTCGTTAACTTAACGTTCCTGTCTTTACAGGGTTTGTGTCTTCTGCATTTTCTGCAAGGTTAACATGAGTCTATTTCCCGTTATCGTGATATTCGGTCTTTCTTTTCCTCCGATATTTTTCGAGCTGATTATTTCTCTGGCGCTGTTCTGGTTGGTTCGCCGTTTGCTGACCCCAACGGGAATTTATGATTTTGTCTGGCACCCGGCATTATTTAACACAGCACTTTATTGCTGCCTGTTTTATCTGATCTCGCGTCTGTTTGTTTGAGGTTGAAGTGAAAGTACTTACAAGAAAAATGACCCGCACTGCCATCACTCTAATTCTGGTGTTGCTTGCTTTCATCGCTATCTTCCGCGCTTGGGTGTTTTATACCGAATCGCCATGGACGCGTGATGCTCGCTTCACCGCGGATGTTGTTGCAATTGCGGCGGATGTGTCCGGTTTAATCACCGACGTACAGGTACACGACAACCAACTAGTGAAGAAGAATCAGATTCTGTTCACTATTGACCAGCCTCGTTATCAAAAAGCCCTGGAACAAGCTCAGGCCGATGTTGCCTATTACCAGACACTGTCCGTGGAAAAACGCCGTGAAGCGGGTCGCCGGAATTCATTGGGTATTCAGGCGATGTCACGTGAAGAAATTGACCAATCCAACAATGTGCTACAGACCGTAATGCATCAGTTAGCGAAAGCTGAAGCGACGCGAGATTTAGCTCAACTGGATTTACAACGTACCGTTATCCGTGCTCCGGCCGATGGATGGGTAACCAATCTTAATGTTTATACCGGCGAGTTTATTACTCGTGGTTCAACGGCTGTTGCATTAGTAAAACAGGATTCGTTCTACATTCTTGCCTACATGGAGGAAACCAAACTTGACGGTATTCGCCCAGGCTACAGAGTGCAAATCACACCACTTGGCAGCAATCGTGTTTTGCGTGGAACGGTAGATAGCATTTCTGCCGGGGTCACTAATGCCAGCAGCACAAAAGACACTAAAGGCATGGCGACCGTTGACTCTAATCTGGAATGGGTACGTCTTGCGCAGCGTGTGCCGGTGCGGATTCATCTTGATGAGCAACAGGGTAACCTTTATCCCGCCGGGACAACGGCAACTATCGTGGTGACTGGGGATAAAGACCGAGATACCGACCACGAATCGGTGTTCATTAAATTCATGCATCGTCTGCGTGAGTTCGGCTAAGCGTAGGTCGATATGTATTTTATCTCCCGATTACATCTGCGCTTTGCCATCAAACTGGCTTTTGCCCTCGTGCTGGCTTTGTTTGTTGGCTTCCAATTCCAGCTGGAAACTCCGCGCTGGGCGGTTCTGACTGCGGCGCTTGTCGCAGCAGGGCCTGCATTTGCCGCAGGTGGTGAGCCATATTCTGGCGCGATTCGCTACCGTGGAATGTTGCGAATCGTCGGCACCTTTATTGGCTGTATTGCCGCGTTAGTCATCATTACTACATTGATTCGCGCTCCGGTTGTCATGTTGCTGGTGTGCTGTATTTGGGCCGGTTTTTGTACCTGGATTTCCTCACTGGTCAAAGTTGAAAACTCCTACGCCTGGGGGCTTTCTGGCTACACGGCGCTGATTATCATCGTTACGATTCAGGCGAATCCTCTTTTGACACCGCAGTTTGCGGTAGAGCGTTGTAGCGAAATCGTGATTGGTATTGTCTGCGCAATTATTGCCGACTTGCTCTTTTCACCGCGCTCCATCAAACAAGAAATTGACCGTGAGCTGGATAATCTGCTGGTGGATCAGTATCGACTGATGCAGTTGTGTATTGCGCATGGCGATAAAGAAGATGTGGATAAGGCCTGGGCAGGCCTGGTGCGCCGTACTACGGCTCTTGAAGGCATGCGTACGAATCTCAAAATTGAATCTTCGCGCTGGGGCCGTGCTAACCGCCGGCTGAAAGCCATTAACACACTTTCTCTCACGCTTATCACCCAAGCTTGCGAAACATTTCTGATACAAAATACGCGTCCAGAATATGTCACACCTGAGTTCCGTAAGTTATTTGAGATGCCAGTGGAAACCGCCACTGATGTCCATAAACAGATGAAAGTCATCCGTAAAATGATTGCCTACGCCGGGGAGAAAAATACTCCGGTCACAATTAGTAGCTGGACTGGTGCAGTAACGCGTTACCTTTTGCTAAAACATGGCGTGGTGAGCAATACCCGCATTAGCGCGGTAGAAGAAGAGGTTTTAACTCAGGAAGTGGTCATCAAAGTACAGTCTGCCGAAGGCCATCACGCGATGATCAACTTCTGGCGCACCACGGTATCTTGCCTTCTTGGTAGCTTATTTTGGCTATGGACTGGATGGACATCGGGCAGTGGTGCAATGGTGATGATCGCTGTTGTGACATCTTTGGCGATGCGTTTACCTAATCCACGTATGGTGTCGCTCGACTTCTTATACGGAATGCTTGTGGCGTTGCCATTAGGGGCTTTCTACTTTTTGGTGGTCATTCCCTCTACGCAGCAAAGTATCTTGCTGCTGTGTATTAGTATTGCTCTGCTTGGTTTCTTTATTGGGATTGAAGTGCAGAAACGGCGCCTGGGTTCTATGGGCGCACTGGCCGGGACAATAAACGTTATCGTGCTGGATAACCCGATGACCTTTCATTTCAGCACGTTTCTGGACAGTGCGTTGGGGCAAATCGTCGGCTGTTTCCTGGCGATGATGGTGATATTGCTGATTCGCGATAATTCTAAAGAGCGCACTGGTCGTACTTTACTGAACCAGTTTGTTTCGGCAGCGGTATCAGCCTTGACCACCAATAATAACCGCCGTAAAGAAAACCATCTTCCGGCGCTTTATCAGCAGCTATTTTTACTGCTTAACATGTTCCCGGGGGATATTGATCGCTATCGTTTAGCGCTCACATTGATCATCGCTCACCAGCGGCTACGTGATGCGCCGATACCGGTTAACGACGATCTTTCTGCATTCCATCGCAAGCTTCGCAATACGGCGGATAAAGTGATCTCGGCTTCCAATGATGACAAACGGCGGCGTTATTTTGAACAGTTGCTGGAGGAACTTGAGATTTATCAGGAGAAACTCTGTATCTGGGAAGCCCCTCTACAGGTCACTGAACCTGTGAAGCGACTGGCGCACGTGCTGCATAAATACCAACACGCGCTGATAGATGCTTAACCCGAGCCGACGCCTTGCGTCGGCTTTTTTGTATCTATACTTACCAGATGCAAAATTCATAACGGGAGATATTTATGACAAATCAGGCACTCCAGGACAGTGAATTATTCAACACCGGTTATCTGGTCAATGGTGAGTGGCAGAAACTCAATCAAACGTTCGATGTTCTCAATCCAGCCACCGGAGAAGTCGTCGCTAAGGTCGCGAAAGCAGGTAAAAAGGAAGCCGAGGAAGCCATCGCCGCTGCCGCTAAAGCCTTTCCTGCATGGCGTGCAAAAACCGCCAAAGAACGTTCAACTATTCTCTACCGCTGGTTTCAATTGATTATTGAGAATAAGACTTGGCTTGGCCGCTTGATGACCACTGAACAAGGCAAACCGCTAAAAGAAGCGGAGGGGGAAGTTGAATATGCCGCGAGTTTTATCCAGTGGTTTGCTGAGCAGGCCAAACGGGCAAACGGCGAAATTATTCCCGCGATAAAACCCGGTTCACGTATCCTCGCAACCCGCGAACCTATAGGCGTTGTTGCGGCCATTACACCGTGGAATTTCCCGATGGCAATGCTCACCCGTAAACTCGGCCCGGCGCTCGCTGCGGGTTGTACTGGGGTTATTAAGCCCGCTAATAACACGCCGCTTTCGGCATTTGCCTTACTGGCGCTGGCGAAAAAAGCAGGTGTGCCGGATGGCGTGTTAAACGCCGTTGCGGGGAACACGCAAGAAATTAGTGACGCAATAATGGCAAGCCATGAAGTTCGTAAAATTTCATTCACCGGTTCCACCGCCGTCGGCAAAATGTTGGTGCGCAACGCTGCGGAAACCATGAAGAAGGTATCGATGGAACTCGGCGGTAATGCTCCTTATATCGTATTTAATGATGCTGACATCGACGAAGCGGTAAAAGGCGCTATCACCAATAAATTCCGTAACGCAGGCCAGGTTTGCGTCAGTGTTAACCGATTCTTTATTCAGGAAGGTGTTTATGACCAATTCGTCAATAAACTGGCCGATGCGGTTAAAGCGCTAAAAGTAGGGAATGGTCTGGAAGAAGGCGTGGTCGTTGGGCCATTAATTGAACAAGCGGCAGTCGATAAAGTGCGTGAGCATGTGGAAGATGCCCAAGCGAAAGGCGGTACAGTGCTGGTCGGGGGCAAGAGCCATGCATTGGGTGGCAATTTCTGGCAGCCTACGGTTATCGTTGATGCCAATGACGATATGAAACTTGCGCAGGAAGAAACCTTTGGTCCGTTGGCCGCTTGTTTCAGTTTCAAAACAGAAGAAGAAGTGATTGCACGGGCTAACAATACGCCATTTGGTTTGGCAGCTTACTTCTATACTCAAAATCTATCGCGTGTATTCCGCGTCTCACAGGCGCTTGAGAGTGGGATGATTGGTATCAACGAATGTGCCGTCTCGACTGAATTGGGGCCGTTTGGCGGTGTGAAAGAGTCCGGGCTTGGCCGGGAAGGTTCCGTGTTGGGCCTGGATGAGTTTCTGGAAGTCAAAACCCTGCATATTGGTGGGTTATAGACACTCGGAAGATGCTGCTCGTTCTGGTTAAGGTGGCAACAAATGAAGAAATACACCTTTGATTTTAGACAGATAGAAGACCAACCGGGATTCTATCTCCACTTTATCCAGGCATTTCGACTTGAGAAAAAACAGGTTCACGATCTCGATAGCTTATGGGATGTAGTCGTCGGGGGCATTTTGCCGCTCCCGGCTGAGATTGAATTTGTACATCTCCCAGAGATGCAAAGGCGGCGTTATGGAGCATTGATTCTGCTATTTGATGAGGCGGAAGAAGAGTTAGAGGGGCAGCTGCGTTTTAACGTGCGTGGTTAGTCATTAGGCATCAGATATAAAAAAGCCCCCAGAAAGCGGGGGCAAAGTCGTCAGATTTGTTGACGACGAGGGTTTATTTATACAGCTCAGCGGTGGCGTGCCATGTATCACCACTACGTGCTTCGGTAATACGATATGCCGATGCACCTTCTTTGGTCGCTTTCTGTGATAATTCCTGACGCATATCCATTGGCGCGCTACCCACTTGGCTTACGGAAATGCTGCCCATAGACTGCATGTTTTGTGCCTGTTCGCTGTTTACCTGATGTGCGGCTGCATTGGCACCGAAAGAGATAATGGAAAACAGGCTCAGTGCTGCGATAGTTAATTTGGTTTTCATGATGTCTACTCCTAAGTTTTTAACCAACGACCGGAAGGGCTTTAGCTACATTTATTGTTCTTGGGGCCGTCGTTTTGATTATGCGATTTATTACTGCAACTTATGCCAATCGGGCTGTTATTTATACAGTTCCGCAGTGGCATGCCATTGGTCGCCAGTACGTGCTTCGATGATGCGGTAAGAAGAAGCACCTTGTTCTTCAGCTTTTTTATTCAACATCTGATGCATATCCATTGGCGCGCTACCCACCTGGCTGACAGAGATTGAGCCCATTGGCTGCAGACCCTGCGCCTGCTCTGTGTTGATGGAAGTGGCTGCGAAAGCACCAAATGACAGCATTGAAAGCAGACTTGCGGCTACTACTGTTGATTTCATGTTCATAATATTTACCTCGTCGTATTCTTTTATTGGGGTCTTTGTTTCGTGACCCTCATCACAAAATCAAGTATACACTAATAACTCTGATAATTAATACCACGCTAATTATTCTCTATGAAACTTTACAATAATAGAGGCTTCTATTATTTCGTAAAGTTATTAAAAATTATCTTTTATTGCTATTTTTATGTTAAATATGATTAAAAACAATGAGATGGTTAGCGTTAGCTTTTAGTGCGGCGCATCACGTAACTTGCTGATGAACGAAATGTTTGCGTACAGATAAAGGAATGAGAGTGGAATTCAACGCAGGAGTAAAAGAATAGAAGGAATGGTGTTGGAGAAATGATTCCCGCCGTTCAGGGACAGCGGGAACAGTACTGCCTGGTGCTTAAAGTTCTTGTTCGAACAACACCAGAATCGCTTCATACAACTCTTTAACTGTGAAGTTTTTCGCAGGTGTAGTAAAGATGGTGTCATCCCCGGCTATGGTGCCAAGAATCCCTTCTGCTTTACCTAAAGAATCCAGCAAGCGAGCAATTAGCTGTGCAGCGCCTGGGCTTGTGTGAATAACAACCACGGCATCGTTGTAATCAATATCCAGTACCAGATTCTTCAACGGGCTAGAGGTTGTTGGCACGCCCAGCTCTGCTGGTAAACAGTACACCATCTCCATTTTAGCGTTGCGGGTACGCACTGCGCCAAACTTCGTCAGCATACGAGAGACTTTGGACTGATTGATATTTTCGAAACCTTCGTTTTGCAAAGCATGGACAATCTCGCCTTGAGAACTGAATTTCTCTTCTTTCAATAATGCTTTGAATGCTTTAACTAATTCTTCTTGTTTTGAGGAAATACGCATAGATCACCCATTTACAGGTCAACGAAGATAACATTATTATGCATTTAAATGAATTTTTATGCAAATAACTGGCTGGGTGTAAGCCTGAAATAATGTTATGAAAGAGGCGGATTTTATCAAATTTTGTTATCGAGAAACATGCCTTCGTCACGACTCTTAAATAAGTTGGTAAGTAAACCAAATGTTATCAAAATGATGTTGTTTTGCTGCGTGGGGAGGGGTAATGTAACCGCCTGTTGATGTGACAACATCAGGTTGTGACCGGGCGCTAAGGCGTCGTTTCCACCCGGCGAGTAAATGCAGCAGTAACGTTTCAGGATTGCGTAACCTCGCAAACCTAAAGCGGGAAGATTGTAATTACCCCTTCTCTGGATTATGGTCGCCACCGCATGGAGTTACGGCACGTATTTGCTAACCATAATAAGGAGTTTAGGATGAAAGTTGCAGTCCTCGGCGCAGCGGGCGGAATCGGCCAGGCGCTTGCCCTTCTACTCAAGACCCAACTGCCTTCAGGTTCAGAACTCTCCCTGTATGATATTGCACCGGTAACCCCAGGTGTTGCAGTCGATCTGAGTCATATCCCTACTGATGTGAAAATCAAAGGTTTCTGCGGTGAAGATGCAAAACCTGCACTGGTTGGTGCAGATGTCGTGCTGATCTCTGCCGGTGTGGCACGTAAACCAGGTATGGACCGTTCAGACCTGTTTAACGTCAACGCGGGAATCGTGAAAAACCTGGTACAACAGATTGCTCAAACTTGCCCGAAAGCCTGTATCGGTATTATCACAAACCCAGTGAATACCACCGTTGCTATCGCGGCTGAAGTGCTGAAGAAAGCAGGTGTGTACGATAAAAACAAACTGTTTGGCGTGACTACGCTGGATATCATCCGCTCCAACACCTTTGTTGCGGAACTGAAAGGCAAGCAGCCGACTGAAATCGAAGTCCCTGTGATTGGCGGCCACTCTGGCGTGACCATTCTTCCACTGCTGTCTCAGATCCCAGGCGTAAGCTTCACTGAGCAAGAAGTTGCTGATTTAACAAAGCGTATCCAAAACGCAGGTACTGAAGTTGTAGAAGCGAAAGCGGGTGGCGGGTCTGCAACCTTGTCAATGGGCCAGGCTGCTGCACGTTTTGGTCTGTCTCTGGTTCGCGCGCTGCAAGGCGAAAGCAATGTTGTTGAATGTGCGTACGTTGAAGGGGACGGCGAGCACGCTCGTTTCTTCTCTCAACCTTTGCTGTTGGGCAAAAACGGTATTGCAGAGCACAAATCCTACGGCAAGCTGAGTGCATTTGAGCACCAGGCGCTGGAAGGTATGCTGGATACACTGAAGAAAGATATTACCCTTGGCGAAGAGTTTGTTAACAAATAAACTCTGCGTTTAAGAGATAAAAAAACCGGAACTTTGTTTCCGGTTTTTTTTCGCCTGCTATTTATCAGTTAGTAGCGGGATATTCCTGAATGGTTACTTGCAGTGTCAGCTTCTTCTCATCGCGCATGACTTCAACTGGAATCACCGAGCCTGGGCGAATTTCAGCAACCTGGTCCATCGTTTCCAGCGCCGAAATTGCGGGTTTATGGTTCACTGAAACAATCACGTCATTAACCAGAAGGCCTGCTTTTGCTGCCGGGCCGTCAGGAGAAACTTCGTTAACGATGATCCCTTGAATCTGATCAATGCCGGTTGCAGGGCCGTGCAATGGTGTTATCTCACGCCCGCCGATGCCAATGTAGCCACGAATTACTCGGCCATCACGGATAAGCTTATCCATTATTTTGGTGGATAGTTGTGTGGGTATCGCAAAGCCAATACCTTCCGGTGTTTCCCCGTCGTTGCTCTTATCAAAAGATAACGTGTTGATACCCATTAGTTCACCTAACGAGTTAACCAACGCGCCACCTGAGTTGCCGTGGTTGATTGAGGCGTCTGTTTGCAAGAATGACTGGCGGCCTGAAGGGCTAAGGCCGATACGACCTGTGGCACTGATTATCCCCTGAGTAATGGTTTGCCCGAGGTTATATGGATTACCAATTGCCATCACGATATCGCCAATATGCGGTACGCGCTTATTGTTGATAGGAATAACAGGAAGGTTTGTTGCGTTGATTTTCAGAACTGCCAGGTCGGTAAGGCTATCAGAACCAACCAGAAGCGCTTCAAACACACGGCCATCCTGAAGGGCAACGATAATTTGCTCTGCATCATTAATGACGTGTTTATTGGTGATGATGTAACCACGTTCGTCCATGATGACGCCGGAACCGAGGGTGCGAATTTCTAGCTGGTTATGCGAGTTGTTACCAACACTGCGGTTATAGACGTTTACCACAGCAGGCGCAGCGCGGCGCACCGCAGAGTTATAGCTCAGTGGTGTTTCATCGGCACTGTCAAACTTCGAGGGTGCTAAGGGGACGATTTTCTGGCGCAGCGTTGGTAATGCCACCAACAACAATCCAGCCACAATCAGGCCAATTACCACCGAGCGTAATATCTTCAGAAACATGAATTTGAGTTAGTTAATGATAAATCGGACGAAGAATAGCATGAGTTAATCGGACATCGTACTGAGATGTCCGATTACTGAGCAGATTAGCGCAATAACAGATAGATACTTTCTTCACCGCGAACAATATGCAGTGCAATAACGTCTGGTTTGCTTTCAAGCACCTTACGCATCTCGGCAATACTCGAGATTCGGTCGCGGTTTACACCAATGATTACGTCGTCTTTATGTAGCCCAACCTGTGCGGCTGGCGTGCCTTTTTCAACGCTATCTAGCTTGATGCCTTTAGTGCCATCTTTCAGCTGACCATCACTTAATGTCGCCCCTTGTAAGGCTGGCGTGATCAACTCTGCATTGGCCGATGACGCAGTGCTTTTATCCAGCGTTACGCTCACTTCCAACGGTTTGCCATCACGCAGCAAGCCCAACTTCACCACTGTTCCTGGCTCAGTTGTGGCGATTTTTGCGCGCAGCTCAGCAAAACTGCTAATGTTTTTGCCGTTCAGGCTGGTAATTACATCACCCGCTTTGACGCCTGCTTTGGCTGAGCCCGATTGCGGCAAGACTTCGCTGACGAATGCACCACGTTGGGTCGTCAGGTTGAAGGCTTTTGCAATGTCAGCACTCATTTCAGTGCCTTTAATACCCAGCAAGCCGCGTTTGATCTCGCCAAATTCCATCAACTGTTTAGCCAGGGTTTGCGCCATATTACTTGGGATGGCAAAGCCGATACCGACGCTGCCGCCACTTGGCGCGAGAATCGCGGTGTTAATACCGATAAGTTCGCCATTCAGGTTCAGCAATGCACCACCGGAATTACCACGGTTAATAGAGGCATCTGTCTGGATAAAGTTTTCCAACCCTTCTAGATTTAGGCCGCTACGACCTAAAGCTGAAACGATACCTGAAGTAGCTGTTTGCCCAAGGCCGAATGGGTTCCCTACGGCAACAGCAAAATCACCAACGCGCAGTTTGTCTGAGTCAGCAACGGTGATTTGTGTCAGGCCACTGGCATTCTGGATTTGAATTAGTGCAATGTCACTTTGGTCATCGCCACCAATCAATTTGGCATCAAACTCACGCCCATCATTAAGCTGTACGCTGATTTTCTCAGCGTGATTAATGACGTGGTTATTGGTCAGCACATAGCCTTTTTCCGCATTGATGATCACACCCGACCCCAAACCTTCAAACGGTTGGGCTTCTGATGGTGGCATGTCATCACCAAAAAACTTTTTAAATTCCTCGGGGACTTTCTGACTTGGCGCTGCAGCTGTCCCTTCAACCTGAACACTCACCACGGCAGGTAATACTTTTTCCAGCATTGGTGCAAGGCTTGGCAAGGCTGGCTGACCCGGAACTTGTGCTGGTAACGATGCATACACCTGCGATGCAACACCGAACGTTAGTCCGACACTTAACGCTAACGCACTCAACAACAGGGTTTGTTTCTTCATTGATGGCTTGCTCTCGTGACCTGGAAAAAGGAAAACCCGATAACACTCCGATGTTATTGAAATATCAGCCGGGTAACAATGTTGTTATAGAGTGAAGAAATATTAGTAAATGATAGCTGTGCGTGAGAGAGATTGGGGTACGAAAGCTGTACCCCAGAAAAAAATTCTAGATTTGTGATTAATCGCGTTTTGCGCGCTCGGTACGCAGCAAACCGGATGCGCCATCAGAGTAGTCACGCGGCATTTGTACCGGTGCCTGATCGTTGCTGGCTTCTGATTCAGCGAGGCGGTTACGGAATGGGTTCGCTTCAGCTGACATTTCAGGCAACAGGCTGCTGGAGCTTTTTGCCATGTGTTGGTAAAGCTGGCGATAGTCATGAGCCATGTTATCCAGCAATTCCGCGCTACGAGCAAAATGACTGACTAACTCTTCACGATACTCTTCAAGTTCTGCTTTGTTTTTCTCAATTTCGTACTGCATAGCCTGCTGCTGACGCAGCTTGCGGTTGCCAAAACGCATAGCAACTGCACCAACGATGATGCCAACAACTAACCCAATTAGCGCATATTCCCAGGTCATGAACTTCTCCCGTTGTCTTGTGTTTCCGTAGGGTAATGTAGCCACTATAACCGTTAACCTAAGAGAAGTGGAATCCTGACGCAGCATCGCTTAGGGTAGAACGGCCTTTTTTTCGACAACCGTCCTTTTTTGAGTACTTTTTGAGTATCAAGTAAACGGCAATCCGATTTTTAAGGGAATACCATAATACCATGCAAAATCTCTCCCCTGCATTGCGCTACCAACAAGCCCTGGCCGAGGGCTGCTATCAACCTGATGATGTTCAGCGTGAAGCTGTAATGCGGCTGGACGCTATCTGTCAGGTATTAAGCAAACCATCGCCTGCTGTAACAACGAGTACAGGCTTTTTTGGCAAGCTCTTTGGGAATCGTAGTGTCTCGGAAAATCAGGACCCCGTCCGTGGGCTATATATGTGGGGCGGAGTAGGGCGAGGGAAAACCTGGTTAATGGACATGTTTTTTCAGAGTTTACCTGGCGAGCGCAAGCTGCGACTGCACTTTCACCGATTTATGCTGCGAGTCCACGAAGAACTGGCCGAGCTACAAGGGCAAACCGATCCGCTGGAACTGATTGCCGACCGCTTCAAAGAAGAGACAGATATTCTCTGTTTCGATGAGTTTTTTGTGTCTGACATCACTGATGCAATGCTGCTTGGTACATTAATGAGAGCGCTGTTTGCAAGAGGGATTACCCTGGTGGCAACATCTAATATTCCGCCGGATGAGCTTTATCGTAATGGCTTGCAGAGAGCACGATTTATCCCCGCAATTGAAGCAATAAAACGCCATTGTGAAGTGATGAATGTTGATGCTGGCATTGATTACCGTTTGAGAACACTGACTCAAGCCCACCTTTGGCTCTCTCCAGTTAATAACGAAACCGCACAACAAATGGAAAAACTCTATACCGCGCTGGCGGGTTTAGCGCGGAAAGGGGAGCCGGTGCTGGAAATTAACCATCGGCCTCTTGCCACACTTGGCGTTACTAATCAGACGTTGGCGGTAGATTTTAATACATTATGTGTTGATGCTCGCAGCCAGCATGACTACATCGCGCTTTCACGTCTTTTTCATACCGTTATGTTGTTTAATGTGCCAGTGATGAATACCCGCAACGAAAATGAAGCTCGGCGATTCATCGCGTTGGTTGATGAGTTTTATGAACGCCACGTTAAGCTGGTGGTTTCTGCACAGGTTTCGATGTTCGAGATTTATCAGGGAGAAAGATTGCGCTTTGAGTTCCAGCGCTGCTTGTCTCGCCTGCAAGAAATGCAAAGTGAAGAGTATTTGCGTTTGCCGCATATGCCTTGAACCACATTAGGTGGTTGAAATCACAAAAAGGGGTCGACCTTTAGGGGCGACTTCCCTATAATCTTGCGACCCCACGTTACAACCAAAGTTTTTTTCCCAAAACTTGGTCGTGCTGGCATTGGCTATTCGAAGGGGTAGGTTTGCCGGACTTTGTCGTGTGAACCTTGAACTGATTTTAAACGTTTGGGTGAACACCTACGTGTAACTATTATTGGGTAAGCTTTTAATGAAAACTTTTACAGCTAAACCAGAAACCGTACAGCGCGACTGGTTCGTTGTTGACGCTGACGGTAAGACCTTAGGTCGCCTGGCTACTGAACTGGCAAGCCGTTTACGCGGTAAGCACAAAGCGGAATACACTCCGCACGTTGATACTGGTGATTACATCATCGTTCTGAACGCAGAAAAAATTGCTGTAACCGGCAACAAGCGTACTGACAAAGTGTATTACCGTCACACCGGCTACGTCGGTGGTATCAAACAAGCGACCTTTGAAGAGATGATTGCTCGCCACCCTGAGCGTGTGATTGAAATCGCGGTTAAAGGCATGCTGCCAAAGGGCCCGCTGGGCCGTGCTATGTTCCGTAAACTGAAAGTTTACGCGGGCACCGAGCACAACCACGCGGCACAGCAACCGCAAGTTCTGGACATTTAATCGGGATCATGGCAATGGCTGAAAATCAATACTACGGCACTGGTCGCCGCAAAAGCTCCGCAGCTCGTGTTTTCATCAAACCGGGTAGTGGCAAAATCATCATCAACCAACGTTCTTTGGAACAGTACTTCGGTCGTGAAACTGCCCGTATGGTAGTTCGTCAGCCGCTGGAACTGGTTGATATGGTTGAGAAATTCGATCTTTACATCACTGTTAAAGGTGGTGGTACTTCTGGTCAGGCTGGTGCGATCCGTCACGGTATCACCCGCGCTCTGATGGAGTACGACGAGTCCCTGCGTGGCGAACTGCGTAAAGCTGGCTTCGTTACTCGTGATGCTCGTGAAGTTGAACGTAAGAAAGTCGGTCTGCGTAAAGCACGTCGTCGTCCTCAGTTCTCCAAACGTTAATTGTCATCTGCTATTTGCAGAATTCAATTTGCGAAAAACCCGGTCTTGTACCGGGTTTTTTTATGCCTAAAAATTATATTTAGTGTCTCTAACATTATGATAAAACTAATTTTTCAGGCAAATCCAAGATCCGTCCCCCACAAAACCCGTAAAATCTGGTAAACTATCAACCAATTTTCTGCCCGAAGGTCGGCATCAGGTTGTTTTCGCCTCGTTTTGTGGCGACTGGTGGTTTTCCGGCGTGATGGGTATCAAACGGTCAGGTTAGTTGCCGCTTGTGCGGCTATTAGCAGTAATTTTCTGAATAAACTTGGAGGTTTTCATGGCTGTCGCTGCCAACAAACGTTCGGTGATGACGCTGTTTTCCGGTCCTACTGACATCTATAGCCACCAGGTGCGTATCGTACTGGCTGAAAAAGGTGTTAGCGTTGAAATTGAGCATGTGGAAACGGATAACCTGCCTCAGGATCTGATTGACCTCAACCCAAATCACAGCGTACCGACCTTGGTTGACCGCGAACTTACCCTGTGGGAATCCCGCATCATCATGGAATATCTTGATGAGCGTTTCCCGCACCCACCATTAATGCCGGTTTATCCGGTTGCTCGTGGTGAAAGTCGCCTGTACATGCATCGTATCCAGAAAGACTGGTACTCCCTGATGCATATCGTGATGAACGGTTCTGCTCAAGAAGCTGATGCTGCTCGCAAGCAATTACGTGAAGAGTTGCTGGCAATTGCACCTGTATTTACTCAGAAACCTTTCTTCCTGAGTGATGAGTTCAGCTTGGTAGATTGCTACCTGGCACCTCTTCTGTGGCGTTTGCCGCAGATGGGTATTGAGCTGGCAGGCGCGGGTTCTAAAGAGATGAAAGGTTACATGACTCGCGTATTTGAGCGTGATTCATTCCTCGCTTCTCTGACCGAACCAGAGCGCGAAATGCGTCTGCAAACCCGGGGCTAATTGATGGATATGTCACAATTGTCACCACGTCGTCCGTATCTGCTCCGTGCTTTTTACGAGTGGCTATTGGATAACCAGCTCACTCCGCATCTGGTGGTGGATGTGACATTGCCAGGCGTGCAAGTTCCGATGGAATATGCGCGTGATGGACAAATCGTTCTGAATATCGCGCCTCGAGCTGTCGGTAATCTGGAACTGGCAAATGGCGATGTGCGTTTTAACGCGCGCTTCGGTGGTGTGCCACGGAATGTATTTGTTCCTATGGCCGCAGTTTTGGCTATCTACGCTCGTGAAAACGGTGCAGGCACCATGTTTGAGCCTGAAGCTGCCTATGATGAAGGTGTTGAAAGTCATAACGATGACGATCAAAATGCATTTGAATCAGAAATGGTGATGCAGGTTATCGATGGTGATCGTCCGGATCATGACGAAGATAATGATCCCGATGATACTCCCCCTCCTCGAGGTGGTCGTCCGGCACTGCGCGTAGTGAAATAACTCGCGAAGTTATGCCGCTAAAGCAAATTGAAGCCAGTCTAATGACTGGCTTTTTACTGCCTCAAATAAACCCACTGGTTGCATCTTTCGTAAGCCATGATTTGCTGTGTTATGATTCGAAAATATAATTTTCGAGCTTTCTCCCATAAAACGGCCAATTCTGACACGATGAGCACATTTGACGAGCAACCACCTGAGACGACTGAAACCATCGGACATACGATGCGCCGGCGTCCGCTTGCGCGTAAAAAACTCTCGGAAATGGTGGAAGAAGAGCTTGAGCAAATGATTCGCAGGCGCGAATTTACTGAAGGGGAACAATTGCCTTCGGAACGCGAACTGATGGCTTTTTTCAATGTTGGCCGCCCTTCGGTACGCGAAGCACTTGCGGCACTTAAACGAAAAGGGTTGGTGCAGATAAGCAACGGGGAACGCGCCCGTGTTTCACGGCCATCAGCCGATACGATTATTGGCGAACTATCTGGCGTGGCGAAAGATTTCCTCTCACGGCCTGGCGGCATTGCTCATTTTGAGCAACTGCGAATGTTCTTTGAATCCAGTCTGGTCCGCTATGCCGCTGAATTCGCCACAGACGAGCAAATCGCCCGCCTTGGAAAGGCACTGGAGATGAATAACCAGGCTCTGGATGATAACGATCTGTTTATTCGCTCTGATATCGAATTCCACCGGGAGCTGGCGGAGATCCCTGATAATCCAATCTTTATGGCGGTACATGTCGCGCTGTTGGATTGGTTGATTGCGGCGCGTCCAACAGTTCCGCAGGATATTCTTCACGCACACAATAATGTTAGTTATCAGCAGCATATTGAAATTTATAATTCAATCAAGTCACACGATCCTGATGCGGCTGACGCTGCATTAAAGGCTCATCTGAAAAGCGTATTTGCATCCTATTATTCCACTCCGCGTAAACGCAATTCGAAAAAGTAGCTCACATTAATCTGAGATCCCACGCACGTCTTTTCCAGTAACGTTTGATCAACCATCGCAATTTCATATGAACAAGATCGCATCCTGACGTATTTGGAGTGTGATGTTTACTTTTTGGTCTGGTATAACAGGTATAAAGGTATGTCGTTATATTTTGAAACCAGACAACAAAGAGGCGTTTATGACACAGAATCTTCGCGGTGTGATGCCCGCACTACTTACTCCTTTTAATCAGCAACAGCAGATAGACACCGACAGCCTACGACGTCTGGTTCGTTTCAATATTGAACAGGGTGTCGATGGCCTATATGTCGGCGGTTCGACAGGTGAAGCCTTCTTGCAGAGCACACAGGAGCGTGAACAGGTGCTGGAAATTGTTGCCGAAGAAGCTAAAGGAAAAGTGACCTTAATTGCGCACGTTGGCGTTATCAGCACACATGAGAGCCAGACGCTGGCAAGCGCCGCACACCGTTATGGATTTGATGCCGTCTCCGCAGTAACACCGTTTTACTACCCGTTCAGCTTCAATGAACATTGTGACCACTATCGCGCAGTGATTGATTCATCTGGCGGTTTGCCCATGGTGGTCTACAACATTCCAGCATTGAGTGGCGTGAAGCTGACTCTTGAGCAGATTGATTCCTTAGTTAACTTGCCTGGTGTTGGCGCATTAAAACAGACCTCAGGCGATCTCTACCAGATGGAACAGATCCGCCGAGCACATCCGGATCTTGTGCTCTACAACGGTTATGACGAAATCTTTGCCTCTGGTCTATTAGCAGGTGCTGATGGCGGCATTGGTAGCACTTACAACGTAATGGCCTGGCGTTATCTGGCCATCATGCAAGCTGTGCAAGAAGGTGATACGCAGCGCGCAAGACAGTTGCAAGGCGAATGTAATAAAGTTATTGATTTGTTAATTAAGGTGGGTGTGTTCCGTGGGTTGAAAACCCTTTTACATTACATGGATGTTGTTGCCGTGCCGCTGTGCCGGAAACCTTTTGCATCGGTTGATGAGCAATATCTCCCTGAGCTTAAAGCACTCGCAGAACAGTTACAGGAAGAACGAGCAACGTTCTGAAAGCACATATAAACCATGATGCTGAAAACAGTATCGCTATTACCTAATCTGACCTAACCAAAGGGCGGGTTTTGAAGAACCCGCGCCGGGAGTGCTTTATGAACAACACTGCCCAACAGATCCCGTGGTATCGACATTTGACTAAGCCGCAATGGAAAGCATTTTCAGCCGCATGGATTGGCTACTTGTTGGATGGTTTTGATTTTGTCCTGATTGCGTTAGTGCTGACTGAAATTCAAAGTGAATTTGGCCTGACAACGATTCAAGCTGCGAGCCTAATCTCCGCAGCATTTATCTCACGTTGGTTTGGTGGCCTGGTTTTAGGTGCGATGGGTGACCGTTATGGTCGCAAATTAGCCATGATAACCAGCATCGTGTTGTTCTCTTTCGGTACGTTGGCCTGCGGTTTTGCTCCAGGTTTTACCACCATGTTCCTTGCTCGTCTGTTGATTGGGATGGGAATGGCGGGTGAATACGGCTCGAGCGCTACCTATGTCATTGAAAGTTGGCCAAAACAACTGCGAAATAAAGCGAGCGGTTTTCTGATATCAGGTTTTTCAGTAGGTGCAGTGATTGCAGCTCAGGTGTATAGCGTTGTGGTGCCGGTATGGGGCTGGCGAGCGCTGTTTTTCATCGGTATTTTGCCCATTATTTTCGCGCTCTGGTTGCGTAAAAATATTCCAGAAGCTGAAGACTGGAAAGAGAAGTTTGCCAATAAAACACCGACCAAAACCATGGTGGATATTTTGTACCGGGGTGAACATAGAATTATCAATATTGGCCTGACAATAGTCGTCGCGAGTGCACTTTACTTCTGCTTTGCCGGCAATCTTGGCAATGCGGCACTTATCGCAATACTGGGGTTGATATGTGCAGCAATATTCATCAGTTTCATGGTGCAAAGTAGTGGTAAACGTTGGCCGACAGGCGTCACGTTGATGATTGTCGTTTTCTTTGCGTTCCTCTATTCGTGGCCGATTCAGGCGTTACTACCGACCTATCTGAAAACTGAACTGGCATACGATCCCTTAACGGTGGCCCACATTCTCTTCTTTAGTGGGTTTGGTGCCGCGGTAGGTTGTTGTGTGGGTGGTTTCCTTGGTGACTGGTTAGGCACTCGTAAAGCCTATGTCTGTAGTCTACTTGCCTCACAACTCTTAATTATTCCGGTATTTGCCATAGGTGGCGGCAATATTTGGGTGCTGGGTTTGCTTTTATTCCTGCAACAAATGTTGGGGCAGGGGATCTCCGGGATCTTGCCAAAACTGATTGGGGGTTATTTCGATACTGAGCAGCGTGCAGCCGGGTTAGGCTTTACCTATAACGTCGGCGCGCTGGGCGGTGCACTCGCTCCAGTAATTGGGGCGACTATTGCGCAGCGCCTCGATTTAGGTACCGCTCTGGCTTCGCTCTCGTTCAGTCTGACGTTTGTAGTCATCCTGCTGATTGGTCTGGATATGCCATCTCGTGTTCAACGCTGGATTCATCCAGAGGCGTTGCGTACACACGATGCGATCGACGGTAAACCGTTTAGTGGTGCAGTTCATGCGGATGCGGCCAAACGTCGCATAATGCAGAAAGTGGTTAAATAACAACGTCTGCAGTAAGCATAAAAAAGCCCGGTGATAGGCATATCACCGGGCTTTTTAAGTGCTTTGTAGATCGTTACACTTCGAGGAAGTTCAGGATCCCGTCAGCTGCTTTGCGACCTTCAGCGATCGCTGTGACCACCAGGTCAGAACCACGAACAGCATCACCGCCAGCAAAGATTTTTGGGTTGCTGGTCTGGAATGGGTTATCGCTACCTTCCGGAGCCAGAATACGGCCCTGGCTGTCCAACTCAACGCTGTGTTTTTCCAGCCACTGCATGGCATGTGGGCGGAAACCAAACGCCATAATAACGGCATCAGCAGGGACAACGTGCTCTGAGCCGGCAACGATTTCTGGACGACGACGGCCATTAGCATCCGGTGCACCCAACTCCGTACGAGCAACTTTCACACCCGAGACGCGGCCATTAGCGTTAACTTCCACACCCAGCGGCTGTACGTTGAACTGGAATTCCACACCTTCTTCGCGCGCATTTTTCACTTCACGCTTAGAGCCTGGCATGTTCTCTTCGTCACGGCGATAAGCACAGATAACGTGCGTTGCGCCCTGGCGAACAGATGAACGTACGCAGTCCATTGCGGTATCACCACCGCCAAGTACTACGACACGTTTGCCTTCCATATTCACATACGGTTCTTCCGGTGAGTCGCCAAAACCCATGATCTTTTTGGTGTTAGCAATCAGGAACGGTAGAGCGTCGAATACGCCCGTCGCATCTTCATTCTCTAAACCACCGCGCATTGACTGATAAGTGCCTACGCCGAGGAATACGGAATCATATTCTTTCAGTAGATCGTCAATCTGAACATCACGGCCAACTTCGGTGTTCAGTTTGAACTCGATGCCCATGCCGCTGAAGATTTCACGGCGTTTAGTCATCACTTCTTTTTCCAGTTTGAACGCTGGAATACCGAAGGTCAGTAAACCACCGATTTCTGGGTGACGATCGTAAACCACCGCTTTGACACCGTTACGTGCCAGCACATCCGCACATGCCAACCCCGCAGGGCCCGCGCCGATGATGGCAACACGTTTGCCGGTTTGCTTCACGCCAGTCAGGTCTGGTTTCCAACCCATCTCAATCGCTTTATCGTTGATATAGCGCTCGATGTTACCAATGGTGACGGCACCAAACTCATCATTAAGCGTACAAGAACCTTCACACAGACGGTCTTGCGGGCAAACACGGCCACACACTTCCGGCAGGCTGTTTGTCTGGTGAGACAGTTCAGCCGCTTCAATGATGCGCCCTTCGTTGGCAAGCTTCAGCCAGTTTGGAATGTAGTTATGAACCGGGCATTTCCATTCACAGTAAGGGTTACCGCAGGACAGGCAGCGGTCTGCCTGTGCTTTAGCCTGGCCTTCTGAGAACGGCTCGTAAATTTCCACAAATTCAATTTTACGGATCTTGAGCGGTTTCTTTGGTGGATCAACGCGCTGTAAGTCGATAAATTGATAAACGTTTTGACTCATCGTGACCTCTTACTGCGCCTGCACCCGCAGCTCTGCGGCGCTTCGACTACGGTGACCCAACAATGCTTTGACATCACTGGACTTCGGTTTAACCAACGTGAATTTCGATGCAAATTCCGGCCAGTTTGCCAGGATCTCTTCGCCGCGCTGGGAACCCGTCAGTTGCACATGCTCGGTAATCATACCTCGCAGGTGTTCTTCGTGAATTGCCAGCTCATCAACGTTGAGCAGTTCTACCAGTTCAGGGTTAACGCGTTTACGGAAATCGCCATCTTCATCGAGCACGTAAGCGAAACCGCCGGTCATACCTGCACCGAAGTTCACACCTGTTTTGCCAATGACGCAGACGATGCCGCCAGTCATGTATTCACAACCGTTATCGCCAATGCCTTCCACTACGGTAATTGCACCGGAGTTACGCACTGCGAAACGCTCACCCGCACGGCCTGCAGCATAAAGTTTGCCGCCTGTCGCACCGTACAAACAGGTGTTACCGATAATGGTCGCTTCGTGGCTGCGGAAGGCTGAGCCCACCGGAGGACGCAACGAGATCAAGCCACCCGCCATGCCTTTACCAACGTAGTCGTTAGCATCGCCAGTCAGGTGCAGCTCGACGCCACCGGCGTTCCATACACCAAAACTCTGTCCAGCAGTACCACTGAAATGCGCTTTAATCGGATCGGCTGCCAGACCCTGGTCGCCATTATGTTGCGCGATATAACCAGACAACATGGCACCCACTGAACGGTCAGTGTTGCGGATATCAAACCAGAACGTTTTGCTCTGTTTGTCGTCCACGTACGGCTTAGCCTGACTCAGCAGTTGGGCGTTCAGATCGCCTTTATCAAATGGCGGGTTCGTTTCGGTCCAGTACACCGCTTTGCCTGGCATAGGTTCAGCTGTTTTCAGCAAGTTAGATAGATCCAAGTTTTGTTGTTTGGCCGTGATTCCGTCCAGCTCTTTGAGCAATTCGGTGCGGCCAATCAAGTCTACCAGACGCTTCACACCCAACTGCGCCATCAACTCACGTGTTTCACGGGCGATAAATTCAAAGTAGTTGGTCACTTTGAATGGCAGGCCGTGATAGTGGTTTTTACGCAGTTTTTCGTCCTGAGTTGCAACACCGGTTGCACAATTGTTCAGGTGGCAAATACGCAGATATTTACAACCCAGTGCGACCATTGGACCGGTACCGAAACCAAAGCTTTCCGCGCCAAGAATCGCTGCTTTGATGATATCGAGACCCGTTTTCAGGCCACCATCAACTTGCAGACGGATCTTATGACGCAGACCGTTAGCAACCAGCGCCTGCTGTGTTTCCACCAGACCTAGTTCCCACGGACAGCCCGCATATTTCACAGATGACAGCGGACTTGCACCTGTACCACCGTCGTAACCGGCGATAGTAATCAGGTCGGCATACGCTTTAGCAACACCGGTTGCGATGGTGCCAACGCCTGGTTCGGAAACCAGTTTTACTGAAATCAACGCTTTAGGGTTTACCTGTTTAAGGTCGAAAATCAGCTGCGCCAAATCTTCAATAGAGTAAATATCATGGTGTGGCGGTGGAGAAATCAGTGTGACGCCAGGCACGGAATAACGCAGTTTTGCGATATACGGTGTGACTTTATCACCTGGCAATTGGCCGCCTTCGCCTGGTTTTGCACCCTGAGCGACTTTAATCTGGATAACATCTGCGTTAACCAGGTAAGCCGGGGTTACACCGAAGCGGCCAGAAGCCACCTGTTTGATACGAGACACTTTATTGGTGCCGTAGCGCGCAGGGTCTTCACCTCCTTCACCTGAGTTGGAGTTCCCGCCGATGCTGTTCATCGCTTCAGCCAGTGATTCGTGCGCTTCCGGGCTTAATGCACCAATAGACATTGCGGCAGTATCGAAGCGTTTGTACAGTTCTGAGGCTGGCTCAACGTCTTCAATTCTGACTGTTTCACCTTGCGGATTCAGTGCGAGCATATCGCGCAGTGTTGCCACCGGACGCTCGTTCACAAGCTTCGCGTACTCTTGATAATCTTTGTACTCGCCGCTGTTCACTGCTTTTTGCAGCGTCTGCACCACATCTGGGTTGTAGGCGTGATATTCACCACCGTGGACGTATTTCAGCTGTCCACCCTGATCCAGTGGTTTACGTGCTAACCACGCGCGTTTAGACAGATTCAGCAAGTCTTGTTGGAAGTCGTTGAAACCGGCACCACCAATACGGCTGACAACACCCTGGAAGCACAGCTCAGAAACTTCTTTATGCAAGCCAACAGCTTCAAACAGCTTCGAGCAACGATAAGAGGCGATAGTCGAGATGCCCATTTTGGACATGATCTTGTACAGCCCTTTGTTGATGCCGTTGCGGTAGTTCTGCATCACGCTACGGTAGGATTTTTCAATCGCGCCGTTGTCGACCAACTTCGCTAGCGTTTCGTAAGCGAGGTATGGATAGACTGCCGTTGCGCCAAAACCGAGCAGAACAGCAAAGTGGTGCGGGTCACGCGCACTTGCAGTTTCGACGATGATGTTTGCATCACAACGCAGGTTCTTCTCAACCAGGCGGGTTTGAATTGCCCCCACAGCCATTGGCGCGGGAACCGGCAGGCGATTTTTAGCAATATTACGGTCAGACAGCACCAGCAGCACGGTGCCGTTGCGAACCATACGTTCTGCTTCGTCACACAGTGCATTGACAGTTTCGTGCAGCGACTGGGTTGAAGCATCGTAGGTGATGTCCAGCGTATCGGCACGGTAGTGCTGTTCTTCAAGCGAAGTGAGCTGCTGGAAATCTGACCACAGCAGAATTGGCGATTTGAAGCTCAGGCGGTGTGCCTGGCCTTCTGCTTCACAGAAGACGTTCATTTCGCGGCCAATGCTGGTCGCCAGTGACATAACGTGTGCTTCACGCAGCGGATCGATTGGCGGGTTTGTTACCTGTGCAAACTGCTGGCGGAAGTAATCGTAAATGATACGTGGTTGGCTGGAGAGCACGGCAAACGGGGTATCATCACCCATAGAACCGACGGCTTCCTGGCCATTTTCACCCAACACTCGAATCACAGAATCCAGCTCTTCTACGCTGTAGTTGAACTGCTTCTGGAAGCTGGCAAGCGTATCGTCATCCAGTTCACGGGTGCCCACTTCTTCGTCTGGCAAATCTTCAAACGGCACCAGGCGACGGACGTTATTTTCCATCCACTCTTTATACGGATGGCGACTTTTCAAATCTCCATCGGTTTCAGCCGAATGCAGAATGCGGCCGATACGCGTATCGATAACCATCAACTCGCCTGGGCCAACGCGGCCTTTCTCGACCACTTCATCAGGCTGGTAATCCCAGATCCCAACTTCGGAAGCACAAGTGATCAGCTTATCTTTGGTGATAACGTAGCGTGCCGGGCGCAGGCCGTTACGGTCCAGGTTACAGGCAGCGTAGCGACCATCGGACATAACGATACCGGCTGGACCATCCCACGGTTCCATGTGCATGGAGTTAAAGTCGAAGAAGGCGCGCAGTTCCGGGTCCATGTTCGGGTTGTTCTGCCATGCTGGTGGAACCAGCAAACGCATAGCACGAACGATATCCATTCCGCCTGCTAACAGCAGCTCAAGCATGTTATCCATGGAACTGGAATCGGAGCCGGTTTCGTTAACGAATGGCGCAGCGTCATGCAGATCCGGGATCAGTGGCGTCTGGAATTTATAGGTACGCGCACGTGCCCACTGGCGGTTACCGGTGATGGTATTGATTTCACCGTTGTGTGCAAGGTAGCGGAACGGCTGGGCCAGCGGCCAGCGTGGTACGGTGTTGGTGGAGAAGCGCTGGTGGAACAGACAAATTGCTGATTCCAGACGCAAGTCCGCCAGGTCCAGGTAGAAGCGCGGCAAATCTGCCGGCATACACAGACCTTTATAGATGTTGACCAGGTTCGAGAGACTACAAACGTAGAAATCTTTATCCTGGATTCGTTTCTCAATGCGGCGACGGGCGATAAACAGGCGACGTTCCATATCACGTGGACGCCAACCGGCCGGGGCATTAACAAAAATTTGTTCGATGCGAGGCTTTGAGGAGAGGGCTATTTCACCGAGTACGTCTTCATTAGTGGGCACTTCGCGCCAACCAACAATCGACAGGGTCTCATTTTGCAACTCTTCTTCAATGATGCGGCGGCTTGCACTCGCCAGCGTGTCGTCTTTATTTAAGAAAATCATACCTACGGCATAATTTTTTGCCAAACGCCAGCCACGCTCTTCCGCAACGATTCGGAAGAAACGGTCAGGTTTTTGCAACAGCAGGCCACAACCATCACCGGTTTTTCCATCGGCGAGGATTGCTCCACGGTGCTGCATTCGGGCTAGTGCGTGAATAGCGGTACGCACTACCTTGTGGCTAGGTTCGCCTTCTATGTGGGCGATCAGGCCGAAACCACAGTTATCCTTCTCAAGGGATTTATCGTACAACATATCAGTGAACCTCCCCAGGCTCTACGTGACTCTCTCCCAACCGATTGCGCACAGGCGTAAAAAGGGCATGGCGACGGGGTTTCGCGTTTCATACGCTCACCTCGCGTGTCGCCCTCTTTAATGACCTTTTGCATCGGTTTCACAAGTGTTGAGGACTTGCTTTAGAGGGAATCTAAATTACTGCATAAATATGATGGGCACAGAACCCATCCAGAAAGCTTCCAGCGGATTTCCAAGTTATCGGGAAAGCGCACACAGGTCAAATGGCATTCTTATTTATAGGTAATAGCACTATTTTATAATTAAGATAATGATTATTAACATTTTTTAATCATTTTTGTCGCAATTAAACGACTAGAAAACGAGGCGGGTTATGTGATCTCTCTCACTGTCTGAGGGCTAGCAGAATTACAGACCATGCTGGCAATGATGTTATTGCCAGTATGATCTACTGACATATAGCATTAGCGCGCATCAAGACACTGTTTTTCAACATGCCACATATTCTATAAATAAAAGGGAGTGATATAAGGAAAAGTAATCATCTTACGAGTGAGTAAAATTGCACTTATTTTGCATTTATATGCAATGGATAAAGCTGCGCCAGAGCGATTGATCCAGGTCATCGCTAAATTGGGCAGAAAATGGCAGGCTACATCCCTTTTACGGGCGGCCCATCAGATTATGCAGTTACAAAAATTAGTCAATATGTTTGGTGGTGATCTTCAGCGCCGTTATGGCCATAAGGTCCATAAACTGACACTACATGGTGGTTTTAGCTGCCCAAATCGCGATGGAACTATCGGTCGTGGTGGATGTACTTTCTGCAATGTCGCGTCTTTTGCCGATGAAACTCAACAAAACCATACAATTGCCGAACAGCTGGAGCGCCAGTCCCAGTTAGTGAACCGCGCGCAACATTATCTCGCTTATTTCCAGGCGTACACCAGTACATGGGCGGAAGTGCAGGTGTTGCGCTCGATGTATCAGCAGGCAGTTAGCCAGGCCAGCATCGTTGGATTATGCGTGGGGACGCGCCCAGATTGCGTTCCGGATAGCGTGCTTGATTTGCTAAGTGAATATCATGAGAAAGGCTATGAGGTCTGGTTAGAACTGGGCTTACAGACCGCTAATGACAAAACATTGCATCGTATCAACCGCGGGCATGATTTTACCTGCTATCAGGAAACCACTCGCCGTGCACGGGCGCGGGGATTAAAAGTGTGTAGCCATCTTATTGTCGGTTTGCCAGGTGAAGAGCAAACGCATTGTATGGAAACGCTTGATAAAGTTGTGGATACCGGAGTGGACGGTATCAAACTCCATCCACTGCATATTGTCAGTGGTAGTACTATGGCAAAAAGTTGGCAGGCAGGGCGTTTGCAACCCATTGAATTAGAAGAGTACGCGAAGACCGCTGGTGAAATGATTCGCCATACGCCATTGGATGTCGTGTTTCATAGAATTTCTGCCAATGCCCGCCGACCGACCCTGCTGGCACCACTGTGGTGTGAAAATCGCTGGACTGGAATGGGGGAAATCGACAAGTACCTGACGCAGCACGGTACGCAAGGTTCGGCACTGGGTACACCGTGGAGCCCAACAATTCTATTGTAAATCCTGAGCGTGAGATCTTTTTGCGGTATATTTATCAGATTGAAGGCGAGGGAAACGTTCCATGAAGCAAATCCGGTTACTGGCGCAATATTACGTTGATTTGATGGTGAAGCTCGGATTAGTGCGCTTCTCTTTGTTACTGGCCTCCGCCCTGGTGGTGCTGGCTATTGTGGTGCAAATGGCCGTGACGATGCTGTTACGCGGCCAGGTCGAAAGTATAGATGTTGTTCGCTCTATCTTTTTTGGCCTGTTAATTACACCCTGGGCTGTCTATTTCCTTTCCGTGGTGGTTGAACAACTCGAAGAGTCGCGTCAACGACTGTCAAAGCTTGTACAAAAACTTGAAGAGATGCGTGAAAGGGATCTCAAGCTCAATGTGCAGCTCAAAGACAATATTGCTCAATTGAACCAGGAAATTGCTGACCGCGTTAAGGCGGAAGATGAACGTCAAACCATGCTTGAGCAACTTAAAGTTGAGATGCAGGAGCGCGAAGAGACGCAAATACAGCTTGAGCAGCAATCCTCATTTTTACGTTCATTCCTTGATGCATCGCCCGATCTGGTTTTTTATCGCAATGAAGATAAAGAGTTTTCAGGCTGTAACCGTGCCATGGAGCTGCTGACAGGTAAAAGTGAAAAGCAACTGATCAACCTGAAGCCGGAAGAAGTGTATTCGCCAGAGGCGGCGCAAAAAGTTATCGAAACGGACGAAAAAGTGTTCCGTCATAATGTGTCGCTGACCTACGAACAATGGCTGGATTATCCCGACGGGCGCAAAGCCTGCTTTGAAATTCGTAAAGTGCCTTACTACGACCGTGTAGGTAAGCGTCACGGTTTGATGGGCTTTGGCCGCGACATCACTGAGCGTAAGCGTTATCAGGATGCACTTGAACGCGCAAGCCGCGACAAAACCACTTTCATTTCAACTATCAGCCACGAATTGCGTACTCCATTGAATGGCATTGTCGGTTTAAGCCGTATCTTGCTTGATACGGAACTGAACCCTGAACAAATCAATTATCTTAAAACCATTCATGTCTCAGCGATCACGCTCGGTAATATTTTCAATGACATCATTGATATGGATAAGCTTGAGCGCCGTAAAGTTCAGCTTGATAACCAACCGATTGACTTCACCAGTTTCCTCGCCGATTTAGAGAATCTTTCTGGTTTGCAGGCCCAGCAAAAAGGGCTGAAGTTAGAGATGAACCCAACGTTGCCACTGCCGCATAAAGTGGTGACGGACGGAACACGTTTACGTCAGATCCTCTGGAACCTGATCAGCAATGCCGTGAAGTTCACGCCGAAAGGTGGGTTGGTCGCCGTGCGCGTGCGTTATGAGGAAGAAAATACGCTGCGCTTTGAAGTGCAAGATTCCGGGATTGGCATCCCACAAGATGAACAGGACAAAATCTTCGCCATGTATTATCAGGTGAAGGATAGCCACGGAGGTAAACCGGCGACGGGGACGGGCATCGGTTTAGCGGTGTCGCGTCGTCTGGCGAAAAGTATGGGCGGCGATATTACTGTTAACAGTACGCCAGGCGAAGGCTCGCTGTTTACCCTGACGGTGCAGGCACCTCGTGTGGCTGATGAAGTCGAAGATACGCTTGATGATGACAAAATGCCGCTGCCTGCTTTACACGTCTTGCTGGTAGAAGATATTGAACTCAATGTGATTGTTGCGCGTTCGGTGTTGGAGAAGCTAGGCAACAGCGTAGATGTCGCTATGACCGGCAAAGAAGCGCTAGAAAAATTTACCCCGGGTGAATATGACCTGGTGTTGTTGGATATCCAGTTGCCTGATATGACGGGGTTGGATATTTCCCGACAGCTAACAACACGTTACGCCCGTGAAGATTTACCACCGTTAGTAGCATTGACGGCTAACGTATTGAAAGATAAAAAAGAGTATCTGGATGCTGGCATGGACGACGTGCTGAGCAAACCACTCGCAGTTCCGGCGTTGATGGCAATGATCCAAAAATTCTGGGACAACCAACAGTCAGAGTCTTTAAAGGAGTCTCAAATGCCTCAAGTTAATAGCGAAAAACAGCAAGCTTTGCTCGATATTCCAATGCTTGAGCAATACATGGACCTTGTAGGACCGAAACTGATTACTGATGGGTTGGCAATGTTTGAGAAAATGATGCCGGGTTACCTAAGTGTACTGGACTCCAACATGACCGCACGTGACCAAAAAGGCGTGGTGGAAGAAGGCCATAAGATCAAAGGTGCTGCGGGTTCTATTGGGTTGCGCCATTTGCAGCAAGTTGCTCAGCAAATTCAGTCGCCTGATTTACCTGCATGGTCTGAAAATGTGGGTGAGTGGATCGAAGAGTTGAAGCAAGAATGGCAACATGATGTAGATGTTTTGAAAGCCTGGGTTGCAAGCGCTCCCAAAAAATGACCCCGGATGAACCGGGGTGCGCGAAATACTGCGCCAACACCAGGGAAAAAGCAGGTTGCGCCGTTAGTTATAGGTATTTATCCAGGCGGCGCAGCCGATAATCTCGTGGGCTGCTCAGGCATTAAGATAGCAAATCTTAAATGATTTGTTACATGAATCAGTAAAATGTGTGAAGCATAGCGATCAAATCATCATAACTAATAAGATTTATCGCATGACGAAAAGGAATAGCGGAATGAAGAAGATTGGTGTGGTGCTCAGTGGTTGTGGGGTCTACGACGGTAGCGAGATTCAAGAAGCTGTCATTACCCTGCTGGCAATCGCGCGTTGTGGCGCTGAAGCTGTTTGTTTTGCACCCGATAAACCTCAAGCAGACGTTATCAATCACCTTAACAATGGCAAGGCTATCGAACATCGTAATGTGCTCGCTGAAGCGGCACGAATTACCCGTGGGGCGATCTTCCCGCTGGCTCAGGCTGATGCAAATGAACTGGACGCGCTGATCGTACCTGGTGGGTTTGGGGCCGCAAAAAACTTGTGTGATTTTGCCAGCAAAGGTAGCGACTGCCAGATTGATAGCGATCTGCGTCGGCTGGCCCGAGATTGCCATGCCCAGGGTAAACCGCTTGGCTTTATTTGTATTGCTCCAGTGATGTTGCCAAAAATTTTGGATGTGCCGGTACGTTTGACCATCGGTACGGATATTGACACCGCAGAGATTGTGGAAGAAATGGGGGCCGAACATGTCCCTTGTCCGGTCGATGATATCGTGGTTGATGAAGAGCATAAAGTGGTGACTACACCTGCTTATATGCTGGCGACACGTATTGATGAAGCCGCAATGGGTATTGAAAAGCTGGTGGCTCGTGTTGTGGATATGGCTGAATGAAGAAAGGGCGTATTGCGCTCTTCGGTTCCATCAAGCGCTGGCTATTGCGTGGAGTGCTGGCGTTGGTAGGAATCTGGTTGGCGGGGGTTATCCTGTTTAGCTTTTTACCAGTACCATTTTCAGCAGTAATGGTCGAACGGCAATTTAGCGCCTGGTTTAGCGGTGATTTTGGTTATGTTGCGCATTCGGATTGGGTGGGCATGGACGATATTTCACCTTTGATGGGACTTGCGGTTATCGCGGCGGAAGATCAGAAGTTCCCGGACCATTGGGGATTTGACGTAGCGTCAATCGAAAAAGCTCTTGCCCATAACGAACGCAATGAAAATCGCGTTCGTGGTGCATCCACGTTATCTCAGCAAACAGCAAAAAACCTGTTCCTGTGGGATGGACGCAGTTGGGTGCGTAAAGGCTTTGAAGCAGGATTAACACTGGGCATGGAAGTGATATGGACTAAACGCCGTATTTTGACGGTTTATTTGAATATCGCAGAATTTGGCGATGGAATTTTTGGTGTTGAAGAGGCTTCACAACGTTATTTCCATAAACCTGCAAGCCACCTGACAGCATCAGAAGCTGCGTTACTTGCCGCTGTATTACCAAATCCTATCCGCTTTAAAGCGAATGCTCCTTCCGGGTATGTACGGCAGCGCCAGCAATGGATTTTGCGCCAGATGCGCCAACTTGGTGGCGAGTCATTCATGGCGCAGCATGAATTGAAGTGAATTAGTCTTCATCAAAACCCGCATTGAACAGCGCGATAACCGCGTTCAATGCTTGTTCTTCTTCAGGCCCAGTGACTTCAATTTCGATGTGACCACCTTTGGCGGAATCCAGCATCAACAGAGCAATCACACTATTGGCTTCAGCTTCAGTACCAGCCTCATTTCTCAGCATCACCTCAGCATCAAAGCTTTGCACCAGTTCGAACAGCTTCATGGCTGGGCGCGCATGCATACCCAGCTTGTTGGTTATCTCAACGGTCTGTTTTACGGTCATGTTTTGCGTTTTTCCAGCGTACGGTGACGGGACTGCACGTTTTTACCGCGTGAGCGGAAATAGTCTGCCAGCTGCTCTGCAATATAAACTGAACGGTGTTTACCGCCAGTACAGCCAATCGCCACAGTCAGATAGCTGCGGTTATTGGTTTCCAGCATCGGTAACCAAAGCTCAAGGTAGCTGCGCGTCTGGTAGATAAAGTTGTGCACTTCGGTGTGACGGTCAAGGAATGCGGCAACAGGCCTGTCCAGTCCAGTCATCGGACGCAGTTTCGGATCCCAGTGAGGGTTCGGCAGGAAACGCACGTCGAACACGTAATCTGCATCAATCGGAATACCGTGTTTAAAGCCGAAGGATTCAAACACCATCGTCAGTTCGCGTTCGCGTTTACCGAGCAGGCGAGTTCGCAGCATTTCCGCAAGTTCATGCACCGACATTTCAGAAGTATCGATGATCAGATCAGCTCTGGATTTCAGCGGTTCCAATAGATCGTTTTCTTCATCAATCGCACTTTCCAGCGAAAGATTTTTACTTGAAAGCGGGTGCAAACGGCGCGTGTCGCTATATCGACGGATCAGCGTATTGCGATCGGCATCGAGGAACAACAGTTGCGGAGAAAACGTATCAGGCAGATTGGTCATTGCCTGTTCAAAAATTTCCGGGTTTTCCGGCATGTTACGCACGTCGATGCTGACTGCCGCAGAGATTTGTCGTTCTGCGAGAGTTTTGGCAAGATCGGGTAACAGCACTACTGGTAGGTTATCTACACAGTAGAATCCCATATCTTCTAGTGCACGCAAGGCTACAGATTTCCCTGAACCAGAGCGGCCGCTGACAATCATCAGCACCATGTCATCACTCCCCCAACTTCTCTTGCTGTGGCATCCACGTGACCGCAGCCAGATTATTCATGTTCACTACCGTTTTCTGTTTCGGTAATGATCTGATAAAGCTCTTCGTCACTTTGTGCTGTACGTAGGCGTCGGCAAATTGTTTTGTCCGCTAGACGTTTTGCCACCAGAGACAAAGTATGTAAATGCGTTTTTGTTTGATCCGCCGGAACAAGCAACGCAAACATTAGATCTACCGGTTGATTATCGATAGCGTCAAACGCGATAGGGGTTTCCAGTTTAATAAAGACCCCAACAGCGCGGGTAGTATCTTCTTCCAGTTTCCCATGAGGAATGGCGATACCATTACCGATGCCGGTACTACCCATGCGTTCACGCGTCAGCACGGCTTCAAAGACCACTTGGGATGGTAAGCCGAGTTGTTTTGCTGCCAGTTCACTGATGATTTCCAGTGCACGTTTTTTACTCTGGCAATGTACATTCGTGCGGGTACATTCTTGGTTCAGGACATTACTTAGTTGTAGAGCAGAATCGTTGTTCATCATAAGTTCACCTAAGCCTCCTGTTATGCTAACGGCCCGTTACTCCAGGCAACGAGCCGTCTATGCCAAAACAGTTGCCCGGATTATCAGTGTTGTTTTAGTTTATCTTTATGTTTGGTTAACTGGCGTGCCAGTTTATCAACCAGACCATCAATAGCCGCATACATATCCTGGCCTTCTGCGCTGGCATGGATTTCACCACCATTCACATGTAGCGTTGCATCGGCAATGTGCGTGACTTTTTCCACTTTTAACACAATGTAGACTTGGTTAATTCTGTCGAAGTACTGCTCCAGTTTGGCAAACTTCGTACTCACAAAATCGCGCAGTGCGTCAGTGATTTCGACGTTATGTCCTGTAATGTTGAGCTGCATAGTGTCTTCCTTATCGGTTAAGTCACACCAGTTGTTTACGCTGATTTGACGGTGGTATGGATAAAGACTCTCGGTACTTCGCAACAGTGCGGCGTGCCACCATGATCCCTTGATCGGATAGCATAGTCGTTAACTTGCTATCACTCAGTGGTTTCACGGGGTTTTCCGCAGCAATTAACTTCTTAACCAATGCTCGAATCGCCGTTGAAGAGGCTTCACCTCCACCTTCGGTATTCACATGGCTTGAGAAGAAATATTTCAGTTCAAATATCCCGCGCGGGCTGTGCAAATATTTTTGCGTCGTCACACGGGAAATAGTCGATTCATGCATTTCGACCACTTGGGCAATATCAGCGAGAACCATAGGTTTCATGTGTTCTTCACCATGCTCAAAAAAGCCTTGTTGTTGCTCAACGATACAGCGGCTAACGCGCAGCAGCGTATCATTGCGGCTTTCAAGGCTCTTAATCAGCCATTTTGCTTCTTGCAGATTACTACGGATAAATTGTGAGTCACTGTCATTGCGGGCGTTTGTGCCCATCGCAGCGTACTGCTGATTTATTTTCAGACGCGGAATGCTGTCGGCATTTAACTCAACCGCCCAGCGGCCCTGCATTTTTTTAACCAGAATATCTGGAATGACATACTCGGGTTCGCTGGTCTGAATGGATTGCCCTGGGCGCGGATCAAGAGACTGAATCAGGCACATCGCCTCTTTCAGCACTTCTTCTTTCAGACGCGTGACGCGCATCAGACTGCGGAAATCATGGTTGGCGAGCAAATCCAGATGATCGCTGACAATCAGGCGAGCTTCTACCAGCCACGGTGTTTCTCGGGCGAATTGTGATAGCTGGACGAGGAGGCAATCACGTAGATCGCGTGCGGCAACGCCAACAGGATCGAAACGCTGCACGCGTTTGAGTACCGCTTCCACCTCGTCGATTGTGATTTCGTCATCACCCATGCTTTCCAGAATTTCTTCCAGTGAAACCGTGAGGTAACCCATCTCGTCGACGGCATCAACAATCGATGTTGCAATAGCGGTATCGGTATCCGAAAACGGGGTGAGATCGACCTGCCACATCAGATAGTCCTGGAGTGACTGGGTTGTTTCCCCCTGATAAACCGGCAATTCGTCATCAATGTAATCCGTTCCAGTTCCCGATGGCGTACCCGCGGTGTAGATTTCATCCCAGCTGGTATCCAACGGTAACTCATCAGGCATTTCTTTCTGTTCGAGAGCCTCACGAGTATCTAACGCTTCATTATCACGAACTTCCTGAGTTTCGATTTCTTCATGCAGATCGGTTTGCTCAAGCAGTGGGTTGCTTTCCAGTGCTTGCTGAAGTTCTTGCTGCAACTCTATCGTCGACAGTTGCAACAGACGAATCGCCTGCTGTAACTGGGGAGTCATAGCAAGTTGTTGGCTAAGCCGTAATTGCAAACCTTGCTTCATATTCAGAGCGAGCGTCCTCAGGTATAACGATTAATGATTCCTACCCTATCAGAGTCTGAACTCTTCGCCCAGATACACACGCTTAACCTGCTCGTCTTCCAGGATTTCTGCCGGTGTGCCATGAGCGATTAAATGGCCCTGGCTTACGATGTAGGCTCGTTCACAAACCGCCAACGTTTCGCGTACGTTATGGTCAGTAATCAGCACACCAAGCCCGCTGTCCCGCAAATGTTCGATGATTCGCTTGATGTCGATAACCGAAATGGGGTCAACACCCGCAAAAGGTTCATCCAAAAGAATAAATTTCGGGTTGGCAGCTAATGCGCGAGCAATTTCTACACGGCGACGTTCACCACCGGACAATGACTGCCCGAGGTTATTACGCAAATGCCCGATGTGAAACTCTTCCATCAGCTCATTGGCGCGATCGTCACGTTGCTCGGCTGTAAGATCGTCACGAATTTGCAGGACGGCCATTAAGTTATCGAACACGCTTAAACGGCGGAAAATTGATGCTTCCTGTGGCAAGTAACCAATACCGCGGCGAGCGCGTGCATGAAGCGGCAGAAGGCTGATGTCTTCGTCATCAATAACGATACTGCCCGCATCACGCGCCACAATTCCCACAACCATATAAAAAGTAGTGGTTTTCCCTGCGCCGTTTGGGCCAAGTAGACCAACAATTTCACCTGATTTAACGGTCAGGCTTACATCTTCGACAACGCGGCGGCCTTTGTAGGCCTTAGCGAGGTTTTTTGCAATTAAAGTAGCCATACGAATTAGTTACTCTTTTTCGGGGCAGGAGCCGGAGCTGCCTGGCCGTCTTTTTTCTGCAACTGAGAAGGGACCAGAACGGTAGTCACTCGTTTCCCTTTCTCACTAAAGGCCTGCATTTTTTGCTCTTTAACCAGATAGGTAATCTTGTCGCCTTTAATGTTGCTGTCGACCTGTTCAAGATAAGCGTTACCGGTCAGCACCACAAAATCGTTTTGTAACTCATAGTGCATGGTAGATGCATGGCCATTCACTGGCTTACCGCTATCTTGCATCTGATAGAAAGTGGCTGGTTTACCGTAGCCATCAATTATCTCTTTACCTTCCTCGCCGCCAGGACGGGTCACAACTACTTTGTCTGCATTAATTTTGATACTACCCTGCGTCACAATAACATTGCCGGTGAAGGTGACGATGTTGCCTTGCATATCCAGCGACTGTTGGTCAGATTCAATGTGAATCGGCTGATCGGTATCACCGGTCAGCGCAAATGCCGAAAAACTGGCGGCTAAAAGCGTACTAGTCAGTACTAAATTAAGGCTGAGTTTGTTTATTCTGGATTTCATAGGATGTTCTAACCTTTTCAATCAGCTCGGCATTTTTACTGCGCAAATTACCACGCATTTTAAGGCCGCTGGAGTTAAAGCTGGTTCCGTACAAGGTTACCTTGTCATCAGAGGCAACATCCTGAGTGACTAAATTAACCTGCGCATTGTCCGTGGTAATTTTGCGTAGTTGTGAATCTGGTGTCAGAGCCGTTAGCACCACATTCCCATACAAATACAGCATCCGATCGTTAGTAAGTTTGGCGCGATCTGCTCGTAATGACCAGGTTGCAACTTTGTTTTCGTCGTACTGCGTCATCACCGGATTGGTGAACCACGAAACGGTAGTATCGGAAAAATATTCAACGTGTTCCGCGACCAGCCGATAATTTAATGCCCCTTCGGGACTGTAGGCGAGCGTCGTGGAGTTTTCACTTTTATAAGTTGGTTCAGTGCTATTCACCGTAGGCGGGGCAACGGTGTCTTTATCGGCCAGATTTACACCAATCAACACTAATGCCAGCAATGAAAGAAGGATGATAACCCAACGTCTGGTCTTACTCATATAGATAGCCCTTTGGCCTCATCAAGCTTTCCTTGAGCCAGTAAAAGGAGATCGCAGACTTCGCGTACTGCCCCACGCCCGCCAGCAATACGTGTAACGTAGTCAGCACGTGGAATAAGTAACGGATGAGCATCCGATACAGCTATGCTCAAACCCACTTTAGCCATTACGGGCCAGTCAATTAAATCATCCCCAACATAAGCCGCTTGATCCGCTGGAATGGCCAGCTTATCTAATAAGTCCTGAAAAGCGATAAGCTTGTCAGATTGACCTTGATAGAGATGGGTAATGCCAAGTGTTTCACACCGGTCTTCAAGTAACTTTGCTTTGCGACCTGTAATTATTGCGACTTCAATATCAGAAGTCAGCGCACAACGGATGCCATAACCGTCACGTACATTGAATGCTTTCAGCTCTTCGCCGCTGTTGCCCATGTAAATCAGCCCATCAGACATCACACCGTCAACATCTAAAATGAGCAGGCGCACGTTTGCAGCCCGCTCCATCACGCGCGCGCTTACCGGTCCATAACAAGTGGCAAGAGTCGCTTCATGGTTACTCATTAAGGCTAATCCTTTGTTAAACCACGCCTGCGCGTAGCATGTCATGCATGTGTACCACACCGAGTAGTTGGTCGCCATCTGCCACCAACACTGAGGTAATATGGCGAGACTGCATCAAATTCAGTGCATCCACTGCCAATAGAGTTGGGCGAACACGAATACCTCCAACAGTCATGACATCTGCAATATTTAGGGAATGGAGGTCAACGCCCATATCAAAGACGCGGCGTAAATCACCATCAGTGAAGATCCCTTCGATTTTCATAAGATCGTCACAGATTACGGTCATCCCCATATTTTTGCGCGTTATTTCCAACAGAGCATCACGTAATGACGCATCTTTGCTGACATGAGGGATCTCGTCACCACTATGCATAATGTCGCTGACACGTAGTAATAGTTTACGACCCAATGCGCCGCCTGGGTGAGAAAGTGCAAAATCTTCTGCGGTGAAGCCGCGTGCTTTGAGCAGCGCAACGGCAAGCGCGTCACCCATAACCAGCGTAGCAGTGGTGCTGGATGTTGGCGCCAGGCCAAGCGGACAGGCTTCCTGCGGCACTTTTACACACAAATGGACGTCAGCTGCTTTACCCATCGAGCTTTCCGGGCGGCTGGTGATGCAAATTAGTGGCACCTGTAAACGCTTGAGAACCGGAATCAGCGCCAGAATTTCGTTTGACTCACCCGAGTTTGAAATCGCGATGACGATATCCTGCGTGCTAACCATACCGAGGTCGCCGTGGCTTGCTTCACCTGGGTGTACAAAAAACGACGGCGTGCCAGTGCTGGCAAACGTTGCTGCCATCTTTTTACCGATGTGACCAGACTTACCCATGCCCATAACGACCACTTTGCCCTGGCAATAGAACATTTTTTCACAGGCCATAGAGAAGTCTGTATTGATGTATTGCTCAAGCTGATCCAGGCCTTCACGTTCAATCTTCAGTACTTCTTTACCTGCTTGCTGAAAGTCAAAACCCGGTTGCAAATCTATCTGTGACATAATTTTCGTTCCGCTTTACCCTACGACTGGTGATGCAACGAACCACAGCACCACAATCCATACGAAGAAACTACATGTTAACAGAGCACCCGCCGTCTTGCCGATAGAGCGAGGCTTGCGCCAGCAAAGTATTGCAAAAATGGTGCTGACGACCAACATAACCCAATAGTCCCGAGCAAATGCGAGGGGGTCTATTTCAGCAGGCGCAATAAGTGCCGGAATACCCAGCACCAATACAATATTGAAAATATTCGAACCAATGATATTACCAATCGCAATATCATCTTCACCTTTGCGTGCACCTGCGATTGTCGTAGCAAGTTCCGGCAGGCTTGTGCCAACCGAAATAATCGTCAGGCCAATTACTAACTCGCTTACACCAAAATAATGCGCCAGAACACTGGCGTTATCGATGACCATGCGTGTCGCCATTGGCATAATAATTAAGGCCACGGCAAGCCATAAAAATGCGACAGGGCGATTTCCTTCACGGGGAAGCTCTGCCAGTTGTTCGCGGGTCAGGTTATCAGCACCTTCATTTCCGGCGAGGCGCGCTATTTTAATCGTAAATAGCAGATAAGCTACCGCAACAGCAATCAATAGCACGCCATCCATACGGCTTAGCTGGTTATCGAAAAGAAGCCATCCGATAACGGCACTTACGACTAACATTAAGGGTAATTCACGCCGTAGAATATCGGAATTCACGGTAAATGGATGCAAAAGAGCCGCTAAGCCCAGAATCAGCAAAATATTGGTGATATTTGAGCCTAATGCCGTCCCCACCGCTAAATTCATTTGACCATGCAGAGCGGCAGAGCTTGCGACGATGAGTTCAGGCAAAGATGTCCCGATGCTCACCACGGTTAAACCGATAAGCAATGGCGGAACCCCAAAACTGCGGCAAAGTATTGATGCGGCAAACACAAGCCGATCGGCACCATAGACGACCAAAAGCAAACCGATAATTAACAGAGCTGTAGCTAACAGCATGCAAAATCCTTTATTCAGGTATAATCGCCGGTCTTGTGCTGTGAAAGTACCGGCAGAGCGTACAGATCTGTAGGGTGTGGTATGAATTCTTAATTCTGACTTTATGTGGCAGAAAAGTAAAACAAATGCCTGTTTTCGCTAATCGGGACGAGTATTATTCTGTAAAATTATTGGGCTGGAACTGAGATTTCAACCAGTGCTTCGTCCGTGAACTTGATAAAAGGAAAGATGATGAGCCAGACACAGACGAATCTGGTCGAAATTCGCGGTGTCAGTTTTACCCGCGGCAGTCGGCGCATCTTTGACAATATTTCACTGAACGTGCCGCGTGGCAAAATTACCGCCATAATGGGGCCTTCAGGTATTGGTAAGACGACCTTATTACGACTGATCGGTGGCCAAATTCAGCCCGACAGCGGCGAAATCCTGTTTGACGGTGAAAACGTGCCAGCAATGTCACGTTCGCGTTTATATAACGTACGCAAACGCATGAGCATGCTGTTTCAATCCGGTGCGCTGTTTACTGATCTCAATGTCTTTGAAAATGTGGCGTATCCGCTGCGTGAACATCGCCGTTTACCGGAAGAGTTACTGCGTAGCACCGTGATGATGAAGCTTGAAGCGGTAGGATTACGTGGGGCCGCTAAACTGATGCCTAACGAGCTTTCTGGTGGTATGGCAAGACGGGCAGCACTTGCCCGCGCCATCGCACTTGAACCCGATCTGATTATGTTTGATGAGCCATTTGTTGGCCAGGACCCTATTACCATGGGCGTGCTGGTCAAACTGATCTCAGAATTAAACAGCGCGTTGGGTGTGACCTGTATTGTGGTTTCGCATGACGTACCAGAAGTACTGAGTATTGCCGATTACGCCTATATAGCGGCGGATCAGCACATTGTGGCTGAAGGTACTCCAACAGCCTTGCGCGAAAATAGTGACCCGCGTGTACGTCAGTTCCTAGATGGTATTGCCGATGGGCCAGTACCGTTCCGCTATCCTGCAACGGATTACCGGAATGACTTATTATCAGAAACAGGGAGTTAAGTTGCTCATGCTCTTTAATGCACTGGCATCGTTCGGACGGCGGGGGCTGAAAACCTGCGCGTCATTTGGCCGGGCAGGGATAATGCTTTTCAATGCGGTGGTGGGGAAACCTGAGTTCCGTAAACACGCACCTTTGCTTGTTCGCCAACTGTATAACGTTGGCGTGTTGTCGCTGATTATTATCATCGTTTCAGGTTTGTTTATCGGCATGGTTCTGGGCCTACAGGGTTACCTGGTACTGACCACATATAGTGCGGAATCAAGCCTCGGGATGCTAGTTGCTTTGTCATTACTGCGTGAGCTTGGGCCTGTTGTAGCTGCATTACTGTTCGCTGGGCGGGCAGGGTCTGCGTTGACCGCAGAAATTGGCTTGATGAAAGCAACAGAACAACTTTCCAGTATGGAGATGATGGCAGTTGATCCTTTACGCCGTGTAGTTTCGCCACGTTTTTGGGCTGGTGTTATTTCTTTGCCATTGCTGACACTTATCTTTGTCGCAGTCGGCATATGGGGCGGTGCTCTGGTCGGGGTGAACTGGAAGGGAATCGATGCAGGCTTCTTCTGGTCTGCGATGCAAAATGCCGTCAACTGGCGCACTGATCTGGTTAACTGTGTCATTAAGAGCGTGGTGTTTGCAATAACAGTAACCTGGATTGCCTTATTCAATGGCTACGATGCTATTCCAACGTCCGCAGGGATTAGCCGGGCAACAACACGAACCGTTGTGCACGCTTCGCTGGCCGTTTTGGGTCTGGATTTTGTGCTTACAGCACTGATGTTTGGGAATTAATTTCATGCAAACTAAGAAATTTGAAACTGGGGTTGGAGCATTTTTAATTATTGCACTGGCTGCCATCGTCTTCTTGTGTCTAAAAGTGGCGAATGTCACTTCCTTGCGCAGTGAGCCAACATATCGGGTTTACGCGACCTTTGACAATATCGGTAGCCTGAAAACTGGCTCACCTCTACGCCTTGGCGGTGTGGTGATTGGTCGTGTTGATGAAATTGTTCTTGATCCGAAAACGTACTTGCCTCGTGTCACTCTGGATATTGAACAACGCTATAACCATATCCCAGATACCAGCTCGCTGGCGATTCGCACATCAGGCCTGCTCGGTGAACAATATCTCGCGTTGAACCTCGGTTTCGATGACCCTGAACTCGGTTCATCTATCCTTAAAGAGGGGGGGACGATTCAGGACACGAAATCAGCCCTGGTGCTGGAAGACCTGATTGGCCAATTCTTATATAAGAGCAGCAATAGCGATAATCAGAATTCAGGGGATTCCTCATCGCAGGATTCAGAGAATAATAGTGCGGCGCCACAGCCTGGCACGACGCACTAATTTAAGGGGAAAGAATCTATGTTTAAACGACTTATAATGATTGCGATGTTAGTTATCGCGCCACTGGCGAATGCTGCGGATCAAAGTAATCCCTACAAGTTAATGGGCGAAGCGGCACAAAAAACCTTTGATCGCTTGAAAAGCGAACAGCCTAAAATTCGCCAAAATCCAGATTATTTGCGTGAAATAGTTGCTCAGGAACTAATGCCTTATGTGCAAGTAAAATATGCAGGCGCATTGGTACTAGGTCGTTACTATAAAGATGCAACACCAGCCCAGCGTGATGCCTATTTCAAAGCATTCGATGCGTACCTGAAACAAGCTTATGGCCAGGCACTTGCCATGTATAACGGGCAATCTTACCAAATTGCCCCCGAGCAGCCATGGGGTGATGCCACCATTGTGGCAATTCGTGTAACTATCGTGGATCCAAATGGCCGCCCGCCAGTGCGTCTTGATTTCCAGTGGCGTAAAAACAGCCAGACGGGTAGCTGGCAAGCGTTCGATATGATTGCTGAAGGTGTCAGCATGATTACCACCAAGCAAAATGAGTGGAGCGATATCCTGCGTACTAAAGGTATCGATGGTTTGACAGCTCAGCTGCAATCTATCTCCCGCATGCCAATTACACTGGATACGAAAAAGTAATGGTTGGCGAGCTTAACTGGCAACGTGAATCGGAAACCTTACATCTGACGGGTGAGTTGGACAGCGATACGGTGGGGGCTTTGTGGCGCCAGCGTGAGAAAATAATGTCAGATATCAAGGTGCTTAACCTTTCTGGTTTATCGCGTGTTGATACCTCAGGTTTAGCGCTTTTGATTCATCTCGTGGCTTTCGCCAGACGCCAAAACGTTGAGGTGGAACTGCAGGGCGCGAGCGATAACCTGCAGACGTTGACCAAACTTTATAACCTACCTGAAGACATCCTTCCTGCATTTGCAGGCTAGTGTTTTCATAGCGTTACTATAATTGCCCCTGATCTGATTCGATCAGGGGCTTTTTGCTTATTTAAGCCTGCGCCACTTTCCTCTAAGATGTGTGGCTTGTTTCCTTAACCGACGAATTATATCCCATGGAAAATCATGAAATTCAGACAGTGCTGATGAACGCACTGCCCCTCCAGGAAGTCCACGTCTCAGGCGATGGCAGCCATTTTCAAGTGATTGCGGTGGGTGAGTTATTCGCCGAGTTAAGTCGCGTGAAGAAGCAACAAACAGTTTATGCGCCATTGATGGATCTGATTGCTGATAACCGTATTCATGCTGTTTCCATCAAGACCTACACTCCACAAGAGTGGGATCGCGATCGTAAACTTAATGGTTTTTGAGCAACTCGCTATGGCGGGTTGTAACGATTTGAATTTAAAAGAGAGCAGTTGCAATGGATAAATTTCGTGTTCAGGGGCCAACCCGACTGAGTGGTGAAGTAACGATCTCCGGGGCGAAGAATGCCGCCCTGCCGATCCTCTTCGCCGCCTTGCTGGCTGAAGAACCAGTTGAGATCCAAAACGTTCCAAAACTGAAAGACATTGATACCACAATGAAGCTGTTAAGCCAGTTGGGTACTAAGGTTGAACGCAATGGATCGGTATGGATTGATGCCAGTGACGTAAATATTTTCTGTGCGCCGTATGACCTGGTGAAAACCATGCGTGCTTCTATCTGGGCGCTGGGACCGTTGGTTGCACGTTTTGGCCAGGGCCAGGTTTCTTTACCTGGCGGTTGCGCCATCGGCGCGCGTCCGGTTGATTTGCATATTACCGGCCTTGAGCAGCTTGGTGCCGAAATCAAACTGGAGGAAGGCTATGTTAAAGCTTCTGTTCAGGGGCGTCTGAAAGGCGCGCACATCGTGATGGATAAAGTGAGCGTAGGCGCCACGGTAACCATTATGAGTGCTGCAACGCTTGCTGAAGGCACTACCATCATTGAAAACGCCGCTCGTGAACCGGAAATTGTTGATACAGCGAACTTCCTGAATACGTTGGGTGCAAAAATTACCGGTGCAGGCAGCGATCGCATCACGATTGAAGGTGTTAAGCGTCTGGGCGGTGGTGTTTACCGCGTATTGCCTGATCGTATCGAAACAGGCACCTTCCTGGTTGCTGCGGCGATTTCTGGCGGGAAGATTGTTTGCCGTAATGCTCAGCCAGACACGCTTGATGCAGTACTGGCAAAGCTGCGTGAAGCTGGCGCAGATATCGAAGTGGGTGAAGACTGGATTAGCCTGGATATGCATGGCAAGCGTCCTAAAGGCGTCACGGTGCGTACCGCTCCACATCCTGGTTTCCCAACCGATATGCAGGCTCAATTCACACTGCTGAACTTGGTTGCAGAAGGCACGGGTGTTATCACTGAAACCATCTTCGAAAATCGCTTTATGCACGTTCCTGAACTTATTCGTATGGGCGCACATGCAGAGATTGAAAGTAATACAGTGATTTGCCACGGCGTCGAAAAACTGTCTGGTGCCCAAGTGATGGCGACCGATCTTCGAGCTTCTGCAAGTCTGGTTCTGGCAGGTTGTATTGCTGAAGGCACAACAGTCGTTGACCGTATTTACCACATCGATCGTGGCTATGAGCGCATTGAAGATAAACTTCAGGCGTTAGGTGCACAGATTGAACGTGTTAAGGGTAATGGCGGCGAATAAATTTCGTTGTTAAAAAAGAGAAAAACCGGGCATGCCCGGTTTTTTTTATCGTTTACGCATCAAACAGGTTCGATCAATAAGCTTATTGGTTTGTGGATCGTAGTAGCGAGATGGCCAAATCACCCACGGCGATGTCTCCAGTGCCTGTGCAATGATTAATTCTCCTTTTGGCCAAGGACGTGTCAACGCGTTAGCCAGGGTCGATGAACTCAGTCCCGCTTTTCGTGATTCGGCCGCTAGTGATGTTCCGCGTTTACGTAACCCAGCGATGATATCTGCCGGGTGCCAATCAGAATGTTTACTTTCCATGTTTCTCCCTGTAACCGCTTCGTTTTACCGGTTTACTCAATGGAATTTATAACATAGCAATAATCCAAAAGATTCCAATAAGTGGCGTGAAAAATCAAATCTGTGTGAATCCACACAAAGTGAATGAAAATCAATGAAAACAGAACGGTATGAGAGGGTGTGGATAAAGTGGTAATAAAATTATTGGAAACTTAGCGCGCCTTTATTAGACGCGCTAAAAAGACTATCGATCTCGTTGAACAGCCATATGAGCCAGAGCAATTAATGCTTCTTTGTGCTCGCTATCTGGCAAAACATCCAGAGCGGAAATCGCTTTGTCAGCTTCCTGTTCAGCACGTAATTGAGTCCATTCAAGAGAACCACAAGCAGCCATAGCATCTAACACGGGTTGCAGTAAGTGGCGCCCATTACCTTGCTGAATGGCTTCCCGAATCATTTTTTCTTGCTCAGTATTACCGTTGCGCATAGCGTGCAACAGTGGAAGAGTTGGCTTGCCTTCATTAAGGTCATCACCGACATTCTTACCCAGCGTTTGCCCATCAGCACTGTAGTCCAGCAGGTCATCAATAAGCTGGAAAGCAGTACCAAGATAACGGCCATAATCCTGAAGCGCTTTCTCTTGTTCTTCTGTTGCATCGGCTAAAATACCCGAGCATTGGGCGGCAGCTTCAAATAAGCGTGCTGTTTTGCTGTAAATCACCCGCATATAGCTTTCTTCGGTGATATCCGGATCATTACAATTCATCAATTGCAGAACTTCACCTTCAGCGATCACGTTTACCGCTTCGGACATCACCTCAAGAACCTTGAGAGAACCGAGCTGCGTCATCATCTGGAAGGCGCGGGTATAAATAAAATCTCCAACCAGAACACTGGCGGCATTGCCAAACGCGGCATTAGCTGTTGCCTTGCCACGACGCATGTCGGATTCGTCCACAACGTCATCATGCAGCAGGGTTGCGGTATGGATAAACTCAATTAATGCGGCGATATTGATGTGCGCATTTCCCTGATAACCCAACGCACGAGCAGCAAGAATAGCAATCATTGGGCGGATACGTTTACCGCCACCACTGACGATGTAATACCCTAACTGATTGATCAATTGGACATCTGAATTCAGCTGTTCAAGGATGACCGCATTGACTCCCGCCATATCTTGCGCGGTTAACTCATTAATTTTTTCTAAATTCATCGCAAAAGTCTGGCTTAAAGTCCTGTTTACCACATGTCTTTATGGAATCACGTGAGGGTAGAGGAGTGATAATGTAGTACAGATTGTACTGAAAAAACGAGGCAGATAAACGGCTCGTGTGATGTTGCGTTTTTTTTCTACCATGTTTCATGAGAGGGCTTGTCAAAGGCTCTCGTTTTGCGTAATATTCGCGCCCTATTGTGAATATTTATAGCGCCACCTGAAACATACGTAGGGTGCGTGCGGAAAGCGGAGTTTTATATGTACGCGGTTTTCCAAAGTGGTGGTAAACAACACCGAGTCAGCGAAGGTCAAACCATTCGCCTGGAAAAGCTGGACATCGCAACTGGCGAAGCAGTTGAGTTCGCAGAAGTTCTGATGATCGCTAATGGTGAAGAAATCAAAATCGGCGTTCCTTTCGTCGATGGCGGCGTGGTTAAAGCTGAAATTGTTGCTCATGGTCGTGGCGAGAAAATTAAGATTGTTAAGTTTCGTCGTCGTAAACACTACCGTAAGCAGCAGGGTCATCGTCAGTGGTTCACTGATGTGAAAATCACCGGCATCAGCGCTTAATACAGGGGAGCATATTAAATGGCACATAAAAAGGCTGGCGGCTCTACTCGTAACGGTCGCGATTCCGAAGCTAAACGTCTGGGCGTAAAACGTTTCGGCGGTGAAGCAGTTCTGGCAGGCAGCATTATCGTTCGTCAACGTGGTACTAAATTCCACGCTGGCACCAACGTAGGTTGCGGCAAAGATCATACTCTGTTCGCTTTGACTGACGGTAAAGTTAAGTTCGAAGTTAAAGGTCCGAAAAACCGTAAGTTTATCAGCATCGTTGCTGAATAAGTTTTTCGCGTTCCGGTAACGGATAAAAGCCCCGCAACACGTTGCGGGGCTTTTTACATTCTGCGACCGGTAAATTAAGAAAGTCGCAGGACATTGAGTATGAAACAGCAGGCAGGCATTGGCATTCTGTTGGCGCTTACAACGGCAATCTGCTGGGGTGCTCTGCCAATTGCGATGAAGCAAGTGCTGACGGTAATGGAACCTCCGACAGTTGTTTTCTATCGCTTCCTGATGGCAAGTATAGGGTTAGGTAGCATTCTTGCTATACGCGGTAAACTGCCACCTTTACGCCTGTTCCGTAAACCCCGTTGGTTGGCATTACTCGCCATTGCTACAGGGGGATTGTTCGGAAATTTTTTGTTGTTTAGTTCATCGTTGCAGTACCTGAGCCCGACGGCATCTCAGGTTATTGGCCAGCTTTCCCCAGTGGGAATGATGGTGGCAAGTGTTGTTGTGCTGAAAGAAAAAATGCGCGGCACACAGGTCATCGGGGCCATAATGTTACTTTGCGGGTTGGTGATGTTTTTTAATACCAGTCTGATAGAAATTTTTACCCGCCTCACAGATTACACCCTCGGGGTGATTTTCGGTGTTCTGGCGGCGACAGTGTGGGTCACCTATGGCGTGGCGCAGAAGGTATTATTACGCCGCCTGGCCTCGCAACAGATCCTCTTTTTGCTGTACACTTTATGTGCTATTGCGCTTTTGCCGTTGGCTCAGTTGGATAAGATTTTCCAACTTAGTGACTGGCAACTGGCATGTTTAGTTTTCTGTGGCCTGAATACACTGGTTGGGTATGGGGCACTGGCAGAAGCCATGGCACGGTGGCAGGCGGCACAGGTTAGCGCCATTATTACGCTAACCCCGCTGTTTACTTTGCTGTTTTCAGATTTATTAGCGTTAGCCTGGCCCGATTTCTTCGCCATGCCGTTACTTAACCTTGTGGGTTATTGCGGAGCGTTAATCGTGGTTTCAGGTGCAATGTATTCAGCCATTGGTCACCGTCTTTGGGGACGTTGGCGCAAAACCGAAGCTGTTCTTCCAGTACAACGTTCGGGCGAATGATTTACGGAGAAGTGAAATGAAGTTTGTTGATGAAGCAACGATCCTGGTCGTAGCAGGTGATGGCGGTAACGGCTGCGTTAGCTTCCGTCGTGAAAAATATATTCCCAGAGGCGGCCCGGACGGTGGTGATGGTGGTGATGGTGGTGATGTGTGGCTTGAGGCGGATGAAAACCTCAATACATTGATCGACTATCGATTTGAGAAATCTTTCCGCGCTGAACGTGGTCAAAATGGCCAGAGCCGTGACTGTACCGGTAAACGTGGCAAAGACTCTACCGTTAAAGTTCCTGTAGGAACGCGTGTAATCGATCAGGGCACTGGCGAAACCATGGGTGACATGACTCAGCATGGTCAGCGTCTGATGGTTGCTAAGGGCGGTTGGCACGGTCTGGGTAACACCCGTTTCAAATCCTCTGTGAACCGTACTCCGCGCCAGAAAACCATGGGTACTCCTGGTGAAAAGCGTGATATTCAACTTGAGTTACTGTTGTTGGCTGACGTTGGCATGCTGGGTTTACCGAACGCAGGTAAATCTACGTTCATCCGCTCTGTCTCTGCAGCAAAACCAAAAGTGGCGGATTATCCGTTTACTACATTGATTCCAAGCCTTGGTGTTGTCCGTATGGATAACGAGAAGAGCTTTGTGGTTGCCGATATCCCAGGGTTGATCGAAGGCGCGGCAGATGGCGCAGGCCTTGGTATTCGCTTCCTGAAGCACCTTGAGCGTTGCCGTGTTCTGTTGCATCTCATCGATATCGCACCAATCGATGAATCTGATCCGGCTGAAAATGCCCGCATCATCATTGGTGAGCTGGAAAAATACAGCGAGAAGCTTGCTGAGAAACCACGTTGGCTGGTATTCAACAAAGCCGACCTGATGAGCAAAGAAGATGCTGAAGCACGCGCAAAAGAAATTGCTACCGCCATGGGTTGGGAAGAAAAGTACTACCTGATCTCCGCAGTGAACCGCGAAGGCGTCAATGCACTGTGCTGGGACGTAATGGAATTCATCATTGCTAACCCTAAAGCCACTGAACTTCTGCCGGTTGCACCTGAGAAAGTTGAGTTCATGTGGGATGATTATCATCAACAGCAACTCGACGCAGTGGAAGCCGCGGAAGCGGAAGAAGACGAAGACTGGGATGACGACTGGGATGAAGAAGACGACGAAGGCGTCGAAATCATCTATCAGAAATAAAACGTTATCAAATAAAAGGCCGGAAATGTTCCGGCCTTTTTTATTCGTGAGTTATTGGTTTTGCGATGGGATCCAGCAGCTGACTAGTAGGCCTATACCTTCCGGACCGTTATCCAGTGCTAATTTTCCGCGATGAAGCTGGACAATACGCTGGACAATATTCAGCCCAAGCCCACTTCCACCATAACGTTCATCCATACGACGGAACGGATCAGTAATCGTCTGTCGATGTGCTTCGTTGATACCAGGTCCTTGATCAGATACGGCAAGGCTCGTGCCATTATCCTGAGCAGCTAATGATACCGTTATAATACTTCCAACTGGGCTATAGCGGGATGCATTTTCCAAAAGGTTCCGCAGCATCAGGCGAAGTAAAACGGCATCACCCTGAACGATATTTTCTTTTTCTTCGGCCCAGATAATGGTTTGCCCACGTAAGGTAACCATCTCTTCCATTTCCATTTTGAGTGGTGCGATGATGTCACGATACCAATTCAGCGTGTCGTAATGACCACTTGCCAAAGCTTGCCCGGCACGCGAGAGCATCAGCAATTGCTCAATGATATGCATCAACTGATCGATACGCTCCAGCAGCATAGGCGCTTGCTGCACGCCTGAGTTTGCCATCAACTCGAGGTGCAACCGTATCCCCGCGAGCGGCGTACGTAACTCATGAGCAGCATCGGCGGTAAATAAACGTTCTTGTTGAATGGTATGGTCCAGCCGCGCCAGCAATTGGTTCAGGGATGTGGTAACTGCAACTATCTCTTCCATATCAGAATACATAGGCAGAGCTGATAAGTTATCGGCTGAACGGTTTGCAAGGCTGGTGCGCAGGCGATTCAACGGACGGGTAATCCAGGTAATAGCCCAGAAAGAGAAAAACAGTGTGAAGCCGATCATCACCAGAGAAGGAACCAATAACGAAGCAATGGCCTCACGGATCTCTTTTTCGACGTGCTGGTTTCGGGCTTTTGCAGATAATGTTTCGCTTACCAGAAAGCTGATTTGCTCCCGGCTTTCATGCCATAACCAGATAACGCTTATGAGTTGGAAAAATAGCAGAATGAGTGCGAGCAGAATCATCAGTCGCTGACGCATGCTGTTCATGTGCGGCTCTCCAGGCGATAGCCAACTCCACGTATTGTTTTGATTCTGTCTTTACCTAACTTACGTCGCAGATTGTGGATATGTACTTCCAGCGTGTTTGAACCCGGATCGTCCTGCCAGCTGTAGATATCTTGCTGCAATGTTTCACGGTGCACAGTCTGCCCGATACGCATCATCAAACGCGTCAGTAATGCGAATTCTTTCGGGGTGATTTCGACCGGCAGGTTTTGCAACAATACTTGCTGAGTTTGCAGATTGAGCGTCAGGTCGTCATGCTGAAGAAGGTTGTCGCTATGACCCTGATAACGGCGAATCAATGCCCGGGTACGGGCTTGCAGTTCGGCGAGTGCGAAAGGTTTAACCAGGTAATCATCGGCACCAGAATCTAGTCCACTCACTCTATCTTCTAACGCATCGCGAGCCGTCAGTATTAGCACTGGTGTGCTGATACTACGGCGACGCCATTGCCGCAATAGAGTGGCGCCATCTTTATCTGGCAGGCCAAGATCGAGGATGATCATGCCGTATTCACTACTTTCTATCAGCGCATCTGCTTCGGCAGCCGTCGTTGCGCAATCAAGAGCGTAACCCTCGTTGTTGAGTGCCAGTACCAGGCCTTCCCGTAACAGTAAATCGTCTTCAACAATCAGCAGTTTCATAACTTAATTATTCTGGTAGATATCCTTATAGAGACGACTTTCAAAGCGCACTAATGGGATACGACGGTTGCGTTGATCGGCAGGCTCTACAGCATAGCCGGACAAATATTGCACAAAGGCCATTCGTTGGCCGCTGGCAGTAGTAATAAATCCAGCAAGGTTATACACCCCTTGCAGTGAACCGGTTTTAGCAGAAACTTTGCCATCAACACCTGCTTGATGGAGACCCGCGCGATACTGCAATGAACCATCATAACCGGCTAATGGCAACATTGAGATAAAGTTAAGCTGGTTGTCATTCTGAGCGATATATTGCAATACCTGCATCATTGTGGCTGGAGAAATAAGGTTGTGACGAGAGAGTCCCGAACCATCCACAACGATACTGTTACCTAAATCCACACCGGCTTTTTGCCGCAGGATTTGTCGCACTGCATCAGCACCGGAACGCCAGGTTCCTGGCACCCCAAAACGGTTATGACCGATAGTACGGAAAACGGTATCGGCAATCATGTTGTCCGATTTCTTGAGCATTACCTTTAGCAAATCGTGCAGCGGGGCAGATTGCTTGCTAGCGATAACTGTTCCCGGTGTATTGGACTGCGTCTGGCGTAACAAGGTTCCGCTGTAGCTGATCCCGGCCTCTTTAAGCTCGGCTTTTAAAATTGCGCCTGCGTAACTTGCACCATCTTGTATTGCGAAAGCCAGCGGGAGAGGGTCTGCTCGTTGCGTCATACAGCCGGTAAGTGTGAAGCGATTCAGATCGCCAGGTACGACATCCAGTTCGCAATATTGTGCGTCAGGAGAACCTTTTGCGAGCGTACGAACCTGGCTGTTCATCACAACAGGATAGTAAGAAGCGATACGAATGAACGCTAAGTCGTCAGCTTTGGGGGCGCTGTAGAGTGAAACAGAGAAGCAGTTCCGGTCGACAATCGCGGCGGCTGGTGGGGCGCTAAAACATTGCGTCATATCATTCCACGGCCAACCAGGTGCTTTGTCATGACTTGCAAAAACCGATGTGTCGATCAGCACGTTGCCCTGAATTTGCTGTACACCTGATTTTTTCAGTACTGCAACCAAATTGCGAATATCCTGTCGTTTTAGCGTTGGATCGCCACCAAATCGCGCAATCAGGTCACCCTGTAAGACGCCATTGCTGACTTGCGCATGGCTTTCAAGGGTAGTGGTAAACTGGAAATCTGGGCCTAACTGCAATAATGCCGCCAAAGCCGTGATGACCTTTTGTGTACTGGCAGGTAGCGCCATTTGCTGACTGTGATAGTCAATCGATGGCGCAGGCGCACCAATTTTTTGCACCATCAATGCCAGGTTCGCACCTGCGGGCAACTGGGAGGTATAGTCTTCAACGTTGGCTGCCTGGACGGTAAACACCACAGCACTGGTCAATCCAATCACAAATCTAAAAAATCGCATAATCTCGCGGTAACAACCTGGAAACGTGTCGTCATACTACGGTGCATCGCAGTGCAAAGTAAACGATGACCCTCAGTGAACTCCAGGGTAAAATACAGGTCAATTTGGAATCCGTTACTGTCCTGGTGTTTTACGCCGGGTCAGTTTTATTTTGCTTAGTGCCAGGGGTTTGCCTTCTTTTTATGCAAACCAGGCTCTGGATTCAGAAGTGCCATCAGGCAGTTCTGAACAGGAAAGTTTTGAAGAGGTATAACAATGCAACCTATTCCGATGACCCTACGTGGCGCAGAAAGATTACGTGAAGAGCTGGATTTCCTGAAGTCTGTGCGTCGCCCTCAAATTATTGCCGCGATTGCTGACGCTCGTGAACACGGCGATTTAAAAGAAAACGCTGAGTACCATGCTGCACGTGAGCAACAGGGCTTTTGCGAAGGCCGTATTCAGGATATCGAAGCTAAGCTGTCTAACGCTCAGGTTATCGATATTGCAAAAATACCGAATAATGGTCGTGTCATTTTTGGCGCAAGTGTGACGGTTTTGAATCTGGATAGCGATGAAGAGCAGACTTATCGTATTGTTGGCGATGATGAAGCTGATTTTAAACAGAATCTTATTTCGGTGAATTCACCGATTGCTCGTGGCCTTGTGGGTAAAGAGCAGGATGACGTCGTTGTTATCCGCACGCCGGGTGGCGATGTAGAGTTTGAAATCGTAAAAGTGGAATATTTATAATACCTGCTACGCTTTTTTATGGCGTGGCGTATTGTAAAGAAAGGAAAAAGGCCGCATTGCGGCCTTTTATCAACTAACAGAGCGTGGCATTTTGCACACTCTCTGCTTATTTTGGCAGAGAAACTTTGCGCTCTTTAGTCGGGCGATAGAGCACCAGCGTTTTACCGATAACCTGTACATTACAGGCGCCGGTTTCACGCACGATGGCATCCACGATCAAGGTTTTAGTTTCGCGATCTTCTGTTGCGATTTTCACCTTGATTAACTCATGATGTTCAAGCGCTAGCTCAATCTCGGCCAGCACCCCTTCGGTCAAACCGTTGTTGCCAAGCATAACTACTGGCTTGAGCGGATGAGCAAGGCCTTTCAGGTGCTGTTTTTGTTTAGTACTCAGATTCATCGTATTTTTTGCTTACGTTGGGATTGAAAACGGTTCATTCTACCGCCATATCTCTCGTATCGCCAATCGGCTGTGCTGATAACTCTACAGCCTGCTACTCACGATGAACAAAGTTGGAAATTGAGATGACAGGTAAAAAGCGTTCTGCCAGCTCTAGTCGCTGGCTGCAGGAACACTTTAGCGATAAATATGTAATTCAGGCGCAGAAAAAAGGGTTGCGTTCCCGTGCCTGGTTTAAACTTGATGAAATACAGCAAAGTGACAAACTTTTTAAGCCAGGAATGACAATTGTCGATCTTGGTGCTGCTCCCGGGGGCTGGTCACAATATGTGGTGACTCAAATCGGGAATCAGGGGCGAATCATTGCTTGCGATCTTTTACCAATGGATCCTATCGTTGGTGTTGACTTTCTTCAGGGTGATTTTCGTGATGAATTAGTCGTGAAAGCTCTGTTGGATCGTGTTGGTGACAGTAAAGTTCAGGTTGTCATGTCAGATATGGCTCCAAATATGAGCGGGACACCGGCAGTAGATATTCCTCGGTCTATGTATTTAGTAGAACTGGCACTGGAAATGTGTCGTGATGTTCTTGCACCGGGCGGTAGTTTTTTAGTGAAAGTGTTTCAGGGCGAAGGTTTCGATGAATACCTGCGAGAAATTCGCTCCCTGTTTACGACTGTTAAAGTTCGTAAACCGGACTCTTCTCGTGCCCGCTCACGTGAAGTGTACATTGTAGCGACAGGGCGAAAACTATAGTACCCTGACGCTGTTTGTTAACACAGTTGTAATATGAGGTTAATCCCTTGAGTGACATGGCGAAAAACCTAATACTCTGGCTGGTCATCGCGGTTGTGCTGATGTCTGTGTTCCAGAGCTTTGGGCCCAGCGAGTCTAATGGCCGTAGGGTGGATTATTCCACTTTCCTGTCTGAAGTAAATCAGGACCAGGTACGTGAAGCTCGTATCAACGGACGTGAAATCAACGTTACCAAGAAAGATAGTAACCGATACACGACTTACATCCCCGTTAACGATCCTAAGCTGCTTGATAATCTGCTGACCAAAAATGTGAAAGTAGTAGGCGAACCGCCTGAAGAGCCAAGTTTGTTGGCTTCTATTTTCATTTCTTGGTTCCCAATGCTATTGCTGATTGGTGTTTGGATCTTCTTTATGCGTCAAATGCAGGGCGGTGGTGGTAAAGGTGCCATGTCGTTCGGCAAGAGTAAGGCGCGTATGTTGACCGAAGACCAAATTAAAACCACTTTTGCCGACGTTGCAGGTTGTGACGAAGCAAAAGATGAGGTTGCTGAGCTGGTTGAGTACCTTCGCGAACCAAGCCGTTTCCAGAAACTCGGTGGTAAGATTCCGAAGGGCGTGCTGATGGTTGGCCCTCCGGGTACCGGTAAAACCTTGCTGGCGAAAGCCATTGCGGGTGAAGCGAAAGTGCCATTCTTTACTATTTCCGGTTCTGACTTCGTAGAAATGTTCGTGGGCGTGGGCGCATCCCGTGTTCGTGATATGTTCGAACAAGCTAAGAAAGCGGCTCCATGTATCATCTTCATTGATGAAATTGACGCCGTAGGCCGTCAACGTGGTGCAGGTTTAGGTGGTGGTCACGATGAACGTGAACAGACTCTAAATCAGATGCTGGTTGAAATGGATGGTTTCGAAGGTAACGAAGGTATCATCGTTATTGCAGCGACTAACCGTCCAGACGTGCTTGACCCAGCGTTGCTGCGTCCAGGTCGTTTTGACCGTCAGGTTGTTGTTGGTCTGCCAGATGTACGTGGCCGTGAGCAAATCCTGAAAGTGCATATGCGCCGTGTGCCGTTGTCTCCAGATATCGACGCAGCAATTATTGCTCGTGGTACTCCAGGCTTCTCCGGTGCTGACCTTGCAAACCTGGTCAACGAAGCGGCTCTGTTTGCTGCCCGCGGCAACAAACGTGTGGTTTCGATGGTTGAATTCGAAAAAGCGAAAGACAAAATCATGATGGGTGCGGAACGTCGCTCCATGGTGATGACAGAAGCGCAAAAAGAATCCACCGCATACCACGAAGCAGGACATGCGATTATTGGTCGCCTGGTGCCTGAGCACGATCCGGTACATAAAGTAACGATTATCCCGCGCGGTCGTGCGCTGGGTGTAACTTTCTTCCTGCCGGAAGGTGATGCGATCAGTGCAAGTCGTCAGAAACTGGAAAGTCAGATTTCTACGCTGTACGGTGGTCGACTGGCTGAAGAGCTTATTTATGGTGCTGAGCATGTTTCTACCGGTGCGTCTAACGACATTAAAGTAGCAACATCTATTGCCCGTAACATGGTTACCCAATGGGGCTTCTCTGAAAAACTCGGTCCGTTGCTGTATGCGGAAGAGGAAGGCGAAGTATTCCTGGGTCGTTCCGTGGCGAAAGCAAAACATATGTCCGATGAAACAGCACGTATCATCGATCAGGAAGTTAAGCTGTTGATTGAGCGCAACTATGCTCGTGCGCGCCAGCTACTGAATGAAAATATGGATATTCTCCACACCATGAAAGACGCGTTGATGAAGTATGAAACCATCGATGCGCCACAGATTGATGATCTGATGAATCGCCGTGATGTGCGTCCACCTGCAGGTTGGGAGGAATCAAATAACGGTAACAACAATTCTGACAACAATGGTACACCTCGTGCACCGCGTCCGGTTGATGAACCGAATACGCCTAATCCTGGTAACACTATGTCAGAGCAGTTGGGCGACAAATAAGTCGTATCTGCCAGATGTTAATGCAGTAATCTATAAAACCCTGGGCTTGTCCCGGGGTTTTTGTTTTTTGTTTTAACCATAGTTAAATCAAGGGAGTATCGATGAAACTCACAGCCCAGGGTAGCACGCTTGATCTTTCACATCCTCATATCATGGGGATTTTGAATGTCACGCCAGACTCTTTTTCCGACGGTGGACAGCACAACTCGTTAGTTGAGGCCGTTAAACACGCTAACGCGATGATCAACGCCGGTGCGACGATTATCGATATTGGTGGTGAGTCAACGCGCCCTGGGGCGGCTGAGGTGAGTGTCGAGGGCGAGTTGTCACGCGTGATACCCGTCGTAGAAGCTATTGCACAACGCTTTGAAGTATGGATATCTGTAGATACTTCGAAACCTGAAGTTATTCGCGAATCGGCGCGTGTAGGCGCTCATATCATCAACGATATTCGTTCGCTGCAAGCGCCTGGCGCTCTTGAGGCTGCTGCGGAAACAGGTTTACCTGTTTGCCTGATGCACATGCAGGGTGAACCAAAGAATATGCAGCATGCACCTCATTACACAGATGTGTTTTCTGATGTAAATCGCTTTTTTATCGACCAAATAGCTCGTTGCGAAGCGGCGGGTATCGCAAAAGAAAAATTGTTACTCGACCCAGGCTTCGGTTTCGGTAAAAATCTCACCCATAATTACCAACTTTTAGCCCGACTTTCCGAATTCCACCATTTTGGTTTACCGTTATTGGTGGGAATGTCGCGTAAATCAATGGTTGGCCAACTGCTAAACGTCGGACCGGATCAACGTCTTAGCGGTAGCCTTGCATGCGCAGTGATCTCTGCAATGCAGGGGGCTAGTATCATTAGAGTTCACGATGTGAAAGAGTCAGTCGAAGCGATGCGCGTGGTGGAAGCCACACTTTCAGCGAAGGAAAAAAAACGCTATGAGTAACCGTAAATATTTTGGCACAGATGGCATTCGCGGTCGTGTAGGCGATTCCCCTATTACTCCTGATTTTGTACTTAAGCTTGGCTGGGCTGCGGGAAAAGTATTAGCGCGCCATGGCTCGCGTAAAATTATTATCGGCAAAGATACCCGTATCTCTGGCTATATGCTGGAGTCTGCGTTGGAAGCTGGTCTGGCTGCGGCAGGATTGTCAGCATCATTTACCGGCCCTATGCCAACGCCCGCTGTTGCTTATCTGACTCGAGCTTTCCGCGCTGAAGCCGGGATCGTTATTTCTGCATCGCATAACCCATTTTATGATAACGGGATTAAATTCTTCTCCATTGACGGTACAAAATTGCCAGATGACGTTGAAGAAGCTATCGAAGCAGAAATGGAAAAAGAAATTACCTGTGTAGATTCTGCTGAGTTGGGTAAAGCTAGCCGCATTGTTGATGCTGCTGGCCGCTATATCGAATTTTGCAAAGGCACATTCCCTAACGAATTAAGCCTCAACGGCCTTAAAATTGTCGTTGATTGTGCCAATGGTGCGACTTACCACATTGCGCCAAATGTGCTGCGCGAATTGGGCGCTACGGTTATTCCGGTAGGTTGTGAACCAAATGGCGTCAACATCAATGAAAAATGTGGTGCAACTGACGTACGAATGCTTCAGGAGCGCGTGCTAGCCGAAAAAGCTGACATTGGTATTGCTCTTGATGGGGATGGTGACCGCGTGATCATGGTGGATAATCTGGGCCATAAAGTTGATGGCGACCAAATTCTTTACATCATCGCCCGCGAAGGCCTTCGGCAGGGCCAATTGCGCGGTGGTGCTGTTGGCACGCTGATGAGCAACATGGGTCTGGAGCTGGCATTGAAACAGCTGGGTATTCCTTTTGTTCGTGCAAAAGTGGGTGACCGTTATGTGTTGGAAAAACTTCAGGAAAAAGGCTGGAGAATTGGCGCTGAGAACTCAGGACATGTAATTCTGTTGGATAAAACTACCACAGGTGACGGTATAGTCGCAGGGTTGCAAGTACTTACTGCAATGGTGCGTAACCACATGAGCTTGCATGATTTGTGCAGCGGAATGAAATTATTCCCGCAGATTCTGGTTAATGTGCGTTTTACAGCAGGTAGCGGTGATCCACTGGAACACGATACTGTGAAAAAAGTGACCGCAGAAGTGGAAGAAGCTCTGGGTAACCGTGGGCGTGTGCTGCTGCGCAAATCAGGGACAGAACCTTTAATCCGTGTGATGGTTGAAGGCGAAGATGAAGCACTGGTCATTGAATATGCCAATCGTATTGCTGATGCAGTAAAGGCAGTTTAAAACATCACCTTGGTGATAGCGTGAAAAGGCGGCATCTACCGCCTTTTTTATAAACAAAATGCAATGTATTGCTGTTTTTTTCCGCAGTCAGCGAAATGTGAATAAATTGCCCTTGCGCCTCTCCCTGGCTTTGGTTAGTATTCTCACCCGCTTCAGTGGGTAAACTTAAACGTATCCGCTTGACTGGTTTGAAGCTTTGGTATGCGGTAAAACCGCAAGGAACAGGTTGATTATGTACGAAGCTCTTTTAGTTGTTTTCCTTATTGTAGCCTTGGGCCTTGTAGGTCTTATCATGCTGCAGCAAGGTAAAGGCGCTGATATGGGAGCCTCCTTCGGAGCAGGCGCTTCCGCTACGCTGTTTGGTTCAAATGGTTCAGGTAATTTCATGACCCGTATGACCGCTGTGTTAGCAACGCTGTTCTTTATCATCAGCCTGGTACTGGGTAACCTCAATACCAACAAAACCGATAAAGGAAGTGTGTGGGATAATTTAACTCAGCCAACAAAAACTGAGTCACAGCCAGCGGCACTTACCAAGCCGAGCAGCGATATCCCGCAGTAATAAGCAGTAAGCTTCTGTGCGGTAAGATTTGATTGCCGTACGCAAAGTGCCGAGGTGGTGGAATTGGTAGACACGCTACCTTGAGGTGGTAGTGCCCGATTGGGCTTACGGGTTCAAGTCCCGTCCTCGGTACCAAAATTCCTGCAATTCTTGCATTTAATGCAATTCTGGCGTAGTATTTGCCACGTTTTCGGACGCGGGGTGGAGCAGCCTGGTAGCTCGTCGGGCTCATAACCCGAAGGTCGTCGGTTCAAATCCGGCCCCCGCAACCACTTTCCCTGAGAGTTCTTTTTCAAATATACTGTGAACACCAATTGGTGCCTCGCGAAGAATTTAGAAAAAAATTCTCCTGGATGGTGTCCGGGCCGCTATTGCGGTGTACAGGGTTCAGTTATATAAAGCCCCGATTTATCGGGGTTTTTTGTTATCTGACTTCAGAATAACTGGGCTATATGCCCTTTTTTTATGTCTTGGGGGTGGGCTTGTCCACATTAGAGCAAAAATTAACAGAGATGATTTCAGCACCGGTCGAGGCGCTGGGCTATGAATTGGTAGGAATCGAATTTGTTCGGGGTCGCCAATCCACGCTGCGCATCTATATTGATAGTGAAGATGGCATCAATGTTGATGATTGTGCTGATGTCAGTCACCAGGTAAGTGCAGTACTGGATGTCGAAGACCCTATCACTGTGGCTTACAACCTGGAAGTTTCCTCACCAGGCCTTGATCGCCCAATGTTCAATGCAGAGCATTACGTTCGCTTTACCGGCGAAGAAGTGAGCATTGTGTTGCGAATGGCTGTGCAAAACCGTCGTAAATGGCAGGGTATTATTAAAGCCGTAGAAGGTGAGATGATCACGGTTACGGTGGAAGGCAAAGATGAAGTGTTCGCGCTGAGCAACATCCAGAAAGCGAACCTGGTACCCCACTTTTAATAGTTTGGATTGAGGTGAAAACCCAGGATGAACAAAGAAATTTTGGCTGTTGTTGAAGCAGTTTCCAACGAAAAATCATTGCCACGCGAGAAGATTTTCGAAGCGCTGGAAAGTGCACTGGCAACAGCGACGAAGAAAAAATACGAGCAAGAGATTGATGTGCGTGTCAGCATCGATCGTAAAAGTGGTGACTTTGATACTTTCCGCCGTTGGGTCATTGTAGAAGAAGTTACCCAACCAACGCGTGAAATCACCCTTGATGCGGCTCAATTCGAAGATCCTGAGCTGAATGTTGGTGGATATGTCGAAGACCAGATCGAATCTGTGACCTTCGACCGTATCACCACGCAAACCGCAAAACAGGTTATCGTACAAAAAGTACGTGAAGCTGAGCGCGCAATGGTTGTTGACCAATTCCGCGAACACGAAGGTGAGATAATCACGGGTGTTGTGAAGAAAGTTAACCGCGATAACATCTCTTTGGATCTCGGTAGCAACGCTGAAGCTGTTATTCTTCGTGAAGATATGTTACCGCGTGAAAACTTCCGCCCAGGTGACCGTATCCGCGGTGTGCTTTATGCTGTGCGTCCGGAAGCTCGTGGTGCTCAACTGTTTGTTAGCCGTTCCAAACCTGAAATGTTGATCGAACTGTTCCGCATTGAAGTGCCGGAAATTGGCGAAGAAGTTATTGAAATTAAAGCCGCTGCGCGTGATCCTGGTTCTCGTGCGAAAATCGCCGTGAAAACCAATGATAAGCGTATCGACCCAGTAGGGGCTTGTGTTGGCATGCGTGGTGCGCGTGTTCAGGCAGTTTCTACTGAACTGGCTGGCGAACGTATTGATATTGTGTTGTGGGACGATAACCCTGCACAGTTTGTTATCAATGCTATGGCTCCAGCAGACGTGGCTTCCATTGTTGTTGATGAAGACAAACATACAATGGATATCGCGGTAGAGGCAGGCAATCTGGCACAAGCTATCGGTCGTAACGGTCAGAACGTACGTCTGGCTGCACAACTGAGTGGCTGGGAACTCAACGTAATGACTGTTGATGACCTGCAAGCCAAGCATCAGGCTGAAGCTCATGCGGCCATTGATACCTTTACCAAATACCTCGAAATCGACGAGGATTTTGCCACTGTATTGGTAGAAGAAGGTTTCTCCACTCTCGAAGAATTGGCTTATGTGCCAATGAAAGAGCTGTTGGAAATTGATGGCCTTGATGAAGATACAGTGGAAGCATTACGTGATCGCGCCAAAAACGCCCTCACCACACTGGCATTGGCGCAAGAGGAAAGTCTGGGCGATAACAAACCTAAAGAGGATCTGCTAAACCTCGAAGGTATGGATCGCAATCTGGCCTTTAAACTCGCTTCACGCGGTGTGAGCTCGCTAGAAGATTTGGCTGAGCAAGGTGTCGATGATTTGTCAGATATTGAAGGTTTAACTAACGAGAAGGCCGGCGAATTGATCATGGCCGCTCGCAATATCTGCTGGTTTGGCGACGAAGCGTAATAAACTGTAGCAGGAAGGAACAGCATGACAGATGTAACCGTAAAAGCGCTGGCCGCAGAGATTCAGACCTCCGTGGACCGCCTGGTACAGCAATTTGCTGATGCAGGGATCCCTAAGGCTGCTGATGATTCTGTCTCGGCCCAGGAAAAACAGACATTGCTGACGCACCTGAACCGTGAACATGGTTCTGCGCCAGATAAGTTGACATTACAGCGCAAAACGCGCAGTACTTTAAACATTCCAGGTACCGGTGGGAAAAGTAAATCGGTACAAATCGAAGTCCGCAAGAAGCGCACCTTTGTGAAACGTGATCCGCAAGAGACCGAACGTCTTGCCGCGGAAGAACAGGCGCAGCGTGAAGCGGAAGAGCAAGCCCAACGTGAGGCGCAGGAAGCTGCCAAACGTGAGGCGCAAGAAAAAGCTAAGCGTGATGCTGAAGATAAAGCTAAGCGCGAAGCCGCTGATAAAGCGAAACGTGAAGCTGCGGAAAAAGACAAAGTGAGCAATCAAGACGATATGACGAAAAGCGCCCAGGCCGACAAAGCCCGCCGCGAAGCTGACGCTGCAGAACTTAAGCGTAAAGCGGAAGAAGAAGCCCGTCGCAAATTAGAAGAAGACGCCCGCCGTGTAGCTGAGGAAGCCCGTAAAATGGCTGAAGCTAACGTTGGTGTATGGACGGAAGAAGAGAAAGTGGAAGATGATAAAACTGATTACCACGTGACCACTTCTCAACATGCCCGCCAGGCAGAAGACGAAAACGACCGTCAGGTAGAAGCTGGACGTACTCGTGCTCGTACTACTGCAACTAAAGCTCCACGCCAGAAGAAAGGCGGAAAACACGGCGAGTCTAAAGCTGACCGTGAAGAAGCTCGTGCTGCGGTACGTGGTGGTAAAGGTAAGCGTAAGCCTAGTTCACTGCAACAAGGCTTCAACAAGCCTGTTCAGGCAGTTAATCGTGACGTCGTAATCGGCGAAACTGTTACTGTTGCAGAATTGGCAAACAAAATGGCGGTTAAAGGCTCTCAGGTCATCAAAGCGATGATGAAGATGGGCGCTATGGCTACCATTAATCAGGTCATCGATCAGGAAACTGCTCAGATGGTTGCTGAAGAAATGGGCCACAAAGTTATCCTGCGTCGTGAGAACGAGCTAGAAGAAGCGCTGATGAGCGACCGTGACACTGATGCAGTGGCTGAGTCACGCGCACCGGTTGTTACCATCATGGGTCACGTTGACCACGGTAAAACCTCTCTGCTCGACTACATTCGTTCTACTAAAGTGGCGTCTGGCGAAGCGGGTGGTATTACCCAGCACATCGGTGCATACCACGTAGAAACCGACAACGGCATGATCACCTTCCTGGATACCCCAGGCCACGCAGCGTTTACGTCTATGCGTGCTCGTGGTGCTCAGGCAACGGATATTGTTGTTCTGGTTGTTGCTGCAGACGATGGCGTAATGCCACAAACTATCGAAGCAATCCAGCACGCGAAAGCGGCGCAGGTACCGGTAGTTGTTGCAGTGAACAAAATTGATAAGCCAGAAGCTGATCCAGACCGCGTTAAGCAGGAACTGTCTCAGTACGGCATCATGCCAGAAGAGTGGGGTGGCGAAAGCCAGTTCGTACACGTATCTGCAAAAGCGGGTACAGGTATCGACGAACTGCTGGATGCAATCCTGCTGCAAGCTGAAGTTCTTGAACTCAAAGCAATGCGTGATGGTATGGCGAGCGGCGTAGTTATCGAATCCTTCCTGGATAAAGGTCGTGGTCCGGTAGCAACTGTTCTGGTTCGTGAAGGTTCTCTGAACAAAGGCGATATCGTTCTTTGTGGCTTTGAATATGGCCGTGTTCGTGCAATGCGTGACGAAATGGGTCGTGAAGTTGCAGAAGCTGGTCCGTCGATTCCTGTTGAAATCTTGGGTCTGTCTGGTGTGCCAGCAGCTGGTGATGAAGTAACAGTTGTTCGTGACGAGAAAAAAGCTCGCGAAGTTGCTCTGTATCGTCAGGGTAAATTCCGTGAAGTTAAACTGGCTCGCCAGCAGAAATCTAAACTGGAAAACATGTTCGCCAACATGACCGAAGGCGAAGTGTCTGAAGTGAACATCGTGCTGAAAGCCGACGTTCAGGGTTCTGTTGAAGCGATCTGCGAATCCCTGCTGAAACTGTCTACTGATGAAGTTAAAGTTAAAATCATCGGTTCTGGTGTTGGCGGTATCACTGAGACTGACGCAACGCTTGCTGCAGCTTCTAACGCTATCCTCGTTGGCTTTAACGTACGTGCTGATGCATCTGCTCGTCGCGTAATTGAATCCGAAAGCCTGGATCTGCGTTACTACTCCGTCATTTATCATCTGATTGACGAAGTTAAAGCAGCAATGAGCGGTATGCTGTCTCCGGAACTGAAACAACAGATCCTCGGCTTGGCCGAAGTTCGCGATGTGTTCAAATCACCGAAGTTTGGTGCGATCGCAGGTTGTATGGTTACCGAAGGTGTGGTCAAACGTCACAACCCAATCCGCGTACTGCGCGACAACGTTGTTATCTATGAAGGCGAGCTGGAATCCCTGCGCCGCTTCAAAGATGATGCTAACGAAGTTCGTAACGGTATGGAATGTGGTATCGGCGTGAAGAACTACAACGATGTGCGTGTTGGTGATGTTATCGAAGTCTTCGAAATCATCGAAATCCAGCGTACCATCGCCTGATATCAGCCGAGCGTTTAGCTAATATCTTTAAGGGGGGCCGAGCGCCCCCCGATTTGTATGGAGAATTTATTATGGCGAAAGAATTTGGTCGCCCACAGCGTGTTTCTCAGGAATTGCAGAAAGAAATCGCAATCATCCTGCAGCGCGAAATTAAAGACCCGCGTTTGGGCATGATGACCACTGTTTCTGGTGTCGAAGTGTCACGCGATCTGGCTTATGCCAAAGTTTTTGTCACGTTCCTGAACGATAAAGACGAACAAGCAGTGAAAGAAGGCATCAAGGTTTTACAGGATGCATCTGGCTACATTCGTTCTTTGTTGGGCAAAGCGATGCGTCTGCGTATCGTGCCTGAATTGACCTTCTTCTACGATAACTCGTTGGTTGAAGGGATGCGCATGTCGAATCTGGTTTCTAACGTCATCAGAAACGATGATGAGCGTCGTGTAAACGATACGGATGACAGCAAGGAGGATTAATGAGTCGTCCTCGTCGTCGTGGTCGTGATATTCACGGAGTGCTGTTGTTAGATAAACCTCAGGGTTTGTCTTCGAACGATGCGTTGCAAAAAGTTAAGCGAATTTATAATGCTAACCGTGCCGGTCATACCGGAGCGCTTGACCCGCTTGCAACCGGAATGCTGCCGATTTGCCTTGGTGAAGCGACGAAATTCTCGCGTTACCTGCTGGACTCCGATAAACGTTACCGTGTAATTGCCCGCCTTGGGCAGCGTACTGACACTTCTGATGCCGATGGCACCGTTGTGCAGGAGCGTCCGGTGACCTTTACCGAACAAGAGCTGGCTGCGGCATTGGACAGTTTCCGTGGTGAAACCCAGCAAGTTCCATCGATGTACTCCGCACTGAAATATCAAGGCAAACCGCTCTATGAGTATGCACGCCAGGGTATCGAAGTGCCGCGTGAAGCACGATCTATCACGGTTTACGAGCTTGTATTTATTCGCCATGAAGGCAATGAGTTGGAACTGGAAATTCACTGTTCTAAAGGAACGTACATCCGAACTATCACCGATGACTTAGGTGAAAAACTTGGTTGTGGAGCCCATGTGACTTTCCTGCGCCGTCTTGCAGTGAGCAAGTATCCCGTAGAACGCATGGTAACGCTTGAGCAATTGAATACATTAGTTGAACAAGCGCAAATGCAAGAAATTGATCCATCCGTGCTGCTAGACACGCTATTGATGCCAATGGATAGTCCTGCTTCGGACTTCCCAATCGTGAATTTATTACCTGCTGTTGCGGGTTACTTCAAGAATGGGCAGCCGGTGCAAGTCTCTGGTAGCCCAACAGAAGGGCTCGTCCGCGTCACCGAAGGTGATGAAGGTAAATTTATCGGCATGGCTGAAATTGATGATGATGGACGCGTTGCGCCTCGTCGTCTGGTTGTAGAGTATCCCGTCTGACACTTGTAGTTGCCTTGCGATAACAGGTTGCTACAGGTAAAATGGCGCGGCTTAACATTCAAACTCCTGTTTAACAGTTGTGTGAATGTGCACTGGAGTTGCTGAATTAGAGATCGGCACTCTATCTTTTTATCTATAATTCTGGAGTTGAAAATGTCTCTAAGCGTTGAAGCTAAAGCTAAAATCGTTTCTGAGTTTGGTCGTGGTACTAACGACAGCGGTTCTACCGAAGTTCAGGTTGCACTGCTGACTGCACAGATTAACCACCTGCAAGGTCACTTTGCAGAACACAAAAAAGATCACCACAGCCGTCGTGGTCTGCTGCGTATGGTTTCTCAGCGTCGTAAACTGCTCGACTACCTGAAGCGTAAAGATGTAGCACGTTACACCAGCCTGATCGAGCGTCTGGGTCTGCGTCGCTAAGTCTTGCGAGTTTCAGAAAAAGGGGCCTTTTAAGGCCCCTTTTTTCAACCAGATGGCAGCAATTCTATGGAAACTAATGTATTGTTGCAGTGTGTGATCTTTGTTGCAGAGGTTCGCGCGGCTAATGAGAGGCTTTATCCGCAGGGGCGGGTCAGGGTTGTCATTAGTCGCGAGGATGCGATAGAGATCGGGTTAAAAGGAGCAAGTGCAATCACCTGCTACCAAAGATTATTAAGGATATTATTTTGCTAACTCCGATTGTCCGTAAATTCCAATACGGTCAGCATACGGTCACTATCGAGACCGGTATGATGGCTCGCCAGGCTACCGCAGCAGTAATGGTAAGCATGGATGACACTGCAGTATTTGTGACTGTAGTAGGTCAGAAAAAAGCTAAAGCAGGTCAAGACTTCTTCCCTCTGACGGTTAACTATCAGGAGCGTACTTACGCTGCTGGTCGTATCCCGGGTAGCTTCTTCCGTCGTGAAGGCCGTCCAAGCGAAGGCGAAACACTGATCGCGCGTTTGATTGACCGTCCAGTGCGTCCGCTGTTCCCGGAAGGTTTTGTTAACGAAGTTCAGGTTATCGCGACCGTTGTTTCCGTGAACCCACAAGTTCACCCGGACATCGTTGCAATGATCGGTGCATCTGCTGCTCTGAGCCTGTCTGGTATTCCATTCAATGGCCCAATTGGTTGTGCTCGTGTCGGCTTTATCAATGACCAGTACGTTCTGAACCCAACTTCTGACGAACTGAAAACCAGCAAATTGGACCTGATTGTTGCCGGTACCGAAGGTGCTGTGCTGATGGTTGAATCCGAAGCTGAATTGCTGAGCGAAGACCAGATGCTGGGCGCGGTAGTATTCGGCCACGAACAACAGCAAGTTGTTATCCAGAACATCAACTCTCTGGTTGCTGAAGCCGGCAAACCACGTTGGGACTGGCAGCCAGAAGCCGCTAACGAAGCGCTAAACGCGCGAGTTGCTGCTCTTGCTGAATCCCGCCTGAGCGATGCTTACCGTATTACTGATAAGCAAGAACGCTACGCACAAGTCGACATCATCAAATCTGACGTTATCGCTGCACTGTCAGCAGAAGACGAAACGATTGATGCTGGCGAAGTAAGCGATATTCTGCACGCTATCGAGAAAAACGTTGTTCGTAGCCGTATTCTGGCTGGTGAGCTGCGTATCGATGGTCGCGAAAAAGACATGATCCGTGGTTTGGATGTGCGTACTGGCGTTCTGCCACGTACTCACGGTTCTGCACTGTTCACCCGTGGTGAAACTCAGGCGCTGGTAACTGCGACCCTGGGCACCGCACGTGATGCACAGAATCTGGACGAGTTGATGGGCGAACGTACCGACAACTTCCTGTTCCACTACAACTTCCCTCCGTACTGCGTAGGCGAAACCGGCATGGTCGGTTCACCGAAGCGTCGTGAGATTGGTCATGGTCGTTTGGCTAAGCGTGGCGTACTGGCTGTTATGCCTGAAGCCGATCGCTTCCCGTACACCGTGCGTGTTGTGTCTGAAATCACCGAATCTAACGGTTCTTCTTCCATGGCTTCCGTATGTGGTGCTTCACTGGCACTGATGGATGCAGGCGTGCCAATCAAAGCCGCTGTAGCCGGTATTGCGATGGGTCTGGTTAAAGAAGGCGAAAACTTTGTTGTTCTGTCTGACATTCTGGGTGATGAAGACCACCTGGGCGACATGGACTTTAAAGTTGCCGGCAGCCGTGAAGGTATCTCTGCACTGCAGATGGATATCAAAATAGAAGGTATCACCCGCGAAATCATGCAGGTGGCTCTGAACCAGGCTAAAGGTGCGCGTCTGCATATCCTTGGCGTGATGGAACAGGCTATCAACGCTCCGCGTGGCGATATCTCTCAGTTCGCTCCACGTATTCACACAATCAAAATCAACCCAGACAAGATCAAAGACGTGATCGGTAAGGGTGGTTCTGTGATTCGTGCGCTGACCGAAGAAACCGGCACTACTATTGAAATCGAAGACGACGGTACAGTTAAAATCGCTGCGACCGATGGTGAGAAAGCGAAATTTGCCATTCGTCGTATCGAAGAGATCACTGCTGAAATCGAAGTGGGCCGTATCTATCAGGGTAAAGTGACCCGTATCGTAGATTTCGGTGCATTTGTTGCTATCGGTGGCGGTAAAGAAGGTCTGGTACATATCTCTCAAATCGCTGACAAGCGCGTAGAGAAAGTGACTGACTACCTGCAGATGGGTCAAGAAGTTCCAGTTAAAGTACTGGAAGTTGACCGCCAGGGCCGTGTTCGTTTAAGCATCAAAGAAGCAACCGAGCAGTCTCCAGCAGAAAACGCAGCACCTGCTGCACCAGAAGCTGAGTAAGATTACGCGATACCGATTAAGCTCTCCATGCTTCCATGGAGAGCTGTTTATTACGGGGCAGGGAGTCTCGTTTTAGAGCCGGTGGACAGGACGTCATCCATTTGTTGTCTTCGGGAGTGGGAAATGAAGCCTTTTTTGCGCTGGTGTTTCGTTGCGACAGCTCTAACGCTGGCAGGATGCAGCAACTCCTCCTGGCGTGAACGTGAAGTCCTGGCGGTGCCATTGCAGCCAACTTTGCAGCAAGAAGTCATTCTTGCACGCATGGAACAGATACTTGCCAGTAGGGCTTTAACCGATGATGAACGCGCACAGCTTTTATATGAGCGCGGAGTGTTGTATGATAGCCTCGGCTTGCGGGCTCTAGCGCGAAATGATTTTTCACAAGCGTTGGCAATCCGCCCCGATATGCCTGAAGTATTCAATTACTTAGGTATATATTTAACGCAGGCAGGCAATTTTGATGCTGCCTATGAAGCGTTTGATTCTGTACTTGAGCTTGATCCAACTTACAACTATGCGCATTTAAATCGCGGTATCGCCCTCTACTACGGTGGTCGTTATCGTTTAGCGCAAGATGATCTGCTAGCGTTTTATCAAGACGATCCCAATGATCCTTTCCGTAGTCTGTGGCTCTACATTGCAGAAAGCAATTTAGATGCAAAGCAGGCTAAAGTAGCGTTACAACAGCGCTTCGACAGATCGGATAAAGAGCAATGGGGATGGAACATTGTCGAGTTCTACCTGGGGAACATTAGCGAAAAAACGTTAATGGAACGCCTCGAGGCGGACGCAACGGATAACACCTCGCTCGCTGAGCATCTCAGTGAAACCAACTTCTATTTAGGTAAGTACTACCTAAGTCTGGGGGAAAAGGACAGCGCCACAGCACTGTTCAAGTTAGCGGTCGCTAACAACGTACACAACTACGTTGAGCATCGTTATGCATTGTTGGAATTAGCGCTCTTGGGCCAGGAGCAAGATGACCTGGCAGAATCGGACCAGCAATAGCTGACGAACATCGATCAGCCCATAAACTTTATTATTAAAGTCATCACCTTAACGGGTGAGGGCGTTTTTGTTCGTTAATCAACCAAATTTGAGCCGGTTCACACTTTTCAATGAAAATTGCAGGTCAATTTCACGATGAGTTATGTAGACTGGCCGCCATCTACGAGGCACATGTACTACATGACTGATATCATCGAGACTACTACTATCGAAACTACTTTTTCTGATCTGGGTCTTAACGACTCCATCCTTAAAGCCCTGAACGATCTGGGTTATGAAAAACCATCTCCAATCCAGGCAGAGTGTATTCCACAACTGCTGGCCGGCCGCGATGTACTGGGTATGGCCCAGACTGGTAGCGGCAAAACTGCAGCGTTCTCTTTACCGTTGCTGCACAACCTTGATCCAGAGCTGAAAGCACCACAAATCCTGGTGCTGGCACCTACCCGCGAACTGGCGGTTCAGGTTGCTGAAGCCATGACGGATTTCTCTAAACATATGCACGGCGTAAACGTTGTGGCCCTTTACGGTGGCCAGCGTTATGACGTGCAGCTGCGCGCCCTGCGTCAGGGACCACAAATTGTTGTTGGTACCCCAGGCCGCCTGCTTGATCACTTAAAACGCGGTACGCTGAATCTGTCCAGCCTGAAAGGTCTGGTACTGGATGAAGCTGATGAAATGTTGCGTATGGGCTTCATCGAAGACGTTGAAACCATCATGGCGCAGATCCCAGAAGGTCATCAGACCGCTCTGTTCTCTGCAACTATGCCAGAAGCGATTCGTCGTATTACCCGTCGCTTCATGAAAGATCCACAGGAAGTTCGCATCCAATCTAGCGTGACGACTCGTCCGGACATCAGCCAGAGCTACTGGACTGTGCACGGTATGCGTAAAAACGAAGCGCTGGTCCGTTTCCTTGAGTCTGAAGATTTTGATGCGGCGATCATCTTCGTTCGTACCAAAAACGCAACTCTGGAAGTGGCTGAAGCCCTTGAGCAAAGCGGCTACAACAGCGCAGCGCTGAACGGCGACATGAACCAGGCTCTGCGTGAGCAGACTCTGGAACGTCTGAAAGACGGTCGTCTGGACATCCTGATTGCAACCGACGTTGCAGCTCGTGGCCTGGACGTTGAGCGTATCAGCCTGGTTGTTAACTACGACATCCCGATGGATTCTGAGTCTTACGTTCACCGTATCGGTCGTACCGGTCGTGCGGGTCGTGCTGGCCGTGCTCTGCTGTTTGTTGAGAACCGCGAGCGTCGTCTGCTGCGCAACATCGAACGCACCATGAAGCTGACTATTCCTGAAGTAGAACTGCCAAACCGTGAACTGCTGAGTGAGCGTCGTCTGGCTAAGTTCGCCGCTAAAGTTCAGCAACAACTGGATAGCAGCGATCTGGATCTGTACCGTGGCCTGTTGGCGAAAATCCAGCCTTCTGCTGAAGAAGAAATGGATATCGAAACTCTGGCTGCAGCACTGCTGAAAATGGCACAGGGTGAACGTCCTCTGATCTTGCCACCAGATGCACCAATGCGTCCTAAGCGTGAATTCCGTGAACGTGATGAGCGTTTCGAGCGTAGCGACCGTGCACCACGTGGCGATCGTGCAGATCGTGCACCACGCGGTGACCGCCCAGAACGTGGCGATCGTCCACAGCGTGATGGCGAAGCTCCAGCTCGTCGCGAACGTCGTGACGTTGGCGATATGGAACTGTACCGCATTGAAGTTGGCCGTGATGATGGTGTTGAAGTTCGTCACATTGTTGGCGCTATCGCTAACGAAGGCGACATCAGCAGCCGTTACATCGGTAACATCAAGCTGTTCGGTACTCACTCTACTATCGAGCTGCCAAAAGGCATGCCAGGTGAAATCCTGCAGCACTTTACCCGCACTCGTATTCTGAACAAACCAATGAATATGCAGTTGATGGGTGATGCACAACCTCGTACTGACCGTGGCGGCGAACGTCGTGGCGGCGGCGCTGGCGGTGCAGGCCGTGCTTTCGGTAACGGTGGTGGTGAGCGTCGTGAAGGCGGCCGCGGTCCACGTCGTGATGGCCCAGCGGGTGCTGGTGCACCACGTAGCTTCAGCGGCGAACGTCGTGAAGGCGGTCGTGGCCCACGTCGTGAAGATGGCGGTGCAGCTCCTGCTCGTCGTCGTACTACCGAAGCTTAATTGACAGAAGCTTACGCCTGCTGATTAACAGCAGACAGTAATAAAAGTCCCAGTTAAACCAACTGGGATTTTTTTTATCCAAATTGTACTCATGTACTGGTACAATGTATCGCAGTAAACCTGTCGCTTCGACAGCTGTTCATCGTTTCAGGAATTCGTATGGCAACCTTATCGACCACCCAGGTATCACCGTCTATTTTCGGCGGGGTAATGATTATTGGCGGGACTATTATTGGCGCTGGGATGTTTTCCCTGCCGGTGGTGATGTCGGGTGCGTGGTTTTTCTGGTCTGTAGCGGCACTGTTGGTGACCTGGTTTTGTATGCTGCATTCCGGTTTAATGATTTTGGAAGCCAACCTCAACTACCGTGTTGGTTCCAGTTTTGACACCGTTACTAAAGACTTATTGGGCAAAGGCTGGAATCTGATTAACGGTCTTTCCATCGCGTTTGTGCTCTACATACTGACTTATGCCTATATTTCGGCAAGTGGTTCGATTATCCATCATACGCTGGGCAAAATGTCTGTAGAATTCCCAGCGCGATTCGCTGGGTTGATTTTTGCATTGGTGGTCGCCTTTACTGTCTGGTTAAGCACCAGAGCAGTCAGCCGTATGACGACGATTGTTCTCGGTGCAAAAATCCTGACCTTCTTTATGACGTTTGGCGGCCTGATGTGGCATATCGAACCCGCAACGTTGTTAGATAGCAAAGCGATAAATTCGAGCTATTTCCCGTATCTGCTGATGACACTACCATTTTGTCTCGCCTCGTTTGGCTACCACGGTAATGTGCCGAGCCTGATGAAGTATTACGGCAAAGATCCCCAAACCATTAAGCGCTGTTTGTTATGGGGAACGCTGATGGCGCTGGGGCTGTACATCATCTGGTTGGTTGGCAGCATGGGTAATATCCCACGCAGCGATTTTATCGCGATTGCGGATAAAGGCGGGAATATTGATGTGCTGGTCGGTGCATTGAGCGGTGTGCTAAACAGTCGCACTCTGGACTTGTTGCTTATCGTGTTCTCCAACTTCGCCGTAGCCAGCTCATTCCTTGGGGTGACGTTAGGATTATTCGATTATTTGGCCGATCTGTTTAAATTCGACGACTCGCCAATGGGGCGGTTGAAAACCGCGCTGGTGACATTTATCCCGCCAATGTTGGGTGGAGTTATCTGGCCTGATGGGTTTATCTACGCAATTGGTTTTGCGGGGCTGGCAGCAACTATCTGGGCGGCTATTGTTCCTGCACTTCTGGCAAAAGCCTCACGCAAAAAGTTTGGCAGCCCGCTTTATCGGGTTTGGGGAGGGAATAAAATGATTGTGCTGATACTCATCTTCGGCGTGACCAATGCCGCGATCCACATCCTATCGAGCTTCGATTTACTGCCGGTTTATCATTAAAAATTAGCCCCTCTGTTGAGGGGCTAATTCGTTAATTCTTCAGGCTTTCATGCACATCCATCGCTAAACCAAATGAATGCATTCGAGCCTCGCTATCAAAAATTTGGCCGTTAACCATAATTTCGTCGGCCTGTGTTTCCCGCAGTAATGAAATCAGCCCGTGGCGTACTTTCGCTTTATCACCCACCAATGACATGCTTAATGCCTGTTGCACACCATACTTCTCTGCCGGGCTCCAGAAATTGTCCATATTTTCAATTGGAGGCGGCAACTGGCCTGTTTCACCACGACGCAATTTAACGAAGGCCTGCTGCATCGATGTGAACAGGAATTCAGCGTCGCGGTTGCTGTCGGCGGCGATGATATTAATGCACACCATTGCATACGGTTTTTCCAGGCGAGCAGACGGTTTGAATTGGGCACGGTAAAGTTGCAATGCCTGGAACAACATGTCTGGCGCAAAGTGCGAGGCAAATGCGAACGGCAGCCCAAGTTGTGCGGCAAGTTGTGCGCTATACAGGCTTGAACCCAGTAGCCAGACAGGAATTTTTGTGTTGTAACCAGGAACCGGGCGTACCGCTGGATTAGGATCTGTTGCGTCAAACCAGGATACTAACTCACTTACGTCACGCGGGAAATTATCGATATCACCACTCATATGGCGGCGTAATGCCATCATAGTGCGCTGATCGCTGCCCGGTGCTCGGCCTAATCCCAGGTCAATACGCCCTGGGTAGAGAGTTTCCAGCGTACCAAATTGCTCGGCGATGACTAACGGCGAATGGTTCGGCAACATTACGCCGCCAGAACCCAGGCGCAAAGTTTCTGTATTTGCCGCCAAATAACCAATCAGTACCGATGTTGCCGCACTGGCAATACCCGTCATATTGTGGTGCTCAGCCAACCAGTAGCGGTGATATCCACGCTTTTCGGCAAGACGAGCTAAATCCAGAGAGCGATGAAATGCGTCACGAGGTTGGGAGCCTTGTGGAATAGGGGCTAAATCGAGTAAAGAGAACGGAACTTGGGTAATGTCAGACATAACGGCTCACTTTGTTAGACGAAGTGGGTAACTTCGTTTGCTGATAATTAGCCTCAGTATTGCGCAAAAACATCAACATTTAAGTAACAAAGTGAGCCTTTTCTCAGCTCTGAGTTACCAGCTCTAAACCAGCAACGCGCCGCCAGTAACCATTACAATCATTTTGCTGTGTCAGAGTTAAAGGTGCACTGCCGTTTTCATTTTTGCGGAACTCTTCCAGAACTCGCAGCGTTTCCATCCCCATCGGTGATAAACGGACCATATCAACCAGCCCTTTCATCGAAGCCAGTTCGTTTCCAAGGTTGTAAACATAGCCGCTCATGGTTTGAATTCCGTTGAGCACAAACACTTGCTGATTTTCCTGGGAAAGCATGTTGCGCCCTACTGGATATTTAATGCAGCAGGTTTCGCATTCATCTTTTGGCTTATCTTCGGAACGTGCAGTAAAGCAACGTGCTGAATAGGCTAGCGGCAGATGTCCGTAGCTAAGAACTTCAACTTCAAATTTGTTGCGGATACCCAACTCATCACACTGAATGAGCATGTTTGCCAGCCAGTCACGCGATAGTTCAACCGGCATGCACCAACGAACCATGCCTTGTTTCAGTAGCAACCGTAGCGTTACCGCGTTATAGCAGTTGAGTGCATGTCCCGCGACAAAAGGAAGCTTGCGCTCTGCTGCCATGTTCACAGCACCCAGGTCATTGGCTTCAATCAAGAAATCGCCATTCTCGACATAGCGCTTTAACTCGTTGAGCTCAGAAGGAGCTTGAACCAGAGCCAAAGTGGAAAGCACGACTTGCTTGCCCTGAACTGCGAGGCTTTTCGCCATATCCAGCCAGTCACTTGTTTTTGTAGCGCGACGTTTGCTACATATCGACTCACCAAGATAAATAGTCTCGGCGTTGCTGTTTGCTGCAGCCTGATAAAATTTTTCTAGCGTTTCTTTTGGCCAATAGTACAGCACTGGCCCTAATGAATATTTCATGGTCATTCCTACTGCCATTTACGGTGATAGGCACCGAGAGTGGTTTGCGTGCCTTCAGCCATTGCACCCAGAGCTTCCATCCATGCAGGTTGTGCCTGGTAGTTTTCAGGGTTCGCCATACAGCGGTCGATGGCCTGACGCCATACTTTGGCCACCTGGCTGACATATGCCGGGCTGCGCTGGCGGCCTTCAATTTTCACCGAAGCAATATTTGCCGCGAGTAATTCAGGCAGCAGTTCAAGCGTGTTCAGGCTGGTTGGTTCTTCAAGAGCATGGTATTTCTGGTCATCAACCAAATAGCGCCCTTTACACAGCGTCGGATAACCGGCATTTTCACCATCCTGATACCTGTCAATCAGCACATCATTAAGGCGCGATTCAAGACCCTGCGGTGTTTGCTGCCAACGGACAAAACGCGCCGGAGAACAAGCGCCCACAGTATTCGGTGATTCACCGGTCAAATAAGAAGAAAGATAGCAGCGACCTTCCGCCATGATGCACAGGCTACCAAAGGCAAAAACCTCCAGCGGTACGGGAGTCACACGGGCTAGCTGTTTCACCTGATGAATGGATAACACGCGTGGTAAAACAACACGAGCAACGTCGAAATGGCGATGATAAAAGCGAATTGCTTCTTCGTTGGTGGCGGAGGCTTGTACCGAAACATGGCGCTCGATATGCGGGTAACGCTCTGACGCATACTCAAGCATCGCCAGATCAGCCAGAATTAGGGCATCGGCCCCGAGTTGCGCTGCCATATCCACTGCTCGTTGCCAGCGCGCATAGCCGTCCGGGTGCGCAAACGTATTGATAGCGATATGAAGCTTACGGCCACGTTGATGCACGTAACTTACCGCTTCTTGCAGTTTCTTCTCCGTGAAATTCAGTCCAGCAAAATGGCGAGCGTTGGTATCATCTTTAAGGCCAATGTAAACCGCATCGGCACCATTATCGATGGCCGCTTTCAACGCCGGTAAGTTTCCAGCTGGGCAAAGCAACTCCATAATTTATCCTGAATCATCGGGTAACCTCAGAGGTAACCCATGCAGCCCTAAGGTAGGCGGCAAAATTGTTAACGAACTGGGATTTTAGATAACCCGGCGGCGACAAATTTTGATTTAAGGCAGCTAATGGCGTATTGATGAGCCTTATAAGTGCTATCGATAACTCGCGCAATTGTTGATTTGCACCGCTACGGAGAATGGTTGGTGTGGCAAAATAGCGGTTAAATTTTTCAAGGAGTAGAGCTCGTGCTGGATAAATTGCGTTCACGCCTGGTCCATCTTGGCCCGTCATTGTTGAGAACACCGGTTAAACTGACACCCTTTGCTCTGAAGCGTCAGGTACTTGAACAAGTGCTTGGATGGCAGTTTCGGCAGGCTCTCGCCGAGGGTGAACTCGAATTTCTGGAGGATCGCTGGTTAAGTATTGAAGTACGCGATCTCGGTCTGAAGTGGTTTACTTCGGTGCAAGATAATAAGCTGGTGGTACGTGAAGATGCTCCGGCAGATGTTAGTTTCAGCGCGACCGCTAACGATCTGCTGCTGATAGCCGCACGTAAACAAGATCCTGATACCTTATTTTTCCAGCGCCGCCTGGTGATTGAAGGTGACACTGAGCTGGGTCTTTATGTCAAAAATTTAATGGATGCCATTGAGCTGGATGCAATGCCGAAACCTTTACGCATGCTACTGCTGCAACTGGCTGATTTTGTCGAAGCAGGAATGAACCACAAACCTGCTCCAGAAAGTAACTCGGTAGGTGAGCCATGCTAATTCGTGTAGAAATACCTATTGATGCTCCAGGCATCGACGCTTTACTCCGCCGTTCTTTTAAAGGAAATGGTGAAGCGGATTTAGTGAAGGATTTGCGGGAGGACGGCCTGTTAACTCTGGGTATCGTTGCCACAGATGATGAAGGCCAGGTTATCGGTTACGCCGCATTTAGTCCCGTCGCAGTAGAAGGTGAAGAGCTTCAGTGGGTTGGCCTTGCGCCACTTGCTGTAGACGAAGCTTACCGTGGTCAGGGTCTGGCAAAACAACTGGTATACGAAGGGCTGGATTCACTCAATGAATTTGGCTACGCGGCGGTGGTTACTTTAGGTGAACCGGCTATGTACGGGCGCTTTGGTTTTGTTCCTGCAGCACAGTTTGCTTTACGTTGTACCTGGCCCGATACCGAAGCTTGCTTCTTGATTCATCCGTTGGCTGAAGACGCGCTAAATGGTGTGAGCGGCCTGGTTGAATATCACGAGCACTTCAATCGCGAATTTTAATTTCTTGGGTCTTTTGAAGGTCTGCCAGCAGATCTTCAAAAGATAATTTCCCTGCTACTAACATCTCTTTCTGCATTTTAGTCAGCTGTTTTATACGATATTCCAGGCGCAAAGCTGATGAGCGATCGCCCACCAGATGACTAAACGCCAATTTCAGTTCACCTTTTCCGCGTAGCGCTTTCGCCCCTTTTCCAGACTGGTGTTGACCAAAACGACGTACCACATCGGTAGTGATGCCGGTATACAAACGGTTATCGAGAGTACGGACTAAATACAAATACCAGGATGACATAAAGGGGGCGCATAATTAACGTTTTCCGCAGAATATCACTCTTCAGGTTGCACATGGAAACTCTCGATGCCATCAGTCGTTGGCTGAACAAACAGCACGTACTGACATACTGCGCAGGCAGCAATGGCGATTTATGGTGCGCCAACGCATTCTACTTATTCGATGAACAACGCGTAGCATTTTATCTGTTAAGCGAAACCCACACCCGGCACGGCGAACTTATTGGCAAAAAGGCCAATGTTGCTGGAACCGTTAACGGGCAGCCGAAAACCGTCGCCTTAATCCGTGGCGTACAGTTTCGCGGTGAAATCACCCTGGTTGAAGATGAAGTTGAAAGCATTCGCAGCCGCTACTGCAAGCGCTTCCCGGTGGCGAAAGTGATGAAAGCCCCGGTCTGGGAAATCAGGCTTGATGAGATAAAAATGACCGACAACACGCTCGGTTTTGGGAAAAAATTACACTGGTTGCGGGATAACACTAAACTTGGTGAATAAGCGAAAGGAGAACTTATGAGTCGGGTTTTGATTACGGGGGCCACAGGCCTGATCGGTGGGCACTTACTACGTATGCTGATTGATGAACCGCAAGTCAGCCACATCGTTGCTGCAACACGGCGTCCAGTACCGCCGATGAACAAAGTCACTAATCCTTACGATCTACAGTTAAGTGATGCTTTAACGCAATTAACCGAACCGCTTGATATCGTTTTTTGCTGCCTTGGCACCACGATGCGTGAGGCAGGTAGTAAAGAAGCGTTCGTTCTGGCGGATTACACACTGGTGGTGGACACTGCGATAACAGGCCTGCGTTTGGGCGCGAAACAGATGCTGGTGGTCAGTGCGATTGGTGCTAACAGTAAATCGCCATTTTTTTATAATCGGGTAAAAGGTGAAATGGAAGCAGCGCTGATAGCACAAGACTGGCCGCATCTAACGATTGCTCGCCCATCCATGTTGCTCGGGCATCGTGAATCACAACGCTTTAACGAATCGCTTTTTGCCCCCTTGTTTAAAATCATGCCTGGCAAATGGAAATCAATCGAAGCACGGGATGTGGCAAAGGCAATGTTGCACGAAGCGTTTTCCCCTTCGCACGATGGCGTGAACATTCTGGACTCACGTCAGTTGCGCGAAATCGCAGCTCGAACAGCGATTTCTTAGCGTTACCTTTCCAATACCCTGACAGTAGTCGTATTATTCATTCCAATAAAATAATACAAATCGTCTTTTTTGATCTCAGGGTAATGTTCAATGCAAACTCAAACTTCACTGCGTGTGGACGAAAAATCGTTCGCCTGGTGGAAACCAGTCCTGTTTTTTGCCGTGGTCATTGTTGGCTTGTGGGTAGTGAAATGGCAGCCGTATTACGGCAAAGCCTTCACTGCCGCCGAAACGCACAGTATCGGTAAATCCATTATTGCCCAGCCGGAAGCTAATCTATTCAAAGCGGCGTGGGACTATGCAATGGTCTACTTCCTTGCCGTATGGAAAGCCGCAGTATTGGGTGTACTTTTAGGTTCGCTGATTCAAGTACTGATCCCACAAAACTGGTTGCTACGAACCCTCGGCCAGTCTCGTTTTAGCGGTACTCTATTTGGCACACTTTTCTCACTGCCTGGCATGATGTGTACTTGCTGCGCAGCGCCTGTCGCGGTAGGAATGCGACGTCAGTCGGTTTCTATGGGCGGAGCGCTAGCGTTTTGGCTGGGTAACCCGTTACTGAACCCGGCGACACTTGTATTTATGGGATTTGTACTCGGTTGGCAGTTTGTTTTAATTCGCGTCATTGCTGGGATTATCACGGTATTAGGTGTGGCGACTCTTGTGCAACATTGGGTGAAGGACCAGCCTCAAACCACCGATATCCCACAACCTGTTATCGCCACAGCGCAGGTGCAAGGCAACTTCCTACAACGTTGGATGAAAGCTCTGTGGAATTTGTTCTGGAGCACGATCCCGGTTTATATCATCGCGGTTCTGGTTCTGGGGGCTGCTCGTGTTTGGTTGTTCCCGCATGCTGATGGCATGGTGGATAACACACTGTTCTGGGTGATTGCGATGGCGATTGCCGGCTGCCTGTTTGTGATCCCCACTGCGGCTGAAATCCCAATTATACAGACCATGATGCTGGCGGGAATGGGGATGGCTCCAGCACTGGCCTTGTTGATAACTTTGCCAGCCCTGAGTCTTCCATCATTAGTTATGCTGCATAAGGCGTTTCCCGCTAAAGCGCTGTGGTTAGCGGGTGGTCTGGTGGCGTTGAGTGGGGCGATTGTTGGCGCGTTGGCTCTAATATAAAAAAGCCCCGTAGGGGCTTTATCGTAAATGATGTACGACCTGGTTGCTGCTGCCGCGCCAGACAAGCGCCGGGTCCTTCAAATCCTGAACGAACTTACCGTCAATCAACACGTTAATTAAATCAATGATTTCACGCTGAGCTTGCGTTAACTCATCGAGTTTATAACCGGTCCACAGCCAGACATCTTTTCCGGGGCATTCCGCCCGAACCCGTTGCACCAGTTTGAGTACATCGGCGATATTCTGCGGATGAAGTGGATCACCGCCTGAAAGTGACAACCCCTGGCGACGTATCCGCGTATCGTTCAGATCAGCAATTATCCGGTCTTCCATTTTCTGCGTGAATGCCACACCGGAATTAACACGCCAGGTACTTTTGTTATAGCACCCCGGGCATTCGTGTACGCAACCGGAAACAAATAGCGTGCAGCGTGTTCCCGGCCCGTTAACGATATCGACTGGATAGTATTGGTGGACGTTCATTAGCCCAACTGCCCATTACCCAAATGCTTCACGCGACGCTTCACTTCTTCTTGCTTACCGGCGTTAAACGGGCGGGCATCCGGGCTGCCGAGGTAGCCGCAAACACGGCGTGTTACTGATACGCGAGCTGCATCGTGGTTGCCACATTTCGGGCAGGTGAAGCCTTTGCTGGTGCATTCAAACTCACCGGTAAAGCCGCATTCGTAACACTCATCGATTGGCGTATTGGTACCGTAATATGGAACGTGTTTGTAGCTGTAATCCCAGACATCTTCCAGCGCTTGCAGGTTGTGCTGAATGTTCGGGTATTCGCCATAACAGATGAAACCGCCGTTCGCCACAGGTGGATACGGTGCTTCAAAATCGATTTTGTCGTACGGGTTAACTTTTTTCTCAACGTCTAAGTGGAAGCTGTTGGTGTAATAGCCTTTATCGGTCACACCTGGAACCACACCAAATTCGGCGGTATCAAGACGGCAGAAACGGTCGCACAGGTTTTCACTTGGTGTGCTGTACAGGCTGAAACCGTAACCCGTTTCTTCTTTCCAGCTGTCGGTGGCCTGACGCAGACGTTCAACAATCGCCACGGCTTTCGCGCGCAGCACTTCGCTGTCATAAACGTGCTGGTTACCAAACAACGCATTCACCGTTTCGTGGATACCGATGTAACCCAAGGAAATCGACGCGCGACCATTCTTGAAGATTTCAGAAACGTCGTCGTCAGCTTTCAGGCGCACACCGCAAGCTCCTTCCATATACAGGATTGGCGCAACGCGAGCTTTCACCCCTTCCAGGCGTGCAATACGCGTCATCAGGGCTTTATATGCCAGCTCCAGGCGGCTATCGAGAAGCGCCCAGAAGGTGGCTTCATCGCCTTTGGCTTCCAGCGCAATACGCGGTAGGTTCAGGCTGATAACGCCGATGTTGTTACGGCCATCGTGAATCTGCTCGCCATTTTCTTCGTACACACCGAGGAAACTACGGCAACCCATTGGCGTTTTGAACGAACCGGTGACTTTCACAACCTGGTCGTAGTTCAGGATATCTGGATACATACGCTTGCTGGCGCACTCAAGAGCAAGTTGTTTAATATCGTAGTTCGCATCGCCAGCTTTGTGGTTCAGGCCATCTTTAATGGCGAAGACCAGTTTTGGGAACACCGCTGTTTTACGGTTTTTGCCAAGGCCCGCGATGCGATTGCGCAGAATAGAAGTCTGAATCAGGCGTGATTCCCAACTTGTTCCCAGACCGAAACCGAAGGTCACAAACGGTGTTTGGCCGTTGGCGGTGTGTAGCGTGTTTACTTCATATTCCAGAGACTGGAAGGCGTCATAACATTCTTTCTCGGTACGAGAAAGTGCATAGCCTTTAGCATCTGGAATTTGCCATTCTTCAGCGGTTTGACGATGTTTTTCAAAGCTTGCCGTCACAAACGGAGCCAGTACTTCATCAATGCGGTTAATCGTGGTGCCGCCATAAATGTGGCTGGCAACCTGGGCAATGATTTGTGCGGTCACGGCTGTTGCGGTGGAGATAGATTTTGGTGGTTCAATCTCAGCATTGCCCATTTTAAAGCCGTGCGTCAGCATGCCTTTGAGATCGATAAGCATGCAGTTAAACATTGGAAAGAACGGCGAGTAATCGAGATCGTGATAGTGAATATCACCACGCTCATGCGCCAGTACCACATCACGTGGCAACAAGTGTTGCGAGGCATAGTGTTTAGCCACAATACCGGCTAGCAGGTCACGTTGGGTCGGGATAACCTTGCTGTCTTTATTCGCATTTTCGTTGAGCAAGGCGGAGTTGGTTTGTTCTACCAGACCACGGATTTCCTGGTTCAGGCGGCCACGTTTCTCACGTTCGATATCACGGTCGTGGCGATATTCGATGTAAGCGCGTGCCAGTTGCTTGTAGTTACCCGCCATCAGTTGGTTTTCAACTGCGGTCTGAATCTCACCAATATCAACCTGGCTGCGGCCTTCCATCTGTGCACGCACAATATCTGCGACACGGCTGCAATAGTCTGCGTCATCGACTCCCGCTGCTTTAGCTGCACGAAGAATAGCTTCTTTAATGCGCTCTGAAGTGAAAGGTACTTTGCACCCGTCTCTTTTCATCACATGCGGTGTCATGATTTCTCCATTTTAAAAAAGGTTATCCACAAACGGATAGGATGGTTCGCAAGCGGGATTTGCTCGCTTTGCCATAGGCTTTCCATTTTTCTGGCCTATGTTTATCCACAGATAATCCCCAGAATCGTCTGTGGAACTTGTTGCTATAATAGTCGAAAGATACAATATGTAGGGGCGGGGTGCATTTTAAGGTCTATATGTAGTGATTTGCATCAAAGATGTTTGCGATTTTATTGATGCAGAACAAAGTAAATCGGGCGTAGCAGGAAGGATGGGCTGTGTGGAGAATTCTTAAAATTTCAGTATGAGTTTCTCCCTCCTGGCAGAGGGAGAAAGAGTAGACGATTACCCTTGTAACCAATAAACCGCCTCAAACGGTCGCAGGCTTATCTCACCGGGTTTACCCGCCGCTTCAGCGTAGTTGCTCATCAGCACATCCCATTCACCATCGAAGGCTTCTGGCATCCACCACTGATTCTCACGGCTAAGATTTGCGGCAACAATCAATGTTTGCCCTTGCCATTCGCGGCGATAACACCACAAATATGGATGTTCTGGCAGCAGATCCTGATAGTTACCCCAGGTGAATACAGGATTCGCCTTGCGTAATTTAATCAGTTGCTGATAGGCATAAAACACGGAGTTTGGGTCATCAATAGCTGCTTTGGCGTTAATGGTTTGATAGTTATCACACAGGTTTATCCACGGTGTTCCGTGAGTAAATCCGGCGTGTTCGCCATCGTCCCATTGCATTGGTGTGCGGCTATTATCGCGGGATTTACTGGCGAGAATTGCCAACAGATTGTCGCTGTCTCGCCCCTGAGCGCGGAGTTCAGCATACATGTTGTGGCTTTCCACATCGCGATAATCAATGATGCGTTTGAAATGTGGGTTAGTCATCCCCAATTCTTCGCCCTGATAAATATACGGCGTGCCTTGCATACCGTGTAGCACCATTGCCAGCATTTTCGCCGCAGGAACTCGCAACTCACCTTCATCGCCAAAACGTGACACGATGCGCGGTTGGTCGTGGTTGCACCAGAACAAAGCATTCCACGCCACATTATGCATGCCTTGCTGCCAGTGGCTGAAGATAGCTTTTAGCGCCACATAGTCAGGTGCCGCTAACGCCCATTTTTGCCCGCCAGGGTAGTCCACTTTCAGATGGTGGAAGTTGAACGTCATCGACAGTTCATTGCTATTCAACGCCGCATATTGCTGGCAGTTATCGAGAGTTGTCGACGACATTTCCCCCACAGTCATCAGCCCGCGTGGGGTAAACACATCACGGCTGAATTCTTGCAGATATTCGTGAATGCGTGGCCCGTCGGTGTAAAAACGACGCCCGTCACCACCGTCAATATCGTTTGGGAAATCCTGATCTTTAGATATGAGGTTTATCACATCGAGACGTAAACCATCTACGCCGCGATCGGCCCAAAACTCACAAACTTTTTTCAGTTCAGCGCGAACATGCGGGTTTTCCCAGTTGAGATCCGCCTGCTCGGGTGCAAACAGGTGCAGATAATACTGGCCACTTTCTGCATGCCAGCGCCAGGCGTTGCCGCCAAATTTGGAGCGCCAGTTGTTTGGCAAAATGTCTGGTGTGCCGTCGCGCCAGATATAAAAATCGCGGTAAGGGCTCTCTTTATTCAGCGATTCGTGGAACCAGGCATGCTGCGTAGAAGTATGGTTAAACACCATATCCAGAATGATACGGATCCCGCGGACGTGAGCCTCAGCGACCAGCTTGTCGAAGTCATCCAGCGTGCCGTAGGTGGGATCGATGGCGCAATAATTGGCGACGTCGTAGCCGTTATCAATCTGTGGGGAAATATAAAACGGGGTCAGCCAAATGGCATCAACACCCAACAGCTTTAAGTAGTCCAGGCGCTTAATTACGCCTGCGAGATCGCCGGTGCCGCTGCCGGTCGTGTCCTGAAAACTCTTCGGGTAGATCTGGTAGATGACACCATGCTGCCACCATGGAGGAGTTGTATTCATAAAACATTCCTAAAACGGTGAGGCCATCACGGCCTCTGATGTCGGATGTCGCTAACGCTAATCCGACCTACGAAAAGTAGTGGTAGGGTGGATTAGCGCAAGCGACATCCACCATTGGTTGTGAACTGTCTACACCACTAACAACGTGCCCTGACGGTACTTGCGCTTATACATCACGCTGGTCAGTACGATGGGAACCACCACTGCAATCAGAATCGCGAGGGAATAAACTTCCCAATAACGTGGCTGAATGGACAGGATACCAGGCAAACCACCGACGCCAATCCCGTTCGCCATCACGCCGCTCAGGCCACACAGCAAGCCTGCAAGACCAGAACCAATCATCGCGCACAGCATCGGGAAGCGGTATTTCAAGTTGATGCCGTACATTGCCGGTTCGGTCACACCCAGGTATGCGGAAATCGCTGCCGGAACTGAAATCTCACGTTCGTTATGTTTACGGCTACAAATGATGATGCCGACAACCGCGGATGCCTGAGCAATGTTAGACAACGCAATCAGTGGCCACACAGGCGTTCCACCCATGCTCTGAATCATTTGCATGTCGATGGCGAGCGTCGTCTGATGCACGCCGGTAATCACCAATGGCGCGTACATGAAACCAAACAGCGCGGCACCGATAGGTGCAAAACTGCCGGTCATCAAGTGGCGAACCGCAAATGCCACACCGTCACCAATCCAGCGACCGAACGGGCCGATAAACGCGTGTGCCAGGAATACTGCCAGAATCAGTGAACACACAGGTACTACTACAAGATAGAGGTAATCTGGCACGATGCGCTTCAGACGCGTCTCAATAAAGCCAAGAGCCAGGCCCGCCAGCAGTGCTGGAATCACCTGTGCCTGATAACCGACTTTCTCGATCGTGAACCAGCCAAAGTTCCACACTTCCGGAATTTTGCTACCTAATTCATAGGCATTCATCAACTGTGGTGATACGAGCGTGACGCCAAGTACAATCCCAAGGATAGGCGTCCCACCCATTTTTCGCACGGCAGACCAGCAAATACCGACTGGCAGATAGAAGAAAATGGCCTCGCCAATCAGCCACAAGAAGTCGTAGATGGATTGCAAAGAAGGGTGCATTTGCGCAAGCGTCTGGCCGTTGCTCATCGGCAAATCACCGATCACATTGCGGAAACCTAAGATCAAACCACCGCTTATCAATGCCGGTAACAGAGGGAAGAAGATCTCCGCAAAGTGGGAAATCAATTGCTCATGCCACTTCATATTCTGGCGTGCGGCAAGTTTGGCTTGTTCTTTATCCGCTGTGCTATGTCCTGTAGCCGCAATCAACGCTTGATAGTAATCGCCCACTTCCGGGCCAATCACCACCTGGAACTGCCCGGCGTTGGTAAAGCAGCCTTTGACCATCGGCAGTTCTTCGATTTCTTTTGGGGAAGCCGCCGCTGGGTTGTTCAATACAAAACGCAACCGGGTAATACAGTGGCTCACGGTTGCAATGTTGGCACGTCCGCCGACCAGGTCTATCAGCCTGTCTATATCCTGTTGTTTCACTTTGGCCATTTTGATGTTCCGAAGGAGTGAGGGGTTAGCTGCGTGCAAGGTTATCTTTTAATCTTTTTTATGAAAACGGGAACGTTCCCAAAATCAAGTGACGATCACAATAAACCGTGAACGAAGACGGTTACAGCAACGAACCAGGGATCACTATTTGGCGCAGATCGCAGGACTGCGTGATTTGGCCGATCAACTGCCGTGCGGCCTGGCGTCCGGCTTCTGCATAGCCTGGATCGACGGTGATAATTTCTGGATGGAGGAATTTCATCAGCGGCGTACTGCCCACGCTTGCCAGTTGAAGCGTTGTGATTTGTTTTTCCTGCAAATACTTACTGGCCCCAAGGGCGAGGGTATCGGTGGCGCAAACCAGGGCGGTGGTTTCTGGCATCAATACTTCTTCTACGTGATCATAGCCTTGCTTCATCGCCAGGCCCGGAAGAACGAAGTTTGGCGTTAAAGCATGGGCTTTGCAAAAAGCGAGATACGCCTCATGTCGGCGATAACCGGTCGTGATATCGCTATGAGGAACACCAAGGAAGCTGATATGTCGGTGACCTTGTTCGTACAGGCGCGTCATCAGAATAGTAATGGCCCCTTCGTCGTCATAACAAACTGAGGCAAATCCTTTGGCGTCTCGTGCCATCAAAACCAGCGTTGATTGCCACGGCTGTAAAATTTTCTCAGGAATGCCGGTGAAGCCAAACAAAATGACGCCGTCGATATTACGCCGCTGCAAGACACCAAGATGCTCTTCAACCAGTTTCGGGGAAAACTGGCTTTCCATCATGATGGGATCATAGCCTTGCTCATAAAGCGACGGGAGCATGGTTTGCACCGCCAGATTTTCCGATAGCGAATCCAGACGCGTCACAATAATGGCGACGACTTTATCGCTCTGCCCACGCATAGCACGCGCTGAACGGGAAGGGGAGAAGCCTTCTTGCTGCATTACCGCTTCCACACGTTCACGCGTGCGGGCGCTGACCCCGCTTTCATTATTCAGAACGCGAGAGACAGTGGATTTACCCACACCGCTTAAGCGGGCGATATCTTTTATCGTGAGACGGCTTTGCATAGCGACGGTTCTTCCCTGCAATCAATTTCTTATTAGAGTAAGGCTTGCCAACGATACCACAATGGAAAAAATCTGGTTTAGATGAGGTTTAGTTTTACGGGTGTAGACTGTGCCTGTAGAAATATTTTTTAACCGGAGGCGACATGGAACCCGATCCCAGTCCTAAAACTGTAATGACAGGAATAATCCGGTAATAATCCCTTCTTATTAGATGTGGCTGCCTTACCGGATAGCGTAAGGCAGTGGCGTGGATCGTACTTTTCAATGATGTCCCTGCTGATGAAAAAATTTGGCCTGCAAGGCAAGGATTAGCCGTGCCTGCATGCTAACAGGTACCGTATTATGCGGTGCTAAGGGACTACTATGCTGTTTAAAAATCTGACCCGGCAGTTGTTTGCACAACTCAGCCGCCACCTGCCACGTCGCCTGATCCAACGCGACTTGATGCCGGGTGACAATTCCATTGTTCATGCACAAGAGGTTCCGGTCTCGCTGAGCGAAACCTGCCTGAAATATGCTGCAGCTTCCGAAGAACAACTGTATCGCGATTTCCAAAGCCACCCGGAAGGGCTAAATGCGCGTGAAATCGAACGTGCGCTCGACGTGCATGGGCTGAACCAAATTCCAGCACAAAAGCCGTCGCCGTGGTGGGTACATCTGTGGACTTGCTACCGTAACCCTTTCAATATGTTACTTACGATACTTGGCCTGGTTTCCTACTCGACTGAGGATCTTTTTGCCGCAGGCGTCATCACTTTGATGGTGGTGATCGCGACATTGCTGAACTTCGTGCAGGAAGCGCGATCCACCAAAGCGGCGGATACGCTAAAAGCGATGGTCAGCAACACCGCCACGGTGCTGCGCGTAATAGATGAAAGCGGTGAAAATAAGTTTGTCGAAATTCCTATCGAAAAACTGGTTCCGGGCGATATCGTCAAACTGGCTGCGGGTGACATGATCCCTGCGGACCTGCGTGTGTTGCAGGCTCGCGATCTTTTTGTCGGCCAGGCGTCGCTTACTGGCGAGTCCTTGCCGGTTGAAAAAGTGGCAGTCAGTCGGGATATGTCACACAACAACCCGTTGGAATGCGACACGTTATGCTTTATGGGCACTAACGTGGTGAGCGGCACAGCGCTGGCAATGATTATTGCAACGGGTGGCAACACCTGGTTTGGGCAACTTGCAGGGCGCGTGACTCAGCAAGAAAGCGAACCGAATGCTTTCCAGAAAGGTATCAGCCGTGTGAGTTGGGTGCTTATCCGCTTCATGCTCGTGATGACGCCAATCGTGTTGCTGATTAACGGGTTTACCAAAGGCGACTGGTGGGAAGCTGCTCTGTTCTCGCTCTCTGTGGCTGTAGGTTTGACGCCTGAAATGCTGCCGATGATTGTTACTTCAACACTGGCACGCGGCGCGGTAAAACTCTCGAAACAGAAAGTTATCGTCAAACACCTCGATGCGATTCAAAACTTTGGTGCAATGGATATCCTGTGCACCGACAAAACCGGCACGCTGACGCAGGATCGTATTGTTCTGGAAACCCACACCGATATTCTTGGTGCGGTTAGCAACCATGTTCTGCACACCGCCTGGCTCAACAGCCATTATCAGACAGGGCTGAAAAACCTGCTGGATGTGGCAGTGCTGGAAGGTGTTGATGAAGAGAGTGCGCGTAATGCCGCAGCACGTTGGCAAAAAGTGGATGAGATCCCATTCGATTTTGAACGCCGTCGCATGTCGGTTGTGGTATCCGAACAACCAGATGTACATCAGTTGATCTGCAAAGGTGCGTTGCAGGAGATCCTCAACGTCTGCACTCAGGTTCGTTATGGTGATGAGATTGTACCGCTCAGTGATTCCTTACTGGCACGTATCCGCCGGGTTACCGACGATCTGAACCGCCAGGGATTGCGTGTGGTGGCGGTTGCCAGCAAATTCTTGCCAGCGCGTACTGAAGATTACGGCCGTATTGATGAATCAGATCTGATCCTCGAAGGCTACATTGCGTTCCTTGATCCACCGAAAGAAACCACCGCACCGGCGTTAAAAGCGCTGAAAGAAAGTGGCATCGCAGTGAAGATCCTGACGGGTGATAGTGAACTGGTTGCAGCGAAAGTGTGCCGTGAAGTGGGGCTGGATGTCGGTGATTTGGTTACCGGCAGCGAAATCGAAAACATGAGTGACGAAGAACTCGCAAAACTGGCTCTGCGCACCACGCTGTTTGCCCGTCTTACACCAATGCACAAAGAGCGTATCGTGCGCCTGCTGCGTGGTGAAGGGCATGTGGTTGGCTTTATGGGTGACGGCATTAATGATGCGCCTGCATTACGTGCAGCAGACATCGGTATTTCAGTCGATGGCGCAGTGGATATCGCACGTGAAGCGGCAGATATCATTTTGCTGGAAAAAAGCCTGATGGTGCTGGAAGAAGGTGTGATTGAAGGGCGAAGAACTTTCGCCAACATGTTGAAATACATCAAAATGACCGCCAGTTCTAACTTTGGTAACGTGTTCAGCGTGCTGGTGGCAAGTGCCTTCTTGCCGTTCTTACCGATGTTGCCACTGCACTTACTGATTCAGAACCTGCTGTACGATGTGTCCCAGGTTGCGATTCCGTTCGATAACGTAGATGACGAGCAAATCAAGAAACCACAGCGCTGGAACCCGGCGGATTTAGGGCGCTTTATGGTGTTCTTCGGGCCGATAAGTTCCATCTTCGATATTCTGACTTTCTGCGTGATGTGGTGGGTGTTCAAGGCTAACGTGCCCGAAGCGCAAACCCTGTTCCAGTCAGGCTGGTTCGTTGTGGGATTGCTGTCGCAAACATTGATTGTGCATATGATTCGTACCCGTCGTATTCCATTCATTCAGAGCCGCGCGGCCTGGCCGTTGCTGGTTATGACGCTGGTGGTGATGGTTGCTGGGATTGCTCTACCGTTCTCGCCGTTGGCAAGCTACCTGCAACTTCAGGCGCTACCACTGAGCTACTTCCCATGGCTGATTGCTATCCTTGCGGGATACATGACGCTCACTCAGTGTGTGAAAGGTTTCTATAGCCGCCGTTACGGCTGGCAGTAATCTTAATCCTGGCGAGATGTGATCTGCATCTCGCCATCTCTTTCCATAGTCTTGATGAATATTTCCGCACGTGTTACCAGAGTGTTTTTGCTTTTTCTGGCCCGTCATTGTTAAAGGAATATTCATGTTTAAATCAATACGTTTGAGCTTGCTGGCTGGTTGTATCGCAACGACCTGCCAGGCTTGGGCGGCACCGGCAGGCGATCTGCCGTTAATGCCCTGGCCACAACAAGTTGACCACCTTGCGGCGGAAGGCACGCTGGTTCTCGATAACACGATTTCCATAAAAATTAGCGGCGATAAACTCCCCGGAGCCACGCAACGTTGGCGTCAGCGAATTTCCCAGCAAACGGGCTGGCAACTGCAACCGGCACAAACTAATCCTGTAAAACCCACTATTGATATCCAAATCAAAAAAGCCACTGCCCCATTACCCAATCTCGATAGCGATGAAAGCTACGAATTAAGCGTTACCGCGGAAGGTGTGAAACTCACCGCAAATACGCGGTTTGGCGCAATGCGTGGCATGGAAACCTTGCTACAGCTGATTCAGAACGGCCCTGAAAATACCTCAATTCCGTTTGTCTCCATTAAAGATAAGCCCCGCTTTCCGTGGCGCGGGTTATTAGTCGATTCCGCCCGTCACTTCATGCCAATCAATGACATTCTGCGCCAGTTAGATGGCATGGCCGCGGCCAAAATGAACGTCTTTCACTGGCATTTGACTGACGACCAGGGCTGGCGCTTTGCTTCTACGGCTTACCCAAAATTACAGCAACTGGCCAGTGACGGGGATTTCTACACCCAGGCGCAGATGAAAGAAGTGGTGCGCTATGCCACTTCGCTCGGTATTCGTGTGGTGCCAGAAATGGACTTGCCAGGTCACGCTTCCGCGATTGCTGTGGCCTATCCGGAATTGATGAGTGCGTCGGGGCCGTATCAAATGGAACGCCACTGGGGTGTGTTAAAACCGCTACTTAATCCGACCAACGATGCTTCCTATCGGTTTGTTGATACCCTGATTGGCGAGCTGACAGCAATTTTCCCGGACAACTATTTGCACATCGGCGGGGATGAAGTCGATGACTCGCAATGGCAGGCGTCGCCAGAAATTCAGGCGTTTATGAAGCAGCATAATCTGGCTGATACTCATGCGTTGCAGACTTATTTCAACCAGCGACTGGAAAAAATACTCGAAAAACATCATCGCCAAATGATGGGCTGGGATGAAATTTATCATCCAGATCTGCCTAAAAATATTTTGATCCAATCATGGCAGGGGCAAGATGCGCTGGGGGCTGTCGCGGCTAATGGTTACAAAGGGATCCTATCGACGGGTTTCTATCTGGATCAACCGCAATCAACCGCATATCACTATCGCAACGAGATCCTGCCGAAGGGGTTGAATGGCATCGATAAGATTGCCAAATCGGATAGCGCACAAAGCTGGTACTTCAACATGCCGCGTCTGAAAGGGAGTGCAGTGGAAGGCAGTTTTACGCTGGTGAGCACTGAAATGGCATGGCGCGGATTTATTGATTTCAAAGGAAAATCCCGACGTGCAGTACGTGATATTCAGTGGTTAAGCCCAACGCAGGTGACGTTTACCGTTGACACCTGGATGGGAGAAACTCGTCCGGTACTCACTCTGGAAAAAGACAAACTGAGTGGTTATATGCTGGTGGGGAACGTGCGTTATCCGGCTACCGGGCAGAAGCTTGATGATGTACCTGATGGCACCCAGCCCGTGGTCCCCACACCTGAACAGATGACAAATATTCTGGGTGGCGAAGCGGCGTTGTGGGCGGAAAACGTGGCATCGCCATTGCTGGATATCAAACTGTGGCCGCGTACTTTTGCTGTGGCAGAACGTTTGTGGTCGGCGGAAGATGTAAAAGATATCGATAACATGTACCAGCGTCTGCAAGCGATAGACGCATGGTCGACAGTCTCCGTTGGCTTACAGCAGCATGCAGCTGCGGCTCGACAATTAACGCGCCTTGCGGGCACGCCGGATATTATGCCATTGCAGATTCTTGCCCAGGCAGTTGAACCGGCCCAGTACTACACGCGCCAGCACCTGAAATTCCAGGCCGGAAATTACCATCACTTTGAACCGCTTAATCGTTTTGCTGATGCATTAGGTGCGGAAAGCAACCAAGTGCGCGCACTCGATATGTGGGTCGATAAACTGGTCGCCGATCCGGAAGATGGCAACAGTGCAGATTCGTTGCGCCACACTTTTGCACGCTGGCAAAGTAACACGCCAGATGTCCTGGAGCTGATCAACGGTAATTATCAGCTTAAAGCGTTAAAACCGGTGGCCGAAAATGTCGATAAGCTGGCGGGAATAGGGCTACGCTTAACTGATTTGGTGGCTAAACAAGGCACCTTGAGCATTGATGAAGTAAAAGGCATTCAGAAACAGTTGGATGAAGCAGCACAAACGCAAGATGAAGTGGTTATTGCAGCGGTGTATCCATTGCAGAAACTATTACGGGCAAGCGTTAAATAGTCCAGGCATAAAAGGCCGCGAGAGCGGCCTTTAAACATCATCGTTAGCGGCGAATCGCAATCGCTTCGATTTCAATTTTCACATCTTTAGGCAGACGAGCGACTTCCACGCAAGAACGCGCTGGGAAAGTGGCTTTGTGCTCGTTAAAGAAGGCTTCGTAAGTCGCATTTACGGTCGCGAAGTCGTTCAGATCTTTTACGAATACAGTCGTTTTAACGATATCGCCAACTTTCAGGCCAGCGGCCTCAACAATCGCTTGTACGTTTTCGAGAGACTGACGCGCTTGCGCAGCAACATCTTCTGGCACGCTGCCTGTTTTCGGGTTCACAGGAATCTGACCGGAAGTGATAATCATGCTGCCAAGATCTACGCCCTGAACATATGGGCCGATTGCTGCTGGGGCATTTTCGGTGCTAATAGTGCGAGACATGTTTCTTCCTTTTAAAATACCCTTCATTTTTCAAGCCGCACGGGTGTTGGCTACACTCACAAACCCAGTCACTTACTGTAATAAGCTCTTGGGGATTTGCTCCTGTCCGCCCACCTGCAACTCGAAATATAAAGAGTATGATTGGTTACAGTGAAAAAGCTCCCGACCATTATAGGGGTGAGAGCCTGAGCGGCAACGATTAATCAGCCAGCACAACGTAATGTGCGAACTCCTTCTCACAATATTTGCATTTGAGGCTGATACTTTCATCGCGTTTTTTCACTGCGAATGAAGAATGAACCGGTTCGCTGCGGCTGATGCAATTGGTGTTTGGGCAAACCAACACTTTATCGATGCGTGAAGGCAGGCTCGGTTTGCTTTTACCGACCACTTCATATTCATCAATACGGTTTACGGTTGCATGCGGTGCATACAACGCCAGCTGGTTTACTTGCTCGTCCGTCAGGAAAGTATTTTCAATTTTGATAAGGTCTTTACGGCCTTGTTCGCGTGAAGGCAAGTTCAGGCCGATAGTAATGCGCTGGTCGGTTTCAGTCAGTTGGAACAGGGTTAATAACTTAAAGCCCACCTGCGCAGGAATATGATCGATAACCGTACCGCGTTTAATCGCTTCAACTTGTAATTTGTTGTCGTGTGTCATCTTTATCTTCCTCTCACTCAAACCAGTTCACGATTCAAAACTAATGCCAACAGTGCCTGGCGGGCGTAAATACCGTTGCCTGCTTGCTGGAAATACCAGGCGTGCGGGGTTTTATCGACATCAGTCGTAATTTCATCAACGCGCGGCAGCGGGTGCAGCACTTTCATATTTGCTCGCGCATCCTCAAGGTCTGCGGCACGCAGTACGAACTGAGCTTTCACGTTGGCGTATTCCGACGGATCAAGGCGCTCTTTCTGTACGCGGGTCATGTACAGAATATCCAGCTCACCTACCACATCGTCGATAGCTTCGTGGCAACTCCAGACGATGCCTTTTTCATCCAGCATATCGAGAATGTACTTCGGCATGGCCAGTGCATTTGGTGCGATGAAGTAGAAGCGGTTACCTTCAAATTTCGCCAGCGCCTGTGCCAGAGAATGCACTGTGCGGCCATATTTCAGGTCACCGACCATGGCGATGTTTAGATTTTCCAGGCGCCCCTGAGTTTCCTGAATGGTAAACAGGTCCAGCAGCGTTTGCGTTGGATGCTGGTTGGCACCGTCACCCGCGTTCAGTATCGGCACATTACCTGAGAATTCAGTCGCCAGGCGCGCAGCGCCTTCTTGTGGATGGCGCATCACGATGGCATCAACGTAAGTGCTGATAACTGAAATGGTATCAGCCAGAGTTTCACCTTTTTTGCCAAGCGAAGTATTGCTGCTGTCCGAGAAGCCAACAACTGAGGCACCTAAGCGGTGAATCGCAGTCTCAAAAGACAGGCGAGTACGCGTTGATGCTTCAAAGAAGCAGCTCGCAACAACAATATGTTTCAGTAACTCAGGTTGTGGAGTGGCTTTCAGTTTTGCCGCGGTAGATAACACCAGTTCAAGTTCTTCACGACTGAGATCGTTTATGGAAATGATATGTTTTTGATATAGGGGGTTAGCCATGTTTATCTCCTGTTCTCGGGCGTCGGGCAAAAAAAAAGCCCCTCAACGAGGGGCCTTTGGAATTGATTGATGCAACGGAAAGAAAAACAGGTTAGCGCCGTCTTTTAGACGACGTGGTGTGGCATTTTTTTGAACACACTGGACCATGCTTCCTCCGGCAAATTGTGGCGCATTATACGCATGTAAGAGGACACTTCAAGCGATATGTTCACATATTTTAGCCAAAAGCAAACGGTTGCAGTGAATAGTTATCTGCCTCTAATGCCGCCTATAGATATGCTAATCAGGCACTTTTTTTACTTAGTTCAAAACGAGGAGAGATGAGGCCGTACAGCGTCCAGCCCAGGAAAGTGACGATAGCACCGTACATCATCGCTTCTTCACCGGATGAATACAGTGCGTAGAAACTGTACATTGCACCAATAAATGCAAAGGTGTTGGCAATACGCGCTTTGCTTGGTTCAACTTTCGCCATTTTCTGAATAATAACCAACGCTGCCATAGACAGGATGTAAGGGATAATGTTGGTTACAACCGCGAGGTTAACCAGAACATCAAACTGTTTGCTCAACGATGGACTGATGGTCATCAGCGACAGCATTGACTGAATAGCTACGATAACCAGCATACCTTTGACGGGAGCTTCTGCTTTTGTCAGTTTGGAGAAGACTTTCGGGAAATAGCCTTCATCTGCGGAAGATTTAAAGACCTGAGCGATAGTGAACTGCCAGCCCAACAAAGAACCCACGCAAGACATAATCATCAGAGCCATGATGATTTTACCGACAGTCGGCGTAAACATCTGGGCAAAAGCTAAACCAAATGGCGCGGTTGAGTTCGCCAAATCCATGTTCGGTACGATACCCGCAATCACATTGGTAGAAATAATGTAAACGACTGCGGCACCTAACGTTCCCCCCAAAACGGCAATCGGTACATTACGTTCAGGGTTTTCAACAACATCGGTGTTAGCACAGGCAGATTCCAAACCTAAGAATGCCCACAGAGTCATCGCAATTGAAGAGCCAACAGCCTTAAATACTGGCAAATGATGTGGGTTCCATGACTCCGCATACAGAGTTGGACTAAACCAGAACCAGCCAACCACTGAAATCCCAACAACTGGAATGATAACGCCCCACACGGTTATTCCGCTTATGCGGCCTGTAATACGAGCCCCACCAAAGTTAGCAACTGTTGCCAGCCATAGCACCCCGATTGTTGCGATACAAATCCCGATTGGAGATAAAGTCGCATCCAATAATTCGGTGCCGTAGCCCACTGCTGAAATGGCAATAGCTACGTTTGCAATCAGCAGAGACACACCGTAGGTATAGTTCGCCATGAAGTTACCGGATTTACCGAATGCATATTCTGCATAACCGCCCATACCCCCTGATTTACGGCTGAACATTCCGCATTTGGCAAAGGCATAGGCCAATGCCATTGAACCCAATGCAGTAACCAACCACGAAACGATAGAAAGCGTTCCGACTTCCGCTAATTTTGTGGGCAACATGATAATGCCTGAGCCCATCATGTTTACTGCGGTCAAAATGGTGAGCTGAACGACGCCCATTTTATTGCTGTTTTTAGACGTACTCATGATCTGTCTCTCTTATAAACTTGAATCGTGAAGAACCGGAAATAGCTCGGTTCTCCACTGTTCTATTTATGGAAAAATCAATAGTGGCCAATCACTCTGGCGCAGTCTGATCTCAGATTTATTTGTTGATAACATAACCATAAGCACGTTTTCTCCGGTCCTCATCGAGCTTGATGTAGACCCCTTGTAGCTCGGGAGCAAAGCCCGGTAACAGATTGATCCCTTCTTCCAGCGCCAGGAAATAACGCTGTACAGACCCCCCCCAGACTTCACCCGGAACCACACATAAAACACCCGGAGGATATGGCAGGGCACCTTCAGCGGCGATGCGGCCTTCAATTTGAGATAACGCCACTAATTCAACATTGCCGCGTACAAACTCAATGTTGGCTTGCTGAGGATTCATGACTACTTTTGGGAAGTGAGCTTTGCGGAACATCTCTTTTTGTAGTTGTTTAACGTCGTGGCTAACATACAGGTCGTGCATTTCCTGGCATAGCTGACGGATGGTGTAGTTCTGATAACGTTCTTCGTAGCTTTTATAAATGGAGGGCAGTACTTGCGCTAATGGTGCATCTTCTTCCAACAGGCGTTCAAAGTGAGCAATTTGAGCAACGAGATGCTGCATCTTCGCCATGTCTTCAGCAGGGGTCATCAGGAACAAGATAGAATTCAGGTCGCATTTTTCCGGTACGATCCCGTTCTCACGAAGGAAGTTGGCGAGGATAGTCGCCGGTACGCCGAATTTTTCATATTCCCCGGTTTGGGCATTAATACCCGGCGTGGTCAACATCAGCTTGCATGGGTCAACGAAATATTGGTGCTCCGCGTAGCCTTCAAAGGAGTGCCAGCGTTCCCCCGGAATGAAATCAAAGAAACGAAGGTTGTTTGCCATATCATCCGTATCAAAATCTTCCCATTTACGACCATCAACCGTTTCTGGCACAAACGGACGGATGTGTTTACAGAGTTTTAACAATAACTTACGGGTTTCGATACCCACTTTTACGCAGTCCATCCACATACGTTTGCCGCTTTCGCCTTCATGCATTTTGGCGTTAACGTCGAGGGCTGCAAACAACGGATAGAACGGGCTTGTTGATGCATGCATCATAAATGCGTTATTCATACGCTTATGATTTACATAACGATTCTGCCCTTTGATGTGTTTGTCTTTTTTATGGATTTGTGAGGTCTGAGAGAATCCGGCTTGCTGTTTATGCACAGATTGAGTCACCAGAATGCCCGGATCGTTTTCATCCAGTTCAAGCAACAGCGGAGAACAATCATTCATCATTGGAATGAATTGTTCGTAACCTACCCATGCCGAATCAAACAGGATGTAGTCGCAAAGATGACCTATTTTATCGACAACCTGGCGAGCGTTATAAATAGTACCGTCGTAGGTGCCTAATTGAATAACTGCAAGGCGGAATGGTCGTTTTTCAGCACTGCGATTAGGTGCAACTTCCTGTACTAAATTACGCAGATATTTTTCTTCAAAACAGTGGGCATCAATACCGCCTATAAACCCAAATGGGTTACGAGCAGTTTCCAGATATACGGGAGTCGCTCCGGCCTGAATTAATGCGCCGTGGTGGTTAGATTTATGGTTGTTACGGTCAAAGAGTACCAAATCGCCAGGTGCTAAAAGCGCATTCAGCACAACTTTATTAGAAGAGGAAGTCCCATTCAAAACGAAGTAAGTTTTGTCTGCATTAAACACTTTAGCTGCATGCATCTGTGCTGCGCATGGAGCACCTTCATGAATGAGCAGATCACCCATGGAGACGTCTGCATTACACAAGTCTGAGCGGAATAATGTTTCACCAAAGTAATCAAAGAATTGACGACCAGCCGGATGGCGACGGAAGAACTGTCCCCCCTGATGTCCTGGGCAATCAAAAGCAGCATTACCTTGTTGTACGTACTCCACCAGATTGCCAAAGAACGGCGGCAGAACGTCCTTCTCATATTTAATAGCTGCAGCTTCTAACTGTTTTCCATAGAAATCTACGTTGCCATCGCACAGTTCGAACACACCAGTGACACGTGGCAGGACTTCAGCTGGTAATTCTTCTTCACAACATACAGCGACAAAGATTGGGATGCCGAAGCCAGTTTGTTCGATTGTTCTCAATACGCCTGACATAGCATCTTTAACAGAAATGACGGCAGCGGAAACATCTGTAAAATTAGTATTGTTAATATCTACGGTTTCACGTTCGGTGCTAAAGCATTCAGCTGCGTTGGTATTAACGGCTATTTTTAATTTTTCCATTACTATTCTGCTCTCTTGAATTCTTGATTAACAAGTAAATATTTAATGTATAGGGTGTCCGTCAGATATTCCCAACAGGAATCCCGAAGCCATATTATTTTTTAAAGGCAATAACAACCCACAATAATTCGTATGATTGAATTACTGAAGTGAGTCGGTAAATACCAGGTGATTAATTCACCGGATGGGCTGATGTGCTAATTTTGATAGTCAAATGCCGCACGCAGAACGCAGTATAATGATAGCAAATTCAGTTTTTTACTGAATTAATCAACGTCTGGAGACAAGCGGGCACGAGTATCTGAAATAGCAAATGCCATTTGATGAGGGTTACTTAGAATTGAAGAGATGAAAATCGAAGCAGCTACGGTGTATTAACATCATAATATGCGTAACACGTCGGATATGTGGCATGGATCTATTATTGTTTTCCATTTTCTATTTCCTCCTGTTTGTGGAAATTGAGGTCATTTTAGTTACGCGCGCTAATAAAACAGTGACATAGGTCACTCTTGAGGTTTGTACCGATAACCATGGTGAATAATATGTTTAAATATAATGAATAAAATGGCGATTGCCATGGTTGCTGATTTGTAAAATAATTATGTATGACGATATGAAATTCAAAGGGAAAGCTAAAATGGTCACGGTTATTTGTATTAACTACTGATGTCATTGAGGGGGATGATAAAAGATGAAATGAAAATGATGAGTGGTTGTTAATAATTTGTTGTAAATTTACCTGTTGTTTTTCATGCAAAACAATGCATTTTTTCATTTATAAGTGAATAATTATTCGTTTATTTTTTTTAGCGATAAATGCGGTAGGTAAGTTATTTTTTGGAGTTTGTCACTAAGACCTGATCTCTTAATGGTGCTTATGACGGATTTAACGGTGTCACCAGCACCTTCTGTTGACGATTCAGATCGAATAATGTAGCGCCAACACAGGTTTTCTTAAAATACCCGTGGCGGTAGAAGATGAATACTCGTATAAATACCGTTAATAAAACATCGTTTCAAAAAGGTATTGATCATGATTATTGGAAACATTCATTCTTTGCAATCCTGGCTCCCGCAAGAACTGCGTCAGGCGATTGAGCACGTTAAACAACACATCACTCCAGAAACGCCACTGGGTAAGCATGATATCGACGGTAACAGTCTCTTTATGCTGGTTTCAGAAGACAGCACGCAGCCATTCGAAGAGCGTCCTGCGGAATTCCACCAACGTTATCTGGATATCCAGATAGTCATGCGTGGTCAGGAAGGTATGACGTTTAGCTGCCTGCCTGCGGGCACACCAGAAACTGATTGGTTGGCTGATAAAGACATCGCGTTTTTGCCAGAAGGCGAACAGGAAAAAACTGTAGTATTAAATGAAGGGGACTTCGTGGTGTTCTATCCTGGGGAAGTTCACAAACCGCTTTGTGCAGTGGGCAAACCGGCCCCAGTGCGCAAAGTCGTCGTGAAGATGTTGATGGTGTAATGCTGGAATAGGCGGATAAATATTATCCGCCTATTCTAATTAAAGCTTCGCAAGCGTTGCGACCATCACAGCTTTAATCGTGTGCATCCGGTTTTCAGCTTGTGAGAACACCACACTATTTGGAGATTCGAATACTTCATCTGTCACTTCCATTCCACCATGCAAGTCATATTGCTCCGCCATCTGCTTGCCAAGCGTCGTCTGATCATCATGGAAAGCGGGCAGGCAATGCAGGAATTTCACCTGTGGATTGCCAGTCAGCGCGAGCATTGCACTATTTACCTGATAAGCCCGCAGCAGATTAATGCGCTCCGCCCATTTCTCCTTGGCTTCACCCATTGATACCCACACATCGGTATAAATAAAATCTGCACCTTTAACGCCTGTGGCAATGTCTTCAGTCAGGGTTATTTTCCCGCCATTGTGGGCAGCCAGGGCTTGGCATTCCGCTACCAGACTTTCATCTGGCCAGCACGCTTGCGGTGCAACCAGGCGTAAATTCAACCCGGTCAGCGCGGCGGCTTCCAGCATAGAGTTACCCATGTTATTGCGCGCATCACCTGCATAAACCAGCGTCATCTGCTGGAAAGTTTTACCGGGTAGTTCCTCCTGCATAGTCAGCAAATCTGCCAGTAATTGCGTTGGGTGAAACTCGTTGGTCAGCCCGTTCCATACTGGTACACCTGCGTGCTGGGCTAGTGTTTCAACGATTTCCTGACCAAACCCACGATACTGAATCCCATCGTACATACGGCCTAAAACACGTGCTGTATCTTTAATTGATTCTTTATGCCCAATTTGGCTACCGCTTGGGCCGAGGTAAGTGACTCGAGCGCCCTGGTCAAATGCGGCAACTTCGAAAGAGCACCTCGTACGAGTCGAGTCTTTTTCGAAGATGAGCGCGATATTTTTTCCAGTAAGATACTGAATTTCATTTCCTTTTTTCTTGTCTTTTTTAAGTTTGGCAGACAGGGCAAGCAATTCGTGAAGCTGCGTAGGGGTAAAATCCAGTAATTTAAGAAAATGCTTTTGATAGAAATGACTCATAATTTCCTCGCATGGCACAAGCCATTTATTGAATTAAAATTCAATTTATATGTATGAATATGCATTTGCAACCCCCGGCAGATAAAACTTTGCTGGGAAAGGTGGAGGCAAACTCAGCCGTGTGTGAAAATAGAAGTATCTGCCTACAAATTGAGGAAAGGGCCATGGCAAATCCAGAACTGCTGGAAGAGCAACGCGAAGAAACGCGTTTGATTATTGAAGAATTACTGGAAGACGGTAGCGATCCTGACGCGCTGTACACTATTGAGCATCACCTTTCCGCAGACGATTTCGAAACTCTTGAAAAAGCCGCTGTTGAAGCGTTCAAAATGGGTTACGAAGTTACTGACCCAGAAGAGCTGGAAGTGGAAGAGGGTGACACCGTTATCTGCTGTGACGTGCTGAGCGAAAGTGCACTGAAAGCCGAGCTGCTGGACGAACAAGTTGAACAGTTGCTGAATCTGGCCGAAAAATTCGGTGTGGAATATGACGGTTGGGGCACTTACTACGAAGACCCGAACGGGGAAGAGGGTGATGAAGAAGGTGATGACGACGTAGTCGATGAAGACGACGACGGTGTGCGCCACTAATCGCATTTGTGCAGCGGCTCCCCGCCGCTGCATTTCAAGGATCAATAACGACCGATTATGAACTACCCACAACTCCTCTCTCCGGTACTCAATTTCCTGAACTGCCCAACGCCTGAAGCATGGATTACCCAAGCCCGTCAGCCTGAGCATTTACCACTGTTGTTGACGGACCATCTGATATGCGAACTCAAGGCTGCGCAAACTGCTATGTTTCTGATTCGCAAATATATCGCAGATAAAGACAGTGCACAGGTGCTACTCGACTGGTTAAAACCCTATGAAGATTTTGCATTCCGTGAGGGAGCTGAACCTGATTTTGTGGCGTTGCATAAAACCCTGAGCAAAAGCGTGATGCCAAAAACGGATAATGCCTGGGGCCAACAACTTATCGACAGTATGGTGTTGTTGATTAAAGAGGAATTGCATCACTTCTGGCAGGTGCGTGAAATAATGGTTGCCCGCAATATTCCCTATGTAAAAATCACTGCCAGTCGTTATGCCAAAGGTCTGCTCAGCGAAACGCGTACACATGAACCGGTTATGCTGGTGGATAAATTGATATGTGGGGCGTATATCGAGGCGAGGTCCTGCGAGCGTTTTTCTGCACTGGCACCGTATCTGGATGACGAATTACAAAAATTCTACCTGTCGCTTTTGCGTTCAGAAGCTCGGCATTACCAGGATTATTTAGCGTTGGCAGAACAAATTGCAGGTGGAGATATCAGTGATCGAGTACGTTTCTTTGGGGAAGTGGAAGCCGCTCTGATTAGCAGCCCGGATAACGAGTTTCGTTTTCATAGCGGTGTGCCAATTGCATCCTGATAACCGGCGAGTGAGCACTCGCCTTATTGCGCTTACAATGATTTGATCATCCGCACTTCGCAATCCACATGCCCGGTGCAGCCCAATGGTTCGGAGATGTGTTCAAAGCCCAGGTGTTCGTACAGCGCGATGGCTTCAGTCAGAAACGCAGTTGTTTCCAGATAGCAGCGCTTAAACCCTTCAATACGGGCGAAATCCATTGCTTGTAGTGCCAGATGTTTTGCCAACCCTTTGCCACGGACTACGGGCAGGAAATACATCTTCTGCAATTCACAAATATCCGGCTCGCTACACGTTAATGGTGCAACACCACCACCACCGACAACCTTGCCGTCAAATTCCACAATCCAGAACGCGTGCCCAGGCTGGCTATAAACCTGAAACAGCTCATCCAGATTAGGATCTGCAACGGTGTAGCCTTTATCGGCAGTTAAGCCGTATTCAGCAGAGACTTCACGAATAACGTGGGCGATAGCCGCATTGTCATGGATGGTTATCCGGCGCAGTGCAATATCGACCGGAGCAGTGATATTCATAATGTTACTCATAAGACCCGATGGGACATAAGTCGATGTTAATAGCATTACGGGGATAATCGCGCAAGTGAGGATATTGCAATTACAGGCCAAAAAAAGGCCGGATTTTCATCCGGCCTCGTTTTTCGCATGACTTATTACAGTGCGGCAATCGTCGCTTTCTGCTCGGTCAGTTTCACTTTTGCTTCACCACAAGCAGCCAAACGTTCGCGTTCTTTTGCGACTACAGCTTCAGGCGCGCGCGCCACAAAACCTTCGTTAGACAGTTTGTTTTCGATGGCAGTAATTTCGACATCCAGTTTGGCCATTTCTTTGTCCAAACGTGCAAGCTCTGCAGCTTTGTCGACCAGGCCTGCCATCGGGATCAGCAGCTCTGCGCCATCGATAATTTTGGTCACGGAAACTGGACCTTTATCATCGACTGGCAGAATAGTGATGCTTTCCAGACGGGCCAGGTTTTGCAGGAAGGTACGGTTCTCGTTCACACGACGTAACGCTTCTTCGCTACAGCTACGCAGCAGCACGTCCAGACGTTTGCTTGGCGCAATGTTCATTTCAGCACGAATATTACGTACCGCGGTGATCACATCCTTCAGCCACTCGGTATCAGAGAACGCAGCTTCATCGTCCTGAGCGCTGTTATACGCCGGGAACGGTTGCAGCATAATGGTATCGTCTGTGATGCCTTTGAAGGTTTTCACACGCTGCCAGATGGTTTCAGTGATGAATGGAATAATCGGGTGCGCAAGACGCAGCAGACCTTCCAGCACGTTAATCAGCGTATTACGCGTACCGCGCAGTTCCGCTTCAGTACCGCTGTTCATAACCGGTTTAGTTAGCTCCAGATACCAGTCGCAGAACTGGTTCCAGGTGAATTCATACAGAATGTTGGCAGCGATATCAAAGCGATAGCTGTCGAGTGCTTCACGGTATGCTTTCACCGTGCGGTTGAATTCCGCCAGAATCCAGCGGTCTGCCAGAGACAGAACCATTTCGCCGCCGTTAAAGCCGCAATCCTGGTCTTCGGTATTCATCATCACGAAACGGCTGGCGTTCCACAGCTTGTTACAGAAGTTACGGTAACCTTCCAGGCGCTTCATGTCCCAGTTGATATCGCGACCGGTTGACGCCAGGGCTGCCAGAGTAAAGCGCAGTGCATCGGTGCCGTGCGGTTCAATACCGTTCGGGAATTGCTTCTCTGTGCGCTTACGGATTTTCTCAGCCAGTTGCGGCTGCATCATGTTACCGGTACGTTTCTCTAGCAGGTCTTCCAGGGAAATACCGTCAACCATATCCAGTGGATCGATAACGTTACCCTTGGACTTGGACATTTTCTGCCCTTCGTCGTCGCGGATAAGACCGGTCATGTAAACGGTTTTAAACGGAACCTGTGGTTTGCCATCTTCATCTTTGATGAAGTGCATGGTCAGCATGATCATGCGAGCAATCCAGAAGAAGATGATGTCGAAGCCGCTGACCATCACGCTGGTCGGGTGGAAGGTGCGCAGCGCTTCGGTGTTTTCAGGCCAGCCTAAAGTGGAGAATGTCCACAGACCAGAGGAGAACCAGGTGTCCAGAACGTCTTCGTCCTGGTTCAACGCAACGTCATCGCCCAGATTGTTCTCAGCACGTACTTCTGCTTCGTTACGGCCAACGTAAACATTGCCTTCAGCATCGTACCAGGCCGGGATGCGGTGACCCCACCACAATTGACGAGAAATACACCAATCCTGAATATCACGCATCCAGGAGAAGTACATGTTTTCGTACTGCTTCGGCACGAACTGGATATCGCCTTGCTCAACGGCTTCTACTGCAACTTTCGCCAGAGGTGCGGTACGCACGTACCATTGGTCGGTCAGCATTGGCTCGATAACCACGCCGCCACGGTCGCCGTAAGGAACGGTCAGATCGTGTGGTTTGATTTCTTCAAGCAAGCCCATTTCGTCGAATGCAGCAACAACAGCTTTACGCGCGGCAAAACGTTCCAGTTTCTGGAAGGCTGTCGGAATGTCGTTGCTGTAAACGTCAGATTCTTCACCGTTGGTATCAAACACTTCTGCCACTTCACGGATATCACCGTCGAAGGTCAGAATATTAATCATTGGCAATGCATGACGACGGCCAACTTCGTAGTCGTTAAAGTCGTGTGCAGGCGTGATTTTGACGCAGCCGGTACCTTTTTCCATGTCGGCGTGTTCATCACCAACAATAGGAATGAGGCGGTTAACCAGCGGCAGCACCACGAATTTACCGATCAAATCTTTATAGCGCGGATCTTCCGGGTTTACAGCCACACCGGTATCACCGAGCACGGTTTCCGGACGCGTAGTCGCGACAACCAGATAATCTTTGCCGTCAGCGGTTTTCGCACCGTCAGCCAGCGGATAACGCAGGTGCCACATGGAACCTTTAGACTCACGGTTTTCAACTTCCAGATCGGAAATCGCTGTGCGCAGTTTCGGGTCCCAGTTTACCAGGCGCTTGCCACGATAAATCAGATCTTCTTTGTACAGACGAACGAACACTTCTTTCACCGCATTGGATAGCCCTTCGTCCATGGTGAAGCGCTCGCGCTCCCAGTCTACGGAGTTACCAAGACGACGCATCTGACGAGTGATGGTGCCACCAGACTCTGCCTTCCACTGCCAGATTTTCTCGATAAAGGCGTCGCGGCCATAATCGTGACGAGTTTTACCCTCTTCGGCGGCAATTTTGCGCTCAACGACCATTTGGGTCGCGATGCCGGCGTGGTCAGTCCCCGCCTGCCACAAGGTATTTTTACCCTGCATGCGCTGGTAACGAATCATGGTGTCCATGATCGTCTGCTGGAAGGCGTGACCCATATGCAAGCTGCCGGTAACGTTCGGCGGCGGGATCATGATGCAGAAGCTTTCCTGGCTGGTGTCGCCATTTGGCTTAAAGTAGCCCTGCTGTTCCCAGTGCTCGTATAGCGGCTGTTCGATATCTTGCGGGTTATATGTCTTTTCCATTGTCTGCTATGTCGTTCCCGGCGGGGTATGAGTCGCCGTAGTCAAGTGGAAACCAGCAACGCGATACGCCTTGTAGCGATCACGGGCCAGTTGTTTCTGGGATTCTTCGTAAGGTACGAAGTCTATCACTTCATGGAAAGCGGTGGCAAAATCTGCGAACTGTGGCAATAGGCTAATCAGTAAATCGCGCGGTGAACTTCCACGTCGTTGCGGCCAGGCCAATTCTACTGGGGCGCCGTAACGCGGCCCTTCACCGGCAAGATTATGCGGTACAAACGCGTGAGCATCACGCTGCCAGAGTGCTTCATCCAGACGGATAGCTTGTTGTTCATCAACACAGGCAATCAGCAGGCGTTTTCCTGCTCGAAAGCTTTCTGCCGCCAGTTCACACACCAACGCTTCAACGGCACTCAACTCACCGGAAGGCGTGTCGTTGTCGAGCAGGTAGAACGTCGCGTTTTTCATTTACATCGCTTTTGATGGTAATGGGATTTCCCCTCATCCCGACCTTCTCCCGGGAAGAAGGAGAAAGCCGGGCAATCCCTCTCCTTGGGGGAGAGGGTTAGGGTGAGGGCGTTAAATCACTCTTCGCCGTTAAATCCTGAACGGTTCAACAGGAATTGCGATAACAGCGCCACTGGACGGCCGGTAGCACCTTTAGCTTTACCTGAACGCCAGGCTGTTCCTGCAATATCCAGGTGAGCCCAGTTGTATTTACGGGTAAAGCGTGACAGGAAACAGGCCGCAGTAATTGCGCCACCAGGACGACCACCGATGTTTGCCATATCAGCAAAGTTGGTTTCCAGCTGTTCCTGATACTCATCAGCTATTGGCAGACGCCACGCACGGTCACCCGCTTGTTCAGACGCACCGATAAGCTCGTGAGCCAGTGGGTTGTGGTTAGACATCAAACCGGTGATGTGATGGCCCAGGGCAATCACACACGCGCCAGTCAGCGTCGCCACGTCAATAACCACTTCAGGTTCGAAGCGCTCAACGTAAGTCAGTACGTCGCACAACACCAGGCGGCCTTCTGCGTCGGTATTTAGTACTTCTACGGTTTGGCCTGACATAGTCGTTAGTACATCACCTGGGCGATAAGCACGTCCGCCAGGCATATTCTCACAGCCTGCCAGCACACCAATAACGTTAATCGGCAGATTCAGTTCGGCAACCATGCGCATGACACCGTACACCGCCGCGGCACCGCACATGTCGTACTTCATCTCGTCCATGCCTTCGGCAGGTTTGATAGAAATACCGCCTGAGTCAAACGTCAGGCCTTTACCGACCAGCACGATTGGACGCACATCCGGTGAATTATTGCCTTTGTACTCGATGACTGACATCAGTGATTCGTTCTGGGAACCATCACCCACCGCGAGGTAGGAGTGCATGCCCAGCTCTTTCATCTGCTGTTCACCTATCACGCGGGTGACCACGTTTTTGCTGTAGGAGTCAGCCAACTGACGCGCCTGGGAAGCCAGATAAGCGGCATTACAGATATTGGGTGGCATGTTGCCCAGATCTTTAGCTGCTTTAATACCGGCAGCAATGGCCAGACCGTGTTGAATCGCACGTTCACCGCTGGTGAGTTCGCGACGGGTCGGCACATTAAAGACCATTTTACGCAGCGGACGACGTGGTTCGCTTTTGTTGGTCTTTAACTGATCAAAGCTATACAGAGACTCTTTTGCCGTTTCCACGGCCTGGCGTACTTTCCAGTAAGTATTGCGGCCCTTAACGTGCAGTTCAGTCAGGAAGCAAACGGCTTCCATTGAGCCAGTATCGTTTAGAGTATTAATTGTTTTCTGGATAACTTGCTTATACTGACGTTCATCCAGTTCACGCTCTTTGCCACACCCAATCAGCAGAATGCGCTCAGAGAGCACGTTCGGAACATGGTGAAGTAATAAAGTTTGACCGGGTTTTCCCTCAAGCTCACCACGGCGCAACAAGGCGCTGATGTAGCCATCGCTGATTTTATCGAGTTGTTCGGCGACCGGGGACAGACGACGCGGTTCAAAGACTCCCACAACGATGCAGGCACTACGCTGTTTCTCGGGGCTACCGCTTTTTACACTGAACTCCATGCACTACGCTCCTGAATCTTAAAGACAACGGCGGTGGCTACAGCTAGAATTGCAAGCTTTCGTAACTCATCTCCGCGGTTGCGATGACTTCGTGTTAATCTTACGAGTATGTTTTTACAGTTTCGGCGACGTCATTTAAATCACCCTGCGCCAGAATAATGCCGGGCTTTTTAATCTTAGCGATGTTTTCGACGACTCAAGAGAATAAATGACGTATAAGCGATGAAACAAGCGATTTTCCTGCAAAAAGACTCGTTTTAACAGGCGTATTTAATGTGATTATCATAAGATATCTGGTTCGGGAGACGCTAAAAAGCCAACTTGCGATCCTCTTCATACTGCTGCTGATCTTTTTTTGTCAGAAGCTAGTCAGGATTCTGGGTGCGGCGGTTGACGGTGATATTCCGACAAATCTCGTATTTTCCCTGTTAGGACTTGGTGTGCCTGAAATGGCGCAGCTCATCCTTCCTCTTAGCCTTTTCCTTGGGCTGCTCATGACGTTTGGCAGATTGTATACCGAGAGTGAAATCACGGTAATGCATGCTTGTGGCTTGAGTAAAGCGGTGCTGATCAAAGCTGCAATGATCCTCGCACTCTTTACCGGCGCGATAGCAACGGTCAACGTGATGTGGCTTGGTCCGTGGTCATCTCGTCATCAGGACGAAGTGTTGTCAGAAGCCAAGGCTAACCCCGGCATGGCCGCACTTGCCCAAGGGCAGTTCCAACAAGCGACGGATGGTAACTCGGTACTCTTTATTGAGAGCGTCGATGGCTCAAGTTTTAAAGACGTTTTCCTGGCGCAGTTGCGTCCAAAAGGTAATGCACGTCCTTCCGTGGTGGTGGCTGACTCCGGTCATTTATCCCAGCGGCCTGATGGATCACAAATCGTCACGCTCAACACGGGAACTCGTTTTGAAGGCACGGCATTACTACGTGACTTCCGTATCACGGATTTCAAGGATTACCAGGCGATAGTTGGCCACCAGACTGTGGCACTTGATCCCGATGATTCGAGTCAAATGTATGTTCGCACGCTGTGGTCAAACGATGCCCCCAATGCGCGAGCCGAATTGCACTGGCGTCTCACGCTGATAGTGACCGTGTTTATTATGGCACTGATGGTGGTTCCATTAAGCGTGGTTAACCCGCGTCAGGGCCGTGTACTTTCAATGCTGCCAGCGATGCTGCTATATCTGGTGTTCTTCCTACTTCAAACTTCGCTGAAATCTAATGCTGCGAAGGGGAGAATCGACCCGATGATGTGGATGTGGCTGGTTAACCTGGTCTATTTTGCTATCGCAGTTGTGCTCAACGTGTGGGATACGGTGCCGATGCGCCAACTACGTGCACGCTTTAGCAATACACGAGGAGCGGCATAAATGTTTGGTGTACTTGACCGTTATATCGGTAAAACCATCTTTACCACCATCATGATGACGTTATTCATGCTGGTGTCGCTATCGGGCATTATTAAATTTGTCGACCAGCTGAAAAAAGCCGGGCAGGGCAGTTATTCCGCGATGGGCGCTGGGGTGTACACCATCCTCAGCGTGCCAAAAGACGTCCAGATATTCTTCCCAATGGCCGCACTACTTGGCGCTTTACTTGGGTTGGGAATGCTGGCGCAGCGCAGCGAACTGGTGGTGATGCAAGCCTCCGGTTTTACCCGTATGCAAATCGCATTGTCGGTGATGAAAACCGCTATTCCGCTGGTGTTGTTGACCATGGCGATTGGCGAGTGGGTCGCTCCACAAGGCGAACAAATGGCGCGTAATTATCGTGCGCAACAGATGTACGGCGGTTCTTTGCTCACTACGCAGCAAGGTTTATGGGCGAAAGATGGCCATAACTTTGTCTACATTGAACGCATAAATGGCAACAACAACCTCACGGGCGTCAGTATTTATAGCTTTAACAAAGAGCGCCGCCTGCAATCGGTTCGTTATGCTGCATCTGCACAGTACGATGTGGAGCATAAGGTATGGCGATTGTCTCAGGTTGATGCTTCTAACTTGACCGATCCGATGCAAATCACGGGTTCTCAGACTGTCAGTGATGAGTGGAAAACCAATCTGACCCCGGACAAACTTGGGGTGGTGGCACTGGACCCGGATGCGCTGTCTATCAGCGGTCTGCATAATTACGTTAAGTATCTTAAAGCCAGCGGACAAGATGCCGGGCGCTACCAGCTCAATATGTGGAGCAAAGTTTTTGCGCCGCTCTCCGTTGCCGTAATGATGCTGATGGCGCTGTCGTTCATTTTCGGCCCGTTACGTAGTGTGCCAATGGGTGTGCGGGTCGTTACGGGTATCAGTTTTGGTTTCGTGTTTTATGTTCTCGACCAAATCTTTGGCCCGCTAAGCCTGGTATATAACATTCCGCCGATTCTTGGCGCGTTACTGCCAAGTGCCAGCTTCTTCCTGATTAGTCTGTGGCTGATGATGAAGCGCTCAGGTTAATAAAATAGCCTTACTCACCCCGCTTCTTAGGAAGAGGGGTGAGGTGAGAAAATCAGCGTTTTCGTCCACCCATAATACTGCCCAAAACACCGCGAATAATTTGATTAGTCACCTGGCGCGCCGCACTTTTCGCCATGGTTTGCACTACGCCATCTTTCTTGCCTCCACGCGGGCCAGTGGTGCCAAACAGAATATCTTTCAACCCGCCGAGAATGCCGTCATCTACCGCTACAGACTCACCTTTAGTCGGTGGAGCATTTTGTTGTTCACCTGCCGCCTGAACACCTTGTTGTAAGCGTTCAAAAGCCGATTCTCGATCGACTATTTCATCGTATTTCCCGTATAGCGGCGAATGGTTAATTAGCCCGTTACGTTCATCGTCAGTGACTGGTCCCATGCGTGAGCAGGGGGCGATAACCATGACGCGTTCAACTACCGTTGGGCTGCCTTTTTCATCCAGTAAAGAGATGAGCGCTTCGCCGGTACCCAATTCCTGTATCGCTTTTTCGGTGTCGAATTTAGGGTTGGCTCGCATGGTTTGCGCTGCGGTTTTCACCGCTTTCTGGTCTTTAGGTGTAAAGGCGCGTAACGCATGTTGAATACGGTTGCCGAGCTGCCCTAGCACGGCATCCGGGATATCTGACGGGTTTTGGGAAACGAAATAAACCCCAACTCCTTTAGAACGAATCAGGCGAATTACTTGTTCGATTTTGTCCAGGAGCACCTGAGGAGCGTCGTTAAACAGCAAATGTGCTTCATCAAAAAAGAACACCAGCTTGGGTTTTTCCAGGTCGCCGGCTTCAGGTAATTGCTCGTAGATTTCTGACAGCATCCACAGCAAGCTGGCGGCATACATTTTTGGCATCTGGTAGAGCTTTTCCGCAGAAAGGATATTGATAACGCCTTTGCCATTGGCATCGGTGCGCATCCAGTCTTTGATATCTAGCATCGGTTCACCAAAGAAATATTCGGCACCTTGCTCTTCAAGCTGTAACAGTCCACGTTGAATGGCACCGATAGAAGCACTGCTGATATTGCCATACTGGTTCTGGAACGATTTCGCGTTATCACCGATGTACTGAGTCGCTGCGCGTAAATCTTTAAAATCGAGCAGTAATAAACCCTGGTCATCGGCAATACGGAAGATGATTTGCAGTACCCCCGCCTGAACTTCATTAAGGTTGAGCAGGCGTGACAGTAACAGCGGTCCCAGATCGGAAACGGTCGCGCGCACCGGATGGCCTTTTTCACCAAAAATATCCCACAAGACAACGGGATTACTATGAGGCGACCAGTCATTCACGCCGATTTTGGCAAGCCTTGCGAGGAGTTTTTCAGACTCGGCACCTTCTTGAGCCACACCGGTGAGATCGCCTTTTACATCTGCCATAAACACAGGCACGCCTATTTCGGAAAAGGACTCGGCTAGTTTTTGCAGCGTGACAGTTTTGCCGGTGCCCGTTGCGCCGGTTATTAGTCCGTGGCGGTTCGCCATACTCGGCAGCAGATGCAGTTCTTGTTCTGTGGTTCTGGCAATCAGGAGCGGCGCAATCATGATGATTTCCCTGTGGTGACATTTCCATAAGCATAGCAAGCGGCAGGAGTTCGTCATCAGTCAAAAATCCTGGTTTACGTCATACCTCGCAGCAAAGGCTATGCTTTGTATATGTATTACTTATTATTGGGAAACTATGTCCAGATTCTTCTTTAATGACCGTAAGCAAATGGTCAACGACGCCATTGAAGGTGTCATCATCAGTTCTCGTTTTCGTAACCTGACGCGTTTAGATACCGACCCCGCCATTCGTGTGGTGGTGCGCAAAGACTGGAAAAAAAGCAAAGTCGCGATTATTTCAGGTGGTGGCTCAGGCCATGAACCAGCACACGTTGGCTTTGTCGGCAAAGGAATGTTAACCGCTGCGGTGTGTGGCGATTTGTTTGCCTCGCCGAGTGTGGAAGCCGTGCTAAATGCGATTGTCGCGGTTACTGGCGATCGTGGTTGTTTGCTTATCGTTAAAAATTACACTGGCGACCGTCTTAATTTCGGTCTTGCAGCGGAAAGGGCCAAAAAGCATGGCTTGAAAGTAGAAATGGTTATCGTCGGTGACGATATTTCGCTACCGGATAACAAACAGCCGCGCGGTATTGCCGGAACGGTGCTGGTGCATAAAATTGCGGGCTTTGCCGCAGAGCAGGGGAAATCTTTGAGTGATGTTCGAGACATCGCACAACTTGCTTGTGACAACATTGCGAGCATGGGCGTCGCCATGCAAACCTGTAATCTACCGGGTCAGGATGGCGAAGAGGGGCGCATCAAAGGTGGGCAGGTCGAGCTAGGCCTTGGGATTCATGGCGAACCAGGTGCCAACACGGTTAATAGCCAAAACAGCCATGAAATTGTTGCCAGTCTGGTGAAATGTCTGCGTGAAAAGACCGGTACTCAAGCAAGGCTTGCGGTGCTGATCAACAATCTTGGCGCAACGTCCGCGCTGGAAATGGCACTCCTGACCAAAGAGTTGGTTCATTCTGAATTAAAGGATCAAATCAATTATCTTATTGGCCCTGCGGCACTTGTGACGGCATTAGATATGAAAGGATTCTCACTTTCTGCCATCGCCCTGAATGACATTTTTATTGAAGCCTTGCAGGCGGAAGTAGAAACCGTGGGCTGGCAGCCTATGGTGAAACTCGAGCCGCTATCGATGCAAAAACACAGCGTGATTCGCGCAGCAACACAGGCTAAAGCGTCGGAAAATACGGCTGTAAAAGCACTGGTAACTAGCATTACCCATACGCTTATTGGCCAGGAAAACGCGTTGAATGCCCTGGATGCAAAAGTGGGTGATGGCGATACGGGGTCTACCTTTGCCCAAGGTGCCAGGGACATCGCGCAGCTTAATGAAGACGACAAACTGCCATTAAATGACACAGCTGCTTTGCTGGAGTTAATCGGTGAACGGCTGGCAATGGTGATGGGGGGTTCAAGCGGCGTGCTGATGTCCATTTTCTTCACAGCGAGCGGGCAAAAGTTCGCTAAAAAACAGCCTCTCGCGGATGCGTTATTGTTTGGCCTTGAGCAGATGAAACGCTACGGTGGTGCCGATCTTGGCGATCGTACGTTGATTGATGCATTACAACCTGCACTCGAAGCCCTGAAAGATGGTTCTCTGAACGCCGCTGTGAAGGCTGCGCAAGAAGGAGCAAATGCGACGGCGCAAATGCAAAAAGCCAATGCCGGGCGTTCATCCTATGTGAACAGCGATAACCTGAAAGGGGTGAAAGATCCCGGTGCAGTGGCGATTGCCGAGGTCTTTGCAGGATTGACGTTGAGCAAGTGATGGCTTTGAATATTAAGTGAAAGTCGGATGTCGCTTGCGCTAATCCGACCTACGGTATGAATGAGCTTTTGTAGGGTGGATTAGCGCAAGCGACATCCACCAATTTGCTATCACGCCTGGCCGACTAACGCCATCTGCGTCAGCCATAAGCGAGTATCAAACTCCAACTGGTGATATTGCGGTTCCATATGACAGCACAGTGAATAGAACGCTTTGTTGTGATCTTTCTCTTTCAGGTGCGCCAACTCGTGAACCACAATCATGCGTAAAAATGCTTCTGGTGCATTTTTAAATACCGTCGCCACACGAATTTCTGCTTTTGCTTTTAGCTTGTTTCCCTGAACACGCGACACCGCCGTGTGCAGGCCAAGCGCATTATTCAGCACATGAATTTTATTGTCGTAAGCGACTTTATTGATCGGTGGTGCGTTGCGTAGATACTGATTTTTAAGGTCTTGTGTCCATGCGTACAGGGCTTTATCGGTGGTGATGTTATGTGTATCTGGATAGCGTTTTTGTAGCACCTCGCCCAGACGTTGTTCCGCAATCAAAGTACGAACCTGCGAGAGCAAATGCTCCGGGTAACCCTGTAGATAAGTTAATTCGCTCATTCGTCTGCTCAAAGTAAAGGGAAAAAAGGTATACTCACGCCCCCATTCGGGGATTACGCCGAAATTTTACCATCCAGGAGGGCCGATGAGCCAATTAGACGACGGTTTCCGTTCACTGACACTAAAACGTTTTCCAGAAACGGATGACGTTAACCCACTACAGGCGTGGGAAGCTGCGGATGACTACCTTTTGCAGCAACTGGACGAAATCGAAATCAGTGGCCCGGTCCTGATTTTTAACGATAACTTCGGGGCGCTGTCTTGCGTGCTGGCTGAACATAAGCCGTATAGCATCAGCGACTCTTATCTTAGTGAACTGGCTATCCGTGAGAACTTACGCGAAAACGGTCTCGTTGAGTCCAGCGTAACGTTTCTTGATAGCACCGCTAAATATCCGCAAGCGCCTGCAGTGGTTTTGATTAAGATCCCTAAAACGCTGGCACTGTTGGAACAACAGCTTCGCGCATTGCGCCATGTGGCGACACCAGAGACACGTATTATCGCCGGTGCGAAAACGCGTGATATTCACAACTCCACCATCGAGTTGTTTGAAAAAATTCTTGGGCCAACCACCACAACGCTTGCCTGGAAAAAAGCACGTCTGATCAACACGACGTTCAACGCACCAGCGGTGAAAGAAGTAGCAGAAACGTTGAGCTGGGAACTGGAAGGTACGCCATGGACAATTCATAACCATGCGAACGTCTTTTCCCGTACCGGGCTGGATATTGGCGCGCGCTTCTTCATTGAGCATTTACCTGAAAACCTGGAAGGCGAGATTGTTGATTTAGGTTGTGGTAACGGCGTGATTGGCCTGACTTTGCTTCAGAATAACCCTGAAGCAAATGTCGTATTTGTTGATGAATCGCCGATGGCAGTGTCATCAAGCCGCCTGAATGTTGAAACCAACATGCCGGAAAACCTGGAGCGCTGCGAGTTTATGATCAACAACGGGCTATCCGGTGTTGAACCTTATCGCTTTAACACGATTTTGTGTAACCCGCCGTTCCATCAGCAACACTCTTTGACCGATCAGGTGGCGTGGGAAATGTTCCACCACGCTCGTCGTTGTCTGCAAAATGGCGGTGAGCTGTACATCGTTGCTAACCGCCATCTGGACTACTATCACAAACTGAAGAAGATCTTCGGTAACTGCGATACGGTTGCCACCAACAAGAAATTTGTGGTGCTTAAAGCGGTGAAATTAGGCCGTCACGGCTAAATTTCCAGCGCTAAACGGGTGCCCTGCGCGATTGCGCGTCGGGCATCCAGTTCCATTGCCACATCCGCACCGCCAATCAAATGCAGCGTTTTCCCTAGTTCGCGTAACGGTTGTGCCAGTTCACGACGCGAGTCTTGCCCCGCACAGATAATCACGTTATCCACTGCCAGCGTCTGTGGTTCTCCGCCCACGGTGATGTGCAGACCTTCATCGTCAATGCGTTCATAAGTCACACCTGCCAGCATTTTCACTCCACGCGCTAAAAGTGTTGTGCGGTGTATCCAACCCGTTGTTTTGCCTAACCCTTCACCCGGTTTACTGGTTTTGCGTTGTAACATCACAATCTGGCGTGGGCTTTTATGCAGTTGAGCTCCTTCCGGACGTAATCCGCCCGCGTGTTGCAGGCTGGTGTCGATACCCCATTCTACGCAAAACTCGGCGATATTTTGGCTGGTGGATTCCCCTTCCTGGCTGAGATACATTGCGGTATCAAAGCCAATACCCCCGGCACCGATGATGGCGATTCGGTCACCAACGGGTGTTTTTTCTCGCAGAACATCGATGTAATTCAAAACTTTAGGATGCGTGATGCCGTCGATAAGCGGTAAGCGGGGTTCGATACCGCACGCAAGGATAATTTCGTCGAACTCTTTGAGCATCGGTGCGGTGACGTATTGATTGAGACGAACCTCAACGCCTGTTATTCCTAACATACGACGGTAATATCGCAGCGTTTCGTAAAACTCTTCTTTGCCCGGGATCTGCTTCGCAATATTAAATTGGCCACCGATTTCTGCTGCAGCATCAAATAATGTCACTTTGTGGCCGCGAGATGCGGCATTGATCGCAAAAGCGAGCCCCGCAGGGCCTGCGCCAACCACTGCCAGGTTTTTACGCAACAGGGCAGGGACGATCGGCATTTTGGTTTCATGACAGGCGCGTGGGTTGACCAGGCAAGAAGTCACTTTGCCGAGGAAAATCTGATCCAGACAGGCCTGGTTGCAACCAATACAGGTATTAATCTCATCTTCGCGGCCCTGCTGGGCTTTGGAAACCAACTCAGCATCGGCAAGGAAAGGCCGCGCCATCGACACCATATCGGCATCGCCATCGGCAAGGATCTTCTCCGCAGTTTGTGGACTGTTAATCCGGTTGGTAGTGACCAGAGGAATCGAAACCACGCCTTTAAGTTTGCGAGTCACCCAGCTAAATGCACCGCGGGGAACGGGTGTGGCAATGGTAGGAATACGTGCTTCATGCCAGCCAATTCCAGTATTAATCAGCGTTGCGCCAGCCTTTTCAATGGCTGTTGCGAGCTGTACAGCTTCTTCAAACGTGCCACCGCCATCGACTAAATCCAGCATCGACAGGCGATAGATAATAATAAAATTCGTTCCTACTTTGTCACGAACTGCGCGCACCACATCTATGGCAAAACGCATACGCCGCGTGTAATCACCGCCCCATTCGTCATCGCGCTGGTTGGTTCTTGCTGCCAGAAACTGGTTAATTAAATAGCCTTCGGAGCCCATGATTTCTACGCCATCGTACCCAGCTTGCTGTGCAAGACTTGCACACTGGGCAAATTCTTCAATCAAGGTGAGGATTTCATCGTGACTCAGTGCATGAGGCTTAAATCGGTTAATCGGAGCCTGAATAGCGGAAGGGGCCACTGGGTTTGGCTGGTAGCTGTAGCGTCCGGTATGCAGGATTTGCAGTGCTATTTTCCCGCCTTCACGGTGCACTGCATCGGTCACAATGTGATGATGTGCAAGCTGGCTTGCGTCATTGAGTACCGCGCCGCTTTCCACGCCAACGCCCGAAGGCGAAGGGGCAACGCCACCTGTCACAATTAGCGCAACACCGTGCCGCGCTCGCTCGGCATAAAATACCGCTAAACGTTCGGCACCGTTTGGGTGCTCCTCAAGTCCGGTGTGCATCGAACCCATCAGCACACGGTTTTTAAGTGTGGTGAAACCCAAGTCTAGCGGGGCAAACAGCGACGGATAGCTCATATTCTTTTCCTGCAGGGTCATTATTATTATGTGGTCGGATGAGTTAGTAATTTAGCGGGCTACAGCGCATATGGGGGAAAGTTGTCGAATGATTGTGACGGGATTCAAAGATCGATGATGTTTTTTTTCTGGAGAGTTAATCCGGTTGTGCGGCATCAGCTGCCGCACCCGTTGCGGTCGTGCGTGCACTTTACGTGCTATTGCACTGGTACTTAGCGTTGTGAATAAGAGACAGCCCTATGGTGAGGGTTGGGCCGAAGGTGGCATGACCAATCCAGGTGCCTGCCACATTGATGTTGTCAAACCGCTGTCAACCAGTGTGAGTTGATCAGCATAAACCTTCATCCACTTGCGTTTCATCTCGTCATACAGCTCACGGTGCGCCAGATTTGGCGTAAATTCACGTTGCCATTGAACCAGCCGTTCGCCTGCCTCCGCAAGATTATTAAACAACCCGGCACCGACTCCAGCCGCAATGGCACAACCTAGAGCCGTTGCCTCTTTGACGACGGGCACACGCACTGGCAAACCTGTTACATCACTCAGTATCTGGCTCCACAAAGCTCCTTTTGAGCCTCCACCCGCGAACACTAGCGAGTCAAACTGTATACCGGAGAAACCAGAGATTTGTTCAAGATTACACGCCGAAACAATCGCTGCATTCTCTTCCAGTGCCCTGAATAATGTAGCTTTATTGCATTTCTCTGGGTCGATAGAGAGATTAATAAACGACGGAGCGGCGTGATACCACTGTTTAAAATGCATGGCATCGGAAAAAATTGGCATCACACCGTGAGAACCTGCCGGAACTCGTGCAGCCATTTCTTCGAGTAGCGCGTAAGTGTCGACACCTAGCCTTTCAGCCAGCAGTTTTTCTTCGGCGCAGAAAGCATCCCGGAACCAGCGCATCGTCAAGCCGGTAAAGAAGCTAATAGATTCCGCCTGCACCATATTGCTGATAACGTGCGGATTAATACGGATATTCATATCGGGGTCGGTTCTGATGACAGGAAGATTCACAACCTGCTGCCAGAATGTGCCACCTAATACTGCCGCTTGCCCTGCGCGAACTACGCCAAGCCCGACACAACCTAATTGCACATCACCGCCGCCCATTACAACTGGCGTGCCTGCTAACAGCCCACTTTGTTGTGCCGCTTGCTTGGTTATGCCACCGAGCACACTGCCCGTTTCTTTCACCGGCGAAAGGATATCTGCTCGCAATCCGGCCATATCCATCAGCGCGGGTTGCCAGTTGCGGGTCGCTAAATCCAGCATTCCCGTTGTACCTGCATTGGAAGGGTCTACAGCCAGTTCGCCGCTAAGTTTAGCCGCCAGCCAGTCACTGATCATCGTAACGGTAGCAGCCTTGCGATAAATATCCGGGCGATGATGTGCAAGCCACAACAGGCGTGGCATAGCGCTTAGCGCCAGCGTCTGCCCGGAGACTTGATAAACCTCAGATTCAAACTGGTAATCGTGGATTTCTTTAAGTTCGCTTACTTCTCGACTGGCACGGGCATCGACGTTGGCACATGCCCAAATAGCCTCGCCATTACTGTCGTAGAGCACGATGCCTTCACGCATCGAACAGCAGGATACGGCGCTGATAGCACCGGGTGGAAGATGAGCTTTTTGCAGGGCTTTAAGAATACACTGGCAGGCAAGTTGCCAATTAGTGGTGAGATCAAACTCCATCGAACCGGGGACATCGGCCACGCTCAGGTGTTTCCATTCGGCCTGGCCGACAGCAATTTGGTGCCCCGAAGTATCAAAGATGACGGCGCGAATACTGCCCGTCCCGGCGTCCAGTGCAAGTAGATAACTCATCGCCTTTCCTCTTATGAGCGCGGCAGTCGGCGAGTCAGGTTTAACCCGTCAAAGCCAGTACTGCCCGCGCAGTATCTTCTTCCGTCACCAGGCCGTTGATACGCTGGCCACGCAGTGCGGCATAAATAGCGTCCGCTTTATCTTCGCCTCCCGCGACACCCACAATAGTAGGTAGATGCGCCAGGTCTTCGAGTGTTACGCCAAGCAATTCACGGTGAATTTCCAACCCTTCTACCAGTTCGCCATCCGCTTGCAGGAAATAGCCAAGAATATCGCCCACAGCACCTTTGCGGGCGTACATCAGTTGTTCACCTTCGCTGATATAACCTGAGCGCAAAATTGTGGCATCGCGCTTTTGATTAATTGCACCTATTCCTACCACGGCGACATCAGCAGCAGTTGCTGCGAGGATCACATCACGCACGCTGGATTCCATGCGTAAAATCTCTGCGACTTGCGGCGATGAAACTCGCAACGGTGCTGGGATCATACTGACACTGCACGCTGCATCTAATTGGCCGATACCCGTCATATATGGCCCGACACCACCGGAAAGCGTCACCAGGCGAATCTGCTGCGAGCCGATAAACCCACTTAAATGTTGAAGGCAGTTCATGGTTGCCTCGCCAAATCCCACCGCCAATAACTGCCCTGGCTCCAGAATCCCCATCAGCGATTGCGCAGCACCAATGCCCAGACGGGTATTCATCGCAGGCGTGCTATGTGCGGGAAGAACTCGTGCAATTTTAAGGTTGAACCGTTGCTGTAACTGCGTTTCCAGTGCCAGGCAACCTTCAAAGCGCGAGTTAATCTGTACGCGAATAACGCCGGACTGGCGGCCTTTTTCCAGTAGGCGTGAAATCTTCAGGCGCGGCAGCCCAAGCCGCTCGCCAATGTCGTTCTGCGTTAACCCATCGTGGTAATAGGACCATGCCACACGCGCCAGCAACTCTTCTTCTGCCATTGGTAAGGCTGCTAGCTTGCCTTCTTCTGCTGCTCGTTTATCGCTCATAGGTGAACTCTTATTAAAATTTAGATCATATGTTCGAATGTGCGGGGTAAGAAAATGTGAAGCGCACGGCAAAAAGATCATTTTCAGATGCAAATGGTTTAGCTGATTTATTTAAAAATTTTGTGATCTCTGCCCTGTTGTAAATATAACCCTGCGTCTACGCTTTTGAACATTATTAATTCAATTTATCTTTTGTTCAATTGTGGAGTGAAAATGCCCAACACCGCCGCAATGCTTGAAGCTCACCACATCAGCAAACAATTCTCTGGCGTGAGCGTTCTGAAAGGTATTGATTTTGCTCTGTATGCCGGACAGGTCCATGCGTTGCTGGGAGGTAATGGCGCAGGAAAGTCGACGCTGATGAAGATTTTTGCCGGTGTTGAAACCCCGGATAGCGGTGAACTGAAAGTTAACGGCAAAGCATTTGGGCGTTTAAAACCGGGGCAGGCTCATGAACTGGGGATTTATCTCGTGCCGCAGGAACCGATGCTGTTCCCCAATTTGACGGTGCGCGAGAACATCCTTTTTCGCCTACCACATCAACGTGATGTCGAAAAACGTCTGCAAGAGAAAATGCACCAACTGGAATGCCAGATCTCGCTCGACGCCACGGCCAGCACGCTGGAAGTAGCCGATCAACAAATGGTTGAGATCCTGCGTGGTTTGATGCGCGAGGCGAAGATCCTGATCCTTGATGAACCCACGGCATCGCTGACACCTGGTGAAACCGAGCGCCTTTTCCGCCAGATCCGGGCATTGCAAAACCTTGGCGTGGGTATTGTGTTTATCTCCCACAAGCTACCGGAAATTCGCCAGCTTGCCAGCCATATTTCAGTGATGCGTGACGGCGCGGTGGTGCTGCAAGGTGAAACTGCACAGTTGCTCGACGAACAGTTGATCAACGCCATGACACCGAATAATCGCCATCACGCTCTGAGCGATACGCAAAAACTGTGGCTGGCATTACCAGGCAATCGGCGCACCGAACCACAGGATTTTCCGGTGATGCGCGTTGATGAACTGACCGGCGAGGGTTTTATCGATCTCAGTTTTGAATTGTACGCAGGTGAGATAGTCGGCCTTGCAGGACTCGTGGGATCCGGACGTACGGAGCTTGCGGAAACACTCTATGGTTTGCGCCCTGTTCGCGGAGGCCATATTTATTTTGAAAACCGTGAAATTAGCGGCGATCGCACTAAATCACGTCTCGATCGTGGATTAATTTATCTGCCGGAAGATCGCCAGGTGTCTGGACTATTTCTTGATGCACCGATCCGCTGGAATACCGTAGCACTCAACGAGCCAAGTGTGTGGCAGCAAAGTAAACGGGAGGCTGCAGTGGTGGAGCGTTACCACCGGGCATTGGGGATCAAACTCAATGATGCTGAACAAACCGTGCGTACGCTGTCTGGTGGTAATCAGCAAAAAGTTTTGCTGGCACGTTGCCTGGAAGCCAACCCACTGCTGTTGATCATTGATGAGCCGACGCGTGGCGTGGACGTCGCTGCACGGGCAGATATCTATCAGTTAATCAAAAGTGTGGCGGCGCAAAATGTAGCAGTGCTGATGATATCAAGCGATCTGGACGAATTCAGCGGGCTTGCGGATCGCGTTCTGGTAATGCATCAGGGTGCGATGAACGGCGAGTTACGTAAACCCTCTATCACAGTAGAGAGCATGATGAGCATGGCGTTTGGCGGAGGTAAAGCATGAAAAAATTGCTCCTTAACCGCGAATTGAGTGCATTGCTTGCGATCGTCGCTTTGTTTGTTGTGCTGGTGGCGCTCAATCACAGCTACTTAAGCCTGCAAACCTTGAGCATGATTTTCACCAGCGCGCAGATCCTTATCCTGCTGGCGGTGGGTGCTTCAATGGTAATGCTGACGCGTAATATCGACGTATCGGTGGGATCAACCGTTGGTCTGTGCGCCATTGCTGTCGGTGTGGCGCTAAACAGCGATTATAGCTTGCCAGTGTCGATGCTTTTCGCGCTGTTGATTGGCGCGGTGGCGGGTTTTATCAATGGCGTTTTAGTCGTCTGGCTGCGCATTCCTGCGATTGTCGCCACGCTCGGTACGCTCGGGCTTTACCGTGGTGCGATGCTGCTTTGGACAGGTGGCAAATGGATTGAAGGGTTGCCAGCCAGCCTGAAATCGCTATCCGAGCCGGTTGCGCTGGGGGTTTCACCGTTGGGAGTGATGGTTCTGGTGCTTGTCGCTTTTGCAGCGTGGATGCTGGCTAAAACGGCTTTCGGGCGTGATTTTTATGCCGTGGGGGATAACCTCGCCGCTGCGCGCCAGCTCGGGGTTGCAGTCAACCGTACTCGTTTCCTGGCGTTCACATTTAATGGCATGTTAGCGGCAATCGCCGGAATTATTTTCGCCTCCCAGATTGGCTTTGTGCCAAACCAAACTGGCAGTGGGCTGGAGATGAAAGCTATCGCCGCCTGCGTGCTGGGTGGGATTTCGCTACTGGGTGGCACGGGGACCGTGATTGGTGCCTTTCTTGGTGCATTCTTCCTAACGCAAATAGACACCGTATTGGTGCTGTTCAAACTTCCCGCCTGGTGGAATGACTTTATTGCAGGCCTGGTTTTGCTCGGTGTTCTGGTGCTGGATGGGCGTTTACGCCAGGCACTGGTGCGTCATCAGCGGGCACAGAAATATGGCCGTTTTGTGCCACCGCTACCTGGTGCAAAAAATGTCCGGCCATTTCCTCGCAAGAAGAAGGATGTGGCGTAAATGAACAGACTGAAACTCAACTGGGAAATCACGCTGCTGCTGATTTTGGTGGTGGAAATTCTGCTGTTTGGCGCGATTAACCCGCGCATGCTGGACATCAACATGCTGCTGTTTAGCACCAGCGATTTTATCTGTATTGGCATTGTGGCGCTGCCGTTGACACTGGTGATTATCAGCGGTGGCATTGATATTTCACTTGGATCCACCATTGGCCTGTGTGCAATTGCGCTGGGTGTAATGCTGCAAGCGGGGTTGCCGATTTCTCTGGCAATTATTCTCACTCTTGTCGTCGGTCTGTTATGTGGATTGTTTAACGCGGCATTGATTCACTACACCGGAATCAGCCCGCTGGTTATCACTCTGGGCACACTGTATCTGTTCGGTGGCGCAGCGCTGCTGCTTTCTGGTATGGCGGGAGCCACAGGATATGAAGGTATCGGCGGCTTCCCTGATGCATTCACAAACTTTGCCAATCTCACGCTTTTCGGCCTGCCGATTCCGCTGGTGATGTTTGCGGTTATCACGCTGTTGTTCTGGCTGCTTACTCACCGCGCACGCTTTGGCCGACATATCTTTCTGATTGGACAAAATCCGCGTGCCGCGCGTTATGCCGCACTTCCAGTGAATGGCTCGCTGTATGGCGTATACGGCATGGTTGGGTTGGCATCGGCTATTGCGGCGATTGTACTGGTATCGTATTTCGGTTCAGCGCGTTCGGATTTAGGGCGTGATTTATTGATGCCCGCATTAACGGCGGCAGTGCTGGGTGGGGCGAATATATACGGTGGCTCCGGTTCAATTTTAGGTACCGCGCTGGCTGCGTTGTTAGTGGGGTATTTGCAACAAGGTTTACAGATGGCTGGCGTACCTAATCAGGTATCGAGTGCATTGTCCGGTGCGCTGTTGATTGTGGTAGTCATTGGTCGTTCGGTGAGTTTGCATCGCGATTATCTACAGGCGGCGTGGCGTCGTTTGCGCGGTAACAGAAAACTAACGGGAGTTTGATTATGAAGCAGACAACAAAACGCGTCCTGCAACTCAGTGCGCTGGCATTAGCCTTTAGTGTGGTGAGTGCGCAAGCCACCGACAGAATTGCCTTTATTCCGAAACTGGTTGGTGTGGGTTTCTTCACCAGTGGCGGCAACGGGGCGATGCAGGCGGGCAAAGATCTGGGCGTGCCGGTGACGTACGATGGGCCAACGGAGCCGAGCGTTTCCGGGCAGGTGCAGCTTATCAATAACTTCGTAAACCAGGGCTATAACGCGATTATTGTCTCGGCGGTTTCACCAGATGGCCTGTGCCCGGCGCTGAAACGCGCCATGCAGCGCGGTGTAAAAGTGCTGACGTGGGATTCCGATACTAAACCAGAATGCCGCAGTATTTACATCAATCAGGGAACGCCACAACAGCTTGGCGGCATGCTGGTGGATATGGCGGCCAAACAAGTCACTAAGCCTGTTGCGAAAGTCGCATTTTTCTACTCAAGCCCAACCGTGACGGATCAAAACCAGTGGGTAAAAGAGGCGAAAGCGAAAATAGCTAAAGATCATCCGCAGTGGGAGATAGTCACCACACAGTTTGGCTATAACGATGCCACCAAATCGCTACAAACCGCGGAAGGGATCTTAAAAGCCTATCCAGATCTGGATGCGATCATTGCACCTGATGCTAACGCGTTACCTGCCGCCGCGCAGGCTGCGGAAAACCTGAAACGCACGAATGTCGCTATCGTTGGCTTTAGTACGCCAAATGTCATGCGCCCCTACGTTGAACGCGGCACAGTGAAAGCCTTTGGTTTATGGGATGTGGTACAGCAGGGCGAAATTGCGGTCAATGTCGCAAATACCCTGTTGAAAAAGGGTGATCTTAACGTCGGTGACAGCGTTGATGTGGCGAAAATCGGCAGCCTGAAAGTCGAACCAAATAGCGTTCAGGGCTACCAATATGAAGCCAAAGGTAACGGGATTGTGCTGCTGCCGGAGCGCGTTGTGTTTACTAAAGACAACATCGGCAAATACGATTTCTGAGGGCTGAAAAATGGCAGATCTTGACGATATTAAAGAAGGGAAAGATTACGGCATTGGTCGCCCACAGGAAAATAAAGCGTTTTACCTGAAGGGCAGCGGAGCATTGGACTGGGGCATGCAGTCGCGGCTGGCGAGAATTTTCAACCCTGACACCGGGCGTACCGTGATGCTGGCGTTTGATCACGGCTATTTTCAGGGGCCGACTACCGGCCTTGAGCGCATAGATTTGTCTATCGCACCGTTATTTCATGAAACCGATGTCTTGATGTGCACGCGGGGTATTTTGCGCAGCGTGGTGCCGCCTGCCACCAATAAACCCGTGGTGCTGCGGGCATCTGGCGGGAATTCCATTCTCAGTGAACTGTCGCGCGAAAGTGTTGCGGTGACGATGGAAGATGCTCTACGGCTTAATGCCTGTGCGGTTGCGGCGCAGATTTACATCGGCAGCGAATACGAACACCAGTCAATTAATAACATCATCAAACTGGTGGATGAAGGCACGCGCTACGGTATTCCAACCCTTGCCGTGACGGGCGTGGGCAAAGAGATGGCTCGTGATGCGCGTTATTTCTCTCTCGCCAGCCGCATCGCCGCAGAGATTGGCGTGCAGTTTGTGAAAACCTATTTTGTCGAAGACGGTTTCGAAAAAGTAGCAGCCAGTTGTCCGGTGCCGATTGTCATCGCCGGAGGCAAAAAATTACCGGAACAAGAAGCGCTGGATATGTGCTTTAGAGCCATCGACCAGGGCGCTTCTGGCGTGGATATGGGACGCAATATCTTCCAGTCGGATGCACCTCTTGCGATGTTAAAAGCGGTGAAAAAAGTGGTGCATGAAAAAGTTACCGCTCGCGAGGCGTATCAGTTCTGGCTGGATGAAAAACATCACGGAGGCAAGGCATGAACGTGACGCTAGTGGAGATTAATATCAAACCGGAACGGGTCGATGAGTTTATGGACGTGTTCCGCGCCAATCACGAAGGCTCAATCAAAGAGCCGGGTAACTTGCGATTTGACGTGCTGCAGGACCCGGAAGTTACGACACGGTTTTTTATCTACGAGGCGTATCAAAACGACGAAGCGGTGCTGGCGCATAAGCAAACACCGCATTATCTGGCATGTGTCGAGAAGCTCGATGAGATGATGTCAGAACCGCGTAAGAAACGGAGTTTTGTGGGACTGTTGCCCGTTTAGCTTCTTCCTTCTGCATCCTCTCGGTCTTGAGAGGATTCAGTGAATAGAACATCAATTCAAATAATGTGTTGTTTCAGTGTTTCCAGCATCCCATCAGCACTGTATTTACGTGCTATTTCTGGCTGTATTTTTATAGGCTTAGTGAGCAAAAATTGCTTGAGCTCTTGCTGGTTATTTCCGTTGTAAAAGAAATTACGGGAGGGATGATAAAAGTCCTGATTTTTTATTTCAGGATTATTGGTGATGAGTTGTTTATTAAACACCAATGCTTCTATTGCCCTGAGTGTTAACCCTTTTTGGTCAGGTTTGTTTATTTCAAGAACAAATTTTGACTGGCTTAGTTTGTTAATGTTTTCCTGGTAGTCTATTTTTTTATTTATACAATTTAGTGGGTAATTAATATTATTATTATACTTGTCCATTAAATAAAAATCAGTAGTACAATTACACTCTGCCAGTACAGGGGTGATTTCATTGATAAGATTAGCTCTTTCAATCTGGTAGCCACCTACATAGAAGCAGCGATTTTCAACATTATTATTTTTATCATTTATTGATTGAATTTGTTGCCAGGTGAAAGGTAGGAATTGTTTAATATAAGTCAGATCATAGTTTTTACTGTCTTCAGGATCAAAACTAAAAATCACATCAAAAACAGGTCTCACTGTTTCAATGTAGTCCTGATCTTCTGCGAGCTGCCCCAGTTTTCTGCGTTTATTAGTCAGTGCTTCTACCGAGTCGCGCAAAATCAATATTTTTTTACATTGCATGGTTTTCACATAATCCAGGAAAGGAAATACGCTGTATCCATTGCAGACGATAACATCATTTTTTTGCGGTTTTGACAGCCGAATAGCACAGTGTATTTTTTTGTGCATGCTTTTTAAATATTGGCCAGGAAGAAGGTTGTTCAGTGATTTGAATCGTCTCATTATGCGATTGATTTGGAATACCGGATTGTTATCCGCCAGAGAATCAAGCATCATTTTTTCAAAATCATTAACCCATTCCAGAAAGAAAAAACGCATAGAATCATCGCCATCAAATAAATAAAACCTTATTTTACAGCGATTATCAAAGAACTTAAAGAAGGGGCATAAATGGTAAGTTTATGCCCCTTCTTTATCGTTGTATTCACTCTTGTTCTGCTGCAATAACTTCTGTTTGTGAAATTCGCAAACTATTAAGCGCCTTCCTCGCACAGCCCAACACATGCTCACACTGCTCAATAGTGATAGTCAGGGGTGGCTCAACTCGAATGGTTTTCGAATTGTTGAGCGTCCCGGCGACCAGCACCTGCTGGCGGAACATAACACTGGCAAAGTTATAGCCGATTTCGTTGTCGCTAAACTCGATGGCAATCAACAAACCTTGTCCACGCGCATCGACAACCAGTTCCGGGAACTCACGTTTCAGGGCCTGGAAGCCATCCACTAACAGTTGTCCTTTTTGTTGTGCCTGGGCAGGAAGGTTTTGCTCAAGCAGAACATGGATTGTGGCTATCGCTGCCGCGCAGGCCAGCGGGTTACCACCAAAGGTAGTGGTGTGCAGGAAAGGATTATCAAACAGCACAGAGAATACTTCTTCTGTCGCAACGGTCGCACCAATCGGCATTACACCGCCGCCGAGTGCTTTGGCGAGGCATAAAATGTCAGGCTGTACGTTTTCATGTTCGCAGGCGAACATTTTACCCGTACGTCCCATACCGGTTTGCACTTCATCGAAAATAAGCAGTGCGCCAAATTCATCACACACCTTACGAACTGCGGGTAAATACCCGACAGGTGGGATAATCACACCGCCTTCACCTTGAATAGGTTCAAGGATAACGGCCGCGACATCATCACCGGTTTTACGGCATTCGCTCAACATTGTGCGTAACGCGTCGATATTGCCAAACGGTACATGCCTGAAGCCTGGAAGTAACGGCATGAACGGTTTACGGAAAGCGGCTTTTGCCGTGGCTGATAATGCCCCGAGAGATTTGCCATGAAACGCGCCAGTGGCGGCGATAAAGGTAAATTTCCCACGTGGGGATTGATAGGCTTTGGCGAGTTTAATTGCCGCTTCAACCGATTCTGTACCGCTGTTGCTAAAGAAGCTGTACTTGAGTTTACCCGGAGTGAGTGTCGCAAGCGTTTTGGCAAGCATCGCCCGTAAAGGGTCGAGCAACTCCTGACTGTGCAGGGGTTGTTTTTCGAGCTGATGCTGTACGGCGGATACCACTGTTGGATTACGGTGCCCCACGTTAAAAATGCCGAACCCACCCAGACAGTCTAAATATTCCTTACCCTGGGTGTCGACAAGCGTATTTAAACTGTTCGCTTGCCACTCTACGGCTCCGTAATCCCCGCCGGCGGTCACTGATTTGCGATATTCAAGAAAACCCGGATTCACATGCTGCTGGAAGTTATCGATAACCTCTCGGTTTAACGCCTTCATCTCCTCATGACTTAGTGACTTTTTTTCGATGATGTTGAGAGCGTGCGCTGTGCAGGCAAGAGCCGAAGCGCTAGTAGGTAACCTGTTCAAAATGTGCTCCTGGGGATGACGTATCACGCGATACACAAAATAAGTATTGCAGGGAATACGCCACTTCGTAGTCCATAAGCGAAATCAGGATAAACGACAGGCGAAACGCGGGATGTGCAATAATTAATCATACTTGCTGACATTTTGCGCATTTATCTTCTGCACTTTGGCACTTTCCCAGGGGAAAGAATGAGAAATCTGCACCATCAGTGTGCAGCGTGTTTCACCATAGAGCAGTTAAACTGCGCGATGATATTTGCGGGTATTAATCATTTGCATTAATGCGGAAAAGCCATAGGTTATTTAGAATAATAATGAGCAATTAATGCTTTCTGTAAAGAAGGATAAATTAACCCGTAACGATTTGAATTTAGTTTAATATATACTTTACAGGTCATTATTTCACTTCGCTATGTTATCTCTTATGGGGTGATTATTAATTTTATTGAAGTTATGTAAACTGGATGTGGTATGACAATTAATATTAACGATCTCGACTACTCACTCTCTGAACTTAATATTGCGACTAAAGACCATTATGACTGGGCTGGGGAATTGCTGCGCTTGAGCCTGTTGGGTGGCGAAGGAAGTCGCGATATTATGGACATAACCTCCCACCATCACTGCCGGTTCAGCAAGTGGCTGGCTTTGCGTCTTACAGGGGAAGCGTTAGACCATCAAATGATACTGGGTATCGACCAGCATCATATTGAAATGCACGATATTGCCAGAGAATTAATGTTATCTATTATTTCCAAAACCGTCTCGGAAGAACTTGTTTCACAATATCATCAGGCGCAGCGAGTTTTTATTAATAGTCTGGATAATTATAAAGAATATCTTGTTAGCTATCGTAATTTACATGACGCTTTAACCGGTTTGCCGCTGCGCCATTTGTTATATCAGGAATATCCTTTAATACTGACTCGCTGTGAGCGAATGAATCACAATCTGTATGTCCTTATCATGGACATTGACCGCTTTAAATCCATTAACGACACCTGGGGCCATAACGCCGGGGATGACGTTTTGCGTAGTGTAGCGCTCACGCTTAAATCCGCCACTCGTAAAGCCGAGCGTATTTATCGCTTTGGCGGTGAAGAATTCGTGATTTTGCTGGAAGCGGCAAGCGATGAAGATGCGCAGACAGCAGCGGAACGTATGCGTGAGCATCTTGAAACGCACGTGATTATGGTCGACGAGCAGGTAATCAACGTCACCGTCACTGGCGGGTTGACCAAAGTCGGCGCCAGCGATTCACTACACAGTTCCATTGGGCGAGCCGACAAGGCGATGTACTACGGCAAGAATACCGGGCGTAACCGCTGCATTATGTCTACAGCCACAGAAGAAATGATCGCGTTCGGCTAAGGGTTATGCAGCGTTCATCCGATGTTCTCCCCGCACAAGGGCGGCACGGTTGAATTCACGTTCGATGACGCCGCCTGCCATATAAGCCGCCCTGTCTGACATATGCGCAATCACATCGGCATCATGGCTGACGAGTAGGTAAGTCATATCAAACTGCTGCTTAAGGCGGTTGAGCAGATTGAGAATTTCTGCCTGCACAGACATATCCAGTGCGGACGTTGGCTCATCAAGCAGCAGAATTTTAGGACGCAGAAGCAGTGCACGGGCAATGGCTACACGCTGACGCTGCCCGCCGGAAAGCTGATGTGGATAACGTTTCATGGCATCAGTTGGTAGTCCGACCTGAAGCAAAGCCTCTTCTACCCGGACGGCAATTTGCGCCTCTCCATGAAGAGTTAACGGCTCGGCCAGCGTTCGATAAATCGTATGGTTGGGATGCAAAGACGCGTACGGATCCTGAAACACCATTTGCACGTTGCGGCGCAAATCACCCTGAAAGCGTACGCCGGGTTTGATTGTTCCATCCAGCAGTTTTATGCCACCCTGCCACTCACGCTGCAACCCCGCAAGCACACGCAAAATGGTGGATTTACCACAGCCTGATGCGCCAATTAAGCTAAATGTTTCCCCCGAATTTATCGATAAACTGGCGTCGCGCACGGCGGTTTTGACTTGGCCTTTTGCGCTAAATTGCACGCACAGGTTGCTGACTTCAACTATCGCCATGGTTTTCTCCTTGCAGATTCTGGCTGCGGTCCAACGTCGGTAGCATCATGCCGTAAGTCGCGGCGTTGGGGCGACATGTCCATAGCGTGCGGGTATAGGGATGCGTTGCTGTTTCCAGTTGGCTGGCTGCCATTTCATCCACTTTTTGCCCCTGATACATCACGAGGACACGCTGGCAGTGTTGTGCAACAAGTGGGAGATCGTGACTGATGAGTAACATGGCCATTTGGCGCTGTTCGCATTGTTCTACCAGCAGTTCCAGAATCTGGTTACGCAAGCGGGCATCCAGGGCAGAAGTGGGTTCGTCGGCAATGAGAACTTTAGGATTGTTAACCAGCGCAATGGCGATCATCACACGTTGCCCCATACCGCCAGAAAGTTCTGCCGGGTAGCCAGGCAGCACATTTTCTTGCAATCCTACAGCGTTGATAACTTCGTGGATTCGCTCTCGCCGCTGCGCTGTGGACAGTTTTTGATGCAAGCGCAACGCCTCGTCAATCTGCTGAGCTACGCTTTTTACCGGATTGAGCGCGTAGCGTGGATCTTGCAACACCATTGCAATTTCATTACCGCGAAGGCGTTGCCAGTCGCGGTTGTGCAAAGTAAGCAGATCGTTACCCAGAACATTGAGTTGAGTCGCGCTCACTTTACCGGGTTTACGCACCAGCCCCATCAGCGCCCGGGCAGTCATGGATTTACCTGAGCCAGATTCGCCGACTAGCGCCAGCCTTTCGTTACCCAGCGTAAACGACAGATTTTCCACTACGCGTGCACCCGGGTAATCAATGTTTAACCCACGGACTTCAATTAGATTCTCAGTCATGGCTCGGTTCCAGAACGTCGCGTAATCCATCACCCAGTAAGTTAAACGCCAGGCTGCTGATAAGAATGGCGGTACCGGGAATCGCTGCAATCCACCATTGATCGAAAATAACCTGCATGCCGTCAGCGATCATCGATCCCCATTCCGACATCGGCGGCCTTGCACCAAGCCCGAGGAAGCCAAGCCCGGCTGCGGCCAGAATAATCCCTGCCAGATCAAGCGCCAGGCGCACAATCGCTGAAGGTAAACACAGTGGCAGAATATGGCCTGCCAACAGACGTGGGCCACGAATACCCATCATTTCGGCGGCAGCTAGATAATCACTGTGACGGAGGCGTTGGATCTCGCTGCGGGACTGCCTCGCATATGCGGGCCAGGTCGTCAGCGCCAACGCCAGTGCACCGTTGATAAGCCCTGGGCCGAGCATCGCAACAAAGGCAAATGCCAGAATCAGGCGTGGCATAGACATCATAACGTCGGTAAAACGCATGAGTACACGTTCCAGCCAACCTCCGTAATAGCCGGAAAGAATACCGATTAGCAATCCAACAGGCAGTGTAATGACCGTCACCAGCAACACCAGGCCGAGAGCCGGGCGCGAGCCATAAATCAGACGTGAGAGTAAATCGCGACCATAGCTATCAGTCCCCAACCAGTGTTGAGCATTAGGTGCTTGCAGACGTGCAGCGGCGTCTTGCCAGTTCGGATCGAACGGCGCCAGCAATGGGGCAAATACGGCAACCAGCACCAGTAACGTAATAATCACCAGGCCGCAGAGTGCTGCAGGCGATCGCAAAGTGCGGCGAAAAAAGAGATAAGACGGCATTAATGCACCCTCGGATCGGTGGCTCGCACCAGCACGTCAGTCAGATTATTGATAATGACAAACGACACGCCAATGAGCAGAGTGCCGCCCATAATCGCGGTAGTGTCCCCGGCGAACAGCGCTGTAGTGAGGTAACGGCCAATTCCCGGCCAGGAAAAGACGGTCTCAGTCAGTACCGCACCTTCCAGCATGCCGGTGTAGGCCAGAGCAATCACTGTGAACAGTGTGCCGCGGATGTTGGGCAGCACATGGCGCACCAGAATTGTCATCTCCCCGGCACCCTTGGCGCGCGCAAGCGTAATGTATTCTTTGTTCATTTCGCTCAGACAAGCGGTGCGCGTCAATCGCGTGATACTCGCCAGCGAGTAATAAGCGAGCAGCAACACGGGGAGCGCGAGATGGTTGATAGCGTTCAGGAACGCGGCGCGGTCACCGGAAAGCCACGTATCGATGAGCACAAAACCGGTTTTAGCTTCCACGCTGTATTGATAAATATCGTCCAGACGCCCAGGTCCGGCACTCCATTGCAGGCGCGCATAAAACAACGCCAGCATCAGTAAACCAAGCCAAAAGATGGGTACGGAGTTGCCGAGCAGAGTGAAAGTACGCACTGCCAAATCCCAGGGAGAGCCTGCGAATCGAGCGCAAAGCACGCCAAAAATCACCCCCAGAACGCTACCAATAATTAATGCGAGGGTGGCGAGTTCTAGCGTCGCCGGGAAAGCAGAGAGCAAATCTTGCAGCACGGGCTGGCCAGTGGCACTGGCAGTGCCTAGATCGCCATGTGCGAGATTCGTCAGGTAATGCCAGAACTGAACGGGCAGGGGATTATCCAAACCAAGCTGGTGGCGGACCTGATCGTAAGTAGCCTGGCTTGCGTGGTCGCCAACGATTTGCAACACACGATCGACAGGTGAAAGCGCCGACAGGGCAAAGGTGATTAGCAGCAGGCCGATAAGGGTAAGCGCCAGGGTAAACAGTCCCTGCACTAGCGCCAGCAAAGGGCGGCGTAACCGACTCGTGGCCGAAAGAGTGGAGATGTCTGACATGTGGACTCTTTATTGGTGTTGGAGAAAGCCACCCTCGCCACGGTTTTCTCCAAAGAGAATGCCGTAGCGCGGGTGTCCCATACGGGTTATTTGCTCACGCGATCGTAATACACCATATCCGCATTCAAACCTTGCTGATAGCCCTTCACATTCTCACGCACCACGACCTGGGTTTTGCCTTGATCAACAAACACATATGGTGAGTTGTGCTGCACCTCTTCCTGTATTTTTTTATACAGCTCCAGGCGCTTAGCCGGGTCAGCTTCTGCTACAGCGGCAAGAGTTTGCTTGTTCAGCTCTGGGATTTGCCAGCCGTTCAAACCTGCAACCGTGCTCGCTTTGCCATCGTTATAGGCAAAGGCGCTGGCGTTGGAATGGGCGTCAAAATAATCCGGGATCCACAGACGGATCGCAGCCTGATGCTGTTTGGCACGAACGCGTGCGTAGACCTGGCTGCCCGCAGCAGGCAGAAGATCTATCTTCACGCCGCCCTGAGCAAAACTTGCCTGCATAGATTGAGCGATTGTGATGAAAGGAGGTTTGTTTTCCACATCCAGCGTGAAGTGCGCATCTTTGATACCCGCTTTTGCGAGGATCTCTTGCGCTTTGGCTGGGTCAAATTTGAATGGATTGTTGCCCAACGCCCCTGCAAAACCAACCGGCAGGAAGCTCTGGTGGATAAAATACTGGCCTTTCAACAGGTCTTTGGTGATGCCTTCATAATCCACCAGGTAACGTGCGGCTTCCCACAGGGCTGGGTTTTTCAGCAGTGGATTGGCATTGTTACCAGCGTTGAACACCATGTAATTCTGCTCGGCAGAAGGGATGCTCAGCACTTTCACGCCAGGTTTGCCTTCCAGTGCGCTGGTTTGGTCCGCACCCAGATCGCGGGCAATATCTGCATCACCTTGCTGAATCAGCAAGCGGCGAGCTGCCGGATCTGGCACGTTTTTAATGATGATGTTTTTAACTTTAGGTGCGTCACCTGGAGACGTTGGGTTAGCGTCCAGCACAATCGCCTGATGTGGCTGGTAAACACGCATCTTGAATGGGCCACTGCCCGCAGAGTGCATTTTCAGCCACTCGTTACCGAAATCACCGGCTTTGGCATTAGGCGCAACTGCTTTTTCATCCACGATAGAAGCAATTGGCGTGGAGAGAATATTCAGTGCTACCGCCGGACTGACGTCTGCCGTCCAGTGCAATTCCAGCGTATGTTCGTCTACTTTCTTCAGTTGGCTGGCGATGTTATCCGGCTGCCAGCCAAGCACGTTAAGAATAAAAGCTGGGGACTTATTGAGCGTTACGGCTCGTATATAAGAGAAAATAACGTCTTCCGGGCGCAGCGGATTCCCGGAGGAGAATTTGGCATCCGGGCGCAGTTTGATGGTCAATTTTTTATTGGCAGCGTCGCCCTGCCAGCTTTTGGCCAGCACAGGAACAACTTTTGCTGGGTTATCACGGTCGGCCTGAACCAGGCGTTGATAGAGGCTTGGCACAGTTTGAATGCTGGAAAGTTCGTTAGCTTCAGCAGGATCAAGGCTGACGATATCGTCCAGGCCTTGGGCAACAATCAACGTATTTGGTGGTGTGGCGGCAAAGCTGCTTGCGGAGATTGCAGCCAGCAGTAGTAATGGCAGTACTTTTCTTTGCATGTGGCACCCTGCTTAAAAGGAAGAGTTTTTATGAGTTGTTATTCTCTGACCTGAATACGGTAGGTGAGTTATGACTATTCACAAAGTCCAAAAGATACTTTGCTTATAAATATTAGGTATATCCAATTACTTTCGGGAATGATGCTTGTGCCAGAAATAAAAACGCCGGACATTTGCCCGGCGTTTAGTCATTTAAAAATGCTATTCGTTAATACGTGGATGCTGAAGCACCAGATTGGTACGCTTCGCCTGTAATTCTTCAATCTCTCGATCAATATCTTCAATTTTCTGCTCGATATTATCGTGATGTTCCTGAACAATTTCACGCGCTTCGGCAATGTCTGACGCTGCAGGAGTTGCCCCTTTCAGCGGCTGATTCGCCGTTTCCTTCATTGTCAGTCCGGTAACCAGGCCGATAGCGGCAACCACCATCAGATAATAGGCTGGCATCATCAGGTTTTCGGTCGTCTCGACTAACCATGCAGCAAGTGTTGGTGTAATACCTGCAACCAGTACCGAGATATTAAAGGCACTTGCCAGCGCACTATAACGAATATGCGTCGGGAACATAGCTGGAAGGGTGGAAGCCATGACTCCGGTATAGGAGTTAAGAATGACAGCCAGAATCAGCAGCCCGGCGAATATCAGTGCCAGCACATTACTGTTAATTAAAATAAAGGCCGGAATAGCCAGAAGGAGTAATGCCACGCTGCCGAAGATGATAAACGGACGGCGGCCATAACGGTCACTCAACAAGCCAATGACCGGCTGCACAAACAGCATCCCGATCATAATGGCGATGATAATCAGTACACCATGTTCTTCAGAATAATGCAGGTTATGAGAGAGGTAACTCGGCATATATGTGAGCAACATATAGTAGGTCACGTTGGTAGAAATAACGATGCCGATACAGGTCAACAGGCTGCGCCAGTGTTTAGTCGCAATCTCTTTAAAGGAGATTTTTGGCCCTTCCGTCAGACCTTCTTTATCGCCTTGCTCAAGTTTTTCAATATGCTGCTGGAACGCCGGTGTTTCTTCAAGAGCATGACGCAGATACAGACCGATAATGCCCAATGGCAACGCCAGGAAGAACGGCAGACGCCAGCCCCATTCGAGGAAGTTATCTTCACCGACGATAGCCGTAATCAGCACAACTATGCCTGCACCACAGACAAACCCGGCAATGGAACCGAAGTCCAGCCAACTGCCCATAAATCCGCGTTTACGGTCCGGTGAGTATTCCGCAACGAAGATTGAAGCACCGGTGTATTCACCACCCACTGAGAACCCTTGCGCCATTTTCGCAAGTAACAACAGGATTGGCGCCCAGATACCGATAGTCGCGTACGACGGAATCAGGCCAATACAGAAGGTACTCAATGACATAATGATAATAGTGATGGACAGGATTTTCTGGCGGCCATACTTATCGCCCAGCATGCCAAAGAACAGGCCGCCTAACGGACGAATCAGGAAGGGAACAGAGAAGGTACCCAGTGCGGCAATCATCTGCACGCTTGGGCTGGCATCCGGGAAGAAGACCTTACCAAGAGCGTAGGCAACAAAGCCATAGACACCGAAATCAAACCATTCCATTGCGTTGCCCAGAGAGGCTGCTGTGATGGCTTTTTTAAGACGGCTATCGTCGATAATCGTAACGTCACTGACCTTGATAGGTCTGACTTTCTTTTTCCTTTTTAACATTACTATCCTCTTTTTCCTGGAGGGAGCGAAACGTCTCCCGAACTAAGTGTAGTGGGCTGGTTACAATTTGGAGGTCAAAACGCCAGCACTTAGCGAAACTATGATAAAACAATTAATAACTATATGAAATTACTGGTAAATGTAGCTCGCCACCAAATCATTATAAAAGTTATGGCTAAATTAAAAAAGTGTGATCGCCATCAAGTTTAACCGCTAAAGTAAATCTTTGCAGCGCCGAAATAACAACATAACTAAAAATATTAACAATTGGATAACCTGCCCAAAGGAGTTGCTATGACTGCGCGCACGGCTGCTACACAGCATGAATACCTGCTTGATGACGACACGACATTGATGTCCACAACCGATTTAAAAAGCACTATCACCCATGCGAACGATGCGTTCGTTAAAGTGAGTGGCTACCAGCTTCATGAGCTTACGGGTCGCCCACACAATCTGGTGCGCCACCCGGATATGCCAAAAGCGGCCTTTGCAGACATGTGGTACACCCTGCAAAAGGGCGAGCCGTGGACGGGTATCGTTAAAAACCAGCGCAAAAATGGCGATCATTATTGGGTGCGGGCCAATGTTGTACCGGTGGTACGTAATGGCAAAACCACCGGTTATATGTCGATTCGTACTAAAGCGATGCCCGAGGAAATTGCCGCTGTTGAGTCGCGGTACAAGGCGCTAAGAGAAGGACGTTGTAAACGTCGCTTGTTTAAAGGGTTGGTATTGCGAAAAGGCTGGTTGGGGAAATTACCCGCCTTACCGCTGCGCTGGCGCATTCGCATGATTATGAGCGGTGTATTTTTGCTGATGATGGTTGCCTCTGTCGCGCTAGAACAAGGTGCGGCTTACTTGCTAATGAGTGCATTGGGGAGTGTGTTGGCCGGTATTTTGTTGGAATGGCAAATTGCGCGCCCTCTGGAAAATGTTGCACGCCAGGCGCTGGAAGTTGCCACTGGAAATCAACAGCGTGTGCAGCATATTGAGCGTACTGACGAAATCGGCATGACGTTGCGGGCTATCGGCCAATTAGGATTAATGTGCCGCTGGTTGATTCATGATGTCAGCCATCAGGTCGAAAACGTCCGCAGCGGCAGTGAGACGCTGGCGCAGGGCAATGTTGAACTGAATGAACGGACGCGTCAGTCGCTGGCTAATGTGCAGCAAACTGTCACTACCATGAGCCAGATGGCGGCGTCGGTGCAGAACAACTCTGAAACAGCTGCTGCCGCAGACAAACTTTCCAGCTCTGCGAGTGCTGCCGCAGCACACGGTGGCAAGTCGATGGAAATTGTCGTGACCACCATGGATGACATTGCTGACAGTACCCAACGTATCGGCTCTATTACCAGCCTAATCAATGATATTGCCTTCCAGACCAATATTCTGGCACTTAACGCAGCCGTTGAAGCTGCGCGGGCTGGAGAGCAGGGCAAAGGATTTGCGGTAGTGGCCGGTGAGGTGCGAAACCTGGCGCAACGCAGTGCGACTGCCGCCAATGATATCCGCAAGTTGATTGATGCCAGTGCCAGTAAAGTGCAGTCCGGCACGATACAGGTTCACGAAGCGGGACGCACCATGAATGACATTGTCGAGCAAGTACGCAACGTCACTCAACTACTTGGACAAATCAGCCATGCCACCTCGGAACAGGCGGAAGGGCTATCTGATTTGACTCGCGCGGTAGCCGAACTGGACGCGATTACGCAAAAAAATGCGGCATTAGTCGAAGAAAGTGCAGAAGTGTCTGCCATGGTAAAACATCGGGCGACGCGTCTGGAAGATGCTGTGACGGTTTTGCATTAAGTTTTTATTTTGCCGGATGTCGCTGCGCTAATCCGACCTACTAAACCAGTCAAACCGTAGGGTGGATTAGCGTAGCGACATCCACCAATTTGAAGTGCTCCCCATTTATAAGGCACATATTTCACCGCGCACCGACGAATTATTAGCTAGTCTGGGACAGATTGACCGTTTATTCACGACCCTAATTTATGGAGAGAATTATGACGCAGTCGTCCCAAACTAACCGCCGCTTTGTACTGGCGAAGCGCCCGCAGGGCATGCCGACGAATCAAGACATCGTTCTTGAACAAACCCCTGTACCGCAACCTGCAGCAGGCCAGTTGCTGCTGCGAACGCTCTATTTATCTCTTGACCCGTATATGCGTGGGCGCATGGATGATGCCCAGTCCTATACGCCTGGGTTGGCTATTGGCGATGTGATTGGTGCAGGCACGGTTTGCCGTGTTGAGAAATCTGAACATGCAGATTACAAAGTGGGTGACCTGGTTTTGGCATATACCGGCTGGCAGGATTATGCGCTCTCCAACGGTGAAGATTTGCAGAAACTGGATGCGAATATGCAGCATCCTTCCTATGCGCTCGGTTTGCTTGGTATGCCAGGTTTCACCGGATATATGGGATTGACCGATATTGGTAACCCGCAAGCGGGAGAAACCGTGGTTGTCGCGGCGGCCAGTGGTGCCGTGGGTTCAGTTGTTGGGCAAGTGGCGAAACTGCTTGGTGCGAAAGTCGTCGGTATCGCGGGTGGTGCGGACAAATGCCGCTATGTCACCGACACGTTGAAATTCGATGCGTGTCTTGACCACAAAGCCCCTGATTTTGCCGAGCAGCTGAAAAAAGCTTGTTCCAAAGGTATTGATGTCTATTTTGAAAACGTCGGTGGTGCGGTGTTTGACGCAGTTTTGCCGCTGCTGAACACCAAAGCGCGTATTCCGGTGTGCGGTGTAATTAGCCAGTACAACGGCATGAATAGCGCGTTTGAACAGGACAGATTACCATTACTGATGGGCACGATTTTGAAAAAACGCCTGCGCGTACAAGGTTTTATTATCTCGCAAGATTATAGCGACCATTACCCTGAATTCTTTAAACAGATGAGCCAGTGGCTGGCGGAAGGGAAAATCCAGTTCCGTGAAGATATTGTCGATGGCCTGGAAAACAGTGTTGAAGCGTTTCGTGGTTTGCTGGTCGGCAAGAACTTTGGCAAGCTGATTATCAAGGTTGCTGAGTAATTTATGGCGCGGCGCACATGCGCCGCTCTTCGTGTTATTTAAAAGGCCCATCAACCACTGAATTTCTTATCAATAAATCCGATGTAAAAACATTTTCTTGCGACAAATACCCACCGTCCAGCATGGATATTAAGCGGCTGATGACTTCGCTTATCATATCGCTAACCGGATCTTTGATACTGGCTAAAGCGGGTGAAAGATAAGGTGCAATAGGAATATTATCGAAACCAATTATCGATATTTCGCCAGGTATGGAAATCCCTTCATCGTTTAATTTTTTCATCGCACCAATTGCCATTTCATCATTACTGGCGAGGATCGCGCTGACTTTTTCTTTGCGTAAAAGCAGTAACTCAACGGCAGCAACTCCGCTGGCTGGCGTCCATTTCCCTTGCACGATAAGGTTTTCATTTATGCTGATATCGTATTGATTTAATGCTTCTTTGTATCCTGATAAGCGTTCAATAGCGGTAGGGGAATCCATCGAGCCAGTAATAAAGGCAATATCGCGATGCCCGCGTTCAATAAGATGTTTTGTTGCGAGGAAACTCGAACCTTTATGGTCACAACAAATACAGTGGCTTTGGTGTTTTCTTAATTTTCTGTTCACCACCATAATTGGCTGCTTATGCTTTTCGATAATCTGATCCATTTCATCAATGGTCAAAAAGCGCGGATAAATAATCACCGCATCACAACGTAAATCCAGCAAGAACTGAATGGCTTCCTGCTCTTCTTGCGCACTGTGTTTACCGTCCACCAGAATAAGCTGGCGACCGTTGTCTTCTAATTTCTTCGCCGCCTGAGACAATATTTCACTAAAGTAATTGCCGTGATAAAGGGTGTTGGTGACCACCAAACCGATGCATTCTGATTTATTGGTCGCCAGGTTGCGCGCCAGTAAATTTGGCCGGTACCCCGCCTCCTCAATGGCTCTATAAACCTGTTCTTTTGTGGCTTCGCTGACATAACCCTTGCCGGATAAAACACGTGAAACAGTAGCTTTTGAGACACCGGCTTTGTTTGCCACTTCTAGCATTGTCGACATGGGAGCTTCCAGGCTTTTTTGAATGCGCCCATTTTACACATTCCCGCTCGACAAAATACTGCCCGGAAAGTGTTTCAGATGGCCTCAATGGCAACCTGATGGTGATAGTCATCACAAAATTAACAATATGTAAAATTAGTATTTGATCTGTTTGTTTTGCCTGGTCAATCTAATGTGGAACCGGTTACCTATTTCTCTGGCCCCTACAAGTTGGCACGATGTTACCGGATAAAACATTCATAACATTATGAATTTAAATAATAAAATCATAACAGAGCGAGCGGTAACTCATGGCTAAGAATTATGCAGCAGTCTCTCAGTCGATAGTCGATGCAATTGGCGGCGCAGAGAATGTAGGTGCGGTAACACACTGCATGACACGCTTGCGGTTCGTATTAAATGACGGAAGCGTGGTGGATACCGCGAAACTCAAAGCCATCAAAGGTGTATTGGGTGTGGTTCGCAGTGAAAATCAGTGTCAGGTGATTATCGGTAACACAGTTTCCCAGGCTTATGCTGAAGTGCTAAAGCTGTTACCGGAAGGTATGCAGCCGGTAGTTCCTGCGTCTGGTAAAAATAAAATTACCCTGAAACGTATTGGTGCCGGGATCCTCGATGCGCTGATTGGCACCATGTCACCTTTGATCCCCGCGATTATTGGTGGATCGATGGTAAAACTTCTCGCCATGATTCTGGATATGACGGGGATCTTTGGTAAAGGATCTTCAACGCTCATCATCCTTAATGTGATTGGCGACGGCGCATTTTTCTTCCTGCCGGTGATGGTTGCAGCGTCGGCGGCGGTAAAATTCAAAACCAATATGTCATTGGCGATAGCCATCGCCGGTGTGCTGGTTCACCCAAACTTTGTTGACCTGATGGCGAAAGCTGCACAAGGCCAACCGGTTGAATTTATGGGTATGTCGGTCACTGCGGTGAAATATACTTACACCGTTATCCCGGCACTGTGCATGACCTGGCTGCTGTCTTACATCGAAAGATGGGTTGATCGCATCACGCCTGCGGTGACAAAAAACTTCCTCAAACCAATGCTAATTGTGCTTATCTCCGCGCCAATTGCCATCATGCTGATTGGCCCGTTGGGTATTTGGATTGGTACTGGCATTTCTTCACTGGTCTACACCATTCATCACTACCTGGGTTGGTTGTCTGTCGCCATTATGGGCGCATTGTGGCCGTTGCTGGTAATGACCGGGATGCACCGTGTATTTACCCCGTCGATTATTCAAACCATTGCTGAAACAGGTAAAGAAGGCATGGTTATGCCTTCAGAAATCGGCGCCAACTTGTCGTTGGGTGGCTCATCTCTGGCGGTGGCGTGGAAAACGAAAAACCCTGAACTGCGCCAGACAGCGCTTGCTGCTGCTGCATCGGCGATTGTGGCGGGGATTTCTGAACCTGCGCTTTATGGTGTTGCGGTACGTTTGAAACGCCCACTGATTGCGGCATTGATCAGCGGTTTTGTCTGTGGTGCTGTTGCCGGAATCGGCGGGTTGGCGAGCCATTCAATGGCTTCTCCTGGCTTGTTCACCAGCGTGCAATTCTTTGACCCAGCGAACCCAATGAGCATCGTGTGGGTGATTGGCGTGATGATTCTGGCCGTGGTGCTCTCTTTCGTCCTGACATTGTTACTGGGCTTTGAAGATATCCCGGTAGAACAAAGTAACGAAAAACCACAGACCGACACCGTTGCTGCACCGCAACAAGCTGTAAACGCTAACTAATTAAAAAGAGGAACCTCATGTCAGTATCAACTTTTCCAGATGATTTTTTATGGGGCGGTGCAATAGCGGCGAACCAGGCTGAAGGCGCGTATCTTGAAGGGGGTAAAGGACTTACCACGGTTGATACTATCCCGCACGGCAAAGACCGTATGTCGGTAAAACTTGGTCTCGAGAAGCGCTTTAGTTTGCGTGATGACGAATATTATCCGAGCCATGTGGGTATCGATTTTTATCATCGCTACAAAGAAGATATCGCGCTAATGGCGGAGATGGGCTTCACCGTTTTCCGTACCTCAATTGCCTGGAGCCGCATTTATCCTAATGGCGATGAATTAATGCCGAATGCGGAAGGCATCGCTTTTTACCGTGACATGTTCGCTGAATGCAATAAATATGGTATCGAGCCGCTGGTCACGCTGTGCCACTTTGATGTACCGATGTATCTGGTGAAGGAATATGGTTCGTGGCGTAACCGCAAAATGGTTGAGTTCTTCACCCGCTACGCACGCACCTGCTTTGAAGCGTTCGATGGGTTGGTGAAATACTGGCTCACCTTTAACGAAATCAACATTTTGCTGCACAGCCCATACTCTGGTGCAGGCCTGGTATTCGAAGAAGGCGATAATAAAGAACAAGTTAAGTACCAGGCAACACACCACGAATTGCTGGCCAGCGCGTTGGCGACGAAAATCGCTCACGAAGTTAATCCAAATAATCAGGTGGGATGTATGTTGGCCGGGGGGAATTTCTACCCGTACTCCTGTAAACCTGAAGATGTGTGGGCCGCGCTGGAAAAAGATCGCGAAAACCTGTTCTTTATTGATGTGCAGGCACGTGGCGCGTATCCGTCGTACACCAAACGCGTGTTCCGCGAGAAAGGCATTACGCTCGAAACACAGCCCGGTGACGATGAAATTCTTAAGAATACCGTCGATTTTGTCTCGTTCAGTTACTACGCTTCACGTTGCGCTTCGGCCGATATGAACGAGCAAAATAGCAATGCGGCGAACATCGTTAAATCGCTGAAAAACCCGCATATTAAAGCGAGTGAGTGGGGGTGGGGCATTGACCCGCTTGGTCTGCGTATCACCATGAACATGATGTACGACCGCTACCAGAAACCGCTGTTCCTGGTGGAAAACGGCCTGGGTGCAAAAGACGAAATTAATGAGTTGGGCGAAATCAACGATGACTACCGTATCAGCTATTTGCGCGAGCACATCAAAGCGATGGCTGACGCAATCGACGACGGTATTCCGGTTATTGGCTACACCTCATGGGGCTGCATTGATTTGGTTTCGGCATCGACTGGCGAAATGAGCAAGCGCTACGGTTTTGTCTACGTTGACCGTGATGATCAGGGCAACGGTACGCTTTCCCGCACGCGCAAAAAATCGTTTTACTGGTACAAAAAAGTGATCGCCAGCAATGGCTCTGATTTGAGCTAACTTGTGAATCATGCGGTCTGGTTTGAAAGCTGGACCGCACTACACCCGTTCTACACCCGCACGACCATCTCTAGCGCATCGCTATCTTGCAACCAATCACGCGTGCTAATTCTCAGCATTTCCATAAAGGTATGTCCGGCGGTTGAGAGCCTGGCAATACTCGGGCACAAAATGCCAACGCAACTGGCGGGAAGCACTTCGCGTAGCACCAGAGGGCGCAGGTTGGTGCTGTAATCAGGAAAGCGCAGACGTACCGATGTCCACATGCTCACCATTTCGGTTTGCTCCATCATGTGCGCCATAATCCATGGTGATGAACAGTGGATGATGTTTTGTGGTAGCGGCAAATTATAGCGGCGAAAAACTTGCCCAAGAATTGAGTGTTCACCGGGCTCATCCCAATCGAGCCAAGGGTAATCCATTAAATTTTTCAAAGAGGTAGTGTGCGTAACGGGATGTTGGCTCCCGGCGATCACTGTGTTGCTCAGGGCGTACAGCGTTTCGTAATACATACCATTTGGCACAGCATTGCTGGCGGTGGTTATCACGGCAATATCCAACCGTTGGTTTTCCAGCGCATCATGGAGTTGCTGCGGCCGGCCTTCCATCACAATGAGTTTTACGCCGGGATAGCGTTCCTGGAACTGAATTAGCGTATGAGTAAATGGTCCGTAGGACGCAGCTGACGTAAATCCCACCCGTAACTGACGCATTGCTTTGCCGAGCAGAGTGTCGATTTCGTCTCGCGCCTGGTGTAAAGAGCGGTCGATATCGCGCGCGTGGCGCAACAAAACTTGCCCATACTCATTTAACGTTACGCCGCGTGATGAGCGTTGCAGAATCGGCATGCCGATTTCCGCTTCCATCTCCTGAATGGTTTTAGAAATGGCGGGTTGTGTGATGTGTAGCGCTTTCGCCGCTTTGCCAATACTGCCCTGTGCCGCCACTTCTAACAAAATATCTAACTGATTTAGTTTGATTTTCATTTTTCCATCCCGACTGCGTTGCCGTTGTGGTGCAAAAATTGCCCTCTCACAATACAAATAAGATAACCAAAGGCATAACTAATTTTTATGATTGTAATGTTCTTTTTTTATGCAGATAGTAAATAAACCTACATTTTGTTTACATCTGAGCAACAAAAAAAGGACGTGAGCATGAAACAGCGTGTCAACTATGCCCCAGGGGATGCCGGGATGTCAGTCTCGCTGACCTATGATGCGCCGTTGGTCCCGGAGCGTACCAACCTGAAATCGTTGGTAGCGGTCACTCTCGGCAATGGCCTCGAGATATATGATTTTGCGGTTTACAGCTTTTTCTCAGTGATCATTGGTCATCTATTTTTCCCAAGCTCTAATGATTACACCTCACTGTTGCTGGCAGTGGCGACCTTCGGAGTGGGATTTGTGATGCGTCCACTCGGCAGCATGGTATTAGGAAATTATGCCGACAAACACGGACGCAAAGCGGCCATGACACTGATCCTCACTTTGATGTCTTTGGGCGTGATGATGGTAGCTTTTGCGCCGACTTATCATCAGGCTGGGATTCTTGCACCTATCGTGCTGGTGGCCGGGCGTATGCTGCAGGGTTTTTCTGCGGGCGGTGAAGTGGGCGCTGCGACGTCATGGTTGATGGAAGCGGGGGATAAATCTCGTCGCGGTGCACGAGTGAGTTGGCAAATGACCAGCCAGGGTGGCGCGGCATTATTTGGTGCGGCAATGGGGGCCGGGTTAACTCACGTTCTCAGTGAACAACAACTCTATGATTGGGGTTGGCGTATACCCTTTATTGTTGGACTGGCGATTATGCCGATTGGCGTCTATATCCGCCGCCAGCTAACTGAAACGCATACCGTGGCACCCACCGTTGCTGCCGTAAGCCCGACGTTGACCTTATGGCGTGAACATCGCCGCGCTTTGCTGCTGGGCATTTTGTTGGTGATGAAAGGCACCACCACCTTTTACATCATCATTTATTACATGCCTGCTTATATGGTTAATACGCTGCATATGCCGGCGAGCACGTCATGGTGGGTGAGTTTGACGGCTGCGGCATTAACGCTGTTAGTACCGTTTTTCGGCGGCAAGCTGGCGGATAAGTTGCCGCAACGTAAACCGATATTAATCGCCTGCGCACTGGGATCGTTTGTGCTGATTTGGCCGATCTTTGCCACCATTTTGCATGGTGCCCCGATGGGGGTCACTTTGCTGCTGATTGCATTTGATCAGATCCTCGCGAATATCAGTTCGGCGGCATTTTTCCTGCTGATCCTCGAAGCGTTTCCCAAGGCGGTTCGTGCCTCCGGAATGGCAATGGTTTATGCCATTGGCGTTACGCTGTTTGGTGGGTTCGCGCAATTAATCGTGACCTGGTTACTGAAAGTGACCGGGCAGCCAATGGCTCCGGCCTGGTATTTAATGTTCTGTGCCGTCGTCACTTTTGCCGCTTTACTGGCCTGGAATGAACGCAAAACTTTCTCTGATGAATAACAAGGAATATCCCAATGCTGATTAAAGAAATTCTTGAGAGTGAAGACGAAATGATCGCTATTCGTCGCGATTTCCATCAACACCCTGAACTCGGATTTGAAGAGTTTCGCACAAGCGATCGTATTGCAGAATTGCTGACGGGTTGGGGCTATGAAGTCCATCGCGGTTTAGGTGGTACAGGTGTAGTAGGGACGTTAAAAGTAGGAAGCGGTGGCAAGCGTTTAGGGATCCGCGCGGATATGGACGCATTGCCGATGCAAGAGCAAACAGGGCTGCCGTGGGCGAGTGCTGTGGAAGGGAAAATGCATGCCTGCGGGCACGATGGACACTGCGCTATTTTGCTGTCAGCCGCGCGATACCTGGCAAAGCATCGTCCGTTCAACGGTACGCTACATCTGATTTTTCAACCGTCAGAAGAATCCATTGGCGGTGCCAAACGGATGATTGATGATGGCCTATTCAAGTTATTCCCGTGTGATGCCGTATTTGGGCTGCACAATTTCCCATTGCTCCCGGCGGGTGAAATTGCGACGAAACCCGGTGCTCTGATGGCTTCATCAGATAGCATGACGATCACGCTCGAAGGCAAGGGTGGCCACGGATCGATGCCGGAGCATTGTATTGATCCCACCGTTGCTGGGGCGTCGATCGTCATGGCATTGCAGACCATTGTGTCACGTAATATCGATCCGCAAGATTCTGCGGTAGTCACTGTTGGGAGCCTGCAAAGTGGCACCACGCATAACATCATTCCACACAGTGCGATACTCAAGCTGAACATGCGTACTTTTAAATCTGAGGTGCGTGATGCGGTGAAACAGCGCATTCAGAAATTGGTACATGCTCAGGCGGAAAGCTTTGGGGTGAAAGCATCGATCGTCGTGGATTTTGGTTATCCAGTGACGGTGAACGATCCGCAGCAAACCGAGTTTGCTATGCAAGTTGCGCGTGAGGTTTTTGGCTCCGATAACGTGGCTGATCCAACACAGGTGAAAAGTGCGATGGGTAGCGAGGACTTTTCGTTCATGCTGGAGGAAGTACCTGGCTGTTACCTGTGGCTGGGTACGGCGACGGGCAAGAATGATTACTCCGTACACCATCCTCTGTATCAGTTTAACGATGCCTGTATTTCCAGTGGCGCGACCTATTGGGCCAAACTGACAGAGTCATTTTTACGCTGATATTAAACCGCTCACCTCGCATAAAACGGGGTGAGCGGTGCCAATAAATTACGACTTTCTGCTGACGGTGAATAACCACACATTTTCTACACTGAAAGAAAATGTCTGTAGAGGTTAAACATGTCCTGGCAGCCTTTTCTCTCTTTGATCCCGGGATCTGTACCCGGAGATCTTGCCATTAAACATGTGACTTACAGCGATATTAGTGACGACTGGCCGATGAAGAGCCAGGTTTTACAGCACATTGATGAGATCAATGACCAACTGACAAACGATCTGACGCTTGAAGCCCCGGAGGTTTTTTTAGACAGCGAAGGGAAGCGGCGAATACGGTGCAAGAACAAACATTCTGAACAAGCCTTTCGAGAAAGACCCGCACTTGAAGAGTGGCGTTGCCAACTAGTCCCCACTGCGCTTTCACTCTGGGCTGTGCAGCACCCACTTGCCGAACGCCTGATAAGTGGTAGGGAAGTGGATAGTAACAGCCGGTCCTGGTTTATACATGCCAATGACGCACAAGGCGTTCGATCGCGTGCGAAAGTGATGGCAGCCATTGCTGACAATCATATCAATAATAGCGTATCCGGAAACTGGGTAAGCCTTGCCTGTGGCGCCGCGGTGCCGGTATTAAGGACATTACGTGGCGCAAAGTTACGGGCTCAGAAATTTACTTTATTGCTGATTGATCATGACAGGCAGTCGTTGAAATTTGCCCGTGGGCTAGCGACGCAATATGGCCTGGTGGAAGGGCATCATTTTCAGTTGTTAATGCGGAATTTATTCGACCGGATGGTTGCCAGCGACAAACTGGTTCAGGAACTGGGTGAGTATTCCGCAGAGCTTGTTGATGGCCTGGGGATATTCGAATATTTTTCGGCACCAGAAGCGGTGCATTTTATTCGCCACGCATTGCGATTAGTTAAACCAGGTGGCGTGCTGATTATTTCCAACATGTTGGCTACCAGCCCACAGCTGGCTTTTTTATTACGCTGTATCGGCTGGCCGACGCTTTACCCGCGAACACTGCTTGAGATAAGAGATATTGTTCTTGCGGCTGGAGTCGATTTGAAAAATGTCACCGTGACGTTACCTAATGATGGCGTGTATGCGGTGCTGGAAATAAATGTAGTTTGATTACGAGGGTTAAAAACCTGCCCCTCAGATTGAGAGACAGGTAATATTTTTAGGATAGGTAATTCGCACCCTGCTTCAGGACAAAATCACACGCTTGAGTTTTCACTTTTTCTGCCAGCGGCGAGCTGCCGATAGTATCCAGATTCAGTTGCTGGCCATTCCCGGTATTCAGAAGTCCCATTAGACCCTGAGTATAATCTTCTGGCTGGCTTTGTTTGGTGCCGCTATCCAAGCCCAGCTTATCCAGCAGACCATTCTTGATGTTGTCGGTATTGGTGGCTGAAACCAGTTTGTTCTTCATGCAATACTGCAAAATACCCGCCGCGTTGGTCATGCTGTCGGCGCTCAGTGCTTTAGTACCGCCGCCGAGAAGGCTGGTCAGTGACGCGACTGAGTTGCCGGTCGTCCCTGTTGTGCTGGCATTGCTGGTGGTGCTCGATTTGCTTAACTCATTTGCCGCGCTGGAGAGCTGATCTTGCCAGCTTGCTGCCATCGCCTGACCGGCAAATACGGATGTTGCCAGCGCCAGTGCGCACATAATCTTATTGCTTGCTTTCATCTGCTTATACTCTTTTTCTATTACCTGCATCGCAGGAGAATTTTCGTCGAGTATAGCGCTTTGCCCGAGCCCATTGATGCCAGGAGCTTTCTTAAAACTGCCAGAAAAAACGATTTTTTTATGGCCCGATATAGCGAAGTACCACTTTTACCGCCATTTCACGGTAATGCGTGGTGCTATCAATCGGTTCGGCCCCATCTTCGAAGAAGTTAGAGAAGGTGTAGCTGTTAGCAACATGATAGAAACTAAAGCTACTTATCAAGCGGTGCACGTCTTTGGCGGTGACAAGTTTGTTGAATAGCTGTTTTTCCTGCCCGCGCGTTAGCACGTCTTCCAGCACTTCCAGCGCACTGCGGTTTATCTCCCGCAGATAGGCTGACTCTTTCACAAAGCGCCCACGTTGCATGTTCTCCATGCAGATGATACGAATAAAATCCGGGTGGGCGGCGTGGAAATCGAATGTCCATTCCACCAATTCCACCATTGCCTCTACTGGTGGTTGATGAGACAAATTAAGCTGGCGTTCGCAGCTACGGATTTGGGTATACACATATTCCAGCACTTGAATATAAAGTAACTCTTTGCTTTTAAAGTGATAAACAACCATCCGTTTTGTGGTGTTTGCCTTCTCTGCAATTTGTTCCATGCGTGCACCGTTCAGGCCAAATTCAGCGAACAAACTTATAGCGCTGAAGAAAATCTTTTCTTTCAGGCTGGCGTCATCAAAACGCTCAGGAAGATAAATTTCGTGGGTTTCCACGCAAGGCTCCTTAATGTCATCAGGCCGCTGGTACCGCCCAGGCCTGATGACATTAAAACAAGTTTGCGGTGGCAAAGCACTGACGAGTTAGCGAAGCCCTGAAATGCATCACACTCGCGGGTGTTTACGGTAAAGCCACAAACCCGGAATTGATAAGCCAATCGACAGCGCACCGACGATAAACGACGCTTTCAGGAAGTTAGTAAGAAGCTGGATCATCAGCTCTTCGGTGTAACCAAAGTGGCTGAGTTTCACGGCAGAGATCATGGCGGTATAGGCAGAAATACCTGGAAACATGGGAATGACCGCAGCCACGGTAAAGACTTTCGGGTGTGCCAGATACCAGCGCGACCATTGTATTCCAATGCTGCCAACCAGAATTGAAGCGATAAAAGTACTCCATTCGATGTTCATACCCGCAGTCATCATTGCCATTCGGGAACCATGACCAATCGCGCCCAGTAAAGCGCAGTAAGGTAAAGCCCGCTGGGGGACGTTAAATACCAGAGCGAAGCCTGCGGCGGGAATGGCGGCCAGAGCCATGTCTTGCAATAACGCCAGTAAAAAATCGATTATTCCCATCCTCGTAGCCCCCATGATGACATCGCCATGACGACACCAATACACGTTGCAAGTGTAAGAAGGCTGGCCATAGCCCACCTTGCAAGACCAGTGTTGACGTGGCCTTTGAACATATCGGCTACGGCGTTAATCAGTGGGAAGCCTGGGACCAGGAGCAGTACGCTTGCCGCCATTGCAATGTTTGATGTCGAGGTAAACGGCCCTTTGGTGATGAGTAAGCCAGAAATTGTTGTCGCGACAAATGCCGTAATGCAGAAGTTAATTTGTGGATGCAAGTGACGCGCAGTGAAAAGCAATCGGACATACATTGCGACGGAGCTGGCCACGAATGACACGAAAGCGCCATCCCATCCGCCATTATTGAGCTTGCAGAAACAGCCGCAGGAAAGACCGACCATTAGCACGACTAACCAGCGCGGATAACGCAGCGGTTTAATGTGCTCAAAACGCTTCAAAACATCTTTATGATCCAGCAGTTTATGCTCTGCCATGATCACGATATGTTGAACCTCTGTCACCACGTGCATGTTGATGCCACGGTCGATATTTTTACGCGTCGTGGTGAGGCACTGATTATCTTTTATGGTGCTTAATACGATAGCGTTGGCTGAAATTGAGCTTTCAACACCATCCATACCTAAAGCAATACCCAACCGGCTGGAAAGCTCTTCTACCAGGGCGCTTTCTGCACCGTGTTGCAGCAAAAAAAGCCCACACTGGATGCAGAGACGGGTGACGTCACGCTGCGTGTTTACATCTGTCTGCATGTTTGGTCCATGAAAATGAAAAGCGAGCGTTGTTGCTCAAATTTTAACATCCTTCATTTTTAACATAGGCCGCCACATTGAATCAGGCGCGCCAGATCAACATTTAGCGTAATAACCGATTTCGCACACATTTTCGGCGAAGTATGAACTCGTCCACATTCTGTGCGTGAGTTTCGAAAAGTGCACGTTTTAGGCTGATATTGGCCTTATTTTTCTCTCCTCTAGCGATAAAAATGCAATAGCACGCATTTATTAAACATAAAAATAACATTTTAATAACGCCATATCAGAGAGCGTATCCTATGAAAACTCAGGTAGTGATTATTGGAGCTGGTCCGTCGGGCTTGCTGTTGGGGCAATTGTTGAATAACGCCGGTATAAGCAATGTGGTGCTTGAAAGACAGTCACCGGAGCATGTTTTAGGCCGCATTCGGGCAGGTATTCTGGAAAATGGTACGGTGGATTTACTGCGTGAGGCAGGGGCCAGCAAAAGAATGGATGCTGAAGGGTTAGTCCATGAAGGCGTGGAGTTTCTGGTCGATGGCAAGCGTATTCCTGTCCCGCTTAAAGAGCTGACGGGTGGAAAGACGGTGATGGTGTATGGTCAAACAGAAGTGACCCGCGATTTGATGGAGGCGCGCCATGATACTGATGCTGTCTCTATGTATGGCGTCAGTAATGTGCAATTGTTTGATGTAAAAACAGATTGTCCTTATGTCACTTTTGATAAGCAGGGCGAAGCTTATCGTATAGATTGCGATTACATTGCCGGTTGCGACGGTTTTCATGGCGTTTCACGCAAAGCGATTCCTGCGGAAATCACCCGTGAATATGAACGCGTTTATCCGTTTGGCTGGTTAGGTTTGTTATCCGACACGCCGCCTGTAAATCACGAGCTGATTTATGCCTATCATCAGCGGGGATTCGTTTTGTGTAGTCAGCGCTCACTAACACGGAGCCGTTATTATTTGCAGGTACCGTTGAGCGATAACGTAGAGGCCTGGTCAGATGAACGCTTCTGGGGCGAACTAAAACTGCGGTTGCCAAAAGAGCTGGCTGACAAGTTAGTGACTGGTCACTCACTTGAGAAAAGCATTGCGCCATTACGCAGTTTTGTGGTTGAACCGATGCAGTATGGCAACCTTTTCCTCGTAGGAGATGCCGCACATATCGTGCCACCGACGGGTGCAAAAGGGCTAAATCTGGCCGCGTCAGATGTGAATTACCTGTATCGGATATTGTGTAAGGTGTATCAAGAAGGACGAACCGACTTGCTGGAAACCTACTCGCCAATGGCGTTGCGCAGAGTGTGGAAAGGCGAGCGTTTTAGCTGGTTTATGACCAATCTCCTGCATGATTACGAAGGGCAGAATGCTTTTGATCGCAAAATGCAGCAGGCTGATCGAGAGTATTATCTGGCTTCGCGAGCGGGCTTAACGACCATCGCCGAGAATTACGTCGGATTACCATTCGAATCCGTTGAATAAACTACACTTATGTGGATTTTATTACTCTGAAAGAGGATGTCATGAGTCTGAACACCAGCATTCCGGTCTTTAAACTTTATGGTGAAAGCCGGAACTGGCCAGCAGCAGACTTACTGCATTGTGAGTCTATCCACAGCCGCAGCAGTCTCTATGAATGGCACATTCGTACGCATCAACATGCAGATATAGTTCAGCTGCTTTATTTGCATAAAGGGCAGGTGGAGATTGATATTGAAGGGGTTAAACATCACGTGGGACATGCCTGTATTCAGGTTGTGCCTGCGCTGTGTGTGCACGGTTTTAAATTTTCACCTGGCGCACAGGGATACTCTCTCTCGTTTTCCGCACCCTTAATCACCCAGTTTGAACAGCAATTTGGCCGTCCTTTACAGGTGCTCACGCAAGCAGCTTGCGTGCCGGTGAAAAGCTCCCGCAGGCAAATTAATACTTTATTTAGCACCTTACAGAGTGAGTACGAAGGCCAGGGTGAAGCGCGTGACATGATGCTACATTCACTGATCAGTGCGTTATTGGTCTGGCTCAATCGGCAGTGCGCCCCAGCTCCGAGCGGCAGTTCACGTGTTGAGCGCAAGCGTTCTGTTATTCATCAATTCAATCAACTGGTTGAACGCCACTATCGGCAGCAATTGTCGGTGACGCATTATGCTGGTGTGGTTGGGTTATCAAGTGTTCATCTGAATAATCTGTGCCATGAATTTTATGGCTGTAGTGCCTTGAATGTCCTTCACCAGCGCGTGCTGCTGGAGGCTAAGCGCAGTTTGCTCTACACCAGCATGACGATAAGCCAGGTTTCTGATTATCTTGGCTTTAGCGAAGCGACCTATTTTTCGCGTTTTTTCCGTCGCTATACGGGGACTACGCCAAAAAATTTTCGTTGCCATCCGATGCGCGAATTATAAATTAATTTAACTTATTATTAGCTCACTTGGATTTTTCTTATTAATGTTTCTTCTGTTTTTAATTTTCAATTAAATCCACTATCCTCTTTTATCACTATTATCTCTTATTTATTCATACGGTAAATGTATAAGTAAATACACGTTCATAATTTTTACGGTATCGAATGATTAATAAAAAAAATGATATTGAAAATATTATCACTGTGAGTAATATATCTGCTCAGGTAGTGGTTATCTTACCTTGTGTGTTGACTGCGGCCGGCGTCGTTCATCAGTTAAAATCAGAACCAAGAATTAGGCATTTAGTAAATGTTATCAAAAGTATTGATGAACCCTGCGCCGATATTTTAAAGATGCCGGGTTCACTCGTCATTTTAAATATCAGTGAATCTTCCAGCCGATTAACTGAGGAAATAAAGCTTATTAACTGGTGCCGGATGGTACAACCCAACGCTGTAATTGTTGCTTACACGAGTAATCATAAACTTAGTGTGCTTAATTATATTTCGGCTCTGGGCGTGCGGATGATTATTTCTCAATATGAGCCAACCACAACCTTCATTGATCTCATCGTAAAGTCATTTTCTTCTAAGGAGATGTTATGCAGCCCGATGATCAAAAACATTCTTGAGGAACGGGTTTGTGGTGAGCTGACCGTTTGCGAGGCTCAAGTTATGGGGCAGTTATTTTTAGGCCACAGCGTCAGCCAAGTGGCGCTGAATTTAGGCCGCAATATTAGAACCGTGAGCGCGCATAAAAGACATGCGATGGCAAAATTGGGGTTGAACGGCGAAAAAGATCTTCATGTTTTAGGTTGTGCGCTGTCAGGAAAGTAGCCGTTTTATAAGGAGATAACGATGCAGGAAAGCAAAGCCAGGATCTTTTTACGCAACCCTTTTTGCCGCGTGGTAGCTATCAGTAAGCGGCCTTTAATGCGTGAAGGTTTGCAGTTTGTTATGGAGCAAAAAGCAACTCGGTCTTCGCTGGTGTTACTGGAGGATTATTTAGAGCTCAAGTCAGAAATAATGGCAAATGTCGATGTGGTGATGGTTGAGTTGGACAGACCGTTGCGCGAGAGCTTTGATGCATGTGGCTTCATTAATCATCTGCAAAATCAGTATCGACAGGTGCAGTGGATTTTCACTTTGCCCACTCATCTGGTGACCATTGCGGTTGAATACTTGCTGACGAACAAAACGTCATTGCTTTCTTTATATGAACCGATGAGCAGCATTATCGAGCATATATTCGATTGTGACAGCGAAGTCGAAAGAATCAGCAGTCATCTTTTGCAGGAGAAAGCAGCAGAGGTATCAACTAAGGATGTGGTCAGGCTTAGTCTGACTTTCGCAGAAAGACGCGTTTTACGGCTACTCAGTAAAGGTTGGCAATTGACTCAAATTGCGGCATTGCTCGGGAAAAACTATAAAACTATCAGTGCGCAAAAAAGCAGTGCGTTGCGTCGCCTTGCGTTGAAAACGGATGCCGAAATGTACGCGTGGATGATCAGTGAAAATGGGATGAAGGAATTGAACTTCCCGCCGTGTAACCTGGGAATATGAAGATAACTGGAGGAAACTGAGGAGTGCGAGCCAGCCCTCAGTTTCCTGATTATTGGCACACATCGACCCATTGTGCGGCGGTGAGTTCAGCCAAGCGAGCAGGGGAGATACGTACTGCGCTATGAATGGCACCGGCAGCAGGCAAAACCTCGTCATACTGTTTAAGTGAAATATCACAGTAAACCATTAACGGATTTTCCAGACCAAAAGGGCAAACGCCGCCTACCGGATGGCCCGTCCACACGACAACTTCATCGCTGCTCAACATGCGGGCTTTTGCCCCAAAAACAGTTTTGAGTTTTTTATTATCCAGGCGTGCGTCACCTTTTGCGACAACCAGCAGCACCTGATCTTTAACTTTCAACGACAATGTTTTGGCTATTTGACCTGGTTCAACGTTATGAGCGACCGCGGCTAAAGCAACAGTTGCAGTGCTTTGGTTCAATTCAATGATGTCGATATCGGGGGCGTTTACGGCAAAGAATTGCCGTACAGACTGCAAGCTCATGCTTTTCTCCCATACTTAAGTGCAAATAATTTGGCATAAGCGTGTGCTATATGTAAACCCTTCATACTTCGAGTTACAGCCTGCCTATCACTCGAAGTATGAAAGGTTTAAATCAGCTTGCATCGATTTGTCTATGCTTGAGTTTGTCGAGCAGAAAGACACTGCTGTGATTTGAAATGCCTAATGAAGTTAAAGTTTCAGTGATTTTTGGATCTTCTTCACAATCACTGCAACCGGTTACAGTAACCGGTTGCAGTGTGCGAAATAGCGATGAATACTGAAACGGTCACACACCTGTACCCAATAATAAGAGCAGCCTATGAAACCTATTTTTTTATGCTGTGCCAATGATGTCGAATTTAAAGCTGTATCTAAAAAGGTCCCGGTTACGGGGATCAACTCTATCAATTACGGACTGTTGCGCGGCGATACCTTTCCCGCAGATACATTCGCGTTGTTAGCCTGACAGGAGCGCCGCTATGTCTACGAATCATGCTGCTTTTAATTTGATTTTCCGCTTTGTAGAAAACTACGTTAGCCCCGTTGCGGGACGAATTTCGTCACAGCGCCATGTAATGGCCATTCGTGATGGGTTCATTTCTGCAATGCCATTTATGATTGTCGGTTCGTTCTTGTTGGTCTTTGCATATCCACCGTTCTCGCCAACCACCACCTGGGGGTTTGCACGTGCGTGGTTGGATATGGCGAAACAGTTTGAAGGGCAAATTCTTACGCCGTTTGATATGACGATGGGCATTATGTCTATCTACATTTGCGCGGCCATTGCCTATAACCTCGGTAAGCACTATGTGAAGTCGCACGGTCTGGACCCATTCATGTGCGCAATGCTTTCACTGATGGCGTTTCTGCTGGTGGCTGCACCGAAAACCAAAGGGGTTATGCCAGTCGATAGCCTGGGAGGAACGGGGATCTTTACCGCAATCCTGGTTGCTATTTACTGCGTCGAAATGATGCGTTTCCTGAAAGCGCATAATATCGGGATTAAACTCCCGGACCAGGTTCCACCGATGATCAAAAACTCCTTTGATCTTCTGATACCAGTTTTGGTTGTTGTACTGACGTTGTATCCGCTGAGCTTGCTGATTCAGTCTGGGTTTGGAATGTTGATTCCACAGGCCATTATGTCACTGTTCAAACCGCTGGTTTCTGCGGCGGATTCATTGCCTGCCATTCTGCTGGCGGTGCTGATTGGCCACCTGCTTTGGTTTGCAGGTATTCATGGTGCAGCAATTATTTCTGGCATGTTGCAAATGTTCTGGCTGACCAACCTCGGGATGAACCAGAGTGCTCTGGCACAAGGTGCGCCGCTACCGCATATCTTTATGGAAGCATTCTGGACGTTCTTTATTGTGATTGGTGGTTCAGGCGCAACCATGGGGCTGGTGATTTGCTATCTGCGTAGTAAATCGGCTCACTTGCGGTCTATTGGGCGACTGAGCGTAGTGCCAAGCTTCTTTAACATTAACGAACCGGTGATTTTTGGTACGCCAATCGTTATGAACCCAGTGTTCTTCATTCCGTTCTTGTTGGCACCAATGGTTAACGCCGTGCTGGCATGGGGCGCAATGAAGATGGATTTGATTGGGCGAGTTATCTCAGTAGTACCGTGGACAGCACCTGCACCAATTGGTGCAGCATGGGCGTTAGGTTGGGATTTCCGTGCAGCGATTCTGGTTATCTTGCTGGCTGTTGTGTCTGCCATCATCTACTTCCCGTTCTTTAAAGTGTACGAAAAGCAGTTGCTGGAACAGGAAACGGAAGAAGCGCAAAGAGCGTCTGGAGAAGAGAGCCAACAGGCGGCTTAAATATACTGTGAATGGTTAGATGAAACGGTGGGGGAAACCTGCCGTTTTACTTTAAGGTGCAGTCACCGCAGCGTTGTACATCAGGCAATTTATAACGTTGGCAGCAGGTGCGGCGTACCAGTAAACCTTCACGAGGGATAACGGTGCGGTAAAGAGGATTATCCTGGCCATCGCGCAGTTGTTTTTCAAAGAAACAGGCGTGGCGCAATTCTGCTATCGTTGTTTCATCCAGCAATTCTCTAAGTTCGCCAAAAAACCAGTTCAGCAAATACCCGGTATTATTCCAGATGAGTTTCCCATTTATCTCACCGCTGTTTTCCAGTGCATTGACCACGGGCATCAAACCCTTGATGAGTAGGTTTTCAAGGCGTTGAGCAAGCGACATGGTGGTCGCGATTTTATCTTCCTGAACGTCTACCCAGAAAGTCGCGGCTCTGCCCGTTTCATGAAACTCGACATGTATGTGCTGCGGGTCGATATCCATTGCTCGTTGCTGTGTAATGAGCGCCATGACCAAGGGGGGAACCAGTAAGCCGAGATACCATTGTGCCCACAGTGATTTCAGTGGTTTACCCTCCCGGGCAAGCTGTGGCTGATTACGATAAATATGATTGCTGTAACAAGCGAGAAGTGAGTCTAACATCGCGGGTTTCGCCCACTGCTGCAGCATCAGGCTGGTTGCTGGAGCGGGTTCATCGAGTTTGATAATGTCATTAAAATACGGCCGATGTGTGATGAAATGCGCGCGTAGCTCATCCGCAACCGTGGGCTGCGAGCTCGTAAATGGCGGTTGCCATGTAAGATCATCAAGTAGCTGTAAAGAAGGATACGACATTGACAAACAGGACCACTAATACAAATGATAATGATTGCCAATCCTATCTATAGATAAAACCTTTAGCAAGGTCATTTTGCGAGCATGTCAAAAAGGAGAAAATAACGGGTTATTACAGCTCAGGTTATCAGCAGTGAATCGCTAGTCAGTATGCTGTTTCGGCCCTGGCGTTTTGCACGATAAAGTGCCGCATCAGCCTGGCGTAATGCTTCATCAATATCATGCTGTTCAAGTGCTGCCATACCAATACTGACGGTCACGTTAGTCGCAACATCTTCATTAAACAAATGCGGAATTTCTAAATCATAGACGCGCTGGCGAATTCGTTCAGCCGTTAGCAGTGCACGCTCGGCATCAATGTCAGTCAGCAGCACCATAAATTCTTCTCCACCATAACGTGTGACAACATCGCGTGAGCGAACAGCATCGCGAATAGCGGCGGAGACGTGTGTCAGGGCCTGATCACCCATGCTATGGCCGTAGTTGTCGTTATAGGCTTTGAAATGATCGATATCCAGCAGTAGCACGTAATGCTGCCCGCTGCCTAAGGACAGAATCGTATCGAGTCGATTACGAAATCCACGACGGTTATATAAACCGGTAAGCGGGTCTAACATACTCAAATCATTAAGCGTTTCTTTTTCTTCGAGCAATTTATCCATCAAGCGACGGGTGAAGTTCTCATGGCGCTGATGAATGATATGTTGAATGGTAATTCCGACCCCGGGCAGGATAATTGAATACAATAGGCGTGGCCAGTTTGCCCCATGATCGAGCCAGAATACTATCAGGGTTACCGGAAGGCATGATGCAATAAATGCTTGTATATTATTGATAAAAGAGATTGAACCAATAAATAATATTGCCAGCAAAGCAATAATTAAAAAAGAGAGATCTTCATTCGGCATCGCCGTGGCTTTTATATAGATATGCCATGCCCAAAGTAACCCAAATATTAAAGAAATGAGGTTGATGTTAATTAATTTTGTTTTATTTACAAATTGCCAGACAAGGCATGACAAGCTTAGCACCAGGACCAGAATGATAGGCACTGTAAGGTGTTGCGTGTTAGTTGCTGGGGACAGCATACTAAAACCCGCAGAAAATGAGTTCAGTAATAAAAATAAACGTAAAGAGAGTTGATGTTTCCCTTTAAGTAATGCGCGCCAATTCGTTGCTGTCATATCAAAATAACTCTTACGACTCATGCCCGACGTTATGCTATTGAATGAAATAGGGAAATATACCCAGAAAGTGATTACTTTAAGTAATTATATGGATGTTAATCATAGATTTAATAATGCAGCTCAATCTATCACCTTAATGAATATATGTCATCTGATGGTGAGAAAACCTTAACTGTTTTGATATAAAACGGACGATACAGCTATCGCTGACAAACGAGAAATAATATCATATGATATTGGTTATCATTATCAATTGATGGGATAGCCATAATGTTACAACGGCAGTTAGAAAGCGCGTGGGGTGTGCTGGTGCCCGGGGGAATTGTCGCCGCGTTGTGGTATCTGGATCTTTCTTTTAGCCAGTGGCGAGTGCTGATTGTGTTGGGGTTACTGGTGTCTACGGCCATGCTGTACCATAAACGGTTGCGTCATTTTGTGTTATTGCCATCATGCGTTGCATTTGCCAGTGGGCTTGCGCTGGTGATGATGAATTTGGGAACGATAAGATAGGAATAAAACTGAGGATAACGAGAGTACTGCAAGAAATGGTGCGAAGAGAGGGACTTGAACCCTCACGTCCGTTAGGACACTAACACCTGAAGCTAGCGCGTCTACCAATTCCGCCACCTTCGCACTGGTTTTCTTTCTGTTTTTTCTTATAGCTTGCGCTTAAAGATAGATATCGCCTTCGCATTGGTGCGAAGAGAGGGACTTGAACCCTCACGTCCGTAAGAACACTAACACCTGAAGCTAGCGCGTCTACCAATTCCGCCACCTTCGC